>CAWFKS010000014.1:0-121309 GCA_963816435.1 uncultured Alphaproteobacteria bacterium
CGAACCCCCGACACAAGGATTATGATTCCTCTGCTCTAACCGACTGAGCTACTCCGCCGCGCCAGGATCGAGCCCCAAACCTGCC
The DNA here is from genome assembly GCA_963816435.1 of uncultured Alphaproteobacteria bacterium. Lineage (GTDB taxonomy): Bacteria > Pseudomonadota > Alphaproteobacteria > Rhizobiales > Rhizobiaceae > CAWFKS01. The sequence goes on from CAWFKS010000014.1 coordinate 86, forward strand.
GCATTCGAGGCCGATTGCGTGGCGGGGTCGCCAAGGACGCGCGGATATAAGGTTGCGCCGCATTGGCTGTCAAGGCGCTCCGGCGCCCGCGCCGCGGCTTCCGGACGGCGCCGGCATTCCGCAGCGGCAGCGCTCCGCACTTGAGTCCGAGGGCGCGCGCCGATATGTCTCTGCCACGCCAAACGGGCACCAGGTGAATGAAACCGCGTATCGCGGTCCTGGGTTGCGGCTATTGGGGCAGCAACCACATCCGCACGCTGAAATCGCTCGGCGTGCTGCACGCCGTGTCGGACGCCAACGCCGCCCGCGCAGAAGGCTTCGCCGCCGAGCAGGAATGTCTGGCGATCGACCCGGACGATCTTTTCGGTCGCGACGACATCGACGCCATCGTCATGGCGCTGCCGCCGCAATTCCACGCCGAAAACGCAATCCGCGCCGTCAGGGCCGGCAAGGACGTGCTGGTCGAAAAGCCGGTGGCCTTGACGGTGGCCGATGCCGAGCGCTCGGTCGCGGCGGCGCGCGAGGCCGGCCGCGTCTTCATGGTCGGCCACGTTCTGCGCTTCCATCCCGCCTTCGAGAAGCTGAAGACGCTGGTGGATACCGGCGAACTCGGCGAGGTGCGCTACATTCATTCGCACCGCCTCGGCCTCGGCAAGTTCCATACCGAGAACGACGCGCTGTGGGACCTGGCGCCGCACGACCTGTCGATGATCCTCGCCATTACCGGCTCCGCGCCGCTCGAGGTGCGCGGCGAGGGGGCGGCGATCCTCGACCATCTCAGCGACTTCGCCCATCTCCACATGCGCTTTCCCGGCGACCTGCGCGGACATCTCTTCACCTCGCGGCTCAATCCCTACCGCGAACGCCGGCTCACCGTGGTCGGCACAAAGGCGATGGCGGTGTTCGACGACGTCGAGCCATGGTCGCGCAAGCTCGCCGTCTATCGCCACGCCGTTTGGCAGGACTCCGGCCAGTGGGCCTTCACCACGAACGAGCCGAGCTATGTCGAGGTCAACGAGGGCATGCCGCTGACGCGTGAACTCGAGAACTTCATCCACTGCATAGAGACGCGCGCCGAGCCGCGCACCGGCGGCGAGGAGGCGATCCGCGTGCTGCGCGTGCTGACCGCCGGGACCGTCGATCACGGCTCGACCGCAGCCACCGCGCCGACGCCCATCCCCGTTCGCATGTAGGCCGGAAGAGCTCCGCGCTCAGGCGGAGACGTTTGCCGCCGCCATGGCCGCAAGCCGGGAAAGCTTCGCCTCGGCATCCGCGCGGCGCTCGGAGCGCTCGATGAAGCCGCCGCCGAAGACCCGCGCGTCGGCACCCTCGTCCGAATAGAGCACGCAGGCCTGGCCGGGTGCGACGCCGGACTCGCCTTCCGACAGTTCCACCCACGTGACGCCGTTCTCGTGATGCAGCACCGCCGGCCTGGGCGGTCTTGTCGAGCGCACCTTCGCGAACAGGTCGAGCCCCGTGGCCGGAATGTCCGAGAGCGGCCGCTCGCCCAGCCAGTTGACGTCGCGCAGGAAGACGCGGCGCGTCTCCAGCGCCTCGCGCGGGCCGACGACGACCCGCGCCCGCTCGGCATCGAGATGGATGACGTAGAGCGGCTCGCCGGCGGCGATGCCGATGCCGCGGCGCTGGCCGATCGTGTAGTGCAATATGCCCTCGTGGCGGCCGAGCACGCGTCCGTCGATGTGAACGATGTCGCCGGGCGCTGCAGCCGCCGGCTTCAGCTTGGCGATGATGTCGGAATAGCGCCCCTGCGGCACGAAGCAGATGTCCTGGCTGTCGGCCTTGCTGGCGACCGTCAGTCCCATTTCGCCGGCTGCCGCGCGCACCTCCGCCTTGGCCATGCCGCCGAGCGGAAAGCGCAGATAGTCGATCTGCGCCTGCGTGGTGGCGAACAGGAAGTAGCTCTGGTCGCGCTCGGCATCGACCGGCCGGTAGAGTGCGCGGTGCGCGCCCGCGACCCGCGAGCGGATGTAGTGGCCGGTGGCCAGCGCGTCGGCGCCGAGTTCGTGCGCCGTCTCCAGGAGGTCGGCGAACTTGACCGTCTGGTTGCACGCAACGCAGGGGATCGGCGTCTCGCCCGACAGATAGCTTTCGGCGAACGGATCGATCACCGCCTCGCGGAAGCGGCGCTCGTAATTGAGCACGTAGTGCGGAATGCCGAGCGTTTCGGCCACGCGCCGCGCGTCGTCGATGTCCTGGCCCGCGCAGCACGAGCCGGCGCGGTGCACCGCCGCCCCATGGTCGTAGAGCTGCAGCGTCACGCCGACGACATCATAGCCCTGGCGGGCGAGCAGGCCCGCAACGACCGAGGAGTCCACGCCGCCGGACATCGCCACGACGACGCGTGTGTCTGCGGGGCTGCCGGGAAGGTCCAGGCTGTTCATTCTCGTCTCGTTCGTTCGCGGGGCATGAAGCCGTTGAGCACGTGCGGGGCAGGGGCCCGTCAGGCCGGAATATAGGATAGGCCGCGCGCCGCTGCCACCTGCGCCATGTCGCCGCCGGGTCAACACACCGTTCCGGCGACCCGTCGGCAAGTGCCTCAAATCCTTCCGGTATTCCTAACGGCGCGTTTACCTGCATTACCTACTGCTTACCCGCCGTTTAGGCAATTTTTAAAGCTGTGGCCTTAGTGTGACGTTTGATTGGGTCTTGGTTTGTGTAGAGAGTACGATGACCGATCTGGTAAGACCGCGCGTCAAATACGTTATTGGGCCTGACGGCAGCCCGCTCACAATTGCGGACCTGCCGCCGTCCAATACACGGCGCTGGGTCATTCGCAGAAAGGCCGAAGTGGTCGCCGCGGTGCGGGGAGGGCTTCTGAGCCTCGACGAGGCGTGCAGCCGCTATAAGCTGACCGTCGAGGAATTCCTGTCCTGGCAGGCCTCCATCGACGAATACGGCCTGGCCGGCCTGCGCACCACCCGCATCCAGCAATACCGTCACTGAGCCGCAGCCCGCGTCCCGGTCACTCGCGTTCGGGCAGGACAGCCGGCAGTTCCCCGGCATCGCTCCGCTCCGCCCCTTCCTCCTTCCAACCACCGTTTTCGGCCCGCTTGGCCAGTCCCGACGCCGTCGCCGTCAGCACGACGGAAGCGGCGAAGAACCATAGCCCCGGCTTTGTGAGGGCGGACGCGAGGCCGCTGGTCTTGGCCGCGAACACGACCAGCGCCACCAGCACGACGTCGAGCATCGACCAGTTCGCCAGCACGCGCAGCGAAGCCGGCACCCGCACTTCGCCGGGGCCCCCGCCATAGGCTGCCACGTGCAGCAGCGTCAGCTTGAGTGCGGGAAACACCACGGAAAACAGGCCGACGACCGCCGCCAGAAGCAGATCGCCCGACTGCCATAGCGATGCTACCATGTCGACGAGCGACGGGGTGTCGGTGAAGAATACCAGCCGCTGCACCTCTATCAGCGGCAGCGTGATGCCGAGCGCGTAGCAGAACGTGGCCGAAAACAGGATGGCGGCGGCGAGATAGCGCATCGTGCCAATATGGAGAACGGGCGGCCGGTTTGAAAGCGGCGTGACGTTCTCCTGCCAGCCGTCGCTCAGACCGTCAGCACGACCTTGCCGATCGGATGCGTGCCGAGGAAGCGGTGCGCCTCGGCCGCCTTCGCCAGCGGAAACGCCTTGGCGATGTGGACTTCGAGCTTGCCCTGGTCGATCAGGGCGGCGAGCTCGATCAGCCCGGCTCGATCCGGCTGGACGAGCATCCGTTCGGCACGGATGCCGCGAGGCGCGGCCTTGGCGCCGACTCTGTCGTCGAGCTGAAGCAGCGAGATCAGCACGCCGCCGTCGCGCAGCACGTCGAGCGAGCGCAGAGCGTGGTCGGAGCCGAGCGGATCGATGACGAGGTCCATGTTCTCGACTTTTCCGGTGAAATCGCCATCTCGATAATCGATCACCTCGTCGGCCCCGAGCGATCGCACGAAATCGATCTTGTCGGGACTGGCCGTCGATACGACGTGGGCGCCGCGGGCCTTGGCGATCTGCACCGCCAGGTGACCGACACCGCCGGCGCCGGCATGCACGAGAACGCGTTGTCCCGACTGCATTCCGCCGTGCCTGACGAGCGCCTGCCACGCGGTGAGGCCGGCGAGCGGCAGCGCCCCGGCCTCCTCATGACCGATGCCGGCGGGTTTCGGCGCCACTTCGTCGGCGGGAACGGCTGCGTATTCGGCATAGGCCGCGGCCTGGCCGGGAAAGCGCGGCATTCCGAACATCTCGTCGCCGACCTTCGCCGATGGTCACGTTCGGCCCGACCTTCTCCACCGTGCCGGAAATGTCCCAGCCGACGGTGAACGGCGGCTCGCCGAGCAGCTTGATCGCTCCCGCACGCACGGCCGCGTCGACCGGGTTGATGCCCGCCGCCTTGATGCGCACCAGCAACTCTCCGTTGCCGGGCTCCGGCACTGGCCGCTCCGCGAGCTCGAGAACGTCGGGATCCCCGAGGGTGTTCTGGACGATCGCTTTCATGAGCTCCTCCGGCTGTGGCTACAGTTCAGACGCGGGGAGAAAATCGTTCGGCATCTGACGAAAGTCGAGTGCCGATCTGCTGGATGAACTGTTCAGCCGGAGAGTTGTTGGGTCCGCGCGCAGCGGCGGGGCAGGTGACGGTCACATCGGCGTCGGCCGTCGCTGCGCGCCGAACGGGTGCGGCGTGGCTTGGCGAACCGGCAATGCCGCGGGATTGAGCCGCCGGCGACGCGGCGGAGTGTATTAGCCGATCGCGGCGCGGCGCGGGTCGGCTTCGACCTCGCGACCCTTGCCGTCGCGCATTTCCAGCATTTCGGCCTTGGCGAGTTCGCCTTCGGCCTCGTGCAGTTCGACCTCGGCGGCCGCCTTCTGCTGGGCGAGGTCGGATTGCGAATTTCGCAGGTTGTCACGGCGCTGGCGCGCCGCCTTGGCGAATGTGGGGTAGGCGAAGTGATTGACGTCAGTGATGCCGGACTTCTTTTCCTCGGCGGCGATCTGCTGGTCGAGTTCGGCGGCCATGCGGTCGAACTCCGCGATCATCATGTCGAGCTGCAGCAGCTGGCGTCGCTTTTCGTTGACCTGGAACTGCTTCAGCCGGACGAGGTTCTCGCGTGACTTCATGACCCGATACTCCCACACTCGGGAAGACGCCGGCCAATCGGCCGTCACCCCCTCTCAACTCGTACAACCGGCGTGCCGCCGGCCTGCGCGCAGCCCCCGCTACCGTCCCGTCGTCCGGATCCTTACGGAAACGCGAATTTTCACGCCCCACGGTAACCATTCGTTTACGCGCATTGTTAATCATACGGGACAGGACTTAAGGCCCGGTAAAAATCCTGGGTCGAATGCCAAACTCCCGCTAATCGAGTCGCGATGAGTCACTTAGTGCCGTTTCTTAACCGGACACATGAGCGAATTCTGAGCGTGATTTTATTGCGGATTCAACGGGGTGCGAGCTGGAGCTCAATGAGGTTGATATAGCTTGCAATGCTGAATCAGATTTTGTTAACCATTAAATGGCAGCTTCCGATTCAGGCAATCATGCTCCGGTGCCGGATGCCTGCCGCGGGGTTCGGCGGCGGAAAAGGGGAATAGGATGCGAGTTCTGCTGATTGAAGACGACAGCGCGACCGCGCAAAGCATCGAACTGATGCTGAAATCGGAGAGCTTCAACGTCTATACGACCGATCTGGGCGAAGAAGGCGTCGATCTCGGCAAGCTCTACGACTACGACATTATCCTTCTCGACCTGAACCTGCCGGACATGTCCGGCTACGAGGTCCTGAGGACGCTGCGCCTGTCGAAGGTGAAGACGCCGATCCTTATCCTCTCCGGCATGGCCGGCATCGAGGACAAGGTGCGCGGCCTTGGTTTCGGCGCCGACGACTATATGACGAAGCCGTTCCACAAGGACGAGCTGGTGGCACGCATCCACGCCATCGTCCGCCGCTCCAAGGGACACGCCCAGTCGGTCATCACCACCGGCGATCTGGTGGTCAATCTCGACGCCAAGACGGTCGAGGTGGGTGGCCAGCGCGTGCACCTGACCGGCAAGGAATACCAGATGCTGGAGCTTCTTTCACTCAGGAAGGGCACCACGCTGACCAAGGAGATGTTCCTCAACCATCTCTACGGCGGCATGGACGAGCCGGAGCTGAAGATCATCGACGTCTTCATCTGCAAGCTGCGGAAGAAGCTCGACGCCGCCTCGGGTGGCCAGAACTACATCGAGACCGTCTGGGGTCGCGGCTACGTGCTGCGCGAGCCCGAGGACATCCGCGAAAGCGCCTGACCTCCGACCAAGTTCGCTTGAACGACGAAAAGCCCGGCCTGCCCGGGCTTTTTCATCTTTGGAGCAGTCTTAAGAGTTGCGATCAGGCGGCAGCCAGATCCATCGCGCGGAATCGGTCGAGCAGCTGCGGCCGATTGAACGGCTTGAGGATGTAGCCCTTGGCGCCGGCGCGCTTGGCACGCATGATCGTGCCGACGTCGAACTCGCTCATGCAGATGGCGACCTGCGGTTTGACCGGCGACTCCATGGCCATGACATGGCGGATGAAGTCGACGGTCGGCATGTCTGGCAGGCCACTGTCGACAACGATGACTGCCGGCATTTCCGCCGCACACATCGCCAGAGCCTCGCCGCCGCTGGCAGCCTCGATTATGACGAGATCGGGACCTCCCAGGATGCGCTTGGCAACCTTGCGGATGACGCTCGAGTCGTCGACGATCATGCAGCGTTTCATCTGAGAATCCTCATGCGGGTGCTCGGCGGCACCGTCGCAAGGGATCATGCAACCGATCCGGTAAAGATCGCGCAAAGCAACTCGGTAAAATTACTCTGAAGAAGACTTGCGTGGCCCTTTGGCCGCAAGCTCGGCGGCGTTGTCTTCAGCGCCGGCAAATGCAGCCTCAGCTCGCCTTGAGCGTGATTTCCTCGGCGGTCGCGTGAATGGAGATGGTCATGCCGGTCTCGCGCGCAAGCAGCAGGGTGTAGTAGGGCTGCACCGCGTGGGCGTCGATCGGCTCCTGCGAGACGTCTCCCGAATGCATGGCGAGAAAGCGCGGCGGCACGCGGACCATCGGTCCGGCCGCCGTCAGCGTGAAGACGGGATTGTCCTGTAGGTTCTCCAGCCGGATCGTCAGCTTGCCGCCACGCGGGATCGCGCCGTTGGCGATGAGGATCAGGTTGAGCAGCAGCTTGACCTTGTTCTTGGGCAACAGGGCCCGCTCGCCTTGCCAGTCCAGCGTCGGCTTCTCGTTGGCGATGAAGGAAGTGGCCACGGCCTCCGCGTCGCCGGTGTCGATCTGCATGCCGGCCGAGCCGGCCGCGCCGAACGCGATGCGGGCGAACTGCAACCGCGCGGAGGCGTTTCTGGCGCTGGCACGGATGAGTTGCATCGCATCCTCGTCGGCGCCGCCTTCGTCGAGCAGTTCGAGACCGTTGTTGATGGCTCCCACCGGCGAGATGATGTCGTGACAGACCCGGCTGCACAGAAGCGCGGCGAGGTCGGGCGCCGATAGGGTGAAAATGTCTGCCATTGCCGTGTCGTCTCCCGGCTCGTCCGTGAAGTCCCCTGGTGGCCGCGGGGTGCGTGCGCGCATGCCGAATCGGCACCGATGAAGCCACGAACACTCGATACACAGCGCAAAGATGCGGAGCAAGGAAACTGCGGATTTCGCGCCCGGGAAGTCGCCCTAAACTCGGCGATTAATGGTTGAAAAAGGATTACGCCGTAAGCTCGAAGTCGAGATGTTCGCTTCCGGCGGACGCTTGCCGTGCAGCCGGAGTGGCTGCCTGTCAATGGAGAATGGAACATGTATCCCAGAGTCCACTCTTGGGCGCGTGCGCCGATCCTGGCCGCCGTCCTCGCCATCTTCGCCATGCTGGCCGGCCAGACCGGCGTCGCCCGCGCCAGCGACAACTATTCGATGCAGGAAATCGTCGATTCCGGTCACCAGTTCTTCGGTGCCACGTCCGGTGGGCTGGCTGCTGTCGTCGAGAAGCTCTTCGCCGCCTACGGGCTGCCCAACGGCTACGTGCTGGGCGAGGAGGGGTCGGGTGCCATCGTCGGCGGCCTGACCTACGGAGAGGGAACGCTGTTCACCAAGAACGCCGGCGACCATCCGGTGTTCTGGCAGGGTCCGTCGGTGGGCTGGGATTTCGGCGGCGAGGGCTCGCGCACGATGATGCTCGTCTACAATCTCGACACGATCGGCGATCTCTACCGGCGCTATCTCGGCGTCTCGGGCCAGGCCTATGCGGTAGCTGGGCTGGGATTCAACGTCATGCGTCACGGCGACGTGCTGCTGGTGCCGGTGCGCACCGGCGTCGGCGCGCGCCTCGGCCTCAATGTCGGCTATCTGAAGCTCACCCAGGGCCCGACCTGGAATCCCTTCTGACCCGTTTGCGCCGCAGGGCGCGGACCTTTAAGGATCAATCGCCGCGGCGGCACTGGATTCATCCGGTGCCGCCGTGGCACATTCGGCCTTCGTGCAAGTCAGTCCCAGGCGCCGGTACGTGATCCAGATCGTCCTCTTCTATATTCTCGGATTCCTGACCGCGGGCCTCGTCACGCTGATCGTCGCACCGCCGATCTGGCGGCGCGGGGTCGAGCTCACCCGCCGCCGGGTCGAGGCCTCGATGCCGATGTCCCGCGACGAGATTCAGGCCGACAAGGATCGGTTGCGCGCCGAGTTCGCGATGTCGGCGCGACGCCTCGAGATGAAGGTGCAGGCGCTTACCGACAAGGCGGCCAACCAGGACGTTGCGCTCAACCGCGACCGCGCCGAACTCAAGCGGCTCAACGACGAACTCAAGGATCGCGACAACACGATCCGCACCCTCGAGGCCCGCACCGAAACGCTCGAAGCGACGCTCGAGGAACGCGACGAGAAGCTGGAGGCCCTGTCCGCCGATCTCGACCACACCCGAAGCCGGCTGGACGAGAAGGTCAAGGAACTGGAGGAACTCGAGCAACGCTTTGAGGAGGCGAGTTTCAATGCCAGCACGCGGCAGGTCGAACTGGTTGCGCGCGAGGGCGAGATCGACAAGCTCAAATCGGACATTTCAGACCTGAGGGCGCGCCGCAAGGAGCTGGAAGCCGGCCTGCGCGAGGCGAACCAGGCGACCAGGGCGGCCCGTGACGAACTGAAGGAAGAGACCAAGAAGGTTGCAGCGCTCGAAAAGAAGCAGGAGCGCATGATGACCAGCCTCGCCGACCGCGAGGAGACGCTCGAGCGCCGGCAGTCGGAGATCGAACGTCTGCGCACCGAGCTCGAAGGCGCCCGTAAGGAGATTACCTCCGGCAATGGCGCGCTCGAGCTCGCCAACGGCCAGATCGCCAGGCTGGAGAAGCGGATCAGCAACCTGGAGGACTCGGTCGCCGAGCGCGACGGAAAGCTGGACGAGCGCGACAACGAAATTGCCGGCCTGCGCGAGGCGCTGGCCGGCAGCAACGCGAACGTTTCCGAACTGGGAACTCAGCTCGAGGAAGCCTCCGCCCAGATCGAGCGGATCAGGAGCGAACTCGCCGACCGCCAGGCGGACCTGCAGGCGCGCCAGTCCGAAATCGACGAGCTGTCAGCGCAGCTCGGGGCCGCCCGTCAGGAGATGAGCCTTGCCGCCGAGGCGCGCGAGACGGCCGAGAAGCACATCGCCAAGCTGCAGGGCAGCGGCGAGGAAATGACGGGCTACGTGTCCGACCTGCAGAGCGAACTGGCCGAGCGAGACCGCGAATTGGCGGCGCTGAAATCGCAGCTGGACGCAGCCGAGGCCGAAGCGGCCCGCCACCAGACGCAGACCGAGTCAGAGCTGGCGTCCCTGCGCGCGCGACTGCAGGCCGCCGAGAGTCGCGCTGCCTCGGCGGAAAAGAACGCTGCTGCTACAACCGCTGATGCCGGGCAGGTCGCGGCAGCGGCCAACATGCTGGCCCCCGCCGAACGGGAGCGCCTTGAAGCGCGGCTGGTCGCGCTGACCAGGGAAAACCGCAAGCTGCGCGGCGGCGAGGGTGCGGCGGCTGGGCTGTCGGAGGACGAGCGGCGGCAGAACGCAGCCTTGCGCGAGGAAATCAGCAGCCTGGCGGCGGAAGTGGTGCATCTGGCCAGCTTGCTCGAAGGGCCCGACAGTCCGATCCGAGAGGCGCTCCGCTCGGGAGAGGAAGCGAGTGCCGGTTCCGGCAACAAGCGCATCACCAGCCTTGCCGAGCGCGTCAGGGCTCTTCAGGAAGAAGAATCACCCTCCGCGGTGTGACCGGCCTCAGCGCCAGAGGCGGTGCAGGGCAATGGCCGCCGAGGTGGCGACGTTCAGGCTGTCGAACCCCGGAGCGATCGGGATCCGCACCGTTTCCAGCCTTTGCAACAGCACTTCCGGCAATCCCTCGCCCTCCGTGCCGAGCAGCAGCGCGGTCCGGCCGTGCCGGGACAGTTCGGAAATGTCGCGTGCCCCGCGCGGACTGAGCGCCAGCACCCGAAACCCGTGGCGCTGTAGGAGGTCGGCAAGCGTCGCACCGTCGCCCCCGACCGCGAACGGCACCCGCAGCGCAGCGCCCACCGAAACGCGGATCGCCTTGCGGTAGAGCGGATCGCACGACGTCGTATCGACGAGCACGGCGTCGGCCGCGAACGCCGCTGCATTGCGGAAGATCGCGCCCATGTTGTCGTGGTTCGAGATGCCGACCATCGCCACCACGAGCGCGTCGTCGCCGAGACCGGCAAGCAGCGCGGCGGCATCGTCGCCGCTGCGCCGTACACCGCAGGCGAGCACGCCGCGATGGATGTCGAACCCGGCGATGCGGTTCATGATTTCGGCGGACGTGACGTACACCGGCAGGTCCGGAGGTGCTTCCCGCAATACCTCCTCCAGCCCGTCGAGCCGGTTTTCCAGCACCAGCGCGGACTCCACCTGAAAGCGCCCGGCGGAAAACAGCGAGCGAAGCACCACCTTGCCCTCCGCCATGAAGCGGTTGTGGCGTCCGGCGAGGTCACGCTCGCGAATGTTCCGGTAGGCGGCGATGCGGGGATCGGCCGCGTCTTCGATCCGCTGCACGTTCATGGGTATGTGGCGGTAGGCCCCGGCGAGTTGCCTGCGCCTGATTCTCGGTTCCTTGTCATGCGGATCGCAGCAGAAGGCTGCGAAGACTGCCCGTCAAGCGTCGCGCGCTTGCTGGGAGGAGGAACGGGCGCGCGGGACCGGTGCATAGATCCTGTCGATCGCTTCCAGCAGGTCGAGTATGCTACCCGATGAGCAGGTGTAGAATACGGTCTGGCGCTCGCGTCGAGTTTCGACGAGACCCATTTTGCGCAGCTTCCCCAGGTGCTGGGACACCGCGGACTGGCTGAGATCGACCAACTCGGCCAGTCTGCCGACGGAAAGTTCCCTTTCCCTGAGAAGTTGCATCATGGCCAGGCGCTTGCCGTTCCCCAGTGCCTGAAGAATACCCGCCACTTCCGCGGCGAATTCAAATCCCGTTTCGCGTAGCATGATCGCCCACTATCCCACTGCACCAACCGGCTTGCGACAGGACTGCCTGTTTCGCTTTCAAATCTGATAGTTCCTAATCCCAAGGTTGTATCATTTTTGAATGAACGTTAAGCGAAATATCGCGCGCCTCGAAAAAAACAGGCAGCGGCAAGGAAAATCGGGTGTGAACACTGTGTGCAACTGAGCGGGATTGGCATGCGCACGGGTTTCAACTTGGCTGGTTCCAATCTCAGGTGCCTTGCAAACGCAGGCGCTCGCGGCCGGTTCGCGCGAGTTCCACCAGTGCGGCGCGTAGATCGCCGGCATTTTCGAGCCGGTGAGGGAAGAACACGCGCCGTGCCTCGTCGCCCCGGGCGAGATCGATCCCTTCCGCGTCGAGCCCCGTCATCACCCAGCCGTCGTCGCGCTTCGCCCCAGCGAAGGCACGCGCATAGACGCCGATGGCTCCACCATGGTCGGCGTTCATGTGGTCGAGCGCGTCCTGTTCGGCGTCCGCAAGCGCGGCGTTCGCCGGGCTCCGGGTCCTCAGGTCGGTGTCGGTCAGGCGGAAGGCACGCCCGAATCCTCCGTTGAGGCTGGCAGACAAGGGCTCCAGCCGGAAGAAGGCGAAATCGCCGAACCCGGCGTAGAGCTTCGCCTTCGGGTGTCGGTTCAAGTAGCGCCGCGCGGCGCGCACGGCTTCACGCGTCTCGCGCTCCAACTTCTCGCCGCGGCAGGCAATCGTCATGCGCGGATGCGCCAGCGGATCGCCCTTGCCGGGCTCGCCGACCAGCAGCGAGCAGCGCGCGTCGGCGACCAGCGCCTCGGTGTGGGCCGACAGGGCGGAGACCAGGATCAGCGGCGCGCCGTCGATATCCGTCGCAACGGCGACGCGCGTGGCGATGGGCGAACCGTCGGACGGATCGAGCGTGGCCAGCGCGCCGTGACGGGCCGAACGGAGGAGCGTCTTGGCCATCCGGATCGCCTCGGCGTCGGTCGGCCGGATCACGTCCTTTGTCGGTTCCTCCACGGGGCGCTCCAAACCTGACTGTATCTGTCAGATTATTTGCCGATCAACCCTTTCGATTCAAGCGCCGCGATCTCCGTTTCGTCGATTCCGAACGAAGAGAGCAGGGCAGGGTCGTCGAGCGCTGGGCAGGCGGGACCGGCCAGACGCGCGCCACTTTCCGACAGTCGCGGCGCGGGGCCCGGCCTTTTCATCTCGGCAACCTGCCGGTGAACCCCGCGCGCCACGTTGTGCGGATGCCGGAGTGCCTCGGTCAGCGACAGGACCGGCGCCACGCAGGCGTCGGTAGGCTCGAACAGGGCCGCCCATTCGTCGCGCGTTCTTTCGCGCAGCCGTGCAGCGATCGCCTCGCGCATGTCCGGCCACAGTCGGCGGTCGTACTGTGACGATGCGAAGCGCTCGTCCAGCGGCAGCAGCCGTGCGAATTCGGCGAAGAACTGCGGCTCAAGGCAAGCCACCGCGACATGCCGACCATCGGCCGTCTCGTATGTGTCGTAGAAAGGCGTGCCCGAATCCAGCAGGTTGTCGCCGCGGATATCTTGCCACCACCCCCCGGCCATGAACGCGAAGAACGGCGCGGCGAGCATGGAGGCGCCGTCGATCATCGCGGCGTCCACCACCTGACCCTTGCCGGTGCGCTCGCGCGCAAACAATGCTGCCAGAAGGCCGGAGATCAGGAACATCGTGCCGCCGCCGTAATCGGCCACCAGGTTGAGCGGCGGCACCGGCCGTTCGTCCTTGTGGCCGATCGCGTGAAGGACGCCGGTGTAGGCGAGGTAGGTGAGGTCGTGGCCTGCCCGCTCCGCCAGCGGACCCTCGTGGCCGAACCCGGTCATGCGGCCATAGACGAGGCGCGGATTGGTCGCGAGCGCGGCATCGGGTCCCAGCCCCAGCCGCTCCATGACGCCGGGACGAAAACCCTCGACCAGCACGTCGGCGCCAACCGCCAGACGGCCGAGCAGTGCCTTTCCCTCGTCCCTCTTGAGGTCTAGCTTGAGGATCGACCGGCCGTGACGGTCGAGATCGTATTGCGGCGGCATTTTGAGGAATGCCTGGCTCGAAGACATGCGCTCGATGCGCAGCACCGTCGCGCCCATCTCCGAAAGCATCAGCCCGGCCAGCGGCACCGGACCGAGTCCCGCCATCTCGATGATCTTTATGCCGGCAAGCGGCCCCTGCCGGTCCTCCTGGACGGGCACCTGCCGCTCCCTATTTCGGAGCCATGCGGATCGCGCCGTCGAGGCGGATCGTCTCGCCGTTGAGCATCTGGTTCTCGACGATGTGACAGGCAAGCGCCGCATATTCGGAGGGCTCGCCGAGGCGGGGCGGGAAGGGCACCTGCATGCCGAGCGACTTCTGCGCCTCCTCCGGCAGGCCGGCCAGCATCGGCGTCTTGAAGATGCCGGGCGCGATCGTGCACACGCGGATGCCGGAACGGGCGAGGTCGCGCGCCACCGGCAGGGTCATGCCGACGATGCCACCCTTCGAGGAGGAGTAGGCCGCCTGGCCTATCTGACCGTCATAGGCGGCCACCGAGGCGGTGTTGATGATGACGCCGCGCTCGTCCCCCTCCAGCGGCTCCAGGTCCTGGCAGCGCGCCGCGAACAGGCGGATCATGTTGAACGAGCCCAGCAGGTTGACCTCGAGCACCTTGCGATAAAGATCGAGTGGGTGCGGACCTTCCTTGCTCACCGTCTTCATGGCGATGCCGATGCCCGCGCAATTGACGAGGATGCGCGCCGGTCCGAGCTTTTCTTCCACCTCCTTGAAGGCTGCCTGCGCGCCTTCGTCGCTGGAAACGTCACACTTCACGGCGATGCCGCCGATCTCGCCGGCAACTTCTTCGGCGCCCTTCATGCCGACGTCGAACACGGCGACCTTCGCGCCTTTCGCCGCCAGCGCCCTGGCCGTCGCCGCGCCTAGACCCGAGCCGCCTCCGGTGACGACCGCGACCTGCCCCGATGGATTCATGAGAGCCTCCTCCGCATGCAAATGGTTATGAGGGAAAACAATATTGCATCATCTTAGCGGGGCGCAGGATGGCTGTGCAAGCGGGCAGGGGATGCCGCTGGCCACGGAATGGCGGCTGTCGAAAGAGACGCTCTTGCCGCGCGCGATGGCACGCGGCCTCGGTCCTCAGTCCGGAGGACCGAAGGCTCTTTTCCATGTGACGAACGATGGGATCGAAGCGATGCTTGGCCGAACGCGGATAGCTGATCTCGAAGCCGGCGAAGCGGGAGTGGTCCGCGTTGAACATGAACTTCAGGTAGAAGATCAGGTCCTGCGGCTGCGTGTCGGTGCGGCCGTAATATCCCGACAGCACGAACCAGCTGTTGCCAGCGGCGTGATAGGTCACCTCCCTCACGCGGTCGGTGTCGGTCAGCGTTTCCTCGAATTCCTCCAGTGACGCGCCCTTCGGGTTGCGGCCGGCATAGACTCCGATCTGCCCGGGCCCATTGATCTGCCGAAGCATGAGCCTGCCCTCCGAGGATTCGGTCCGCTCGAAGAGGCCGAGAGGCAGGTCGATGCTGTAGCCGCCCTCGCCATAGCTCCGCCATCCGGCATCGTGCGCCCACGCGCCGTTCGGAAGGCCGGCGGCCACCAGAAGCACCGCCGCTATGATCGTATTCCTTGAGGTCATCGCCAGATCGCGCTCCTTGGCAGGAGAAAGCCCGCCGACGCGAAAGGTTGCACGATCACGTCCTGGCGAGGCGCCCAAGTGGTATGATCTCGGGCTCGGTCGCGACCCACGGTCTGCCGTCCCATTCGCCATGCCATGTGTCGACCGCCAGCCCCGCCTCGCGAATCGTCTCGGCGATCTCTTCCTTCTCGGGAAAGGCGATCTCGGACTCGGCGAAGACATGGCGTCCGTCGGCGAAGCGGTAGTGCGTCTCGTAGGTGACGATGCCCGTCTCGGCGTCCTGACGCACGTCGTTCCAGGCCTCGACGCAACCGAATTGGGGATGCTGCAGCGTCCGCTGCGTGTCGACCGGCGTCCACTCGCGCCATTCCACCGCTGCCGGCGTGCGTGAATCGAAGATGAACCGCCCACCCGAGGAAAGATGCGCCGCGATCGTCTTCAGCGCCGCCAGCCGGTCGGCGCGCGTCAGCAGCGTCTGGAAAGCATGGCCGGTCAGAAGCACGAGATCGAATGTCCGGCCGAGCCGCATGTCGCGCGCATCCGCCTCCACCCATTCCACCTTCTCGCCGCCGGGGCGCCGGCGCGCCACGTCGAGCATCGCCGCGGCCGGGTCAGCGCCGACGACGTCGCGGCCTTCGGCCAGAATGGCGGCCAGTTCACCGGTGCCGCAGCCGAGGTCGAGCACCGAGCGGGCGTCGCGCGCCAGGTCGATGCAGAACGGGAAGTCGGGGCGGAAGCCGGCATTGTCGAGATCGTAGAGCTCGGCCAATGCGGGATCGCGGTACAGTCTGTCCTGTTCGGGCATGACCTCTCCGAGCCTGCGGCGTGTCGCCGTCTTCCGTTTTCATGCGCCGTCGTTCTACTTGGGCGACGGAGGTTCCGCCATCGCCGGACGCCGAGGGAGGAAGAATGCGCGCGACTGTTGCCGCCTGGGCACTTGTCCTTGCCGCCATGTTCATGGCGCTGCCCGGAGCAGCGGCGGAACCGGCGATCCGGCACGTCGTGGTGATCGCCATGGAAAATACCGACGCTGCCCGGTCGAACAGCATCTGGCAGCACGGCCGCTACGTCTACGGCAATTCCCGCGCGCCCTACATCAACGACACGCTGATGCCGCGCTACGCGCACGCTGTCGCCTTCAGCGATCCGCTGCCGAAGAGCGTTCCCAGCGAACCGCACTACATCTGGATGGAGGCGGGCACAAACGCCTTCGCCGACTACACGTTCGAGCGCGACTGGGAACCATCGCGCGAAAACAGCACCGCCAGCACCGATCATCTCGTGACGCAGCTGACGCGCGCCGGGCGAAGCTGGATGACCTATCAGGAAGGCCTCGACGAGACCGCCGGCAGCTGCCCGATCGAGGAATCCGGCAACTACGCGCCGAAGCACAATCCCTTCGTCTTCTTTCAGGACGTTGCGGGCGACCCGCCGCGCCCGGACAGCGCGCCATGTGCGGCCCACACGCGGCCCTACCGCGATCTCGCGGCAGACCTCGCCGCCGGGCGCATGGCCGACTACGTGTTCGTCACGCCCGACATCTGCCACGACGGCCATGACAGGTGTGCGGGAAAGGACCGGGTGGAAGCTGCCGACGGCTGGCTGCGGGACCAGTTGCCGCCACTCATCGAATGGGCGCGTGCCAATGCCGGCGTGATCTTCGTCGTATGGGACGAGGGGCGCTCGACGCTCAAGCTGCCGTTCCTGGCGATCGGCCCCGGCGTCAAACGCGGCCATGCCGGCGAGGTCGCCTACGATCACGGATCGCTGGTCAGGTCGGTCGAGGAGATCTTCGGGCTGCCGATCCTCCCCGCCGTCAGGCACAACAACGGCTTCGCCGACCTGTTCCGGCCGGGCGCCTATCCCTGAGCCAGTGCCGTTTCGCGCCGCGCCAGGCTTTTGGCCGGCCAGTAATCGTTGCGATCGTAATATTCCGGCATGGCCGGCACGCCGTCCGGCAGCATCACCCAGGGTTGCTTGCTCAAGGTGAAGATATGGATGTCCGGAGGGTAGGCATCGGGATCGTTCAGCGTGCCGACGCGCACGAAGCGGAATTTCGGCCCGGCGCCGGAGTAGACGCTCCACAGCGCCACCTGGCATTTCGGACAGCGGCTGATCTTCTGCCCGCTGCCGCTCGCCGTCGGCGTGTCGATCACGTTCACCTCGCCGGCGGTCACCTCGACGCAGCTCGCCTCGATCAGTGCATTGATGACGAAGGCGGAGCCCGTCTCGCGCTGACACCAGCGGCAGTGGCAGCAATGGGTGAAGAGCGGCGTGTCGCTCAGCCGGTAGCGCACATGCCCGCAGGTGCAGCGGCCTTCCATCTCCGGTTCCTCCACTCGGCGCGGCTCAGCGCCTGAGCACCGCCTTCAGCACGTCGCGGATGCCGATTGCGCCGATGAAACGCGACTTCTCGTCGAACAGCGCGACCGGCGCGGTCTGCGACTGGTGCATGGCGAGCATCACCGCCTTGAGCGGCGTGCCGGGCTTGGCCCAGTAGACCTGATTGGCGCCCGGCGGCGCCTGTTCGATCGGATCGCAGGACAGCCAGATGGCGGGTTCGCCGTTGCGTTCGGCCGCCGTCACCAGCCCCGTGTCGTCGATGCGGAAGCGCGTCGTGTGGCGCCGGTCGAGCCAAACCCAGCCGTCGTCCTCGTGGTCGAGATCGCGATGGTCGCGCACCACGTTCCATGCCGTCAGCACCGACAGCGGGTTAACGTTGGCGATGAAGTCGCGCACGTAGTCGTTGGCCGGCTCCAGCACGATCTGCTCCGGCGCGCCGCTCTGCACGATGCGTCCGCCTTCCATGATCGTGATGCGATTGCCGATCTTCAGCGCTTCCTCCAGATCGTGGCTGACGAAGATGATCGTCTTCTTCAGCCGGTTCTGGAGTTCGACCAGTTCGTCCTGCAGCTTGGTGCGGATCAGCGGGTCGAGCGCGGAAAACGGCTCGTCCATCAGCAGGATCGGCGCCTCGGTCGCCAGCGCGCGCGCCAGGCCGACGCGCTGCTGCATGCCGCCCGAAAGCTCGTGCGCGTACTTGTCGGCCCATTGGCCGAGGCCGACCAGCTGCAGCTGGGTCTCGACGCGCTCGCGGCGCTCCTTCTTCGACAGCCCGGCCAGTTCGAGCCCAAGCCCGACATTCTCGGCGACCGTGCGCCAGGGCAGCAGCGCGAACTGCTGGAACACCATGGCCACGCATTCGCGCCGGATCTTCCTGAGGTCGTCGGTGCTGCAGGTCACCACGTCCGCCTGCCAGTCGTCGTCGTGGACGATCACGTTGCCGCGCGTCACCGCGTTGAGCCGGTTGACTGCCCTCAACAGCGTCGACTTGCCGGAGCCCGAAAGCCCCATCAGCACCGAAATCTCGCCCTTCTCGACGATGAGGTCGCAGCCGGCGCAGCCGAGCACGGCGCCGGTCTTGTCGAGGATGTCGGTACGGTTTTCGCCGGCGTCGAGCAGCGGCAGGGCGGCGGCGCGCTGACGCTCGTCGCCGAAGATGATGTCGACGTTCCTGAACTCCACTGCGGCGGTCATTTCTGCTGGTCTCCGCCGATGCGGGCCATACGGTCGAGGATGATCGCCAGGACAACGATCGCCAGCCCCGCCTCGACGCCGAGCGGAATGTTGACCGAGTTGAGCGCGCGCACCACCGGCTTGCCGAGCCCGTTGGCGCCGATCAGCGCCGCGATCACCACCATCGACAGCGACAGCATGATGCACTGGGTCAGCCCGGCCATGATCGTCGGCAGCGCCGAGGGCAGCTCGACCTTCCACAGGAGCTGGCTCCTGGTGGCGCCGAAGGCCTGCCCGGCTTCAAGCATGGGTGCCGGTACCGAGGTGATGCCGAGATAGGTGAGCCGGATCGGGGCAGGCGAGGCGAAGATGACGGTGACGATCAGCCCCGGCGCGGCACCCAGCCCGAACAGGATCAGCACCGGGATCAGGTAGACGAAGGTCGGCAGCGTCTGCATGAGGTCGAGGATCGGCTGCAGCACGCGGTAGACGCGTTCGTTGTGGGCGGCCCATATCCCGATGGGAACGCCGATCGCCATCGAGACGGTCGCCGCGGCCACCACCAGCACCAGCGTCTCGACCGTTTCCTTCCACAGGCCCTGGTTGATGATGAACATCAGCCCGATCAGCACGCCGAGCGACAGTTTCCACGATCGCTTGAGGAACCAGGCCAGCACGGCGATGGCGATGACCACGACGATCGGGGGAAACCACAGCAGGAAATCGACCAGCCCGTCGAGCAGGGTTGCCAGCCAGTCGGCCAGCGTGTCGAAGAACCAGGCGAAATGCGTTGTGAGAAAGTCGAAGAGATCGCGGCCCCAATGGCCGATCGGAATCTTCCAGCTCGCCAGCCAGCGCGATACGACGTCCATGTCCCCCTCTCGTCGGGCGCTGCCCGAAAAGCTGCCGGGTTTCCGACGCGGAACGAGCCGCCGGGACCGGCTTGCGCGACGGAGCCGGTCAGCCCCGTCGCGTCGTGTTCAATAGAGGCGGCACAGCGGCCGCCCCACTGCATTACATGCCGAGCTTATTGTTGACGGCCGCCATCGCGTCGCCGCCGTCGAAGGTCGTCACGCCTTCCAGCCACGGCTTGACGGCATCCGGGTTGGCCTTCAGCCATTCCATGGCCGCGTCCTGCGGATCCTTGCTGTCGTTCAGGATGGAACCCATGATCTTGTTTTCCATGTCCAGCGAGAACACCAGGTTGTTCACGAACTTCGCGGCGTTCGGGCACTCGTCCGCGTAGCCGGCCCTCACGTTCGTGTAGACCTGCGCGGCGCCGAAGCCGGAATCGCCCATGCCGTCGAGATACTTGATGTCCATGGCGCCCATGATCGGGTGCGGGGTCCAGCCGAGGAAAACGATCCAGTCCTTGTTGCGCATGGCGCGCTCGGCCTGCGAGATCATGCCGGCTTCCGAGGACTTCGACCAGTTCGAACCCGTCGAGACCGTTCGCCGGATCCTTGATCATGTCGAGCACGATGCGGTTGCCGTCGTTGCCTGGCTCGATGCCGTAGATCTTGTGATCGAACTTGTCGGGGTGCTTGCCGACGTCCTTGAGGCTGGTCACGCCTTCGTCGGCCACGTAGGTCGGCACGACGAGGCCGTAGCCGGCGCCGTCGAGGTTCTGCGTGGTCTTCACCACCGAGCCGTCGTCGAGATAGGGCTGCACGTCGGCGGCCATCGAGGGCATCCAGTTGCCGAGGAAGACGTCGACGTCCTTGTTCTTCAGCGAGGCGTAGGTGACGGGCACCGAAAGCACCTGGATGTCCGGCTCGTAGCCGAGCGCGTCGAGCAGGATCGTGGCCGTCGCCGTCGTCGCCTGGATGTCGGTCCAGCCGACGTCGGAGAAGGTGATCTCCTTGCAGCTGTCCGGGTCGGAGGCCAGCGCCGGCGCCAGGCCGAGCGCGGTGGCGAGACCCAGCGTGGCAAGCGTGGTCGCAATGCGTGACATGTCATGCTCTCCCATTTTGCTTCTTGATTGGATGCGCGCGGGCTAGGGGGCCCGGCAGGTAGTGTCGAGCGAACCAAACACCATTTCGGCGAGGATTCAAGCTGCATGCGGGTTCCGCGGCTGCGGCGCGGCGTCCGGCAGCCGCGATAAACGGTGGAATGCGGTCGAACCAGTCTCCCCTTCGCGCACCGCCCGCGCTTAATAGCGCGATGGCCAAGCTCTACTTCCACTACGCCACGATGAACGCCGGCAAGACGACGATGCTGCTGCAGGCGTCGTACAATTATCGCGAGCGCGGCATGTCGACGATGCTGTTCGTGGCCGGCCATTATCGCAAGGACGAGCAGGCCGGCTACATCTCCTCTCGTATCGGGCTGGAGGCGGATGCCGAGATGTTCCGCGACGGCGACGATCTGTTCGAGCGCATCCGCGAGCACGATGCCCACACCAGCACGCATTGCGTGTTCGTCGACGAGGCGCAGTTCCTGGAGGAGGAGCAGGTCTGGCAGCTCGCCCGTGTCACCGACCGGCTGGACATCCCTGTCATGTGCTACGGCCTGCGGACGGATTTCCAGGGTAAGCTGTTCGCCGGATCGCAGGCGCTGCTGGCGATCGCCGACGAGTTGCGCGAGGTGCGCACCATTTGCCGGTGCGGGCGCAAGGCCACCATGGTCGTCAGGCTGGCCCCCGACGGCCACGCCGCCAGGCAGGGCGCGCAGGTGGCGATCGGCAAGGACGTCTACGTGTCGCTGTGCCGCCGCCATTGGGAGGAGGAGATGGGCCGCTGGCCGGCCGAGGACATGATCGGCTTCACCGGCGAGTGAGGTCGCCGCCGCCCGGCCGCATGTTGCGCAAGACGAAGAATCCGTAGCCGAGCAGGCAGCGCTGCCATCATGCGGGCCGTTCCTCCTCGCCGTCGCCGCGGAAGCGGCGCATCAGCGCGACCGGAATGATCAGCAGCCAGCAATATTTGGCAGCGTCCGGCCAGTAGAAGGCGACGGGAATGGAAGCCGCGAATATGAGCGCGGAAAGCAGTGTCGGAAACGTGTTCTTCCAGCGCGCCCGGGCATCGAGCACCGTCAGCCCCGCCGCGCCGGCGTAGAGCCACAGCCCGATGAGCACCACCGCGGCGAGCGTCATCACCGCGGCATAGAGCACCGTGCCCGTTGTGCCGGCATTGTGCGTCAGCACGTCGGTGGCAAAGGGGATGAGGCCGATCGTCAGCAGGAACAGGAAGTTGAGCCACACCAGCGTGCCGGTCGTCCGGGCGATGTGGTGGAACTTGCGGTGATGGCTGATCCAGAACGTCGCGATGACCAGGAAGCTGACGACGTAGCCGAGCACCAGCGGCCAGACGGAGACGAGCGCCGACAACAGCTCCCGGTCGGAAAGCTCGTTCGCCTCCACCGGCAGCCGGATTTCCAGCATCAGCAGAGTGATGGTGATCGCGATCACCGCATCGGAGAAGAACAGCAATTGTTCGCTGGTGGGATTGCTTGACATCCATCAATTCCGGCATGCGGCGGATCGGCCACAAATCCTACCGGGACCGGAGCATGTCAACTGGTTCGTCGGCGCACGCCGCGTCTTTCATTCGTCGTCGGGCACCCATATATTCACGCAACGTCAGGGGCTTGGAGCACGAACGAATATGGCGACGCTGCAGAATTTCGATGCCGAGATCGAACGCACGAGGCAGGTCGTGGAGGACATGCGCTCCAAGATCGAGAAGTCGGGGGTGGTGCTCGAGAAATTCGCCCACACCGACGCGAAGATCGGCGCGCCCGACTTCGACATCGAGAACGCCCGCATCGACGACGTGCTGAAGCAGCAGAAGGTGATGGAGGCCAACATCGCCGACCTCATCATCGGGCTGGAGGACGCCACCAACGTCTTCGGCGACGAGTTCGAGAGCATGAAGAGCTACTCGACCTGGGAGAACATCGTCGGCCTGTTCTCGCGGCAGTCGAAGCAGCGCATGCGCACCGAACGGGTTCGCAACATGTCGCTGGCGGGCAACCTGCAGGAACTGCTGGCCAAGTCCGACACGATCGTCGGCATCCTCAAGGACCAGAAGGCCATTCTCGACCAGCGCTACAAGACTTCCGAGGAAAGCCTGTCGAGCGTCATCGAGCGGCGCAAGTCGACCATGGCGGAGCTGGAGGCGACGCAGAAGCGCATCGAGGAACTCAACCCGATGCTGCTCGACGTGGAAAACCGCATCGCCGCCTCGACCAGCCAGAAGGAACGCACCGAACTGGAAGGCGAGCGCGCCAAGCTCGCCACCGAATACAACGAGAGGCAGGCCAAGGAACAGGAACTGCTGGCCGGCAGCCAGACGCTGGAACGCTACACCTCGATGTTCCAGACCTTCGTGGATTCGCTCAACAACCAGATCGCCGCGCAATCGACGCTGATCAACAAGCTCACCATCGACACCGAGCAGCGCATCGTCCTCTACAAGGCGCTGGAGGATTCGTTGAAGACGGCCGCCCAGCAGGACGTCGCCCACAAGATCAACACGCTGGGCAGCCAGGTCGACAACACCGCCGAGGAGACCATGGCGGGCATCGGCGCCGCCGCCCAGAAGCACATCGGCGACCTGCTGGAAATGCACGAGAAGAACATGCTGACGACCGCCGACATCCAGCGGCGCAAGAAGCTCGCCGACGAGGCCTTCGCCCGGCGCTTCGACGAGGTGATGAAGAAGCACAACGCCGCCAACTACGTGCAGGCGTAGATACCGGGCCGGTCGATCGCGTGGCGTCCAACGCAGGTGCTGCCCCTCGCCCTTACCCTCCCCCCGCAGCGGGGAGAGGGGGGCGTCAGACGCAGGCAGGCCGTCCTTCCTCTCCCCGCGCGCGGGGAGAAGGATCCCGGCAGGGGGATGAGGGGCAAGCCCGGCACGGTCCGCCGGAAATGCTCCATGACCGCTTCCGCCGACACCGCGGCCGTCCGCTATTTCGATGCCATCGCGGCCGCGCTCGAGGGGCTCGACATCTTCCTGCGCGACGACCGCTCGCCGCTCTACCGCCACGGCATCGTCGCCGAGGTGGTGGCCGAATACATTGCCCGCCTGGAGGGTTCGTTCACCTGCTGGAAGAACCGGCTGGGCTTCATCGAATCCTTCCGCATCAGCAGGGCCGAAAGCGGCTATCCGGTTTTCCAGAACGTCCTGGAGCTGGAAAACGATCACCGCACCGCCGAGCCGCGGCTCGCCGCCATCCCCGACGCCGAGACGCTGCGCGCCGAGATGGCCGACTTCATCCTGCGCCACAAGGATTTCCCCGGCGCGCTGCAGCGCTCGATGGCCGAGCGGCTCTATCTGGAGAAGGTGAAGGGCGGACGCATCTTCTCGCCCTTCGTGCTGCCGCAGACCATTCGTGTCTCGGTCAACCCGAAGACCGGCCGGCCGCTCTATCTCGTCCATTGGGGCACCTTCGACGGCGCGGCCAACCTGCCGCTGGTCTACATGGCCGCGATCGAGGATTCTTCCGCAAGCATGGTGCGCGCGCTGGTCACGAGCGACGGCAAGCTGAACGACAAGGTCGACATTCCGCTGCCGGTCGGCGGCCTGCTCAACCCCGATCTCGCCCATCGCTTCGACGATTTCTGCGAAAAGAACTCGGCCTATTCGCTGTCGCCGGTCACCATCGCCACCAACATGGACAGGGATTTCGACGACCTGCACCCGAAGCAGCTGCGCCGCGTCGTGCTGGGACCGTTCTATTCAGCCGGCATCACCGAGCACAATTCCACCGTCGCCGAGGTGCTCGGCAAGGTGCGCAAGCAGGAAAACGCCTGGCTGCTGACCTGGACCATCCAGGAAGTGTTTTCGACGGCCGAGAAGCCCGGCCGCAAGGGGCTGTGGTCGAGCGAGCCGGCGCGCGACGAGTTCCACATCGAGACCGCCGACCTTGAGGCGACCCGCCAGGGCGTGTCGGCCTACGAGAAGCACGCCCTGATCCCGCACGAGGCCTACCAGGCGCTCTACGCCTCGGGCGAGGCGCGCAAGGTTTTCGACGGCTACACCGTGCACATCGTGTCGAACGGCAAGGTGATTTCGGATGTTTAGGGTGACGCCATGAGCCTCGACACCGGCCTGACCACCATCCCCGAGGACGACATCGAGCGTCATCGCCCCACCGCGCAGTCCTTCGTGACGCGCCTCGTCGTGCTGGAGGACAATGACGGACGCTCCGGCACCGAGCTCGCCGGCACCGGCCGGCGCTTCATCTCGACCGTCTCCACCGGCTCGCTGCGCCGCACACGCGAGGTCGAACTGGCCAAGACCATCGCCGCGGTCCGCCCCGGCGACCAGATGCTGTCGATCCTCCAGCACACGCTTCTGTTCCGGGCGCGCCGCGGCATCGCGGTGGCGCTGGCCGTCGCCGACGTCTTCGCGCGCTCCTCCGAGCTGGAAGCCCTGCAGGCCAAGAACACCCGCGCCCCGCTCGAGGGCGACGAGGCTTCCGCCTACAAGCGGCTGCTCGCCGCCTCCGCCTACGTTTCGGCCTTTTCCCTCGCCTCTTACCTGCTGCAGCTGCTGGACGCCGAAGGCGAGGCGCCCAATGACGTCGCCGAGCCCGATTTCAACTTCGACACGCCGCAGGATGCGGTGAAGGGGCTCGTCGCCGGCCTCGACCGGGCGATCGCCGGCGCGCCCGACGAGCAGGCGATGATGCTGCGCGCGAGAACCTTCGCCACCCGCGCCATCGAGGGCCTGCTGTCGCGCAAGGACCGCTTCGACGGCGCGCTCGGCGCCTTCGAGGCCACGCATCTCAGGCTCGACGCCGACGATTTCACCATCGACGGCTTCGATGTCGCGCCGGGACGCAAGTCGAAGCCGCTGGTGATGACTTTCCGCCAGCCCGACGAGATCGTCGGCAACCATATCGCCAAATACCAGGCCATGCAGCTTGCCAAGATGCTGATGGCCTACGATTTCGAGCGTCAGCTCAACCCGTTCGTCGAGCTCGGCGGCTTCGTCTTCACCTTCATCGGCGACGGCGCCCCGGGCACCGGCAAGACCATGCTGATCCAGATGACGGCGGGACTGATCAACACCTACTGCCAGGTCGCCGGCTACCCGTTCCACTACGAGAATTTCGGCGTCGACCAGATCTCCTCCTACCAGGGCAAGTCGGGTCAGAACTGCAAGCAGTTCGTCAACAACGTGCTCAACCCGCGCTCCATCGGCTTCGGCACCGTCGACGACATCGACCAGGTCGCCGCGCGCCGCGCCGACGACCGCGCCTCGGCCGGCCAGCAGGAGATCACCGGCGTGCTGATGGAGAGTTTTCAGGGCGCCAACACCGTCGTGCGCGGCAACTGCGCCTTCGGCATGTTCTCGAACTATCCCGAGAACGTCGACGACGCGCTGCGCCAGCGCGCCGGCGCCCGCTGGCTGGTCGACGGCCCGCAGAGCGAGGACGACTACATCGACATCTTCGTGCTTCTGGCCGGCAAGAACCACGACATTCCGGTCGGCAGCCACGACCTGTTCGCCTCCCAGCAGATCAGGAAGGCCGTCTCGGTTGCCTACGAGAAGCACTCGAAGCCCGAGGAAGAAGGTCTGCGCCGGGTCTGGGAGCGCTACCTGAACGACCATGGCGAGCCGCGCACAATGGCCGATGTCGGCGCCTACCTGCACCTGATCAAGGAGGCCGAGCCGCGCTTCACCGGCCGCGCCATCAAGAACATCACCGACGCCATCAAGATGCGCGCGATGGACATCGAACTGCCCGACGAATGGTTCGAGACGCCCGACGCCTTCATGCACAAGTCCTACGACGACAAGAAGGCGATGATTTCCGAGCTTCGGAAGCCGTTTTCGATGGCCATGGTCATGCAGGAGATCAACCGCTACGCCGATTCCGAATTCCGCTACTCCGACCGCGCCGACGACGCGGCGGTCGAGCGCATGGTCCGCGACACGCGCCTGCGCGAACGCGCCGTGCGCGAGATCGAGCAGATGAAGCGCGAGGGCACGTGGAGCGCCTGATGGACGACCTCCTGCGCGACAGCGAGCTGATCTACGGACGGCTGATGCCGGTCGAGGAGCCGCACCTGATCGAGCGCTACAACAAGGCGCTCGTCGCGTTCGGCCACAAGCCGACGAAGCTGAAGAAGTTCCAGGTCGACCGCATCGGCTTCTCGCCGGAGATCGCCGGGGAACTCGGCGACATGAACTACCTCGATCCCTACGAGGTGAACCGCCGCTTCATCATACTGTCGCCGGCGCAGATCGACCTGCCGGTCGTCCACACGGCGTTCTCCAACACCTCGCAGCTCGTCTACGAGTTCATGTCGAAGAACGAGCGCGCCATCGACGCGCTCACCATCAAGGACGTGATTTACGGCGAGATCGAGGATTCGGTACAGCGGGTCAACGACATCGAGGACCTGCTGTCGATCAACCAGGTCGAGTTCCGCGTGCTGTCGGCCGAAAACACCATCGGCAAGGCCGCCGAGCTCGGCCGTCTGGTCGACCGGCTGAAGCAGGAGCCGGACGCCTGGCGCGACGACGCCATGCTGAACCGCATGGTGGAACTGGCCAGGACCTGCGGCGACATCCGCGAGAACGCGCTGGTTCCCGACCAGGTGATCTTCCGGCACGCCGCCTACTGGACCAGCCATTTCGGCGGGCTCTACGTCTTCGTCGATCCCGACATGACCACGGTGATCTGCGATCCCGCGGCCCCCGGCTTCCGCCGCTCGCGTCCCTGGCAGGTCTCCTACCTGCCGATCGACGACCCGGAGAAGGTCTACAAGTTCCTGGCTTCCACCGGTCGCATCGAACTGCCGCGCGCCTCCTGGATCGAGCGCTCCGGCTATCTGGAACATCGTGCCGAGATGGTGGTGCGCGCCATCGTCCACGGCGAGGAACCGGACCTCGATCTTTCCTCCGTCGACCGCATCTGGCTGCAGACCTGGGTGCACAACCACGCCGACCTCGTGACGAAGGAAGGCACCTATCCGTTTCTCAATTCCGCCAAGCGCGAGGTCGCGCGGCTCGGTCGGCTGGAGATGGCCGAAATCGCGCCGAAGAACCGGTTCCTGGTGGTGCGCGCGCTGCCCGACCATCCCGACGCCTGGCTCACCAACCGGCTGATATCCGACTTCGTGCCGTCGGACTTCGTGTCGCGCTACATCTTCAACAAGCAGCGCTTCTATGCCGACTACGGGACCTTCACGCCGGGCTGGAAGGCGCATGTTGTGGAGACCATGAAAAGCACATATCTCAAGGACCGGACGGCGTTCCGCGAACGCCTCTACGGTTTGGTGGACTGAGCGTCGAAGGGCGCCACCATCTGCGTTAGATCAAGGCGCGGGAGCGGGAGGAGGCGCAGACCGTCCCCCGGTTCCGACAAAGGGGCTGAACGGGGGCGCCATGCTGGATCCGATCGTCGATTTCTTCGCTTCCGTCTTCCGCGCCATCGGGCGCGGGATCGGCTGGGTCATCGCCTGGATATTGTGGCCGTTCATGGCGTTCGGGCGCTGGTATGCCCGTCGCGGCTGGCTGATCAAGGGACCGATCGGCGTCATCATCCTGATCCTGGTCGGCCTCTACGCCTATTTCTTCTACGCCACCCAGGTCTGGACGGGCTTCGATCCCGACTACGTGAAGGCCTACAATCTCGAGAACCGCCACATCTCGGCGGGCGAGCAGGTCTCCGCGGCAGGCGGTGACAACACCACCAAGACCTGCGGACGGTCGGCGATTGCCGACGTGACGGTCGATCTCATCGACTTCAACGTCAACGAGAACCCGTGGATCTCCTCGATGATCCTCTACAAGCTCGGCCTGTTCGGCATGGACTGGGACGACACGCCGTTCTTCGACAACAAGGCCTCCTTCCAGCGCGGTATCAATCAGGCCGTGCGCCGCACCTCCATCGAGCTGGTCGACACGCTGGGCCGCATCCGCGGCACCTCGCAGATCGACAAGAATCTGCAGGACGCGCGCGGCAACCTGCAGTTCGACGAGGAGACCTGGTATTTCGGGCTGAACCCGTTCGGGCCGAAGACGCCGACGCCAAGCTTCTACCGCTCGGCGATGCGCGATCTTACCACGTTCAATGACCGGCTGGAGGCCTGCAACGCCGTCTTCGACGCGCGCGCCGACAACCTCGTCACCTTCCTCGACCGCATCGCCAGCGACATCGGCTCGACCTCGGCGATCCTGCGCGAGCGCTCCGAGAACAGCAATCTCGGCTGGTTCGACACCCGCGCCGACGATCGCTTCTGGTTCGCCTACGGCCAGCTCTACGGCTATTACGGCATCCTGCACGCCGCCGGCGCCGACTTCGAGGACGTCATCAAGCAGCGCTCGATCGGGCCGCTTTGGGAGACGACGCAGCAGCAGTTCCGCGCCGCCCTCAACATCCAGCCGGCGATCGTCTCGAACGGCAACGAGTCCGGCTGGATCATGCCGACGCACCTGGCGACGATGGGCTTCTACGTGCTGCGCGTGCGCTCCAACCTCGTGGAGCTCAGGCAGGTGCTGGACAGGTAGGGCCGCGTGCCGGCGACGAAGCTGCCGCCGGCACCGCAACCCCGGCTCAATCCATCTTCATCGGTGCCTTGCCGCCCATGCCGGTGACCTCGAAATGCACCCGCAGCGAGCCGGCCTTCTCGAAGCCCAGGGTGGCGTCGAAGGTCTCGCCCTCCTTCGGCCGCTCCTTCAGCTCCATGAACATGAGGTGGTAGCCGCCGGGCTTCAGCTCGACAGTGCCATGGGCGGGGATCTCGAGCCCGTCGGCGACCGGCCGCATGGTCATCACGCCCTTGTCGTCGACCGACATTTCATGGATCTCGCCGTGGTCGGCGATCGGCGAGGAGACGGAGACCAGCCGGTCGGGCTGGTCGCCCTCGTTGGTGATGGTGAGATAGCCGCCCGCCACCGGCGCGTTGGGTGGCGTCTCCTTCGACCAGGCATCGGAGACGGAGATGTCGCCGACCTTCATCTCGTGCGCCGGGGCGGGGACATTGCCGGCAAGCAGCAGGCCGAGCGTCAGCGCGGCAAGCGTGGTGGCCGCGACGGCCATGTGGCGGGAGAAGGCGTTATGCGGGAGGGCGAGGGCGCGGGGACGCGCGTTTTCGTGTGCGCTCATTGAAGAACTCCGGATTTTGCGGCCGGCATTTGGCGCCGGCTCCTGATGGGAAAGGCGAGACGCGGCCGCGCCACGCCCGAGACGGACATCAGGTCAAAAGCGGAGGCGCGCGTGGTCTGCCGGGACGGTAACCGGTCTTCCACCTCGCGACACGGAGCACCGGCGAAACTGCGACGCGAATGGCGGCGACGGACTGCCACGTGATGCCGGCGGCATCGGGCAGGATCAATGCCGGCACGCCGGCGTGGCAGGCCATCGTGCAAACGCCGTGCGCGCAGCAGTCGGGCAAGCCGGACGGAGGGATGCCGCCGTGCCCGGTAACCTCGGCGAAATCGTTGGTGCACAGCGGGTTGCCGAAGGCGTCGAGATGCGGCCGGTCGGCTTGCGCGGACGAAGCCGTCGCCGTCAGCGCTTGCGCGAGCACGAACAGCAGCGCGCCGAGAACGACGCCTATTCGATGCCATGCCGGTTTGAGCCGCACGCGAACCTCCCTTGGATCCGGCTTCCTTAGCATCGCGCGCTGCCCGCGAGAACAGCAATGTACCCCCTGCGGCTGCGGCAAGATGCGCGCGTGCGGGCCGTCGGGCTATTTCGCCCGGCCAGCAACTCGTGGCAGATTGGCCGGGCCGGATTCGGCGGGAGACGAGGGCCGGCCGTGTGCGAGGTATTCCGGCCGGGAGGGGGTTCGTAGATGGCTGCGATAGAGACGGCGATTTCGTCGGGAAGCGAGACGTTCGGCGCCAATAGCGCCGACATGCTCACGCTCGTCGAGGCGATGCGCGGCATCGAGGCGCGCACCCGCGCGGCGTCGGCGAAGGCGAAGCCTCGTTTCGAGGAACGCGGCCAGCTTCTGCCGCGCGAGCGCGTCGCGCTGCTGCTCGATGCCGGCCAACCCTTTCTCGAGCTTTCCTCGCTCGCCGGCTGGTGCTGCGACGTGGCCGATCCCGAAAAGAGCGTCGCCGGCGGCGGCGTGATCGCGGGCATCGGCGTGGTGTCGGGCGTTCGCTGCATGGTGAGTGCGTCCGACTCCGGCATCGCCGCGGGCGCGCTGCAGCCTTTCGGGCTCGACAAGCAGCTGCGCATCCAGGAAATCGCGCTCGAAAACCGGCTGCCCTACATCCAGCTCGTCGAGAGCGCCGGCGCCAACCTGATGGCCTATCGCGTCGAGGATTTCGTGCGCGGTGGCGGCGTCTTCCGCAACCTCGCCCGGCTGTCGGCGGCGGGACTTCCCGTCGTCACGGTCACGCACGGCTCTTCCACCGCCGGCGGCGCCTACCAGACCGGCCTGTCCGACTACATCGTCATGGTGCGAGGGCGCACCCGCGCCTTCCTCGCCGGGCCGCCCCTGCTCAAGGCCGCGACCGGCGAGATCGCCACCGAAGAAGAACTCGGCGGCGCCGAGATGCACACCACGGTCTCCGGCCTCGGCGACTTCATGGCCGAGGACGATCGCCACGCGATCGGCATCGCCCGCCGCATCATGGCCGACCTGTCTTGGGAGCGCGTCGCGCCCGCGGTGACGACGTGGGACGAGCCGCTCTACCCGGCAGAGGACCTGCTCGGCGTCATGCCCGCCGACCAGCGCCGCCCGGTCGACATGCGCGAGGTGATCGCCCGCATCGTCGACGGCTCCGAATTCGCCGAGATCGGCGCCGGCTACGGTCCGGCGACCGTGTGCGGCAACGCCCATCTGATGGGCCGGCCGCTCGGCATCATCACCAACAACGGGCCGCTGGACCCGAACGGCGCCAACAAGGCCACGCATTTCATCCAGCTTTGTTGCCAGTCCGGCACACCGATCCTCTATCTGAACAACACGACCGGCTACATGGTCGGTCGCGCCTACGAGGAAGGCGGCATGATCAAGCACGGATCGAAGATGATTCAGGCCGTCACCAACGCCACCGTCCCGCAGATCACGCTCTATTGCGGCGCCTCCTACGGCGCCGGCAATTACGGCATGTGCGGACGCGGTTTTCAGCCGCGCTTCTGCTTCGCCTGGCCGAACTCGAAGACCGCTGTGATGGGTGCCGACCAGGCCGCCGGCACGATGGAGATCGTGGCGCGCGCCGCCGCGGCCCGGCGCGGCATCGAGCCCGACGAGGAGCAGCTCGCGGCGCAGCGCGACCGCATCACCGGCCTGTTCACCAGCCAGATGAGCGCCTTCCACACCAGCGCCCGGCTGCTCGACGACGGCGTCATCGACCCGCGCGACACCCGCGCCGTGCTCGGCGAGGTGCTGGCGATCTGCGCGGAGGCCGACGCCCGCGCGGTCCGTCCGGTGCAGTTCTCGGTGGCCCGGCCGTGAGCGGGGCAGGCATGGGCGCGGCCCGGACGCCGTTCTCGACGCTGCTCGTGGCCAATCGCGGCGAAATCGCGCTTCGCATCATGCGCACCGCACGCAAGCTGGGCATCCGCACCGTCGCGGTCCATTCCGACGCCGACGCCGGCGCCATGCATGTGCGCGAGGCCGACAGCGCGGTCGCGATCGGCGGCGCGCGCGCCTATCTCGACATCGCGCGATCGTCGCAGCGGCAAAGGCGAGCGGCGCCGACGCCGTGCATCCGGGCTACGGGTTCCTGGCCGAAAACGCCGGCTTCGCCGAGGCGTGCGCGAAGGCCGGACTGGTGTTCGTTGGTCCCTCTGCCGATGCGATCCGCCGCATGGGCGACAAGGCCGCCGCGAAAAAGGCGATGGAAGAAGCCGGGGTGCCCTGCGTGCCCGGCTGGTCCGGCGAGGAACAGGATGCGGCGACGCTGGCGCGGGAAGCCGCGCGCATCGGGTTCCCGGTGATGATCAAGGCGGTGGCCGGCGGCGGTGGTCGCGGCATGCGCCTCGTGGAAAAGCCCGACGATTTTCCCGCCTCCCTTCGCTCGGCGAAATCGGAGGCGGAGAGCGCCTTCGGCGACGGCCGCGTGCTGCTCGAAAGGGCGATCCTGCGTCCGAGGCACATCGAGATCCAGGTGTTCGGCGACCGTCACGGCAACGCCATCCATCTCGGCGAACGCGATTGCTCGGTGCAGCGGCGCCACCAGAAACTGGTCGAGGAGGCGCCGTCGCCGTTTGTGGACGACGAGCTTCGCAAGCGCATGGGGGCGGCGGCGGTCGCGGCGGTTAAGGCGATCGGCTACGAGGGCGCAGGCACGCTGGAATTTCTCGTCGACGCGTCGGGCGAGTTCTGGTTCATGGAGATGAACACGCGCCTGCAGGTCGAGCACCCGGTGACCGAGGAAATCACCGGTCTCGACCTCGTCGCGCTGCAGTTGAGGATCGCCGCCGGCGAACCGCTCGGCATCGCGCAACAGGATGTCCGCTTTTCCGGCCACGCGATCGAGGCGCGGCTGTGCGCGGAAGACCCGGCTCAGGATTTCGTGCCGCAATCCGGCCGCGTCGCGCTGTGGCGTGCGCCGAAGAATCTCCGAGTCGAGACCGCGCTCGAGAGCGGCACGAGCGTTTCTCCGCATTACGATTCCATGGTCGCCAAGCTGATCGCCCATGGCGCCACGCGCGACGAGGCGCGCCGCCGGCTGGTGGCGGGACTGCGCGAGACCGCGCTGCTGGGGCTCGCCACCAACCGCGCCTTTCTGGCCGGCGTGCTTGCGCATCCGACATTCTCGAACGGCGAGGCGACGACCGATTTCGTTGCCGCGCACGGCGACGAACTGAACGCGTCCGTACCGACTTCGCCGGAGACCGTCGCACTCGCCGCCGTTCTCCTGCGCCTGACCGGCGGGGGGGCAACGCCCGCCCTGCCGCATCCCCTGGCGCCGGGTTTTCCGGTGCCGCTGCGCTTCGTCCTCGACGGGGAGCATGTCTCCGCCGAGCTGACACACGAGCGGGGCGGCGGGTTCGCCGTCACGATCGGAAACGAGACGCAGCGCTTGCACCCGGAGACGATCTCGGCGGATGAAATGCGTTTCGCTGTCGGCGATGTCGCCACGACCGCGCGGTTCGCCCGGGCCGGCGACCGGCTGTTCTTCCAGGTCGACGGGAGGGACCACGCGGTCGAGGACCTGACCTTCGCACCACCGCAGGCCGCGCATGGCGGGGCCGGCGATGGTATCCTTCGCGCCTCGACCGCCGGGCAGGTGACGGCGCTTCATGCCGCCGCGGGCGACGCGGTCGAAGCCGGCCAGCCGCTGGTCACGGTCGAGGCGATGAAGATGGAGCACGTCCACCGCGCGGCGATCGCCGGCGTCGCTCGAGGAACTGGCGGTCGGGCAGGGCGACCAGGTGAGCACCGGGCAGGTGCTGGCGCGGATCAGGGCTGAAGGGGAGGCGTCATGAGCGAGGAAACGCCGGTCAGGAGCGAACGACGCGGCAGCGCCTGCTGGATCACCATCGATCGGCCGGAAAAGCGCAACGCCATCAACAACGATGTGGTCGACGGCATCTGCGAGGCCTGGTGCGCCGCCGAGGCGGACGCGGACGTTCGCGTCATCGTCTTGACCGGCGCCGGCGACAAGGCGTTCTGCGCCGGCGGCGACCTGAAGCCCGGCGCCGGCTTCGCCTTCGACGTCAACGAGCCCAGCCTCGGCTACGCCGACATGCTGCGCATGGTGGCAGCTTCCAGCACGCCGAGCATCGCGCGCGTCAATGGCGCGTGTGTTGCCGGCGGCATGGGGCTTCTGTGCATGACCGATCTTGCGGTGGCGGCCGAGACCGCCACGTTCGGCCTGCCCGAGGTGAAGATCGGCCTGTTCCCCATGCAGGTCTTGGCGCTGCTGCAGCGTCAGGTGCCGGCGCGCACCGTCTCGGAATGGTGCCTGCTCGGCGAGACGTTCGACGCGGCCGAAGCGCGGCGCGCCGGCCTGCTCAACCGTGTCGTCGCCCCCGGCGAACTCGACGCGGAAGTCGAGAAGATGGCGGAAGCGCTGGCGAAACGCTCGCCGACCGCGCTGCGCCACGGCAAGCATGCGTTGCGCGCCGTCGCCGACATGAATTTCGAGCAGGCGCTGACCTTCGCCGAATCCCGCATCGTGCTTTTGTCGCAGACCGACGACGCGAGGGAGGGGCTCGCCGCCTTCGCGGAAAAGCGCCCGCCCAGATGGAGCCGCTGATGGAACTCTACCACTGCCGCAACGCCCGCTCCTTTCGCGCCCTGTGGGCGCTCTGCGAAATGGGCGTCGACTTCGACCTGAAGCTGCTGCCGTTTCCGCCGCGCGCTCTCAAGCCGGAATATCTGGAGGTCAACCCGCTCGGCACCATCCCG
This sequence comes from uncultured Alphaproteobacteria bacterium, assembly GCA_963816435.1. Taxonomy (GTDB): domain Bacteria; phylum Pseudomonadota; class Alphaproteobacteria; order Rhizobiales; family Rhizobiaceae; genus CAWFKS01. Next base: position 35,008 of record CAWFKS010000014.1, read on the forward strand.
CTGCTGATCGACGGCTCCACGCGCATGACCGAGTCCTCGGCGATCTGCCATTATCTGGCGACCCGCCACGGCCCGTCGGACCTCGCCGTGGCGGTCGAGGAGGCCGAATACGGCGCCTATCTCAACTGGCTGTTCTTCGGCGAGGCGACGCTGACCTTTCCGCAGACGCTGGTGCTGCGCTACACGAAGATGGAGCCGAAGGAACGCCGCCAGCCGCAGGTCGCGGAGGACTACGAGCGCTGGTTCAACGCACGCCTGCGTGCCGTGGAGGCGGCCGTCTCCAATTCCGAATATCTGTGCGCCGGCCGCTTCACCATGGCCGACGTCTCGGTCGGCTACGCGCTGCTTCTGGCCACCGACATCGGCATTTCCCACCGCTTCAAGCCGGCTGTCGCCGCCTATTGGGAACGGCTGCAGCAACGCGAGGGCTACAAGGCCGCGATGCGCGCGCAGGATGAGGCGAAGCTGTAAGCCGACTCTCAGTCGGCCAGGCCCCATTCCCGCGCGTCACCGGTCGCCACGCTCACCGGCATGTCGAGCAGCACCTGCGCGTAGGTCTTGCCCTGCGGGTCGAGATTGATCGAGGCAACGCCGCCGCCGCCGAGCGCGGATTCCAGCAGGAAGTTCAACCCGTTGATGCCGGGCAGCTCGTAGCGGTGGACCTCGCCCTTCGCCACCTGGGCGAACCAGTCGCGCACCCTGTCGCCCGTCAGTTCGCGGCACAGCGTGCCGAAATAGTCCGGCCGCCGCGCGATCACGCCGATATTGGCCTTGTCGCCCTTGTCGCCGCTGCGCGCCACGGCAAGCCGGCGAAGCGGTACCTCGAGCGTCTCGCCGGCGGCGCGTGGCTCCGTGCCGGAACTCGAGGTTGAAGCCACCGACGTTCCGGGCGCCTTTCCCTCTGCCTGCGGCGAGGGGATATGAGGCTGTTGGCCCGCGATGGGCGCCGCGCGCTCGAGCACCACGTCGTCGCCGTCCATCTTCACGCCGATGGTGACGGCGGATTTGTCGACGAGGAAGGAATAAAGCCGCACGACGGGTGAGGAATGCGGCCGGCCGGGCATCAACCCGGTCAATCCCGGCGCCATCGAAAGCCCCGCGCCGACGAACTCGCGCGAAAACAGCTCCGCGCCGGCGCGCGCTTCGTGCTGGACGGCAAGCCGCAGCACCACCTCGCGGCTGGCGGCGAGCATCGGGTTGGCGACGTCACCGAAAAGCGCCTCGGTGCCGACAGCCTGCATCGACACGGCGGAAAAATCCGGCAGCCCGCGTGCGGAAAGCAGGCGGCGCGTCTTGGCAAGCACCGCCTCGCCCTGCGCCCGCGCCTTCCTCGCCGCGTCCCGCCCGGCGACGACGAAGGCGCCGATGCAGGAAAATCCGTCCGCGTAGGTGGCGCTGACCTTGAAGGAGCCCGGCGGGGGCTTGCCGCGCGCGCCGGTGACCCGCACCCGGTCCGGCCCGACCTCTTCCAGGTCGACATCGGTGAAGTCGCAAGTGACGTCCGGCAGCACGTATGCGGCGGGATCGCCGATCTCGTAGAGCATCTGCTCGCCTGCCGTCAGCCGCGAGACCTTGCCGCCGGTCGCCTCGGGCTTGGTCAACACGAAGCTGCCGTCCCCGGCCACTTCGGCAATGGGGAAGCCGGTATTGTCCCAGCCGTCGACGGTCTCCTCCCAGTCGGTGAAGTTGCCGCCGGTCGCCTGTGCGCCGCATTCCAGCAGATGGCCGGCAAGGCTCGCCTGCGCCAGCCGGTCGAGATCGTCCGGCCCCCAGCCGAACTCGTGGATCAGCGGCGCCACGACCAGCGCACTGTCGACGCAGCGGCCTGTCACCACGATCTGGGCGCCGGCTTCCAGTGCCGCCGCGATCGGGAATGCGCCGAGATAGGCGTTGGCGCTCATCAGCTTCTCGGGCAGCGCGCGCCGCTGTCGATCTCGCGCGCGTGACCGCGCAACTTCTCGACCTTCGCCATCAGGTCGTCGCCCTCGACGGTGCCGACCCGGATCGTAACGCCCGCCTGTTCGGCGGCCTTTTCGATGGCGCGCCGGCAGGCCTCGGGATTGAGCCCGCCGGCATTGGCGATCACTTTCACGCCGTCCGGCCGCGATCGCCTCGAGATGCGGTGCGATTGCCTGCACGAAGTCCGGCGCAAAGCCTGCTTCCGGGTCCTTCGCCTTGGCGCGGGCGAGCACCGACATGGTGATCTCGGCCAGGTAGTCGAAGACGATGTAGTCGAGCCCGTCCTCGGCGAAGAGCTGCGCCGGGCCGAGCGCGGTGTCGCCCCAGTAGCCGGACGCCCCGCCGATCCTCACGATCCTGTCGTCCGCCACCGGTCTCCTCCCTGCGCGGCGCGCCCGCGCGGCGTCAGCCCCGCTTCAGCACGCCCGTCGGCCAGCACACCGGCGCCGAACCGCACCGGATCGGTGGCCGGCAGGCCGGTCTCGTCCTCGATCTGCTTCACCGCGTCGCGCGCCGCGGCCTCGTCGAGCGCGCGCGTGTTGAGCGCGATGCCGACGACCTTGGCGTCCGTCAGGGCGCCGGCCGCACGCGCCGTCGATTCGTTGAGCGCGATGACGTCGCGCAGCGGCGGCACCTTGATCTCGGAGTTGGTGTCGAGATGCGTCATGCCCGCGCGGTGGCAAAGCACCAGCGCGTTGGCGCAGCTGCCGCGCATCAACGGCAGCGTCGCCGTGCTGCCGGGGTGCAAAAGCGATCCCTGGCCCTCGACGACAACCACGTCGTGATCGCCGGCTTCGAGCACCATGCGCTCGACCGCGCCCGCCGCGTGATCGACGCGGAATGCGTCGAGCGGAATGCCGACGCCCATGATCGTGATGCCGGTCTGGCCGGTGGCGAGGAAGGCGGCGTTCGCTCCGCGCTCCACCAGGCTCCTGTGGAGTTCCAGCCCCGCCGTCATCTTGCCGATCGCCATGTCGGTGCCGATCATCAGCACGCGCGTGTTGCCGAGCCTGGCGGCACGCGCGGCGGCAATCGGCGGCATGTCGCCGAGCGGCGTGCGGATGTCCCAGATCCACTGGCCGGGTTTCAAGTCCTTCCCGAGACTGTCATTCAGCCGGTCGTGCATGCCGTTGACGATCGACATGCCGGAGACGACAGCCTGCCGCAGCATGTCCATCCACTCGGCCGGAACGCGACCGCCCGACGGCGCGGTGCCCAGCACCAGCACTTCCGCGCCGAGCCCGATCGCCTCGTCCAGCGTCGCCACGATCGGCGCGTCGCTGTCGACGCGGCAGAGTTCCCGCACGCTCTTGCCCGCGGCCTTGCTGTCGATGATGGCCGCCACCGGGTTGCGACCGTAGCGGATGATGCCTTCGGCCATCTTGGCATTGATGAGGCCCATCGCGGCCTCTGCGAAGATCGCGATGGGACGTGTCGGATCAAGCATCTTTCAGCCGTCCTCCATGGCCGGGCCTGTCCTCCGGCAGGGTGACCCCGTCCAGGAAGGGCGCGCCGACGGCCGGATCCGGATCGAGGTTCAGGTGGGAATCGAGATCGATGTAGTCGAACAGGGCGCCGAGCGACGCGCCGGCCGCAATCGAGATCGAGCTTTCGCCCATGCAGCCGATCATCGTCTTCAGCCCGAAGGCGCGGGCCGTCGCCACGATCCTCAGCGCCTCGGTGATGCCGCCGCACTTCATCAGTTTCAGGTTCACTCCGTCGACGCGGTCGGCGAAGCCGGGAATGTCGGAGGACATGCGGCAGCTCTCGTCGAGGAAGATCGGCAGCGCACGGTCTCTGAACAGTTCGGGCAGCGCATCCTCGTTGCCGCGCACCAGCGGCTGCTCGATATATTCGACGCCGCGCTCGGCGAGCCAGCCCATCATCATCCGCGCGTCCTCGACGTTCCAGCCGCCATTGGCGTCGACGCGCAGCACGACGTCCTTGCCCTTCGTCGTCTCGACCACGGCCTCGAACATCGCCTTGTCGGCATCGACGCCCTGCGGGGAGCCGAGCTTGATCTTCAGCGCTTTCGCGCCCTGCGCCAGCAATAGCGGCACGCGCTCGCGCACCACATCCGGCGGGTTGATCCCGACGGTGACGGAGGAGGGCACCGCCTGCCGCGCAAGGCCGAGCATCCGGTAGAGCGGCATGCCCGCCTGCTTGGCGCGCAAGTCCCACAGCGCCATGTCCAGCGCAGCCATCGCGCACGGGGCGACACCCGCCGCGTGCGCATTGTCCCAGGTGCGGTAGATCGAGACCGGGTCGAGCCCGTCGGCGCAGAAGTCGCGCAGCATCGCCTCGCCCTTTTCGGGCGTGTCGGCGCCTTCCGTGCTGCCGGGCGACATCTCGCCCCAGCCGGTGTGGCTGCCGTCGCTGACGGAGACGAACAGATTGTCCGACCCGGTGACGACGCCGCGGCTGATTGCCAGCGGAAAGCGCTTCTTCAGGTGCAGCGTCCTGTACTCGACGCTCAGCATGGCGGCTTCCTCATGATTTCTCCTGCGCTCCGTTCAGGAAACTGGTCAGGTTGCCCCCCAGCGCATCCGAGACGTAGCCGCCCTCCTGCACCAGCACAACCGGCCTGCCGGCGCCGGTGATTGTGGCAGCGATCCTCGCGAACCCCCCGGTGGTGACGGCGAGCCCCTTGAACGGATCGTCGATATGGGCGTCGAGCCCCAGCGCCACCACGATCGCGTCGGCGCCGAATGCGTCGATGCGCTCCAGCCCCTTCGTCGAGCGCTGCGAGGTAGCCGGCGTCGTCGGTGCCGCGCGGCAGCGGCAGGTTGAGATTGGCGCCGATCCCGTCGCCTTCGCCGCGCTCCTGCGCATGGCCCCAGAAGAACGGGTAGAAGCGCGCCGGATCGGCGTGGATCGACACCGTCAGCACGTCGCCGCGCCGGTAGAAGATGCCCTGCGTGCCGTTGCCGTGATGCACGTCGACGTCGAGGATGGCGGGGCGAAGGCCGTGGTCGAGCAGGCGCTGCGCGGCGATGCCGGAATTGTTGAGGAAGCAGAATCCGCCGGCGAGATCGGCGAACGCGTGGTGGCCGGGCGGACGGCTGAGCGCGTACGCTGCGCGCTCGCCGTTTGCCACGGCGTCGGCCGCGGCAACCGCCGTCTGTGCCGACCAGTAGGCCGACTGCCAGGTGTCGGCCGAGATCGGGCAGGCGGTGTCGGCCTGGTGGTAGCCGGCTTGGCCGACGGCAGACAGCGGATAGCCGTCGCTGCGGCTGGCCGGGTGGATATTGGGGATCACCTCGTCCGAGGCGCCGTCGATGCGCATCCAGCGCGCATGGATGGTTTTCAGGAACGCCAGGTATTCGGGGGTGTGGATCGCCGCGATCGGCCCCATTCCCGCATCCGCCGGCGCCTCGAACCGGCAGCCCGCCGCTTCGGCGCCGGCCTTCAGGATATCGACGCGCGCCGGCACTTCCGGATTGGGCGAGACGGCGCCGTTCGCCATGAAGTGTTTCGGGTCGTGCGCGCGCTGGCGCTCGTCGAGAAAGGCTCTCATGCGGTCGTCCTCGTCAGTGTCTCGAATTCACGGCCTGCCAGGAGCATGGTCTGGTCGGCCTCGGCGAAGGCGAAACCCAGGTGCTCGTAGAAGGCACGGGCCCTGGCGTTGTCGGCGTAGACGGTGAGCTTCAGGAAACGCGCCCGCCAGCGGCTTTCGCCGAACGTCGCCACCTCGCGCAGCAGGCGCCTGCCAAGTCCGCTGCCGCGCGTCGAGGCCGCCACCCACAGGTCGGACACGTAGACGCCTGCCGCCCCCTTCGAAGTGGAGAACACCGGCGAGACCAGCGCGGCGCCTACCGCCTCGCCATCCTTACCGCCACGAAGCCGTGGCAGCTCGGATGCTCGCCGAGGCATGCCTCGGAAAGCTGGCGTTCGGTTGCCTGGTGGCGGTCGCCCAGATCGGCGGAAAGCTGCTCCAGCGCGCTGTGCAGGAGCGCCATGTCCGCCGCCGCGGCCTTCCTGATCGCGATCGCGCCCATGCGTCAGGACGGCAGGCGCGGAGCGCTGTTCCGGATGTGGTCGCGCTCGGCGCGGTCCGGCATCGGCCGGGGCTTCCGGGGCTGATGGAAGAGCTTGCTCTGGCAGGAGGCGTTCATGGCCCTGATCGTTACGCCACCCAGAATGCCTTTTCCAGATCGTCGAACTCGCTGGCGGGCCCCTCGAACTTGTTGCGCCCGAGTTCCAGCACGTAGACGTAATCGGCGATCTTCAGCGCGTGGCGGATCTCCTGGTCGACGAGCAGGATCGTCAGCTTGTCCTTCTCGGCGAGGTCGGAGAGCATGTCGTAGACCTCCTGCGCCAGCATCTTGGAAAGCCCGGCGGTAGGCTCGTCCACCAGGAGCATCTTGGGTTCCGACATCAGCGTGCGGCCGATCTCGACCATGCGCTGCTGTCCGCCCGACAACTCGCCGGTCACCTGCTTGCGCTTCTCGCGGAGTGCCGGAAACCGTTCGTAGTTCGACTCGATCTTCTCGCGCACCAGCCGCCGGTTGCCGCGGAACGTCCAGCCGCCGAGCTCGAGGTTCTCCTCCACCGTCATGTCCTTGAACACGCCGGGCTGCTGGGGAATGTAGGCGAGCCCCTTGAGGATCTTCTGGTGGGGCGGGATGTTGAGGATGCTCTCGCCGTCGAGCAGGATGTCGCCCTGATTGGGTGTCAGAAAGCCGAACGCCGCCTTCAGCGCGGTCGACTTGCCGACGCCGTTGGCGCCGAGGATCGTGGTGATCTGGCCCTGCCTGGCCTTGATGTCGAGATCCGACAGGATGTTGAGGTCGCGATAGTAGCCGACCGACAGGTTCTTCATCTCCAGAACCGTGGCGGGCTCGGCCTGCGGGGTGGGCGTCGCCTGGGTCGGCGCTGCGGCTGCGGGTTCGCTCATGCCGCGTCCTCCTCGTCGTCGCTGCCCAGATAGGCCTCGATGACGGCCGGATCGTTCTTGACCTCCTGCGGCGGCCCGTCGGCGATCAGGTCGCCGAAGTTGAGCACCAGCAGGCGCTGGCTGAGCGAGAAGATCGAATCCATCTGGTGCGAGATCAGGATGATCGCCTTGCCCTCGTCGTTGACGCGCTGGATGTAGGCGTAGATCACCTCCATCAGCTTGGGATGAACGCCGGCAAACGGCTCGTCGAGAATGATGATGTCGGGGTTCAGCATCAACAGCCGCCCCAGTTCCAAAAGCTTCTGCTGCCCGCCCGACAGGGCCTGCGCGAACTCGTTGCGCAGGTGGTCGATGGTCAGGAACTCCAGCACCTCCATCGCCTTCTCGTTGAGCTCGGCGCGCCCGCCGGAATGTCCGAGTGCCAGCGCCGGCACGTAGAGGTTTTCCAGCACCGTCATGCGCCGGAACGAGCGCGTGACCTGGAATGTGCGGCCGAGCCCCGCCAGCGCCACCTGGTAGGGGTGCAGCTGGTCGATGCGCTCGTCATTCAGGTAGACGGTGCCGCTCGTCGGCTTGATGGCGCCGTCGAGGATGTTGGTCATCGTCGTCTTTCCCGCGCCGTTCGGGCCGATGAGGCCGATCAGCTCGGGACCGTTGATCTCGAAGTTCACGCCCTTCAGCACGTGGTTGCCGCCGAAGCGCTTGTGGAGGTCCGTCACCTTGAGCGAAATCATGCGCTTACTCCCCGAGCGCGCTGGCGCGCGCGCCGGTCGGCGGCGTTTCGGGCGGCGGCACGGAATTGGGCGAGGCGACGCGCTTGGCGACCGTCTCGGCCTCGACGCCGCCGCGCAGGAAGCGGGTGATGATCGGCGCGATCAGGCCGTTGCGGAAGAAGCGCAGCGTGATCATCAGGAGCAGTCCGAACACGACCAGCCGCCACACAGTCATGTCGATCGTGATGCCGCCGATATCGACGCTGGTGCGCAGCAGCTCCAGCATCACCTGCAGGAAGATGGCGCCGATCGCGGCGGCCACGAAGTTCTCGATGCCGCCGATCACCGCCATCGCCACCACAAGGCTCATCTGCAGCAGGAACAGATTGTTCGGCGTGATGATGCCGACATAGTGCGCCTGGACGGCGCCGGCGGAGGCAGCCATGGCCGTCGTGATGGTGAAGACGAGTACCTTGTAGCGCGTGGTGTCGACGCCGAGTGCGGCCGCGGCGTCCTGGTCCTCGCGCATCGCGCGCACGAACAGGCCGAAGCGCGAATGGGCGAGCCACCCGAGGATCGCCAGGCATAGAAGAAGCAGGCCGAACATCGCGTAATAGGGCGGAATCTTGGACGTCGGACCGAAATATTCGCCGAACACCCGTATCCCGTTTGGAAACAGCGGTGGCAGTTCCAGTCCGGCCTGGCCGCGCGTCACCTCGATTTCCGCAGAGACGACGGCCTTGACGATTTCCGAGAAGCCGAGCGTGAACAGCGCCAGGTACGCAGCCCTCAGCCGCAGCACGAGCATGCCGACGAGGAAGCCGGCAATCCCGCCGAAGATCGTGCCGAGCACGATGCCGAGCAGCGCCGGCATCGGCGTGACCTGGACGGTGCCTGCCCACTTGTCCATCGCCTGGTGGAGGCAGTCCTGTGCCAGCGTCGAGGAGGTGACGCCGATCGGGTTCACCACGATCAGCCAGTGACCGAATATCTGGGTTTCCGTGCAAATGCCGGTCGGCTCCGGCGACAGGTAGAAATAGTGACAGATCAGCGCCGTGCCGTAGGCGCCGATTCCCATGAAGCCCATGTGGCCGAACGAGAATTGGCCGGCATAGCCCGCCAGCATCGACCAGCTCGCCGCCAGGATCGCGTAGAAGAACGCCGTGATCAGGATGTGCATCACGTACGGGTAGTTCGTGCCGTCGTAGACGAGCGGGAAAACCAGCAGCAGGACCAGGATGAGGGCAGCCGCGATGTTGGGGATCTGCCGGGTCATCTCAGAACTGCCCGTGCGAGCCGCTGGCGAAGCGCCGGCCGAACAGCCCGGTCGGTCGCAGCAGCAATGTCAATGTCAGCACGATCATGCCGTAGGCGGGAATGTAGGAGGCCGCCTTCTGCGCGTCGGGAATGCAGCCGGTGCCGGCCGCCTCCACCATTCCGACGATGATCCCGCCGAGGAAGGCGCCCGGCAGCGAGCCCAGGCCGCCCAGCACGATGATGACGAAGGAGCGCATGGCCGGAATGTTGCCGACCTGCGGCAGCCACGAGAACGCCTGCACCAGAAGCCCGCCGGCCAGCGCCGCGATCATGCCGCCGAGCGCGAAGGCCAGCATGTTCATGCGGTCCGGGTTGATGCCGGCGATCGCCGCGGCATCCCGGTCCTGGCTGACGGCGCGCAGCGCCTTGCCGGTCCAGGTCCGGTGCAGAAGGTAAAGCAGCGCCAGGAGCACGAGGATGCAGCTCACCGCCGCCACCAGCCGCGGGTTGGAAATGGTGACGGTGCCGAACAGCTCCACGCCGCCGCCAGTGGTGCGGATCCACAGCGGGTCGGCGCCGGCAGGCCAGCGGATGCGCGGAAAGTCGATGAAGCGCTGCGCCTTGAGCGGGTTCGCGCCCGTCAGCGCCTGCACGAAATATTGCAGCGTGAACGCCAGGCCGAAGGTCACGAGTATGCCGTATTCCACCGGCCGGTCGATCTTGCCGTGATACATCGGCGTCAGCATCAGGCGCTCGAAGATGGCGCCCAGCGCGAACGTGATGGCGCAGGCGCCTGCCAGGCCGAGCAGCGGGTTGATGCCCGGGAACCACACCGAGGTGATGTAATAGACCAGCATTCCGCCGATCATGTAGAACTCGCCGTGGGCGAAGCTGACGATGCCGAGGATCGAGAAGATCAGCGCCAGGCCGAGCGCCATGAAGCCGTAGATAATGCCGATGATCAGCCCGTTCGTGGCCTGCGAGGCGACGAACGAGCCGCTGGTGACGCAGATATTGTTCGGATAGCCGAAGGCGAAGCCGCCCATCGCCACGCCGACGGCGACGATGGCGGAACCGAGGATTAGCCAGTTGGTGATGCGCGGCGTCGACAGCCACATCGGCGCCAGCGCCACCGGCCCCAGTGCCGCGCCGGCCAGCGCGCCGGCCAGAACCGTATTCGTCGTGTCGAGATCCCGTGCGAGGTAGCGGCGGCGGATCAGCACGCCGCCGGCGATCCCCCACACGACCATCCACAGGATCACGCTCCAGAAAATGCCCGAATTGTCCACGCGCAGGTCCGCCCGGCTGGTTGAAATGTCAAACCATGGACTGAAGCGCCGGGCCGGGGCGCGAACGCCCCGGCCGCGGGTCTCAGCAGCGCAGGTCGCGCATTACTGGTTGGTCCAGACGGGGTCGCCGGTCTTGTAGGTATCGGGATAGACGATCGTGGCGTCGGCCGAACTCTGGCCCTTCTCCTGATACTGGATCATGGTGATGGCCACGTCGGGCCACTGGTGCCACCACTCGTCGCCCTTGCCGTCGGCGGACGGATCCTTCTTGGTGCCGTACGGGAAGTAGATGTCGCCGAGCACGCCGTCGTATTTGATCTTCTCCAGCGAGTCGACGATCGCGTCGGCGTCCGTCGAGCCGGCATCCGCGATCGCGGCTGCGATCACGCCGATCGAATCGTAGGCTTCCATCGCGTAGCTCTCGACCGAGCCCTTGCCGGTCTTTTCCTTGTACTGCTTCGCGAAGTCCTTGGCCTTGTCGTTGTACTGGCTTTCCGGCAGGCCGATGCGCGCGATGAAGGCGTCGTTGCCGTCGGGCACGTTGCTCCAGTAGGCGGTGTCGACCAGCGCGTCCTGTCCGGTCTGGAACGGCAGGTCCAACGGGCCGATGCCGGCGTCGGCCGCCTGCTGCGTGAAGTTGTAGGCCGCCTCGCCGGTTGCCAGCGTGATGATCATGTCCGGGTTCTGCGCCTTGATGCGCTGGACGATGCCGGCATAGTCCTGCGTGCCGATGTCGACCGAGTAGGTCTCGGCCTCGACGCCGCCCGACTTGAGGCCTTCGCTCGTCTCCTTGGCGGCGGGGATGCCGTAATCGGTGTTCTCGGTCAGGATCGCGACGTTCTTCACGTTCGGCACGGTCAGCGCGAACTTCCAGATGAGGCCGGACGCCCACGAGCTCAGCGGCGCGATGCGGAACACGTATTTCTGCTTGTCGCCGGTGATCGTGTCGTTCCACGTCTCGGCGAAGACGACGGGGATCTTGCGCTCGTTGGCGACGTCCTTGGAGGCGACGCCGACCGAGCTGTGATAGCCGCCGCCGACTGCGACCACGCCGTCCTGCGTGATCAGCTTCTCCATCACCGCCGAGCCCTTCTCCGGCAGGCCCTCGGTGTCACCGATGACGACTTCGATGTCGCAGCCGAGCACACCGCCGGCCTTGTTGATGTCGTCCTGCGCGATCATCATCGCGGCGCGCATGGCTTCGCCGCCGACCACCGTGCCGGGTGCGGAAAGAGGTGCGAGGCCGCCGATCTTGATCGGACAGTCCGCGGCAAGTGCCGAATTGGCGGCCAGCGCGAGCGTGCTCGTAAATGCCAGCAACGACAGTGTCTTGAGCGATGATTTCATGGATATGCCCCTCTGTTATGCGGCCGAACATTGACATCCGGCCGTCCATTTATGCGCGTTTTGCGTTCTTGATCGTGACCATAGCTGCGCATGTTGGGGAATGTAAATACCCTTGGGGCAGCCGCACTTGGGCGCGCCCGCAGTGCCTGCTCGATGAGCGCCGGACCGGCCGGCTTGCCGGTTCCTCGAGGGAATGCGAGGCATCCCGCGTGGTGCGTGCCCCTGTGCTCGGCGCGGCAGCCATCGGCCCCGCGGGCCGTGCGGATATGACGCGGGCGACGCGGCGCAGCCGTGCCGGGCGTTCTCAGTGAAGGGGAGGAAATGGCGCGCCCGAAGAGATTCGAACTCCTGACCCCCAAATTCGTAGTCTGGTGCTCTATCCAGCTGAGCTACGGGCGCCTGCCGGGCCGCAATATGGCGCGGCCGTCCGTGCCGCAAGTCCGGCATCGGTGGGCTGCTACCTAGCGACTGGCCCGGCGAATTGCAAGCGGGCGCACGCCGAAAATCGCGATGTTGCGGCCCGCCGGCACGAGACCTTTCCTACTGCCTACTGCCTACTGCCTGCTGCCCAAATCCGTCACGCCTGCCGCCGCAGCGTCGTGCGTGCCTGGTCCAGGCGCACCGGCTGGTCGGGAATGGTGATGGCGAACACCGTCGAGCCGCCACGGCTGTCGACCAGCTCGATGGCGCCGCCATGGGCGCGCACCAGCTCGTGCGCGATCGCCAGGCCGAGCCCGGTGCCGCCGCTGCGCGCCGAGCCGCGAAACGCCGCGAACAGGTTCTCGCGCGCCTTTTTCGGCAGGCCCGGACCGGTGTCGGCGACAAGGATGCGGCTCACCGTGCCGTTGCGCTCGGCCGAGATCGTCAGCCGCTTCACCACCGACTGGTCGGTGTCGGCCGCCATCGCTTCCAGCGCGTTGCGGCTGAGATTGGCGAGCACCCGGAACAGCTGCTCGGCGTCCGCGTCGACCTCGAAATCGCCAGCGACCGCGTTGACGAACTCCACGCCACGCTCGCCGAAGCCCAGCAGGCCGCGCAGCTCGTCGACCAGCGAGTGCAGCCGAAGCCTGCGGCGCGACGGCGGCGCCTCCTGCGTCCGGCCGTAGGACAGCGCCCCTTCGGAATAGGAGACGGCGCGGTCGAGCGTGCGCACCAGGCGCGGCACGATCTGCTGCACGGTCGGGTCGTTGACGGTGCGCAGGCGGTCGGAGATGAGCTGGGCCGAGGCCAGCATGTTGCGCATGTCGTGGTTGATCTTGGAGACGGCGAGGCCGAGGTCGGCCAGGTGCTTCTGCTCGCCGAGCGTGCGTTGCAGTTCCCGCTGCATGCCGGCGAGTTCGCGTTCGGCCACGCCGATCTCGTCGGTGCGTTCGGCCGGCTGGATGATCGCGCCGGGGTCGTCGGGCGTCTCGCCGAAATCGAGCATCGACTGCGTCATCGCGCGGATCGGGCGGATCATGATGCGGTTGATGGCGTAGAATACGAGCGTCGCGGTGAACAGCGAGATGATCAGCGACAGGAAGGCGACGTTGCGCGCATAGATGAAGAGCGCCTGGCGAAGCTGCGTGTCGGGAATGATGAGCTCGAACTCCATCGTGCTCTCGCCGACCTTGCCGAACACGCGCAGCATGCGGTCGCCGCCGAAGAACAGCTCGTCGACGGCCATCAGGATGGCTTCCGCCGCCCCGGTGTGGTCGAGATCGACGTGCTGGTCGACCTGCGGCGGCATGTCGGACACGATCATCAGCCGCGACACGCCCGAATCGCGCATGGCGATTGCCTTGGCCCCGATCGCCATCAGCACGTCGTTCTGCGCGTCCTGCGACAACGAGGCGGGCTCGCCGCCCTGCACCAGTGTCAGCGCCACGGCGGCCGCGGTGCCGAGCCGCTGCTGCAGCCATTGCAGCCGGTAGTTCGCGACCGACGGCAGGAAGATCAGCACTTCCGCGATCAGCACGAACAGGATGGTCAGCACCAGCAGCTTGGTCGACAGGCCGCGCGTCAGCGGCACCCGGTGCGCCCGGCTGCCGGCCTGGGCATCGCTCGTATCGCGTGCCGTCATGCCGCTCGTTCCTCTGGCCCGGCCATCCGAGCCCTCCTAGCCGAACAGCCTGAGCAGGCGAATGAGCCTGCGCACGGCGGGGCGGCGCGTCGATTCCGAAAAATACGAGATCGCGGCGCGTTTGCCAATTTCCGTCAGTGTCGGGTACGGCGCGACATGGGTGGCGACGTCGCGTGTGGTCAGGCCTTGTGTCAGCGCCAGCGACCAGAAATTGATCATTTCGGCAGCATCCTTGCCGACGATGCCGACGCCGAGAATGCGGCCCTTGCGGTCGGTGACCATCTTAACGAACCCGGACGTCGTGCGCTCGGCCACGGCCCGGTCGTTCTCCGCGTAGGGCCAGCGAAGCACCCGCACCGTGCCGTGCCGACGGCGCGCCTCGGCCTCGGTCTGTCCCACCTGCGCGATCTCGGGGTCGGTGAACATGGCCCGCGGCAGGTGGGCGGTGTCCTGGCGCGCCGGTAGCCGGAACAGGATAGAGCGAACCACCAGCCCCGCCTGGTAGTTGGCGACATGCGTGAACTGCGGTCCGCCGGCGACGTCGCCGATGGCATAGACGCGGCGGTTGGTCGTTCTGAGCTTGCTCGAAACCTTGATGCCGTTGTCGCCGAAGGCGATCTTCGCCGCCTCCAGCCCCAGTCCGTCGACGTTCGGGCGCCGCCCGGTGGCGACCAGAAGATGAGAGCCCTCGACCGTCGAAGCGCCGTCGGCGTGTTCGAGGTGCAGCCGCACGCCGTAGCGGCCGTGACGCTCGACGCGGGAAACCGTGGTGTGTTCGCGGATCGTCACGCCTTCCTCCCGCAGCCGCGAGGCTACCACGCGCGCCAGTTCCGGGTCCTCGTGGCCGAGCACGGCGGCGGCCTCGATCACCGTCACCTGCGAGCCGAGCCGCCTGTGCGCCTGCGCGAGTTCCATGCCGACGGGACCGCCGCCGACGATCACCAGATGGCTCGGCCGCCGCGTCAGCTCGAACACCGTCTCGTTGGTGAGGAAGCCGACCTCGTCGAGCCCGGGGATCGGCGGCACCGCCGGCGACGAGCCGGTAGCGATGACGAAGCGGCGGGCGCGGATTTCCTGGTCGCCTGCCACGACCGTCCGCTTGCCGGTGAAACGCGCCTCCGCCTCGATCACGCGCACGCCCATTGCCCGGAACCGCTCGGCGGAATCGTTGGGCGCGATTTCGGCGATCACCTGCTTCACGTGCCGGTGGACCTTGCGGAATTCGATGTCGGGCTCGACCGGTTCCACGCCGAACGGCGCGGCCTCGCGCATCGCCTGCGCCCGCCTGCCTGCCGCGATCAGCGCCTTTGACGGCACGCAGCCGTAGTTCAGGCAGTCGCCGCCCATTCGACCCTTCTCGACCAGCACGACCGAAACGCCGAAGGCGGCGGCTGCGGCCGCGACGGTCAGCCCGCCGGAGCCGGCGCCGATCACGCAGATGTCCGGTCTCAGCGGCTTGGCCATCAACGAAACGCCTCCCTTGCGCGGCGGCACCGGTCAGGCGCGTCCGCGCCATCTCCTTACGACGGTCGGGAGCGCCGCCACAACCGCAAGCGCCAGGAAGGCGAGCGTGATCTGCGGCGTCACGACGTCCGACCATGCGACGTCGTGGCCGGCCTCCTGCGCCGCCTTCACGACGCTGTCGAGCCCGACGCCCAGCCACGTGTAGGCGAACGTAGCCGGCAGGATGCCGAGGAATGTCGCGGCCACGAAGGTCTTCAGCCTCACGTCGAAGAAGGCCGGCGCGATGTTGACGGCGAAGAACGGGAAGAACGGAGCCAGCCGCAGCGCCAGCAGGTAGCCGAAGGCGTCCTCCTCGAACCCTTGCGTCATCTTCGCCGCGCGGCCGCCGAGCCGCTCTTTGAGGACGTCGGAAAGTGCGGTCCGCGCCGCCACGTAGAGCAGTGTGGCGCCGAGCGTGGCCGAAACCGAGACGATGGCGCCGCCGGCCAGCCAGCCGAACAGGAATCCCGCGATGACGGTGAGCACGGTGGCCGCCGGGAAGGAGAAGGCTACGGCCGCCACATAGACCAGCGCGAAGACGAGCGGCGCCAGCACGGGGTGATCGGCGACCATCGCCTTCAGCGAGGCCCGGCTGGCGGAAAGGTAGTCGAGGCTCAGGTAGTTCTGCCACCCCATCGCATAGCCGAACGCCAGCCCGGCGAGCACGACCGCGATCGGCAGGAAGCGCCACGACGGGCGCTTCTGGCGCTGCACATCTCTCCCGGCCTGCGGTTCCGGCTGCACTCGATCTTTCCTCGCGCTCTCGCCCCGCCGCGCCGGCGCGCGACACCTTGCCGCCGGTCTCAGATGACGCGCCCCGACCGCCCTCGCAAGCGGTGCCTGCGCCGTCTCACCCGGTTTTGACGTGCGCGCACGCACGTCTCACCCTTTCGTGACGGTTTAAGCGCCGTTTCGCGGGCAATTGACAGCACCCGCCCGCATTCCTATAAGCCCGCTCACGCTCGGGCCGCCAGTCCGGCGCAGTGTTCCTGTGCCTGCGCGGTCCCCGCAACGCTCCTGCTCGACAGAGACAGTTCCAAGAAGGGCCGCACGCCGCGGTATCGTAAAAAATGAAGCGCACCTATCAACCCTCCAAGCTCGTCCGCAAGCGGCGCCACGGCTTCCGCTCGCGCATGGCCACCAAGGGCGGACGCCGCGTCGTCGCCGCGCGCCGCAATCGCGGCCGCAAGCGGCTTTCGGCCTGAGCCCGGCGGGGCCTGCAGGTTTGGCCGATACGCCGGCAAGCTCCGTCGGTCGGCTGAAGAAGCGGGCCGAATTCCTGGCGGTTCGCCGCGGCGAAAAGCGCCGTGGCAGGCTTTTCCTCCTCGAGGTTCTGGACCGCAAGGATGCCGGAACGCCGCGTTTCGGCATCACCGTCACGAAAAAGGTCGGAAATGCGGTGACAAGAAACCGCATCCGCAGACGCATTCGCGAGGCCATTCGCGTCCATGCCGCTGATGACATGGCGCCGGGCAGCGATTATGTGATCGTCGGTCGCCGGGAGGTGCTCAACGCACCTTTCGATGAATTGAAGACAGAGCTCTCGCGCCGGATACGCCCCGCGGGGCAGGGAAAACCCAATGGGCAATAACCGCAATTTTCTCCTGACGATCGCGCTTTCCGTGCTGATCCTGACGGTGTGGCAGGTTTTCTACATGAACCCGCGCATCGAATCGCAGCGCGAGGCCGCCCGCATCGAGGCCGAGCGCAACGGAGAGGCACAGAAGCCGGCGGCAGCCGCCCCTGCGAACCCCGACAACCCGGCTGCCCCCGCTGCCGAAGGTGCTCCGGTGCCGGTTCCGGGCGCCGATACGGCCGGCGGCGGCGATGCCAAGGTGCAGGGCGAGGAGGGGCGTCCGGCCGCCATCGCCTCGACCCAGCGCGTCAGGATCGAGACGCCGCGGTTGACCGGCTCGATCAATCTGACCGGCGCACGCCTCGACGACCTCAGCCTCAAGGACTACCACGAGACCGTCGACAAGGATTCGCCGATCATCCAGCTGCTCAACCCGGGTCAGCTCAAGAACGGCTATTTCGCCGAGCTCGGTTATGTGGGCAGCGGCGACGCCGCCGGCAGCCTGCCCGGCCCGAGCACGGTCTGGACGCTGGAAAAGGGCGAGACGCTGACGCCGTCGACTCCGGTGACCCTGTCCTGGACCAACGATGCCGGCCTGAAGTTCGAGCGCCAGATCTCCGTCGACGAGAACTACATGTTCACCGTCAGCGACAAGATCACCAATAGCGGCGACGCTCCCGCGACGCTTTCGAACTACGGCCGCGTCACCCGCTTCGACAAGCCGCACGACCGCTCCACCTATGTCCTGCACGAGGGCCTGATCGGCGTCACCGGCGACGAGGGCCTGCAGGAGATCAAGTATTCCTCGATCGAGGACGACAAGCAGGTGACGCCCGGCAAGTCGAGCGACGGCTGGCTCGGCATCACCGACAAATACTGGGCCGTCGCCCTTGTCCCGCGTGTCGACAAGCCGTTCCAGCCGCACTTCGCCTATTACGACGATCCGCGCACGCGCTATCAGTCCGACTACCTGAGCGATGCCGTCACCGTCGCGCCGGGGCAGTCGCAGACCGTTCAGACGCTGGTGTTCGCCGGCGCCAAGCAGGTCTCCACCATCAACGGCTACGAGGACCAGTACAAGATCCGCAAGTTCGATCTCCTGATCGACTGGGGCTGGTTCTACTTCATCACCAAGCCGATGTTCTGGCTGATCGACACGCTCTACAAGCTGCTCGGCAATTTCGGCCTCGCCATCCTGGCCACGACGGTGCTCGTCAAGGCCCTGTTCTTCCCGCTCGCCAACAAGTCGTACAAGTCGATGGCGAACATGAAGAAGATGCAGCCGAAGATGACCGAAATCCGCGAGAAATACGCGGACGACAAGATGAAGCAGCAGCAGGAGATGATGGAGCTCTACAAGCGCGAGAAGATCAATCCGATCGCCGGCTGCTGGCCCGTGCTTCTCCAGATCCCGGTCTTCTTCTCGCTCTACAAGGTGCTCTACGTCACCATCGAGATGCGCCACGCCCCCTTCTTCGGCTGGATTCAGGACCTTGCCTCGCCGGATCCGACCTCGGTGTTCAACCTGTTCGGTCTTCTGCCGTGGGACGTGCCGTCGATGCTGATGATCGGCGTGTGGCCGTTGATCATGGGCGTCACGATGTTCCTGCAGATGCGCATGAACCCGACGCCGCCCGACCCCACCCAGCAGATGATCTTCACCTGGATGCCGGTGGTGTTCACCTTCATGCTGGCGCGTTTCCCGGCCGGGCTGGTCATCTACTGGGCGTGGAACAACACGCTCTCGGTCATCCAGCAGGGCGTCATCATGAAGCGGCAGGGCGTCAAGATCGAGCTGTGGGACAATCTGGCCAGGCTGTTCCGGCGAAAACCGAAACAACCGGCCGAATAGCGGCCGGCGCATCGCGTGGCAGTCGACCGGCCCGACGGCCGGTCGCCGCCTGCGGACATGCGGCAGCGGAGTGCGCGTGATGGAAGACGAGCCCTTCGACCATCCTCACCCCGAGATCAAGCATCCGATCCCGATGCACCCGCGGGTCGGCTTCCTGAAGCCGCTCGTCTCCGCGCCGAATGTCGAGATCGGCGACTTCACCTATTACGACGATCCGGCCGGCCCCGACCGCTTCATCGAGAGGTGCGTGCTGCACCACTACGACTTCATCGGCGACAGGCTGGTGATCGGCAGGTTCTGCGCCATAGCCGAGGGCGCCCGCTTCATCATGAACGGCGCCAATCACGCGCTCGGCGGCTTCTCCACCTATCCCTTCAACATTTTCGGCCATGGCTGGGAGAAGGGCTTCGACGAGCAGGTCTGGCGCGACCAGGTGCGCGGCGACACGATCGTCGGCAACGACGTCTGGATCGGCATGGAAGCGCTGATCATGCCGGGCGTGAATATCGGCGACGGCGCCATCGTGGCCGCCCGCTCGGTCGTCACACACGACGTGCCGCCTTACGCGATCGTTGCCGGCAACGCCGCCGAGATCGTAAAGATGCGTTTCGACGCAGACACCGTGCGCCGGCTGCTCGCGGTGGCCTGGTGGGACTGGCCGGTGGACAGGATCACCCGCAATCTCGACGCCATCCGCGGCGCCGACATCGGCAGGCTCGAAGCCGCCGTCTGACGCCTTGCGCGGAAGGGCACGTCCCGCGCGCGCTCCCGCCTCTGCCTTGTTTCGGTCACAAACGCGTTACCGGCGAAACTCGCCGTCTCCTTGCTTCGTGGCTCGGGCTGTCAACCGAGTTCAACAAGGAGGACTGTCATGTACGCCAAGACTCTCAAGACGCTCGCCGCTTCCGCCGTGCTCGCCGTTTCGATGGCCGGCGGGGTCGCCTACGCGGCCAACCCCATGGTCGGCGGCGCGCCGATGTATGAATCCAAGAACATCGTCGAGAACGCCGTCAACTCCAAGGATCACACGACGCTGGTCGCCGCCGTGAAGGCCGCCGGCCTGGTCGACACGCTCCAGGGTCCCGGTCCCTTCACCGTCTTCGCGCCGACCAACGAGGCCTTCGCCAAGCTGCCCGACGGCACGGTCGACACGCTGCTGAAGCCGGAAAACAAGGACAAGCTGGTCAAGGTGCTCACCGCCCACGTCGTCGCGGGCAAGCTCACCGCCGAGGACCTGATGCGCAAGGCTCGCGCCAATGGCGGGCGCTACAACATGCGCGCCGTTTCCGGTGACGCGCTGACCGCCGTCGTCAAGGGACGCAGCCTCTACATCTTCGACGAGTCCGGCGGTGCGGCGAAGGTCACCATCGCCGACGTCGAGCAGTCGAACGGCGTCATCCATGTGGTGAACGACGTTCTTCTCCCGCGCTGATACCGGCGCGGCGCCACACAACCCCGGAAGGCCGCCGCCTTCCGGGGTTTTCCATGTACGCGCCCGATCTTCGCGATCGAAAAGACGCTGCTGGACCGTCCGAAGCGGCCTCCGGCGGCTTTCGCTGTTGACAAAGCCGCCGGGGCTTCCGATGCCGTCGCAGGCACGGCAAGGAGCGAGATGGTGAGCGGCACGAAGAATTCAGGACCGGGCGCGGAGGGCGAGGCCGAAAAGCTGCTGTTCGCGCGGCCGTGGGTGTTCATCCGCGGCGTGCCGTCGATGAAGTTCCTGCCGCCGGAAGGGCCCGCCGAAATCGCCTTTGCCGGCCGCTCCAATGTCGGCAAGTCGTCGCTGATCAACGCGCTGGTGGGGCAGGGCGGCCTTGCGCGCACCTCCAACACGCCCGGCCGCACGCAGGAGCTCAACTACTTCGTTCCGGACGGCTACTCGGGCGCGGCCGACGACCTGCCGCCGCTGGCGCTGGTCGACATGCCCGGCTACGGCTACGCCAAGGCGCCGAAGGAGCAGGTCGACGCCTGGACGAGGCTGGTCTTCGATTATCTGAAGGGCCGGGTGACGCTGAAGCGCGTCTACGTGCTGATCGACGCCCGCCATGGCATCAAGAAGAACGACGAGGACGTGTTGGACCTGCTCGACAAGGCCGCCGTCTCCTATCAGGTGGTGCTGACGAAGGCCGACAAGATCAAGCCGCCGGCGGTTGCCCGGCTGGTCGAGGAGACGCTGGAGAAGCTTCGCCGCCGCCCGGCCGCGTTTCCGGCCGTGCTGGCGACCTCGGCCGAAAAGGGCAGCGGCCTCGCCGATCTGCGCGTGGCGATCGTCGAGGCCGCCGAGGGGCGCTGAAAGCGCCGGGAACTATGCTTCGGCTGCGTGGAAGTGCAGGGCCACGCCATTGATGCAGTGGCGCATGCCGGTCGGTTTCGGCCCGTCGTTGAAGATGTGGCCGAGATGGCCGCCGCAGCGGCTGCAGTGGCATTCGGTCCGCACCATGAACAGCGACGTGTCCTCCTTGGTGCCGATGCCGCCGGGAAGCGCCTCCCAGAAGCTCGGCCAGCCGGTGCCCGAATCGAACTTCGTCTTCGAGGAATAGACCGGCAGGTCGCAGCCCGCGCAGTTGAACGTGCCGTCGCGATGCTCGTCGAGCAGCGGGCTGGTGAAGGGACGTTCGGTCGCTTCCTGGCGCAGCACG
This sequence comes from uncultured Alphaproteobacteria bacterium, assembly GCA_963816435.1. Lineage (GTDB taxonomy): Bacteria > Pseudomonadota > Alphaproteobacteria > Rhizobiales > Rhizobiaceae > CAWFKS01. The sequence goes on from CAWFKS010000014.1 coordinate 56,102, forward strand.
GCGAATTCCTGGTCGGTGAGGATCTTGCGCCATTCCTCCACGGTGTGGGTGACCTCGTAATGCTCTTCCTCGGCGGCATTGGCGGAGCGGCCGCGCCACAACGCGCCGCCGCCGATCAGAAGCGCCAGCGCGCCCGTGCTGTTCAAGAATCTGCGTCGTGTCATCGGTTTGCTCCTTTGGCGGCAATCTAGCGCGCCGCGGCGCTCTCGGTGCAATCAACTCTGGTTGAGAAAACGGGCCGAAAGCGTGAGCCCCGCGACACCTCGAAGTGGTCTCGCGGGGCCTCGTCAGGGCGCAGGAAGGGAAAGGAAGCGCGCCCCGACGAAATGTTCAGCGCCTTACATCTTCGGCAGAAGAACCGTGTCGATGACGTGGATCACGCCGTTGGACTGGTCGACGTCGGCGATCGTGACGTTGGCCGTGCGGCCGTTCTCGTCGGTGAGCGTCAGCGTGTCGCCGTCCATCTTCGCGGTCAGCACGCAGCCGCCAACGGTCTTGAGCTCGGCCATGCCGTCGCCCTTCTTGATCATCGACATGAGGTCGGCGGAGCTGTCGTCACCCGACACGACGTGGCAGGTCAGGATCTTGGTGAGCTGGTCCTTGTTCTCCGGCTTCATGACGCTGTCGACGGTGCCGTCCGGCAGCTTGGCGAACGCCTCGTTTGTGGGCGCGAAGACGGTGAAGGGGCCGTCGCCCGACAGCGTGTCGACCAGGCCGGCGGCCTTCACGGCGGCGACCAGCGTGGTGTGGTCCTTCGAGTTCACGGCGTTCTCGACGATGTTCTTGGACGCATACATCGGCGCGCCGCCGACCATCGGGTTCTCGGCATAGGCGGCAGCGCCCAGCATTCCGAATGCGACGGTGCTGGCTGCGAGCATGGAAACGATCTTCTTCATTTGTGAAACTCCCTGATTGGTTTGTTCCTCTGGGTGAGGCAAGGGGAGTCACGAGAAGATCGCGAAGGGAGTTTCAGCCGCGCGCGATAATTTTCGCGAAAGTGTCGAAAAGAATCAGACCGAGCTGAGCTTGCCTGCGGCAACCACCGGTCCCGTCGGCTTGCCGCTCGGCGAGCCGCCGCCGGGCTCCAGGGTGATGGCGAAGGTGGCGCCGGCGGCGATCTTGTTGCGCAGGTCGGCGGGCACGCCGAGATGCACGCTCGAGCCGACGGGGATCACGCCGAGGGAGGCGGGCGGATTGTCGCCCTCGATCACCCACAGCTCGAAGTCGCGGCCCGGGGCTCGCGCGCCGGTGACGTGCGAAAGGCCGATGTCGCCGTGCTGGCCGTTGTAGACGACGACGTAGTGCACGTCGCTCTCGTCGGCCGCCAGCGAGGCGACCAGCTCGGACGTGGGTTGCTGCCACTGCACCGGCGCGGTGAACAGCACGATGAGCGCCACCAGCGCCAGCACCGCCGCCACTGCCAGGCCGCGCCAGAAGGCGAGGCTCTGCAGCAGGCCGGGGCGGCGTGCTAGCGGTTCGGCGCCGTGCAGGCGTCCGTCCAGCGCCCGCTTCAGCTCGGCCGGCGGCTCGACCGGTTCGAATTCCTCGCCGAGCGGCGAAAGCCGCATCTCCCACTCGTCGACCAGCCGCGCGAATGCCGCATCGGTGTCGATGCGGCGCGCGACTTCGTCCCGCTCGGCCAGCGGCAGGACGCCCAGAACGTATTCGGCGGCGAGCGTGTCGTCGCCTCCGTGTTCCGGGATATGGTCGTCCGTCGGCGTCATCGCTCGAGGCATTCCCTGAGTTTCATCAGGCTGCGCCGCAGCCAGGTTCGCATCGTGTTCAGCGGCACGTCGAAACGCGTCGCGAGTTGTTCGTAGCTGTCGCCGTTCAGATAGGCGCCTCTCACCGCCGCTGCGCGATCCGTCTCCAGTTCGCCGAGGCAGGCCTCGATCGCCCGCCGCTCGCCGCCGGCAACGGCGGCTGCTTCGGGTCCCGGAGCGGGATCGGCAAGCTCGACGGCCGCGTCGATGTCGTCCGCGGCAGGCTTGCGCGCACGGATTCGATCGATCGCGTGGTTGCGCGCCACCGCGACCAGCCACGAAATCGGGCTGAGTTCGGAAATTGCGAAACGGTCGGCCTTCGTCCAGATTTTCACGAAGACCTCCTGCAAGGCCTCTTCCGCCTCCGCCCGGTCCTTCAAGATACGGAGGCAGACGCCGAACAGTTTCGCCGATGTCTGGCGATACAGCAGATCGAACGCGGCGCGGTCGCGCATCGACGTTCTCACGATCAGCTTTGATATGTCCGGCGGCGTCATCTGGCCGCCAGATTAGATGCGTGGGTGCGATTTGGAAACAGGCTGGAGAACGGCTTTTGCAGACGGGCCGCCGGATCAGCCCTGCGAGGAAGCGATTTCCGACTTCGATTCGCCGGCCGCCACGCCCTTGCCGCCGGGCGCACCCTGATTGCCTGCTTCCCCGACCGGCGCCTCCTTCGGCCGCCTGACCGAGGCCGAGGCTTCCACCACCAGCGGATCGAAACCCTTGTTGCCGGCATCGATCAGCTCGAAGAACTGCCGCCGCATGCGCGGCTCCCAGAACTTGTTGATGTGCTCGGCCACCCCGGCAACGCCTTCCTCGTGCGGCTTCGACTTGAAGAAGGTCGCGATCTGGTTGGCCATGTAGACCAGCTTTTCCTTGGTGCTCATCGAATGGCCTTCGTCATGCGACATGCTGGCTGGCTCCGGAAGTCACGCGGTCGGGGTGGGTGAAGATGTCGAATTCGTCGCCGCGCACCAGCGCGACGAGGCTCATGCCGGCGGCCTCGGCCGTGCGGATGGCGAGCGCGGTCGGCGCCGACACGGCGATGATGAAGCTTGCGCCGATCGCGGCCGTCTTCTGCACCATCTCCACCGAGACGCGCGACGTCACCACCACCGCGCCCGCAGGGCCGCCGATGCCCGCGGTGGCCAGCGCGCCCGCCAGCTTGTCGAGCGCGTTGTGGCGGCCGACATCCTCGCGCGCCGCGACGATCCCCTTGCCGGGCACGTAGAAGCCTGCCGCGTGCACCGCGCCGGTCTCGGCATGGAACGGTTGCGCCCTGGAAAGCAGCCGCACGGACTGGACGATGTCGTCGGCCGAAAGCGTAAGCCGCGAGTGACCGACGCGGGCGACGGCCCGCATCGCCTCGTCGATCGATTCGATGCCGCACAACCCGCAACCGACCGGACCGGCCAGCCGCCGCCGGCGCGCCTCGAAGCGCCGGTTGGCGGTGTCCTTGAGCCTGATCTGGACGTCGATGCCTTCGCCGGCTTCCTCGATGTCGATCGCCTCGATCTCTTCGGGCGAGGACACGATGCCTTCGGTGAGGCTGAAGCCGAGCGCGAAATCCACAAGGTCGGCGGGTGTCGCCATCATCACGGCATGCGTGGTGCCGCCGTAGGACAATGCGACGGCCGTCTCTTCCGGCACGGTGCGGGCTGCAGCACTCGTGCCGCCGGCCCGCCGCGCGAGGCGCGTGGTCGAGGAAAGGGGAGGGCGGGGCGCCATTTGCGCTACTCCGCCGCCTCCAGCGGTGCGATGCGGCGGCTGTGGCGGGCCTGCTCCTCGTATTCGACCTGCCAGTCGGTCGGCCCGTTGGAGGGGCTGACCTGCACCGCCGTGACCTTGTATTCGGGGCAGTTGGTGGCCCAGTCGGAGAAGTCGGTGGTCACCACGTTGGCCTGCGTGTCGGGGTGGTGGAACGTCGTATAGACGACGCCCGGCGACACGCGGTCGGTGATCAGCGCCCTGACCGTCGTTTCGCCCGAGCGGCTCCTGATGCGCACCCAGTCGCCGTCGCGCAGGCCGCGGTTCTCGGCGTCGTGCGGGTGGATCTCCAGCCGGTCCTCGCCGTGCCACACCACGTTCTCGGTCCGCCGCGTCTGCGCGCCGACATTGTACTGCGACAGGATGCGGCCGGTGGTCAGAAGCAGCGGGAAGCGCGGCCCCGTCTTCTCGTCGGTCGCCACGTATTCGGTGCGGATGAACTTGCCCTTGCCGCGCACGAACCCGTCGACATGCATCACCGGCGTGCCGAGCGGCGTCTTGTCGTTGCACGGCCACTGCACCGAGCCGACCTCGTCGAGAAGGTCGAAGGAGACGCCGGCGAAGGTCGGCGTCGTCTTGGCGATCTCGTCCATGATCTGCGAAGGATGCTGGTAGTTCCAGTCGAGCCCGAGCGCGCGCGCCAGTTCCTGCGTGGTCTCCCAGTCGGCGTAGCGGGCCATCGGCTCCAGCACCTTGCGCACCCGGTTGATGCGGCGCTCGGCGTTGGTGAAGGTCCCGTCCTTCTCCAGGAAGGTCGAGCCCGGCAGGAAGACATGCGCGTAGTTCGCCGTCTCGTTGAGGAACAGGTCGTGGACGACCACGCATTCCATCGCAGCGAGACCCGAGGCGACGTGCTTGGTGTCGGGGTCCGACTGCAGGATGTCCTCGCCCTGCACGTAGAGGCCCTTGAACGAGCCGTCGACGGCCGCGTCCAGCATGTTGGGAATGCGCAGGCCGGGCTCGTCGTCGAGCTTGACGCCCCACAGGCTCTCGTAGATCTCGCGCACCGCGTCGCCGGAAATGTGCCGGTAGCCGGGCAGTTCGTGCGGGAACGAGCCCATGTCGCACGAGCCCTGCACGTTGTTCTGGCCGCGCAGCGGATTCACGCCGACGCCGGGCCGGCCGATATTGCCGGTCGCCATCGCGAGGTTGGCCAGCGCGATCACCGCGGTCGAGCCCTGGCTGTGTTCGGTGACGCCGAGACCGTAATAGATGGCGCCGTTGCCGCCGGTCGCGTAGAGCCTGGCCGCGCCGCGGATTTCGCGCGGGTCCACGCCGGCCATGGGCCCGACGACCTCGGGGCTGTTTTCGGGCAGCGACACGAACGACGCCCAGTCCTGGAATTCGTCCCAGTCGCAGCGCTCGCGGATGAAGGCCTCGTCGAACAGCCCCTCGGTGACGATGACATGCGCCAGCGCCGTCAGCATGGCGACGTTGGTGCCGGGCTTCAGCGGCAGGTGATGCTGCGCCTCGACATGGGCCGAACGCACGATGTCGGTGCGGCGCGGGTCGAGGACGATCAGCTTTGCGCCGGGCCTGGTCGCCGTGCCGCGCAGCCGCTTCTTCATGCGCGAGGCGAACACCGGGTGGGCGTCGGTCGGGTTGGCGCCGATAATCAGCACCACGTCGGTGTGCTCGATGGAATCGAAATCCTGCGTGCCGGCCGACGTGCCGAATGTCTGGCCGAGGCCGTAGCCGGTCGGCGAGTGGCAGACACGCGCGCAGGTGTCGACATTGTTGTTGCCGAAGCCCTGCCGCACCAGCTTCTGGACGAGATAGGTCTCCTCGTTGGTGCAGCGCGACGAGGTGATGCCGCCGACCGAGCCCTTGCCGTACTGGTACTGCAGCCGCCGGAACTCGTTGGCCGTGTGCGTCAGCGCCTCTTCCCAGGAAACCTCGCGCCACGGATCGGTGATCTTCTCGCGGATCATCGGCTTGAGGATGCGTTCCTTGTGGTTCGCATAGCCGTAGGCGAAGCGACCCTTCACGCAGGAATGGCCGCGGTTCGCCTTGCCGTCCTTGTAGGGCACCATGCGGATCAGCTCGTCGCCCTTCATCTCGGCCTTGAACGAGCAGCCGACGCCGCAATAGGCGCAGGTGGTGACCACCGAGTGGTCCGGCATGCCCTTCTCGAGCACGCGTCTTTTCGCGCAGCGCGTCGGTCGGGCAGGCCTGCACGCAGGCACCGCAAGATACGCACTCCGATTCAAGGAAATTCTCGTCCATGCTGGCCGCCACCCGGCTTTCGAAGCCGCGGCCCTCGATGGTCAGCGCGAACGTGCCCTGCACCTCTTCGCAGGCGCGCACGCAGCGCGAGCACACGATGCACTGCGAGGCATCGTAGACGAAATACGGGTTGGATTCGTCGCGCGCGATGTAGTCGACGTTGAGCGAGCCCTCGCCGGGAGCCACACCCGGCTCGACGTGGTTGCGCCCGTCGGTGCCGTAGCGGTTTTCCGTCAGCCCGACCTGCCCGACCACCTTGTCGAACTCGCTGTGGCCGGTTCCGCGCTGCTCGTTCCAGCCGGAAGGATGGTCGGAGACGTAGAGCTCCATCACGCCCTTGCGGATGGCGTCGAGCCGCTCGCTCGTCGTCTTCACCGAAATGCCCTCGGCGACCGGCGTCGTGCACGATGCCGGCGTGCCGCCGCGCCCCTCGATCTCGACCAGGCAGACCCGGCAGGAGCCGAAGGAGTCCAGCATGTCCGTGGCGCAGAGCTTCGGGATCTCGACGCCCGCATCCATCGCCGCGCGCATGATCGAGGTGCCGGCGGGCACCGTGACCTCGCGCCCGTCGATCGTCAGCGTGACGCTGGCCTCGGAATTGGACTTCGGCGTGCCGTAGTCGATTTCGGTGATGAGACCCATGGTGGTTCTCCTATTCTGCCGCTTCGGCCAGGGGCGTCGGCCGGAAATCGTCGGGGAAGTGGGTCAGCGCGCTCATGACGGGATATGGGGTAAATCCGCCCAGCGCACAGAGGGACCCGAATTTCATCGTGTTGCAGAGGTCGGTGACGAGTTCGATCTGCGCCTGCGGCTCGTCGCCTGCCGCCAGGCGGTCGAGCACTTCCATGCCGCGCTGCGAGCCGAGCCGGCACGGCGTGCACTTGCCGCACGATTCGATGGCGCAGAACTCCATGGCGAAGCGCGCCTGCTTCAGCATGTCGACCGTGTCGTCGAAGACGACGATGCCGGCATGGCCGACGAGGCCGTTATTGGCCGTGAACTCCTCGTAGTCGAATGCCGTGTCGAACAGGGCGGGCGGGAAGTAGGCGCCGAGCGGTCCGCCGACCTGCACCGCCTTGACCGGCCGTCCGGTGGCGGTGCCGCCGCCGATGTCGTTGACGATCTCGTCGAGCGTCAGGCCGAAGGCGGTCTCGTAGAGACCGGCATGTTTCACGTTGCCGGCGATCTGCAGCGGGATCGTGCCGCGCGACCGGCCCATGCCGTAGTCGCGGTAGAAGCTCGCGCCCCGGTCGAGGATGACGGGCACCGAGGCCAGCGAGATCACGTTGTTGACGACCGTCGGCTTGCCGAGAAAACCCTCGATCGCCGGCAGCGGCGGCTTGGCGCGCACCACGCCGCGCTTGCCCTCGAGCGAGTTCAGCAGCGACGTCTCCTCGCCGCAGACATAGGCGCCGGCACCGACGCGCACCTCGATGTCGAAGGCGTGCGCCGAGCCCAGCACGTTGGGCCCGAGAACTCCCGCCTCGCGGGCGACCGCGATCGCCTCGCGCATGGTGGCGATGGCGTGCGGATATTCCGAGCGCGTGTAGACGTAGCCCTTGGTCGCGCCGGTCGCGATGCCGGCGATCGCCATGCCCTCGATGACCACGAAGGGATCGCCTTCCATGATCATGCGGTCGGCGAAGGTGCCGGAATCGCCCTCGTCGGCGTTGCACACGATGTATTTCTGGATGCCCGGCGTATCGAGCACGGTCTTCCACTTGATGCCCGTCGGAAACCCGGCGCCGCCGCGTCCGCGCAGGCCGCTGTCCGTCACTTCCTGGACGATCTCGGCAGGCGTCATGGTGACGGCGCGTTCCAGCCCCTTCAGCCCCTTGTAGTGCCGGTAGTCGTGCAGCGACAGCGGATCGGTGACGCCGCAGCGCGAGAAGGTCAGCCGCGTCTGGTTCTTCAGGAACGGGATTTCGTGCGTCTCGCCGTGGCCGAGCCGGTGCTCGCCGCCCGACAGGAAATGCGCGTCGAACAGGCCCGCCACGTCGGAAGGCTTCACCGGGCCGTAGGCGAGGCGGCCATGCTGCGTGCGCACCTCGACCAGCGGCTCCAGCCAGTGCATGCCGCGCGAGCCGTTGCGCACGATCTCGATGTCGGCGCCCCGCTTTTCGGCTTCCGCGGCGATTTCTGCCGCGACCCTGTCGGCGCCGAGCGCCAGCGCCGCGGCGTCGCGCGGAACGAAGACCGTCACCGTCATCGTCTCACCTCCGCGACGATCTCGTCGACCTTGTCGGCGTCGAGCCGGCCGATCGGCTCGTCGTCGAGCAGCGCCGACGGTGCGCAGGAGCAAAGCCCCAGGCAATAGACCGGCTCCAGCGTCACCGAGCCGTCCCGGGCCGTTTCGTGGAAGTCGATGCCCAGATGCTGCTTCACCTGCGCGGCGATCTTCTCCGAGCCCATCGACTGGCACGCTTCCGCCTGGCAGAGCTTCAGCGTGTGGCGGCCGCCGGGCTCGCGGCGATAGTCGTGATAGAAGCTGACGACGCCGTGGATCTCGGCGCGCGAGATGTTGAGCCCCTCGGCGATCACCAGCAGCGATTCCGTCGGCAGATAGCCGAACTCCGCCTGCACCTCGTGCAGGATCGGCAGCAGCGGGCCTTCGAGGCTCTTGAGATCGTCGACGATGGCGGACGTTTTGGAGGCGACGTCCGCGGCCGCCTGGGTACCTGGCTGCTGCATGGCGAGCAGCGTCCTCCCTGAATGATGCCGGCTACGCGTTTGGGCGACGAAAACAGATCAAGGAGCCTGAATCAATAAAGCGGTATCGTCGTTTGATAGAAATTTTCTATCGACGGCCCTGCCGCGGCGGCAAGGAGGAGGCGCCCCTCATCGCTCGATCTCGCGCGCCAGCTTCTCGGCTTCCTCCAGCAGCGCGGCTACCAGCGGCGTGTGCGGCTCGCGCTTGGTCGCCACCAGCCCGACGAGGTGGCGCGCGTCAGGCTCGACGATCGGGATCGCCCGGATCGGCTCGGAGAAGCCGAACGTCTCGGCGAGGTTAAGCGGCATGATCGAGGCCCACTTGCCGGTGCGGATGTGGGAAAACAGCACGATCATGGAATTGGATTCCAGCGTCGGCCGGTTTTCCGCGCCCGCCTCGTGCAGATGCTGGTCGATGATGCGCCGGTTCTGCATGTCGCGCGTCAACAGGCACAGCGGCAGGTCCGCCACCTCTGCCCAGCTCACCTCGCTGCGCTCCGACAGGGCGTTGCCGGCCGCGGTGATGAGCTGGTAGCGCTCCGAATAGAGCGGCACGGACGCGACGTTGCCCAGCGGTTCGTTGTCGAGATAGGTGATGCCGGCGTCGATCTCGAAATTGCCGAGCAGCGACAGCACCTCGATCGAGGTGCGCGACAGGATCGAGAAGGTGACGCCGGGATGCTTGTCGCGGAAAGGCGTGGTCAGCCGCGGCGTCATCGCCAGTGCGGTCGGGATGGCGGCGATGCGGATGCGTCCGGAAAGGCCGCTCCTGGCCGCCCGCATCTCCTCCTTCATCGTGCGCGTGTCGCCGACGATGCGATGCGCCCACGACAGCACCTGTTCGCCTTCCGCCGTCAGCCCCTGGAAGCGCGAGCCGCGCTTCACCAGCATCACGCCGAGCTGGTCCTCGAGCTGCTTGATCGCCGCCGAAAGCGTCGGCTGCGTGATGCCGAGATCTTCGGCCGCCTTGCCGAAGTGCTGGGCCCGCGCCAGCGCGATGAAGGATTCCAGCTTGTCGATCATTGGAGAGACATACCGGCCATCGCACGGCCGCGCCAGCGGCCGCTGGGCGGAACAATCCGGCCGCTCTTGCGCTTCACGCAGTGACGCTGTGTGCACGACGCGCGGCTTGCCGCCGCGCGCCGCGGTTCCTATCCCCGCCGTGCAGCCAATTCCCACCAAAGCGAAGGAGCGGCCAAATGGCCCTGAAGCTCAACATCATCGTCGGCAGCACACGCCCCGGCCGCAAAGGCATCGCGGTCGCCAAATGGTTCGAGGGCTTTGCCGTCGAGCACGGCAAGTTCGACGTCGAGCTGGTCGACATCGAATTCTTTCGGCCTGCCGGTCTACGACGAGCCGAAGCACCCGCGCCTGCAGGAATATGAGCACGAGCACACGAGGAAATGGGCTGCCAGCGTCGCTTCCGCCGACGCCTATGTCTTCGTCACGCCCGAATACAACTACTTCACGTCGCCGGCCCTCGCGAACGCGCTCGACTTCGTGTTCAAGGAATGGAACTACAAGCCGGCGGGCCTCGTGTCCTACGGTGGCGTTTCGGGCGGCCTGCGCGCCGCGCAGTCGCTGAAGCTGATCCTGCCGACATTGAAGCTGATGCCGATCCCGGAGGGCGTTCCCGTTCCCTTCGTCGCCAACATGATCGAGGACGACACCTTCCAGCCGAACGAGCCGATCGAGCAGGGTGCGAAGCTGATGCTCGACGAGCTGCTGCGCTGGGCCGAGGCGCTGAAGCCGATGCGCGGCTGAGGAGGCGGGCTTGCGCTTCCCTTGGTCTCGGCGGCCATCCGTATTATCTGACGGGCAAGACGCCAGCCGGAAGAAGGTCAGCATGCCCGTCACCAAGGAAGCCGTTCTCGAAAAGCTCAAGTCGGTCAAGGGTCCCGATTTCGAGGGAGACCTCGTCTCGCTCGGTCTCGTTTCGGAAATCGTCATCGCCGACGGCAAGGTGTTCTTCTCGATCACCGTGCCGGCCGATCGCGCCGAGCAGCTGGAGCCGTTGCGCGCCGCCGCCGAGCGCGCCGTCAGGACGGTCTCCGGCGTCACCGGCGCCGTGGTGGCGCTGACTGCCGAAAAGAAGGGCGGCGGCATGGAGCGTCCGGCTCCGCCACCCCGGCCGCAGCCTCAACCGCACCTCAGGCGCGTCCGCAGCAGCGTCCAGGTCCCGCGGCAGCACCTTCCGGCCCGCAGGCGGGCAAACGCGGTGTGCCCGGCGTCAAGTCGATCATTGCCGTCGCCTCCGGCAAGGGCGGCGTCGGCAAGTCGACGACGGCGGTCAACCTGGCTCTGGCGCTCAAGGCCAACGGCATGAAGGTCGGCGTGCTCGACGCCGACATCTACGGTCCCTCGATGCCGCGCCTGCTCGGCGTCAAGGGCCGGCCGCAGACGGTCGACGGCAAGGTGCTGAAGCCGATGGAGGGCCACGGGCTCGCCGTCATGTCGATGGGCTTCCTCGTCGACGAGGAAACGCCGATGATCTGGCGCGGCCCGATGGTCATGCAGGCGCTCACCCAGATGCTGCGCGAGGTCGCCTGGGGCGAGCTCGACGTGCTGGTGGTCGACATGCCACCCGGCACCGGCGACGCCCAGCTCACCATGGCGCAGGCCGTGCCGCTGGCCGGAGCCGTCATCGTCTCCACCCCGCAGGACCTGGCGCTGATCGATGCCCGCAAGGGCCTCAACATGTTCCGCAAGGTCGACGTGCCGGTGTTCGGCATCGTCGAGAACATGAGCTATTTCATCGCGCCCGACACCGGCAAGCGCTACGACATCTTCGGCCATGGCGGCGCGAAGGCGGAGGCCGAGCGCCTCGGCGTGCCGTTCCTCGGCGAGGTGCCGCTGGAGATGGCGATCCGCGAGACCTCGGATGCCGGCGTGCCCGTGGTCGCCTCCGATCCCGACGGGCCGCATTCCCGCGCCTACCGCGAGATCGCGGCGAAGGTGCAGGAACAGCTCGCGCAGGAAGTTGCCCCCGGCCCGTCGATCGTCTTCGAATAGGGCACGGTCCCGAAAAGTGGGAACCGGTTTTCGGACAAGATCATGCCCCAGCTGGAATCCGGATCGACATGACGTTCCAGGAAGCGACGTCACGACCAAGCTGGTTGCCGGCCAGATTGATCGCGGCCGCCGGGCGTGCCAGAAAAGTCGCGGTTTCGATCAGGGAGGTAAGCGCCATGAGCGGCGAAACTGTCATCCACGAGCGCCGCGACGGCTACGCCATCCTGACGCTCAACCGGCCCGACAGGCTGAATTCCTTCACCGAGGAGATGCACCGGGAGCTTCGCGCCGCGTTCGAGGCCTGCGAGGCCGACGACGACTGCCGCGCCGTCGTCCTCACCGGCGCCGGGCGCGGCTTCTGCGCCGGCCAGGACCTTTCCGAACGCTCGCAGATGCAGGGCGAGGCGGTCGACCTCGGCAGGACGCTCGAGCAATTCTACAACCCGCTGGTGCGCAAGATCCGCGCCCTCGACAAGCCGGTGATCTGCGCCGTCAACGGCGTCGCGGCCGGCGCCGGCGCCAATGTCGCGCTCGCCTGCGACATCGTGATCGCGGCGAAATCGGCGAAGTTCATCCAGGCGTTTTCCAAGATCGGCCTCGTTCCCGACGCCGGCGGCACCTACTGGCTGACGAGGCTGGTCGGCGAGGCGCGCGCCAAGGCGCTGGCGCTTTGACCGCGCACCCGCTGCCGGCCGAGGACGCCGCCGCCTGGGGGCTGATCTGGAAGGCCGTCGACGACGAAAGCCTGATGGGCGAGGCGACGGCGCTCGCCGAGGCCTTCGCCGCCGGTCCGACCAACGCCTACGCGCTGACCAAGAAGCTGATCCACGCCGCCTCGACCAACTCGCTCGACGAACAGCTCGACATGGAGCGTCAGTACCAGCGCGAGGCCGGCCGCTCGGACGACTACAAGGAGGGTGTGGCCGCCTTCATGGAGAAGCGGCCGCCGAACTACCGCAAGTGACGAGAAGCGGCGCGGCGGCTGTCCGCCGGCTCAGGCCGCTTCGCCGCCGTCTTCCGCGCCCGTGATCGTCTTGTTGAGGTTCGAGAAGAACTCGCCCGCGAGCTTCTTCGAGGTCGACTGGATCAGCCGGCTGCCGAGCTGCGCCATCTTGCCGCTGACGTCGGCCTTGGCGGTGTATTTCAGCAGCGTCGCCTCGGGTCCGTCCTCTTCCAGCGTCACGTCCGCCCCGCCCTTGGCGAAGCCGGCGACGCCGCCCTTGCCCTCGCCCTGGATGGTGTAGGCCTTCGGCGGATCGAGGTTGAGCAGTTCCACCGAACCGTTGAACTTCGCCTTGATCGGGCCGATCTTCACCTGCACCACCGCCGTCAGCTCCGTGTCGGAGCTCTTTTCCAGGCTCTCGCAGCCCGGAATGCAGGCCCGCAGCACGTCGGGGTCGTTGAGCGCCTCCCAGACCTTCTCGCGCGGTGCGGCGATGTGCTCCTCGCCTTCCATGTTCACGGCCATGGCTCGTCCTCCGGCTTGTTCTACGCCGAGCACCTAGCGCAGCGCGCGCCCTTTGTCACGCCGCGCCCCGGTGCCTTGCCGCGGCCGGTGCGATGGCCTATCGCTGGGCGACAGCCGAGGACAGCGGAGGGAACATCATGGCCGGCGACAAGCTGAGGTTGCGCTCGCAATACTGGTTCGACAATCCCGCCGATCCCGGCATGACCGCGCTCTACCTGGAGCGCTATCTGAACTACGGCCTCACCCGCGAGGAACTGCAGTCCGGCAAGCCGATCATCGGCATCGCGCAGACCGGCTCCGACCTGTCCCCGTGCAACCGTCATCACCTGGAACTGGCCAAGCGCGTGCGCGCCGGCATCGAGGCGGCGGGCGGCATTCCCTTCGAGTTTCCCTGTCACCCGATCCAGGAGACGGGCAAGCGGCCGACCGCCGCGCTCGACCGCAACCTCGCCTACCTGTCGCTGGTCGAGGTGCTCTACGGCTACCCGCTCGACGGGGTGGTGCTGACCATCGGCTGCGACAAGACCACGCCGGCCCTGCTGATGGCCGCGGCCACCGTCAACATACCGGCGATCGCCCTTTCCGTCGGCCCGATGCTCAACGGCTGGCATGAGGGCAAGCGCACCGGCTCCGGCACCATCGTGTGGGAGTCGCGCCGCCGCCTGGCCGCCGGCGAGATCGACTACGATCAGTTCATGGATATCGTCGCCTCTTCCGCCCCGTCCGTGGGCTTCTGCAACACGATGGGCACGGCGACGACGATGAACTCGCTGGCCGAGACGCTCGGCATGCAGCTTCCCGGTTCCGCCGCCATTCCCGCGCCCTATCGCGAGCGCGGGCAGATGGCCTATCGCACCGGCCAGCGCATCGTCGACATGGTCTGGGAGGACATCAAGCCGTCCGACATCATGACGCGCGAGGCCTTCGAGAACGCCATCGCCGTGAATTCGGCCATCGGCGGCTCCACCAACGCGCCGGTCCATCTCAACGCCATCGCACGCCATCTGGGCGTGCCGCTCGACAATGACGACTGGCAGCGGGTCGGCCACCACATCCCGCTCATCGTCAATCTCCAGCCGGCGGGCGAATATCTGGGCGAGGACTATTTCCATGCCGGCGGCGTGCCCGCCGTCGTTTCGGAGCTGCTGAAAGGCGGGCTTCTGCCGCATCCCGACGCAAGGACCGTCAACGGCCGCACGATCGCCGAGAATTGCGCCGATGCCGCGAACCACGACCAGGAGGTGATCCGCCCGCTGTCGCGGCCGCTGGTCAAGGATGCCGGCTTCATCAACCTCAAGGGCAACCTGTTCGACAGCGCCATCATGAAGACCAGCGTGATCTCGAAGGCCTTTCGCGAACGCTATCTGTCGAACCCGGACGATCCCGATGCCTTCGAGGGCACCGCCGTCGTTTTCGACGGGCCGGAGGACTATCACGCCCGCATCGAGGACCCGGCGCTCGGGCTCGACGAGAACAGCATTCTGGTCATGCGCGGAACCGGCCCGATCGGCTATCCGGGCGGCGCGGAGGTCGTGAACATGCAACCGCCCGCTTACCTCCTGAAGCGCGGCATCGAGGAGCTTCCCTGCATCGGCGACGGCCGCCAGTCCGGCACGTCGGGCTCGCCGTCGATCCTCAACGCCTCGCCGGAAGCGGCCGAGGGCGGCGGACTGGCGTTGCTGAGGACCGGCGACCGTGTGCGCGTCGATCTCGGCCGCGGCACCGCCGACATTCTGATTATCCCCGAGGAACTCGACCGCCGCCGCGCCGAACTGGCCGGGCAGGGCGGCTACAAATATCCCGACAGCCAGACGCCGTGGCAGGAAATCCAGCGTTCGATGGTGGATCAGCTGGCGCGCGGCATGATCCTGAAGCCGGCCGCCGCATATCTGCGCGTGGCGCAGGAACGTGGCATACCGCGCAACAATCACTGATCACGCAGCCTGAAGCACAAGGGCCGCGAGTGGCAGGCGATCGGCCGAGGCTCTGCTGCCCCGGCCGTTGAAGTCAGGCCGTGGTCACGTGGCCTTCGCCCTCTTTCTGGCGCCAGTAGCGCAGCCTGAGGCGTGGCGCCATGAACCAGGCGATCGGTGGCGTGATGACCAGTGCGAACACGATCCAGGCCGGCAGCAGCCAGACCACGTGCTCGCGCAGCGCCGGTATCGCCAGGATGACCACGGCGCCGGAGCCGAACAACACGGCGTTGACCATCAACGAGATCATGCCGCTGATATAGGTGCGAGTGCTCATCGGACTCTCTCCTTGCGACTGTCACGGCAGAACGCCGCTTTCATGCGGCGGTTCCCGGGTTCCGCGCGTTCAGGAGTCGTTCACGGCTCGGCGCTATGGCTTGGCGCGGGACGGAACCCCAGACCAGGGAGACCGATATGAGCTTCAGATCCGTTGGAATTGCCTGCATGATCGCGGGCGCCTTCGCCGTGACCGTTCCCGATCTCGCCTTCGCGCAGTCGAGCAGCAGGCTGATCAAGCGGGACGATGACGGGCGTGGCGGCAACGTCGACCGGAACGGCGGCAACGACAATGCCGGACGGAACGGC
Source organism: uncultured Alphaproteobacteria bacterium (assembly GCA_963816435.1). Classification (GTDB taxonomy): domain Bacteria; phylum Pseudomonadota; class Alphaproteobacteria; order Rhizobiales; family Rhizobiaceae; genus CAWFKS01. The sequence continues at coordinate 71,605 of CAWFKS010000014.1, forward strand.
GGCGAAAGCAGCAGGACGGTCACCGGCGACAGTTCGAGAATTGTCGGCGACCAGGTCGTGCGCATCTATCCCGAAAGCGGCGAGGCGGGCACGAAGGTGTCGATCCGCGGCCGTGGCTTCAGGCCCGGCAACTCGGTGGCGGTGATGGTCGGGCGCACGCCCTCCAGCCTCGGCGCGGTAGGCAGTGCCAGCGCCGACGGCGACGGCCGTGTCCGCACCGACGTGCGCCTGCCGGGCTGGGCGCAGGCGGGCATGGAGGTCTATTTCGGCCTGCGCGGTTCGGCCGGGCTGGTGGTCGGCGGACCTTTCTACGTGCTGCGGCAGTAGTCTCCGGGGCACTCGGTCGGGGAGCGAGGCGGGCGCGGAAACAGCTTGCCCGCGGCCGCGACGGGGCCTACACGCCCTCAGCCCCAACGGAACGCCAGCCATGAACGACAAGCCTGCTGCGGCGCGCCGCTCCCGCGACCTGACCAGCGGGCCGATCCCGCAGACGCTGCTGCTGTTTGCGCTTCCGGTGCTGGGCGCCAATGTGCTGCAGTCGCTCAACGGCTCGGTCAACGCCGTCTGGGTTGGCCGCTTCCTCGGCGAGGCGGCGCTGACGGCGACCTCCAATGCCAATCTCGTGCTGTTTCTGCTGCTGGGCACCGTCTTCGGCATCGGCATGGCCGCCACCATCCTCGTCGCGCAGTCGGTAGGCGCGCGCGACATGGCGGAGGCGCGACGCATCGTCGGCACCAGCGCCAGCTTCTTCTTCCTTGTCTCGGCGGTTTTCGCGGTGTGCGGCTGGATCTGGGTCGACGCCATCCTCAACCTTCTGGGCACGCCGCCCGACGCCCTGCCGCTGGCGCACACCTATCTGCGCATCATCTTCGTCGCCATTCCCGCCATGAACCTGCTCGCCTTCGTCATGACGATCCTGCGCGGCGCCGGCAATTCCCGCACGCCATTCCTGTTCATGGCGCTGGCCGTCGTGCTCGACGTCGTGCTGAACCCGATGCTGATCACCGGCTACGGGCCGTTCCCGAAGCTCGGCATCGCCGGTTCGGCGACCTCGACGCTGATCGGCCAGGTGGTCAGCGTGCTCGCCATCCTCGTGCTCCTCTATGCGCGCAAGCATCCGCTTCGGCTGGCGGGCGAGGACCTGCGGCTGTTGAAGCCGGATCCGCGCCTGCTGAGGATCGTCGTCACCAAGGGCATCCCGATGGGCATGCAGATGATCGTGATTTCGGCGGCCGCGCTGACGCTCATGGGGCTGGTCAACGCCTACGGCTCCCGGGTTGCCGCGGCCTACGGCATCGCCGCGCAGCTGTGGACCTACATCCAGATGCCGGCGCTGGCGATCGGCGCCGCCGTCTCCTCGATGGCCGCGCAGAATGTCGGCGCCCGCCACTGGGACCGCATCGACCGCATCGCCGGCTCCGGCCTCGTCTTCAATCTCGTGCTGACCGGCGTGCTCGTCGGCCTGCTCTGGCTTTTCGACCGCGCCGTGCTCGGCCTGTTCCTGACCGGCGACAGCGAGGCGATCGACATCGCCCAGCACATCAACAGCGTCGCCTCGTGGTCGTTCATCCTGTTCGGCCTCACCATCGTCATCTTCGCCACGGTGCGCGCCACCGGCGCGGTGATGCCGCCGCTCGTCATCCTCATCGTGTCCGTGCTCTTGGTCCGCACGACCTTCGCCTACACGATGCGCGGTGTGATGGGGGTGGAGGCGCTGTGGTGGAGCTTCCCGGCGGGCTCGATCACCTCGCTGGTGCTGGCGCTCGCCTACTACCGCTTCGGCCGCTGGCGCACCATGCACATGATCGAGGAGGAGCGCCCGGCCGCCGGCCTGCCGCCGGACACCGGCCTCGGCATGCCGCGCCAGCGCGCCAATCTCGGGCCGGAGAAGCCGGCGGAGTAGGCGAAAGCTTGCGCGGGCGGAAGCTCACCAGCCCATCTGGCGGCGCGGCAGCTGGATGTTCGGGTGGGCGGCGCGCAGCGCGTCGTCGAGTTCCTTGCCGACATGGCGCGGAAAATGGCTTTCCAGGATGCGCGCCTTCTCGGCGATCGCGCGCTGCAAAATGTCCGGCCGGCCCTTCTCGGCCCATTCCTTGGGGCTGAACCGGTCGGCGATCGCCGGATAGAAATATTCCGTCTGCATCAGCCTCAACGTCTGCCCGTGGCCGAGATAGTGGCCGGGCCCTTCGAGGCACACCTCGGTGATCGAGGCGACCGAAAGCGCCGCGTCGCTGGTGTCGATGCCGCGCACGCAGCGCAGGCACTGGCCCAGCATGTCGTTGTCGATGATCAGGCTTTCCAGGCAGAAGCCGAGCAGCGAGGCGTGCATGCCGGCCAATTCGTAGACGAGGTTGAGGCCCGAAAGCCCCGCCATCACGTCGGTGATGCCCTTCTCGTAGCCCGACTGGATGTCCGGCAGCTTGGAATCGGCCATGCCCGCCGCCGCCCCGCCGGGCAGGTCGTAGAACCGCGCCATCTGCGCGCACGCCGCCGTCAGCAGCGCCTGCTCGCCCGAACCGCCCGACATCGCGCCGGTCCTGAGATCGGAGACGAACGGCCAGGTGCCGAAGATGCACGGATGGCCGGGCTTCAGCGCGTTGACGTAGACCAGCCCGACGAGCACCTCGGCCACCGCCTGCACCACGGCGCCGGCGATCGCGGCGGGCGCGGTCGCGCCGGCCTGCCCGGCCGACAGCAGCAGGATCGGGATGCCGCCTTCCACGCAGGCCTCGAGCACGCCGCAGGCGTCCTCGGCGAACTTCATCGGCGGCACGACGAAGCAGTTGGAGTTCGACACGAACGGCCGGGCGCGGAATTCCTCCTCGCCGCCGGCGATCGCGTAGAGCATGTCGAGCGCCGGCTTGACGTTCTCGCGCACGGTGAACGACGTGCCGACATGCTTGGTGGTGCCGGTGACGCAGGCATAGAGCGTGTTCAGGTCGAGGTCGGCCGGGTCGACCATGTCGCGGGCCACCATCGGCCGCTGGAAGAAATGGATGTTGTCCATCACGTCGACGATGCGCGCCGCGTCATAGATGTCCTGCAGCATGGATTCGCGATAGTCGCGCTTTTCGACGTCGACGACGTGCACCGCCGCCCCCGCCGTGCCGTAATGCACGCGATTGCCCTGCACCTTCATGTCGTGCTTCGGGTCCTGCCCGTGCAGCGTGAAATTGCGCGCCGCGTTCCTGATCGTCTCCTCGATGAGTGCGCGCGGGAAGCGTAGCCGCCCGTCCTCGCCGAATTCGGCGCCGGCGCGCGTGCAGGCCTCGATGCAGGAGGGGATGGCGTTGGCGAAGCCGACGGTTTCCAGCACCGTCAGCACCGCCTCGTGAATGCGTTCCAGGTCGTTGTCGGAAAGCGGCCGGTAGCGCCCGCCTTCCAGCCCCGGCTTGACCGGCCTGATGTCTTCGGCCAGCGGTGCGGCCCTCAGCGCCCGCCGCGCCTCGCGCCCGCCGGCACGCCGCGAAATCGTCTCAGGCCTTGCTTCAGCTTCCACGCTCATCGGCAACTCCGCTCCCGAAGCGCAGGCGTGTTCGATGGGCTGAATGGCGCCTGTGTATGGGCGAGGATATGCCGGCGTTGGTCCAGATGTTGGGCCAGCCGTGCCCGCCGCATGAGCCACGCGCGGCGAAGCGGTCAGGCCGCCGCCGGTCTCCGGCCGGCCGCCGTCGCCAGCTCGCGGATGCCGGGCTCGATGTGCTGAAGCGCGATCGAGGAGATGCCGAGCCTCAGATAGGGCGAGCGCGGCCCCGGCCGGTCGAAGAACCGGCCGCCGGGCTCCACCAGCACGCTGCGCGCCGCCGCCGCCCGGGCGAGCGCATGCGAATCCGTGCCGGCCGGCGCCTCCACCCACAGCGAGCTGCCGCCGGGCGCGTCGGTCGGGCGCCATTCCGGCAGGAACGCCGAGATCGCCTGCACCAGCCGCTGGCGCCGCTCGCCGAAGGCGGAAGAAAGCCGCCGCACCAGCGCCTCGTGGTGGCCGAGAGACAGGAAAAGCGCCACCGCCCGCTGGTTGTTGGCCGGCGGGTGGCGCAGCATGAAGCGCCTCAGCGCCCTCAGTTCCGCGATCAGCTCGGCGTCGGCGACGATGTAGCCGAGCCGCAGTCCCGGCGCGAGCGTCTTCGACATCGAGCCGACATGGATCACCCGGCCGCTGCGGTCGATGCTCTTCAGCGCCTGCTGCGGCGCCTCGTCCAGCAGCTGGCTGTCGTAGCCGTCCTCGATGATGATGCGCCCGTGCTTCTCGGCGTCCTCCAGCAGGCGCTGCCGGCGGTCCTCGCCGAGCGCCACCATGGTCGGGCAGTGGTGGTTGGGGGTCACGAACACGAAGTCCGCATCGTCCGGCACGGCGTCGGCGATGATGCCCTGACCATCCACCGGCACCGGCACCACCTCGGCGCCGGCCAGCCGGAAGATCGAGCGCGCGTCGGGATAGCCGGGATCTTCCATGGCGACCTTCGATTCGCGGCCCATCAGCAGCGTCGCCAGCATGTAGAGCGCGTTCTGTGCCCCCAGCGTCACGATGATCTCGTCGGGATTGGCGAAGATGCCGCGCCTGGGCAGTAGCCGCGCCTGGATCTGCTCGATCAGCAGCGGGTCGTCGCGGTCGACCACGTCGGCCGCCCAGTTGCGGATCTCCAGCACCGCCAGCGCCATGCGGTTGCACTCGCGCCATTCGGCGGTCGGGAACAGCGCCGGGTCGAACTGGCCGTAGACGAACGGGTAGGACGACTTGATCCAGTTCTCCTGCTTCAGCGGGTCGGGCATGTCGCTGGCCGCCACCCGGCGCAGCGACTTCCAGTCGGGGCCGGCGCGCCGGCCGGACGGCTTGCGCGCCGGGCTCGCCGGCGTCGTCAGCACTTCCGGGTTGACGAAATGGCCGCGCCGCTCGCGTGCGATGAGAAAGCCCTGGTCGACGAGCTGCTGGAAGGCCAGCACCACGGTGCCGCGCGCCACGCCGAGCTTTTCGGCCAGCACCCGGCACGACGGCAGCGGCATCGACGCGGCGATCTGCCGGTCGAGGATCGCGGCCACGATCGCCTGCCGTATCTGCGCCTGAAGCGTCTGGCCCGAATCCGGCGATATCCTGAACAGGCCGGACCAGATCGCGGTGTCGTTACGCGTCGCCATGAGGAGCTCTCCCGAGGCTGCCGCACCCCGCTTCAACTGGTACAACCGGTTTTCCGCTGGTCCAATAGGTTGCTCCAATGAAATTAATTGATGGGTACAGCCAGCCTCGCTGAACGGTCGTCTCGGACCTTTGCCGCTTGAACGGAAACGCGAGGGGCGATTTAACTGCGCCTGCGCCACGGCCCGGCGCTGCACCAACGCTGGAGCGACCACTTGGACAGACCCGCCCTGGATGCCGCGCTCGGCGCGCTCGAAAGCCACCGCTCGCAGATCATGCCGATGGACATGCGCGCCGCCTTCGCCGGCGACCCGGACCGCTTCGCGAAGTTCTCGCTGTCGCTCGGCGATCTCTTCCTCGACTGGTCGAAATGCGCGGTCACCGGCGAGACGATGCGGCTTCTGGCAGATGCCGCTGTTGCGGCCGGCGTCGAGCAGCGCCGCGCGGCGATGTTTTCCGGCGAGACGATCAACGTCACCGAGGGGAGGGCGGTGCTGCACACCGCCTTGCGCAATCCTCCGGGAAGCTCCGTCACGGTCGACGGTGCGGACGTCATGCCCGGCGTTCTTTCGGTCCTCGACGCGATGGCGGCTTTCGCGAACGGCGTGCGCGGCGGCTCCATCACCGGTGCGCGCGGTGCCGCGATCACCGACATCGTCAATATCGGCATCGGCGGCTCGGACCTCGGGCCGGCGATGGCGACGCTGGCGCTGGCGCCGTACCACGACGGCCCGCGTGCGCATTTCGTCTCCAACGTCGACGGCGCCCACATCGCGGACACGCTGAAGGATCTCGATCCGGAGACGACACTGTTCATCATCGCCTCGAAGACCTTCACGACCATCGAGACGATGACCAACGCCGCCACGGCTCGCCGCTGGGTGGCCGAGGCGCTGGGCCCCGACGCGGTCGCCGACCATTTCTGCGCCGTCTCCACCGCGCTCGAAAAGGTCGCCGCCTTCGGCATCCGCGAGGATCGCGTCTTCGGCTTCTGGGACTGGGTCGGCGGCCGCTATTCGCTGTGGTCGGCGATCGGCCTGCCGATCATGATCGCCGTCGGCCCGGAGAATTTCCGTAAATTCCTCGACGGCGCGCACGCCATGGACGAGCATTTCGCCGCCGCGCCGCTGCTGGAAAACATCCCCGTGGTCATGGGGCTGCTCGGCTGGTGGCACCGCGTCGTGTGCGGGTATCCGGCCCGCGCGGTCATTCCCTACGACCAGCGGCTCGCCCGCCTGCCGGCCTATCTGCAGCAGCTCGACATGGAATCGAACGGCAAGCGCGTCACGCTCGACGGTGCCGCCGTCACCACGCCGACCGGGCCGCTGGTGTGGGGCGAGCCGGGCACCAACGGCCAGCACGCCTTCTTCCAGCTTCTGCATCAGGGCACCGACGTCATCCCCGTCGAGTTCATCGTCGCCGCCAACGGCCACGAGCCCGACCTGAAGGTCCACCACGACCTGCTTCTGGCCAATTGCCTGGCGCAGGGCGAGGCGCTGATGAAGGGCCGCACGCTGGACGAGGCGAAGGCCCAGATGCGCGCCAAGGGCATCGACGAGGCCGAGATCGAGAGGATCGCGCCGCACCGTGTCTTCCCGGGCAACCGGCCGTCGCTGACAATCCTCCACGACACGCTCGACCCGTTCGCGCTCGGCCGGCTGATCGCGCTCTACGAGCATCGAGTGTTTGTGGAAGGCGTGCTCTTCGGCATCAACTCCTTCGATCAGTGGGGTGTCGAACTCGGCAAGGAACTGGCCACCGATCTTCTGCCGGTCGTCGAGGGCAAGCGCGAAGCCGCCGGGCGGGATGCTTCCACCGCCGGCCTCGTCGCCCGCGTCGAGGCCATGCGGAAGAACGCCGAATGAGCGCGATCCGCGGCATCCTCTTCGACAAGGACGGTACGCTGGTCGACTTCGAGGCGACATGGACCGCCGTCGCCGAACGGCTGGCTCTGGTCGCCTCGAACGGCGATGCGGCCGAGGCGGCGCGCCTGCTCGACCTCGGCGGGTTTGACGCCGAAAGCCGCAGTTTCCGCGCCAACTCCGTCATTGCGTCCGGCACCAATGCCGATGTCGTGGCGCTCTGGTATCCCGAACTCACCCGCGAAGAGCGCACCGCGCGCACCGCCGAATTCGACGCCGTCACCGCCGAGGAGGGTGCGCGCGCTGCGGTGCCGGTGGCAGGCATCGCCGAGGCGATCGCGAAGCTGCGCGACACCGGCTATCGGCTGGGGCTCGCCACCAACGATTCCACACGCGGCGCCGAGCAGACGCTGCTGGCGCTCGGCCTCGCCCACTCCTTCGACGCCATTTACGGCTACGACGCGGTCGCGGTGCCCAAGCCCGCCCCCGACGTGCTGCACGCCTTCGCCGACATGACCGGGCTGAAGCCGGCGCAGCTCGCCATGGTCGGCGACAACCGTCACGACCTCGAGACCGGCCGCGCAGGCGGCGCCGGCCTCGTCGTCGGCGTGTTGTCGGGCACCGGCACGGCCGAGACCCTGAAGCAGCTGGCCGATGTCGTCATCGGCTCGGTCGCCGACCTGCCGGCGCTGCTGGAGGGGAGGGCGGCTTAGCCCGATGGCGACGCCCTCGGCGACGGCGGACTTCATCCGGCGCAACATGCGCCTCGAACCCGTCGCTCCGGTTCCCGGAATCCGGCTTTTCCAGGCGCACGCGGGCAGCGGGCTGAACCGGCTGCCCGGCCGGCGGAGCGGCGCGCCCTACTGGGCCTATGCCTGGCCGGGCGGGGTCGCCCTTGCCCGCCATTTCCTCGAAAATCCCGAAGCCGTCGCCGGCCACAGCCTGCTCGACCTCGGTGCCGGCTCCGGTCTGGTGGCGATCGCCGCGGCCAGGGCAGGCGCCGGCAAGGTCGCGGCATCGGACACGGACCCGGCCGCACGCGCCGCGATCGGCCTCAACGCCGAGGCCAACGGCGTGGCGGTCGAGATCATCTCCGACGATATTCTGGCCGGTTCACCGCCGCCCTTCGACATCGTGGCCGTGGGCGACCTGTTCTACGACCGGGAGCTCGCCGGACGCGTCACCGAGTTTCTCGAACGCTGCGTCGAGGCCGGAATTGTCGTTCTGGTCGGCGATCTTGGCCGCGAATGGCTGCCGCGCGCGCGGCTGCGGCTTCTGGCCGAATATCCGGTGGCCGAAATCGGCGAGCCGCGCGACAGCGCCCGCCATCGCGGCATGGTCTTCGCATTCGACGCAGGAGGCGCGCACCCATCCCTCCCCCTTGAGGGGAGGGTGGACCGGAGCGCAGCGACGGGACGGGTGGGGTAGCCTCGGCCGATCTCGGCGCAGGAATCTGCAGCGACAGTCGGTAGGCCGCACGCTTCACGGACGACCCCACCCCGATCCGCTCGCGCGGATCGACCCTCCCCTCGAGGGGGAGGGAAGGCGCCGCCGCTGCGGCCAGTCGCCCACCTTCGCGATTGGCAGGGCCATAAACGCAGTTCGTCATCCTCGGCCGAGCCGAGCGTAGCGAAGGCGCAGAGCCGGGGATCCATGCCTGAACGGTTCGGACGCGTGAGGCGGCGGAGGACGAGCGCCCTACCTCCCCTCGACGGGGAGGTCGGCGAGTGAAACGAGCCGGGTGGGGTGACTGGCGCCCTTCGTTCCCACCCCACCCGCGTAGGACCGCCTCGCTCTTGCTCGGCAATCCTCCGCGACCTCCCCGTCGAGGGGAGGTAGGGCGCCAGCGCTGCGGCCCGCCATCCGAGGATGACGGGCGAAGATGGCGGAGTGCTCGTTCTTCTCCCCGACGGGGAGAAGGTGGCCCGTAGGGCCGGATGAGGGGGCAAACGTGGACAGGCGCGCGGTCCTTGCTCGCGCAACCCATTGTTCCTGCTGCCTACTCCCCATTCCCCACGCCCTCATTTGTCCCCGTCTTCTCCGCCGCGCTTATCCTTTGCTCATACCGCCGCGCGGGAAACGGGTGTGCACACCGAACATCCGGGCGGCGGGACGGTACCGGATCGGCCGCGCGCGGTGGCGCGGCTTCGCAGAGCGTTAGGTCCGGGCCCTGCCGACGGCTTGCGGGGCTGGTCCCTCCGCTCCCGGACGCGGGGCAGGATGCCGGACGGGCGGCCGTAAGGTCGCACGAAATAAAAATAGATGAGCGTCCGAACGGCCGCCCGTCTTCCCCAGCCGGATCGCCGACAGGCGACCTCAGGTGACAGCGCCCAGCGGGATCGCGCAGCGATCCTCGCGGCAGGCGCGATCGCGTTCTTTGACAATGGCCAGACGGCGGAGACGCCGGGCGTGGCGATGAAGATGTATGGGCGGACGGCGGTGTGACGCGCGCCCTGCCCTCGCCCCGCTTGCGGGGTGAGGAGGGTAAAGCGAAGCGCAGCGAACTGCTCGGAGCCGTGAGCGAAGGGCCGGTGAGGGGCGTCAGCGCCGAGTCGGATGAGGCGGGTTGGATGGAGCGCCGCCCTGCATTCACCCCTCGCGCGAGATGGCCAGCCTCATCGCTGACACGGCTTCGGGGCATCCGTTCTCTCCCACATGCGGGCGAGGTTAGGGCGCTCGGTAGCGACCCCACACTGCGCCCACTACGTGGATCGACTCTCCCCTCGAGGGGGAGGGAGGCATCGGCGCCGACAAGCGCGCCCCCTATTTCAGCTCGCGCCGCAGGATCTTGCCGACATTGGTCTTCGGCAGTTCGTCGCGGAACTCGATGTGGCGCGGGCGCTTGTAGCCGGTCAGGTTTTCCCGGCAGTATTCGACGATCTCGGCCGCCGTCAGGTTCGGGTCCTTCCTGACGATGAACAGCTTCGGCACTTCGCCGGAATGCTCGTCCGGCACGCCGATCGCCGCCACCTCCAGCACGCCCGGGTGCTGCGCCACCACGTCCTCGATCTCGTTGGGATAGACGTTGAAGCCCGAGACCAGGATCATGTCCTTCTTGCGGTCGACGATCTTGATGTAGCCGCGCGCGTCCATGAAGCCCATGTCGCCGGAGCGGAAGAACCCGTCCTCGGTCATCACCTGCGCGGTCTCGTCCGGCCGGTTCCAGTAGCCCGCCATCACCTGCGGACCCTTGATGCAGATCTCGCCGACCGTGCCCGTCTCGACGTCCTTGCCCTTGTCGTCGCGGATCTCGACTTCGGTCGAGGGCATCGGCAGGCCGATCGTGCCGGAGAACTGGTCGCGCGTCGAAGCGGTTGGCCGTCACCACCGGCGAGGTCTCCGACAGGCCGTAGCCCTCGGCGATGATGTTGCCGGTAAGCTGCTGCCAGCGGTCGGCCACCGCCTTCTGCACGGCCATGCCGCCGCCGAAGGTGAGGATCAGCGAGCCGAAGTCCAGCTTGCGGAACTCGTCGTTGTGCAACAGCCCGTTGAACAGCGTGTTGAGGCCGGGGAAGACGTGGAAGGGCCGCGCCTTCAGCTCCTTGACGAAGGCCGGCAAGTCGCGCGGATTGGGGATCAGGATGTTCTCCGCACCCTGCTGCATGCCCATCAGCGCGTTCACCGTCAGCGCATAGATGTGGTAGAGCGGCAGCGCGCAGATATAGACCATGCGGCGCGGCCGCGGCTTCTTGACGAAGGCGCTTTCCACCCACGCGGCGTTCTGCTGGACGTTGGCCAGCACGTTGCGGTGAAGCAGCGTCGCGCCCTTCGAGACGCCCGTCGTGCCGCCGGTATATTGCAGGAAGGCGATGTCGTCGGGCTCGACCTCGGCGCGGTGGAAACTGGCCTTCGCGCCGGCGCTGACGGCGTCGTTGAAGCTCACATGGCCGGGCAGCGACCACGCCGGCACCATCTTCTTCACGCGCCGCACCACCAGGTTGACCAGCAGGCCCTTCAGACCCAGCAGGTCGCCCATCGAGCCCACCACCACGTGCTTGACCGAGGTGTTGGCGACGACCTTTTCCAGCGTCGAGGCGAAGTTCTCGAGGATGACGATCGCCTCGGCGCCGGAATCCTTGAGCTGGTGCTCCAGTTCGCGCGGCGTGTAGAGCGGATTGACGTTGACGACCACGTAGCCCGCCCGCAGCACCGCCATCATGGCGACCGGATACTGCAGCACGTTGGGCATCATGATCGCCACGCGCGCGCCCTTCTGCAGCCCCTTCGACTGCAAGAACGCCGCAAGACGCCGCGACATCTCCTCGAGTTCGGCGAAGCTCAGCGACTTGCCCATGCAGGTGAAGGCCGGCCGCGTCGAATGCTTGCGGCAGCTCGCCACGAGGAAGTCGCCGATCGACTTTTCCGCCGGCATCTCGATCTCGTGCGGCACGACGTCGGGATAGCTGGCGAGCCACGGCCGCGCCGTCAGCGCAGTGTGCTCGGACGCTGCAGCGCCCGACTTGGGCGACGCCTTCTTCCCGGCTGCGGCGGAGCCCGACTTCGAGGAAGCCTTCCTGGTAGCCGCTCCGTCCTTCGCGGCTGCCGGCTTTGCGGCGCTCTTCTTCGCGGCAGGCTTTGCTTCGTCCTTGGCGGCGCTTGCCGCCTTCGTCGTGGTGGCTGCCTTCGAGGCGGAATCGGTCGACCCGGAGGAGACGCCTTCTTCGCCGCCGGCTTTTTCGCCCCCGCGGACTGCTTCGGGGCAGCCTTCGCTGCGCTCGAACCGCTCGCCGCGGCCTTTGCGCCCGTTGCGGCAGACTTCGCAGCCGGCTTCGCGGCAGCAGGCTTCGTGGCCGCGGGCTTCCCCGAGGCGCTCTTCGCCGCGCCGGACTTCGTCGCGGCCGACTTCGAACCTGCCGCCTTGGTGGCGGGCGCCTTGCCCGTCGACGATGCCGATCCGGACGTGCCCTTTTTCGCCGCCGGCTTCTTCGCCGCCGGCTTGGCCGCTTCCGTCTTCGCCGCGCCGTCCTCGTCGGTTTTCGCCGCGCCCCTTCGCCTGGCCGCGCTTTGCGTGCTGTCGCTTGCCTTTGCCAATGCTCCCTCCCTGGGAAACCGTTGTTGGGCGGCATGTCCCGGCGCCGGTCCGGCGCGCGCCGCCATTGTGTCTGCTCGGCCCCTATCTAGGGCTGCGCGGCGCGTCGGCGCAAGCCTTGCGCCCGCTCACTGGCCGAAGCCGGAATGCTCTTCCATGAAGGCTGTTTCCTCTGCCGTCGACTGGCGGCCCAGCGCCTTGTTTCGATGCGGAAACCGGCCGAAGCGCTCGATGATGTCGCGGTGTTGGACGGCGAATTTCAGCGACTCCTCGCTGCCGAGCGTGCCGAACAGCTCGACGCATTTGTTCTGGTCGGTCAGTTGCTCGGAATGCATGAACGGCATGTAGAGGAACTGCTTGTGCGTGGTTTCCATGTTGCGGTCGAAGCCGGCCTCGACAGCCTTTTGCGCGATCGCCAGCGCCAGGTGATCGGTGGCGAAGGCCTTTCCCGTCTTGCGGAACATGTTGCGCGGGAACTGGTCGAACACGATGATGGCGGCGAGCGCGGTCTGCGGTTCGGCGTCGAGATGCTCGGGCGAGGCGTGCCTGAGTTCCTCGTGAAGGTCGCCGAAGCGGTCGCGGATTGTCTCGTCGACTGCGTCCTTCTGGGTGAACCAGTCCTCCGCCGTCAGCTCCTCGAACCAGAACTCCAGCACCTCGTCCTGCCAGCCCGCCTTCGGCATTCTCGTCCCCTTGCGTTCGCGTGCACCGATGCGCTGCACTCTGCCCGCAAAAGGCCCGGCACGCCACTGCCGGCGCGGAAACTGTTCGAATGGTCGTTTCGATAAGAGGTGGTGCCGCTTGCGTGACTCGAACACGCGACCCCATCATTACGAATGATGTGCTCTACCAACTGAGCTAAAGCGGCCCGCGACGGGGCGCAGGGCTCCGTCGAAAGTGAGCGCGTGATAGCGAGATCGGAGGCGAAGTGCAAGCACCTGGCAGCATGCCGCGGCGCGTCGCGTAGTTCAGCCGCCGGGCGGCGTGCCGCTGGCCTTGGCGAGTTTGCGCAGGCCGGCGTGCGAGGCCATGAAGATCGCCTCCTCCTCGCTCGGCGGGCGCGGCCTGATCTGGCTGCCGAGCGCGGCCACCACCTCGTCGATCTCGAGGAAGCGTCGCTCCCTGGCGTTGTAGACGCCGGCCGTGGTCAGCACCAGCGCGGCGGTCTGCCCGTCTTCCAGCACGAAGCGGTGGCGGCCGATCACCTGCGTGTCCTCCCACGTCTCGATCGTGGAGACCACCTCGAACTTCTTCCACAGCCTGATCTCGCGCACATAGACGGTCTGCAGCCCGCCCATCATCGGCGCCCAGCCGCGCTGGCGCGCCAGCCCCAGCAGGCCGGCGCGAATGAAGATGTCGATGCGCCCGACGTCGGCCAGCATCATGTAGCGGGCATTGTTGAGATGCATGTTGGAATCGATGTCGGTCGGCAGGCAGCGGAAGGCGAGCCGGCTGGCGTCGCCCCAGCGGTAGGGTCCGCGGCTGCGCGCCGTCAGCGCCATGCGGATGAGACGGCCCCAGACATACATGCGTTCGCTCCTGCTTCGCTGACTGCCGTGTTTAGGCCGCGTGAACGAAGCGGTCGATAGTCTGCGCCCGAACCGGCGCCGCCGGCGTCGACAAGGATGCGCGACATTTCGTCCGGACCGCCATTGCCGTATGAGCGGGCACTGCCACTATTGTAGCATCGCAGGCGGCAGCGGCCCCGCAGCCGCGCGCGAAAAAGACCGGGAGGAAGATGATGAATTCGGCCACGACGCAGACTGAGCAGGACGACCCGACGCCGATCGGCGGTCTCTCCCACGTCAAGGGTTCGCGCAAGGATCCGCTGTGGCACAAGACGATACCGGAGCTGTTCGCCGAGACGGTCGCCCGCTTCGGCGAGCGCGACGCGGCGGTCTTCTGCGAGTTCGGCCTCCGCTACACCTATGACGAGTTCAGCCGTGCGGTCGATGCGCTGGCCGCGGGCTTGCTGAAACTGGGTCTCGCCAAGGGCGACCGCATCGGCATCTGGGGCCCGAACCGCCCGGAATGGCTGCTGACCCAGTTCGCCACCGCCCGCATCGGCCTGATCATGGTCAACATCAACCCGGCCTATCGCCTGAGCGAGCTGGAATTCGTCCTCAACAAGGTCGGCTGCAAGGCGCTGGTCACCGCGAGCGCGTTCAAGAGCTCGGACTATCTCGGCATGCTGCGCACGCTGGCGCCGGAAATGGACGCGTGCGAACCCGGCGCGCTGAAGGCCGAAAGGCTGCCCGAGCTGCGCACCGTCATCCGCATGGGCAGCGAGAAGACGCCGGGCGCCTTCAATTTCGACGCCGTCATGGAGATGGCCGATGCCGAGACGCTCGGCCGGCTCGACGGCATCACCGCGGCTCTCGACCCCGACGAGCCGATCAACATCCAGTTCACCAGCGGCACCACGGGATCGCCGAAGGGCGCAACGCTCACCCACAAGAACATCCTCAACAACGCCCGCTTCGTCACCCAGACCATGGCCTTCACAGAGGCCGACCGGCTCGCCATTCCCGTGCCGCTCTACCATTGCTTCGGCATGGTCATGGGCACGCTCGGCTGCGTCACCAAGGGCGCGGCGATGGTGTTTCCGAGCGAGGGCTTCGAGCCCGGCGCCACGCTGAAGGCGGTGGCCGGGGAACGCTGCACCGCGCTGTTCGGCGTGCCCACCATGTTCGTCGCCGAACTCGAGCATCCCGATTTCAAGTCGTTCGACCTCACCTCGCTGCGCACCGGCTGCATGGCCGGCTCGCCCTGTCCGATCGAGGTGATGAAGAGGGTCGTGTCCGACATGCACATGCCGGAAGTGACCATCGCCTACGGCATGACCGAGACGAGCCCGGTCTCCTTCCAGAGCAGCACCACCGACCCGATCGAGCGGCGCGTCTCTACCGTCGGGCGCATCCACCCGCATCTGGAGGTCAAGGTGGTCGACCTCGAGGGCCGCACGGTGCCCGTCGGCGAGCCGGGCGAACTGTGCACCCGCGGCTATTCGGTGATGAAGGGCTACTGGGACGAGGCCGAAAAGACCGCCGAAGTGATCGACGAGGACGGCTGGATGCACACCGGCGACCTCGGCACGATCGACGCGGAGGGCTACTGCAACATCGTCGGGCGCGTGAAGGACATGGTGATCCGCGGCGGCGAGAACGTCTATCCGCGCGAGATCGAGGAGTTTCTCTATCGTCATCCCGCCGTCAGCGCCGTGCAGGTGTTCGGCGTGCCCGACCAGCGTTACGGCGAGGAGATCGCCGCCTGGATCGTGCTGCAGCCCGGCAAGCAGGCGACGGAGGAAGAGATCAGGGCCTTCTGCAAGGAGCAGATCGCCCACTACAAGGTGCCGCGCTACGTGCGCTTCAAGTCCGAACTGCCGATGACGGTGACGGGCAAGGCGCAGAAATTCCTGATGCGCGACGCCATGATCGAGGAACTGCACCTGACGGTGACGAAGACGGCCTGAGCTTTCTTGGCCGAGCTTTCACGGTGCCGGCCCCTCATCCGCCTGCCGGCACCTTCTCCCCGCATGCGGGAGATGGCTGCAACGCTGACGCCTCCCTCTCCCCGCGTGCGGGGAGAGGGTAAGGGTGAGGGGCAAACGACCGCCTCGGCCTAAACCGTCGCCTTGCGCCAGGCGATCTTGAGCTCCTCGCGGAAGGCGAAGCGCTTGAGGTGATCGTCGACGACGCCGGTCAGCCGCTCCACGCGCTCCGGGTCCTCGCCTTCGAGTTGCATGTCGAGGCGGGTGTCCTCGGCATCGAGCAGGCAGACAGTCTCGGCGTCGAACGGGATGCGGCCGTGCTTTTCGTCGAACTCGACGTCGAACTTGTGGCTCCAGTGCTTGCACAGCTGCTGGAGGTAGCGGCTGGCGTTTTCCGTCGCCGCGCTCGCCTGATAACGTGTCATGTCGTCTCCCTTGCGGTGCGCGGCCGGGCGCTTCCAGGTTTGCGCCGCTGGCCTCCCCCGGCCGTCGCCGGGGAAGGGGAAGGCTGAGCCGTGCGTCAGGCGGCCTTCTTTTCGCTTTTGCCGTAGGGGTCGAACCGGTCGTAGAAGGTCTCGCCCTTCGACGCCATGTCGGCCAGCAGCTTCGGCGCCTTGAACTGCGCGCCGTATTTCTTCTGCAGCTTCTTGGCCAGCGCCAGGAAGTTGTCGACGCCCATCCCGTCGATATAGGAGAGCGCCCCGCCCGTGTAGGGCGCGAAGCCGAAGGCCAGGATCGAGCCGACATCCGCCTCGCGCGGGTCCGTCACGATGCCTTCTTCCATGACGCGGGCAGCCTCCAGCGCGATCACCGCCAGGAAGCGCTGCTTCAGTTCCTCGACGTCGATATCGTCGGGGTCCTGCTGCGGATAGAGCGTCTTCAACTCCGGCCACAGATGCTTCTTGGCCGGCTTGGCAGGGTAGTCGTAGAAGCCCTTGCCGTTCTTGCGCCCATGGCGGCCGTGCTTGTCGACCATCGTGTTGATGAGCTCGAACTGCTTGGCGTCGACCGCCTTCTCGCCCATGTCGCGGATCGTCTGCTTCATGATCTTCTGGGCGAGGTCGATCGCCGTCTCGTCGGTCAGCGCCAGCGGCCCGACCGGCATGCCGGCCGCCTTCGCCGAGTTCTCGATCATTGCCGGCGGCACGCCCTCGATCAGCATGTTGAAGGCTTCCGACATGTATTTCAGCACGCAGCGATTGACGTAGAAGCCGCGCGTGTCGTTGACGACGATCGGCGTCTTCTTGATCGCCCGCACATAGTCGATGGCCGTGGCCAGCGCGGCGTCCTCGGTCTTCTTGCCGAGGATGATCTCCACCAGCATCATCTTGTCGACGGGCGAGAAGAAGTGGATGCCGATGAAGTTCTTCGGCCGCGCCGAGTTCTTGGCCAGCGACGTGATCGGAATGGTCGAGGTGTTGGAGGCGAAGGTGGCGGTCTTGGCCAGCACGGCTTCCGCCTGTTCGGTGACGCCCTTCTTGACCTCCGAATCCTCGAACACCGCCTCGACCACGAGGTCGGCGCCGTCGAGCTGGTCGTAGTCCGGCGTCGCGGTGATCAGCGACAGCAGCTTTTCCTTGTCCTCCGCCGTGGCGCGGCCCTTCTTGATGAGCCCGTCCATCAGCGAGGCCGAATGCGCCTTGCCCTTGTCGGCGGCTTCCTGGTCGCGGTCGATCAGCACCACCGGGATGCCGGCCTTGGCCGTCACGTAGGCGATGCCCGCACCCATGAAGCCGGCACCCAGAACGCCGACCTTCTTGAAGTTCGTCGCCGGCACGCCCTGCGGACGCCGGGCGCCCTTGTTGAGCTCCTGCAGCGACACGAACAGCGAGCGGATCATCATCGCCGCCTCGGTCGAGCGCAGGATCTCGGTGAAATAGCGCTGCTCGATGCGAAGCGCGGTGTCGATCGGCACCAGCAGGCCTTCGTAGACGCATTTCAGGATCGCGGTGGCGGCCGGATAGTTGCCGTAGGTCTCGCGGCGCAGGATGGCGATTGCCGGCGGCCAGAGATTGGCGCCCGCCGCCGAGTAGACGGGACCGCCGGGCAGCTTGAAGCCCTTTTCGTCCCAGGGCTGCACGGGCTTCAGCCCGTCCTTGATCATCTTCTTGGCGGTGTCGATCAGCTGATCGGGCGCCGCGATCTCGTGGATCAGGTTCATGCCCTTGGCCTTCTTCGGCGTCAGGGTCTGGCCCGAGGTCAGCATCTGCAGCGCGGCCTGCGTGTCGGCCAGCCGCGGCACGCGCTGGGTGCCGCCTGCCCCCGGGAAGATGCCGACCTTCACTTCGGGCAGCGCCATCTTCACCTTGTCGGAATCCGCGGCCACGCGGCCGTGGCAGGCCAGCGACAGCTCGAACGCGCCGCCCATGCAGGTGCCGTTGATCGCCGACACCCACGGCTTGCCGGAGGTTTCCAGCTTGCGCCACAGCCAGCTCATGCGGCCGGCGCCGTCGAACAGCATCTTGATCGCGGCGTCGTGGTCCTTGGTGTCTGCGTCGCGGAACGTCCTGAGCTGGCGCTGCAGCATGGTGAGGTCGGCGCCGCCGGAGAAGGAGCCGTCCTTGCCCGAGGTGATCACCGCGCCCTTGATGGCGTCGTCGCCGGCGACGCGGTCGATGATCTTGTCGAGCTCGTCCATCACCTGCTCGGTGAAGACGTTCATCGAGCGGTCCGGCATGTCCCAGGTGACGAGCGCGATGCCGTCGGCGTCGGTCTCGACTTTGAAATTCGTGTAGTCAGCCATTGGAGGTTTCTCCAAAATTCCCTCGCGCTCGCGCTTAGACCCGCTCGATGATCGTGGCGGTGCCCATGCCGGCGCCGATGCACAGCGTCACCAGCGCGGTGTTCAGGTCGCGCCGCTCCAGCTCGTCGAGCACCGTGCCGAAGATCATCGCGCCGGTGGCACCCAGCGGATGGCCCATGGCGATGGCGCCGCCGTTGACGTTGATCCTGTCGTGCGGAATGTCGAAGGCCTGCATGTAGCGCAGCACCACCGAGGCGAATGCCTCGTTGAGCTCGAACAGGTCGATGTCGTCGAGCGTCATCTTGGCCTTCTTGAGAAGCTTCTCGGTCACGTCGACCGGGCCGGTCAGCATGATCGCCGGTTCCGAGCCGATATTGGTGAAGGCGCGGATCTTCGCCCGCGGCGTCAGGCCCATGGTCTTGCCGGCCTTCTTGGAGCCGAGCAGCACGGCGGCCGCGCCGTCGACGATGCCGGACGAGTTGCCGGCGTGGTGGACGTGGTTGACCGCCTCGACTTCCGGGTAGCGCTGGATGGCGACGGCGTCGAAGCCGCCCATCTCGCCCGGCATCACGAAGGACGGGTTGAGCGAGGCCAGCGACTGCATGTCGGTCGACGGCCGCATGTGCTCGTCATGGTCGAGGATGGTCAGGCCGTTCTGGTCGTCGATCGGGATGACCGAGTTCTTGAACCAGCCGTTCTTCCACGCCTTGTCGGCGCGCTTCTGGCTTTCCACCGCGTAGGCGTCGACGTCGTCGCGCGAAAACCCGTATTTGGTGGCGATCAGGTCGGCCGACACGCCCTGCGGCACGAAATAGGAGGGCAGCCCCACCGACGGGTCCATGAACCAGGCGCCGCCCGACATGCCCATGCCGACGCGGCTCATCGATTCCACGCCGCCGGCGACCACGATGTCGTCCGAACCGCCGGCGATCTTGGCCGCGCCCATGTTGATGGCGTCGAGGCCCGACGCGCAGAAGCGCGAGATCTGCATGCCCGGCGCCTCGGTCGCGTAGCGCGCCTCGAAGGCGGCGGCGCGCGGGATCACCGAGCCGGCTTCGCCGACCGGATCGACGCAGCCGAAGATGATGTCGTCGACCTTGGAGGTGTCGAGCCCGTTGCGGTCGCGGATCGATTCCAGCACGTGCGCGCCGAGGCGGACCGCCGGCACCTCGTGCAGCGAGCCGTCCTTCTTGCCGCGCCCGCGCGGCGTGCGCACCGCGTCGTAGACAAAAGCGTCAGCCAT
This sequence comes from uncultured Alphaproteobacteria bacterium, assembly GCA_963816435.1. Classification (GTDB taxonomy): domain Bacteria; phylum Pseudomonadota; class Alphaproteobacteria; order Rhizobiales; family Rhizobiaceae; genus CAWFKS01. The sequence goes on from CAWFKS010000014.1 coordinate 91,106, forward strand.
TGCATGTCTCCTTCGTGTTCGGCGGCCCGGCAGGTGCCGGCCGCCCGGTTCGATGTGTTCGTCACTGCCCCGAGGGCATCAGGTCTTCGGGCATTGCCCAGCCGGGGAGCGCCTTGATCCGTTCCAGCCATGTGGCGATTGCCGGGTAATCCTTCCAGTCGGCCGAGATCTGTTCAGGCCAGAAAAGATAGCCGCACAGCGAGAAGTCGGCGATGGTCGGCCGGTCGGCGGCGACCCACTCGCGCCCGGTCAGATGCGTGTCGAGCACCTTCCAGGCATCCTGCGCGCGCTTGTAGATGAACTCGGTCGCCGGATCGTCGAGCTTCTTGCGGAAGAACCGCATGAACCGCTCGGTCGCCGTGTAGCTGGTCAGCTTGTGGTTGTCGAAGAGGATCCAGCGCAGGATCTCGAACTCCTCGGCCTCGGTCTCGTGGCCGAACCTGCCGAAATGGCGCGCCAGGTAGACCAGGATCGCGCCCGACTGCGTCAGCTTGAAATCGCCGTCGGCGCGATGGTGGATGAGGACGGGCGCCTCGCCCATCACGTTCATCTCGCGAAATTCCGCCTCGCGCGTCTCGCCGCCGAAGAAGGCGACGCGTTTCGGCTCCCAGTCGGCCTGGCAGAGCTGAAGCATCAGCGCCGTCTTGTAGGCGTTGCCCGATTCCGTAAAGCAGTGCAGCGTGAACTCGGCCATGCGTTCTCCTAGAGGCTCCGCGCGATCAGCAGTTTCATGATTTCGTTGGTGCCGCCGTAGATGCGCTGCACCCGCGCGTCGCGATACATGCGCGCGATCGGATATTCGTTCATGTAGCCGTAGCCGCCGAAGAGCTGCAGGCACTGGTCGACGATCTTTCCCTGCAGGTCGCTCAGCCAGTATTTCGCCATCGAGGCGGTCACCGGATCGAGCCCGCCTTCGAGATGGCGGCGCACGCAATCGTCGTGGAAGACGCGGCCGATCGTGGCCTCCGTCTTCAGCTCGGCCAGCGTGAACTGGGTGTTCTGGAAGTTGATGACCGGCTGCCCGAACGCCTTGCGCTCCTTGACGTAGTCGATGGTGACCGCCAGCGCCCGCTCGACCATGGCGATCGACTGCGTGCCGATCAGCAGCCGCTCCTGCGGAAGCTGCTGCATCAGCTGCACGAAGCCCTGGCCTTCCTCGTGGCCGAGAAGGTTGGAGGTCGGCACGCGCACGTCGTTGAAGAACAGTTCCGACGTGTCGTTGGCCTTCAGCCCGATCTTGTCGAGGTTGCGGCCGCGCTCGAACCCTTCCACCTCGTCGGTCTCGATGACGATCAGCGAGGTGCCCTTGGCGCCCTTTTCCGGATCGGTCTTGGCGACCACGATGATCAGGTTGGCGTTCTGGCCGTTGGTGATGAAGGTCTTCGAGCCGTTGATGCGGTACTGGTTGCCGTCCTTCTCGGCGCGGGTCTTGATGCCCTGCAGGTCGGAGCCGGCGGCCGGCTCGGTCATGGCGATGGCGCCGATCAGCTCGCCCGTCGCCATCTTCGGCAGCCATTTCTTCTTCTGCTCTTCGGAGCCGTAGTGGAGGATGTAGGGGGCCACAATTGCGTTGTGGAGCGCGATGCCGAACCCGTCGACGCCGACATGGCCCAGCGCCTCGGCGATCGCCGCCTCGTGGGCGTAGCTGCCGCCGGACCCGCCGTATTCCTCCGGCATCGAGGCGCACAGCAGGCCGGCCTGTCCGGCCTTCTCCCAGCTTTCCCGGTCGACCTTCTCGTTCTTCTCGAACTCGTCGTAGCGCGGCGCGATCTCGGCCTCGAGAAACCTCGTCGCCATGTCCTGGAGCATGGTGACGTCCTCGCCTGCCCAGGCGGGTTTCGGGACACCGAGAACGGTTGCGGGATTGCATGGACACGCGGCTCCTCCGGCTGGGCAGCTCATTTAACGGCTAGGGGCGGGCCTGAACAGGCCTGCTCCTCAAAACGCCTCCGCCGGCATCGCCATCAGGCTTTCGGCGCCCGACGAGATGCGCGCCAGATGGGCGCCGGTCTCCGGCATCAGCCGCTCCATGAAGTAGCGGCCGGTGGCGATCTTCGTCTCGTGGAAGGCCGACGACCCGTTCGCGCCCTCGGCCAGCCTCGCCTGTGCCGACTTCACCATCAGGCCCCACATGTAGCCGAGCGAGACCAGCCCCATCAGGTGCATGTAGTCCGTGGATGCGGCGCCCGCATTGTCGGGGTTCTTCATGCCGTTCTGCATCAGCCACATGGTCGCGGCCTGCAGGTCGTTGAGCCCCTTCTTCAGTGCCTTGGTGAACGGCGCCATGTTCTCGTCGGAACGGTTCTCCTCGCAGAAATCGCCGACCTCCTTGAAGAAGGCCTGCACCGCGCGGCCGCCGTTGAGCGCCAGCTTGCGCCCCACCAGGTCGAGCGCCTGGATGCCGTTGGCGCCCTCGTAGATCATGGCGATGCGCGCGTCGCGGACGAACTGGCTCATGCCGTGTTCTTCGATGTAGCCGTGGCCGCCGAACACCTGCTGCGCCATGACCGCGTTGTCGAAGCCCTTGTCGGTGAGCACGCCCTTGATGATCGGCGTCATCAGGCCGAGCAGGTCTTCCGCCGTCTCGCGGTCCTTGTCGTCGCCGGAACGGTGGGCGACGTCGGACTTGATCGCCGTCCACAATACCAGCGCCCGCCCGGCCTCGTTGATCGAGCGCATCGTCATCAGCGCGCGGCGAACGTCGGGATGCACGATGATCGGGTCGGCCTTCTTGTCGGGCGCCTTCGGACCGGTCAGCGAGCGGCCCTGCAGGCGCTCCCGGGCATAGGAGGCGGCGTTCTGGTAGGCGATTTCCGACACGGCGAGGCCCTGCAGCCCGACGCCGAGCCGCGCCTCGTTCATCATCGTGAACATGGCCCTCAGCCCGCCGTTTTCCTCGCCGACCAGCCAGCCGGTCGCCTCGTCGTAGTTCATGACGCAGGTGGCGTTGCCGTGAATGCCCATCTTCTCCTCGATGGAGCCGCAGGACACGCCGTTGCGCTCGCCGACGCTGCCGTCCTCGGCAACAGAGAGCTTCGGCACCACGAACAGCGAAATGCCCTTGGTGCCTTCCGGCGCGCCCTCGATGCGGGCGAGCACCAGGTGGATGATGTTTTCGGCCATGTCGTGCTCGCCGGCCGAGATGAAGATCTTCTGGCCGGAGATCTTGTAGCTGCCGTCGCCCTGCGGCACCGCCTTGGTGCGCAGCAGGCCGAGATCGGTGCCGCAATGCGGCTCCGTCAGGTTCATCGTGCCGGTCCAGGTGCCGTCGATCATCTTGGGCAGGAAACGGTTCTTCTGTTCCTCGCTGCCGTGGGTGACGAGCGCGGCCACAGCGCCCTGGGTCAGGCCCGGATACATCATCAGCGCCATGTTGGCGGAGATCATGTATTCGCCGACCGCCGTGTGGACGGCGTAGGGCAGGCCCTGGCCGCCATATTCGGTCGGCGCGGCGAGGCCGAGCCAGCCGCCTTCACGATACTGCTCGTAGGCGTCCTTGAAGCCCTTCGGCGTCGTCACCGAACCGTCGTCGTGTCGCTCGCAGCCTTCCATGTCGCCGACCCGGTTGAGCGGGTGCATGACGTTCTCGGCGAGCTTGGCGCCTTCCTCGAGAATGGCTTCCAGGATGTCGGGCGTGGCGTCGGAAAAGCCCGCCAGGTTCGAATAGCGTTCGTAGCCGAGAACGTCCTTGAGCACGAACAGCGTGTCGCGGACGGGCGCCGTGTAGATCGGCATGGACAGTCTCCTCAACGCGATGAAAGCCACGCCGCACCGCGCTCGGCGGACGAGGCATGGAAATGGGATGAGCCTTCCTAGCAAACTTTGACGTTTGCGTAAACGTCAATTACGCGATTTTCACCGCCCTTGGGCGCTCCATGAGGGCGGCTGTGCGGCAAGGGCAGAAGACCACGGCGGCCGAAAGGATGGGCCACGCCCGCCGCAGCAAAGGCGCACGAAAAGGCCGCACCGCTCGCGCGGCACGGCCCTTGGGTCTGTCGGTGCAGTCGCAGAGCGCCTGGCGGCGTTGCTCAGTTGACGGTTCCGGACTGCCCGCTGTCCAGCCGGCTTCGGGCACCGTCCATCAGTTCGTCGAGCTCGGCTTCGGCCTGCTCGATCTCGACGCGCTGCTTCTCGAGCTTCTTCTTCTGCCGCTCGCCCTTTTCGAGCAGCAGCTTCATCTGCCGCACGTTCGAGCCTTCCGGATCGTAGAGGTCGATCATCTGCTTGACCTCCCGCAGCGAGAAGCCGATGCGCCGGCCCATCAGGACGAGCTTCAGCCTTGCCTTGTCCTTGCGGGTGTAGAGCCGCGTCGAGCCCTCCCGCTTCGGGTTCAGCAGGCCCTTGTCCTCGTAGAATCGCAGCGCGCGCAGGGTGACCCCGAAGTCGCGTGCCATGTCGCCGATGCGCGTGAGCCCGCTGTCCTCGCGCTGTGAATTGTCCTCGGAGGCCGACATTTCGCCGGCCGGCATGAAGTCCATCATTCCGTGTATTCCTAGATTTCTCGTCGCGCCGCTCTGCTCGCGAGGGGAAGCCGTCAGGTCCGGAACTGTCGATCCTGGATGGAATTGACGCCGCCGTCCGCCGTATATCCCTCGGGATGTCTGGCGGGCCGCACAAGCGACTGTCGGTTGTTCGTGACGTTTGATGTCGGCTTTTTGAGGCTCGCGCCCTGTCCCACGACATTTCGCCGGGACGTCACCACCAGAACGATTCCAGCCGGGAGTCGCTTGCTCCGGGCTTCCCTTGATTGTTGTTGTTGTCTCGATGCGGAGGGGCTTCCGCCGCACCCGTTCCTGTCTGCGCCGCGATATAGTCGAGGGCGTTCATGTATGCAATTCGTACTGGCGATTTGTCGCAGGTCTTCCACCGCGACCCGCCTTTTTGCACTTCGGTAAGCTTGGTTAACGCGTTGTTTACCACGACTGGCGAATTGTGGGCCTGTCGGGTCCCCGTGCTTATCCTGTCTGTCGTTGCTCACGGTCCTGCGAACGGGTGGAGGAGGAGGTTTCCACACGGAAACCGGCTTCCGCGGCCGCGCCAGAACCGCGGCGCCGTTCACTGCCGACAACAGATTTTGAATGGAGCCGGGAGGCCACCGGCCCCGCAGGCGAACAGGCGGTTCGATGAACACCAAACAGTCATATCTGGAATCACTCAATGCCGGCAGACGCCGCCGCGCCACGACATCGCTGGAGCGGTTGAACCAGACGCTCGAGGATATCGAGAGCCGCATCGAGCCGGCCCCGCAGGCCGTGCGTGAATCCTCCGATCCGATGGGCGACATCGCGGCGCGCATGCAGCGCCTGTCGCGCCAGGCCGGCCAGGCGGATGTACGCAAGCCGCCGCACCGCGCCTTTGCCCGCGACGTCGAGCGCCTGCGACGCGAGGATGACGGCCTGGCCGCGGCCGGCGAGATTGCCGCCGAGCTGAAGGCGATGCGCGAGGAACTGCGCCAGCAGATGAAGACTTCGCTGCATCGCGAATTCGAGGAACTGCGCCACGACATCGGGACCGTCGCCGCCAGCGGTGCGGCCGGCGACGAACTCGGCAGTGAATTCGAACGACTTTCCGATGCCATCCACGCGCTCGCCGAGCGCAGCGACGAACGCGGCGTCAACCTGCTGCGCCTGGAACTCGAAGAGGTAAAGTCGGCGCTGGACAAGCTGGCGCGCGAGGACAGCGTGCGCTCCGTCAATCGTCGGTGGGACGATTTCGACAGCAGGTGGAACGCCTTCGAGGACCGTGTCGCGTCCGCCGCCGCCAACTCCGGGGCGCAGCCGCTCGACGGCCTCATTGAGAGGCTGGAGAAGATCGAGAACGCCGTCGCCGACTTGCCGCGGTCGCTTCCGCTGCGCACGCTGGAAGAAAACGTCCGCACGCTCGCCATGTCGCTCGACCGCTTCGTGCAGGGCCGTTCCGCCGCCGCCCCCGAGGCGATGGCCGCGATGGAAGAGCGGCTCGACGAGATTTCGCGGGCGATCGCCGCCTGGGGACAGGCCGCGCGTGCCCCGCAGATCGACCCCGAGCCGTTCGAGCGTATCGAGGCGCGCCTCGCCTCGCTCGCCCGCCAGGTGGAGGAACTCGCCGACGGTCGGCCGGCCACGGAGATGCTCGACCGCTTGAACGATCTGTCGGAGCGTGTCGACCACATCGCCCAGCGCGTCGAGATACCCGAGTCGCTGATGAAGCGCCTCGCCGACCAGATGTCGGTCATCACCGCCAAGCTGGAAGCCGCGCCGCAGGGCGCCGACCCGGACGAGCTGCTGCGCGGCGTCGACGAGCGCCTCGATCATTTGTCGCGTATGCTCGAGCAGCGCCAGGGCGACGCCATGGAGCAGGGCCAGGCGCTGTTCCACGAACTGGAGCGGCGGCTGGGGGAAATCTCGCAGCGGCTCGACCACGGAAAGGGCGGTCAGTCCGCCGCCGACGACGAAATGCTGCAGGCGATCGATGCGCGGTTTGCAGAACTCCACCACCGGCTGGCCGCGAATGGCAGCGACACGCAGCAGATGCGCAACCTCGAGGATCGGCTCGACGACATCTCGCGGCGCATCGAGCAGTCGGTAGCCCGGGCGCCGGGGCTGGACCCCGACATCGTGCGCACGTTGGAGTCCCAGGTTTCCGCCCTGTCGCGGCAGCTGGAGGCGCCGAACCAGGCCTCCGCCGACCTCGACGAGATCGCGCCGCGTCTGGACATGATCGAGCAGTCGATCTCCGGCAGCCGCGAGGCGCTGATCCAGGCGGCGCGCCGCGCCGCCCAGGAAGCGTTCAGGGAAATCTCGGAGAAGGAAGGCGGCTCCGGCGCGGTCGCCGGCCTGTCCGAGGACTTGCAGGCCCTGGACCGCCTGACGCGCAAGTCCGACGAGCGCAACGCCCGCACTTTCGAGGCAATACACGACACGCTGCTGAAGATCGTCGACCGTCTCGGCGCGCTTGAGGGCGGCGCCAGCCTTTCCGCCTCCGACGACGACGCGGCCGATCCGGACGAAGCGGACGACGACTGGAACCCCGGCGTGCTCGAGGTGACCGCCGCCCCGTCCATCGAGCCCGGCGACGGTGCGCCCTACATGCCGGCCTCCGATCAAGCGACGCCCGAGCGGCAAAAGAAGCGCAGCCCCGCCGAGGCGGCTGCCGAGGCCGCCGAGGCGGCGCTCGAATCGAGCAAGCCCAAGGAGAAGGCGCAGGCAGCCAAGACCTCGATGTTCGGCGGGCTGACCCGTGCCTTCACCGGCCGCAAGGAACGCGACCAGCAGCCGGCCGAGCCCGAGCCCGAGGAGCAGGACGCTGCGCCGGAAGTCTCGCTCGACACGCCTGTCGATCCCGAGATCGCAAACGAACCGCTGGAGCCCGGCTCCGGCGCGCCCGACTTGAACGCCATCATGCGCCGGGTCCGTGACGAGCGTGGGCCGGAAGTCGCGCCCGCCCACGCCGACGCCGGCAAGTCGGACTTCATCGCCGCTGCCCGGCGCGCCGCGCAGGCCGCCGCCGCCGAAGCCGACTCGATCAAGCGCGGCTCGATGATGAAGAGCCCGTCCAAGGGCCTGAAGTTCGGCGACGTGATGAAGGGTCGCAGCAAGCCGGTGCTGGTCGCCGCCACGGCCATCGTCCTGGCGCTCGGCGCCTATCAGCTCGGCAAGGCCTATCTGTCAGGCCCGGACGACGCGGAGGTCGCCCAGGGCGCACCGGCCGGCGTCGTCGGCGGCACCGGCCTCGACGCAGCAGTCTCGCCGGACGCTCCGGCGGTGGCCCAGGACGAGGAGATGACATCCGGCGAAACGGCCGCCGCGGACCCCGACGCCACGGACGCCGCTTCGCAGGATCAGCTTGCCGCCACCGAATTACCCGACGGAGTGGTGGCTGCCGACTCCGCTGATGCAACCGACGACGGCACGTCGATGGACGGCTCCGAGAGCGATATGGCCGCCCTCGACACCCCGGACGAACAGGCTGCCGCGCCTTCCGCCGATACTGCTGCGGCGCCTGCGATGGCGAGCACCGATGCCGCACCCGCCGCTCGCGACGCCGCGGCGGGCGACGAAGAAGGTCGCGGCCATCGAGCCCGACCAGGCGACCGGCGACGCCGCCGGCGAGGCCGCGACGGCTCCCGCCGCTTCGCCCGAGACGCAGGTGACGGTGCCCGATACCGTCGAGCCGGCCGCGCTGCGCGAGGCTGCGGCCAACGGCGATCCCAAGGCGCTGTTCGCCGTCGCCAATCGCTATGCCGACGGCATCGGCGTCGACGCCGACATGGCCAAGGCGGCCGGCTGGTATCGCCGCTCCGCCGAGCTCGGCTTCGCACCCGCCCAGTACCGCATCGGCAATTTCTACGAGAAGGGCATCGGGGTCGACCGCGACATCGCCAAGGCCAAGGACTGGTACCAACGTGCCGCCGAGCAGGGCAACGCCAGCGCCATGCACAACCTCGCCGTCCTCTACGCCACCGGCGCCGACAGCAATTCCGGCGACAACCAGAAGGCCGCGCACTGGTTCACCGAGGCCGCCGAGCTCGGCGTCAAGGACAGCCAGTACAATCTCGGCATCCTGGCCGCCAAGGGCATCGGCATGCCGCAGGACCTGGTGGAATCCTACAAATGGTTCGACCTGGTCGCCCAGACCGGCGACAAGGACGCCGCCGCCAAGCGCGACGAGGTCGCCAACGCGCTGCGTCCCGAACAGCTCGAAAAGGCCCGTGCCGCGGCCAAGCTGTGGAAGCCGCGCGAACTCGACGAGGCAGCGAACGTCGTCGACCTTCCCGACGCCTGGAAGCTGCAGGGTGCCCGCACCGCCAGCCTCGACATGAAGCAGGCCGTCCAGAACGTGCAGCTCATTCTCAACAAGAACGGCTACGACGCCGGGCCGGCCGACGGCATCATGGGCGACAGGACCCGTTCCGCCATCAAGTCGTTCCAGAAGGACAACGGCATGTCGCCCACCGGCGAACTCGACGAGACGCTGGTCCGCTCGCTGCTCGAGCGCAAATAGGGCCCGCGAAGCAATGGGTTGGCGGCGCGCCATCGGCACGCGAGCCGCCAACCCATGATAATTTGTCGCGCCTGCCCCGGTTGGTTTGACTCCGCCACAATGTGGGCGCAAGAACGGCCTGTTTCATGGGGGTTCCGCAGGGAACGGTCTTCGGCAGCAACAACCAGAACGAACCGAGTTTGACGGGTGGGCATCTATCTCCCGATTGCCGAAATGTCCGTGAACATGATCGTGCTGCTTGCGATGGGCGCCGCGGTCGGGTTCCTCTCTGGGATGTTCGGGGTGGGTGGCGGATTCCTCATCACCCCGCTGCTGATCTTCTACAACATTCCGCCCGCGATCGCGGTCGCAACCGGCGCCAACCAGGTCGTCGCCTCCTCGTTCTCGGGAGCGCTGGCGCATTTCCGGCGCGGCACGCTGGACTTCAAGCTGGGCACGGTGCTGCTGCTGGGTGGCTTCGTCGGCTCCTCGGCGGGCATCTACGTATTCGCGCTGCTGCGAAGTCTCGGCCAGCTCGATCTCATCATCTCGCTCTCCTACGTGGCGCTGCTCGGCTCCGTCGGCGGGCTGATGATGGTCGAGAGCGTGCAGGCCATCCGCCGCTCGCGCGGCAGCCAGGCGACGCCGACGCGCAAGGCGCACCAGCACAACTGGGTCCACAAGCTGCCGCTGAAGATGCGCTTCCGCGCCTCCAAGCTGTTCGTCTCGGTGATCCCGGTCATCGGGCTGGGCGTCTCGATCGGCTTTCTCGGCTCGGTGCTCGGCGTCGGCGGCGGCTTCATCATGGTGCCGGCGCTGATCTACCTGCTCAAGGTGCCGACCAACGTCGTCATCGGCACCTCGCTGTTCCAGATCGTCTTCGTGTCCGCCTTCACCACGATCGTGCACGCCGCCACCAACCAGACGGTCGACGTCGTGCTCGGCTTCCTGCTGATGCTGGGTGGCGTGGCGGGCGCGCAGTACGGCGCACGGGTCGGGCTTCGCCTGCGCGGCGAGCAGTTGCGTGCGCTGCTGGCGCTGCTCGTGCTTCTGGTCGCGCTTCGGCTGGGTTACGACCTGTTCGCCCGGCCCGCCGCGCTGTTCTCGCTCAGCCCGCTGGGCGGAGGCTGAGGCGATGCGGCGGCAACTGTCCATGGTCGCGCTGCTCGCCGCCTTCGTGCTGTCCGCCGCCATCGACGCGCACGCCCAGGAAGGCGCGCCCGAGAACCTCCAGATCGGCCTGTCCACCGACAAGATCGCGGTCACCTCGGGCTTCACCGGCGCCGATCTCACGATTTTCGGGGCACTCGACAATGCCGATCCGCTGATTGCGCGCCAGGGCCGCTACGACATCATCGTGGTTCTGGAGGGCCCGGCGCGGCCGGTCGTCGTGCGGCACAAGCAGCGCGTCTTCGGCATGTGGATCAACACGCAGTCCGAAACCTTCGTCAACGTCCCGGCATCCTATTCCATGGCGACGACCCGCCAGCTGCAGGACATGGCCACCGAGGAAGCCTATCGGCAGCTGTCGCTGGGGCCGCAATATATTCATGTGGAAGCGATGGATTCCTCGCTCGATCCGGAGACGGAAAAGGAGTTCGCCGACGCGTTGCGCCAGCGAAAGGAGGCGAGCGGCCTCTATTCCACCCGCGTCGGCGGCGTGCAGTTCCTGTCGCAGAGCCTGTTCAGGGCGACCGTCAGTCTGGCCGCCGAACGTGCCCGTCGGCACCCATCGCGCCCGCGCCTTCCTGTTCCGCAACGGCTCGTTCGTCACCGAGACGTCTGCGCCGCTCGCCATCATGAAGTCGGGCTTCGAGCAGCGCATCTTCGAAATCGCGCACCGGCAGAGCCTGCTCTACGGCCTGTTCGCCGTGCTGCTGGCGATCACCACCGGCTGGCTCGGCCGCATCATCTTCCGCAGGGATTGAGCCTCGCGAGCGTGTCTGGCGCGGCGACGGTCGCGGCCTCAGCCGCCGCTCAGCATCGTGCTGGCGATCCGGTAGAGCCTGGTCGAGCCGAGCATGTAGGCGGTGAACCCGTCGCTCGGGAACATGCCCGAAAACGCGCGATCCAGCACGTTCAGCGAGCCGGTGAAGGCGCCGAATGCGGGCATCACCAGCCGGTTTCCGTCGCCGGCGAAGCAGGGGCGGCGCACCGAACGGCCGCGCCGCACCAGCCGCGCGCCCGGGTGCAGGTGTCCGGCGATCTCGCCGGGGCAGGCACCGCGCACGGGCTCGTGGCGGAACGTCAGTTGCGCCGAAGCAGAGCTCGTCCACGGCGTGGCCGGGCAGCCCGTCCGGCATGTCCGGATCGTGGTTGCCGGCGATCCAGTACCACGCGCGCCCGGCGACCAGAGCGCAGATCTCGTCGCGATAGGGGGCGGGCAGGCGGGCCGCGCCCTCGCCGTCATGGAAGGAATCGCCGAGGCTCACCACGATCGCCGGATCGTAGTCGGCGATGACGCGCCGCAGCCGGGCGAGTGTCGCGGCCGAATCGTAGGGCGGCAGCATCATGCCGCGCCGCGCGAAGGCCGAGCCCTTCTCCAGATGCAGGTCCGACACGACCAGCAGCCGAAGCGCGGGCAGGAAGAGCACGCCGCGCGGGTCGCACAGCGCCGTCTCGCCGGCGATCTCCACCGGCTCGACGACCATTTGCCCGCGATGCGATGCGGCGACGTTCATGCGCTTCCCATGGCTTCTTCGATCAGGTCGTCGGCGGCTTCGCCCAGCAGCGACTCGTTGGCTTCGCCGTTGACCGGCTCGCGTCCGATCTCCAGCATCACCGGCACCGCCAGCGGCGAGATGTGCTCCAGGTCCTTATGCACGATTCGCCCCCTGATGCGCGACAGCATCTCGCCGAGCCGCCTGACGTCGAGCAGCCCGGTTGCGGCGTCGGCGCGCGTCGCCTGCAGGAGGATGTGATCCGGCTCGTGCGTGCGCAGCACGTCGTAGATGAGATCGGCCGAGACCGTCACCTGGCGGCCGGTCTTTTCCTGCCCCGGATGGCGCGTCTGGATCAGCCCCGAGATGACGGCGCAGTTTCGGAACGTGCGCTTCAGCAGCCAGCTGTCGGCCAGCCAGGCCTCGAGGTCGTCGCCCAGCATGTCCTCGTCGAAGAGCTGCGACAGCGGCAGTTCGCCCGACCCGAACATCCGCCCGAGGTCGTTCAGGCCCCACACGGCGAGAGAGTAGTCGGTGGCGACGAAGCCCAGCGGCCGCGCGCCTGCGCGCTCCAGCCGGCGCGTCAGCAGCATGCCCAGCGTCTGGTGGGCTAGCCGCCCCTCGAACGGGTAGCAGACCATGTAGAAGCGGTCGCCGCGCGGAAACGTCTCGACCAGAAGGTCGCCGGCCTTCGGCAGCACCGATTTCCACTTCTGCACGCGCAGCCACTCCGAGACCTGCGGGGGCAGGGCGGACCAGCGCTCCGGATCCGCCAGCATCGTGCGCACCTCGCCGGCGAGATAGGTCGACAGCGGGAACTTGCCGCCGGCATAGACCGGCACCTTGATGTCGTTGCCCGCCGCGTTGGAAACGAAGCATTCGTTCTCGCGGATGCCCTCGAAGCGCAGCACCTTGCCGGCGAACATGAACGTGTCGCCGGGCGACATCGTCTCCAGGAAATATTCCTCGATCTTGCCGAGCGTCGGGCCACCGCGCGAAACCGTGCCGCGCCCGCTGCGCACGTAGCGCACGTTCAGCATCGGCATCTCGACGATGGTGCCGACGTTCAGACGGTATTGCTGGGCGACGCGCGGATGCGTCACCCGCCACGTGCCGTCGGATGTCTTGCGGATGCGGGCATAGCGCTCGTAGCTGCGAAGCGCATAGCCGCCGGTGGCGACGAACTCGACCACGCGGTCGAACGTCGCCCGGTCGAGACGGGAGTAGGGGGCCGCGCTGGTGACCTCCGCATAGAGCTCGTCGGCCCTGAAAGGTTCGCCGCAGGCCGAGCCCAGAACGTGTTGCGCCAGCACGTCGAGAGAGCCCTCGACCAGCGGCGGCGTGTCCTGCGCGCCGAGATAGTTGGCTTCCAGCGCGGCCCGGCACTCCAGCACCTCGAAGCGGTTGGCAGGCACCAGGACGGCGCGGCTCGGCTCGTCGAGCCGGTGATTGGAGCGGCCGATGCGCTGGGCGAGCCGGCTGGCGCCCTTCGGCGCGCCGACATGGACGACCAGGTCGACATCGCCCCAGTCGATGCCGAGATCGAGCGTCGAGGTCGCCACGATCGCCCGCAGCGACCCGGCTTCCATGGCCTTTTCGACGCGCCGCCTGCGTCCGACGTCGAGCGAGCCGTGGTGCAGCGCGATCGGCAGATTGTCGTCGTTGATGCGCCACAGCTCCTGGAACAGCAGCTCGGCCTGGCTGCGCGTGTTGACGAACAGCAGCGTCGTCTTGTGCGCCTTGATCGCCTCGTAGACCTCGGGAATGGCGTAGCGCGCCGAATGGCCCGCCCACGGCACGCGCTCCTTCGATTCCAGGATGGTGATCTCCGGCTTCGCGCCCCCCGCGACGGTGATCAGGTCGGCCATCGCACCCGTCTGGCCGTCTTGCGGCACCAGCCAGCGCCGCAGCTCGTCCGGCTGGGCGACCGTCGCCGACAGGCCCACGGTGCGCAGGCCCGGCACTAAATTCTGCAACCTCGCCAGCCCGAGCGACAGCAGGTGCCCGCGCTTCGAGATCACCAGCGAGTGCAGCTCGTCGAGGACGACGTAGCGCAGATCCTCGAAGAAGCGGCGCGCATCGGACGAGGCGATCAGCAGCGCCAGCTGCTCCGGCGTGGTCAGCAGGATGTCGGGCGGCGCCAGCTTCTGGCGCGCACGCTTGTGCTGCGGCGTGTCGCCGGTGCGGGTCTCCAGCGTGATCGGCAGGCCCATCTCCGCGACCGGCTTGGCCAGGTTGCGCTCGATGTCGACGGCCAGCGCCTTGAGCGGCGAGATGTAGAGCGTGTGGACGCCGCGCGCCGGCTCGCCCGGCCGGCGCTTCGGGCGATTGGCGAGATCGGTCAGCGCCGGCAGGAAACCGGCCAGCGTCTTGCCGGCGCCCGTCGGCGCGATCAAGCAGCACCGATTTGCCGGCCTGGGTGCGCGACAAGAGGTCGAGCTGATGGGCGCGTGGCGCCCAGCCGCGCGTCGAGAACCAGCGCAGGAAGGGCTCGGGCAGCACGGCGCTCGCCGCGCCCTGAATGTCGGAATGTCTCGTCACGCCGAAGGCGTAGCGCGACGGTCGCCGATCTCAAAGCGAAAACTGGAACAAACCGGGATCAGGCGACGGGGATCATTGGACCGGGAGCGGTTCCTGTTGTTCGCTCATCGCAGTGCCGTAAGCCGGAGCCACGCTCACCGACAAGTCGCCCCGCCGTGCCACGACGATCAGGCCTTCGATCGGCTCGCCGCGATCCGTGCGGATCGGCGCGCTTTCCAGCACGGCGACGTCGAAGCCGTGCGCGGCCAGCAGCGCCCGGATCGCTCCTTCCGAATGCGCGTAGCGGCGCGAGGGACGCAGCACCATCGGCTCCGGCCCGGCATGTCTTTCGACCGAGAACGCGAACCTGCCGCCGGGCGCCAGCGCGGCGGCGACATTGGCGAAAATGCCGTCGAGCGCGCCGACATACATGAACACGTCGGCCGCCGTGACCAGATCGGCGCGGCCCGGTTCGAACTCCGCCAGATGAAGGTCGGCGCGGGTCAGCCGGTCGTAGATGCGCTTGGCTTCGGCCCGCCTCAGCATGCCGCCCGAAATGTCGACGCCTTCCATGAAGCTCGTCATGCCGCGCAGGCGCTCGCCCATCAGCCCGGTGCCGCAGCCGAGGTCGAGCGCGTGCGCGAACTGACCGTGCCCGCCGCGCGCCAGTGCCTCGGCCAGCAGTTCCGGCACCCGGTAGGAGAGCCGCTCGACCAGCGCCGCGTCGAACTCGGGCGCATACTGGTCGAACAGCGCCTCCACGAAGCCGCCCGAGGCGTGCCCGTTGGTCGCCGCCGCGCCCATGAGTTCCAGTTTCAGCGCCGCACCATGCCGGTCGGCAGGGTCCAGCCGCAGCGCCTCGCGCCAGGCGGCCTCCGCCTCGGTCGGGTTGTGTGCTTCTTCCAGCATCTCGCCGAGCCGGAACCAGCCGGCGGCCCAGCGCGGCGTCAGCGCCAGCGTTTCCTTCATCAATTCGGCGGCGGCTGGGTGGTCGCCGCTGTCGGCGAGCATTTCGGCAAAGGCGAAGCGGCGGTCGGCGACGAGGTCGCCGGACGAGAACTGGACGGGCGTCATGCGACGTGGGTTCCATAACCCGCGGGCGCGGGCGGCGCTTATGTGATCGAGCGGCCGGCGATTTGCAAGAGGCTTCCTCGCGCGACCGCAATGCCTATCTATGGGCGCATGAAGCCCGAGAAACTGCTCTGCCCGAAGCCGCAGGGGCTCTACTGCCCGCCCGGCGATTTCTACATCGATCCCGTGCGCCCGGTGGAGCGTGCGCTGATCACCCACGGCCATTCCGACCATGCCCGGTCCGGACACGGCCACGTCATGGCGACGGCCGAGACGCTCGACATCATGCGCCTGCGCTACGGCGAGGATTTCGCCGGCTCCACCCAGGCGGCGGCCTATGGCGAGGTGCTGGAAATCGGCGGCGTCACCGTCGGCTGGCACCCGGCCGGCCACGTGCTGGGCTCGGCGCAGATCGCGGTGGAGAAGGACGGCACCCGCATCGTCGTGTCGGGCGACTACAAGCGCCAGGCCGATCCCGACCTGCACGCCGTTCGAGCCCGTCGCCTGCGACGTCTTCGTGTCGGAGGCGACCTTTGCCCTGCCGGTGTTCTGCCATCCGCCGGACACCGAAGAGATCGCGCGGCTGCTGAAGTCGGTGGCGCAGTTCCCCGAGCGCACCCATCTCGTCGGCGCCTACGCGCTCGGCAAGGCGCAGCGCATCATCGCGCTGCTGCGGCAGGCGGGCTACGACAGGACGATCTACATCCACGGCGCGCTCGAAAAGCTCTGCGACTACTACGCCGCGCGCGGCATCGACCTCGGACCGCTGGCGCCGGCCACCATCGACAAGGCCGACCGGCAGAGTTTCGCCGGCGAGATCGTCGTCGGCCCGCCCTCGGCCTTCAACGACCGCTGGGCGCGCCGCTTCGCCGATCCGGTCTCCGCCTTCGCCTCCGGCTGGATGCGCATTCGCCAGCGCGCCAGGCAGCGCGGCGTCGAGCTGCCGCTGATCGTGTCGGACCACGCCGACTGGGACGAATTGACCGACACGATCCGCGACACCGGCGCCGGCGAGGTCTGGGTCACCCACGGCCGCGAGGAGGCGCTGGTGCGCTGGTGCGAGATCAACGGCATCTCGGCGAAACCGCTGCACCTCGTCGGCTACGAGGACGAGGGGGACTGATGAACCGCTTCGCCGAACTCCTCGACCGGCTGGTGCTGACGCCTTCGCGCAACGCCAAGCTGAAGCTGCTCGCCGACTATTTCGCCGCCACGCCCGATCCCGACCGCGGCTACGCGCTGGCCGCGATCGCCGGCGGCCTGTCGTTTTCGACCGTCAAGCCCGGCGTGCTGCGCGCGCTCGCCGCCGAGCGCATGGACCCGGTGCTGTTCGCCTATTCCTACGACTATGTCGGCGATCTCGCCGAGACGCTGTCGCTGGTCTGGCGGCCGCCCGAGGGCGTCGAGGAAGAGGACATGCCGCTGTCGGCGGTGGTCGAGTACCCTCCAGCGCACCAGCCGGTCCGACGCCGCCTCGGTCGTGTCCGGCCTTCTCGACCGGCTGGAGGTTCCGGCCCGCTTCGCGCTGATCAAGCTGGTCACCGGCGGGTTGCGCATCGGCGTGTCGGCGCGACTCGCCAAGCAGGCGCTGGCCGCCTTCGGCGACGTCGACACGGCCGAGATCGAGGAGTTGTGGCACGGGCTGGAGCCGCCCTACCGGCCGCTCTTCGCCTGGCTGGAAGGGCACTCCGAAAAACCCGCCAACGCGGCGCTGGCGCCGTTCCGGCCGGTCATGCTCGCCAACGCGGTCGCCGACAGCGATCTCGAAAAGCTCGATCCGGCCGACTATGCGGCGGAGTGGAAATGGGACGGCATCCGCGTCCAGGCGACCCGCGAGGGCGACGTCGCGCGGCTTTATTCGCGCACCGGCGACGACGTCTCGGGCGCCTTTCCCGATCTCGTCGAGGCGATGGATTTCGACGCCGTCATCGACGGCGAACTGCTGGTCGGCGATCCGACGACGGCGACCGGCACGTTCAACGACCTGCAGCAGCGCCTCAACCGCAAGACGGTATCGAAGTCGATGCTGACTGACTACCCGGCCTTCGTGCGCGGCTACGACCTGCTCCAGCTCGACGGCGAAGACCTGCGCCCGCTGCCCTTCGACGAGCGACGGGCGCGGCTCGAAGAATTCGCCAAGAGCCTCGACCCGCATCGCTTCGACCTGTCGCCGATGATTTCCTTCGACGACTGGTCCGAACTGGAGGAAAAGCGCCGCAACCCGCCGCACCCGGTGATCGAGGGCGTCATGCTGAAGCGCCACGACGCGCCCTACGTGCCCGGGCGGCCGAAGGGCCCGTGGTTCAAGTGGAAGCGCGATCCCCACACGGTCGACGCGGTGCTGATGTATGCCCAGCGCGGCCACGGCAAGCGCTCGAGCTTCTATTCCGACTACACGTTCGGCGTCTGGGCCGGCCCGCCGGAGAGCCCGGAACTGGTGCCGGTCGGGAAGGCCTATTTCGGCTTCACCGACGAGGAGCTGAAACAGATCGACAAATATGTGCGCGACAACACCGTCGACCGCTTCGGCCCGGTCCGCGCGGTGCGCGCCGAACCCGGCCACGGTCTCGTGCTGGAGGTCGCCTTCGAAGGGCTCGCCCGGTCGAAGCGCCACAAGTCGGGCGTGGCGATGCGCTTTCCCCGCATCTCGCGGCTGAGGTGGGACAAGCCGGCGGCCGAGGCCGATCGCCTCGAAACGCTGTTCGCGCTGATCGACACCGAGGAAGCCGAGGCGGCCGCCGCCTCGTGACTACTGCTTCAGCGAGACCTTGATCTCGAAGATGTCGATCGCCTTGCCGGTGTCGCCGACGTCCGTGTTGATGGCGATCGTGCCGCCGGCGCCCGGCTGCACGTCGGGCAGTTCGACCTCGAACAGATAGTCGCCCGGCGCCGTGGCGACCTCGTAGCGCTTGCGCCCGCAATCGCCGAGTTCCCCGAAATTGCAGGCCACCGACATCTGCGTCGGCTTGCCTTCCTCTGCGCGCGCGACGATGTCGAACACGGCGCGTGCGCCCGGCGATTTCCTCGAGAATGCCCTGTCCGACGTCGAAGGCGACGGCGGCGCCGGACTGTCCGGAGCGAATGCGCAGGAAGCTCTGGCCTTCCTCGTCCATGATCTCGGCGGTCGCACCTGCAGGCGCGTTCACCTGGGTCGGGTCATCGGGCGAGAACACCGTCACCCATTCCGCCGGCTGCGCTTCGCCGGGCCCGGCCGCCGGCCCGCCCTCCTCGTCGGGCGTGAAATCCTCCGTCTGCGGCGGCGGGCTCGGGTGGCGCTCGCCGGGCGTGGTGAACAGGCCGGTCTCGAAGGCCCACCAGCCGCCTATGGCGATCGCGGTCAGCAGCGTGACGATGATGAACATCGCCGCCCAGGGGCGGCGTCGGCGAACCTCCTCGACCGGCGCCTCGACGGTTTCCGTTCCGGCCAGAGACTCGGCGCGGTCGGCGCCACCCAGCGAGTGGGCCCGGTCAGCGCCGCCGAGCGAACCCGCATCGGAGGGGGCGGTGGGCCGGGGTTCGGTCCGCGGCCGCTCCACCATCGGTTCGCGGGCGACGGGCTGCGGCGCGGCAGGCTTGGGTTCGACCACGGGTTCGGGCGCGGAGAGTTCTTCGTCCTCGGCGGCCGGCTCTTCCGCCGCCGGACGCTCGTCGTCCGCTGGCGGGGTTTCGGCCGGCGCCGCTCTTGCTGGGATGAACTCGGACTCGATCGAGCGGACGAGGTTCTTGAAGCCTTCCTTGCGGCGGACGACCTCTTCTTCGGGAATGTCAGGATTGGCGGCGAGCGCCCGGTTGAGCGCCGCGAAGGCCGAGCGGTAGACCTTCTCGCGATAGGCGCGATCTTCGGGATCGCCGCGCTGGAAAGCGCCCCTGATCGCCTTTTCGAGTGCGTCCACGTGCCGAATCCCTTGCCGAGCGCACGGTGCTCGCCACATGGTTAGCCGCTGCCGCCCGTGCAATCAACGGGTTGTGGCCAAAGGCGCCCGTTCTGTCCAACGGCGAGAACGCGTCGACGTTCCGGCTTGCGGCCCCTTGCACGTCGCTCGCCGGCCGCTTGCCGAGCGCGGCGCGATCTGCTTGAACCATGACGTTTACGAAAACGTCAAAACACAAGCGGAGGCCGGACATGGCGTTGCCCGAAATTCTGAAGAACAGGCTGCGCATCCCGGTCGTCGCGTCCCCGATGTTCATCATCTCGCATCCGCCGCTGGTGCTGGCGCAGTGCAAGGCCGGCGTCGTCGGTTCGTTTCCGGCGCTCAACGCGCGTCCGGCCGCGCAGCTCGACGACTGGCTGTCCGAGATCACCGAGACGCTCGCCGCCCACGACGCCGCCCATCCCGAGCGGCCCTCGGCGCCGTTCGCGGTCAACCAGATCGTCCACAAGTCCAACGACCGTCTCGATCACGACGTCGCCATGTGCGTGAAGCACAAGGTGCCGATCGTCATCACCTCGCTCGGAGCCGTTCCCGAGGTCTACGAGGCGATCCATTCCTATGGCGGCATCGTGCTGCACGACATCATTCACGACCGCCACGCCCACAAGGCGATCGAGAAGGGCGCCGACGGGCTGATCGCCGTGGCGACCGGCGCCGGCGGCCACGCCGGCACGCTGTCGCCCTTCGCGCTGATCCAGGAGATCAGGCAGTGGTTCGACGGGCCGCTGCTTCTGTCGGGCGCCATCGCCAATGGCGGCGCCGTTCTCGCCGCGCAGGCGATGGGTGCCGATCTCGCCTATGTCGGCTCGCCCTTCATCGCCACCGCCGAGGCCCGCGCCGACGATGGATACAAGCAGATGATCGTGGACTCGAAGGCCGCCGACATCGTCTACTCCAACCTCTTCACCGGCGTTCACGGCAACTATCTGAAGGGCTCCATCCGCAACCAGGGGATGGATCCCGACAATCTGCCGGAATCCGATCCCTCGAAGATGAGCTTCGCCTCCGACACCACCAAGGCATGGCGCGACATCTGGGGCTGCGGGCAGGGCATCGGCGCGGTCGACAAGGTGGTGCCCGCCGCCGAGCTGGTCGACCGGCTGGCGCGAGAATACGAGGCAGCCAAGGCGCGCCTGGCGGCGTAGGGGAGGGGCGGCTGCCGCGCGCTATCTCCCCCCTTGCGGGGGAGAAAGTCTTTTCCTGCATTTGCGAGTGGGCTTGTCCCCGAGCAAATGCTTGGAAAAGACAAGAGAGGGGAATTGAAGGGCGCGCCCTTCGTTCCCACCCCACCCGCGTTGGACCGCCTCGCTATTGCTCGGCAATCCTCCGCGACCTCCCCGTCGAGGGGAGGTAGAGACCCCGGCGCTTGAGCCCAGCCCCCAAAGCGTGGACAGCCGCGCAGGCTCCGCATCCGGCCAACCCCTTGTTCCTACTGACTACTCCCCATTCCCCACTCCCTCATTTGTCCCCCTCTTCTCCACCTCCCTTACCATCGCCCTCAGTCCCTTCCGCGGGAACACCGGTCGCGACGGTGATTGCGTGGGGAGGGACCGGCGCCTCCGCCGATCGCGGCTAACGTGGCCTGATGTCCGGGGCGGCACTGCCCAAGGGTTCCCCTGGGGGTACTACCGGCCCCTGTGCGCTGGACGAGCGCTTAAGGGCACCCGGCGAGGCGGCGGTGATGAGCCGTCGCCGCTGGAGGAAGAGGCGGGCAGCGACGCGAATGTCGCTTGTCGCGGAAAACCTCCTGAAGCCGGGTGCTTGAAGCGGAACGGGCGGTGACCGCAAAAATCGCCGGACGGGCGGCCGCGAGGTCGCAACGTTACTACCCTTGATGAGCGTCCGAACGGCCGCCCGTCTTCCCACTTCCGGCGACCGGGAGTGTGTTCTTTGACAATGGCCAGACGGCTGCGTGCCGGGCGTGGCGATGAAGACGTATGTGCCAAGGCCGGGCGAAGCCCGCAAGGCCAACTGGCCGCCCGAGCCGATGCGAGGCCCTCGCGGAGCGCCAGCGCCGTCAGGCGCGAAACGGCGCGTGAGCGAAAGAAACAACCGGGCGTGGCGATGAAGGTGTTTGGGCGGACGGCGGTGCCGGCGAACTCCCTCCCCCTCGAGGGGAGGGTGGACCGGAGCGCAGCGACGGGACGGGTGGGGTAGCCTCGGCCGTGCTCGACGCAGGGATCTGCAGCGGCAATCAGCAGGCTGCGCAGCGCCCTTCCTTGTGCGACCCCACCCCGATCCGCTCACGCGGATCGCCCCTCCCCTCGAGGGGGAGGGAGGCGCCGGCTGCCCGAGGACGCGGAGACGTGGCGGGCGCTCCCACAAGGGGTGAGGTTAGGGCGCGGACAAACCCACCCCGATCCGATGCGCGCCTCTCCCTCCACTCGCAGGCGAGGCAAATCCCCCCGCCACGCCTTGACACGAATGCCGGCCGCCGCCCTATTTCAGGCGACCCGGAACCCAGCCGAAAGCGACGGACGATGCTCAAGACACCCTACCTGCTCTTTCTCGGCGACGCGCCCGACCAGCTCGCGGCCAAGGTCGCGCAGGGCATCAAGGACTGGCGGCCCGAGTTCGCGCTCGGCCAGCTGCGGCTCGACGGTTGCAAGGCCGACCTGAAGCTTCCCGACATGGCGATCGCCGAGGCGCGCGCGGCCGGCGCGAAGACGCTGGTGGTGGGCGCGGCCAACCGTGGCGGCATCATTTCCGACACGTGGATCGCCACGCTGACGGAGGCCTGCCGGGCAGGCATGGACATCGCCTCGGGTCTGCACAACCACCTGACCGCCATTCCGGAACTCGTGGCGGCCGCCGAAAAGGCCGGCACCAGCCTGTTCGACGTGCGGGTGCCGCAGGCGCATTATCCGATCGCCGACGGGCGCCGGCGCATCGGCAAGCGCTGCCTCGCCGTCGGCACCGACTGCTCGGTCGGCAAGATGTACACCGCGCTCGCCATGGAGCGCGAGATGGCCGCGCGCGGCATGAAGGCGACGTTCCGCGCCACCGGCCAGACCGGCATCCTGATCACCGGCTCGGGCGTGCCGCTGGATGCCGTGGTGGCCGATTTCATGGCAGGTGCGATCGAATGGCTGACGCCGGACAACGAGCCCGACCACTGGGACCTGATCGAGGGGCAGGGGAGCCTCTTCCATCCCTCCTATTCGGGCGTGACCATGGCGCTCGTCCACGGTGGCCAGCCGGACACGCTGGTGCTGTGCCACGAGCCGACGCGCCAGCACATGCGCGGCCTGCCGCATTACCGCCTGCCGTCGCTGGAACAGTTGCGCGACCTGGCGCTCGAGACCGCCCGCATCGTCAATCCGGCCGTCAGGGTGACCGGCATTTCGGTCAACACTGCCGCCCTTTCGGTGGAAGAGGCCAAGAAATGCCTCGCCGACATCGAGGAGCGCATGGGCCTGCCGACGGTCGACCCGTTCCGCGACGGCGCGGCCCGTCTCGTCGAGGCGCTCGAGGAGTAGCGGCGCTACTCTTCCGGCTCGGTGGTGAACAGCAGCGGGAACCCCATCGACCGGCCGGCGTCGGTCGCCCGCGTCGCCTTGGTCTCGGCGACGTCCTTGGGATAGACGGCGACCACGCACACGCCCTTCTGGTGGGCGGTGATCATCACCCGGTAGGCCTGGTCCTCGGTCAGCTTGAACTCGCCCTTCAGCACGCTGACCACGAACTCGCGCGGGGTGAAGTCGTCGTTGACGAGGATCACCTTGTGCAGCTTCGGGCGCTCTACCTTCGGCTTGACCTTGGTGCGGCGTTTGGTGACGGTGTTCGGATCGTCGCTCATGCGGGGATCGGCTCCCGTTCGCGAATGGTGCCGGCGGCGCAGTTGCCGGAGTTCGCCCCAATTCTAGGGCGAAGATGGCGGCGAGGAAACCGGTCCGAAGCATTGGCGGTGTGCTGCCGGCCGGCATGGAAAGGGGCGCCGAAGCGCCCCTCCCGGTGTCTTCGTGTCAGGTCCGCCGACTAGTTGAAGAGCGCCATCGCGTTGCCGATGGTCATCCACAGCCCCCACAGGAGCGGTATTCCGACCAAGAAGCCACGCGCCGATCAGCTTCCCGCTGCTCGTTCCTTCGCCGGAGGCGTTCGAGAAATTGTCCGTCATTTCCGTTCCTCCCTATGCGGCGGCTGTCTGCGGTT
Source organism: uncultured Alphaproteobacteria bacterium (assembly GCA_963816435.1). Taxonomy (GTDB): domain Bacteria; phylum Pseudomonadota; class Alphaproteobacteria; order Rhizobiales; family Rhizobiaceae; genus CAWFKS01. The sequence goes on from CAWFKS010000014.1 coordinate 114,402, forward strand.
TGATGTGATAGCGCTCGTGGACCGGGCGCATCATCAGGTTGAGTATGAACCCGACCGCAAGCAGGCCGGCCATGATGTACATGGTGACCGTGTAGGCGTCGGCTTTCGGCACGCCGCTGTCGATCTGGTACTGGCGGATGTAGTTGACCAGCACCGGACCGAGCACGCCGGCCGCCGACCACGCCGTCAGCAACCGCCCGTGGATGGCGCCGACATAGCGCACGCCGAAGACGTCGCGCAGATAGGCCGGGATGGTGGAGAACCCGCCGCCGTACATCGACAGGATGACCCCGTAGAACACGACAAACAGGAACACGCTGCCGGTCTGGCCCGTCCACGGCACCGCCGCGTAGAGCACGATGCCGAGCAGGAAGAACACCGCGTAGGTGGTCTTTCGGCCGATATAGTCCGACGTCGAGGCCCAGAAGAAGCGGCCGAGCATGTTGAAGATCGACAGCAGTCCGACGAAGCCCGCGGCCGCTGCGGGCGTGATGCGGCCGGGGAACATTTCCTGGCTCATCGCCGAGGCCTGGCCGAGCACGCCGATGCCGGCGGTCACGTTCAGGCAAAGCACGCCCCACAGAAGCCAGAACTGCGGCGTCTTGAGCGAGTCCTGCAGATGCACCTCGTTGGCGCTGACCATTGCGCTCTGCTTGACCGGCGGGGTCCAGCCTGCCGGCTTCCATCCCTCGCGCGGCACCCGAACGATCGTCGCCCCGATCATCATGAAGATGAAGTAGACGACACCGAGAACGATGAAGGTTTCGGCGACCCCGATATGGTTCTCGGTCGTGAACAGCTTCATCAGGTAGACCGACAGTGGCGAGGCGATGAAGGCGCCGCCCCCGAAGCCCATGATCGCCATGCCGGTGGCCATTCCCGGCCGGTCCGGAAACCAGGTGATCAGCGTCTTCACCGGCGAAATGTAGCCGAGCCCCAGCCCGATGCCACCGAGCACGCCGTAGCCCAGATAGACGATCCACAACTGGTGCAGGTAGATCCCGAGTGCCGCCACGATGAAACCGCCGCCGAAGCAGCAGGCCGCAAACGCCATGGCCTTTCTCGGACCGACCCTGTCGAGCCAGCCGCCGCCGAACGCCGCGGCGATGCCGAGTACCAGGATGGCGATCGAGAAGATCCAGCCGAGGCCGGTCAGCTTCCAGTCGGCCGGAGCCGACTCGGTGATTCCGATAAGCTTGGTCATCGGCAGGTTGAACACGCTGAACGCGTAGACCTGGCCGATGCAAAGGTGAATGCAAAGTGCCGCAGGCGGCACCATCCACCGGTTGAATCCCGGCTCGGCTACCGTATGCGAACGGTCAAGCCAGCTGCCGGCCCTCTCCTCCGTGATGCTCATGTTTCCTCCACGGTATTTCTTGTTGGCGGAGGAAGGCTAGGCCCATGTCAAATTGTCGCAATTCAAAAAAGTTGAACCTTTGCCGGAAGTCACAATTTTTTCCTGTGCCACGGCAAGTGAACAGTGGCGGACTTCTGCGAAGGGGCCAGCATCCGTGCCGTAGCCAAGAGAAAAGGGCCCTTTCGGGCCCTTCGCTCGGCAAGTAGTGGCGCGGCGCGATCAGCCGTTCGCGGCTGCCACGGCGCGCTTGGCCATCACGACCACGAGGTTGGCGCGGTACTCGGCCGAGGCATGGATGTCGCTCATCAGCGCATCGGACGGCACGGTCATGCCGTCCAGCGCCGAGGCCTCGAAACTCTTTGAAAGCGCGTTCTCGATTTCGCTCGATCGGAACACGCCTTCCTCGCCAGCGCCGGTCACGGCGGCCCGCACCTCGTTGCCGCGCTTGGCCACGAACACGCCGGTGATGGCGTAGCGCGAGGCCGGATTGCGGAACTTCTCGTAGCCCGACTTGTCGGGCGCGGTGAACGAAACCGCCGTCACCATTTCGCCCTCGTCCAGCGCGGTTTCGAACAGCCCGGTGAAGAACTCCTCGGCCGGCAGTTCGCGCGTGTTGGTGACGATGGTCGCGCCGAGCGCCACCATCGCCGCCGGGTAGTCGGCGGCCGGATCGTTGTTGGCGACCGATCCGCCGATCGTGCCCATGTGGCGCACGTGCGGGTCGCCGATATGGGACGCCATGTAGGCGAGCGCCGGGCAGACTGCGGCGATTTCCTTGCTGGCGGCGATCTCGGCATGGGTGGTGCCCGCGCCGATCCTGACCTCCTTGCCCGACACGCTGATGCCTTTCAGCGCATCGATGTGACGCAGGTCGACGAGATCGGAGGGCGCCGAAAGCCGCGTCTTCATCGCCGGGATCAGCGTCATGCCGCCGGAAACGAAGCGGCCGTCCTCGGCATCCTTCAGCATCTTGACCGCGTCGTCGATCGACGAGGCCCTGTGATAGTTGGTCTGGTACATTCCTGTCTCCCTTCGCTGGGAAGTCGCTTCGTTCAGTGTTTCGTTGCGGCCTGCAGCGCCATCCACACCTTCTGCGGCGTCGCGGGCATTGTGATGTTCTCGTGCCCGAGCGCGTTGGTGATGGCGTTGATGACCGCGGGCGGCGAGCCGATCGCGCCGGCCTCGCCGCAGCCCTTGATGCCGAGCGGATTGCCGGGACACGGCGTGCTCTGGTGCGAGATGTTGTAGGAAGGCACGTCGCTTGCCCGCGGCATCGTGTAGTCCATGAAGCTGGCCGTCACGAGCTGCCCCGACTCGTCGTACTGAACCGCCTCGAGCAGCGCTTGGCCGATGCCGTGGGTGATGCCGCCATGCACCTGGCCTTCGACGATCGTCGGGTTGATGAGGACGCCGAAATCGTCGGCCGCGACGAACTGCACCACCTCCGTGAGCCCGGTTTCGGGATCGATCTCGACCTCGCAGATGTAGCAGCCGGCCGGGAAGGTGAAGTTGGTCGGGTCGTAGAAGGCGGTTTCCTTCAGGCCCGGCTCCATGCCCGCCGGCAGATTGTGCGCGGTGTATGCGCCGAGCGCCACCTGGGCCCACGGCAGCGACTTGTCGGTGCCGGCGACTTTCAGCGCGCCGTCCTCGATGACGATGTCGCCTTCGTCGGCTTCAAGCACGTGGGCGGCGATCTTCTTGGCCTTCGCCTCGACCTTGTCGAGCGCCTTGACGATGGCCGACATGCCGACCGCGCCGGAGCGCGAGCCGTAAGTGCCCATGCCCATCTGCACCTTGTCGGTGTCGCCGTGAACGATCGAGATCGAGTCCAGCGGCACCCCGAAACGGTCCGCCACCAGCTGGGAGAACGTCGTTTCGTGGCCCTGGCCGTGGCTGTGCGAACCGGTCAGTACCTCGATGGTGCCCACGGCGTTGACGCGCACTTCGGCAGATTCCCACAGGCCCACGCCTGCGCCGAGACTGCCGACCGCGGCCGACGGTGCGAGCCCGCAAGCCTCGATATAGCAGCTCATGCCGATGCCGCGCAGCTTGCCGCGCGCCTTGGCCTCGTCGCGACGCTTGGCGAAGCCTGCCCAGTCGGAGGCCTCCATGGCCGCGCTGAGAGAGGCCTCGTAGTCGCCGGTGTCGTAGGCGACGATCACCGGCGTCTGGTGCGGGAACTCGCGCACGAAGTTGATGCGGCGCAGCTCGGCGGGGTCGAGGCCGAGTTCGCGTGCCGCCACCTCCAGGCAGCGCTCCATGACGAAGGTCGCCTCAGGCCGGCCGGCTCCGCGCAGCGCGTCCACCGGCACGGTGTTGGTGTAGACCGCGCGCACGTTGCAGTGGATCGCCGGGATGTCGTACTGCCCCGACAGGAGCAGGGCGTAGAGGTAGGTCGGCACCGACGAGGAGAACAGGCTCATGTAGGCGCCGAAATTGGCGATCGTGTCGACCTTCAGCCCGGTGATCCGGTGGTTCTCGTCGAATGCCATCTTCACCTTGCTGACGTGGTCGCGCCCGTGCGCGTCGGTGAGGAAGCTCTCGGTTCGGTCGGCCACCCACTTGACCGGCACGTTGGTCTTCTTGGACGCCCAGAGGCACACGACCTCCTCGGGTAGATGAAGATCTTGGAGCCGAAGCCGCCGCCGACGTCCGGCGCGATCACGCGGAGCTTGTTCTCCGGCGCGACGTTGATGAACGCGCTCATGACCAGTCGGGCGACATGCGGATTTTGCGACGTGGTCCAGCAGGTGTAGTGGTCCTCGGCCTTGTCGTAGTGCCCGAGTGCAGCGCGCGGCTCGATGGCGTTGGGCGACAGCCGGTTGTTGATGATGTCGAGTTCGGTGATGTGCGCGGCAGCCGCGATCGCCTTGTCGACGGCGGCTTCCTCGCCGATCTCCCAGTCGTAGATGAGGTTGTTTTCCGCCTCGGGATGGAGCTGGGGGGCGCCGGACTTCATCGCCTCGACGGGCGAGACGACCGCCGGCAGTTCTTCGAAGGTGACGTCGACTTTTTCCGCCGCGTCTCGCGCCTGGCCCTTGGTGTCGGCAACGACGATGGCGACCGGATCGCCGACATGGCGCACCACCGACGAGGCCAGCGGTTCCCACGCGCCCATCTTCATCGGGGTCCCGTCCTTGGAGTGGATCATCCATCCGCAGATCAGGTTGCCGATGCCGTCGGCCTTGAGCTGACTGCCGGTCAACACGTCGATGACGCCGGGCATGTCCCTCGCGGCCGAAACGTCGATGTTGGTGATCTTGGCGTGCGCATAGGGGCTTCTCACGAACGCCGCATGCTTCATGCCGGGCACCACCATGTCGTCGACATAGCGGCCCGAGCCGGTGATGAACCTGTTGTCTTCCTTGCGCGCAACGCGTGCGCCGATACCTTCGATACCCATTTCAGAACCTCCTCCCGAATGAGCTGGCAGTGACGCGGCGGCCCGGATTTCAGCTCCGGCCGCCGGGCGACGTGGACAACCTCCCTTGTCTACGCCGCCTGCCTCGCCTTGCCTGACATTTCCTCGGATGCCGCCAGGATCGCCTTGACGATGTTGTGGTAGCCGGTGCAGCGGCAGATGTTGCCTTCCAGTTCCTGGCGCACGGTCGGCTCGTCCAGCCCTTCGGGGTGACGGTTGATCATGTCCACGGCGGCCATGATCATGCCCGGCGTGCAGAAGCCGCACTGGAGGCCATGATGCTGCTTGAAGGCGGCCTGCACCGGATGCAGGTCGCTGCCCGCCGCGAGGCCTTCGATGGTGACAACCTCGGAGCCGCTGGCCTGCGCGGCCAGCATCGAGCACGACTTCACGGCCTTGCCGTCGACGTGGACGACGCAGGCGCCGCATTGCGAGGTGTCGCACCCGACATGGGTGCCGGTGAGGCCGAGATTCTCGCGCAGGAAGTGGACCAGCAGCGTGCGGTCTTCTACCTGGCCCGAAACCTTGCGGCCGTTCACGACCATCGAAACTTCTGACATGGAATCTCCTCCGTATGCGGGAAGCGTTGGCCGCCTCGCCTCGTAGCGCCACGTAACGCACGCGTTACGCGTGGAGATTACTCCAGCAAGTCCAAGAGTCCACCGGCCAGTAACATTTGACGTTGGGCCTGCGGCAACCCGCCGCCGGGCCAGTCAGGTCGAATTGGAGGGCTCGCTCGCGGCCAAACGTTTGGCCGGAAAATCCAAGCCGCCGGAGTATGGACAGCGTGCAAGACGATGTCTAAATAGGGAAAGAGAGGTATTTTTTCCTGCCGCCCTCTTGAAAGAGGAAGTCGTCGCCGTGCTATCGCACGCACAGGTCTGGGCCGCCATCGACGCGCTTGCCGCGCGCTATTCGCTGTCGGCATCCGGTCTCGCCAGAAGGGCGGGGCTGGATTCGACCGCCTTCAACAAGTCGAAGCGGCTGTCGGCCGACGGCCGCCCTCGCTGGCCCTCGACTGAATCGCTCGCCAAGGTGATGGAGGCGACCGGCGCCAGCCTCGACGATCTGTTCGCGCTCATCCAGGGGGTGCCGCCGGGCCCGGTCGCCGGAGGCACGGGCGCGGTACCGCTGATCGGCTTCGCGCAGGCGGGCGCCGGAGGCTATTTCGACGACGCGGGCTTTCCGGTCGGGCAGGGCTGGGAACTCGTCGAGCTTCCCGCCAGCGTCGGCGAGGGCGCCTATGCGCTGCAGGTGCAGGGCGAATCCATGCTGCCGCTCTACCGCGACGGCGACGTGCTTATCGTCGAGCCGACCTCGTCGATCAGGCGCGGCGACCGCGTGGTGGTCAGGACGTCGACCGGCGAGGTCATGGCCAAGATACTGTCGAAGCGGACCTCGAAGGCGATCGAGCTGATGTCGCTCAATCCCGACCATCCGGTGCGCAGCCTGGCGCCCGCAGAGATCGAGTGGATCGCCCGCATCGTCTGGGCGAGCCAGTAGTCGGAAATGGCGGTGAAGCCGCTCGTCCCGATCGCGCTGATCATCGGAATCCTGGCGGTTTCCGCGACCCTGCTTGGTGCGCGGACCCGATTGCTTTCCGATGTTTCCGACGAGGCGCCGCCGACGCAGGCAGAAGCTGCTTCCTCCGGCAACCTGCTGACGCTCGGCAAGCCGCTGCCTTGGCAGGAAAAGCACGCCGGGCCGGTGCGAACCGTCGCGCCGGAGATCGTGGCCATACCGGATCTCGACGCATCGCAGCTTCAGCGCATAGCGCCGCGTCAGCCACTCAGCGACGCGGCCGCGCCCGTCGTGGAAAAACGCGACCCTCGCACGCTGATCTACCGTCCGATCGCCACCGCGGCAGGCCGCGTGCTCGGTCAGGGCATGGAGGTCACGATCGCCGGCGTGAACGTGGTCGAACCCGAGCAGACATGTAGCGACGAAAACGGCCGCGAGTGGCCGTGCGGTGCGAGAGCACGCACCGAATTCCGCAACTTCCTGCGCGGGCGAGCGCTCGACTGCGCCTTGCCCGAGGACATCTCCGTGAAGAAGGCCTCGGCCGACTGCCTGCTCGGGCAGCAGGATGTCGGCGCCTGGATCGTTTCCAACGGCTGGGGACTGGCCCAG
>CAWFKS010000015.1:0-65269 GCA_963816435.1 uncultured Alphaproteobacteria bacterium
GGGGTATCCAGCCCGACCGATCCAACGAACTCGCGGTCCTCTACCGTCTCACGGACCGCCTTTACCGCGCCCGCGACATCGACAACGTCTACGAGGCGGCGCTCGACGCGATCGAAAGCGTGCTTGGCTGCGACCGTGCGTCCATTCTGCTTTTCGATGAAGATGAAGTCATGCGTTTCGTCGCCTGGCGCGGTCTGCCCGAGGCGTATCGACGAGCGGTTGACGGGCATTCCCCATGGACGTGCGGCCAACCCGATCCCGAACCCATCTTCGTCGAGGACATTGCCGAAACCGACGAGCCTCGATGGCTGAAGGACATTCTCGCCGAGCACGGCATCAAGGCGCTGGGCTTCATACCGCTGGTTTCGCAGGGTGCCACGATCGGCAAGTTCATGACCTATCACGCCGATCGTCACGCCTTCTCGCCCGGCGAAAGGGAGGTCGCGACTGCGATCGCCCGACAGGTCGGCTTCAGCTTGGAGCGGTTCAGGTCCGAGGCGGCGCGGCGCGCGGCCGAAGAGGACCTGCGGCAGTCGGAACAACGATTTAGGGAGATGTCCGAGCAGGCGCCGGTGATGATCTGGATGAGCGATCGCACCGGGCACTGCCTGCACCTGAACGCGATGCTGCGCGAATTCTGGAACGTGGCCGAGGAACAGGTTCCGGATTTCGACTGGTCGTCCACGATGCATCCCGACGACGCGCAGCGCATCGGCAAGGCGATGGGAGATGCCATGGCCGAGCGCCGCGAGGTCCACGTGGAAGGGCGCTACCTGCGAAACGACGGCGCCTACCGCGTGCTGATGACGCACGCACGACCGCGCTTCTCCGGCCGGGGCACGTTCGAAGGCATGACCGGCGTAAACGTCGACATCACCGAGCGAAAGGAAGCGGAGGAGCATCGCAAGCTTCTGATCCACGAGCTCAATCACAGGGTGAAGAACACGCTTGCGGTTGTTCAGTCGCTGGCGCGCCTGAGCCTTTCCGGCCTCGAGCATGATGCCCGTTTCAAGTCTTTCCGTGACAGGTTGGCGGCGCTCGCCAGGGCTCACGACCTGATTGCCAGCGGAAATTGGACGGAAGCCCCGCTGGCAGACGTCGCGCGCCAGACGCTCATTCAAAACGGCGACGATTCCAGCCGGATCGCGATCTCCGGGCCGCCGATCATGCTGACGCCGAAGCAGGCGGTTTCTGCCGCGCTGGCGCTGAACGAGCTCTACACCAACGCCCTCAAATACGGCGCGCTGTCGACGGGCGCGGGAACGATCGGGCTCGGGTGGGAGGTCGACGAGGACCTGGTGGCGCTTGCCTGGGAAGAGAAGGGCGGTCCGCCGGTGTCCAAGCCGGAAAGGCAGGGTTTTGGATCGACGCTGATCAGCCAGACCTTCACCAAGGACTTCGAAGCGGACGTGGAGATGGACTTTCGCCCTGAAGGACTGGTGTGCCGGATCAGGTTCCCCTTGTCCGTTCTTGCGCCCAATCCGGCCAGGTGGAGCGTGCGCGCGTAGACGTGGCCTTAACGGGTCTTGCGTATCGCGGCATCGCGATTGCCAGCTTCCGACCGTAGCTGGTCGGGATGGTCGCTCCCGCTCCGCAACAGGCTTCGCACCTGTGCTGTAAGCATGGTTCGCGAGTGCGCCGGCGTAAGCGTGTGGTCGGCCGCTGGCAGGCGTTCCATGGTCACGCCGTCCATGCGCCTCAGGCGTTCTCCGTCGGGGCCGAAATGCCGCGCGATTTCCTCGATGCTGAGGTCGCCGTCACAACTGACCACCAGCACTTTCGCGCCGCGGCCGGTGATGTCCGACATCCACCGCTCAACGGGTCCCCTGGCGAATAGCCGCGCCGGCGAAAGGCCGGAGAGCGCGGATTTCGCCAGTTCCAGTGTCCTGCGAGCTATTCGCTTGCCGCGCTTGGCTACGAACCCGCGCAATGCGTTTGCGCGTTTCTCGGTGCCGGGCGTCCCCTCTCCCGCCTGGGCGGAAGCGGGTCCCTTGCCGCGCAGCGCCCTCGCGTTCTCGACGGCCTTGGAAACACCCATGTCCAGCGCGTAGGAGCTGTTCCAGGAGAAGCAAAGCGGGTTCACCATCACCAGCCTGTCGATGCGCGTGTCGTGTCGCGCCGTGTGGAAGGCCTGGTAGGCACCGGCACAGATGCCGGCCGCGCACACGCTCGTGAAACCGGCTTCCTGCAGCCAGTCGATCGCCCGCGTCACGTCATCCGGCGTGCGCGAATCGTAGAGGAAGAGGCGCTTCCCCGGCGCATCTTCGCTCTGGCCCAGCCCGGGCAGGTCGAGCCGCAGGGAAGCGACGCCGTCGCGAGCGAGCGCGCGCGCCATATCGACGGCTCCGCGGGCCCAGCCGATATGTGGCACCGCGCCGGCGTTGAGGATGAGGGTAACTTCGCCCCCCGCTTTTCCCTGCGCCGGGGTACAGAGCACGCCGCACATTTCGGGGGAGGGTCCAATCACCACCGGCCACTCGCGGTAGCCTTCTCCTTCGAGCGGACCCGCAGTGGCAGGCATGAGTTCCGCCGCGGCGGCGGGGTGCGCATGCCCGGCGATCCAGTCGACCGCGCGATCCAGCGTATTCCACGGAATCTCGTTTGCCGTCGGGCTGCACATCAGCAGGTTGTAGCCGTCGAACGGCGCCACGGTGGCCTGGCTTCCAGCGGCACCGAGGCTGTCGGCGATCTCGGTTATCCCGGACGTGACCGACGCCGGCATGAGCAACGCATCGAGGCCATGCAGCCTCCGGACGGTGCCCTGCCATTCGAGCGCGCGGAGGGCCTCGACCGTTTCGGTCGTCATCCGGAACCCCGCTGCCTCGATCCCGTCGAACGGCTGTTCGTCGGAATCGGCGAACGGCGGCAGCGCGCCGTCGATCATGCGGGCCAGCCCCGTCAATTCGCGCACATAGGCCTTGCCGGATGGCGGCGGAGCCAGAAGCGCCAGTGCCGCAACGTCGTCGCGTTCGCTGATTGCTTCAGGTGCCAGAAGCGCGCCGAGACGGAAGCCGACCACGACCACGTCCGAGACGCCGCTCAGCCGTTCCAGCTCGTCGATCGCAACGCCGATGCTCTCGATCCATGACGGGACCTGGCCCGGCGCCGTGTGATCACCGGCGGCATCCGCGCAGCCCGGGTAGTCGAATTGCAGCACGGGCATTCCGCGCTCCGCCAGCCGGCGCGCCATCAGTGCCAGGAAGCGTCGGCTGCAAAGATCGTCGAAGCCTTGCGCACCGGCGATCACCACGCCGCGACCGCCGGCTGCGGGATGCAGCCATCCGACGGTGCCATTGAATACGAGGGGCCTCACGACTGCCCCATCACAATGACGGGACGGTCCGCGGCGGCTTCAGCTTCGAAGCTAGCTTCGCGGTTGCCGTTGAGCGCCGTGACGAGACCCGCCGGGGGGCACGCGTGCGCAGGTCCGACGAGCCGCACGATCTTCTCAGCGCCGGGCATGAGATGGAAATGATCATCGTCCGCCCGGTACGCCGGATCCGAGACATGCACGTAGTAGGCGGCGCGACGGCACGACAGCACCAGGCGCCAGTCGCCGGCTTCGCCCTCGACTCGGGCCAAAAGCCCGAGATCGTGGCGTGCCGTCATCGCCCCCGGCAGCACGTGGAAGGCCTCGGCAAGAACGGCGCCGGCCTCGTCCTCGAAGCGCGCGACGGTGACCTCGTGCGCGGCCGGTCCGAACCGGTATGCGTGATTGATGTCGAAGAATGCGCCGATCAGCTCGAAAGCAGACATGGATACGGCACCGTGCGCGGCGACCGATACGGACTTCTGCACCGCCAGCACCGGCAATGAACCGTCGCGAAGACAGGTGAGCTTCAGCGTGCCCTTGAGTGGTGTAGGCGTGTCGTTGACGAGGTGCAGTTGCAGCCCGTTGACGCCTTCGTCACTGAGTATCAGCCGCAACGGGGCGAAGGCACGCTTCATCGCATGCCAGACGGATTTCGGGCGCCCGGTCGCGTCGACCGCGCCCCAGCCGGCGCCGACCTGCAGATCCTTCCAGAACAGCATCAAGCGCACCGGCGGTGGGCGAGGCCGGACGCCGCCATTCGTCGATCGTGCGTTCCACCACTTCTGCCGTGACGGCTCGCGACAGCTCGAGGTAGCGCGCGCCGTCGTCAATCCTCAGCCGCCGCGCATCGACGCCGAAAACGCTCTCCAGGTAGTGATCTCGCACATCCTCGAAATCCCACGAGGCGCCGGCATCGCGCGGGGTCGCCGCCTTCCAGCGTGGATCGTGGACGGGAGAGACCGGGAAGTGGGCGTCCAAGGTCTCCCTGTCGGGAATGTTTGCGAAGGCGAGGCACTCGCTGGCGAAGCGCACCTCGGCGCGCCGCGCATCCTCCAGCGGCCGGCAATAGGCGCCGACGCCGTAGTAGTGGGTCGGTCCGCCGTCGGCAGTGAACGGCAGGCTGCCGCCGCAGGGCGAGGACGGCACGAGCACGAGGTCGGGGCGAACGGATTCGGCCAGCGGCCGCACGATGGCGTCGAACCATGGTGTTGGGTCCATTGTCGCCGGCAGGCCCATCATCGCCGCCTGCTGCGCGATCTCGCTGCCGCCGCACAGCACGGCCAGCGACGGCGAGTTGCGCAACCGCTTCAGCAATGCCGAAACCTCGTCAGCAAGCGCCGCGCACCAGGCTCTCGTCGCGTGCGGGATAGTCGAAATTGGCGAGCATCAGGTCCTGCCAGACCAGGATGCCGAGTTCGTCGCACAGAGCGTGGAAGGCATCGGCCTCGTAGGCGAACGTGCCGGCAACACGCAGCATGTTCACGCCGGCTTCCCGCGCTTGATCGAGCGCACTGGAAAGCATGTCCCGGTCCGCCGGAAAGGCCCACTGGATCGGCCGGCGTCCAAACCGCGCCCCGGCAGAACACCGGCACGCCATTGACGACCATGCGAAAATCTCGGCCATCCGCGCCCCGGTCGAGTTCCAGCCGACGAAAGCCGACGCGTCCCAGCCGCTGCCGTTCGCCACCGATCGTCGCGGTAACCGTATGCAGCGCCGGCTTGCCGTGGCTGTGCGGCCACCACGCAGAAACCTCGGGGACCGTCAGGCGCGCCGTCAGCCTCTCGCCGTCGGCCACGAGCGGCACGGTCACGCCGGCGCAGTTCAGCGTGGCGCTTTCGCCGGCGGCCAGCGGCGCGGACAAGGTCAGCGTCGCCTCGAGGATGCCGGTCGTGCCGTCGAGAGCGGTCCGCAGCTGCGCATCGGCGATGCGCGGCATCTCGCGCACCAGCCGAACCGGTCGCCAGGGACCGACGACGTCGAAGGCGGGGCACCAGCCGGGCATGTGGCCGATCAGCGTCGTGCGCACCAGCCGCAGGCGCTGGTCGTCGATCATCCGCGGCTTCCAGCGCGCCCGCGGCCCCTTGAGCCCGTCGAGATGGTGGTCGAGGCTGCGGAACGCGATCGTCAGTATCTCGCCGCCTGCCAAGGAGACATCGACCTCGCGCGGCGTGAACATCGACGTGGATGTCAGGATCAGCCGATCGTCGAGGAAAACTTCCGCGATCGTCGCCAGGCCCTCGAAGACGAGACGCGCCGAACCTGCGACGTCGAGCCTTAGACGATACCAGACGTCCTTGTCGTGCAGAGGTGTCGGCTTGGCGCGGTCCCACAGGCCGTGCGCTTCGAGCGCCGCCGCCGCGGTGCCGGGGCAGGGCGCGTCGACCCAGCGGGCGGTGGCGCCCATCGCCTCGGGACCGGTCCAGGCTCCGGCGGGCGTGACGGCGATCTGCCATCCGCTCTCCAGCCGGTCAGACTGTTCCGCGATCGGTGAGGCGATGTTCATGGCGGTGTTTCGGCGGGGCGGAACGCCGCGTCCCTACGCCGCCTCCGATGCCGTGCCGCGCATCATGCGCGCGTCGAGAACGGCCATGACCACGTCGTAGGCGTCCGCCATCGGCGTCAGCATCTCGGCCAGCCCCTCGAACTTGCGGCGTGCCATGGCGCGGGCCAGCTTGAACTGCATCGTCTTGGCGCTTTCGGCAATTTCGTTGGCCGAAGCAACCGCGCGTTCCAGCCCGCCGAAGCCCTTGCTGCCGAACCATTCCAGGTGGCTCGCCAGCAGCTCGAAATTGGCGCCGGTCTGTCGCAGCGTGTTGAAGGCGTAGATATGGAAATAGTCCGGAGAACGCTCCGTCAGTGCCGCCGCATGCCCGGCGAAGACGTCGGCATAGGCCCTGATCGGGTTGCGCTCCGGCCGCCGCGCCAGGTGCTGGACAAGCAGCTCGCGAGCGGTGCGAACGAGGTCGGTGGAGGCGGCGCTGCGGTTGAACTTCACGAATTCCGAGTATGGAAACAGCGGCAGCCCGGCCTTTTGTGGCTCACTCGGAAACAGTGCGTCGTAGTCCTCACCGTCGAGCGAGAACAGGCCGCGGTTGTGGAAATATTCCATCCGCCGCGCCGCCGGATCCAGGGCATTGATGCCGATGCTCGATTTGGAGTGTGCCGTGCGATAGCTGACGCCGCGCGTGTCGGGCAGATAATATGCGTCAACCTCGACGAGAGGCAGCCTCCCGCGGCCGATTTGCGTCAGCGCCTGCGCTTCGAGCGTGTCGAAGACGGCGAGTTCCTCGATGTCGAGCCCGTAGAGGCGCTGCAGATCGGCCGTCGGAAACTTGAAGAAGGTGAAGTGGTCGCCCTCGAAGTCCTGGGCCACCGTGAAGCCGAGTGCCGCGGCGGGATCGTGCCCGGTCGCGTTCAGCACCTCGATCAGCAGATCGACGTAGCAGTTCGTTTCCGGCCACCGTCGCTCCCCATCGTGAAGCCAGCTCGAATGGTAGGTGGCGGGATCGGCGCCGGGGATCACCCGCTGCATGATCACGCCTCCCAGAGCACTTCGCGAACCTGCGCCGGCCACGCCGCGACGTCTGGACCATGATGGCGGAAGAGCGCCAGCGCGATGCGCTCCAGGCCGAAGCCGACGCAGCCGGAATGGCAGATCGTGCCGTCGGCGAAGCGGATGTCCCAGCTGTGGCCGAAATGGTCCTGGTGATTGTTGAACGACAGGCAGGCGGTCGGCTTCTCGATGCTCGTCACCGGCACCAGCAGCTCGAACTTCAGCGTCTGCTCGCGCTGGCTGCTCGCCATCATCTTGCCGGCCCGGCCGAAGAACGGATCGTTGGCCACGTCGATGTCGCAGGGCAGGCCGAGCGACTCGATGATCTGCTGTCCGCGCTCCATCCAGCTTTTCTGGAACGCCTGCACGTGGTCCGGCGAGCCGATGCGGATATATTCGCGCTGCCTGAAAAGCTGCATGCGCGCCGGATCCTTGGACGGTTCGTGACGGAAGCAATAGGACGAAAGCTCGTAGAGCAGGCCTTCCTCCGGCACCGGGCCCTGCTTGGCGACCGTCGGGTAGAGCGGATAGCAGGCCGCAGGCGTCATCGCGACCTCGGTCGCTTCCTGCATGGTCGTCCAGTCCTCGCCCTTCTCCATCATTCCCAGAAGGCGCGCATGGTCGCGCTCGTCGCCCATGAACGAGTGCACGCAGCCGGCCAGCTGCGGAAACGTCTTCATGTAGCCGGTCTTTTCCAGCGCCTGCCTGGCCATGCCTGGCGGGAAGTGGATGCGCGTCGCCTTGTCGGGTCCACCGATCTTCAGCACGATCTTCTCGAAGCGCTCGATCACTTCCTCGAACAGGCCGGAGCGGCCATAGAGGCCGTCCACGCCGGATTCGAAGAGAATGCCGTTGTCGAAGAGATCGTCGAGCAGGCTCTTCGCGTCGAAGGTCTTGGCGTCCATGTCAGTGTCCGAGGCGGGTGTCGAAGCGGCTCATCAGGAGCAGCGTCGCGGTGTTGGAATGAATTCGGTCGTTGGAGATCATCACGGCGGCCGAGGTGACGTCGCGAAGGTGCCTTCCGACGCTGAAAGGAGTGCCGTTCTTGTAGCCGAGGATGCCGGTGATCAGCATGGCGATGCGCACCACGTCGGCGGCCTTCTCGCTCGCCGCCACCTTGAGCGCGTTGATCTCTGCGGCGAAACCGATCGATGACAGATCGTCGTCGTCGCTTTGAGCGGTCTCGAAGCGGTGGATGGCGGCGATGAGGTGGCCCTTCATCTCCTGCAGCATGGCGGCGGCTTCAGACAGGCGGAGCGCGCCGGGCGGTGTCGTGTTCGGATCTTTTCGCGCCGCCGCCTTCACGAAGGCCTGGGCACGGGCGAAGGCATCGGCCGCGATGCCGAACCAGGTCGCCGCCCAGTAGATGTGCGAACTCGCCAGCATCGACTGCGCGGCGATCTCGGAGAACGGCTTGGGGAAGATCTGTGCTGCGTCCCCGGTGGCCGACAGCAGGAAACCGTCGGAGCAGGTTCCCCGCATGCCGAGCGTGTCCCAAACGGACTTGCGTTCGAGGTTGCGGTTGTCGTCGGCGGGAAGCACCACCATCACCTGGTCGGAACTGGCAGCCTCGGGCGAGCGGCGCGCCGTGGCGAGGATCGCGTCCGCGTCGGCGCCGTAGGAAATGACGGTCGCGTCCTTGGTCAGCGAGAACCGGCCGTCCTTCACCTCGATGGCGCAGATCGAATTGCGCAGGTTGCCCCCAATGCCGGCTTCCGACGTGGCCGATGCCAGCAGCAGCTGCTCGTCGGCGATGCGGCGCATGTAGTCGCGATGCCAGTCGCTGCCGGCGCCGTGCGTGACGAGGCTGGAGATCTGGATCTGGTGCATGCCGTAGATCATGGCGCTGGAGCCGCAGGCCTGGCCGAGCTGCACGATCAGTTCGGCGATCTCTCCCGTGCTCAGCCCCTCGCCACCGAACTCGACCGGTATGCCGACGCCGAGCAGGCGTTCGCGCTTCAGCGCCTCTGCGGTTTCCCGGGGGAACCGGCCCTCGCGATCGACGGCATCGACGGCTTCGGCCGCAGCCGCCACGACGCGGTCCATGCGCTTGGAGGCGCTCTCCAGGTGGCTTACCACCTGCGAGCCGCCGATCTTCTCGACGACGTTCATGATCAGGCCGCCTTCTCTCTGGTGAGCTCGTCGACCGCGGCAGCGATCGCGGCGATAGACGAGAAGGTGCGACGCGTCAGCATCGTCTCGGGGAATTCGATGTCGAACTCCTCTTCTATCGCCAGCATCATCTGGACCGATGCGAACGACGTGAGACCGGCGTCATAGAGGTTGGCATCATCGGAAAGCGCGTCGATGTCGCAAGGAAGCATGGCGTTCCGGGCGAGGAGTGCGCGAATACGATCGATCATTGCTGAAACTTGCCCCCGCAAAACTTTGGCATTGCGATCCAATAGCGCAGGAGCATGTCCGAGGGGGTTAACGCTGGGGCCGTTTGATGAAGAGTGGATAATCAAAAGTTGCCGAACTGCCGACGATTTTAGACGAATCGGAAGGTTTCGTTCCGGCACGCGTTCCGACGCCGTTAAAATCCTTCGGCAAGCGCTCCTGCTGAAGCGGCGGCGGTGCCTGCGTTGTCGAAACGCCGTTCAAGCACGCCGGTTGAAGCGGCCGGCCAGGATGCGTATCTGCGGGGTTCGAACGAATAGGCGCGGGAGGCCCATCAATGTCGGCGGCAAGGCGTTTTCTCGGTGACAGCCCGCTGAGGGTTATCCTCAAGCTTCTGGTCGTGTCGTTTCTCGTCGGGCTCGTCATGAGCGCATTCGACTTCACGCCGTGGGACGTCTGGTACACGGCGCGCGATTTCGTCTGGCGGCTGTGGGACATGGGCTTCGACGGCGGTCGAGCGCTTCGGCGACTACATCATGCTCGGTGCGGTCATCGTCGTGCCGGTATTCCTGCTGATGCGGGTCCTCAGCTATCGGCGAACTTAGGCAAAGCGCGACGCCGTCTCGAACAGGATCGCGTGGCGCCTCGCCAGCGCCGGCACGTCCTTCGAATAGCCGCCGCCGATCACCCCGCAAACCGGCACGTCACGCGCCCTGAAATGCGAGATAACCATGCTGTCGCGCGCCGCGATCCCGCGGTCGGAAAGCGCCAGCCGTCCGAGCCGGTCCTCCCCGTGAACGTCAACCCCGGCATTGTAGAAGACGATGTCGGGCTCCGTACGGTCGAGCGTCGGCAGCAGCTCCGCCAGGCGGATCAGGTAGGCGTCGTCACCGAGCCCGTCCGGCAGGCCGACATCGAGGTCGGAAACCTGCTTCTCGGCCGGGTAGTTGCGCTCGCAGTGCATGGAGAAGGTAAAGACACGCGGCTCGTCCCGGAAGATGTCGGCGGTGCCGTCGCCCTGGTGCACGTCGAGATCGACCACCAGCACCTTGCCGACCCTGCTCTCCGCAAGCAGCAGCGAGGCGGCGACCCCGACGTCGTTGAAGGTGCAAAAGCCCGCCCCGTGGGCGCGCCGCGCATGGTGGCTGCCGCCGGCCGCGTTGCAGGCCAGGCCTCGCTCCAGTGCCAGGTTCGATGCCAGCACCGTTCCGGCGACCGCGAAACGGGCACGCCGTGAGACCCGCTCGTCGACGGCGAAGCCGATCTCGCGCTCGATGGCGCGCGGCACCATGCAAGAGATCACCTGCTCGACATAGTCGTCCCGGTGCGCCAGCGCCAGCCAGTCCGCACTTGCCGGGGAGGGCACCTCGATCGCCCCTCCGGCCAGGCCTCGGCTCCTGATCTCCTCCAGCAGGAGCGGGTATTTCGACATCGGGAAGCGATGGTGCGGCGGAAATTTCGCGTCGTAATCGGGATGGTGGACGATCGGCAGGGTCATCGCCGCCATTGATAGGGCAGCCGGCCGGCTTGGGCCAGTTGCCGCTAGCTTTTGTGCGGCGTCTTGCCTCGCCGCCCCGAACCGACGCATATCGGGCGGCCCGTCAGCACCTGCTGCGGGCACTTCGGCAAAGGATTCCCGAAAGTGGACGAGTTCACGGCTGCGCGGCCACGGCCCTTCGAGGTGACGAACCGGCTGGTGCTGGCGATCGCCGTGCCGATGATGATCGCGTACGTCTCGACGCCGCTGCTTGGCATCGTGGACACGGCCGTCATCGGGCAGCTCGGCGATCCGGCCCTGCTCGGCGGGCTGGCCGCAGGCGCCATCGTCTTCGACGTGGTGTTCGCCAGCTTCAACTTCCTGCGTTCCGGAACCACCGGCCTGGTTGCCCAGGCCTTCGGCCGCGGGGACGCGCCCGAGGAGCAGGCGGTCTTCTGGCGCGCCTTCGTCGTGGCGGTGACGTTGGGCATCGTCCTCATCGCCGCAAGCCCGCTGATTTCGTGGGCAGGCGTGCGCTTCGTCGCCGGGGGACCTGGCGTCACCGAGGCGATGAGTGCCTACGTGATGATCCGGCTCCTGTGCTCGCCCTTCGCGCTCACCAACTATGCCATCCTCGGCTACGTGCTTGGCCGCGGCGAGTCCGGGCTCGGCCTGTTCTTCCAGCTTGTGCTCAACGCCTCCAATATCGTGCTTTCAGTGGGACTGGGCCTGTGGCTCGGCTGGGGACTACAGGGCGTGGCCTGGGCAACGGTCATGGGCGAGGCGCTGGCGACGGTCGTCGGCATGAGCATCCTCGTCACCCGGTTCCGCCGGCTGCCGCCGCTGAAGAAGGGTGCGCTGCGAAACCCGCAGGCGCTCAAGGCCATGTTCGCGATGAACCGCGACATCATGATCCGCACTTTCGCGCTGCTGGGCGCCTTTGCGCTGTTCACGCGCCAGGGCGCGCAGCTCGGCACGGTACAGCTCGCCGCCAATGCCGTGCTGATGAACTTCTTCCTGCTGTCGGGCTATTTTCTCGACGGTTTCGCCACCGCCGCCGAGCAGCTTGCCGGACGCGCCATCGGCGCAGGCTTCGCCCCGGCGTTCTCGCGCACTGTCCGGCTGACGGCATGGTGGGGCTTCGGCGTGGCCGGACTGGTGACCACCTTCTTCCTCGTCTTCGGCGACCACATCGTGGCACTGGTGACGACGGCGCAGGACGTGCGCGACGTTGCGGCCATCTACCTGCCGTGGGGTGCCTTCACCGCGGTGTCCGGCGTTCTCGCCTTCCAGATGGACGGCGTCTTCATCGGCGCAACCTGGTCGCGTGAGATGCGCAACATGATGCTGCTGTCGTTTGTCGTGTACGTTGTGGCGCTGGTTTGGCTCGGCAATATCTTCGGCAATCACGGCCTGTGGGCGGCCCTCCACATCTTCCTGATCGTGCGCGGCCTGTCCCTGCTGGCCGTGCTGCCGGGCCGGGCGCGCCGCACCTTCGAACCGGCCGCCTAGCTAGCCGAGCAGGCGGTCCGCCCAATGCCCGAGATGGGTGTCGCGGATATCGCGGATCGAGGTGACGCCTTGCTTCTTTAGCAGCGCGTCCATGGCGCGGACGATTTCGCCGGGCAGGGACGGCCCAGCATAGATCATGCCGGTATAAAGCTGCACCAGGTCGGCGCCGGCACGGATCTTCTCGAGCGCTGTCTCGGCGGAATCGACGCCCCCCACGCCGATCAGCGCCTTGTCCGGCCCCAAAAGACGGCGCATGCGCGCCAGAACCGTGGTCGAACGCTCGAACAGCGGCCGCCCCGACAGCCCGCCCGCCTCACGTGCCAGCTCGCTCGTCAGTCCGCTGCGCGACAGGGTCGTGTTGGTGGCGATCACGCCGTCGATGCCGCTATTGCGCACCTCCTCGGCGATCTCCGCGAGCTCCGCCTCGCGCAAGTCCGGTGCGATCTTCAGGAAGATCGGCGTCGGGCTGCTACCGGGCAGCGCGGCGGCACTTCTCGCGCGCACGACGCGGGACAGCAGTTCGGCAAGGCTGGCGCGGTGCTGCAGATTGCGAAGGCCCGGGAGTATTCGGCGAAGAAATGTTGAACGTGAGATAGTCGGCATGCGCGGCAAACCGCAGAACGCCGGCCTCGTAATCGGCCATGCGGTCGGCGCTGTCCTTGTTGGCGCCGACGTTGACGCCGACGATCCCCGTGCGTCGCCGCCGCGCCAGGCGCTTCAGGCACGCGGCATGGCCCTCATTGTTGAAGCCGAGACGGTTGATCACCGCATGATCGGGCTGCAGGCGGAAGATGCGCGGCTTCGGATTGCCGGGCTGCGGCAGCGGGCGTCACCGTGCCGACCTCGACGAAGCCGAAGCCCAGCCTCAGCAATGCCTCGGGAACCTCGGCGTTCTTGTCGAAGCCGGCGGCCAGGCCGAGGGGATTGGGAAATTCCAGCCCTGCGACATGGGTCTTCAACCGGTCGCTGGCCACAACGCGCGGCGCCAGCGGAAGTCCGGACTTGAGAGCGGCGATCGACAGCCGGTGTGCCCGTTCCGGCTCCATTCCGAACAATAGCGGCCGTGGCGGCCCGTTCGAACATGGTCACCGCACCTCCGGGGGTATTTCGTGGCGGCGCGTCAGGATCGAGCGGGCAAGGGCTTCACCCATTTCACGGCCTTGAGCCTCAGCGGCGCATAGAGATGGGGAAACAGCGCGCCGCCGCGTGATACCTCCCATTTCAGCGCATCGCCCAGCCCCTCGGTTTCGACCGCTACGACCACCAGGTCGTCCTGGCCCGCGAAGTGCTTCCCGGCGGTCTCGGAAAGCTGCTCGGCCGTCGAGAAGTGAATGAAGCCGTCCTTCAAGTCGATTGCGGCGCCGTCGAAGAGACCTTGGCTTTCCGCCTCGCGCCACATCTCGGCGGGACAAATCTTGTAGATCACCTGTTGCATGCGCTGCCTATAGTCCCATTTGCCAGTTTCGCGAAAGGGTGCTGCCGCACCGCCACCGCAATTGCGGAGCATCATCGAATAGACATCCGTCGCCAATCAGGGAGAGAGGGATGAGGCTTTCCGGCATCGTGATTACCGCATCGTTGACGGCCTTTACTGCGAGCGCCGCAATGGCGGAGACGATCGAACGCTACCAGCTCGAACCCACCGAAGACGGTTACGTCCGCATGGATACCGGGACGGGGCAGATGTCGATCTGCCAGGAGCGTGGCGACCAGCTCGTCTGCCGCATGGCGGCCGACGATCGAACCGCCTACGAAGACGAGTTGCGGCGGCTGCAGCAAAGGATGGACGCGCTGGAAAGGCGGGTCGATTCGCTTCAGTCGGGCGGCCCCGACGTCGCCGAGGAGATGCCGTCCGACGAGGAAGTGGATCGCACGCTCGGCATCATGGAGAAGTTCTTCCGCCGCTTCATGGGCATTGTGCGAGAGTTCGACGAGGAAACACCGAAGACCGGCACGCCGGCGCCCGACCGAACCTGATACGCCTCATTGCGGGCAAAGCTTGAAAACGCCTCCCAACCCCTCATAATCGGTGCGGGACCGTCCGGCTCGCGCCAACCGCAATTCCCGGGCGGCGGGGAGGATGCGGTGCCGGAAGGCCACAAGTTCCTGATTGCGGACGATCATCCGCTGTTTCGCGGCGCGTTGCGGCAGGCGCTGTCGACCGTCGGCGACGCAGACCAGACCATCCTCGAGGCCGGCGATTTCGCCGGCGTCAAGGCAGCGGTCACCGAACACCCGGACATCGACCTTGTCCTGCTTGATCTTGCCATGCCCGGCGCCAGCGGGCTGTCCGGCCTGATCAGCCTGCGAGGCATGCATGCATCGCTGCCTGTGGTAGTGGTCTCCGCGCATGACGAACCGGAAAACATCCGCCGCGCTCTTGAACTCGGCGCCTCCGGGTTCATCCCGAAATCCGCGAGCGTGGAAGAAATCCGCGCCGCGATCGAGACGGTGCTGGCTGGCGGAATCCACGCGCCCCGTGGCCGCGAGCTGGGCACGGAGTCGGATCCTGAAATCTCCGACCTGATCCGCCGCCTCCAGCTTCTGACCCCGCAGCAGGCGCGTGTACTCACGATGCTAGGCGAGGGGTTGCTCAACAAGCAGATCGCCTATGAACTCGGTGTATCGGAGGCGACCGTGAAGGCGCATGTTTCGGCCGTTTTGCAGAAGCTCGGCGTCGACAGCCGCACCCAGGCGGTGATCCGGCTTTCGAGGATCGGCACCGATCCCGCCGCATTCGTGGGTTGACGCGAACCTATTCCGCCGCCGCCATCGCCCGGCAACGTGCCAGCGCGGCCCTTAGCATCGCGGGCCGCACCGGCTTGTTGAGCAGCGGAACCTCGAGCCGGGCGGCGGCTTCGCGCACTTCGGCCGACCTGTCGGCGGTGATCAGCACGGCGGGGATGTCGCGGCCAAACCTGTCGCGCAGCCGCGCGATCGCTTCCAGCCCGGTCTCGGAGTCCAGGTGATAGTCGGCCAGGATCGCGTCGGGCCGTAGCGAGCCCGGCCCGATGTCCGGTTCGCTGCTGGCGGCGATTGCGACGACGTTGCACCCCCAGCCTTCCAGCAGGAGACGCAGGCTCTCCAGGATGCGAGCGTCGTTGTCCACGCAAAGCACACGCATGCCGCCCAGACTGAATGGGCCGACCGGAGCCTCGGCCTCGGGGGTAGGGTCTGCGGCCACCTTCGAAGCCGGCAGCACGACCGAAAGGCATGTTCCGACGCCCTGCTGCGACTGCAGGCGCAGTTCCAGCCTCAACACGCGTGCGACGCGATCCACGATCGACAGGCCGAGCCCGAGGCCCTGTGCCTCGCGCGCACCCTCGTCGAGTCGGGTGAACTCGCGAAAGACCGTGTTCAGCTTGTCGCCGGGGATTCCGATGCCGGTGTCGTGAACCTGGATTTCGACCAGCGAACCTCGTCGTCGCACACCGACCAGGACGCGACCCTGCCTGGTGTATTTGATCGCGTTGGACACGAGGTTCTGGATAAGTCGGCGCAGCAGGTTGCGGTCGGTCGTGACGGACACTGACGACGGAACGACGGTGAGTTCGAGACCCCGCTCGCGCGCCAGTGGCTGAAAATCGGTCTCGACTTGCCGCAGCAGGGCATCGAGGCGGAACGTCGTCGGTGCCGGCTTCAGCGCGCCGGTATCGAGCCGCGAGATGTCGAGCACCGCCCCGAGGATCGTTTCGACCAACTCCAGCGACGAATTCGATGTTCACGATCGCCTCGCCGACGCGGGCATCTTCGACACGTCCGGCCAGGGAGGAGCAGTAGAGGCGGGCGGCGTTGAGCGGCTGCAGGATGTCGTGACCGGCTGCCGCAAGGAAGCGTGTCTTGCCGAGATTGGCCTCTTCGGCCAGCGCCTGCGCCTGCGCTAGTTCCTCGTTGACGCGTGTCAGTTCCGACGTGCGGTCGGCGACGCGCTGCTCGAGCGTTTCGTTGGCGCGCTTCAACGCCAGGTCCGCCGCCACGCGATTGGTGATGTCGGTATAGGTGGCGACGATACCGCCGTCGGGCATGCCGTTGGATTGCACCTCGACGATGCGCCCGCTCGACGTCAGCTCCATTTGCCAGGCGGGTCCGACGGTCGCGAGCCTTTCCAGCATTGCGCGTTCGGCCTCGGGCGCGATTTCGCCGCGAGCAGCCAGGTGCTGAAGGATCTGCGCGGCCGACGCGCCGACCTGCCCGAGTTCGTCCGGCAGGTTGAACAGCGCGAGATATTGGCGGTTCCAGCAGGTGAGCCTGAGATCCCGGTCAAAGACCGTAATGCCCTGTTCCATCTGATCGAGCGCCGTCTGCAGAAGGTCGCGGTTCTGCTGCAGCGCCTCGGAGGCGTCATCGATCAGACGGTAGGCTTCGCGGTTCGAACCTTCGCGCCGCTGAAAGAGCAGCGACAGGATGAGCCTCGCCGAGGAGGAGCCGACTGCGCTCGCCAGCAACTGCTCTGAAAAGCGGACGATCTCGCCGTCCGCCGGCAGGTTGCCGGCAAGATTGGTGGCGTGTTCCGCCGCGAAGCGCTGGAATGAGCGCTCGGTGCGCTCCACGCCGAGATAGCGTGAGATCGTGTCGCGCAGGTCGTCGATGGTGACGGTGGTACGGAGGCGCCTGAACACCGGCATCTGGCCGCTGTCGCGCGGGACGAAGATCGCGGCCTGGATTCGCTCCAGCGGCCGCGATGCCCGCGATAGCGACCCCAGTACGAAGAGCAGCGTGTTGACCGCCATGCTCCACAAGACGCCGTGATTGAGCGGCTCGCCCAAGGTGCCGAAAAGCGCCTGTGGCTTCAGCGCCTCGATGCCGAACGGTCCGTGCGCGACGAACCCCGAATCGGGCGCCGCCAGCGAAGGCAAAAGCAGCGTATAGCCCCACACCAGCATCCCCGCGCCGAGACCCAGCACAGCGCCACGGGCGTTGGCGCGGCGCCAGGTCAGTCCACCGATCATGGGCGGCGCGAACTGCGCGATCGCCGCGAACGAGATCAGTCCGATCGATGCCAGGCGCGTGTTATGCGTGATCTCCCGATAGTAGAGAAAGGCAGCGAAAAGGATCAGGAAGATCGCAGCCCTGCGGATGTTGAGGATGAGCTTCGACCAGTCCTCCCTGTCGCGGACGTCCGGCCGCAGCAGCCGACGCATGAAGAGCGGGATGACGAGATCGTTTGAGATCATGATCGATAGCGCCACGCTCGCCACGATCACCATCGCGGTCGCCGCCGACAGGCCGCCGATGAAGGCAAGCACCGCCAGCAGATCCGCGCCCTGTGCGAGCGGCAGCGACACCACGTAGAGGTCCGCGTGGGTCTGGTTTCCGACGACGGCCAGCCCTGAAAACGCGATCGGCAGCACGAACAAATTGATCAGCACGAGGTAGAGCGGGAAGAGCCACGCTGCCGTTCGCAGCTCGCCCTCGCTGCGATTTTCCACGATGGTGACGTAGAACTGTCGGGGCAGCATCAGGATCGCCAGGCCGCTCAGCGCCGTGGTGACCAGCCAGGTCGGCAGCGAGGTGCGGTATTGCAGCGCGGCAGCGACGTCCGGATGTGCGCGCAGCGACCCGACAAGCCCGGCGGGATCGTCCGAGAGAAAGAAGGTGACCGCCACGCCGACCGCCAGGAAAGCGGCGAGCTTGACGATCGAACTCGACGGCGATCGCCAGCACCAGACCGTCCTGGTGCTCGGTGGCGTCGGCATGGCGTGTGCCGAAAAGCACCGCGAACAGCGCCAGCAACATCGCGATCGCCAACGACAGGTCGCCGACGGCCGTATCGAGGACGGCGCCGGCCCCGTTGTAGTGCCGCGCCATCAATCCGACCGAATCCGATATCGCCTTCAACTGCAGCGCGATGTAGGGGATCGTGCCCAGCGTGGCGATGACCGTGGCGATCGAGGCGACCGCGAAGCTCTTGCCGTAGCGGGCCGCCAGGAAATCGGCGATCGACGTGATCTTTTCCGCTTTCGCCAGCACGATCATGCGCTTGATAAGCGGCATTCCGAACAGGAAGACGATGATCGGGCCGAGATAGATCGCCAGGTATTCGGCGCCGCGCTCGCTGGCCAGCCCGACCGAGCCGAAGAACGTCCAGGACGTGCAGTAGATGGCCAGGCTGAGTGCGTAGATATACGGCCGCAGCCGCCCCTGGCCGAGCCTCGCCAAGCGGCGGTCGCCGAGACTGGCGATCGCAAACAGCAGCGTCACGTAGGCCACCGCGACGACGAAGACGACCCAGCCCTGCACCCGCGCCGGCCCTCCCTGCCGCAAGTTTCGATTGCGCGCCCTGGCCGAGGCAAGCACAGCACGCCGGCACTGTCCATCGTGGCTGAGCACACGCAGGCATTTGCGCTTTCGCGCGCCTCGCTCCTGACGTATGGGAAAAGGACCGCGGACGAAGCGGGGCAGCCTCGGAGGGTTCGGCAATGTTGAAGGAATTTCAGGAATTCATCGCCAAGGGCAACGTCATGGACCTGGCGGTCGGCGTCATCATCGGCGGCGCTTTCGGACTGATCGTGAAGTCGCTGACCGACGACATCATCATGCCGATCGTCGGTGCCATCTTCGGCGGCTTCGACTTTTCCAACTATTTCATTCCGCTGGCCTCCGGCGTTACGGCCGACACCCTCGCCGCGGCGCGCGAGCAGGGCGCGGTTCTCGCCTACGGCAACTTCTTCACCGTCCTGATCAATTTCCTCATCCTCGCCTGGATCATCTTCCTGATGGTGAAGGCGGTGAACAATCTCCGCCGCCGCATGGAGCGCGAGAAGATCAAGGACATCCCGCCGGTCGAGCAGCCGGCGCCGCCGCCGGCCGATGTCGTGCTGCTGACGGAAATCAGGGACCTGCTGGCCGGTCGTCGGACCGCATGAGCCTGCTTTCGTCGCTGCGGCCGCAGGCGCGGGAGGCGCCCGAAAGCGGCATCGTCGAACTGGTCAACTTCGCCCGCACCAGACAGGGACTGCTTCCCTTCTGGGTGGGCGAGGGCGACCTGCCGACCCCCGCCTTCATCGCCGATCCGGCGGCCGAGGCGTTGAAGGGCGGCGAGACCTTCTACACCTACCAGCGCGGCATCCCGGAACTGCGCGAGGCGCTGGCAGGCTATCACGCCCGGCATTTCGGCCGTGCGTTCGCGCCGGAGGAATTCATCGTCACCGGCGGCGGCATGCAGTCGATCCGCCTGGCGCTCGATGCCGTGGCCGGGGCGGGTGACGAGATCGTCTATCTCACCCCCGCCTGGCCGAATTTTTCGGCCGCCTTCGCCATCAGCGGCGGCATCCCGGTGCCGGTGCAGCTCGACTTTTCAGGCAACGGCTGGTCGCTCGACCTCGAGAAGCTCGAGGCGTCGCTGACGCCGGCCACCCGCGCCATCTTCGTCAACACGCCGGCGAACCCGACCGGCTGGACGGCGGATGCCGAGACGCTGAAGGCGATCCTGGACCTGGCCCGCCGCCGCGGGCTCTGGATCATTGCCGACGAGATTTATGCGCGTTTCCACTACGACGGCCGGCGCGCGCCCTCCTTCATGGACGTGGCCTCGCCCGAGGACAGGATCGTCTACGTCAACAGCTTTTCCAAGAACTGGGCGATGACCGGTTGGCGCATGGGCTGGCTGAAGGTCCATCCCGAGCTCCAGCAGGTCTTCGAGAACCTCGTGCAATATTCGACGTCCGGCGTTGCCGCCTTCATGCAGCGAGGCGGCGTCGCGGCTCTCGAGGAGGGCGACGAATTCGTCGCCGCACAGGTCGAGCGGGCGCGGCAGGGCCGCGACATCGTCGCCCGCGCCCTCGGCGAAACCGGACGCGTGCGCTTCAGCCTGCCGCAGGGTGCCTTCTACATGTTCTTCGCGATCGACGGGGTGAGCGATTCGCGCGCCGCCGCCTTCGACATCGTCGAGGGGGCAAACGTCGGCCTGGCGCCGGGTTCGGCTTTCGGGCCGGGTGGCGAGGCCTTCTTCCGCCTGTGCTTCAACCGCCGCCTCGACCAGGTCGAGGAAGGGGCAAGGCGGCTGGCCGAGTGGATTGCGAAGCGCTGAGGCTCAGCCGCCCGACTTCGGCACCACCAGCGGCACGATGCGCTCGCTTTCGGCGACACGCGGCTGACTGGCATCGTGGAAGGGAATGCCGAGCGCTTCCCAGGTTTCCATCAGCGCGCCCTTGAGACCTTCGATCAGCTCGTCGCTGTGAAACGGCGTCGGCGTGATTCGCAGCCGCTCCGTGCCGCGCGGAACGGTCGGGTAGTTGATCGGCTGGATGTAGATGCCGTGCTTGGCGAGCAGCCGGTCCGAGGCCATCTTGCAGAGCTCGGGATCGCCGACCAGCACCGGCACGATGTGCGTGACCGACGGCATTACCGGCAGGCCGGCGTCCGACAGAACGTCCTTGGTGCGCTGGGCCTGGCGCTGCTGGGCGTCGCGCTCGCTCAGCGAGGCCTTGAGGTGGCGGATCGAGGTTGCCGCGGCCGCAGCGATCGAGGGCGGCAGCGCGGTCGTGAAGATGAAGCCCGGCGCATAGGAGCGCACGGCGTCGATGATCGCCGCAGTGCCGGTTATGTAGCCGCCGAGCGTGCCGAAGGCCTTGGCGAGCGTCCCCTCTATGACGTCGATGCGATGTGCCAGTCCCTCACGCTCGGTGATGCCGCCGCCGTGGTCGCCATACATGCCGACCGCGTGGACCTCGTCGATATAGGTCATCGCGTTGTACTTGTCGGCGAGGTCGGCAATCTCCTTGATCGGCGCGATGTCGCCGTCCATCGAGTAGACCGATTCGAACACGATCAGCTTGGCGCGCTCGCGACCCGCCGCTTTCAGCAGGCTTTCGAGGTGATCGAGATCGTTGTGGCGGAAGACCTTCTTTTCCGCGCCCGAGCGGCGCACGCCCTCGATCATCGAAGCGTGGTTGAGCTCGTCGGAAAGAATCAGGCAGTTCGGCAGCAGCCGCGCGATGGTGGAGATTGCGGCCTCGTTCGAGACGAACCCGGACGTGAAGACCAGCGCCGCTTCCTTACCGTGCAGGTCGGCGAGTTCGGCTTCCAGCTCGACCAGCGGATGATTGGTGCCCGAAATGTTGCGGGTGCCGCCGGCACCAGAGCCCATGCTGCCGGCCGCGTTCTGCATCGCCGCGATCACCTCGGGATGCTGGCCCATGCCGAGATAGTCGTTGGAGCACCAGACGGTGATTTCCTCGGCCTTGCCTTCGGACCGCCAGATGGCGCGCGGGAAACGTCCAACGATGCGCTCCAGGTCTGCGAAAACGCGGTAGCGCCGCTCCGCGTGAACCTGGTCGACCGCTTCCTCGAAAAACCGCTGATAGTTCATGTCTTCTTCCCGAATGCGGCGCGGATATTACTTGCGCGCCCGGTTCGCGTCCATTGCCGCGTGGCGGTCAAAATGCCACGCCGGCACGCGTGTGGAGAGGGAACACGGCGGGGGCTTCAGTCCCTTGATTGAAATCAATCGCATGTGACTTCCGTCTCCGCCCATGGACGGCAGACGGACCATATGTCCCGCCAACCGCTCTTGTGAAGACCGAACAACCGTCATCACGGGATGTTTCATGTCGAAGAGCGTGGAGCGTCCTGCGCTACGCGGTCGTGCGCCTGCCGCACCGCCGGCGCCCGCTCCAGCAGCGAGGCCAGTGCGTCTGCAGAGGCCAGCAATGCCGCGCGCTGTTCCTCGCGCAATGCGGCGAAGCGGCTCGCCACAGTGTCCCCCAATGGCTCCGGTGCCTTCGCCACCAGCCCCGCACCGGACGCGGTCAGGCGGGTGTGGACGATGCGCCGGTCAGTCATCGAGCGGTAGCGCTCGATGATGCCGCGCTCTTCGAGATTGTCGAGGACCGTCACCACCGTGGCTGGGCTGAGGTCGGCGTGGGCCGAAAGCACGGTCGTGGTGACCTCACCCAGTTCGCTGATGCCCTTGAGCACGACCAGCTGCGCCGCGGTCAGCCCGCAGGACTTCGACAGCGCCTTCGACTGCAGGTCGTTTGCCCGCACGATCCGCCGCACCGCCTTTTCCAGCGCCCTCAGCTCGGGCACATGGAACTTTGAAGAGGCGATGCGGGTTTTCGGGTTGACGGGGCATTTCAATCGTCATTCATTTGACATCTAATTATCAGAACTATAACTAACCACGCAAAATTGCAAATGGCCAAGGAGGGTTGATCCGGACGTGTGTGGGATTTGCGGAGAAGTGAGGTTCGACAGCGAGGCCCCGTCGGCGGCTGCGGTATCGGCTATGATGGAGAAGCTGGCGCCCCGCGGACCCGACAATTGGGGTCTGGTGAGCCACGGCCGTGCCGCGTTCGGTCATCGCAGGCTGAAGATCATCGACCTGTCGGAGCGGGCGCGCCAGCCGATGACGGATTCCGATCTCGGGCTGACCATCACCTTCAACGGCTGCATCTACAACTATCCGGAGCTTCGCGCCGAACTCGAGGGGAAGGGCTACGAGTTCTTCTCCACGGGTGACACCGAGGTCGTGCTGAAGGCATGGCACGCCTGGGGAAGGGACTGCGTCACCAGATTCCACGGCATGTTCGCCTTCGTCGTGCACGAGCGCGATTCCGGCCGCGTCGTCATGGCGCGCGATCGCTTCGGCATCAAGCCGCTCTATCTCTCGGAGACCCCGCACGCCTTGCGCTTCGCATCGTCGCTGCCCGCGCTTCTGGCGGCAGGCGACGTCGACACCTCGATCGACCGTGTGGCGTTGCATCACTACATGACGTTCCACGCCGTCGTGCCGCCGCCGCGCACCATCATCAACGGCGTCAAGAAGCTGCCGCCGGCCACGATCCGCGTCATCGAGCCGGACGGGTCGAGCAGGGACACCGTCTACTGGAACCCTCCGTTCGCGCGCGACCCGGGGATGGCCTCGCTCTCGGCAGACGAATGGCGCGACCGCGTCCTCGATTCGCTGCGCACCGCCGTCAAACGGCGCATGGTCGCCGACGTGCCGGTGGGCGTGCTTCTGTCGGGCGGAGTGGATTCCAGCGTCATCGTCGGGCTTCTGGCCGAAGCCGGCCAGCACGGACTGATGACGTTTTCCGTCGGCTTCCAGGAGGCCAAGGGCGAGAAGGGCGACGAGTTCCAGTATTCCGACCTCATCGCCGAGCGGTTCGGCACCGACCACCACAAGATCTTCGTGCCGTCCTCGGAACTCATGGACGCGTTGCCGGGCACCTTCGCGGCGATGTCGGAGCCGATGGTCTCCTACGACAATGTCGGCTTCTATCTTCTGTCGAAGGAAGTTTCGAAGCACATCAAGGTGGTTCAGTCGGGTCAGGGTGCCGACGAGATTTTCGGCGGCTATCACTGGTATCCGCCACTGATGAACTCCAACGACGTGGTGTCCGACTACGCCAACGTGTTCTTCGACCGGAGCCACCAAAAGCTTGGCACCCAGCTCGCTCCCGAATGGCTCGCCGAGACCGACGTCAGCCGCGAACTCGTCGCCGCGCACCTCAACCAGACCGGTGCCGACACGCCTGTCGACCGTGCCCTGCGGCTCGATTCGGAAGTCATGCTGGTCGACGATCCGGTCAAGCGCGTCGACAACATGACCATGGCCTGGGGGCTGGAGGCGCGCGTGCCGTTCCTCGACCACGAACTGGTCGAACTCGCCGCCAAGGTACCGCCGGAGGAGAAGCTCAAGGGCGGCGGCAAGGGCGTCCTCAAGGAGGCGGCCCGCCAGGTGATCCCCAGCGAGGTGATCGACCGGAAGAAGGGCTATTTTCCGGTTCCCGAACTGAAATACATCGCCGGCCCCTATCTCGACCTGGTGCGTGACGCGCTGACCTCGCAGGCAGCGCGGGAGCGTGGGCTGTTCCGGGACGATTATCTGCAGACACTCTTCGACGAGCCCGCCGAGCACATCACGCCGCTCAGGGGCTCCGAGCTCTGGCAGGTCGGCTTGCTCGAGTTGTGGCTGCAGACGCAGGGGATCTGAGGTCATGGCGAAGCCGGACACCGCCTCGAAATCCGGACGCGGCAGCGAGCGGGCGCTACGCCACCGGCTGAAGCGCCTGCGTGACGAATCCATGAAGCCGCCGATCCACGAGGAAGGGGCACCCGCGCCGGCCAAGTCGGTGGCGCTGGACTGCGGCTGGGGGCGCCTGCTGTTTGCCCAGACCTTCGAGGAGAACGCGGCGATCGTGGAGGCGCTGCGCGCCGAAGGCCCGGAACGCCGCGACATCGCCTTCTATATCCGCGATCCGCACGTGCTCCTGTCGCTGGCGCCGCAGGAGGTATTTCTCGATCCGTCCCACACCTACCGCCTCGACCTGTCGACCTATCGTTCCAGCCGGCGCTCGGTGCGCGGCTACTTCATCCGGCGGCTTTCGTCCGAAAGCGACGCGGAGGCGGTCAACAACATCTATGCGGCGCGCGGCATGGTGCAGGTCAGGCCGGACTTCTTCTGGCGCCAGCGCGACAGCCGCGCCATCACCTATTTCGTTGCCGAGGACGAAGCCACCGGCGACATCATCGGCACGGTGACCGGCGTCGACCATCGGCGCGCGTTCGACGATCCCGAGCACGGCTCCTCGCTGTGGTGCCTGGCGGTCGATCCGCAGGCTCGCCATGCCGGTATCGGCGAAATGCTGGTCCGCCGCCTGGCCGAACACTTCAAGGCGCGCGGCGCGGCCTACATGGACCTGTCGGTCATGCACGACAACACGCAGGCGATCGCCCTCTACGAGAAGCTCGGTTTCCGCCGCGTTCCGGTGTTCGCGGTGAAGCGCAAGAACACCATCAACGAGCGGCTGTTCTCCGGCCAGGTCGACCACTATGACGAACTGAACCCCTATGCCCGCATCATCGTCGACGAGGCGCGCCGGCGCGGCGTGTTCGTCGAGGTGACCGATGCCGAGGGCGGCTTTTTCAGAATGTCCTTCGGCGGCCGCACCGTGCATTGTCGCGAGGCGCTGTCGGAACTGACCTCGGGCGTGGCAATGTCGATCTGCGACGACAAGGCGGTGACGCGGCGCATGGTCTCGCGAGTCGGCCTCAAGGTGCCCGAGCAGATCGAGGCTTCGCCTGACGACGAGGACGCCGTAGCGGCTTTTCTCGAAAAGCACGGCTCGGTGGTCGTCAAGCCGGCGCGCGGCGAGCAAGGCAGGGGCGTGGCGGTCGGGCTCGAGACGGTCGAGGACGTGCAGGGTGCGGTCGGCGGTCGCGCGGGAGGTTTGCGACCGCGTTCTGGTCGAGTCCTGCTTCCGCGGCGAGGACCTGCGTCTGGTGGTCATCGACTTCCGCCTTGTCGCGGCTGCGGTTCGGCGGCCGCCGCGGATCGTCGGCGACGGCACCAGCACGGTCGACAAGCTGATCGAGCGCCAGTCCAGGCGCCGTTCCGCGGCGACCGGCGGCGAGAGCGCCATCCCGGTCGACGACGAGACCCGCCGTTGCCTCGCCTCGGCCGGATACGAACTCGACAGCGTGCCCGAAAAGGGGGCCGAGATCGTCGTGCGCAAGACGGCCAACCTGCATACCGGGGGCTCCATCCACGACGTCACCGACGTTGTCCATCCGGCACTGGTCGAGGCAGCGTGCAAGGCCGCGCGCGCCATCGACATTCCCGTGGTGGGGATCGATTTCATGGTGAGGTCGCCAAGCGAGCCCGACTATGTTTTTATCGAGGCCAACGAGCGGCCGGGGCTGGCCAACCACGAACCGCGTCCCACGGCGGAGCGGTTCCTCGATCTCCTGTTCCCCATGTCCGGCCAGAAATCGGCGCAACATGCGATGGCGCAAAAAAGGCAGGCATGAGCAGAGGGCATGACGTGGGTAAACTGAAGATCGACGTGAACTACCTCGTCGATCAGCTGAAGGCGCTTCTGTCGATCGACAGCCCGACGGGATACACCGATACCGTCGTGCGCTACTGCACGGAAGAACTGCAGCGGCTGGGGCTGGACCCGGAACTCACCCGCCGCGGCGCCATAAGGGCGCTGACGCTGGGCAGTCGACGCCAGGGCGCGCGCGCAATCATCACCCACCTCGACACGCTGGGCGCCCAGGTGAAGATGGTCAAGGAAAACGGCCGGCTCCAGCTCGTTCCGATCGGCCACTGGTCGGCGCGCTTTCGCCGAGGGCGCGCGTGTGACGCTCTACACCGAGGCGGGCAGCTATCGCGGCACGATCCTGCCGCTCAAGGCTTCGGGCCACACCTTCAACGACGAGGTCGACACGCTGCCGATCGGCTGGGACTACGTCGAGCTCCGCCTCGACGCCTTCACCTCAAGCCGCGACGATACGCTGGCGCTCGACATCGACGTCGGGGATTTCGTCGGCGTCGATCCGCTGCCGGAGTTCCTCGACAACGGCTTCATCAATTCGCGCCATCTCGACGACAAGGCAGGCGTGGCGATCGCCCTCGCCGTCATCGAGGCGGTGGAGCGGGAACGCCCGACCTGTCCCGTGGACGTGCACTGGCTCTTCACGATCGGCGAGGAAGTCGGCATTGGCGCCGCCTCCATCGTCACGCCAGAGATCGCATCGATGGTGACGGTCGACAACGGCACTTCGGCACCCGGGCAGAACTCCTCCGAGTTCGGCGTCACCATCGCCATGGCGGACCAGTCCGGCCCGTTCGACTACCATCTGACCAAGAAGCTGGTGGATCTGTGCCGCGACGAAGACATCCCCTACCAGAAGGACATCTTCAAGTATTACCGTTCCGATTCCGCATCCGCGCTCGAGGCGGGGCACGACGTGCGGACGGCGCTGATCGCGTTCGGCATCGACGCGTCCCACGGCTACGAGCGCATCCACGTCGATGCGCTGAGGTCGGTGGCCGACCTCCTCACCGCCTACGTGGTCAGCCCGCTGGAAATCGAGCGCGACGTTCGCGAGTTCTCCGACATCAAGGGCTTCACCGAACAGCCGACGGAAGCCGCGGAGCAGCCGAAAGTACCCGGCGTCGACGGCATCGAGGACGACGCGGGCGTGTAGGACTCTCTGCCGGAAGACGATCGCTATCGCTTCGAGAAGGTGACGTCCGCCGCCTCGACCCAGCGTCGAGCGGCGTCGTCGTAGATCTGGCCCTTTACGGTGAAGCTGCCGCCTGATGGCTTGCGCAGGCTCGTACGCGTGCGGATCAGCTTGCCCTCGTTGGCGGTCCGGTAGGAGGCCTCCGAGATCAGGACGTCGCCCTGCAACGTGCTGCGCTGCGACAATATCTGGGCCTTGTCGAGTTCGCTGAACAGGTTTCCGTTGATGCTGTTGCCGCTTGCCGTCATTCGCCCGTCCAGCGAGCGCGTGCCCTGTGTCGTGCCGCACTTTCCCGACGTGGTAAGCGAGCGGCTGGACGCATCGAAGCTCGCTTTGAGGGAGCACCTGATCTTCTGAAGGTCGGCCTTCGGGTTTTCACGCGCCTCGCCGGAGCCGCGCCACTCGCCACTGAAGGATGCCAGGAAGTCCGCCGCGTCGGCGGACGCCAGCCGGTTCGTGGACAGCGTCGCGAGCAGGGCCATCGCCACGACGAAAGCGGTACGAACGAAAGCACTCATTGTCACTCGATCCGTTACTTTGCGGCCAACATACGGTGGTCCGACGGGATAAGTCGCTCCAGTGACAGGATCAAGGCCGGCAGGATCATCAGGTTGCTGAGCAGCGCCACCCCCAAGGTGGCGATGATGAGGAAGCCGAGATCCGATACCGCCGGCAGGCTGCTGAGTGTCGTCCCCACCGAACCGCCGACGAACATCACCGTCGCGCTGATCAGCGCCGGCGCCACCTCGTCCAGCCCCTGGCGCATCGCCTCCGCGCTTTCCAGTCCGCGCTCGCGGTTGGCCAGGTAGATGTTGATGATGTGGATGGCGTTGTCGATCGAAATGCCGAAGGCGATGGTCAGCGCGATCACGTGCGGGATGTCCATCGGCCGGCCCATCAGCCAGAGCGCCGTCTCCACGAACAGCACCGGCAGCATGTTCGGCGCGAGCGCGGCCATCGCCACGACCGGCCGGCGCGAGGACAGCATGACCACGCCGACTCCGAGGATGATGGCGATGATCAGGCTGCGCTTGAGCTGGCGGATGATGTCGGGGATCTCGGCTGCCGACAGGATCGGGTAGCCGGTCACCGTGGCGCGCGGCAGCCCGGCCGCGGCGAGGTTGGCATCGATCTGCCCCGCCAGCGCGAGCACCGCCTGCGGGTCCATGCCGTAGGGCACGACGCCGGTGATGAGGTACTGCCGCCTGTCTGTGGACAGGAACCGGCCGGCCGCACCCGCCGGCGCATCCTCGAGCGCTTTCGCCAGGACCTCGGCGGACGGTCCGCCTTCCACGATGCTCGCCAGCGAATAGGTTCGCCTAGCGCCGACCGCCTCGGCCACCGCCTCGTGTGCCTTGCGCAGCCGGGCGAGGGCAGCCGGATCGGTCCAGTCCATGCCATCGGGGATGGCGAGCGGCACGTAGAGCGGCGCGACGCCGCCGAAGATGTCGCGCGTCAGCTCCTCGCCGCGCGCGGCCTCCGAATTGCGCGGCACGTGATCGGTGATCTGGTGCGCCTCCTGGCCGAAGAAATGGCCCGACAGGCACAGCACCGTCAGCACCACCCCGCCGGTTGCGATCAGCCGCGGATGCCATGCGGCGAACCGCGCGGTCCAGGGCCCGACGAAGGTGAACAGCGAGTGCCGCGTTCGTATCTTCACGCGGTCGCCGAAGAACAGCAGGCCGAGTGGCAAGGTCGTCAGCACCGCCACGAAGGCGACGATGACCGACGTGGAGCCGAGCATGGCCAGCGAGCGAAGCGCCGGGTTGGACGAAAATCCGAACGAAGCGAAGGCCACCGCCGTGGTGATCGAGGTCATCGCGTTCGCCGGTCCGGTACGTCGCACTGCCTCCGCGATCGCTTCCCGTCCAGTCAGTCCCTCCAGCCGCTTCGTCTCCCAGGCGAAGTAGAGCATCACCGCGTCCGCCAGCGCCAGCACCATGGCGATGATCGGCAGCGTGGTGGAGAGGAAGCTGACTTCCGTATCCGACAACGCGAAGCTCCCCATCACCCACAGCAGCGCTATGACCGAGGGTGCCAGGCAAAGCAGTGTCGGCAGCGCCGCGCGGAAAATGGCGAAGGCGATCGCCGTGGCGAGCGCGAGGCCGACTGCCGTCAGCAGGATCTGGTCGGAAATCAGCGCATCCACGGCGTCGGCGCGCATCAGCGGAAAGCCGGCGAAGTCGACGGTGAAGTCGGCCGGGGCGAGGTCGCGGATCTCCGAGATCAGCTTCAGCACCGGCCCCGCCTCCGAGCCCTGACCCTGCAACTCGCCGAGGTCGGTTTCCAGCTCGATCAGAGCTGCGTTCCTGTCGACGCGCGCCAGCTGGTTTACGATCTGGCTCTGTCCGGAGAGGTCGCGGATCAGGGCCGGCACGTCCGCCCCGGATGCGATTTCGTCGGGCACGACCGGCTCGATCACGCCGCTTTGCGGATCGACCTTGCTTGCCGAAAACAACGAATAGACGCTCTCGACGCCATCGACCAACGTCAGGTCGAGGTGGAAATTGCGCAGTTCCTCGAGTTTCTGCGGCGTGTAGAGGCCCTTGGCGCGCACCAGTACCGCGAGGTCGCCGGAGAAATCGCGAAAGTCCCGCTGCACCTCGCGATAGCTGCGAAAGGCATCGCTGTCCTTTGTCAGCATGTGCAGGATGTTGCCGTCGAAACGCAGCGACGGCACGGCAGCCACGGACGCCAGTATCGCCAGCACGACGAGCGCCGCAAACAGTCGCGGCAGCCGCAACACCAGCAGTCCAAGCTTCTCGAGTCCGAAGCCGAAGCTATTCACGCCGACCTCCCCGGCGCTTTCCCGCGGCGCAGGATTGCACCTGACCGCGCAGCGCGGTCGAGGAGCCTACCCGGATCATCCGGCGTCGGCACCTTCTGTCGCGAGCGCGCGCATGAACCGGTCGACTGCCTCCGCCTTCTCGGGCGTCAGCCTCAACCCGCGCTTGGTGCGGCGCCACAACACGTCCTCGCCGGTCCGGGCCCATTCCTGCTCGGCCAGATAGCGCAGCTCGGCCTCGAACAGGTCGTGGCCGAAATAGCGGCCGAGATCGCCCGCCGAGCGCGCCTTGCCGAGGAAGCGTCGGGCTCGCGTGCCGTAGAGCCGGATCAGCCGGCGCGCGAACTCGGGGTCGAGAAACGGATAGTCGACCCGCAGCGCGTTCACCCGGCGATCGAAATCCTTCGGCTTGAAGTCGCCGCCCGGCAGGTACGCACCCGCGGTCCAGGGCTTGCCCTTCCTGCCGATCGCGCTGCCGATCTTGGTCATGACCTCTTCGGCCAGCCGCCGGTAGGTGGTGATCTTGCCGCCGAAGATGTTGACGAGCGGTGCTCCGTGCTCGCCCTGGTCGGACTTGATCACGTAGTCGCGCGTCGCCTCCTGCGCCTTGCCCGAGCCGTCGTCGAGCAGGGGACGCACGCCCGAATAGGTCCAGACGACTTCGTCCGGCGTCACCGGTTCACGGAAATAGCCGCTCGCCGCCTCGCAAAGATAGCCGATCTCGTCGGCAGCGATCTTCGTGTCGGCGGGGTCGCCCGTGTAGTCGCGGTCGGTGGTGCCGATCAGCGTGAAATCGTCCTCGTAGGGAATGGCGAAGAAGATGCGTCCATCGGTGTTCTGGAAGAAATAGGCGCGGCTGCCCTCGAACTTCTTCTTGACCACGATGTGGGCGCCCTCGACCAGGCGCACGTCGTGCACGTCGTTGCGACCCAGAGCGCCGGTCAGCACCCGGTCGACCCAGGGTCCGGCTGCATTGACGAGCAGCTTCGCCCGCACCTCCTCGGTGCGCCCGTCGGCATGCTCCACCGAGACCGTCCACACGCCGTCGTCGTCGCGGGCGGCCGTCACCCGCGCTCGGGTTCGAATGACCGCGCCCCGGTCCGCCGCATCGCGGGCATTGAGGACGACCAGCCGGGCGTCATTCACCCAGCAGTCGGAATATTCGAACCCCTTGCGGAATTCCGGCTTCAGCGGCTCGCCGGCAGGATCCTCGCGCAGGTCGAGCACGCGCGTCGGCGGCAGCAGTTCTCTTCCGCCGATATGGTCGTAGAGGAAGAGCCCGAGCCTCAGCAGCCATGCCGGACGGAGGCCGCGATGGTAGGGCAGCACGAAACGCATCGGCTGGATCAGGTGCGGCGCCATCCGCCACAGCACCTCGCGCTCCTTCAGCGCCTTGCGGACCAGCAGGAACTCGTATTGCTCCAAATAGCGCAGGCCGCCGTGAATCAGCTTGGTCGAGGCGCTCGACGTGCCGCTGGCGAGATCGTTCATCTCCGCCAGGTAGACGGAATAGCCGCGCCCGACGGCATCGCGCGCGATGCCGCAGCCGTTGACGCCACCACCGATGACGAAAATGTCGAACACGCCGTTGTCGGCCACCTGATGCCTCCGCATGCCAGTCGGCTGCGTGCGACCAGATACAGGAGACTGGCCCGGGATCAAATCCCCGCCGTGCGCGAAAATTCGATCAGGAAAGCGCGAGCAGCGCTTCCAGCAGCTTGTCCGGGGGCATGTCGGCCAGCAGTTCCTCGTGGGCCTTCTGGGTTTTCATCCAGATCGGCATGGCCTCGGCGAGCAATTCGCGTCCGGCCGGCGTCACCGACAGACGCCGGCTGCGCTTGTCGGTCTCGTCCGTTGCGGTCGTGACCAGCCCGCGCCGCTCCAGCGGCTTGAGGTTCGCGGTAAGCGTCGTGCGGTCCATCGCCAGCAGGCTGGCGACATCCTTCATCCGCGGTGCTTCCGGGCGGTTGAGCGACATCAGCAGCGAGAACTGTCCGTTGGTCAGGCCGAGGGGGCGCAACGCCTCGTCATAGCGCCGCGCCACCGCGCGCGCGGCACGCTGCACATGCAGGCAAAAGCACGTGTCGCGCACGAGAGGTGTCGTCGTGTAGGGAAGCTCGTTGCTTTTCGTCATTGACCAGAACCGTTGATATCAACATAATACCTCCGTCGCCCGTAAGCAACCGCGAAAGGTTGCGACAGCGGGACGCTTCCACCTGGGAGGAGTCGCATGCCGACGAAAGTGCTTGCGCTGATCGGAACCCGCAAGGGCGCCTTCATTGCCGAGAGCGATGCGGACCGCCGGAGCTGGAAGCTTCGCGGCCCGTTCTGCGAAACCTGGCCGATGAACCATGTCGTCGGCGATGCTGCTACCGGCGCCATCTATGGCGGAGGCGGCAACGAATGGTTCGGCCCAGCCGTCTGGAAGACCGAGGATTTCGGCGAAACCTGGTCGCATTCCAGCGAAGGACTGGCCTACGAGGCCGGGCAGGAGCCTATCAAGGCGGTGTGGAGCCTGTCGTCTGCCAATGGCAGCATCTATGCCGGCGTGCAGCCGGCCGGCCTGTTTCGCTCCGACGACGGCGGCCACACCTGGAGCCACGTCGAGGGCTTGCAGAAGCATCCGTCGCGGCCGCACTGGAATCCGGGCGGCGCCGGGCTGATCCTGCATTCACTGGTTCGTCACCCTGAAGATCACGACCAGCTGTGGATCGGCATTTCCGCGGCCGGCGTCTTCCACACCGCCGACGGCGGCAAGACCTGGGAGCCGCGCAACATGGGCACCCGCGCCGACTACAATCCCGACGACCAGCGCTACCCCGAATTCGGCCAGTGCGTTCATTCTGTCGCGATGGCGGCAGGAATGCCCGACCGGCTCTACCAGCAGAACCACTGCGGCATGTATCGCACCGACGACGGCGGCCGCAGCTGGCAGAGCATGGAGGAGGGGCTGCCTTCGACGTTCGGCTTCCCGTCTGCCGCCCATCCGCGTGACGCCGACACGGTCTACCTCGTGCCGCTCAACGGCGACATCAAGGGAAGGTTCGTGCCCGACGCCAAGGCCGCGGTGTGGCGAAGCCGCGACGGCGGCAAGACCTGGCAGGACATGCGCAAGGGACTGCCGCAGGAAAACGCCTATTTCGGCGTGCTTCGCCAGGCCATGGCCACCGACCGCCTCGACCCCGCCGGCGTCTATTTCGGCACCAGTGCGGGGCAGCTTTACGCCAGCGCCGACGAGGGCGACAGCTGGGCGCCGGTGGCCGAGCACCTGCCCGGCATCCTTTCGGTGGAAACGCTGGTGCTCGACAGCTAGTCTGGCGGCGGAGGTGAGCCCAATGCCGGCAATTGCTGCAAGACCCGAACCCGCTGTCATCTCCGTCCGGTTGGCGGCGGCGTTGACCGATCTGTTCCCCGGCGCGCCCCGGCAACTGGAGCTCTCCGCCGGGACGGTCGACGAGATGCTCGACCGGCTCGACGAGGCATGGCCTGGCATGCGCGACCGGCTGGCCGATTCGCGCCCCGCCGTGCGCCGGCACATCAACATCTTCATCGACGGAGAGCGGGCGAAGCTGGAGACGCCGATCAGGCCGGGCGCCGAGGTGTTCGTGCTGACCGCCATCAGCGGTGGCTAGGCGCAATTCCAGGAAAAGTGGAAGCCGGTTTTCCGTCCGGAATTGCGCGAAAACAAAAGCTTGGAACGGTACGTTGATTACGTGAAACGATGAACCGCTCTGGACCCGGCCTCAGAACAGCGGGAAATCGCCGATCGCCTCGTTGCGCGCGAACCACGGTGTCTGGGCGCCGCCGGTCGCCTCCACCACCTGCTGCTTGATGCCGCGAAACGCCTCCGAGGCGTCGAGTATGCCGTCGCCGTCGAGATCGTAGCGCGCGCGGTTTTCCGACAGCGTCGAGGCGAGCGCGGCGGTGAACACGCCGCCGCCGGACCTTGCGGTCTCCAGTGATTGTTCGCGCCCCTTGGACGCGGCGAACACCGAAACGCCCGAAGGCACCGCCGACAGAAGGTCGTCGACCGCGCCGTCATTGGTGGCGAACATGCCGCGGCCGGCAAGCCCGCTGTGGCAGGCGTCGAGGAACACCGTGATGCGCGCCCGCGAGCCGGCGATCAGCTTCGAGATCGCGTCCCAGGCCAGGGCGGTATGCTCGACATCGTCGAGATCCGTGCCGCCGAGCGCCAGGAAGTAGCGGCCGTCGTCCGCCTGCAGGCCGTGACCGGCGAAGAACAGCATGATGTCGGTATCGGCGGAGCTTCTCGAAAGCGCTTCCGAGATCAATCCCAGCACCTTGTCCGGCGTCGCCTCGGAATTGGTCAGGAGCTGCGTGTCGATCTGCGAATAGAGCGCCGAACCCCCGTCGATCGCATGGTCGAAGCGCGCGGCGTCCGAGGCCGCGAACGACAGATCGGCGAGGCGCTCGTCGGAATAGTCGTCGACACCGACCGCGATCGCCAACAATCGCCGGCCCGACCCGGTTGGCGGCGGAGTTATCTCGCGTCCCATCGGCAGGCTCGACAAACCGTTCCGGTCGATCGCCATTGCCGTGATCTCGCGCGCGCCGGGACGTCGGGCGACCTTGAGCGACAGGTCGCGGCGGCCGTCGGCGGCGATCTCGTCGGTCAACAATCCATCCTGGAACACCAGCACCTTTTTCGGTGTGCCGCCGCTGGTCGTCGCCAGGTCGATGTCCAGCGTTTCGGCAGCGCCCGTGATCGAAACCTTCACCGTCGGCGGCGCTTCGAGCTGTATGTCCGGTGTATCGAACCGGTGTTCCAGCACCTGTTCGGCCAGCCCCTCGCGCCGCAGCAGGGCGTCGAACTGGCGGATCGAATAGCGGCCGTCGACGCCGGGCAGCCTGAGCGAAACCTGTGCCGCTCCTTCATAGGTCGCGTCGTAAAAGCCGCCGTCGGTCCACACCACGATCTCGTCGTCGTTGTAGAGCCCGTCGAGCATGGGCGAGACCTGAGGGCGCCAGTCGGCCTCGGCGCCGTCGGCTGTCGAGGAGCGCGGCTCCGCCACGGTTGGCGAACCGGGCTGCGCGGCGAGATCGAACAACGCGAAGCTGCCGTCGCCGTCGAGTTGCACCAGTGTGCCACCGTCGGGCGAAATCGAGACGTCGTCGAGCGTGCTCGCGCCCGGCAGCGAGACGAGCGAGGCGTGAACCTGTCGCTTGTCGATGTCGTAGACGGCGGCGGCACGCGAATCCGCCGACCACATCAGAATGTATCGGTCCTGCGCCAGTGCGGCCCGGTAATCACATCCGAAGATCGTCGTCGGGCAGTCCGTGCCCTTGGCGTCCGCCGCGTGGAAGAGCGTGTTCTGCAGGTCGACGATTTCGCCGGGATGCGCCGTGTCGTAGAGGAACTCGGCCGCGTTGATGAAGCCACCCGAGCCGGAATTGCAGGCGCCGTTGATCAGGTAGAGCTTGCGGCCGCCGCTGGCGTCGATTTGCAGCACGCCCGCCAGCGTGCCGAAATTCACCTCCAGTTTGCCGTCTTCGGCTTGTTCCGCCACGCCGCACGACATGCCGAGCGGGGCGCTGATGAAGCGCAGGTCGTTTTCGGCGGGCAACGTGAAAATCTCGTAGGTGAGGAAGCCGTCCTGGCCCTCGCCGGCAGGCTCCAGCAAATTCTCGACGGCCCGCGCCGGCACGTGATCGTAGAGCGGGATGCCGAAATCGTTGATGCGCCGCTTCATCCGGTCGCCGAGGTCGCGCGGACCGGCTGCGAGCGCCACCGCCCCGCGCGGCGTGGCGTTGCCGGTGCTGTCGCCGGCGCTTGCCATGGCGCCGGGCGCCTCGCGCAACGGCTCCACGGTTGCGGCCTCGGCGGCACTCGCCAGCCGCTCTTCGACCTCGTCGCGCGCGTCGCCCGTGCCGCCGGCTTGAGTGAAAACGATGCCGGGGTGCTCGACGAAGGCCGGAAGCGGCGACAGCCGCACCACCGCGGAGGTCTGGTAGACGAATTCGTCGGCGTTCTTGTACTGGTCCGAGCCCTCCGTCATGCCGAGCGTGTCGTAGCCGAGCGGCGCGGTGAGCGATCTCGCCTCGGCAAACGCGAACTCGGTGGCGTTGTAGTCGCCGACCCGCACGACGTTGTTCTCGAGGTCGAGCAGCAGCGCCGAATGGAACAGCGCCGAGCAGGCGTTGCACGACGGCAGGCTCGACACAAACAGCCGGTTCTCGACCAGCGTCGAATAGAGCGCGAGCCCGCCCATCGAGCCGGAGCCCAGCACCACGAAACTGTCGCCGTCGAGCCAGCCGATCTGTCCGACGAAGCCGCTGTCGAAAGCGTCCATGCTGGAAACGACGGCACCGTCCACGGTATCGACCAGCTCGATCGTGCTCTCGCCGATCGCCGTGACGAAGCGGCCACCTGGCGAAAACCGCGGGTCCCGCCCGGCGCGCTCGGCGATCGTCAGGCCCGTCGTTTCGTCGACCAGTCGCCAGTGGTCGGCGAATATCTCGATGGCCCGGCCGCCCGCCGGCGAGCGCAGCACCTCGTCGGGTTTGCTGACGTCGAACGGATCGGCGACCTGAACGACGGGCTTTCCCGGCACGATGGTCAGCGTGCGGCTTTCCTCGTTCTCGATGACCGGCTTGCAGCCGGTGGCGGTCACCAGCGCGAGATCGACGGTCAATTCCCCGGCGCGCAGCGGCACGAAGGAAAAGCTCCCGGAGGTTTCGATGCCGCTCTGCTGCAGCGGGATCACCGCGCGCGTCTTGCCGGCTCCGAACTGGAGCCCGAACGGCATGTTGCCGCCGGGCGCCAGCGCGTAAAACCCGTCGCCGCGAAACCGCACGGGACCGTCGAATGCAAGGACGAGGTAGGAGGGAAGCCGCGCCCCGGCTTCCTGTCTTGTCCAGCCGACCGGAACCGGCTCGCCCGCCTTTCGCTCCCCGCCGTCGAACTCGATACTGTGGCCGGGCGCGATGCGTGCCATCTCCTGGCCGATCGCATCGCAATATTTCGGATCGAGTGCGGTGTCCCGGTAGCGGTCGTCGCCCTGCGCCCGCGCCGGGGCGGACAAGACCCCCAGCAACACAACCAGCAGCACCGGCAGTCTCACGCCCACGTCCGCAACCCCCCGTTTCGGCGGCTCACTATGGCGTGCGACCGGCGGCGCGATCAAGGCTTGAGACGGGAACGGCCGCGGGATCGACACCCCGCGGCCGCTCATTTTTCCCGGTGGCGCTAGCCGACGATGCGCAGGTTCGACAGCTCGTTGGCGATTTCCTTGAAGTCGTCCGCCAGGCTGGCGCCGGTGGCGTTCCAGTAGAGCTTCGCCGCCTTCGAAGGATCGCCAGAATCCTTGCGGAAGCGCGATTCCGACGCGCAGGCCTTCAACGCGGC
Source organism: uncultured Alphaproteobacteria bacterium (assembly GCA_963816435.1). Classification (GTDB taxonomy): domain Bacteria; phylum Pseudomonadota; class Alphaproteobacteria; order Rhizobiales; family Rhizobiaceae; genus CAWFKS01. Next base: position 37,327 of record CAWFKS010000015.1, read on the forward strand.
GATCTGCTCCTTCTCGGCGCTGTCGCTGGAACTGAGGTCGAGCGACACCGTCATGACGATCACGCCGGCCGCCTTGGCGTTGTTGCACAGCGTGGCGAACTGCTCGTTGAGCGCCTCGGTGTAATTGTCGTTGGAGTAGTCGGACTTGCCGACGCTTCCCGACGTGTTCATGAACAGACGCGTCGTGGAGCCGCCATTGTAGCTCTTGCCGGTGTAGCCGTACGCCGAGTAGGTCGACTTGTTGCCGGCGAGGTCGTTGTAGCCGAGCGAGGACGGCGTGTAGTAGGTGTTGGCGCCGTCGGTCAGCACGATCACCACCTTGTCGTTGCCCTTTTCGGTTTCCGGCCGGCCGCCGGTGAACGGCGCCTTGCTCGACACCACCCGCCATCCCCACGCCATGCCTTCCGGCACGTTGGTCGCCCCGTTCGGCACCATCGCGTCGATGGCGTTCTTGACCGCGGTCTTGCCGGCCGCTTCCGTGACGTTGGTGAGCGGCGTGATCGGCGTCGTCGTGCACGAGAGGTTCGGCCCCTCCGAGGCGGCGGCCGCAGGCGTGCCGAGGGTGGCGGGCGTGAAATATTTCAGCATGTATTTCTGCCGCTGCGCGTCGGTTCCGCTGGTGATGAGGTCGCTCCAGTAATTGCCGTAGGCATAGCGCCAGGAGCTGTCCCTGTTGTCGGTCTCGTCGGGAGCGAACATCGGCACGAACAGCGTCGCCGGTGTCGAGGCCGACGGCGTGGCGTCGTTGACGTTGTAGGGGTAGGGCCTGGCCTCCACGCAACCCTGCCAGCTGGCGTAGGGGGAGGTGTCCGGCACGGAGGTGTAGGTATCGGCGTACTGGGTGCAGCGGCCCCACCAGTCGGTCCTGACGCACTTGGTGCCGGTCTTGACCTGGTGCGAGCCGGTGATGCGCTGCATGTCGTCGAACATGGTGAAGCGCGTCACCTTCTGGTTCTCCGCCGATCCCCAGCCGGAGCCCTTCTTGTAGTAGATCCCGCCCGACTTCTCGACCCGCATGTTGCCGGTCATCGTCGTCCAGTCGAAATTCTCGTGGTGGATCGGCGAGATGCCGTCGGTGTCCATCCAGGCGGCGTCCTTGTTGGACGGGCCGACATTGACGGAGGCGGCGAACGGCACGAGGCCGAACTGCACCGGGTTGGGAAGCTGCTTCAGCAGCGCGCCCTCGGCCGCGATCGTGTCGACCAGCTGCTTGGCCGCGTCCTTCAACAGGACGATGCGCTTCTTGCCGGAGCCCGAGCCGAGATAGTCCATGGAGCCGGAATTATCGAGCACCAGCGCCACTTCCAGCGTGTTCTTCAGCCGCACTTCGGAGGTGGCGGTGAAGTCGAGCTGGTTCTCGCTGTCGCCCTTGCCGATCAGCCAGGCCGCGGTCGGCAGGAAATAGGGCCGGTACTTGGCCTGCGCGGAGAGCTTCAGCGTGCCGCCGCCGGTGTTCTGCGTCGGCAGAACGATGGTGAGCTTGGCGTCGCCGGGATCGACGGTGCCGAGATTGGCCTCGAAGAAGCTCTGGGCGTAGGCCTTGGCCTGGTCGTCGGTCGCGCCGCTGGCGATCAGCCGGGCGGTGGCCACGCCGGCCGCGTCGAGCGCGTGCAGCGTGTCGTCGCGCTGGCGAGACAGCTGCGCATAGTCGATGGCGATCGCCAGCGCTCCCATGATCGGCACGATCGCCGCGGCGGTCAGCAGCATGTAGTTGCCGCGCCGGTCATTCCAGAACCTCCGCAACATGGCGGAAACCCCCGATATCAATGATTGCTCCAGCCGTGCAGGATAGTCTCCGCCGGTGAAGGAACTGGCATCGCAATCCCGAAAAATTTAGCGACCATGGTGGGTTAGGGCGGGTGAGCGGCGCCTTTCCTCGCCCCCTTCAGGGGAGAGGTGGCGAGGGCGAAGCCCGAGACGGAGAGGGGGAAAGGGGCGCTGCCGCCTTCCTCCCCTCTCGGGGGAGGGTGCGATTGCGCAGCGGACGGGTGGCGTCGCACCCTGAAGTCCGCGCGCAGTCTACTGCATTGCCGCTGCAATCCCGCTCGAAGACGGCTGAGACTACCCCACCCGTCCCGTCGCTACGCTCCGGTCCACCCTCCCCGCGAGGGGGAGAGATAGGGCGCGCGCCATCGGCCTCCAGCGCATACGTCTTCATCGCCACGCCCGGCGTCTCCGCCGTCTGGCCATTGTCAAAGAACCCGCGCCTGCCGCGAGGATCGCTGCGCGATCCCGCTGGGCGCTTGTCGCCGAGGTCGCCTGCGAGCGATCCGGCTGGGGAAGACGGGCGGCCGTTCGGACGCTCATCTTTAGTAATTCGTGCGACCTTGCGGCCGCCCGTCCGGCATCCTGCCCCGCGTCCGGGAGCGGAGGGGTACTAGCCCCGCAAGCCGTCGGCAGGGCCCGGACCTAACGCTCTGCGAAGCCGCGCCACCGCGCGCGGCCGATCCGGTACCGTCCCGCCGCCCGGATGTTCGGTGTGCACACCCGTTTCCCGCGCGGCGGTATGGGCAAAGGATACGAGGAGGCGGGAAGGCGGGGACAAAGAGGGAGTGGGGAATGGGGAGTAGTCAGTAGGAACAAAGGGTTGGGCGATGCCGGGCCGCGCGGCTGTCCACGGTTGGGGGTGGCAGCGGCGCCGGCGCCTCCCTCCCCCTTGAGGGGAGGGTCGATCCGCGTGAGCGGATCGGGGTGGGGTCGTCACACGAAGGGTGCGACCTGCCTTCTGAGGCAGAAAATTCGTACGTCGAGCACGGCCGAGGCTACCCCACCCGTCCCGTCGCCTACGGCGATCCGGTCCACCCTCCCCTCAAGGGGGAGGGGCGCGCCGGCCCTCCGCTACGGCTCCGGGCGTTCGTTCGCTTCGAAAGCCAAATCGTTGGCTTTCGATCCGCTTCGCGGACCGCTCCTCACCCCTCGAGCCTCGTCAGGATCGCCGAAATGACCTCCAGCGCGAAGGCGGGGTCCTCGTTCTCGGTGATGGCGAGTGGCGGACGGCGGCTGGTCTCGGCCAGCCATTCGCGCTGGTGCTTCTTGCGCTCGAACAGCTTCGCGCCTTCCTTGCGGACGTTCTCCAGCCGCGAAAGGATCTCGGCGGTGACAAGCTCGATGCGCTGCGCGGACTCGGCCGGCGCATCGCCTTCCAGCCCGCGCGCCAGCGTTCGGCCCCAGTGCGAGGCGCCGCTGAGCAGGAGCAGCTTCTGGCGCACCGCGCCGAAGCGGGTCACCGCGTTCCACGGGCCGCCGAGCGGGCGCACCGTGTTGGCGACCTCGGTATAGGCGCGGTCGAGCGCCCGCGACTGGGCAAGAAGGCTGGTGCCGTCCGGCCCGCCGGCGGCACGCGCCCGGGCCGTCTCGACGAGCTTTTGAAGCGCGTCGAAATAGGCGTCGAGCACCGCGTCGATGCCTTCCGACGTGCGGGTGGGGAAGACGAGGAAGGCCGTCAGCGTGCCGGCCGCCGCGCCGACGATCGTCTCTTCCAGCCGCACCAGCAGCAGCTCCGGCGCGAACATGCCCATCATGCCGTAGATGAGGGCGAGCGCGATGGTGATGCAGAAGATCATCACGCCGTAGGAGACCTGCAGGAAATAGAAGCCGACGAAGAACAGGGCGAGGATGGCGACGCCCGAGGCGACCATCTGGCCGTGGAAGAGCGCGGCGACGATCGTGCCGGCGATCAGCCCGGCGAAGGTGCCGGCGGCGCGCTGGAAGGCGCGCATGGCGGTGTCGGCGCGCGAGCGCGTGTTGTTGAAGACGATGAAGGCGGCGATGACCGCCCAGTACCAGCGCACCGGCGACAGGAACAGGCCGCCGACCAGCGCGATGCCGCAGGCGAGCGTGATCTGGATCGGCACCTGCAGGTCGGGCGGCACCGACAGGTGCGACTTGCGCTCCGGCGAGGGCGGCCGCGAGGGGGGCCGGCCCGCACCCTCGAAGGCCGCGCAGGGGCGCGTGCCGAGCGCGGCGGTGACGCGCTCGCGGGCGCGGTAGACGCGCAGCAGCAGGCGTGCGGCCACCGCCTCTTCTCCACCGCGCGGCGTGGAGCCCACGATCCAGCCCTCGACGCCGCGCGCGTCCGGCGTCAGCATCGCCACCACGAGGTCGCGCGGCGGCGGCTGCACGAGGCTCGCCTGCACCATGCGCTCGCTGGCGAGCTGCAGTTCGAACAGCGCCAGCGCCAGCTGCGAGGCGGGGCCTTCGGCGGCCAGCGAGCCTTCCTCGCCCTGCGGAACGAACCCTTCCGCCATCAGCACGGCGTCGCGCAGATTGCCGAGATGCCGCTCCAGCCGCTTGCGCTCGGCCTTGCCGGGCACCTCGCCGGCCGGCGCCGACAGCAGCTCGCGCAGGATGAGGTTGATGCGCCGGTCGATCGTCGTCATGGCGCGGCGGAAGTCGCGCTCGCGGTCGTCCTTCAGCACGTAGTTGAGGACAATGTGGCTGACGGCGAGCGTCAGCACCACGGCGAAGGCCACCCACGGCAGGTCGGCGATGGCGGGCTTCAGGTAGTCGCCCATGAAATAGGACATGAAGGCGATCATGCCGGCGGCGAACCAGCGCATGCCGAACTTGCGGATGTAGACGGCGACGAACACGACGGCGAGGAACGCGGCATCGGCGACGAACGGGTGCGGCGACAGGATGGTGGCGAGGCTGACCGAGACGAGCGAGGTGGCGGCGATTGCCGCGCGGGTCAGCATCTGGCCCTTCTGGGTGGGATCGCGCACGGCGAACGAGCCGATGAAGGAATTCACCACGGTCAGGCCGAAGGCGGCGATCGGCAGCTTGTGGACGAGGAAGGAGAAGCCCGCCATCAGCGCGCCGGCGGCAAGCAGCGTCAGCATGGCGCGGCCGGCAAAGCGCAGCCGCGAGAAGGCGGGGTCGGCCGCCACGATCCGGTCGCCCAGCCAGCCGAACGGCCTGAAGCGCGTCCGCGCGGGTGGCGCGGCGGCGGCTGCCTCGTCGGTGCGCGTCGTCAACGGGCGGGCTCGCTGCTCGCGTGAAGCATCGGGTTCTCCTGGCTGAAATTTCGTGCCGGCGGAGAAACTAGCGCATGCGCGACAAAAGTGGACACCCGCCGAAGGGCCGGGTGGCCCTAGACGTCGAGATTGGCGACCGACAGCGCATTTTCCTGGATGAACTCGCGCCGCGGCTCGACCTCGTCGCCCATCAGCCGCGCAAACAGCGCGTCGGCGTCGGTGGCGTCGTTGACCTTGACCTGCAGCAGCGAACGGGCGTTGGGGTCGAGCGTGGTTTCCCACAGCTGCTCGGCGTTCATCTCGCCGAGACCCTTGTAGCGCTGCATGGTGAGCCCCTTGCGGCCCGTGGCGAAAATCGCGTCGAGCAGGCCGAGCGGGCCGTTGACGATCTCGCTCTTGTCGGCGCGACGCAGCCGCGGCGGCGTCGAGTAGATCTCCTGCAGGCGCGGCGCGTAGCGGTCGAGCGCGCGCGCGTCGGCCGAGCCGATCAAGCCGGCGTCGAGCACGATCGTCTCCTTGACGCTGCGCACCGTGCGCTCGAACACGTAGCCGCCGGCGGACGGATCGTTCGATGGATTGACGCGGCCGGTCCAGCCGCGCTCGGTGTCTTCCGCGATCAGGTCGAGGCGGCGCGACACTTCGGCCGCCGTCGCCTCGGCGCGGCCCGGATCGGCAAGCGCTGCGGCCGACAGCGCGCCGGCGATCGCCGCCTGCTCGACCACCGAGCGGTCGTAGCGCGAGTGCAGCCCGTTGACGAGACCGCGCACCGCGCGCGCATCCTCGATGACCGCCTTCAGGTCGGCGCCCGAGCGCACCTCGCCGTTTTCCAGTTCCAGCGAGGCTTCCTCGAGGCCGGAATCGATCAGGTAGTCCTCGAACGAGGCCTCGTCCTTGATGTACTGGACCGACTTGCCGCGTGAGATCTTGTAGAGCGGCGGCTGGGCTATGTAGAGGTAGCCGCCCTCGATCACCGCCGGCATCTGGCGGAAGAAGAAGGTCAGAAGCAGCGTGCGGATATGGGCGCCGTCGACGTCGGCGTCCGTCATGATGATGATCTTGTGGTAGCGCAGCTTCTCGATGTTGAACTCGTCGGCGCCGATGCCGGTGCCGAGCGCGGTGATCAGCGTGCCGATCATGTCGGAGCCGAGCATGCGGTCGAAGCGGGCGCGCTCGACGTTGAGGATCTTGCCGCGCAACGGCAGGATCGCCTGGTTCTTGCGCGAGCGTCCGCCCTTGGCCGAGCCGCCGGCCGAATCGCCCTCGACGATGAACAGTTCCGACTTGGTCGGGTCGCGCTCCTGGCAGTCGGCGAGCTTGCCGGGCAGCGAGGTGATGTCGAGCACGCCCTTGCGCCGGGTGAGTTCACGCGCCTTGCGCGCCGCCTCGCGGGCCGCGGCCGCCTCGACCACCTTGGAGACCAGCGTCTTGGCTTCGGCCGGGTGTTCCTCGAGCCAGGCATGAAGCGCCTCGTTGACGAGGCTTTCGACCACCGGGCGGACTTCCGAGGAGACCAGCTTGTCCTTGGTCTGGGAGGAGAATTTCGGGTCGGGCACCTTGACCGAAAGCACCGCCGAAAGTCCCTCGCGGCAGTCGTCGCCGGTGAGCGAGACCTTCTCCTTCTTGGTCAGGCCCGAGCTCTCGGCATAGGAGGTGACCTGGCGCGTCAGCGCGCCGCGGAAGCCGGCCAGATGCGTGCCGCCGTCGCGCTGCGGGATGTTGTTGGTGAAGCACAGCACGTTCTCGTGGTAGCTGTCGTTCCACCACATCGCCACCTCGACGGTGATGCCGTCGCGCTCGGCGCTGATGGCGATCGGCGAGGGGATGAGCGGCTTGCGGGCGCGGTCGAGATACTTGACGAACTCCTCGAGCCCGCCCTCGTAGTGCAGCTCGACTTCCTTGACGTCGGCGTGGCGGCGGTCGGTCAGAACGATGCGCACGCCGGAATTCAGGAACGCGAGCTCGCGCAGCCGGTGCTCCAGCGTGTCGTAGCTGAACTCGATCCTGGTAAACGTCTCGGGCGAGGGCAGAAAGCTGATCTCCGTGCCCGAGCGTCCCTCGTAGGTGCCCGGCGCGTTCTTCTCCACGTAGCTGCCGGTGACGGCCAGCGGCGCGTCGGGAACGCCGAGGCTGAAGCTCATCTCGTGGATCTTGCCGTTGCGGCGGATCTTCATCTTCAGCCAGGTCGACAGCGCGTTGACCACGGACACGCCGACGCCGTGCAGGCCGCCGGAGACCTTGTAGGAATTCTGGTCGAACTTACCGCCGGCGTGCAGCTGGGTCATGATGACCTCGGCCGCCGAGACGCCCTCGCCGGTGTGGATGTCGGTGGGAATGCCGCGGCCGTTGTCGATGACGGTGACCGAGCCTTCGGCGTTGAGCACGACGGAAACGAGATCGGCGTGGCCGGCCAGCGCCTCGTCGATGGCGTTGTCGACGGCCTCGTAGACCATGTGGTGCAGGCCCGAGCCGTCGTCGGTGTCGCCGATATACATGCCCGGCCGCTTGCGCACCGCGTCCAGGCCCTTGAGAACCTTGATGGATTCGGCGCCGTATTCGGCGGATGCGCCGGCGATGGTCTCGATCTGGTCGCTCATGAAAACCTGTTGTGCCGTTGGCAGAATGAAGTGCGCACGAATCGCACTCGAAAGACCTCACATATATAGGGTTTCGGCCGCCGAAAGCCAAATCGCCGGGCGCTTTTTCCGCAAGCCATTCTTCAAGGAAAAACAGCGCTAAAGACGCAATCCGACTATTGTTTCGCGAGCGCCGCGATGGCCTGCTCGACCATCGGTATCCAGGGCTCGTTTGCGCCCGGCAGGCGGCCCTCGGATTTCAGTCCGTTCAGCATGTCGAGCGCGTCGCCGAGATTGCGCTCGGCGTCGATCCCGGCTGTCCCGAGCTTGTAGCGCGAATAGGCTGCGTCGACCGCGCGCTGGACGTTCCCGGGGGCGGCCTTGTGCTGCATTTCGGCGATTTCATAGCCGGCGCGATATTCGGCGGCGGCAGCTTCCCGATCGCCCTGCGCGGCGAGCACGTCGCCGACCTTGTTGTGTGCGATCGAGAGGTCGCGCTGCCATTGCGCATTGTCGGGATCGGTGTCGACGAGGTGCTGCGCGATATCCAGCGACGACCGGAATTGCTCCAGCGCGCCGGCGAGGTGCCCGGCCTCGCCTTCGGCATCGCCGAGCTTGCCGTAGCCGAGTTCCAGGTCCCGGCGCCACTGCGTGTTCGCCGGATCGCGGGCGACGAGTTTCTCGGAGATCGCCACGCTGCGCCGGTAGGGATCGAAGGAGCCCTGGTTGTCCCCCATCAGGCGCCGCACGTCGCCGATGGAGTTGAGCCCGACCGTCAGGTCGCGCTGCAGTTCGATGTCGTCCGGCGATTTCGCCGCCAGCGTCTCGGAGATCGACAGCGCGAGCTCGAATTCGGCGAGCGCGCCTTCGAGATCGTTGGTCATGCGCAGCGCCAGCCCGACCTTCGAATGGCTGACGCCGAGATCGCGCCGGAAGCCGTCGTCGTCCGGAAGTTCCGAAACCATCATTTGCGAGACCTTGAGGCCGTTGCGGTAGTCGGCCAGGGCACCGGGTCCGTCGCCTGTCGCCCGGCGCGCGTCGCCGGAACGGTTGAAGCTGATCGCGAGGTCGCGCAGATAGGAGATGCGCGGATCCTGCTGGATGATCTGGAACATGGCGTCGCGCGACTGTTCGAACGTCTCGATCGCCCCCGCGTAGTCGCCCGTTGCAAGCTGCACGTCGGCGACCTTGTTGCGCGCGACGACAAGGTCGCGCTGGAGCTGGACATTGTCGGGATCGGCCTCGGCGCGGCTGGTGGCCGCCTTCTCCATGGCCGTGAACGCCCTGGCCGCCTCCCGCAGATTTCCGACCGTCATCTGCATTTCGCCGATCAGTTCCAGCGAAAGCACGTGCTGGTATCGGGCATCGTCGGGCAGATCGAAGCCGGCGACATCGTCATAGAGCGCGACGGCCTTGCCATAGTCGGCGATCGCAAGGGGATAGCGCAGTTCGGCGCGAGCGGCGCCGCCGCTGAGATAGTGCGTCGTGGCTTCCGACAGCGTCCGTTCCAGAAAGCGCGACTTGAGGTCGTTGCGCGACTTGCCGTCGATGTCGGCGGCCTCCGTCAGGCTGGCGCGCGCCTCCTCGAACGTGCCGAGCGCCAGCGACGCCTCCGCCTTCTGGCGCAGCGCCGTCACCTGCGGATCGGAGGAGGCGAGGTTGCGCAGGTCGGCGCGGACCTTAACGAAGGCCTTGGCGGCATCCTCCAGCTTGCGTCGCCGCTCGCCCTCGGCCAGCGACGCGCCGTCGGAGGTGATCAGGGCCGCGTAGAGCGGCGCCAGCGGCATGTCGGACTGCGCGGCGACCAGTTCGACATCCTTGCGCATCGCCGGCGTCACGTCGGCCATGGCGAGCAGCAGGCGCTCGCGCTCGGGCAGCTTGTCCTGTGTCGCGGACGCGAAGAAGAGCTTCGGCAGGCCGCTCTCGACATAGGGCAGTTGCTTGCCGCGCGTCTGGTCGTAGACCTGCTGCTGGACAAGCGTCAGGACCGAGCGGATTTCGAGCCCGTCGGTGCCGAGATATTTGATAAGGGCCTCGGCGAACGGCGAATGTCCGTCCGCGCCGTCGGAAGCCGTTTCGCCGGGCGCGGCGGAAAAGGCGAACAGGACGTTCTCGGCGCGGCCGACCCGGCCGAGCCCCGGCTTCACGTCGTCCGGCTTGGCGCCGGCCAGCGCCACCGCCCCGCGTCCGCCGCCTGCCGTCCCTACGCCGAAAGGGTCGTTTCGGCAGGCGTCGAGCACGATCAGCCCGACCTTGGCGACCGACGTGACGGCCTTGCGCACATCCTCCAGCGGCAGGGTGGTGGCTTTCAGCGTGTCCAGCGAAGCCGCGTCCGCATCGACCGGCAGCAGGCGATTGTCGCCGGCGATCTCGACGCCATGCCCCGCGAAATAGACCAGCGCCACGTCAGCGCCCCCGGCGTCGAACTCGAAATCCTCGAGGGCGCGCCGCGTGCGCCTGAGATCGCGGTCGGTCTCCAGAACCACCTCGAAATCGAGCTTCTCCAATGCCGCCTTGATCGCGAACGCATCGGCCTCGGCATTTTCCAGGGGGCGCAGCGTCCGGTAGGCGTTGTCGGCGATGACCAGCGCAACCCGTTTGCCCGCACAGGCTACGCCCGTAACGAGCACGGCGCAGACGAAGACGGCATATCCCAATGGGCGCAGGCCCATAGCCTGCGTCCTGTTCCGGTCAGCCGAACGTCCGAACCATCGCTGCATCGCTTCCCGAGCCCGAGCGGCCCGTGGCCGCTCTCGTCGCCGAAGTCGCAAGAATGCCCCGGTTTGCAGCGAAAACGCAATTGACGCCGGGCGAATTCGGTCCCAGCTTCGATGCGAAAGGCAACTCATGGACGCCCAGCCCGCTCCCTTCGTTCCGCCCGCGCCGCAGCCGAGGACGACGCCGCCCTCGGTGCTGCAGATGGCGCGCATCCTCTACAACAACCCGCTCGAACTGTGGGGCGAGCCTTCCTACAACGAACCGTGGATATCGATCCGCACCGGCATCGGCGGGCCGCTGGTGATCGCCAACGATCCGGGGCTCATCCGCCGCGTGCTGGTGGAGAATGCGAAGAACTACAAGATGGCGCGGGTGCGCCAGAAGATTCTGCAGGCCCGATCCTGCGCGACGGGCTGCTGACCGCCGAAGGCGAGGTGTGGAAGCGCAGCCGCAAGGCGATGGCGCCGGTGTTCACACCGCGCCACATCCACGGCTTCGCGCGGCCGATGCTGGAACAGGCGGAGGCCTTCGTCGAACGCTACGAGGACGGGCAGACGACCGAACTCGCCCGCGACATGACGCTGCTCACCTTCGACATCCTCGCCGAGACGCTGTTTTCGGGCGAGGTGGCGGGAGAGGCGGGTTCCTTCGCGCAGCACATCGACCGGCTGTTCGAGACGATGGGGCGCGTCGACCCGCTCGACTTCCTGTCCGCCCCCGACTGGCTGCCACGGCTCACCCGCATCCGGGGCCGCAAGGCGATGGCCTTTTTCCGCAACATCGTCGCCGAGACGATGGACACGCGCAGAAAGAGGATGGCCGCCGACCCCGACGGCGTGCCGGAGGATTTCCTGACGCTGCTGCTGCGCACCGAAGGCCCCGGTGGGCTGAGCCGCGAGGAGATCGCCGACAACATCATCACCTTCATCGGCGCCGGCCACGAGACGACGGCGCGCGGACTCGGCTGGACGCTCTATTGCCTGGCCGAGGCACCTTGGGAGCGCGACAAGGTCGAAGCCGAGATCGACGCCGTGCTGGCGCGGGAATCCGACCCGGCGAAATGGCTGGACATGATGCCGCTGACCCGCGCCGCCTTCGAGGAGGCGCTCAGGCTCTATCCGCCGGCACCCTCGGTCAACCGCGAGGCGATCGAGGCCGACAGGTTCGGCGACCTCGAGATCGTCAAGGGTGCGCAGCTGCTGGTGATGCCGTGGACGGTTCACCGCCACCGCAAGCATTGGGTGAACCCGAACGCCTTCATGCCGGAGCGCTTCCACCCCGGCAACCGTGAGAAGATCGACCGCTTCCAGTACCTGCCGTTCGGCGCCGGGCCGCGCGTATGCATCGGCGCCTCCTTCGCCATGCAGGAGGCGGTGATCGCAATGGCCGTGCTGATGTCGCGCTTCCGCTTCGACACCACGCCGGAAACGAAGCCGTGGCCGGTGCAGCGGCTGACCACCCAGCCCGACGGCGGCCTGCCGATGCGGGTCGCCCGGCGCGGCTAGAGCGGTTCATCGTTTCACGGAATCGATGAACCGCCCTGTTCTTGTTTTGCGCAATTCCGGGCGGAAAACCGGTTCCCACTTTTCCTGGAATTGCTCCAGGAAGCTCTATTCCGCGGTGTCGAGGTAGTAGAACACCACCTCGAGATCGGAATTGGGCACGAAGTCTTTCGCGACCCAGTTCCTGCCGTCGGCCGAAGCCTTCTTCAGCCCGGCGGGCGGGCAAAAGGCGAATAGGGAGCCACCGTCTGCGATCGCCAGATGAAACTCCCCGACAGGGCCGTTCCAGTTTTTCGCCGTCTGCAGGATGTAGCCGACCGTATAGGGTTCGGGACCGGCCAGCGGCGCTTCGTAGGCAGAAAGCGCCGTCACCGTCGCCTCGCCCAGACAGAATTTCCCCGCCAGGCTGCCGCCGGGATAGTAGGCATCGTAATCGTTGCTGGCGCCTGCCAACGGCGCATAGGTGATGTCCACCTCGGTCTTTCCCGGCGCGAAGGACTGCCGCCATTCGAACACGGCCTGGTACTGCCATTTCGGGATCAGCCAGCCGTCGCCCTCCGATTCCGTGTCGACCAGGTCGCCGGCCTTCAGCGCGGCGACAGTGGCCGGCGGCAGCTGGGCGAGCCGTTCGAACAGAGAAGGCGTGGCGGCGAATACGGGAACGCCGAGCCGGTCCAGTTTCCGGGTGATGTTGGTGTCGCCCTTCCACGCGTATTCGTGCAGCTTCGGCTCCAGCGGCGTGCCGTTCACCGAGACCTGGAAATCCATGTAGTTGCGGTCGTCGTCCTCGAAACCGTCGGGCAAATCGTCCTGCGGCACCTTCGCCAGCGGAAAGCCGATGGTGCGCTCCAGCGGCGTTTCCGCCGAGGAGTTGAAGACGTAGTGGACGTGTATCCGGTCGAGACCGATTTCGAGGTCTTCGCGGGCGATCGCGATATCCGGCTCGGCCTTGAACACGACGCCGCCGGCCGGAAATTCCGAGACCGCGCCGTTGGCGAAGGCGGGGGCCGCTGGCGCGAAAAAGAAAGTCATGATCGCCGCGAACGTGTGCGGGGTCTTCATCGCGAACCTTTCGTGTCGGGGACCGATGCAGGCCAGTTTCGGTCCGGCGCGCGCCGGTGGCAAGCAGCCTGCCGATGCCCTTGAGCCACCGCTGAAACCACTTCAAGTGGGCTGGAAAAGCGATTCGGTTTCAAGGCTTTGCGGGCGGCTTCGGAATCAAGTCGACAGCTACCTGAATCTGCCTGCGAGGAACTTGAATCGGTTTCTCAGCTGCTGCCGGAGAACAGGTTCGGCACATGCACCGGCCAGCGGCGCGGCAGCACGGCGACGAGATCGAAGCGCAGCGACAGCCGCGCATGGTCGCGCTGCTTCGCCAGCCACAGATCGGCTGCTGCCTCGATGCGGCGTTCCGACGAACGCGCCACCGCCTCCATCGCCGCCTGCAGCGTCGGCCGGGCCTTGACCTCGACGATCAGCACGAGGTCGCCGCGCCGGGCGATCAGGTCGATCTCGCCGAGGCGGGTGCGGTAGCGGCGCGCGACGATGCGATAACCCTTGAGCATGAGAGCGGCCGCGGCCAGGAATTCGCCGCGATGGCCGCGCCGGTAGGCGCCGATGCGGCTGTCGTAGCCGCGCCCGGCGGCAGGGCCGGGGTCGGGCGCCTCAGCCACCGCCGGCGTCCTTCAGGTCGAGCAGCCGGCGGTAGAGTTCCTGCTTCGGCCGCGACGTCATGCGCGCCGCCTCGGCGGCCGCCTTCGAGGCCGGCATCTCGGAGGCGAGCTGCACGAGGAGCCGGTCGACGTCGATCGCATCGGGCGCTTCGCCGGGCGAGGGCGGGGCGACGCAGACGACGATCTCGCCCTTCGGCGCACCCGCCTCGCGGTAGTGCGCGGCGAGCTCCGGCAGCGAGGCGGCGCGCGTTTCCTCGAACGCCTTGGTCAGTTCGCGCGCCACCACCGCCGGCCGGTCGCCGAGCGTTTCGGCCATCGCCGCGAGGCTGGCGGCGATCCGCTTCGGCGATTCGAAGAAGACCAGCGTGCCCGGCACAGGTTTCAGCTCTTCGAGCCGCGACGTGCGCTGCCCGGCCTTCACCGGCAGGAAGCCGGCGAAGAAGAAGGAGTCGGTGGGCAGGCCGGAGGCGACCAGCGCGGCCAGCACCGACGACGCACCCGGCACGGGCACGACGCGCACGCCCTCCCGCCGCGCCTCGCCGACCAGCCGGAAGCCGGGATCGGAGACGAGCGGGGTGCCGGCATCCGAGACCAGCGCGACGCTTTTGCCCTCCTTCAGCGCGGCGACCAGGCGCGGCCCGGCCTCGGCCGCGTTGTGCTCGTGATAGGCGACCGGCTTCTGCGAGATGCCGTAGCGGTCGAGCAGCTTGCGGGTGACGCGCGTGTCCTCGCAGGCGAGCAGGTCGGCTCCGGCGAGCGTTTCGAGCGCCCTGATCGTGATGTCGCCGAGATTGCCGATCGGCGTGGCGACCAGATACAGCGCCGGCTCGAGCGGACGCGCGGCGACCTGCGTGCCGCCGATCATGAAGGAACTGGTTTTTCCGGATTCTTGCATCTGCCCGCCGCCTTGCCGCGACTGTAACGGATGGCGCACCGGCGGCAAACCACATCATGGGCCGGCCATGCAACTTGCTGTGGTCCTTGCCGAATGTGCAATAGTTGCATATATTCACGGCGGAACGGGAGGTGCCGGTGCCGACGGTGCATCGCTTCGGCAGTTGCAAGGTCGCGATCTACGCCGACGATCACTTTCCGCCGCACTTCCATCTGGTGGGCAAGGGCTGGCGTTGCTCGATCGAGATCGCCTCACTCGCGCTGATGCACGGGCAGGCGCCAAAGCGCGAACTTGACGAGGCACTGACATGGGCGCGGAAGAACCGCGAACTGCTGACGGCGAAGTGGAGCGAATACAATGAACGCGACTGAGTTGGTCCGGGCCGAACGCGAGATGCCGCTGCTGAAGTCGGTGCGGTCGCTCGGCGATCTCGTGGTGGAAGTCGAGTGGGCTCGCGGCGAGCGCGCCGGCCGAACCGAGGCGGTCGATCTCTCGCCGCTAATCGGTCAATTCAGGCTCTATGCGCCATTGCGGCGCGATCCGGCATTGTTCGCCGCCGTTCGCCTTGCCGACGACGGCGGCGCCATCGAATGGGCGGACGGCGAGATCGACATGGCAGCGCAGAGTATCGACAGGCTCGCCTCGGAGCAGATGACGGCGGAGGACTTTCGCGCCTTCCTTGCCCGCAACCATCTTACCCGCCATGCCGCCGCGGCGGCGCTCGGGCGCAGCCTGCGCATGATCCAGAACTATGTCGAGGGCAAGCCCGTCCCGCGCGTCGTGGCTTTGGCTTGCAAGGGCTACGAGGCCGAACGGCCACATTCCTCGGCCGCCAAGCTTTCGGCCTGATCCCTCACGCCGCCAGGTCGGCGACCACCGCATCGAGCACGATCATGCCGGCGGGCGTGGCGCGCAGGCGCGAATTGCCGAGCGGCTCGACCAGGTGCTCATCCTGCAGGTTCGAGATACGGATCGAGGGCAGGGGCCGGCCGGCGAGCTGTTCGTAGCGGGCGAGATCGATGCCCTCCGTCAGCCTCAGCCCCATCAGCAGGAACTCGTCGGCCTCCTCGACGCGCGTCAGCGTCTCGCCGCCGATCACGCCGTGGCCCTTCGCCTCGACCAGGTTCGCCCAGCGCTCCGGCGTCTTCTCGGTAAAGGTGACGACGCGCCGGCCGCTCTCGATGAAACGGCCGTGCGCGCCCGGGCCGACGCCGACATATTCGCCGTAGCGCCAGTAGACGAGATTGTGCCGGCTTTCCGCACCCGGCCGCGCGTGGTTGGAAATCTCGTAGGCCGGCAGGCCGGCATCCGCCGTCACCTCCTGGGTGACGCGATAGAGCTCGGCCGCAGTGTCGGGGTCCGGCACCACGAGCTTGCCGGAGGCTGCGAGCGCGTGGAAGGGCGTGCCCTCCTCGATGGTGAGCTGGTAGAGCGACAGATGGTCGGCGGCATGGCCGATCGCCTGCTTCAGCTCGGCAGCCCAGGCTTCCGGCGTCTGGCCGGGGCGGGCGTAGATGAGATCGAAGGACAGCCGCGGAAACGTATCGCGGGCCAGCTCGATGGCGTGCAGCGCCTGCTCCACGTTGTGCAGCCGCCCGAGAAAGCGCAGGTCGGGATCGTTCAGCGCCTGCACGCCGAGCGAGACGCGGTTCACGCCCGCCGCGCGGTAGCCGGTGAAGCGCTCGGCCTCCACCGACGACGGGTTGGCCTCGAGCGTCACCTCGATGCCGTCCGGCACGCTCCAGTTCTGCGCCACCGCGTCGAGCACCGCGCCGACCGTTTCCGGCTTCATCAGCGACGGCGTGCCGCCGCCGAGGAAGATCGAGGTGACCTCGCGCGGGCCGGTGCGGGCGCGCATCGTCGCCATTTCGCGTGCGAAGGCGCTGGCGAAGCGCTCCTGGTCGACCGGCTGATGGCGCACGTGCGAATTGAAGTCGCAATAGGGGCACTTGGCCGCGCAGAACGGCCAGTGGACGTAGACGCCGAAGCCGGGGGAGGTGTCGGCGCTCATTTCCGCTCCAGCATGGCGGTGGCGAACTGCGCGAATGCGCGGGCGCGGTGCGACAGGCCGAGATCGCCGCGGCCGGCCTCCCAGGCGTGCTTTTCGCCCGATTCCATCTCGCCGAAGGTGCGATCGTAGCCGTCCGGCTTGAACACCGGATCGTAGCCGAAGCCGCGCGTGCCGCGCGGCGGCCACACCAGCGTGCCCGTCCACCTCGCCGCGGAAATATTCGGCGTGACCGTCCGGCCAGGCCATGCACAGCACCGCGACGAAGCGGCCGGTGCGGCTTTCGGGCGATTTGGCGCCGATCTTCTGCAGCTCGTCCTCGACCAGCTGCATCGCCATCATGAAATCGCGGCCCGAGCCGTCGGGCTTTTCGGCCCAGTCGGCGGTGTGGACGCCGGGCCTGCCGCCGAGCGCGTCGACCACCAGGCCCGAATCGTCCGACAGCGCCGGCAGACCGGTCGCCGAGGCGGCGGCAAACGCCTTGGTGTAGGCGTTTTCCTCGAAGGTCTCGCCGGTCTCGGCCGGCTCGGGCAGGCCGAGTTCGCCGACCGAGGTCGCTTCCATTCCGTAGGGCGCCAGCAGTTCGCGGATTTCGGCGAGCTTGCCCTTGTTGTGGGTGGCGACGACGATTTTCTTGCTGTCGAGCGGGCGCATCGGTTCACAGTCCCCAGATCGACGGGTTGGCGAATTCCAGCGAGTTGCCGGCCGGATCGCGAAAATAGATCGAGCGGCCACCCTGCGGCCATTCGAACTCGGCCTCGATGTCTACGTCGCGGTCCCGCAGATGCGCCTTCCAGCGATCCATCTCGTCCTCGGTGGCGCGGAAGCACAGATGCCCGTCGCCCTTCGCACCGTGCGGCGGCACCGGGAGCCGGGCGTCCGGGGCCGGCGGGTTCACGGTCGCGGCCGGATCGAACAGCAGCAGCACACCGTCGCCGCAGCGGAAGAACACGTGCCGACCCTCGACCTTCGCGATGCGCTCCAGCCCGAGCACGTCACGATAGAAGGCCTCGGCCTTGTCGAGGTCGTCGACATAGAGCGCCGATTCCAGGATGGCGCCTGGCGTCATTAGCCGAGCGCCATCTTCTGCAGGTCGATCAGCCGTGCGATGCCCTTCCTGGCCAGCGCCATCAGGCCGTCGAACTCTTCCTGCGAGAACGGCTCGCCCTCGGCCGTGCCCTGGATCTCGACGATGCCGCCCTTGCCGGTCATCACGAAATTGGCGTCGGTGCCGGCCGACGAATCCTCGGCATAGTCGAGGTCGAGCACCATCTGCCCCTCGTGGATGCCGCACGAGATCGCCGCGACGTGATCCTTGAGCACGTTGTTGATGTTGATCATGCTGCGCGCCGCCATCCACGACAGGCAGTCGTGCAGCGCCACGAAGCCGCCGGTGATCGCGGCGGTGCGGGTGCCGCCGTCGGCCTGGATGACGTCGCAGTCGACGGTGATCTGCATTTCGCCGAGCGCCTTGAGGTCGACCACGGCGCGCAGCGAACGGCCGATGAGACGCTGGATCTCGAGCGTGCGGCCACCCTGCTTGCCGGCCGTTGCCTCGCGGCGCATGCGGTCGCCGGTGGAGCGCGGCAGCATGCCGTATTCGGCCGTCACCCAGCCGCGGCCGGAATTGCGCATCCAGCCCGGCACCTTTTCCTCGAGGCTTGCCGTGCACAGCACGTGCGTGTCGCCGAATCGCACCAGGCAGGACCCCTCGGCGTGCTTGGAGACGCCACGCTCGAAGGCGACGGCGCGCAATTCGTCTGGTTCCCGCCGCGATGGACGCATCTCTTCCCCACTCGTTTTTCGATTGCCTTGATTCCTGCGGCTTGTAACGGGGGCGCTGCGCCGACGCAAAGGAAAACCGGCTCGCCGCGGCAGTTGTGTTCGCTTCGCCGCAGTCTATATTTTCCCATGTGCAACCGGGGCATGGCGACATGACGAAGCCCTTGATCGATCAGAACCTGCAATCGCTCGACCAGCGCTCGCGCGACATCTTCCGCGCCATCGTGGAGACCTATCTTCGCGAGGGCGAGCCGGTCGGTTCGCGCAACCTGT
Source organism: uncultured Alphaproteobacteria bacterium (assembly GCA_963816435.1). GTDB lineage: Bacteria > Pseudomonadota > Alphaproteobacteria > Rhizobiales > Rhizobiaceae > CAWFKS01. Next base: position 55,727 of record CAWFKS010000015.1, read on the forward strand.
CGCGCATCCTGCCGCTGGCGCTGTCGCCGGCCACGGTGCGCAACGTGATGAGCGATCTCGAACAGCTCGGCCTCATCTATTCGCCGCACGTGTCGGCCGGCCGCCTGCCGACGCAGCACGGGCTGCGCTTCTTCGTCGACGCTTTCATGGAGATCGGCGATCTTGCCGACGACGAGCGCCAGGTGATCGAGGCGCAGCTCAAGGCGTCAGGCAACGGGCAATCGCTGGAGCACATGCTGACAGAGGCGAGCCAGATGCTGTCGGGCATGTCGCGCGGCGCCGGCCTGGTGCTGGCGGCCAAGAACGAGGTGCCGCTGAAGCATATCGAGTTCATCCAGCTCGAGCCCGGCAAGGCGCTGGCCGTGCTGGTCTCGCAGAGCGGCGACGTGGAAAACCGCGTGGTCGAGGTGCCCGTCGGGATCACCGCCTCGCAGCTCGCCGAGGCGACGAACTATCTCAACGCCCACATTCGCGGCCGCACGCTGGGCGAGGCCCGCGCCGAGGTGGCGCGGCTCAAGGAGGAGACCCGCGCCGCGCTCGACACGCTGTCTCAGGAACTGGTGGAGCGGGGGCTCGCGATATGGGCCGGCACCGACAGCGGGCTCGATGCGCGCCTGATCGTGCGCGGCCGCGCCAACCTTCTGGAAAACATCACCGCCCAGGCCGACATCGAGCTTTTGCGGCACCTGTTCGAGGACCTGGAGACCAAGGAAGGCATCATCCAGCTGCTCGACCTGGCCGAGGAAGGCTCCGGGGTTCGAATCTTCATCGGCTCGGAGAACAAGCTGTTTTCCATGTCCGGCTCCTCGCTGGTGGTGGCGCCATATCGCGACGTCAACGCCCGCGTCATCGGCGCCCTCGGCGTCATCGGCCCGACCCGGCTCAACTACGCCAGGATCGTGCCGATGGTCGACTACACCGCCCAGTTGATCTCGCGCATGCTGCGCTGAGCTGTTGCCGCATCGGTTCCGGCCCTTGATTTCGAGGCGATGAACCTCGATATCGGGCGTGACTTTCGATCATTCGAATAACCGACGGACATGGCCATGAACGACCATAAGAACAGCGATCGCGCAGCCGAGGAATACGCAGCCGAGCAGCAGAATGCCGGCAAGGCGGACGCCGGCGAGGGCGCGCCGCAAGGCGACAACGAATATCAGGCCGACCACGAGGCCTTCCTCCGGCTCGCCAAGGAAAACGAGGAACTGAAGGACCGCGCGCTGAGGCTTGCGGCGGAGATGGAGAATCTGCGCCGGCGCACCGCCCGCGATGTGCACGACGCGCGCAGCTATGCCATCTCCAATTTCGCGCGCGACATGCTGGCGGTTTCCGACAATCTCAGCCGCGCCCGTCAGGCGATTCCCGAGGACGAGGCCAAGAAGTCGGAGGATCCGGGCTTCAAGGCGCTGATCGAGGGCGTCGAACTGGTCGAGCGCGACATGCTGGCAGCACTCGAGCGCCACGGCGTCAAGAAGCTCGAGCCCAAGGGCGAGCGCTTCGACCCGAATTTCCACCAGGCGATGTTCGAGGTGCCGAACCCCGACGTGCCGGCCAACACCGTCGTCGAGGTGGTCCAGACCGGCTACGTCATCGGCGAGCGCGTTCTGCGCCCGGCAATGGTCGGCGTCTCGAAGGGCGGCCCCAAGCAGCGGGCGGCCAACGACGACGCGGCTGGTTCCGCCGAGCCCGGCCCTCCCAACGCGCAAGCCGAAAAGGACGCCTGAGGCTCGCAGGCGCGGCGCGACACCGGCTGCCGTGCGGTCACAGTCCCGACGCAATCGCGGCTGAAACTTGTTCAGCCTTTTGCGGAACCCGGACGAACTACCCGAGTTGTTCGGAAAGATGTCCGCATTGCGGCGTCGCGACGAGGGACCGGATGCTCGCCAGGCTAAAATGGGCGGTGCCCATTCTTCTGATATTGAACTCGGCCGCGTTGGCGGCCGAGGATGCCGCCTCGCGCCGGGTTGCGGAGGCGCATCAGGTTGCCTCCATCGACTGGAGCGGCCTTTATCTCGGCGCCGGGGTCGGGTATCTCGGCACGTCGGGCACGGCCCGCGATTCCGGCGCCTCCGCCGGCATATTCGCGGGATATAACTGGCAGTTCGGCCAAGGCGTAGCCGGCATCGAAGGCAGCATGCTGGGAGCCGGCGTAAACGTGGCGCCGAGCCAGACGCTTCCCGTCCTCCTCGACTTCAGGGGGCGCATCGGCGTCGGCGTCGACGACTTCCTCATCTACGGCACTGCCGGCGGGGCGTGGGTGCCGCCGCAGTCCGGCAAGTCATCGGCAGGCGGCATCGCCACCGGCGCCGGCGTGGACTGGGCTGCCTCGGAGCACATGATCTGGGGCTTGCAGTACCTGCACTACAAGTTCGAGAACTTCCGCAACACCGGTCACACGCTCGACGTCGATCTCGTCAAGGGCCAGGTGAGCTGGCACTTCTGACGGCGGCGCCCGTCAGGCGAGTCCGTCAGACGAGCCCCGCCTGGCGCGCTTCGTCCAGAAGGTTCTGGCGCGGGCGCGGCCCGACCTGCTGGATTACCAGACCGGCCGCCAGCGAACCGAGCATGCCGCAATCCTCCAGGCTCTTGCCCTTGGTGTAGCCGAACAGGAAGCCGGCCGCGTAGAGGTCGCCGGCGCCGGTGGTGTCCACCAACTGCTCGATCTCGATCGCCGCCACTGTCACCGTCTCCTCGCGCGACACCACGACGGAGCCGTGCTCGGAGCGGGTGACGGCCGCCAGCTTGCAGTCGTTGCGGATGGCGTTCAGGCCCTCCTCGAAGGACGAGGTCTGGTAGAGCGATTTCAACTCACTCTCGTTGGCGAACACGATGTCGACCGTGCCCGAACGCATCAGCTCGAGGAATTCTTCCCGGTAGCGGTCGACGCAGAACGGGTCCGACAGCGTTATCGCCACCTCGCCGCCCCCCTTGTGCGTATGCTCGGCAGTCAGCCGGATGGCGTCCTTGGCGCGCGGCGGATCCCACAGATAGCCCTCGAAATAGGTGACCCTGGCGTTTGCCGCCTTGTCGGCCTCGACGTCTTCGGGTCCGAGCTCGGTGCAGGCGCCGAGATAGGTGTTCATCGAGCGCTCGCCGTCGGGCGTGACGAAGATCATCGAACGCGCCGTCGGCGGCTGGCCGGTCAGCGGCGCGGTGTCGAAGGCCACGCCCTGGGCGCGGATGTCGTGCCGGTAGATCGAACCAAGCTGATCGTCGCAGACCTTGCCGAAATAGGCGGTCTTCGCGCCGAAGCTGGCGAGCCCCGCCGCCGTGTTGCCGGCGCTGCCGCCGGAGGCCTCGATCGCCGGGCCCATGCGGGAATAGAGCATCTCGGCGCGCTCGGCGTCGATCAGGTTCATGGCGCCCTTGATGATGCCGTTTTCGGACAGGAAGGCTTCGTCGCAACTGGCGATCACGTCGACGATCGCGTTTCCGATGCACAGCACGTCGTATTCGGCCATTGAGGTCTCCGTGTCGGGGAAAGATATGCGGGTTGGATGCCCTTCGTTTAGAGGCTCCTGAAGCATTTGCAAGGCCCGGCGGGCATCGGGGCCGCTTGCGGCGGTGCGCCGGGGCTCCTATTTCCCGCCAACGGGCCTGACGCCCGCAAGGGAGTGTTCACGCATGATCCTCGAGGCGGCGCGCGCCGCGGCAGCGGACCTTTTCTCGCCCGGCTTCAGGGCCGTTTTCCTGAAGACGCTCGGCATCACGCTGCTCGGTCTCGTGGCGGCGTGGTTCGGACTGCGCGAGCTTTTCGACTGGCTGGCGCTGCCGTGGCTTCAGGCCCTGCTGCCGGGGTTGCCGGACTGGGCCGGATGGCTGGGCACCGCCGCCGCCATCGTCGCCGGCCTCGGTCTGGCGCTGGCTCTGGCCCTGCTGATCGCGCCGGTGACGGCGATCGTGGCAAGCATCTTCCTCGACGACATCGCCGAGCTGGTCGAGAACACGCACTATCCGGTCGATCCGCCCGGCAAGGCCGTGCCGGTGGTCGCCGCGATGGTCATGACGGTGAAATTCCTGTTCGTGGTGATCCTCGGCAACATCGTCGCGCTGATCCTGCTGCTGGTGCCGGGCATCAACTTCGTCGCCTTCTTCCTCGTCAACGGCTATCTGCTCGGCCGCGAATTCTTCGAGTTCGCCGCCATGCGCTTCCGCTCCGAGGCCGACGCCAAGGCGCTGAGGCGAAGGAACGGCGGCACGGTATTTCTGGCCGGGCTGGTGATCGCCGCCTTCCTGGCGGTGCCGCTGCTCAACCTTTTGACGCCGCTGTTTGCGGCCGCGATGATGGTGCACCTGCACAAGATGGTCTCGGCGCGCGATGCCGCACGCCGGCCCGACGCCATGGCGGCGCGCCGGGCGGCCTGAGCGAAGTCCCGCTAGCTGGCCGGCGGCTTCGCGTCCGGCGCGATCTCCACCAGCGGCGCGGGAATGTCGGTGGTCTTGACCGCCGCCTTGCAGATGTCGGCGATGACGCAGGCCTCGCAGTCGGGCTTGCGCGCCTTGCAGACATAGCGGCCGTGCAGGATCAGCCAGTGATGCGCGTGGCGCATGTAGTTCTCGGGAATGACCCGCACGAGGTTTTCCTCGACCTCCTCGGGCGTGCCGCCGGGCGCCAGCCCGATGCGGTTGCCGATGCGGAAGATGTGGGTGTCGACGGCCATGGTCGGCTGGCCGAAGGCGACGTTGAGCACCACGTTCGCCGTCTTGCGGCCCACACCCGGCAGCGCCGTCAGCTCCTCGCGCGTTTCAGGCACCTCGCCGCCGTGGTCGCGCACCAGCGCCTCCGACAGCGCGGCGACGTTTTTCGCCTTGTTGCGCCACAGGCCGATGGTGCGGATGTATTCGCCGATCCGGTCGACGCCGAGCGCCGCCATCTTCTGCGGCGTGTCGGCCAACTGGAAGAGCGGCCGCGTCGCCTTGTTGACGCCGGCGTCGGTGGCCTGCGCGGACAGCACGACGGCCACCAGCAGCGTGAAGGCGTTGACGGATTCCAGCTCGCCCTCGGGTTCGGGCCGCTGCACCGAAAACCGCCTGAAAATCTCCTCGATTTCGTCCTTGGAATAGACGGTTTTCGGCCGGCGCTTCGGCCGCGGCTTCGGTCTTGGCGTTGGAGCCGTCGCGCAGCCGCGGTTTGGTGCCTGTCCCGGCTTTTTGGGTCTTGGGCTTTCGCATTCGCCCTCTATAATCGGAGTGATGGTGGAAACAAACGCCGCAGACGAACCCTTCTTCAAGGCGCTTCTGACGCCGCACCGCTCGCTCGGCCGCAAGGGATTCCTGGTGCTGATGGGCGGGCTGATGTTCGGCTGGATGGTCACCGGCGCGATCTTTCTCGCTCACGGCGCCTGGCCGGTCTTCGGCTTCTTCGGGCTCGACGTGGTGGCGCTCTATGTCGCCTTCCGCGTGAACTACCGCGCCGCCCGCGTGCGCGAGGAGGTGTCGGTGTCGCGCACCCTGCTCGACATCAGGAAGACCGCGCCGTCCGGCCGCACCGAGGATCACCGCTTCAACCCGTTCTGGGCGCGGTTTTCGATCAAGCGGCACGACGAGATCGGCATCACCGGGATGATCGTGGAAGGGCAGGGCCAGCGCGTGCCGATCGGCACGTTCCTCAACCCCGACGACCGCGAGAGCTTCGCCGCCGCGTTCGGCCGGGCGCTGGCGACGGCGAAGGCCGGCTAGAGAACGACGCTCCCGCACTTGCATCGCGGCGCGGAATCCGCAATTTCCCTTGGCGAAGCCGTTCAGGGGAGAAAAGCCGCCATGAAGACCCGCGCCGCAGTCGCCACCGCCGCCGGAAAGCCGCTGGAGATCATGGAGGTCGACCTCGACGGTCCGCGCGAGGGCGAGGTGCTGGTCGAGGTGAAGGCGACCGGCATCTGCCACACCGACGAGTTCACGCTGTCGGGCGCCGATCCGGAAGGCATCTTCCCGGCGATCCTCGGCCACGAGGGCGCCGGCGTGGTGGTCGATGTCGGGCCGGGCGTCACCTCGGTGAAGAAGGGCGACCACGTCATCCCGCTCTACACGCCCGAGTGCCGCCAGTGCCCGTCCTGCCTGTCGCGCAAGACGAACCTGTGCACGGCGATCCGCTCCACCCAGGGGCAGGGCGTCATGCCCGACGGCACCAGCCGCTTCTCCATCAACGGCGAGAAGCTGTTCCACTACATGGGCTGCTCGACCTTCTCGAACTTCACCGTGCTGCCCGAGATCGCGGTCGCCAAGGTCAATCCCGACGCTCCGTTCGACAAGATCTGCTACATCGGCTGCGGCGTGACCACGGGCATCGGCGCCGTCATCAACACGGCCAAGGTCGAGGAGGGCGCGACGGCCGTCGTCTTCGGGCTCGGCGGCATCGGATTGAACGTCATCCAGGGCCTGAGGCTGGCCGGCGCCGACATGATCATCGGCGTCGACATCAACGACGGCAAGAAGGAATGGGGCGAGCGCTTCGGCATGACCCATTTCGTCAACGCCAAGGACGCCGGCGACGATCTCGTGCCGCATCTGGTCAACATGACCAAGCGCGGCGCCGACCAGATCGGCGGCGCCGACTACACGTTCGACTGCACCGGCAACGTCAAGGTGATGCGTCAGGCACTGGAGGCGAGCCACCGCGGCTGGGGCCAGTCGATCGTCATCGGCGTGGCGCCGGCGGGTGCCGAGATTTCGACGCGCCCGTTCCAGCTGGTGACGGGCCGGGTGTGGAAGGGCACGGCCTTCGGCGGCGCCAGGGGCCGCACCGACGTGCCGAAGATCGTCGACTGGTACATGGCCGGCAAGATCGAGATCGATCCGATGATCACCCACACGCTTGCCCTTGAAGAAATCAACAAGGGTTTCGATCTCATGCATGCCGGCGAATCGATCAGATCCGTCGTTGTCTACTAGGAACGCCCGGGCGGGCGCGAAAGGATGAGCATCATGGACACCAGAGAGGCGGACGAGAAGAGCGCGGAGCCGAGGCAGTCGGGCCCGGTCGAGAACCTGTTCTTCAAGAGCCGCAACGTCATCGTCACCGGCGAGATCAACGACAAGCTCGCGCAGCGCACGGTGACGCAGCTGCTGGCGCTTGCCGAGGACGGCGACGACCCGATCAACCTGTTCATCTCCTCGCCGGGCGGCCACGTCGAATCCGGCGACATGGTGCACGACATCATCAAGTTCATCCGGCCGACCGTGCGCGCCATCGGCAGCGGCTGGGTGGCGAGCGCCGGCGCGCTGATCTTCATCGGCGCGGCGCGCGAGAACCGCTACTGCCTGCCCAACACCCGCTTCCTGCTGCACGAGCCGAGCGGCGGCATCGGCGGCTCGGCCTCCGACATCGAGATCCAGGCCTACCAGCTGATGGCGATGCGCGAACGCTTCGCCAAGCTGTTCGCCGAGGCGACCGGCCAGGCGCCGGAAAAGGTGGCCAAGGACATGGAGCGCGACTTCTGGCTGACCACCAAGGAAGCGCTCGACTACGGTCTGCTTGGCAAGGTGATCAGCACCGTCGACGAGCTGAAATAGGCCCCGCCAGGCTGAAAGGCGCCGTTTCACCCCACCCGGCTCGCTTCGCTCGCCGCCGGTGGGGTGGGAACGGAGGGCGCTCAGCCGCCGTAGAGCATCTCGTCCTGCTTCTTCCTCAGCGCGTAGAGCCGGGTCGTGCGGTCCGGCTCGGCATTGAGTTCCGTGAGGAGTTCGCCCTTCTTCACCGGCGCCGTCACCTTGCCGCCTTCCAGCAGCCCGACGGGCAGGGCGCGCTTGCCCCGCGCGTCCTGCGTCGTCATCGTGAACGAGCGGTAGCAGGTCTCGCCGATCGCATCGAGCTTGTCGCCGGGCGCGAGATCGCGCTTGGCGACCGCGCAGACCTCCGCCACCGGGCGCGGCAGCGGCACCATGTCGGCCTTGCCGTAGAGCATGATGCGCGCCGCCGTCAGCGGCACTTCCAGCGAGGTCAGGTGATAGGGCCGGTGGAAGCAGTAATACGGGCCGGTGCCGACATGCAGGTCGTCCATGCGCTCGATGATGCGCGGATGCGTGGCCTCGACCACCACGAAGACGCCCGGCGCCACGCCCTTGCCGATGGTGAAGTCGACCACGCCCTTTCGTGACAGGATGCCGCCCGCCTCGCGCGGGATCAGCACCTTGGCGATCGCATCGCGGTCGGCGTTGGGCCCGTGCATGCCGGGGATGTCGGGCGTCAGGCCGGTGGCGTTGGCGATCGCCGCCATCTCCACCATGGTCTTCGAGCCGTCGACGAACTCGACCAGCATGCGCGGGTTCATGTTGCGGCGCTGGGCTTCCTCGACATAGTCGGCGGGCACCGCGTCGTGGTTGAGCGCGTTGTTCTTGCCCTTGCCGGCCGCGACGATCTCGTAGCCGAGTGCTGCGGCGAACTCGATCAGCTCCATGCACGAAGACGGCTCGTCGCCGGCGCCGACCGAATAGACGACGCCCAGCCGGTCGGCCTCCTTCTTGAGATACGGCCCGATGGTGACGTCGGCCTCGACGTTCATCATCACCACGTGCTTGCCGTGCTCCATCGCCATCAGGTCGAAGTCCGCGGCCACGCCCGGCTTGCCGGTGGCGTCGATGACGACGTCGATCAGCGGGTTGGTGACCATGGTGTCGACGGATGTGATGGCGATCTTTCCCGCCTCGATCGCTTGCGTGACCTGGGATTGCGTTTCTGCTTCGGCGGCCATCGCCTCGTCGCCATAGGCGATCTTCACCGCCTCGCGCACGGTGTGCGGGCGGCGCGTCGAGACCGCGGCGATGGAGATGCCCTTCATCAGCATGCCCTGCGTGACGAGGTCGGTGCCCATCTCGCCGGAGCCGATGACGCCGATCCGCACCGGCTTTCCCTCGTCCTCGCGGCGGGCGAGGTCCCTTGCGAGACCGGTCAGGGCGATGTTGGTCATGAAATTCTCACGCGCACTCTCAGTGGCGCGGAGATAGAGGGCGGCAGGCCGGTTTTGTCAACGTGGGGCGGCTCTCAGAGTGTCTTGATCGTCGGCAAGTGGCCGAAGCATGATCCGCAAAACGAAGGGAGCATCGAGTGAGCATGGCCGACCGAACCACCATCGTTCCGCCCGGGCTGAGAGGCGTTTACGAAAACTGGCATTTCGCCCCGGCGGTCGTGGCCGGCGGCATGATCTACTGCTCGGGCATCATCGGCACCAGCGCAGATGGCGAAAAGCCGCCGCGGCGTGCCCCCGGCAGCGCCTTCGAGGGGGCGCGCATCGACGCTCGATGACGGCGACGCCGCGCTCGCCGGGCTCGTCGCCGTACGCGATCCCGGAGGCGCAGTTCGAAACGGCATTCGAGGCGCTCGCCGATGTGCTGGCCGAGGCCGGCGCGTCGCTGGCCGACATCGTCGATTTGACCAGCTATCACGTCGACATTTCCCTCCACATGGCGACCTTCATGGAGGTGAGGGACCGCTATCTCCGCGAACCATGGCCGGCATGGACGGCGATCGGCGTTGCCGAACTCGTCGTTCCGGGCGGACTGGTGGAGCTTCGCGCCGTGGCGCAGCGGCCGGATCGGTGATCGGGAAAC
>CAWFKS010000016.1:0-256154 GCA_963816435.1 uncultured Alphaproteobacteria bacterium
GAAAAAGGGCGCCGCTCGGGCGCCCTTCCATAACCGTTCGAAGCCTGCGCTCGCCTCAGTGCTCGACCTCGGACCACACCTTGCGCTTGGTGAGGTAGAGCAGGCCGGCGAAGACCAGCAGGAAGATCATCACCACGAAGCCGGTCTGCTTGCGCGCTTCAAGGTGCGGCTCGGCGGCCCACATCAGGAACGCCGCAACGTCGCGCGCATACTGGTCGACCGTTTCCGGCGAGCCGTCGTCGTAGGTCACCTGCCCGTCCGAGAGGGGCGGCGGCATGGCCAGCGCCGGCGCGGCGATGAAATACGGGTTGTAGTAGAGGCCATCCAGCACGGTGATGTTGTCCGGCACCTCATGCCCGAAGCCGGTGAGCAGCGCGTGGATGTAGTCGGGGCCGCCCTCGGCATACTGCGTGAACACGTCGAACACGAAGCGCGGGAAACCACGCTCGACCGCGCGCGCCTTGGCCATCAGCGAAAGGTCGGGCGGGGCCGCGCCGCCGTTGGAGGCGGCCGCCTGCGCCTCGTTGGCGAAGGGTGCGGGGAAATGGTCCGAGGGAATGCCGGGGCGGTCGAACATGTCGCCGTTGTCGTCCGGACCGTCTTGAATCGTGTATTCGCCCGCGAAGGCACGAACCTGCGCGTCGGAATAGCCGAGGTCCTCGAGATTGCGGAAGGCAACCAGGTTCAGCGAATGGCAGGCCGAGCAGACTTCCTTGTAGACCTTCAGGCCGCGCTGCAGCTGTGCCTTGTCGTAGGTGCCGAACGGACCCGCGAACGACCAGTCGAGCTCCGGCGGCTCCATCAGCGGATAGTGCGGCGTCGCCGTCTCGGCGTGTCCCCCGCCTTCCTGGGCGAGCACACCGCCCGTCATCGCCAGCCCGAGGCCGAGGGCGAGAAATCCCTTGAGGATCGTATTCATCGCAAAGTGTTCCTTTTCGCCTCGGGACGTCTCAGGCCTGTGTTTCCGGTGTCGCCTGAGCGGCGACCGGTCGTGCCTTGTTGCGTTCCAGCACGGCCTCCGTGATCGAATTGGGCACGCGCCTTGGCGTCTCGATGAGGCCCAGCACCGGCATCAGCACCAGGAAGAACGCGTAGTAGTAGAGCGTGCCGATCTGAGAGATGATGACGACCGAGCCCTCCGGCGGCTGCGAACCGCACCAGCCCAGGATGATGCCGTCGACCACGAAGATCCAGAAGAACAGCCGGTACCACGGACGGTAGACGGCGGAGCGCACGCGCGAGGTGTCGAGCCAGGGCACGATGAACAACAGCGCGATCGAGCCGAACATGATCAGCACGCCGCCGAGCTTGGAGTTGATCGGGCCGATGTTGAAGGTGATGGCGCGCAGCATCGCGTAGAACGGCAGGAAGTACCATTCCGGCACGATGTGGGCCGGCGTCTTCAGCGGGTTGGCCTCGATATAGTTGTCGGGGTGGCCGAGGAAGTTGGGCAGGTAGAAGACGAAATAGGCGAACACGAGCATGAAGACGATCATGGCGAAGCCGTCCTTGATCGTCGCGTAGGGCGTGAACGCCACCGTGTCGGTCTTCTGCTTGACCTCGATGCCGGTCGGGTTGGTCTGGCCGGTGACGTGCAGCGCCCAGACATGCAGCACGACCACGCCCGCGATCATGAAGGGCAGCAGGTAGTGCAGCGAGAAGAACCGGTTCAGCGTCGGGTTGTCGACGGCGAAGCCGCCGAGCAGGAAATGGTGGATCCAGTCGCCGACCAGCGGGATAGCGGTGAAGAAGCCGGTGATGACCGTGGCGCCCCAGAAGCTCATCTGTCCCCACGGCAGCACGTAGCCCATGAAGCCGGTGGCCATCATCAGCAGGTAGATGATGCAGCCGAGCACCCAGAGCACCTCGCGAGGCGCCTTGTAGGACCCGTAGTAGAGGCCGCGGAAGATGTGCACGTAGACGGCCAGGAAGAAGAACGAGGCGCCGGTGGCGTGCATGTAGCGCAGCAGCCAGCCGGAGTTGACGTCGCGCATGATCTTCTCGACCGAGACGAACGCGATGTCGGTATTGGCCGCGTAGTGCATGGCCAGCACGATGCCGGTCAGGATCTGCAGCCCCAGCATGAGCGACAGGATTCCGCCGAACGTATACGCATAGTTCAGGTTGCGCGGCACCGGGTAGGCGACGAACGAATCGTAGACCAGCCTGGGCAGCGGCAGGCGGGCGTCGAGCCAGCGTCCGAAGCCTGATTTGGGCGTATAGGTGGAGTGTGCACCGCTCATGTCGTGTCAGCCCCTCTCGCTCAGCCGATCCGGATGGTCGTGTCTGAGATGAACTCGTATTTCGGAATAGCCATGTTCTCCGGCGCCGGGCCTTTGCGGATGCGGCCGGCAGTATCGTACTGCGAGCCGTGGCAAGGGCAGAACCAGCCGCCGAACTCGCCCGATTCCCCGAGCGGGATGCAGCCCAGATGCGTGCACACCTGCACCATCACCATCCAGGCTTCCTTGCCCGGCACCGAGCGGTTGGCGTCGGTCGCCGGCGCGTCGGAGGACAGGTTCTCGTTGCGGGCCAGCGGGTCCTTCAGCTCGTCGAGCTTGACCGCCTCGGCCTCCTGCACTTCCTTGTCGGTCCGGTTGCGGATGACCACCGGCTGCCCGCGCCACTTCGCCGTCAGCGACATGCCCGAATCGAGCGTCGAGACGTCGACGTCGATGGTGGCGAGCGCCAGCGTCGAGGCGTCGGGGCGCATCTGGTCGATGAACGGCCACGCGACGGCTGCGGCGCCGACCACGCCGGCCATGCCGGTGGCGATGTAGAGGAAGTCGCGGCGGTTTGTTTCCGGGACCTGGGTCGAATCGATATCGCTCACGGGACAGTGATCCTTTCGCTCACGCGTACCGGGAGAGATGCATCGCCCCCGCCTCCGCGCGTGTCCCCGCCCCTCGCGGACAGACATGGCGAACTGGCGGATTCCCCCGGCGTTCGGCGTTGGTTTCTATGCATGATGTTCCGGCTTGTCCAGCCATGTGACCAAGCTGTGGGCAGTTTGTCGCGGCTAATTGCCGCTTGGCCACATCGTGTCCGTGGAGGCAGCGCCTGCGTAGCCGAAACTTGCCTCGACGGCAGGTCCGGAACACGCCTCGCGGACGTGTCAACTGGCGCCGAGCCGCACCAGCACCTCGCGCGGAATGCCGAGCTCGCGGATCACGTCATGGTGCCGTCGCAGGCCACAGACCTCGCGCTGGATGAACCAGGCGTGCACGGCGCGCGCGGCTTCCTTCACCAGCGCCGGGCGCTCGGGCGCGTCGGGCGGGCAGGCGTGGAGCCTGGCCATGCACTCGCCGGCCTTCTCGCCGACGCGGCCGAGCGTGGCGGCCTTCTCCTGCATGATCTCGTAGTCGAGCGTGTTCTGCACCGGCACGTTGCCGGCAGCACCCGCCGAGCCGGTCGCGTAGGCACGTGGAGGCCGAAGCGTCATCGTCCTACTCCGCCGCCAGTCGTTCGGGCAGGAAACCGCCCGACTGCCGCTTCCACATCTGCGCGTAGAGCCCGTCGCGGGCGATCAGTTGCTCGTGGCTCCCCTCCTCCACGATGCGGCCGTCGTCGAGCACGATCAGCCGGTCGAGCGCGGCGATGGTCGACAGCCGGTGCGCCACCGCGATGACCGTGCGCCCTTCCATGAGGCTGAAAAGGCTCTCCTGGATCGCCGCCTCGATCTCCGAATCGAGCGCCGACGTCGCCTCGTCGAGGATCAGGATCGGCGCGTCCTTCAGCATCATGCGCGCGATCGCGATGCGCTGGCGCTGGCCGCCCGACAGCTTGACGCCGCGCTCGCCGACATAGGCGTCGTAGCCCTTGCGGCCTTTCGGATCGGTGACGCCGAGGATGAAATCGTGCGCTGCCGCCTTCTTCGCCGCCGCGACGATCTCGGCGTCGCTGGCGCCGGGCTTGCCGTAGGCGATGTTGTCGCGGATCGAGCGGTGCATCAGCATCGGCTCCTGGCTGACGACGCCGAACTGCGCGCGCAGCGAGGCCTGCGTCAACGTGCGGATGTCGCGCCCGTCGACGAGGATGCGGCCACCCTCCACGTCGAACAGCCTGAGCGCCAGGTTCACGATCGTCGTCTTGCCCGCACCCGACGGCCCGACCAGCGCCACCCGCTCGCCCGGCGCGATCTTCAGGTTCATGTGCTCGATCACGCCGCCGCCCTTGCCGTAGTGGAAGGTGACGTCGTCGAAGGCGAGCTCGCCCTCGGCCCGGCCCATCACCTCGGCCTCCGGCGCATCCTGGATCGCCGGCTTCACCGAGATCGTGCCGGTGGCGTCCTGCACGGTGGCGAAGTTGCGGATCAGCCCGTTGATGTTGAACATCATCCAGCCCGACATCTGGTTCAGCCTGAGCACCAGTCCGACCGCCGTTGCGACGCCGCCGGTGGTGATGTCGCCACGGGTCCACGACCACACCGCGATGCCGCCCACCGTCGCCATCATCACCCCGTTCAGGAGGTTGACCGCCGCGCGCACCAGCGTGATCGAACGCGTCAGGCGGCGGATCGCGCCAAGCAGGTTCTCCAGCCCGTCGCGGATATAGGCGTGCTCGCGTCTGCCGCTGTCGAACAGCTTCACCGCCATGATGTTGGTGAAGGCGTCCACCAGCCGGCCGTTGAAGACCGAGCGCTGGTCGGCGGTCTGCCGGCCGCTGCGGCGCACACGCGGCAGAAGCAGCCGGGCGATCGCCAGGTAGCCCAGGAACCAGACCCCGATCGCCGCCCCCATCCACGGGTCGGATGCCGACAGGATGGTGACGGCCAAGACGATGAAGGTCAGGAACGACCAGATCGTCTGCAAAATATTGATGACGAAGTCGCCGACGGCCTCGCCGCCCTGCATGATCTTGGTGGCGATGCGGCCGGCGAAGTCGTTCTGGTAGAACGTGTAGGGCTGCTCGATGACGCGCCGGAACGACTGCCAGCGCACCATCGTGAAGAAGGCCGGCACGATCACCTGCTGTTCGACGATCGTCGAGGCGATCATGACAGCGCCGCGCACCAGCAGGACCAGAAGCGCAAGCCCGAAAAGTTCGCGCCAGTGCTCGGCGAACAGCGCCGACGGACTGGCGGAATCGAGGATGTCGACCAGCCAGCCGAGCGCCCAGTAGAGGGCGGCATCGACCAGCCCGACGGCCATGCCGACCACCAGGAGCAGCACGAACGGGCCTTTGGCCTGCCTGGCGAAATGGAGGATGAAGGCCCACGCGCCGGCCGGCAGCACCTCGTGCTCGGTGTCGCCGAACGGGTCGATGACGCCTTCCGCGCGGCGCCAGATCCTCTCGCTGAGCGGTTCGTCGGTCATCCCTGTCGCTTACTCCGCCGCCTGCCCGCTTGCCAGTGCATCCTCCTCTTCGAACAGGAACCCGCCGGACTGCCGCTTCCACAGCCGGGCATAGATGCCGCCGCGCCGCACCAGTTCGTCGTGCGTGCCCTGCTCGGCGATGCGGCCGCCGTCGATCACCACCAGCCGGTCGAGCGCGGCGATGGTCGAGAGCCGGTGCGCGATGGCGATCACCGTCTTGCCGCGCATCAGCTCCTGCAGGTTTTCCTGGATCGCCGCCTCGATGTCGGAATCGAGCGCCGAGGTCGCCTCGTCGAGGATCAGGATCGGCGCGTCCTTGAGAAAGACGCGGGCGATCGCCACGCGCTGCCGCTGGCCGCCCGACAGCTTCACGCCGCGTTCGCCGACATAGGCGTCGTAGCCGGTTCGGCCCTTCACGTCGCGCAGGTCGGCGATGAAGTCGTGCGCCTGGGCGCGCTTGGCTGCCGCG
Source organism: uncultured Alphaproteobacteria bacterium (assembly GCA_963816435.1). GTDB lineage: Bacteria > Pseudomonadota > Alphaproteobacteria > Rhizobiales > Rhizobiaceae > CAWFKS01. The sequence continues at coordinate 5,785 of CAWFKS010000016.1, forward strand.
ATCACCTCTTCCTCGCTCGCCTCGGGTCTGCCGAGGCGGATATTGTCGCGCAACGGCCGATGGAAGAGCGCGGTGTCCTGGCTGACCACGCCGATATTGGCCCGCAGCGAGTCCTGGCTGACCCGGGCGACGTCCTGTCCGTCGATCAGGATTTTTCCACTCTCGAGATCGTAGAGGCGCAGGATCAGGTTGACGAGCGTCGTCTTGCCGGCGCCGGACGGGCCGACCAGCCCCACCTTCTCTCCCGGCCGAACCACGAGATCGACATTGTCGAGCACGCCGCCGCCCTTGCCGTAGTGGAAGCTGACATTGTCGGCGCGCACCTCGCCGCCGTCCACCACGAGCGGCGCCGCGTCCGGCTCGTCGGTCAGGCCGAGCGGTTGCGAGATCAGCGCCTTGGAGTTTTCCAGCACGCCGAGGCCGCGCAATATGCCGTTCATCTGCATCATCAGCCGGCCGAGCAGCATGTTGAGCCTGAGAACGAGGCTGAGCGTGAAGGCGACCGCGCCCACCGTGATGGCGCCGGTCACCCACAGATCGATCGCGAACCAGCCAATGACGGCAATCATCACGCCGCTGAGCGCCGTCAGCGCCATCCGCACGCCGGTGAGCGAGCGCGTGAACGGCCGCAGCGCCGCCAGATAACGCTCGAACCCGTCGCGCACGTAGCTGTCGTCGCCATCTGCCGCGAACAGCTTGAGCGTGTGGATGTTGGAATAGGAATCGACGATGCGGCCGTTGATCATCGACCCGGCCTCGGCCGTCGCCTCGGCGTTTCGCCTAATCGACGGCAGGTAGCGCCGCGCGATCAGCGCGAAGCCGGCGATCCACACCAGCACCAGCCCGGCCAGCCTGAGGTCGAGATTGGCGACCACGCCGAGCGTGGTGACCGTGTAGACCAGCATGAACCAGACGACCGTGATGAAGCTTTCCATCAGGTCGCCGGTCGCCTGCCCGGCCTGCCAGACTTTCGTGGCGATGCGGCCGGCAAAATCGTTCTGGAAGAACGAATAGGACTGCCGCGACACATGCCGGTGCGCCTGCCAGCGCACGAGATTGTAGAAGCCTGGCGTGATCGTCTGTTCGTCGACCAGCGCGCCCAGCGACACCACGATGGTTCGCCCGACGGCCACCACCAGCAGCATGAACAGCAGTTCGCCGCCGTCGGCCGCGATCAGGCTGCTCCAGCTTCGCTCGGCCGGCGCCTGGTCGAGAATGTCGACCAGGCGCCCGACGAAGTAGAACAATCCGGCCTCGACCAGCGGCGACAGCCCGCCAATGACGAGCATGACGACGAAGGCCAGACGCGCCTGGCCGACATAGTGCCACAGGAAGCCGAGCGTGCTCGTCGGCGGGCGCAGGCTGGCGGGCTCCCGGAACGGGTCGACCCACTTCTCGAAGAGCCGGAAGACGGGGCGCATGATCCTCATTCGGCAGCCATCCCGCTTTCAGGCGCCGCGGCAGGCGCGTCGTCGATCAGGAAGCCGCCGGACTGCCGCTGCCAGAGCTGGGCATAGAGCCCGCCCCTGGCGATCAGGTCCTCGTGCCGCCCCTCCTCGATGACGCGGCCCTTGTCCATGACGACGAGCCGGTCCATCGCGGCGATGGTCGACAGCCGGTGTGCGATGGCGATCACCGTCTTGCCCTCCATCAGCCGGTAGAGGTTTTCCTGGATCGCCGCCTCGACCTCCGAATCGAGCGCCGAAGTCGCCTCGTCGAGGATAAGGATCGGCGCGTCCTTGAGCATGACGCGCGCTATCGCGATTCTTTGGCGCTGCCCGCCCGAAAGCTTCACGCCGCGCTCGCCGACATGGGCGTCGTAGCCCCTGCGGCCCTTCGGGTCGGAGAGATTTTCGATGAACTCCGACGCCTCGGCGCGCCGCGCGGCTTCCGCGACCATTTCCGGCGACGCGTCGGGCCTTCCGTAGAGGATGTTGTCGCGCAGCGAGCGGTGGAGCAGCGAGGTGTCCTGGGTGACCACGCCGATCGCGGCGCGCAGCGACTCCTGCGTGACCGCCGAGATGTCCTGCCCGTCGATGACGGATACTGCCGCCCTCCAGGTCGTAGAAGCGCAGCAGAAGGTTCACCAGCGTCGACTTGCCGGCGCCCGAGCGGCCGACCACGCCGACCTTCTCGCCGGGCGCCACGTTGAGCGACAGTTCCTCGATCACGCCGCCCTTCTTGCCGTAGTGGAAGCGGATGTGGTCGAACGCGATGGCGCCGCGCGTGACGACGAGTTCCTTCGCGTCGGGCCTGTCCTCGACCAGCCGCGGCAGCGAGATCGAGCTGATGCCGTCCTGCACCGTGCCGACGTTCTCGAACAGCCCCGACATCTCCCACATGATCCACTGCGACATGCCCCACAGCCTCAGCACCAGGCCGATGGCGACGGCAACAGCGCCGATCGTGATGGCGTTGCCGAGCCACAGCCAGATGCCGATGCCCGCGATGACGAACAGGCACACCGAATTCAGCAGGTAGAGCAGGCCGTAGAGGCCGGTGATCAGCCTCATCGAGCGGTAGACCGTGCCCAAAAACTCGGACATCCCAGCGCGCGCATAGCCCGCCTCTCGCCGCGCGTGCGAGAACAGCTTCACCGTCTGGATGTTGGTGTAGCTGTCGACAACGCGGCCGGTCATCATCGAGCGCGCATCGGCCTGCTCTTCGGCCACCGCGCCGAGCCGCGGAATGAAGTATCGCAACAGCAGCGCATAGCAGGCGAGCCATCCCGCCGAGCGGCAGCGCGAGCCGCCAGTCCGCGCTCGCCACGATGAACAGCATGCCGGCGAAGTAGACGACGACGTAGTTCAGCACGTCGGCCAGCTTGATGACGCATTCCCGCACGGCGAGCGCCGTCTGCATCAGCTTGGTGGCGATGCGGCCGGCGAACTCGTCCTGATAGAACGTCATCGACTGCTTCAGCAGGTAGCGATGCACCTGCCAGCGGATGCGCATGGGATAGTTGCCCATCAGCGTCTGCTGGTTGATGAGCGAGTGGAACCACACCATGGTGGGCAGCACGACGAGCACGACGAAGCCCATCCCGGCGAGGTGCCAGGCTTCTTCGGCCAGGAAGGTCGCGCGGTCCTTCGCCGACAGCCAGTCGACGATGCTGCCGAGGAAGGAGAACATCCAGACCTCGGTAATGGCGATCAGCGCCATCAGGATCGTCGACGGCACGAGATAGGGCCAGGCGCCCTTCGTGTAGTGCAGGCAGAACGCGACCAGCGTCTTCGGCGGCTCTTCGGGCTCGTCCGCCGGAAACGGGTCGAGCCGGGTCTCAAACCATTTGAACATGGTTTCTTCTCTTTCGCTCACTTGTGCCCCTGACGGGGGGTGATCTGCGGCGGCCGCGAGGCGACGGGTGCGGGCTTGCCGCCGCCCCGGTCGCTTCGGGCGATCGTCGGACGAGTCCGGCCTGGCGATTCTGGCGATGCCGGATGATGGCGCGGGGCCTTTGCACCGCCAAGTGCTTCGCCGAAGGCTGCTGACAGTGCGACGGCAGGAGCCTCGGCGCCGGACGCGGCAGTCAACGAAGCCGCAGTTGGTTCAATCAGGTGGTGGGCGCCGAGGCGCCGTTTGTCGAAATCCGATGGCATGTTGCGAATCCTTCGAGACCCGGGGTGGAACCGGCGGGATTCGCGACGATGATGCTGCGGATGGGAAAAAGAGCGTCGTGTCGAAAACCGCCGTCAGGCTGTCGGCCCGGATGGGGGGCAGACGGGCGAGAGGTACATTCGGATATCCATCATCGCCTCCGGCGGTTCGAGTTGCGGGACGCGGCCTTATAGAGGGTTTCGCGCGGATGCGCCAGTCCCGCGCGCCTGTTTGGAACGAGATCAAAGGAAAAGCCGCCCGGCTGGTGCCGGACGGCTTCCGCGACGCGAGACCGCGCCGCCGCCCCCTCCTCCGGCCGTCGTCGAGGACGGCGGCCGGTCGGATTCGGAATTTGGCTTCAGGCGGCCTTCTGCTGGTCGGCGAACTGGTCGTAGGCGCGCAGCGCCTCGACGCCGTAGACGACCGAAGGGCCGCCGCCCATCATGATCGCCACCCAGATCATCTCCACCACCTCTTCGCGCGTGGCGCCGGCGTCGAGAACGGCTTTGGAGTGGTGCGCCAGGCAGCCGTCGCAGCGCACCGAAATGGCGATCGCGAAGGCGATCAGTTCCTTGACCTTGGTCGACAGGGCACCTTCCGCGGTGGACGCGCCCATCAGTTCATGGAAGGGCTTCGACGCGCTGGGCAGATCTTGCGACAGTCCGCCGAAGGCGGTGTGGAACTCGGATGCTATGGTGGGATAGTCTCTCATGGTGATCCTCCATGGGTGCGCGGTTGCTCGCTGATGGCGAGTTCTCTATCAGGCCGGGGATCGCTCACCTTGACCAAGGTCAATCACGCCCGCCCCGTATCCGGCGACGGGCAGCTACCGGGACACCAGCACTGCGTTCTTCTCCCACGATGCCGCGCATCGCCCTCTTCCAGCCGGACATTCCCGGCAATGCCGGCACCATCCTGCGCATGGGCGCCTGCCTCGGGATGGCGGTCGACATCATCGGACCGACGGGCTTCGACCTGTCGGATAAGGCGCTGAAGCGCGCCGGCATGGACTATCTCGAACAGGCCGCCCTCACCCGCCACGACGACTGGCGCGCCTTCGAGACATGGCGTGCGGCGGAGAAGCGGCGGCTGGTGCTGTTTTCGACCAAGGCCGACTTGCCGCTGTGGGATTTCGCCTTCCATCCGGACGACATCCTTCTGTTCGGGCGCGAGACCTCCGGCGTGCCGGACCACGTCCATGCCGCGGCCGACCAGCGCCTGACGATCCCGATGCCGGGCGGTGGCCGCAGCCTCAACCTTGCCGTCAGCGCGGCGATTGCGGCGGGCGAGGCAGCCAGGCAGTTGCGCTGACGGTCACGTGGCGCCTTTGCCCGGGAGCACCCTGCGCATCTGCAGCGACACCGCATCGAAGCCGAAATGCGCGTAGAAGCGTTGCGCCGCCTCGTTGGCGAAGGCAACGTTGAGCGCGATGCTGGCAGCGCCCTCGCTCTGGAGCCAATCGAACATGTGGATCATCATCGCAGTGCCGACCCCGCAGCCGGCGGCGAGCCGGATCGACGCCGATCGCCTGGATGTAGGCACCCTTGCCGAGACCGGGCGTTTCGCTCGAGCGCAGATAGACCGCGTTCATGCCGACCGCTTCGCCCTCGAACTCGGCGATGAAGGTGCGGCAGCCGCGGATGAGACCGAGCAGCTTCTCCTCGTCCTCTTCGTCGCGCCTCTCCAGGCGTCCGTTCTGGCGTGACAATTCCGACAGGATCGCCAGCACCAGCGGCAGGTCGCGGTCCTCCGGATCGCGGATGACGACCGCGCGTAACGGGATGGCGCGAGCGGTCCCGCCGGCCACGCTCAATCCGCGGTCGGCAGGCGGCGCATGGTGAACTCGATCTCGTCGCCGGGGCGTTCGCTCCAGCTCTCGATCTCGGTCCAGTATGCCTGCCGGGGCCAGCGGTCGAACCACTCGCGCGCCTTGGCACGCGCGTCCTGGCGCGGCAGCACGAAGGTCTCGCGCAGGAACCCGTCGCGCGGCATGCGGCTTTGCTCGGCGCGCTGGCGCTCGAGCCTTTTCCTGATGCCGTCGAGCGGCGGTCTTGCGGGTGTGCGCACTGCGATACTCCGCGCCTGACTTGACCCGTTCAGACAAAAGATTAGGGAACGCGGGCGGAATTGACGAGTCAATTGTGCCGCTGCACCGCGCGGCGGAGTGGAGTTGGATATGGAGCGTCCGGAACTGCCGGCGGGACTTCCGGCAGGCATCGAGCAGAAGAAGGCGGGAGCGAAAGCCTGGTTCGAGGCGCTTCGCGACCGGATCTGTGCCGGCTTCGAGGCACTGGAGGACGAACTGACGGGTCCGCTCTCCCACCGCGCGCCAGGTCGCTTCGAGCGCACCGAATGGTTGCGCGAGGAAGGAAACGGCGGCGGCGGCGTGATGTCGATGATGTACGGCCGCGTGTTCGAGAAGGTCGGCGTCCACACCTCGACCGTCCACGGCGAATTCTCGCCCGAGTTCCGCAAGCAGATGCCGGGCGGCGAGGAGGATCCCTCCTTCTGGGCGAGCGGCATCTCGCTGATCGCCCACCCGATCAACCCGCATGTGCCGGCCGTGCACATGAACACGCGCATGGTCGTGACGAACCGCCAGTGGTTCGGCGGCGGCGCCGACCTGACGCCGGTGCTCGACCGCCGCCGCACCCAGGACGATCCCGACACCCAGGCCTTCCACAAGACGATGAAGTTCGTCTGCGACAAGCACGCCAATGTCGCCGACTACGACAAGCTCAAGGCCTGGTGCGACGAGTATTTCTACCTGCCGCACCGCGACGAGCCGCGCGGCATCGGCGGCATCTTCTACGACTGGCTGAAGACGCCCGACGACAAGGGCGGCTGGGACGCCGACTTCGCCTTCACGCAGGACCTCGGCCGCAGCTTCCTGATCGTCTACCAGCATCTGGTGCGAAAGAACTTCAACACCAACTGGACCGAGGCCGACCGCGAGGAACAGCTGATCCGCCGCGGCCGCTACGTCGAGTTCAACCTGCTCTACGACCGCGGCACGATCTTCGGCCTGAAGACCGGCGGCAACGTCAACTCGATCCTGTCGAGCATGCCGCCCGAGGTGAAGTGGCCGTAGGACGCGTTGCGCGCTATACGCTAGGAGCGTATGGTGTAGCCAATGCGGATTTCGTTTGATCCCCGAAAGGACGAATGGACTCGAAGAGAACGCGGCTTCTCGCTGTCGCTGGGCAGGGAAGTCATTGCCAACACTGTCACGCGGTTCATCGATGACCGCTTTGACTATGGCGAGGAGCGCATCGTCGCGTTCGGATACGTCGATCGGCGGCTTTATGCCTGTGTCTACACGATGCGCGAAGATGCCTATCACATCATTTCGGTCCGAAAGGCCAACGACCGTGAACAGAGAAAATTCGGCTGACGACTTTGCTCGACAGGATGCACTCGACAATCCCGACTGGACCAGCGTCGAGGAGACGAGGCCGCTGGACGTCGGGGAAAAGCTTCAGCACGCCCGCATCTTCGTCGAGATGAGCCAGTCGGAATTCGCCGCGCTGCTCGGCATTCCGGTCGCCACGCTGCGCAATTGGGAGCAGCGGCGCACCGAGCCCGAGCCGATGGCGAAGGCGCTGATCGACCTGATCTTCGACGATCCCGAGGGAATGCGCGCCCGGCTGGAGAAGCGCCGCGACGGCGGACGGCGCGCGGCCTGACGATTCAGCGTCCGGCGAGCACCGCCCTTTCCAGATCCTCGGCCGCCCAGTCGCGGCGCCCGCCGTTCTCGGCCTCTTTAACCAGCGCGACCAGGCGGGCGTTGACCGGCGCCGTCCGGCCTATCCGCTCGGCCAGCCGCACGATCTCGCCGTTCAGGAAGTCGATCTCGCTTGGCCGGCCCGCCGCAAAATCGTCGGCCATCGAGGAGCGCGCCGTGCGCATCGATCTTCTGCAGCCTGAGCCCGACCGTGTTGAACAGCCAGTCCGGCGAAGCGACGAACACAGGCAGCAGCCGTGGCGGCAGCGGCCCGACCTTCGCCGGCTCGATCCCGGCGGCCGAAAGCACCGCCAGTGCCTCGCGCATCGAGGCGGCGAGAACCCGCCGGTAGCCGCGCCCGGAGAGCTCCTCCAGAAGTGTCTTGCCCGACAGCGCGTTGACCGCGTTGTTGAGGTTCAGGAGCAGCTTGCCCCAGGCGATCCCTTCGGCATCGTCGACGAGTTCGAGCGGCGCAGCCGCGTCGCGGCTGACCCTCGCCAGCTCGTTCAGCGCCGGATGCCGCTCCGCCGTCAGCACGCCCGAGGTGCCGCGGTGCCAGTGCCCCTCGCCCGCATGCACGACATTGAAGCCGACCATGCCGCGCAGCACCGTGCGCCCCGGCAGGCCGGCCTTGAGGATATCCACATTGGAGATGCCGTTCTGCAGGCTGAGCACTGTCGCGTCACGCGGCGCGTGCCGGGCGATCTCGGCGGCGGCTTGCTGCGTGGCCGTGCTCTTCACGGTGACGACGACGATGTCGGCCGCCGCCAGCCCTTCCGGCCCGGTGGAGAACGGCACCATGTCCGCGGCGACGGTAACGTCCAGTCCGGCATGATCCGTCAGCCGCAGGCCGTGACGCGCGATCTCGTCAGCCGTCTTCTTCCGGCCGATCAGCGTGACGTCCATGCCCGCCGCAAGCCAAGCGCCGCCGACGAAGCAGCCGATCGAGCCGGCGCCGAAGATCGCTATGCGCTGGCTCATCCCCCGCCTCCTGCCAAGCCGCAGACAATAAAACGCCTTGCGCTTCTTGCAATGGCCTGCCGCAGAGGGTCATCTGCCCCCTTCGAACATGGAGGAAACAATGTCCTTCCTGAAAAGGATCTTCGGCGGAAGCGATGGCGGCGGCGAGGTGCGCGGCAGCGATCCCGAGGAATACAAAGGGTTCACGATCCGCGCGACGCCCTACAAGGCCGAGGGCGGCTACCAGTGCTCCGGCGTCATCACGCGCGAGATTGGCGGCGAGGTGAAGGAGCACACTTTCGTGCGCGCCGACCGCTGCCAGAGCCTGGACGACGCGATCGGCATCAGCCTCACCAAGGCCCGCCAGATCGTCGACCAGCAGGGCGAGCGAATGTTCTCCTGACCGGCGTCTCGAGGACAATCTGGCGAGAAATCGCTCATCTGCCGACAGTTTGCGCAAACGCAAAGAAGAACCGCCTCCGCACGCCTATTCCTCTCTCCATCGACAACCACTCAATTTCGAGGAGAGAGAAAATGTTGACGCGACGCCAGGCACTCATGGGCACTGCGGCGGCCGGCGTACTGGCCGCCATGCCCACGCTCACGGCCGAGGCCATGGCCAAGGAGGCCGCTTCCCTGCCGCGCAAGAAGGTGGACCTCGTGGCTCCGCCGTTCGTGCATGCCCATGAGCAGGTCGCCACGACCGGCCCGCAGGTGGTCGAGTTCAAGCTGACCGTCCACGAAAAGCCGCTGATCGTCGACGACGAGGGCACCGAGCTTCAGGCGATGACCTACAACGGCTCGATCCCCGGTCCGTTGATGGTCGTGCACCAGGACGACTACGTCGAACTGACGCTGATCAATCCCGAGACCAACACGCTCGAGCACAACATCGACTTCCACGCCTCCACCGGCGCGCTCGGCGGCGGCGGCCTCACCCACGTCCAGCCGGGCGAGCAGGTGAAGCTGCGCTTCAAGGCGAACGCGTCCCGGCACCTTCGTCTACCATTGCGCCCCCGGCGGCCCCATGATCCCGTGGCACGTGGTCTCCGGCATGCAGGGCGCCATCATGGTGCTGCCCGCGCGACGGACTGAAGGACGCCAACGGCAAGGCACTGCGCTACGACAAGATCTTCTACGTCGGCGAGACGGAGTTCTACATCCCGCGCGACGAGGACGGGAACTTCAAGAAATACGAATCCGCCGGCGACGACTATGGCGACATGGTCGAGGTGATGCGCGGACTGGTTCCTTCCCACGTCGTCTTCAACGGCGCCAAGAACGCGCTGACGGGCGACAACGCGATGAAGGCCAAGGTCGGCGAGACGGTGCTGATCGTCCATTCCCAGGCCAACCGCGACACCCGTCCGCACCTGATCGGCGGACATGGCGACTATGTCTGGGAGAGCGGCAAGTTCTCCAACCCTCCGGAAACGGACCTGGAGACCTGGTTCATTCGCGGCGGTTCGGCCGGCGCAGCGCTCTACACGTTCCGCCAGCCTGGCGTCTATGCCTACGTCAACCACAACCTCATCGAGGCGGTTGAACTCGGCGCGACGGCCCACTTCGTGGTCGAAGGCGACTGGAACGACGACCTGATGGCTCAGGTCGAGGCGCCCGGGCCGATCACGGCCGGCTGATCGCGAACATCCGACACGACGCGGCCCGGCGATACGAACAATCGCCGGGCCGTTTTTCATCAGGAGCCTGGATCAATGCGCGTCAGCCGTATCGACATCGCCGGCACCGTGCTCGCCCTTGCAATTCCGGTGCTGGCCGTCGCACTTCTCGATCTTTCCCGAGGCGCACGGCCAGCAGAAGATCGGCTTGCGACCCGCCGCGACGGTCGACATCGCGCCGGGTTCATTCGCCTTTGCCGAAGCCGGCGAATTCCTTGCCGACGGGCACGCGGTCATCCCGCCGGAGCGCGAGGTGGCGTTCCGGCGCCCGGTGACCATCATGAAATACCAGGTGAGCCTCGCCGAGTACCGGCTCTGCGTCGAAGACGGCGCCTGCGAGCCGCCGGAAAACACGCCGACCGCCAGCTCGATGGTGCCCGTGACCGGCGTCAGCTATCGCGACGCCGTCGCCTACGCCGAGTGGTATTCGCGGACGACCGGCCAACATTGGCGACTGCCCACTTCCGAGGAATGGGCATACGCGGCGGCCGAACGCTTCGCCGGCAACCGACTGGCGGTGGAGGACGATCCGAAGAACCCCTCGATCGCCTGGATCCGGCGCTACGAGGAAGAGGCCGCCATGCGCCGCAAGGCCGAACCGCTGCCGCGTGAACGCGGCGGCTTCGGGCCGAACACGAACGGCGTCTACGACATGTCCGGCAACGTCTGGGAATGGACGTCGAGCTGCTACGCCCGCACTACTCTTTCGTCCGACCGCAGCCACGTCGAGCACCGGCAGGACAATTGCCGCGTCCACGTCGTCGAAGGCGGACACCGCACATACATGTCCAACTTCATCCGCGATGCGAAATCCGGCGGCTGCGCCGTCGGAGTGCCGCCCGACAATCTGGGCTTCCGCCTGGTCCGCGACACGCGCGGGCCGATCGATCAGGCTCTGGAACGGTCTGAAATCCGTCCTGCATCGCCAGGCCGATTCCTGAGGCGGCCCGTCCACAACCCAAGAGAAACGACATGGCAACCTATATCCCAGCGCCGGCGACGCCGGGCGCCACCGACGCCGCACGCGACCGGCGGGGCCGCCGCCTCGCCGCGCCGGCCATACTGCACTACGGCTTCCGACCGTTCTTCTTCGGCGCCGCGCTGCATGCCGGCCTCGCGATCCCCGTGTGGCTGTGGCTGTACCTCGGCGGCCACGACATGCCCGGCTCTCTCGTCGGGCTCGACTGGCACGTCCACGAGATGCTCTTCGGCTACCTCGCCGCCGTCATCGCCGGCTTCGTGCTGACCGCCGTGCCGAACTGGACGGGCCGGCTGCCGCTCAGCGGCACGCCGCTCGCCGGTCTCGTGGCGCTGTGGCTGGCGGGCCGCCTCGCCTGCGCCTTCGTCGCCGAACCGGTCGCAGCGAGCGTGATCGACCTCGCCTTCCCGGTCACCCTGGCGACCGTGATCTGGCGCGAGGTGATCGCCGGCAGGAACTGGCGCAACACCCCGGTGGCGGTGCTGCTCACGCTGCTTGCGCTGGCCAATGCCGGTCACCATGCGGCGACGTTGGGCTTTGCCACCGGCGATCTCTCGGTGCGGCTGGCGCTCGCGGCCGCTGCCATGCTGATCGCCCTGATCGGCGGACGCATCGTGCCGAGCTTCACGCGCAACTGGCTGGTCAAGCGGCGAGCAAGCACCCTGCCCGCCAGCTTCGGCCGGCTCGACAGGGCGGCGCTGGTCACAGCTGGAGCCTCCGCGATTCTCTGGGTCGCCGCACCTGATCTTGTCGTCACCGGGATCTTGCCTTGCTGGCCGCGGGCACCCTGTTGCTCTCGGCTGATCCGCTGGCGCGGCGCGGCGAAACCTGGTCGGAGCCGATGCTGGCGGTTCTGCATCTCGGCTATCTCTGGCTCGCCGCCGCCTTCGCGCTGCTCGGCGCGGGCATCCTGTGGCCGGCGATCGTCCCCGCAAGTGCAGCGATCCACGCCCTGACGGCCGGAGCGATCGGCACGATGACGCTCGCCGTGATGACGCGCGCCAGTCTCGGCCACACCGGTCGTGCCACGCAGGCGGACCGCTGGATCACCGCGATCTACGTCGCCGTCACCCTGGGGGCGCTGGCGCGTGTCGTCGCCCCCTTCGCCGCCGGGTGGTACGCACCGCTGCTGATGGCGGGCGGCAGCCTTTGGAGCGGCGCCTTCATTCTCTTCGTCCTGCGCTACGCCCCCGTCCTGTGGCGCCCGCGCATGTAGCGGAGGCGGCACGGCGCGGGTCGAACGCGCTAGGCTGACACACACCCAACGAGCCAACGAAAAAGGGCCGGAAGACCCCGCCCGGTCTTCCGGCCCCGAAAGCTCCCCTCTTGTCACGAGGGGAGCTCCTCGTACCTCGCTCGACTACTTGCCGACCTGCTCGAACAGCTCGTCGAAAGACCTTCTTGGCCTTGCCGACCTGCTTGACCGACTTGGCTTCCTCGAGATTGGTCGGCTCGCCGACGACGACCAGCGCCACCATGCCAAGCGCATAGTGCGGCATGCACTTGATGCCGTAGACGCCTTCCTTGTCGAGCGTGTAGGTGATCTCCTCGTTGATCTTGCCCTTGAAGGGCTCCGCGCCGTCGGGGATCATGCCCTTGATGGTCTCGGCGCTGTGGCCCTTGTCGACCGGCACGATGTGCAGCGTGTCGCCGGGCGCGGCCTTCACGAAATCGGGCTCGAAAACCATCGCACCCTTCTCGCCCTTGTTCAGCATCTTGATCTCGTGGTCGGCGGCGTTGGCCGCGCCGGCGAAGATCACGGCGGCCCCGAGGGCGAGCGCAGCAATCGTCTTTTTCATCGTCTTTTCCTTTCGTTTGCACGGCATCGAAACCGTTGGCGCCCGAATAGGATGAAAGCGCCGCGGCCGGTTTGCGCTGGCGCAAACTCACGGTAGAAAAGGCGCCGCCTTGCCGAAACCGACGGGACGACATGCCAAACCTGGACCGATCGCTGATATCCGGGCTCCCGCCGTTCCAGGGACTGCCCGGCGAGGACCTCGACCGGATTCTGAGATCCGCACGCTCCACCCGCTATGCCAAGGACGGCGCCGTCTTCGAGCAGGAGGCGGAGGCGACGCATTTCTACCTGCTTCTTTCAGGCCACATCCGCGTCGTGCGCACCTCGCCGGAAGGCCATCAGGTGATCGCGCGCTACATCAACGAGGGCGAGCTGTTCGGCATCGCCGTCGCCATGGGCCGCACCACCTTCCCCGCCAGCGCCGTTGCCGCGGTCGATTGCGTGGTTCTGTCTTGGCCTAACTCGGAATGGCCCGAGCTGCAGGCGCGCTACCCCTCGTTCGGGGCCAGCACCTACCAGACGATCGGCAAGAGGCTGCAGGAGACGCAGTCGCGGGTCATGGAAATGTCGACCGAACAGGTGGAGCAGCGCGTCGCGCATGCGCTGCTGCGGCTGGTGCGCCAGTCGGGCCGCAAGACTGCCGACGGCATCGAGATCGACTTTCCGATCTCGCGCCAGGACATCGCCGAGATGACCGGCACCACGCTGCACACCGTCAGCCGTCTTCTGAGCGCGTGGGAAAGCAGCGGCATGGTGCGCAGCGGCCGGCAGAAGGTCGTGGTCACCGATCCGCACGCCCTGGTGCTGATCGCGGAAAACCGCCGCGACAGGTAGGCCTCAACCGCCGATGAGCGCCGTCAGTTCGCGCACGAAGGTCGCCTCGTCGATCTCGTGCTCGGCGCAGGCTTCGCTCACCGTGTGAAATGCTCCGATCGGACACCCGACGCACAGCATGCCGCTCTTCATCACCAGCGGCACCGTCTGTGGCCAGCGACGCATGATCTCGTCGACGGTCATGTCGGGATCGAGCGCCGGCGGATTTTTCTTCGGCTTGAACATCGCGGCACTCTAGGGTGGCTTCCAACGTGTCCTTCGTTGTGCCGGCGCAAATTCGCGTGCGATTGCCCGCTCGATGTCGGGGATTTGCGGCTGCCCGCCGACCGCTGTCGCATTTCACGCATTGCACGGCTGTTTTTGAACTGCGGCGAAACCGGCGTTTCGCTTAAGTGCGCGGCGCGACGCACCCGGGCCACCATGCGGCAAAACCGACTTTTGGGTTGTCCGTGTATACACGATCCGCTATTTCGGGCGGCGACGCACACTGCGGTGGCCGCATAACCGTCCGGGAGGTATACATGGCCGAGTTCAAGTCCGACATCGAGATTGCACGCGCGGCAAACAAGAAGCCGATCCAGGAGATTGGCGCGAAGCTCGGCATCCCGCACGAGCAGCTGCTGCCCTTCGGCCACGACAAGGCCAAGGTGTCCGCCGACTACATCAAGTCGGTGCAGGGCAACAAGGACGGCAAGCTCATCCTTGTCACCGCCATCAACCCGACGCCGGCCGGCGAAGGCAAGACCACGACCACGGTCGGTCTCGGCGATGCGCTGAACCGCATCGGCAAGAAGGCGATGATCTGCATCCGCGAGGCCTCGCTCGGCCCGAACTTCGGCATGAAGGGCGGCGCGGCCGGCGGCGGCTATTCGCAGATCGTGCCGATGGAGGACATGAACCTCCACTTCACCGGCGACTTCCACGCCATCACCACCGCCCACAACCTCCTGTCGGCGATGATCGACAACCACATCTACTGGGGCAACGAGCTCGGCATCGACACCCGCCGCGTCACCTGGCGCCGTGTGATGGACATGAACGACCGCGCCCTGCGCCAGGTCGTGTGCTCGCTCGGCGGCGTGGCCAACGGCTTCCCGCGCGAATCCGGCTTCGACATCACGGTTGCCTCCGAGGTGATGGCGATCCTGTGCCTGGCCACCGACCTCAAGGACCTCGAGAAGCGGCTGGGCGACATCATCGTCGCCTACCGTCGCGACAAGAGCCCGGTCTACGCCCGCGACATCAAGGCCGACGGCGCCATGGCGGTGCTTTTGAAGGACGCCATGCAGCCGAACCTCGTGCAGACGCTGGAGAACAATCCGGCCTTCGTGCACGGCGGCCCGTTCGCCAACATCGCGCACGGCTGCAATTCGGTGATCGCCACCACGACGGCGCTGAAGCTTGCCGACTACGTGGTCACCGAAGCCGGCTTCGGCGCCGACCTCGGCGCCGAAAAATTCTTCGACATCAAGTGCCGCAAGGCCGGCCTGAAGCCCTCGGCGGCTGTCATCGTCGCCACCGTGCGCGCGCTCAAGATGAACGGCGGCGTCAAGAAGGAAGACCTCGGCGCCGAGAACGTCGATGCGGTCAAGAAAGGCTGCGCCAATCTCGGCCGCCACATCGAGAACGTGAAGCAGTTCGGCGTGCCGGCGATCGTCGCCATCAACCATTTCGGCACCGACACCGAGGCCGAGATCCAGGCGGTGAAGGACTACGTCTCCTCCTTCGGCGAGGAGGCGGTGCTGTGCCGCCACTGGGCCGAAGGCTCGGCGGGTGCGGAGGAACTGGCCAACAAGGTGGTCGCGCTGGCCGAGGGCGGCGGCGCCCAGTTCTCGCCGCTCTACCCCGACGACATGGACCTGCTCGACAAGATCAACACGGTCGTCAAGCGCGTCTATCGCGGCTCCGAGGCGATCGCCGACAAGTCGGTGCGCGACCAGCTGCGCCAGTGGGAGGCGCAGGGCTACGGCAAGCTGCCGGTCTGCATGGCCAAGACGCAGTATTCGTTCTCGACCGACCCCAACCTGCGCGGCGCACCGACCGGCCACGTCGTGCCGGTGCGCGAAGTGCGCCTCTCCGCCGGCGCCGGCTTCGTCGTGGCGATCTGCGGCGAGATCATGACCATGCCCGGCCTGCCGAAGGTCCCCGCCTCCGAGCGCATCTTCCTCAACGACGAGGGCCACATCGAAGGGCTGTTCTAGCACGAAGCGGCTTTCGCGGACGCTCCGTCGGGACGTGCGCAGCCACGACTTGCAACCTCCGCGCCGCTGGCGTCCAATGCGCCGGTGGAGGCAACAGCGATGGCTGGCACTTTCTGGGACGAGCGGTACGCAAGCGAGGAATACCTGTTCGGCACCGAGCCGAACGCCTTCCTGACGCGCGAGGCGCACCGGTTGAAATCCGGTAGCCGAGTGCTCGCGGTCGCCGACGGCGAGGGGCGCAACGGCGTGTTCCTCGCCGAGCAGGGGCATTCGGTGGTCTCGATCGATTCCTCGGCGATCGCCCAGGAAAAGGCCCGCCGGCTGGCCGCATCGCGCGGCGTTTCGCTCGACCTCCAACTCGTCGACCTCGACCGATACGACTGGCCGCCGGCGCAATACGACGCGGTCGTCGGCATCTTCATCCAGTTCGCCGCCCCTGCCCTTCGCGCTCGCCTCTTCGAGGGCATGCAGCGCGCGCTGAAGCCGGGCGGATGGCTGCTGCTCGAAGGTTACCGGCCGGAGCAGATCGACTACGGTACCGGCGGACCGCCGCACGCCGAAAACCTCTACACAGAGCAGATGCTGCGCGAACGCCTTCGCCGCCATGGAGATCGTGTCGCTGGCCGCCTACGACGCGTCGGTCAGCGAAGGAAGCGGCCATCACGGCATGTCGGCGCTGATCGACCTCGTTGCGCGCAAGCGCGGGTCGTAAGGCACGGACGGCGCCTGCCGGGGCCCGCCACCGGTGCATCGTCGGAACAGCACCGCTTCATCCACGTTGTGATGGGCCGTCGGCGAAGCGGCAGGAGCAAGGGAGGCTGCACGACACATGGACTGGAGCATCGGGTCGCTTGCCCGCGGGCTGAAGGACATGCGGCCGGCGATCGTGCCGGTATTGATCGCCGGGGTGCTGGGAACCGCCATCTACATATTCCTGGACGTCGCCCATGAGGTGAACGAGGCCGAATTCATGAAATTCGACCACGCCGTCCTGCTGTTCTTCAGGGTCCACGGCGATCTTTCCACCCCGATCGGGCCGCCCTGGTTCCAGGAAACCGTGACCGAACTGACCTCGCTCGGCGGCTATCCCATACTGGTCGCCATCGTGCTCGCCGTCGTCGGCTACCTGCTCGTCGACCGCAAGCCGGGCCCCGCGGTTTTCGTCGTCATCTCGGTCGGCCTCGGCACCGTCGTCAGCACCCTGCTGAAATTGTTCTACGAGCGGCCGCGACCCGATCTGGTCGAGCACCTGGTGAAGATCCACACCGCATCGTTCCCCAGCGGTCACGCCACCATGAGCGCCGTCGTCTACCTGACGCTGGCGAGCCTGATCCTGCGCCTGGTCGACCGTTTCGCGGTGCGCGCCTACGTGCTGGGCGTCGCCATCCTGCTGACGGTCGTGGTCGGCGTCAGCCGCGTCTATCTGGGCGTCCACTGGCCGACCGACGTGCTCGCCGGCTGGGCGCTGGGCGCCGCCTGGGCCAGCCTGTCATGGCTCGTCATCGCCGCCCTGCGCTTTTACCGACATGGATGGGATTCGCTGCGATGAACGGACCGGGAGACATTCAGACCCCACGCTGGATCGAGCCGCTGGCGCGCGATCGGCTACGGCGCGCGCGGCGTGGTCTATTCGATCATCGCCTTCTTCGCGCTGGTTGCCGCATTCGGCGGCGGCCGCAAGGAAGGCACGAAGGGGGCGATCGCCGCCATCACCGAGAACCGCGCCGGCGACATACTGACCTTCGCGCTTCTGGCGGGGCTTGCCGGCTACGTCGCCTGGCGGCTCGTGCAGGCCATCCTCGATGCCGACCACCACGGAAAGTCGTGGAAGGGGCTCGCCAGCCGCTTCGGCCTCCTCGTGTCGGGCGGGCACCTATGCGGTGCTGGCGGTCTACACGCTGTCGCTCTGGTGGGGCAGCAGGAGTTCCGCCGATTCCGGGCATGGCGGCTTCGCCGACACGATAACCGCCTTCGTCGGCGCCCGTGCGACCGCCTTTGCGCTCGCCGCCGTCTTCGCGGTCATCGGCGCGGTGCATTTCTGGCGTGCCTTCAAGCAGACCTTCGCAGAAATATCTTCAAGCCCGCCGGAGGCGGCGCGGACACGTCGTCTACGGCGCTGGCGACCGGTGGTCTGGCGGCGCGCGGCGTCATCTTCCTGATCATCGGGGTGCTGCTGGTGACCCGCGGCATCAACGCCGGAGAAGGCGGAAAGCCGCCGGACCTGAGCGATGCGCTGGAGTTCCTGCAGGGCCTGCCCTTCGGCAGCCTGCTGCTCGCCCTCGCCGGCCTCGGCCTGCTCGCCTTCGCTCTCTATTCGTTCAGCGATTCGATCTGGCGCCGCATCGGGCCGTCCTGAGGTCCGGCACTGAGAGAGTGGACGGGCGCGCCCACCGCCCCGCGGGCGGCCCGTCCGGATCACGACGCGCTGGGACACACCGCCTCGTGAATGTCGCGCCGCCTGCTCAGGCGGCGTCCTGTTTTTCTTCGTCGGCGACCTCGCCGTCCTTGGCGTCGCGCACGATCTCGACCCTCACGTTCGTGACCAGCCCGGCAATGACGCCGAGGATCGCCAGCCACGGCGCCGCGAGCACCACGACCCCGCCGGCGATGGCGCCGATCGTCAGCGGCGTTTCCAGGTAGACGTCGCCGTCGGCGTCGCTGATGCGGATCTGGCGCACGTTGCCTTCCGCCAGCAGACGCTTGATCTCGGCGACGAGCTGTTCGCCGGCGATCTCGATCTCCTCGGTGATCGTCCGCCTTCTTCTCCGACTTCTGCTCTTCCATGATCTTCGCCCTTCCCGTTCGCTCCGGACCTGATCCCGGCCTCACGCGCATCATGGAAGCACCGCGCGAGCGCTACATTGATCCGGGTCAAGCCTGGAGGGCGCGTCCGCCAGGCGGAACCCGGCGAGGGTGCGCGGGTTCTGCAACCGAAGGGAAACAGAATGCCGGCAACCGCTGCACACGAAAAGACGCGCCGCCACGCCGGAGGCCGGATCGTCGAGCCGATGGAAGCGCGCCTCGTCGAGGAATTGCCGGACGAGGCCGGCTGGCAGTTCGAGCCGAAATGGGACGGGTTTCGCTGCGTCGCCTATCGATCCGGCGTCGACGTCGATCTGAGAGCCAAGTCGGGCAAGCCGCTCGGCCGCTATTTTCCCGAAATGGTGGAAGCAGTAGCCGCCCTTCCCGGCGGCGATTTCGTCCTCGACGGCGAACTCGTCATCCCTGCCGGCGGCACGCTTTCGTTCGATGCCCTGCAGATGCGGCTGCATCCCGCCGAAAGCCGCGTGAAGAAGCTGTCGCGCGAGACGCCGGCGCTCTATGTGCTGTTCGACATGCTGGTCTCGCCGGGCGGCAAGGACATCATGCAGGAGCCGCTGACGAAGCGCCGTGCCGCACTCGAGGCCTTCTTCGACGGGATCGCCGGCAACGATCGCTTCCGCCTCTCTCCTGTGACGCTCGACCGCGGACAGGCCGAGGCCTGGCTGAAGCGTGGCGGCGGAGCGCTGGACGGTGTCGTCGCAAAGGCATGCGACGGCGCTTACGAGCCAGGCGAACGCGCCATGCTCAAGGTCAAGCGCCTGCGCACCGCCGACTGTGTCGTCGGCGGCTTCCGCTATGCCTCGAAAGGCCACGAGGTCGCGATCGCTGCTGCTCGGCCTTTTCGACGACGAGGGCCTGCTGCACCATGTCGGCTATACCTCGACCATCCGCAACGAGGAACGCGCCGAGCTGACGAAGCGTCTGGAAAAGCTGAAGGGCCCGCCCGGCTTCACCGGCCGCGCCCCGGGCGGACCGAGCCGCTGGTCCACCGAGCGTTCCGGCGAATGGGAGAAGCTGCCGCATGAACTGGTCGTGGAAGTGCGCTACGATCAGGTCACCGGCGAGCGCTTCCGTCACGGCACGAAGCTTCTTCGCTGGCGGCCGGACAAGGCGCCGCGCCAGTGCACGTTCGAGCAGATCGCGCAGGCGAAGCGGCCGGGAAAGCTGATCGGCACGGTGATCGGAGGGGCAGATGGCGAAGGATGACGCGACCGAGATCGGCGGCGTGCGGATCACCCACCCTGAAAAGGTGCTCTACCCCGAGCAGGGCATCACCAAGCGGGAACTCGCCGAATATTACCTGGCTGTGGCCGGGCACATGCTGCCGCACGTCGTGCGGAGGCCGCTGACGCTCGTGCGCTGCCCGTCGGGCAGCGAGACCAAGTGCTTCTACCAGCGCCACGCCGGCTCGGGCATTCCGGAAGAACTGTCCGAGTTCGTGGTCCCCGGCTTCGAGGAATCCGGCGCCTATCTCTACATCACCGACGCGAAGGGACTGGTCGCGATGGTTCAGATGGGCGTCCTGGAGATCCACCCCTGGGGCGTCAGCATCGACAGGCCGGACCGCCCCGATCGCGTCATCTTTGACCTCGACCCCGGCGAGGGCCTCGGCTTCGAGGCCGTCGTCAACGCCGCACACGCATTGAAGGACCGGCTGGCCGAAGCCGGGCTCCAAAGCTTCGCGAAAACGACCGGCGGCAAGGGGTTGCATGTCGTGGTGCCGATCGAACGACGCTACGAATGGCCGGAGGTGAAGGGTTTCGCGAAAGACTTTTCGGCACGGATGGCAGAGGATGCGCCCGACAGCTATCTCACCAAGGCCTCGATCGAGGCGAGGAAAGGCAGGATCTTCATCGACTACCTCCGCAACGACGCGACGGCCACGGCCGTCGCCCCCTATTCCACCCGCGCCCGTCCCGGCGCGCCGGTGGCAACGCCGCTGAACTGGAGCGAAGTGAAGCCGGGCCTCGACCCGAAGGGCTTCACCATCGAAAGCGTGCCGAAGCGGCTGCGCAAGATCGGCGACCCCTGGGTAGATATTTCCGGGGCGAAGCAGCGCCTGCCGAAGATCGAGGCGTAGCCGGCATGCTGTCGCAATGGGGCTGGTTCCTCTGGGGTCTCACGCGCCGCCTGTGGTTCAGGGCGACGCTGATCTCGCTGCTGGCGGTTGCCGCCGCCTTCCTCGCCTTCGTCCTCAGGCCTTACATTCCCGACTGGGTGCCGACAAAGCTCGGCGCGGACGCCGTCGACAGCATCCTGAGCATCCTCGCCTCCTCGATGCTGGCCGTCACCACCTTCTCGCTGTCGACGATGGTCGCGGCCTATGCCTCGGCTACCAGCAGCGCCTCGCCGCGCGCCACCCGCCTGCTGATCGAGGATTCGACCACCCAGAACGTGCTCGCCACCTTCGTCGGGTCCTTCCTATACAGCCTCGTCGCCATCATCACCCTGGCCACCGGCGCCTACGGCCAGAAGGGCCGTGTGGTCCTGTTCGTGGTGACGTTGCTCGTCGTCCTGCTGATCGTTGTCACCCTGGTTCGTTGGATCGACTACCTGCTGCGGCTCGGCCGCGTCGGTGAGACGGCAAATCAGGTCGAGATCGCCGCCGTCCGCGCCATGCGCCAGCGCGCGCGGCGCCCCAACCTTGGAGGCAGGGGTTGGTCCGGTGAGGCCGATGCGCTGGCCGAAGGTGCGAGACCTGTGATGCCCGACCACAGCGGCTACGTCCAGCATATCGACATGCAGGCGCTGCAGGACTGGGCCGAAGCCGCGAAGGCGAGCGTCTTCGTCGCCGCCACGCCGGGCAGCTTCGTCGACCCCGGCGAGCCTCTGGCTTTTCTCACCGGGGAGTCGCCGGACGATCCCGACAAGGATGATCACGCCATCCGCGCGGCATTCGCCATCGCCAAGGACCGCACCTTCGATCAGGACCCCTCCTACGGGCTGTCTGTTCTGTCCGAGATCGCCTCGCGCGCCCTGTCGCCTGCCGTCAACGACCCCGGCACCGCCATCGACGCGATCGGCCGCGCCGTGCGTATCCTGCTGGTCTGGACGACGGAAAAGGAAGCGGACGATCCGGAGGTGGAGCGCGTCTTTGTTCCGTCGATAGGCCTCGATGCCCTTTTCAACGCCTTCTTCACGCCCGTGGCTCGCGACGGCGCGGCGATCGTGGAGGTCCACGTGCGTCTCCAGCGCGCATTCCTCACGCTCGGCCGCTGCGGACGGGAGGACTACCGACGCGAGGCGCTGCGCCACGCCGATCTGGCGCTGGGCCGCGCGGAGGACGGCATGCAGTTCCAGCCCGATGTCGACGCCGTCCGGGCAGCGCATGCGGCGGCGCGGCAGGCCGCCGCGCCGTGACCGGGACAGCGGAATATCCGGTTGCGCCCGCTCCCATTCGCAGCTAATGGAAATTCCATGTGCATGCTCTCGACCAGCAAGCTTTGGTGGCGGGCCCGCTGACAGCGGCCGGTCTGAACGCGTGCGCGTGAAACTGATGGTGGCCGCAACGGGATGACCGGGCGGCCATTTTGATTTTCAAGGCACTCCGGCTCCCGCCGGCGAACTGGCGATGCGGCGCCGAACGCCCAC
This sequence comes from uncultured Alphaproteobacteria bacterium, assembly GCA_963816435.1. Lineage (GTDB taxonomy): Bacteria > Pseudomonadota > Alphaproteobacteria > Rhizobiales > Rhizobiaceae > CAWFKS01. The sequence continues at coordinate 27,971 of CAWFKS010000016.1, forward strand.
GCCCCAGGGGAATGGAGAGCATTGATGTCGGTCGAACTCACCGAGGACGGCGCGGAGCGTTTTGTCACCGCCGGCGGGATCACGGTCACCCGCCGCCGCCACGAGACGCCCTATGAAGGCGCCATAGAAGCCTATATCGACGCGCTGGATTCGCATCGCGGCGCGGTCTTTTCGTCCAACTACGAATATCCCGGCCGCTACACCCGCTGGGACACGGCCATCGTCGATCCGCCGCTGGCGATCTCGGCGCGCGGCCGCGACATGAAGTTGGAGGCGCTGAACGCCCGCGGCGAGGCCATGCTGCCGGCGCTACTCAAGGTCGTTGAGGCCCTGCCCGAGGTGACGGTTGTTTCGGCCGCGCCGCTTCTGGTGGAACTGAAGGTCGCCGAGCCCGGCCGCGTCTTCACCGAGGAGGAGCGCAGCCGCGTTCCCACTGTCTTCACGGTGCTCCGCGCCATCGTCGGCCTGTTCCGCTCCGACGCCGACCCCAATCTCGGCCTCTACGGTGCCTTCGGCTACGACCTGGCCTTCCAGTTCGATCATGTCGAACAGAAGCTGAAGCGCCCCGACAGCCAGCGCGATCTCGTGCTCTACCTGCCCGACGAGATCCTGGTCGTCGACCACCACGCCGCCCGCGCCTGGCACGACCGCTACGACTATGCCGGCGAGGGCTGGACCACCGACAACCTGCCGCGCCAGGGCGCCGAGACGCCGTTCCGCACGCCCGACCACATCCCGCCGCGCAGCGACCACGAGCCCGGCGAATATGCGAAGCTGGTCGAAAAGGCCAAGGAGAGCTTCCGCCGCGGCGACCTGTTCGAGGTGGTGCCCGGCCAGATGTTCTTCGAGGCGTGCTCGTCGAAGCCGTCCGACATCACGCGGCGGCTGAAGGCCATCAACCCCTCGCCCTATTCCTTCTTCATCAATCTCGGCGACAACGAATATCTGATCGGCGCCTCGCCCGAGATGTTCGTGCGGGTCAACGGCCGCCGCGTCGAGACCTGCCCGATCTCCGGCACCATCAAGCGCGGCGACGACGCCATCTCGGACTCCGAGCAGATCCTGAAGCTGCTCAACTCCAAGAAGGACGAATCGGAACTGACGATGTGCTCGGACGTCGACCGCAACGACAAGTCGCGCGTCTGCGAGCCGGGTTCGGTGCGCGTCATCGGCCGGCGCCAGATCGAGATGTATTCGCGCCTCATCCATACGGTCGACCACATCGAGGGACGTCTGCGCGAGGGCATGGATGCCTTCGACGCATTCCTGTCGCACGCCTGGGCCGTCACCGTGACTGGCGCGCCAAAACTGTGGGCGATGCGCTTCATCGAGAACCACGAGAAGAGCCCGCGCGCCTGGTACGGCGGCGCCATCGGCATGGTCCATTTCAACGGCGACATGAACACCGGACTGACGCTGCGGACCATCCGCATCAAGGACGGCATCGCCGAGGTGCGGGCCGGCGCCACGTTGCTCTACGATTCCGATCCGGAAGAAGAAGAGGCCGAGACCGAGCTGAAGGCCTCCGCGATGCTCGCCGCCATCCGCGAGGCCGGCAAGGCCAATGCCGCCTCAGCCGCCCGCGAGGCCGCCAGGGTAGGCAAGGGATTGAAGATCCTGCTCGTCGACCACGAGGACAGCTTCGTCCACACGCTGGCGAACTATTTCCGCCAGACAGGCGCGACCGTGTCGACGGTGCGCACCCCGGTTCCCGACGAGGTCTTCGACAGCATCCGCCCCGATCTCGTCGTGCTGTCGCCCGGTCCCGGCATGCCGGCCGACTTCGACTGCACCGCGACGATCAGGAAGGCCCGCGGCCGCGAGCTGCCGATCTTCGGCGTCTGCCTCGGCCTGCAGGCGCTGGCCGAGGCCTATGGCGGCGAACTCAGGCAATTGCACATCCCCATGCACGGCAAGCCGTCGCGCATAAGGGTCAACAATCAGCGGCTGATCTTCTCCGGGCTGCCGAAGGAGGTGACCGTCGGCCGCTACCACTCGATCTTCGCCGACCCGGTTCGCCTGCCCGACGGTTTCGAGGTGACGGCTGAGACCGACGACGGCATCGTCATGGCTATCGAGCACAAGGCCGAACCGATAGCTGCCGTGCAGTTCCATCCCGAATCGATCATGACGCTCGGCCAGAACGCCGGCATGCGCATGATCGAGAACATCGTCGCCCACCTGCCGCGCAAGGCCAGGGAGAAGGCGGCTTGACCACCAAGCGCACCATCCAGCAATTGGCCGCATGGTCGATCGCGGTGGCGCTCGGCGTCATGGCGCTGAAATTCGTCGCCTGGTGGATGACCGGCTCGGTCGCGCTCTATTCCGACGCGCTGGAATCGACCGTCAACGTGATCGCCTCGGCGGCCGCCTTTTGGGCGATCCGCGTCAGCCATCAACCCGCCGACAGCCACCACCAGCACGGCCACCACAAGGCGGAGTATTTCTCCGCCGTGCTGGAAGGCGTGCTGATCGTCGTGGCCTCCCTGCTGATCATCCTCGAAGTCTGGCGCAGTTGGCAGAACCCCGTGCCTCTCGACCAGCCCTGGGGCGGCCTCGGCGTCAACGCCGCCGCCGCGATCATAAACGCGATCTGGGCGATCATCCTGATCCGCGTCGGCGAGCGCGCCAAGTCGCCGGCACTCGTGGCCGACGGCCGCCACATCATGACCGACGTCGTCACCTCGATCGGCGTGCTGATCGGCCTGGTGGCCGCCGTGGCGACGGGTCTCCACTGGCTCGATCCGCTGCTGGCGCTGCTGGTTGCCCTCAACATCCTGTGGCAGGGCTGGAAGGTAATTGCCTCGTCCGTGGACGGCTTGATGGACCGCGCGGTCGGCATCGAGGAGAGCGTTCGCATCCGCGACATCATCTCCGCGCACTCGGCCGGTGCGCTGGAGGTTCACGACCTGAAGACGCGCATTGCCGGGCGCGCCACCTTCATCGAGTTCCACCTCGTGGTGGAGGCGGCGATGTCGGTGGCCGACGCGCACGCCATCTGCGATCGCATCGAGGAGGCGCTGAAGGCCGAAATTCCGTCCGTGCGGGTGATCATCCACGTCGAGCCGGACGACGAGGCCAAGCTTCCGCCCGGCACTTCGGCAGTGCCGTTCGCCTGAGCATCGCGGGCTTTGCGGGGCCGGCAGGTTTTTGAAAAACCTGTTTTCAATCAGCAGCTTGCCCAGCGACCCGGAATCAACTTGCGATCTTCCTGAATCAGGATCGCAGCAACGTGATTCAGTTTCTCAGCTTGCTGAATCGCTACCTCAATTCGCCCCAGGCAGGGTTCCACTCCACGTCGGCATCGAGCTGCACGAGAACGTCCGGGCGCGGGCTGTCCATCTGCTTGTTTTCGGCCAGCCGGAACGCGTCCTCAGGCTGCAGTTCCTCGCTGACATAGGTCGGATATTCGGCGTCATCATCGCCGTCGTTGATCTCGCGCACGAAGGCCATCACCTCGCCGCCCGACCTCAGCAAGCGCACGACCACCATGCCCGGCCGGCAATCGGCTTCTTCGATCCGTCGGAATTGCATCTCTCATCCAGCGCCGGCGTGCCGGCTTTCGTCTGTTGAAGTCTGCTCGCCCAACCCGCCGCCGCGCCACGAAGTTCCGCGCAAGCGTTTTGCAGCGCGAAGGAATTCCCGCCCCCGGGGACTCACAATTCGCCGGTCGCGGGTCTATGAGCCTTGCCGATGGACAAACGCGCCGACACTTCCGACACCCCTCAGAAAGGCCTGCTGGGCGGTCTTCCGCGCCTCGTGCAATGGCTGCTGGTGCTCGTCGTATCTGCCGTGCTGACGGCGCTCATCGAGCTTGCCGGCCTGCCCGCGGCGCTGCTGCTCGGACCGATGATCGGCGGCATCGTTGCCGGCGCCAACGGCGCCGACATCCGCGTCCATCCCCTGCCCTTTGCCGGCGCACAAGGCGTCGTCGGCGTGATGATCGCCGCAGCGCTCGCGCCGGAACTGTTCTATTCGTTCTTCGACGACTGGGCGCTGATCCTCGGCTCTGTTGCCGCCACGGTCTTTGCCAGCAGCCTGCTTGGATGGCTGATCAGCCGGTGGAAGATCCTGCCCGGCACCACCGGCGTGTGGGGCTTCGCGCCCGGCGCGGCGAGCGCCATGGTGCTGATGGCCGAGGCCTTCGGCGCCGACGTTCGCCTCGTCGCCTTCATCCAGTATCTGCGCGTCATCTTCGTCACCGTCACCGCGGCGGTGGTCGCCGGGCTGTGGGTCGACACCAGCGGCGCCGAGGCGCCGGCGATTGTCTGGTTCCCGGCGATCGAATGGCTGCCTTTCGCCACGACGCTCCTGGTTGCGGCATGCGGCACATGGTTCGGCCGGCTTCTTCGGCTGCCGGCGCCGAATTTCCTCGGGGTCATGCTGCTCGGCATCATCCTGCATCTCGGCGCAGGCCTCTCCTTCCAGCTTCCCGAATGGCTCCTGGCAGCGAGTTACGCGCTGGTCGGCTGGACGATCGGCCTGCGCTTCGACCGCCGCGTGCTGATCGACGCTGCCAGGAAGCTGCCGCAGATCGTCGCCGCCATCGTGGCGCTGATCGTCTTTTCGGGCGGCATTGCCTGGGTGCTGGCCAACGAGCTCGGCATCGACCCGTTGACCGCCTATCTGGCGACAAGCCCCGGCGGCATGGATTCGGTCGCCATCATCGCGGCTGCCGCCGGCAACCTCGACATCTCCTTCATCATGGCGCTGCAGATGATGCGCTTCCTGATCGTGCTCGTGGCCGGCCCGCCGCTGGCGCGGCTGGTCGCGAGCTGGGTGAAGGAGTGAGGGCTTGTTTCGATGACGAGCCTGTTATATCTCCATTCCCATGTCCATGCGCGCATCAGCCACGTCCTTCGCTGCCCCCGCCATTGCGGGTGCGACTGCGTGCGCCCTGCGCTCCAGCCTGCTTCTTCTCGGCCTTAGCGGCGATCGCCGGGTTCGCTGAAGGAGCGCCCGGCGATCGGTTCGCCGGTGCGGCACTTCAGCTCCTTTCCAAAACCCTGTTTCGAAAACTGGTGGAAGCGCCCGACCGTTCGTGGCATTGAACGGCCGCCCGGCGCGGGAGAAGACGACATGAACGATCAGACCGGCATCCGAACCGAGGGCGCGAAACGCGCCGCCGGCATGCCCAACGCCTCCGCGAAATACCAGCCCTACCCGCTGGTCGGCCTCAAGGACCGCACCTGGCCCGACAAGCGCATCGAGCACGCACCGATCTGGTGCTCGGTCGACCTGCGCGACGGCAACCAGGCGCTCGTCGACCCGATGGGTCACGACCGCAAGGCCCGCATGTTCCAGCTGCTGCTCGACATGGGCTTCAAGGAGATCGAGATCGGCTTCCCGTCGGCCTCGCAGACCGATTTCGACTTCACCCGCTGGGCGATCGAGGAAGGCGGCGTGCCCGACGACGTCTCGCTGCAGGTGCTGGTGCAGTGCCGGCCGGAACTGATCGCGCGCACCTTCGAGTCGCTGAAGGGTTCGGTGCGGCCGATCGTTCATTTCTACAATTCGACCAGCGAGTTGCAGCGCCGCGTCGTGTTCGAGAAGGACGTCGCCGGCATCAAGCGGATCGCCACCGACGCGGCCAAGATGATCACCGACATGGCGGCCAAGGCCGGGGGCGGCTACCGCTTCCAGTATTCGCCGGAAAGCTTCACCGGCACCGAGCTCGAGGTGGCACTGGAGATCTGCAACGCCGTCACCGAGATCATCGACCCGTCGCCCGAGCACAGGCTGATCCTCAACCTGCCGGCCACCGTCGAGATGGCCACGCCCAACGTGCATGCCGACCAGATCGAGTGGATGTCGCGCAATCTCGACCGGCGCGATTCCGTCATCCTGTCGCTGCACCCGCACAACGACCGCGGCACCGCCGTCGCCGCCACCGAGCTGGCGCTGATGGCGGGCGCCGACCGCGTCGAGGGCACGCTGTTCGGCAACGGCGAGCGCACCGGCAATGTCGATCTCGTCACCCTGGCGCTCAACATGTACACGCAGGGCGTCGACCCGATGCTCGACTGCTCCGACATCCCCCGGATGAAGGAGGTCTTCGAATATTCCAATCAGATGAATATCCCGGAACGCCATCCCTATGTCGGCGAACTGGTCTACACCGCCTTCTCCGGCTCGCACCAGGATGCCATCAACAAGGGCATGAAGGCGCTGCGCAAGGCCAACAAGCAGCAGTGGGAAGTGCCCTACCTGCCGATCGACCCGGCCGACGTCGGCCGCACCTACGAGGCGATCATTCGCATCAACTCGCAGTCCGGCAAGGGTGGTATCGCCTACATCCTGCAGGCCGACTACGGGCTCAACCTGCCGCGCAACCTGCAGGTCGAGTTCAGTCAGGTGATCCAGAAGATCACGGACGCGGAGGGCCGCGAGCTGCCCTCGAAGCGGATCTACGAGGAATTTCTCAAAACCTATGTCGACCAGCCGGGGGCCCGGCTCAAATATGTCGATCACCGCACCTATCCGGACCCCGCCGTGAAGGGCCGGCGCCTGATCGAGGCGACGATCTCCGATGGCGGCCGGGAAGTGGCGATCAACGGCACCGGCACCGGCCCCATCGACGCCTTCGTCAACGCGCTGTCGGGCCATGTCGGCATCGACCTTTCAGTCCTCGACTATTCCGAGCACTCCATGCAGCGCGGCTCAAACGCGGCGGCGATCTCCTACGTCGAGGTCGAATATCCGGGCGGCAAGCTGTTCGGCGCCGGCATCAGCCCCAACATCTCCGCCGCCTCGCTCGAGGCGGTGGTGTCGGCGGCCAACCGCATCCTCGCGAAGGATGCCGCTTGAGCGGGCTGCATGGCCGCCTCGCCGGCAAGGGGGAGCGCGTCATCGTGCTCCTCCACGGCTTCGGCGGTCATCATCTCGCCTGGTACGACATCCAGCCCGCACTCGCGCGCGACGCGCGCGTCATTGCCTACGACCTTCCCGGTCACGGCGGCTCGCTCGATTATCCGGGCGCCGGGCCGGCAACCGTCGCCGTCAAGGCGATCCTGGCCGACCTGTCGGAGCGTGGCATCGAGCGCGCCCATCTCGTCGGCCACTCGATGGGCGGCGCCATCGCCACGCTGGCCGCGATGCGTGCGCCCGACCGGGTCGCCTCGCTGACCCTGCTTTCGCCCGGCGGTTTCGGGCCGGAGATCAACGCGCCGCTTCTCAGGCGCTACGCAGCGGCGATCGGGGCCGACGAATTGCGCCCGATCATGGAGGAGATGGCCGCCCCCGGCTTCGTCATGCCGATGAAGCATGTCGCGAGCCTGGCGACCGTGCGCCGCCTTCCCGGCCAGCGCGAGAAGCTGATCGAGATCGCCGAGCTTATCACCCGCGACGGAAGGCAGGGCGAGATCCCGCGCGAGGCGATGGCCGGGCTTTCGATGCCTGTCACCGTGGTGTGGGGCACCGCCGATCCCGTCCTGCCCTTTTCGCAGAGCGAGAACCTGCCGCCGGTCTTCCGGCGCCACGTGCTGCCCGGCATCGGCCATCAACTTCTGGTGGAAAGCGAGAAGACGGTGGTACAGCAGGTGCGCAAAACCGTCGCCCCGGCCTGAGCCTTCTCACGCTGCGGGAACCGCATCGTGCCCGATGCATTTTCGCCACAGTCGTGGTAACTCATCGTTAACCATGTTTTTCCGGCCGGAATCGGGGACGTAACGCCATGAGCCAGCCCGCCGACAACGCTGCACAGGCAAAGCTCAGCCGCCTCTCAGAGGCGGTTCGCGAGGCACGCACGGCCGCCGCCGAGCGCGACGACGTGGTGGTCGAGATGCGCGAGGCGCAGCGAACCCGCCTCGAACTGCTGGCCGACGAGTTGCAGCCGGTCGCCTCCGACGTTCCCGACGGAATGGATGGCTTCGATTTCGCGCTGTCTTCGGGCGAACAGCCGCGCCTGTGGATCGACGCCGTTGCCCACGTCTCGATGGGTCGCGACCGCCGCACCTACCGGTTCCTGCGCGACACCCGCTACGGCCGCGTCGTGCTTGCCGAGACAACCGACATGACGATGGTTGCCGAGCAGGTGACGCGCTATGTCGCCGAACGGATCGTGGAATGGCAGCGCGCCCGCGACGGCGAGTTCGAAACGGCCGTCTACAAGCAGCCGTCCGAGGAAACCGGTGCGGCCAAGCCCGGCCGCGTCGCCGATTTCCTCTCCAGCGTGGCGCTGATGCTGGTCGGCATCCTCGTCGGCGCGGCTGTCACGCTGGCCGTGCTGCGCGACCGCGTGCCGGAGCTGCAGAACCTGTTCTGAAGCCGCTTTTCTTCGCGCTCCTCGCGGGAACCGCTACGCGTTTTCGCGTGCATCCGCCGTGTAGAGGTCCAGGCATTCGCAATCGGCGAGCCCCAGCGAAGGCCCGGATATGCCGCGGCGGGTGAGGTGTACCTGCCACTTGCCCGGCTCGCCGCCGATCTCGAAAAGGTTGTATTGCGCGGCCGGCTTTCTGGTGCCCGGCCCCTGCCCGCCCGACGCAACGCCGACCACCGGCACGCGGCCGTCGCGACCCGGCAGATGGTGGAGCGTCGACAGGTGCGTGTGGCCGTGCAGCACGAGTTCGGCCCCGTGCTGTTCGAGCACCTGGCCGAACAGGCGGATGCCGAACAGCCTTCCGAGCGACGGCACGGCGCCACGCACCGGCGGATGGTGGATCAGCACGACCCGGAACAGCTTCTTCTTGCCGGTCACCTCGAGCAGTTTGCCGAGCCGCTCCGCCTGGTCTTCGCGGAAATAGCCGCGCGCCACGAAGGGAGCGCTGGCACGCGCGGAGGAAACTCCGATGATCGCCACCTGGTCGCGCACCCGCAGGTATGGAAACGAATGCCGGTCGACCGGCCCGTTCTTGCCGTCGCCGCTCATCCACTCGCGCCAGAAATGGCAGGCCCTGTCGAGCGCACCCGGCACGTAGGCGTCGTGATTGCCGGGGACCAGCGACACGCCGTGCGGATCGCCGAGTTCCTCCAGCCACAGCCGCGCCGCCTCGATCTCGGCGTCGAGCGCCAGGTTGACGAGGTCGCCGGTGATCGCCACGTGGTCGGGATCGGCCGCGTGCATGTCGGCCAGAATCCGGTCGGTGATGCCGTCGTGCATGGTGCGCCGGCGATTGCGCGTCCAGTTGACGTAGCCGGTCATGCGCTTGGAGGCGAGTTCGCGATAGGATACATCGGGCAACGGCCCGAGATGGAGGTCGGAAAGATGGGCAAGCCTGAACATCGTTCTCTTCTAGTCCACACGGCCGTGCTTCGCCACATGCGGCACGCCACATGAATAGCGCATCAGACGGCGATCCGTTCCGGCAGCGGCTTTGGCCACGCATCCGGAACCGCCTCTTCCACCTCTATTTCCTCGCTCGAAGGCCGATGACGCTGGGCGTGCGTGCGGTGGTGCTGGATCGCGAGGCGGGAACGGTTTTTCTGATCCGCCATACCTACGTGCCGGGCTGGCAATTGCCCGGCGGCGGCGTCGAGCGCGGCGAGACGATGCTGCAGTCGCTTCTGCGAGAACTGGAGGAGGAGGGCAACATCGCCCCCACGTCCACGCCGCAGCTCAAGTCGCTGCACCTCAACAGGCGCGCCAGCCCGCGCGACCACGTGGCGCTCTATCTCGTCACCGAGTTCGTGCAGGCGACCCCGAAGGCACCGGACCACGAGATCGCCGAGGCCGGCTTCTTCGCGCTCGACGCGCTGCCTGCCGAAACCACGCCGGCGACGCGCCAGCGGCTGGCTGAAGTGCTGGAGGAAGCCGCGCCCGATCCGCACTGGTGACGGCGGACCGGGGCCGGCTCGGTACCGCTAGCTAGGCCGCCTTTTTCATCTTTCCGCGCGTGTGCGGCTCGTCGAAATCGATGTCCGGGCCGACCGGCACGATGCGCGTCGGGTTCACCGTCTCGTGGCTGCGGTAGTAGTGCTGCTTGATGTGGTGCATGTCGACCGTCTCGGCGACGCCCGGCACCTGGTAGAGCTCGCGCGTGTAATCCCACAGATTGGGATAGTCGACGATGCGCCGCAGGTTGCACTTGAAGTGCGAATAGTAGACCGCGTCGAACCGGACCAGCGTCGTGAACAGCCGCCAGTCGGCCTCGGTCAGCCGGTCGCCGACGAGATAGCGCTGCCGCGACAGCCGCTCCTCGATCCGGTCGAGCGCCAGGAACAAATCCTTGAAGGCTTCCTCGTAGGCTTCCTGGCTGGTCGCGAATCCGGCCCGATAGACGCCGTTGTTGACGTTCGGATAGACGAGGTCGTTGATCTCGTGGATCTGCGGCCGCAGCGCCTCGGGGTAGAAATCGACCGAGGCATCGCCCCACTCGTCGAATTCCGAGTTCAGCATGCGGATGATCTCGGAGGACTCGTTGGAGACGATCGTCTCCTCCTTCTTGTCCCAAAGGATCGGCACCGTCACCCGGCCCGAATATTTCGGATCCGCCTTCGTGTAGACCTGGTGCAGGTAGTCGAAGCCGTAGAGCGTGTCGCCCGTCGCGCCGTCCTTCTCCTCGAAGGTCCAGCCGTTCTCGCCCATGAAGTGATGGACGATCGACAGCGAGATCACGTCATCGAGTTTCTTGAGCTTGCGCAGGATAAGCGCCCGGCTTGCCCAGGGGCAGGCGAGCGAGACATAGAGATGATAGCGCCCCGGCTCCGCCTTGAAGCCGCGTTCGCGGCCCGGCGCCGGCTGTCCGCTGCGCGTCACCCAGTCGCGCCACTGCGATTCGGAGCGCTCGAAGCGTCCGCCGCTCTTCTTGGTGTCATACCATTGGTCTTTCCATTTGCCGTCGACGAGCATTCCCATCGCGCAATCTCCTTTCGGCTGACCCTCCACATAGGGTCTTGCGCGGCACCGTTGGAGACGCCGCGGCTGAACAGTCCGTTCTGCCTCGTCAACGCACCGCGCCCGGGATCGTGCCGGCGCGGCCGAAAGCCGATTGCCGCTTCGGCGAATTTGGTGCTAGCGAAGCACCCTTCGCGGGAGGAGACCCCACACTTGACCGCCATCCGTTTCGAGCGACGACGAAACATCGCCCGCGCCTGACAGGCGCCCTTGGGCCCGGCTGCCTGCGGCCGGAAATGATCGCGCGAGAAACGGAGTTCGAGACGATGAACGTCGCGGACGTGAGCTACCTGCCGGAACAGCCGGCGCATGACCTGGAAATCGAGGACATCAACGCGGAAGCCTTCGGGCCCGGCCGCTACACGCGTGCTGCCTACCGTATCCGCGAGGGCGGTCCGCACGAGCGGGCGCTGTCCTTCGTGGCGACGGCCGGCGGCGAGGTCATCGCCTCGGTGCGCCTGACCCGCATCGCAGCCGGCACCGGCACGGCGCTGCTGCTCGGTCCGCTCGCGGTGCGGCCGGCCTGGAAGAACAAGGGGATAGGCAAGAAGCTGGTGAGGATCGCCATCGAGGCGGCGCAACAGGCCGGCCACGATCTCGTGCTGCTGGTCGGCGACGGCCCCTACTACGGCCCGCTCGGCTTCGCGAAAGTGCCATACGGCCAGCTCTCGATGCCGGGCCCGGTCGATCCCGAGCGCCTGCTCGCCCACGAAATCGCCCCCGGCGCCCTCGCCGCCTTTTCGGGCAAGGTCATGCACGCGGATCAGGCGCGAACGCCGGCGTAGGGGGAGGCTGGTCAGTCGCTTTGATGTATTTGAGAGCATATGCTACAAATGACACATGGCTGCTGCGCGCGCCCGGCTGATCGTTGACCTGAAGCGGCATTTTGCCGATGGATCGATCATCCAGATAAGGGTCTGGGACCTCCCCGGTCCAACGCCGGAGCGCCCGCATGGGCTGAAATACTCGCTCTTCTACGGCCGGTCGGGGGAACGCATCGTCGGCTATGACAACGAGGCCGGAAAAGGCGATCACAGGCACTACCGCGATCTCGAAGAGCCTTATCGATTCAGGTCGCTGGAGTTGCTGATCGAGGATTTCGAGCAAGACGTGAGACGGGAGATCGGCAATGAGTGAGATCAAGCTGCACGTTTCCGACACCGACACATTCTTCACCGCTGCGCGTAACGCGGCGCGGCAGATCGACCGTGGTGATCACCGTGAACAGGAAAGCCTGGTTGCGTTCGAGACCGCAGAGATGCTGCTCGGCGTGCTGACGGCCAACCGCTGGCGGCTGTTGCGTGTTCTCCGCGCGACCGGCCCAGCCTCGATCCGCGGTCTGGCCAGGACCCTCGGCCGAGACTATCGCGGCGTGCATGCCGACGTCGCGACGCTTCTCGACGTCGGTCTTGTCGAAAAAGCCGACAACGGCAGGATCCATGTTCCGTGGAGCCGGATCACTGCAGAGATGAATGTCGAGGACGCAGCGGCGTAGTCCGTCCTACCGCCCCTCGCGGTACCACATCGAGCCCATCGCCAGAAGCAGCAGGCCGAGCCCGAGGAAGCCGGCGAAAAGCGGCACGCGCTTCACCGCCTTGAGGATGCTGTCGTCGGTGGTCTTCAGCCCCATCCAGTCGCGCCCGGACGTGGTGCCGCCGGCGCGCACCGGCACTATGCCGGGAAGGTCCAGCCCGGTCACGCCCTTGCCGATGCGCTGCACGCTGCCGCCGCTCGCCTTGGCGACCGGCGCGAGCTTCTCGGTGGTCGAGACCGTATCGGCGAATTCCGGCGCGTTGACCGGCCCGACATGTGCGAGCGCGGCCAGATCGCCGTTGCCGACCTGGTAGAGACCGATCTCGTCGACCTCCGCACTGCCGGTGAACAGGCCGGGCTCGGATTGCGTGAGCTGCACCTTCATCGTCTTGCCGGTCGGCGTGATCACCGTCGCCGGGCCGGGATCGTCGCTCATCGTCTGGCGCGTGATGTCGAGCACCATGCCGCGCCCGTCGGCGGTCAGCCGCTCCTCCTCCAGCTCCGGCTCCTTCATGAGCCAGTGCGCGACGCGCCTGTAGAGGTCGACGTTCGGGCCGCCGCCATGATAGCCGCGCGCCCACAGCCAGCCCTGGTCCGAAAGCAGCAGCGCCACGCGTCCCTTGCCGCGGCGGTCGAGGACCAGGAGCGGCTTGTCGCGCGCACCCTTCATCACCACCTCGCCCTCCGGGCGGTCGATGCCGATCAGCCGGTACCAGCGGCTCCAGTCCGGCGGCTCCTGCCCGGAGCCCTTCAGCCCGCGCGTCACGGGGTGACGCTCGCCGGTCTTGGTGAGCCGCGGATAGAACCCCTCCTCCATGACGTCGCCGGTCGGCAGCGCCGGCAGCGCCGACATCAGCGGCGTGCGCGCGATCGACTGGTCGCCGGCATATTCGGGACCGGCCGCCACCAGCAGCGCACCGCCGTTTTCCACGTATTGGGCGATGTAGTCGTAATAGAGGATCGGCAGCACGTCGCGGTGCTGGTAGCGGTCGAAGATGATCAGGTCGAAATCGTTGATCTTCTCGACGAACAGCTCGCGCGTCGGGAAAGCGATCAGCGACAACTCGTTGATCGGAGTCCCGTCCTGCTTTTCCGGCGGCCGCAGGATGGTGAAGTGGACGAGGTCGACCGAGGCGTCGGATTTCAGCAGGTTGCGCCAGCTACGCTCGCCCGCATGCGGCTCGCCTGAGACGAGCAGCACGCGCAGGTTCTCGCGGATGCCGTCGATCAGCGCGATGGCCTTGTTGTTGGTTTCGGTGATCTCGCCCTCGGTGGGGGCGATCGACAACTGGACGATGTTGCGGCCGGCGTTCGGGACGGTGATCTGCACCGGCGTCTCGGCATTCAGGAAGGCGCGTTCGACGGCCACCGGTTCGCCGTTGACGGTGACGCGCACGTCAACCGGCCCGGATTTCTGCGCCGTGTCGATCACCCGATAGGTCAGTTCCAGCGGCTTGCCGACAATGCCGAAGCGCGGCGCCTTCTCGAAGCGGATCCGGCGGTCGCGCTCGTCGGCATTGCCGGTGATAAGCGCGTGCAGCGGCCCGGGCAGCCCGGAGGCGTTCTCGGGAATGTCGTGAACCTGCCCGTCCGTCACCATGATCTCGCCGGCGATCCGCGAGGGAGGGACGTCGCGCAGCGCGCCGTCGAGCGCCGAGAAGAGCTTCGTCTCGGTGCGGTCCTCCGCGGCCGCGGCCCGGCCGGCGTCGACCTCGCGCACCTCGAACTGCGGGAAGCGCGCCAGCCGCTTCTTGATCTCGTCGGCGGCCTGCGTCGTCGTATCGGCACGGTCGCCGATCTCCTGGCTCTGGCTGCGGTCGACAACCAGCGCCACGACACTCTTCAACGGCTCGCGGTCCTCGTCGAGCAGCACCGGGTTGACGAGCGCCACGCCGAGCGCGGCCAGCGCCAGCAACCGGAAGATCGCCCCGCGCTGGCGCATGAACAGGCCGGCCATGACCAGCAGCAGGACCGGCGCCAGCACGATTGCGATCCACAGCCATGGGATCAGCGGCTCGAAGGAGACGGACCAGCCCATTCTACTGCCCCAGCCGCTCGAGCAGCACCGGCACGTGCACCTGGTCGGATTTGTAGTTGCCGGTGAGCATGTACATCATGATGTTGACGCCGGCCCGGTAGGCCCACAGGCGCTGGCGCGGATCGGCAGGCACGGTCGGCAAGAGCGGCTGGCCGTTGGCGTCGATCGCCCAGGCGCCGGCGAAATCGTTGGCCGTGATCATGATCGGCGAGACCCCGTCGCCGGTGCGCACCGGCCGGTCGGCGCTGCTTTCGGCGTTCAGCGAAGCCTCCACCCACAGCGGCGACCCGGCATAGCGGCCGGGAAAGTCGTTCATGATGAAGAACGCCTTGGTCAGGACGTGGTCCGGCGGCACCGGCTCCAGCGGCGGCACGTTGAGCGACGAAAGGATGTCGCGCAGCCGCTGCGTCGCAGGGCTCGCCGCGCCCGACCCGTCGAAACCCGGAGGAGAACTGGTCGCGCGTGTCGAACAGCACCGTGCCGCCCTGCTGCATGTAGGCGTCGACGCGCGCGATGGCGTCTTCGGTGGGCATCGGCGCCGACGGCTCGATCGGCCAGTAGATCAGCGGATAGAAGGCGAGTTCGTCCTTGGCGATGTCGACTCCGGCCGGCTCGCCGGGCTCCAGCGCGGTCTTTTCGGTGAGGAAGCGCCTGAGCCCTTCCAGACCGGCGCGGCTGATCGAATCGACCGAGGAATTGCCGGTCAGCACATAGGCGATGCGCGTCTGCGAGACCGCCGCGATCGCCTCGGCATCGCCCGGCTGCACGTCCTGCGCCCGCGCGGTGCCATGTGGCATCAGCACCAGCAACCCTGCGATCAGCAGAATGCCGGCCGCAGCAGAGCCGGAAGCGGCGCGCCGCGCCCTTCTCCGGTTGAAGGCGCCACCCATCCACAGGACTGCCATCGAATCCAGGAGCATCAGCACCAGTGCGGCTGCGATCAGCGGTCCTTTGAGGTCGCGCGACTGGTCGAACGCGTAGCTTGCGCGCCGCACAGGCAGTGTCGTGGAAGGTTCCTGCAGCGGCACCAGGCTGGCGTCGGCCGGCAGCAGATTGTGCGCGACCACGCCGTCCTCGGAGCCATAGAGGCCGGGTGGGTTCTCGATGGTGACGGCCGGCTCCTTGCCGTCCAGCACCAGCGGCCGCGCGTCGGGCCCCGGCGGCACCAGCCGCCCGTCGGCCGAGATCATGCGATACGGCGCCAGCGAGGCGCCTGCGTTCGCGGCATCGCCGCCCGCCAGCGCGCCCTGGTTGCGCGAAAGCTGCACCAGCCGGCGCAGCATTTCCACGAACGTGCCGGAGATCGGCAGGTTCGACCATGTCGCCTCGGGCGTGACGTGGAACAGCACCAGCGTGCCGTCGCCGCGCTTCGCGCCGGTCACCAGCGGCGTGCCGTCGGCGAGGTTCGCCCATGTGCGGTCGACGATGTCGGGCGTCGGCTCGGCCAGCACCTGCCGGCTGACCGTGACGTCCTGCGGCGGCGCCAGGTCCGAGAACGGCCCGTTGGCGGGAAACTCGCTCACCTTCTGCGGCTCGGTCCATGAGAGCGTGCCGCCGAGCGCCCGCTCGCCGAGCCTGAGACGCACCGGCAACAGGTCTTCGTCGTTGCCGGCGGCCGCTAGCCGCGACCCGGCGAAGCGCACCAGCGTGCCGCCATTGTTCATCCACTCGATCAGCTTGGCGCGCGCGCTCTCGGGCAGCGTGCCGATGTCGGCCATGACGATCATCGCCGGCTTGCGCTCCAGCAGCCACGGCACGGACTCGGCGAGGTCGGCGCTTTCCGGCTCGATCAGGTCGGCGAACGGCTCCAGCGCATGGCGGATATAGTAGAGCGGCGACAACAGCGGCTGTCCCTGCTCGCCCTCCGCCTGCGCGAGCAGGCCGACGCGCCGGCGCTTCGAGTTCTCGTCGAGCACGCGGGTCGCCGCGGCCTGGTCCTCGCCGTCGATGGCGACGCGGGAAAAATCGTTGCGCATCTCGAACGGCACCGAGATCTCGCCCTTCGCCGCGGTGTCGCCCGGGCCGAAGCGCAGCGCCGTTTCGGCGATACGCCGCCCGCGCTCGTCATAGGCCGCAGCCGTCACCTGGCGCGGCGCCGCACTCGGCGCGCGCACCGCACTGACGGTGAACGACGAGGCGCCGTTGTCGCCGGCCGTGACGCCGATCATGTCGAGCCGGTCCGGCTCGATCCAGGTCAGCCGCGCGGCGTTGCCACCAAGAAGCTTGGAGAATGCCGCCTCGTCGCCGGGCGCGGCCAGCCCGTTGGACAGCACCGCGACGGTCGGGCTCGAAAGATCCTGCAATGCGTCGGCGACCCGCGCAAACACTGCCGGGCGATCGGTCGGCACCGGCCGCGGCTGCGCCGCGTTCAGCCGGTCGCGGGCGGCCGCGGCGTCGAACGGCCCGATCTCGGCGTTGGGCTTCTCGGCGGTGAAGGCGAGCACGACGGGCATCCCTTCCGCGCCGGCATCGCTGATCAGCCGGTCGGCGGTGGCCACCCGGCGCTTCCAGTCGGGCGCGCTCGCCCAGCCGTTGTCGATCACCAGCGCCAGCGCCCCGCCGCCGGTGTCCAGCCGCTCGCGCGGGTTCCACACCGGCTGCGCCAGCGCGAAGATGACCGCCGCCGCCATCAGGAGCCGCAGCAGCGTCAGCCACCACGGGCTGCGGTTCGGCGTTTCTTCCGAGCGCAGCACCCGCGCCAGGATTCTCAGCGGCGGAAACACCTCCTCCTGCGGGCGCGGCGGGGTCAGCCGCAGCAGCCACCAGATCACCGGCAGCGCCAGCAGCCCCCAGAGAACCATCGGCGCACCGAAGGAGAGCGGCAGGAAGCTCATGCCGCCACCCCCGCGCCGCCGAATCCGGCATCGCCGGACATCGCCATGTGGACGCGCACCAGCGCGTCGGAGGCCAGCCTGTCGGTGTGATTGACCGTGTAGCTCCAGCCGAGCCGCTTGCACCAGTCGGCCAGTTCCTCGCGCCGCGCGACGTAGAGATGCCGGTAGTCATCGGCCACCGCTTCGGCGCGGCCGGCGGTCAGCTTCTCGCCGGTCTCGGGGTCGCGGAACTCGGTGCGCCCGGCATAGGGAAAATTCTCTTCCGCCGGGTCGGCCACCTCGATCAGGTGGGCGCGCACGCCACGCTGCGCCAGCGCGTCGAGCCAGGCCTTGGTATCCTCCACCGGGTCGAGGAAATCGCCGGCGAGGATGATGTCGGAAAAGCGGCGGATGCCCGAAAGGTCGGGCCGCGTCGCCAGTTGCGGCGCGTGGATGAGGTTGGATGCGATGCGTTCGGCACCGTTGCGCGCCGTGATCGGGTCGGTCAGCCCCGGCCAGCCGACGCGCTCGCCCGAGCGCGACAGAAGCTCTGCCAGCGCCAGGATCAGCACCAGCGCGCGCGATTCCTTGGAGACGCTGGCGCCCGTCGACTTGTAGAGCATCGACGGCGACGGGTCGGCCCAAAGCCAGACCGTGTGCGCCGCCTCCCATTCGCGCTCGCGGATAAAGGTGTTGTGGTCGTCGCGGGCCGAACGCCGCCAGTCGATGCGCGACATCGGCTCGCCCTCGACATATGGCCGGAACTGCCAGAAATTCTCGCCGATGCCCTGTTTGCGTCGCCCGTGCCAGCCGGCCACGACGGTGTTGACGACGCGCCTTGCCTCGACCAGCAGGTCGGGAACCAGCGATGCGCGGAGCCTGGCGCGTGCCAGCGCGTCGCGGCTGGCGACCGGGCCTGTGGCTTCGCCGACGCTCGCCATCTAACCTCTAGGCCTTGGCCAGCCGCGCGATGACGTCGCGCACGTTCATGCCTTCAGCGCGCGCCGCGAAGGTCAGCGCCATCCGGTGTTCCAGAACCGGCTCGGCCAGCGCGCGCACATCGTCCACCGAAGGTGCAAGCCGCCCGTCGTAGAGCGCGCGGGCGCGGGCGCACAGCGTCAGCGCCTGGCTGGCGCGCGGCCCCGGACCCCATGCGACATGCTTGTCGGTCTCGGCGTTGCCCTCGCCCGGCCGCGCCGAGCGCACCAGCTTCAGGATCGCCTCGACGACGCTTTCCGACACCGGCATGCGTCGAATGAGCTGCTGGATCTCCTTCAGCCGTTCGGCGCTCAGGGCGTTCTGGGCCTTCATCTCGGCGACACCAGTCGTCTCCAGAAGGATGCGGCGCTCGGCCTCCAGTTCCGGATAGTGGATGTCGATCTGCATCAGGAACCGGTCGAGCTGCGCTTCCGGCAGCGGATAGGTGCCTTCCTGCTCCAGCGGGTTCTGCGTTGCCAGCACGTGGAACGGCGACGGCAGGTCGTAGCGCCGGCCGGCCACCGTGACGTGGTATTCCTGCATCGACTGCAGAAGCGCCGACTGCGTGCGCGGGCTGGCGCGGTTGATCTCGTCGGCCATCAGGAGCTGAGCGAAGATCGGCCCCTGGATGAAGCGGAAGGAGCGCCGTCCGTTCTCGTCCTGGTCCATCACCTCGGAGCCCAGGATGTCGGACGGCATCAGGTCGGGCGTGAACTGGATGCGGCTGGAATCGAGCCCGAGCACAATGCCGAGCGTGTCGACCAGCTTGGTCTTGGCCAGTCCGGGCACGCCGACCAGCAGCGCGTGACCGCCCGCCAGAAGCGCCACCAGCGCCCGCTCGACGACGCTTTCCTGGCCGAAGATGACCTTGCCGACGCCCTCGCGGACCCGCGAAATGTCGGCCAGGGCCCGTTCGGCCTCGGCGACCATTTCGTTGTCGCTGGGGCCGCCCTGCTTCATCATCTGGCTCATGCCGCCGGTCCTTTCGTGGGTTTCCCGGGCCACCGCCCGGCGCTCCTGCAAGATGCCGCCGCCGCGACTCGCGCGCTGTTGCAGTGCCGCATGGATGAAACTAAACCACGCCGCAAGGCTGACAAGCGCGACGACATTGACTATTTCGTGACGATGGACGATCCCACGAAGCCGCAGAACACCGAGGGTGCCGGACTTGCCGCAGCGGCAGATCAGGCCGGACTGGAGGCGCTGATTTCGCGCGCCGCGCGCGCCGGCAAGGGCCTGCCTCCCGTAGAACGCTGGAATCCCGACCATTGCGGCGAGATCGACATGGAGATCAGGGCCGACGGCACCTGGTTCTACATGGGCACGCCGATCGGCCGCGTCCCGCTGGTGCGGCTATTTTCCACGGTGCTGCGCAAGGACGAGGACGGCCGCACATATCTCGTGACGCCGGTGGAAAAGGTGGCGATCCGCGTTGTCGACGCGCCCTTCCTGGCCGTCGAGATGGACGCGCGCGGCAGCGGCGACGATCAGGTGCTGACCTTCCGCACCAATGTCGGCGACGTCGTCGAGGCCGGGCCCGACCACAAGCTGCGCTTCGTCGACGAGCCCGAGACCGGCGGCCTCAAGCCCTATCTGCGGGTGCGCGGCCGGCTCGACGCGCTGGTGGCGCGCCCGGTCATGTATCAGCTCGCCGAGATCGGCGAGGAGGTCGAGATCGACGGCGAGAAAATGTTCGCGGTGCGCTCGAATGGCGAGATATTCCCGGTCATGCCGGCCGCCGAGCTGGAACGGCTGAGCCGCTGACATGGACGCGCCGGCGACAAGCGGCCTCACCGCCGCCGACTTCCGCGCCCGCGCCGCGCGCGAGCAGCCGCCGCATGCCGGCGACGATCTCGGCGACCACAGCCTCAACCCGGCGCTGCGCCATCTGATCGTGCGCGAGGGTCTGCGCGACGCCGCCGTGCTGGTGCCGGTTGTCGACCGTCCCGGCGACGCCACCGTCATCCTCACCCAGCGCACCGAGAAGCTGCGCAGCCATTCCGGCCAGGTCGCCTTTCCCGGCGGGGGCATCGACGACACCGACGCCTCGCCCGAGGACGCAGCACTTCGCGAGGCGCGCGAGGAGATCGGCCTCGACCGCGGCCACGTCGAAATCGTCGGCCGCATGCCCGACTACGTCACCGGTTCAGGCTATCGCATCGCGCCGGTGCTTTCGGTGGTGCGTCCGGGCTTCGATCTCGTCATCAATCCCGACGAGGTGGACGCCGCTTTCGAGGTGCCGCTCGCCTTCCTGATGGACCCGGCCAACCACCGCCGCGAAAGCCGCACGTGGAACGACCAGGAGCGGTTCTTCTACACCATGCCCTTCGGCGACCGTTACATCTGGGGTGTCACCGCCGGCATCATCCACGCCCTCTACGAGAGGCTCTACGCGTGAGCCTGCCCGCAACCATCGCCGGCGCCGAATGGCTGAAGAGGCCGGCGCTGAAGACGCTGATGTCGGCACTGACGGCCGACGGCGAGGAGGCGCGCTTCGCCGGCGGCGCGGTGCGCAACACGCTCTTGGGCGAGCCGGTGACCGACGTCGACATCGCCACCACCAACCTGCCCGACGACACCATGGCCCGCGCCGCCGGGGCGGGCTTCCGCGCGATACCGACCGGCCACGACCACGGCACCATCACCGTTGTCGCCGACGGCGAACCCTACGAGGTGACGACGCTGCGCGACGACGTCGAGACGTTCGGCCGCCACGCCACCGTCGCCTTCGGGCGCGACTGGAAGCGCGATGCCGAGCGCCGCGACTTCACCATCAACGCACTTTACGCCGAGGCCGACGGCACCATCGTCGACCTCGTCGGCGGGCTGGCCGACCTCGAGAAGCGCAATCTGCGCTTCATCGGCGAGGCCGAGCAGCGCATCCGCGAGGACTATCTGCGCATCCTGCGCTTCTTCCGCTTCTTCGCCTGGTACGGCCATGGCCGGCCCGACGCCGACGGGCTGAAGGCCTGTGCGCGGCTGAAATCCGGCCTGGCGAAACTCTCGGCAGAGCGCGTCTGGGCCGAGACAAAGCGGCTGCTTTCCGCCCCCGATCCCTCGCGCGCGCTTTTGTGGATGCGCCAGACCGGCGTGCTCACCGCGATCGTGCCGGAGACCGAGAAATGGGGCATCGATTCCATTCCCGGCCTGATCGAGGCCGAGCGCAGCCTCGGCTGGGCGCCGGACGCCATGCTGAGGCTGGAAGCCATGCTGCCGCCCGACGCGGTCCGCCTGTCGGGTCTCGCCGAACGCCTGAAGCTGTCGAAGGCGGAGGCCGCGCGGCTGAACGACTGGGCGCTGGCCGGCGCCGTGCCGCCCGACATCGCCACCGGACGTTTCGAACTGCGCCTCTACAACGGCGCCCCGGAAGGCATTCGCGACCGGCTGAGGCTGGCGCTGGCATCAGCCCGCGCCCGCGCCGTCGACGACGACACCGCTCTCAGGAACGCCGGCGCCTTCTCACGTCTGTTGAAACATCTCGAAAACTGGAAGAAGCCCGATTTCCCCCTGCGCGGCGCCGATCTCGAGGCGCTGGGTCAGAAGCCCGGCAAGGCGATGGGAGAAACGCTGCGCCGGCTGGAGGCGGAATGGGTGGCAGGCGGCTTTGCCGCCAACCGCGACGCGCTGATGGCGCGCGCCGCGGAAATGGTGGCCGAGGCCGGGAACTGACGCCGGCCGCTGCCGTCGGATCGAGCAAAACCGTTCCCGATCAACCGCTTGGCCGGCGTCGCGGAATCAATGCACCAGCTCGCCTCAGGCTGCTTCCGAGCCTTCCTCGATCTTCGAGCGGATAGCCTCGAGCGTCGATTCCTTGATCTCGGCGTCGTGCGTCTGGCGCATGTGCTCGACGGCGCGGCGGATCACCTCCGCCTCGTCCTCGTTGCGGGTGTGCCAGTCGCAACCGGGCACGATCGAGCCGCAATGAAAGGTCTTCATCGGTTTCCTCCTTCTTCGTTCCGGCTTGTCGTATCGCCGCTCCAGCATAACACGTGGCAGCGACACATGTTGCGATGGATCAATATCTAGCGCTGCGCACTCACCCCGACAGGTGCAGCACGATTTCGCGACGGTGCGGGCGCGCGCGGTGCTCGAACAGGTAGATGCCCTGCCAGGTGCCGAGCAGCATCCTTCCTTCGGCGACCGGGATCGACAGCGACACAGCCGTGAGTGCGGACTTGATGTGGGCCGGCATGTCGTCCGGGCCCTCGGTGCGGTGGACGAGATAGTTCATCGAGGGGTCGTTCGCGTCCGGCACCAGCCGCGCAAAGAAGGCGTCGAGGTCGCGGCGCACGTCCGGGTCGGCGTTTTCCTGGATGAGCAGCGAGCACGAGGTGTGCCGCACGAAGACGGTCAGAAGCCCCTCCTCCCCGCCGCACGCGCGCACGAATGCCGCCGCGCGGTCGGTGAATTCGGTGAGGCCCGGGCCTCGCGTTTCGATCGTGACGATCTTCTGTGGCATCCGGGGTGCGTCTTGTTCGGTTCAGGCCGGCCGCAGCCCGAGCGCCGACAGGCACATGGAGACCTGTGGCGCGCGGATCGCCGTCACCGTCTCGTCCGGACCGATTTCGGTCACGGTGCGAAAACCCTCCGCGCCGAGATCGCGGAAGACATGCGTGACGAGGTCGCTGGCGTCGATTACCCATACCTCCGGTATGCCGAAAGCGGCGTAGACGCCCGGCTTGCGGCCGAGATCGTAGGCGAGGCTCGTATCGGCGATCTCGATCGCCAGCATCACGTGGTGACCGCGCAGATCGCCGGGGAACACCTTGCGCGGAAACACGCAGAAGTCCGGTTCGAGAAAGGTCTTGGGATCGAGACGCAGCGTCGTTTCGGGGACGATTGCGAAGTTCCTTCGGCACTTCACGCTGGAAGTGCCAGTTGAGCTCCATCTTCACCATTTCGTGGCGACCGCCCTTGGGCAACATCGGCACCACCTCCCCGCCGATCAGTTCGAAGCGCTCGTCCCCGCCGATGATGCCGGCCGCCACCATCGCCTCGATCTCGGCCACCGTCCACGGACGGCGCGGCATGCCCTCGGCGGCCTGCGTGGTCGCCGGCGCGGTCAGGAATTCGGTCGCGTGCTCGTTCATGCAGGTAGCCTACCACGGAAGGCCTGCCGCCGCACCCTGCGGCGCCTCAGGCCGGCTTCACCGGCTGGCGGATCACGGTCTTGAGCTTTTCGGGGGCGGGTCGCCGAGATGGAGGCCTGCCGCCGGCGTCTTGACGACGGTCAAGTCGGCTGCGCCGCAGCGCCTCAATTGTCCGACAGTCGGACAGGCGCGGTCGGCGAGCCTGCTGTCGCAGACGGTGACGTCGCCCAGGAAGTCCGACCAGTGGGCGACCTCGGCCTCGCTCGGCTCCCACGTGAACGCCTTTTGCACGACGTAGAGCGCGTCGTTGCCGCCGATCGCCTTGAACATCGTGTATTCCGGCTTGCCGCTCTGCGTGTTGAGCGGACAGGTCAGCATCCAGGTCGCGGCGGGGTAGCCGTTCTCGGTGTCATCGGCGGCGTTTTCGATGGTCGCTCCGTCGCATGTGCCGAACCACTGACGCCGCATGTGGGTGCGGAACTCGGCCGGATCGGCGTCGGACAGGTCGCGGAAGATCTGCACCGTCACCATTTCGGTCCAGTTCTCGACCGTTTCGCCTTCCGGCACCATCTCGGTCATCAACTGCTTCGAATTGTGGGCCTGGTAGCCGACCTCGTAGCCGTTCGGCGGCACGACCAGCAGGTTTTCGTCTTCGAGCTGCGCCAGCGCTGGCGAAGCGAGAACGGTCGCAAGCCACAAGGCCGCAGGGAAGGCTCGAATGGTCCGACGGTCTTTGAACACGGCGTTCCCCGCTGTTGAGATGCTGCGAACGATACGGAGGGCATTCCTAGTCCAGTCGCCAGACCCGATCAATTCGCGCGTGGTGGCCGGTGCTCGGGCGCGATCGCGCTTTCGCGACAAAAAAGCCCGGCGTCTCCGCCGGGCTTTGATTGACTTCGAGGCTTTGCCTAGCTGTCGAGGAAGCTCCTGAGCTTCCGCGAGCGGCTCGGGTGCTTGAGCTTCCTCAGCGCCTTGGCCTCGATCTGGCGGATGCGCTCGCGCGTCACCGAGAACTGCTGGCCGACTTCCTCCAGCGTGTGGTCGGTGTTCATGCCGATGCCGAAGCGCATGCGAAGCACGCGCTCCTCGCGCGGCGTCAGCGAGGCGAGCACGCGCGTCGTCGTCTCGCGCAGGTTCGCCTGGATCGCCGCGTCGATCGGCAGCACCGCCATCTTGTCCTCGATGAAGTCGCCGAGGTGGCTGTCCTCCTCGTCGCCGACCGGCGTCTCGAGGCTGATCGGCTCCTTGGCGATCTTCAGCACCTTGCGCACCTTTTCCAGCGGCATGGCGAGCTTTTCGGCCAGTTCCTCCGGTGTCGGCTCGCGGCCGATCTCGTGCAGCATCTGGCGCGAGGTCCGCACGATCTTGTTGATCGTCTCGATCATGTGCACCGGGATGCGGATGGTGCGGGCCTGGTCGGCGATCGACCGGGTGATCGCCTGCCTGATCCACCACGTGGCGTAGGTCGAGAACTTGTAGCCGCGGCGATACTCGAACTTGTCGACCGCCTTCATCAGCCCGATATTGCCTTCCTGGATCAGGTCCAGGAACTGCAGGCCACGATTGGTGTATTTCTTGGCGATCGAGATGACGAGACGCAGGTTCGCCTCGACCATTTCCTTCTTGGCGATCGCCGCCTCGCGCTCGCCCTTCTGGACCTGATTGACGATGCGGCGGAACTCGCCGATCGAAATCGCGGTCTCGGTGGCGAGATTCTGGATCTCGGCACGCAGGTCGTTGATGTTCCTGGCCTCGTCGCGCGAGAATTCCTTCCAGCCGCGCGTGGTCAGCTGCGAGACGTTCTTCACCCAGTTCGGGTCGAGCTCGGAGCCCTGGTAGTTCTTCAGGAAATCCTCGCGGCGCACGCCGTAGCTTTCGGCCAGCCGCAGCAGCCGGCCCTCGTTCTGCACCAGCCGCTTGTTGATGTCGTAGAGCTGCTCGACCAGCGCCTCGATGCGCGCCTGGTTGAGCGACAGCGACTTCACCGCGGTGATCAGCTCGTCCTTGAGCTTCTTGTAGGAGCGCTCCTGCGAGGCCGAAAGGGCAGCCGAATCCGCCAGCCGGCTTTCCACCTGCTGGTCCTGCAGCTTCCTCAGCTTCTTGTAGGTCGCGGCGATGAGGTCGAGCGTCTCCATCACCTGCGGGCGCAGCTCTGCCTCCATGGCAGCCAGCGACAGGTTGGCCTCGTCCTCTTCGTCGTCGTCTTCTTCGGTCTGCGACTCGCCGCCGACATTGGTGATGTCGTCGTCCTCGCGGGAGGCGCGGCGCGACTTCTCCTTGTCCTCGGCAGGCTTCTCTTCCTCGTCGGGACGCGTCACCGCCGGCGCCTGCTTGGCCTCCGGGCCAGCATAGGTCGCCTCGAGATCGATGATCTCGCGCAGCAGGATCTTGCCCTCGTTGAGCTCGTCGCGCCAGATGATGATGGCCTGGAAGGTGAGCGGGCTTTCGCACAGGCCCGCGATCATCGTCTCGCGGCCGGCCTCGATGCGCTTGGCGATGGCGATCTCGCCCTCGCGCGACAACAGCTCCACCGAACCCATCTCGCGCAGATACATGCGCACGGGGTCGTCGGTGCGGTCGGTCGGCTCTTTCTTCTGCGTGGTCTGGGCGACGGCCGTGCCGGTCTGCTCGGCCAGCTCGTTGGCCTCTTCCTCGCTGTCGCCCTCGTTGTTGCCGCTGTTGTCGGCCTCCTCGCCCTGCTCGTCGTCCTCAACGACGTTGATGCCCATGTCGGACAGCATCGCCATCGTGTCTTCGATCTGCTCGGAGGTGACCTCCTCGGACGGCAGGACGGCGTTGAGCTCGTCCATGGTGACATAGCCGCGCTTCTTCGCGACCTTGATCATCTTCTTGACCGCGTCGTCGGAAAGGTCGAGCAGGGGGCCGTCGGTGCTGCCCTCGCGTTCGGTCTCGACCTCTTCCTTTTCCTTCGTCGCCATGCTTTCTTCCTGTTAAATCCCGCAAGGGGCGCCGCGCCTGCCTGTCATCGCGCTCGGGGGACGGGAGATCGCATCTCGCCGCGTCCGGTGTGCCGGGGCGACGATCTGGCGTCCCTGTCTGGCGCAAATTCCCCGCGAACCCTAAATTCCCTGTTAACCGTGGCATATGTGGCGAGATTGCCCCATGTCCACAAGGTTTTGACGCCCGGCGGGGCCGGATTCTTGGCCGCCCGCGCAAAAATCGGCCTCTGGATGCGTTCCTGATTCCGTCATTCCCGCGTCAGGTCAAGCCACAGGACGCGAATCACCGCGAAAAAGCCGAATCACCTGCTTCGTCGACGTCACTGTCGCCCGAGGGACACCGCCAACGCCCACGCTGCCGGAATGATTCGCTCTGGCCAGCGCCGTATCAGCCGCGGCCGGCCCGGCCTGACATCACGCCGAAGCCTTCGATCAGCGCCTCGGTCGCCTGCACGTCACGGAGCTGCGCCTGAACTTCCACCAGGTGACGGTAGTTCTCTTCCGTCGGTTCGGTGGCAAGCGCGGTCTCCGCCGCCTTGAGTTCCCTATGTAGATAGCCGGCGCTGCGGTGCAAGTGCAGCGCCTGGCAGAAAGCGTCGCGCGCGTCGTCGAACGCCGCATCGGCGAGCGCCGGCCACTGGCCGGCCCGCTTCACCAGCGCCTCGGCGAGTTGATGCGCCTCCGAAAGGCCCGCCCGCTCGATTGCTGCGGCCACCGCGTCCGGCGCGCGCGCCTCACCCTGTGCCAGCATGTCGAGCATCGCCGAATGCAGCGCGCG
Source organism: uncultured Alphaproteobacteria bacterium (assembly GCA_963816435.1). Taxonomy (GTDB): domain Bacteria; phylum Pseudomonadota; class Alphaproteobacteria; order Rhizobiales; family Rhizobiaceae; genus CAWFKS01. Next base: position 54,992 of record CAWFKS010000016.1, read on the forward strand.
CAGCCCGGCATGCGACAGGTCCAGGCGCTCCACCTCGTCGAAATATTCGTCGAGCAGCCCGGGATGGTTGGTGAGCGCGACCACGATGGTGGCTTCGCGCAGCGGCATGCCGGCGCCAGAGGATTTCTTCACCATGGCCGACCGCGCCAGCGAATCCGATACCGCCAGCCGCCCTGCCGCGATCTGTCCGCCCCTGCCTCCGCCGCCGCTTCCGCCCTGTCGCCGGTCGAAGCCGCGCTCGTTGTCGCGGCGCGGGCCGCGTTGCGGCGGACCGAAAAAGGCCTGCATCCGGTCGCGCATTTCCTGGGAATAGTGGAAACGCACGCTCTCGTCCTTGATGGCGCTGGTCAGTTCGCGCAACCGCCGTTCGAGCCCGGCCCGCCGCTCCGGCGTGTCGAACTGGCCGCCGGCGGTTTCGCGCATCCAGATCATGTCGGCGAGCGGCCGCGCCTGCTCCAGCACCTCGCGAAATGCCTCCGGGCCGGAATTCTTCACGATGTCGTCCGGGTCCTGCCCTTCCGGCATCAGCGCGAAATTGATCGTTCGGCCGGCTTCGATCATCGGCAGCGCCAGGTCGGCCGCGCGCCACGCCGCCTTCAGCCCCGCCTGGTCGCCGTCGAAGCACAGCACCGGCTCGCCCGACATGCGCCAAAGCAGCTGCAGCTGGTTTTCCGTCAGCGCCGTGCCGAGCGGCGCCACGGCGTTCTCGAAGCCTGCCTGCGCCAGCCCGATCACGTCCATGTAGCCCTCGACGGCGATCACCGTGCCGCCGCGCGCCATCGCCTTGCGTGCGCGGGCGAAATTGTAGAGCACGTTGCCCTTGTGGAAGAGCTCGGTGTCGGGCGAGTTCAGGTATTTGGCGAGCGCCTGGGCCGACAGCGCCCTGCCCCCGAATGCGATCACCCGGCCGCGCGAATCCTCGATCGGAAACATGATGCGGTCGCGGAACCGGTCATAGGAGACCGGAATGTCCGCCCCGGTGACGACGAGCCCGCAGGCCTCGATCTGGTCCTTGCCGACTCCCTTGGAGGCCAGGAATTCCTTGAGAGCGTTCTTGGCGTCGGGCGCGTAGCCCAGCCGGAATGCCTGCTGGGTGGCCGAAGTCAGCCCACGCTCGCGCAGATAGGCACGCGCCTTGGCGCCGTCGGCCGCCTGCAGGCGCTGCTGGAAGAAGGAGGTCGCCATTTCCATGACGTCGGTCAGCGAGGCGCGCTGCTTTTCGCGCTGTTCGGCCTCGGGATCGCGTGCCGGCATCGGCACGCCCGCCATCTCGGCGACGCGTTCCACGGCTTCGGGAAAGCTCAGCCCGTCGAGTTCGGTGAGAAAACGGAAATGGTCGCCGGTGACGCCACAGCCAAAGCAGTGGTAGCGGCCCTTGCGGTCCTCGCAGTGGAAGGACGGCGTCTTTTCGCCGTGGAAGGGGCAGCAGGCCCACCAGTCGCCGCGCGAAGCGTTGGTCTTGCGCTTGTCCCACGAGACGCGGCTGCCCACCACGGCCGAAATCGGCACGCGGTCGCGTATCTCGTCGAGAAAGGAGTTGGGGAATCGCATCGTTCGGAGCCGACCTCTTGGGCGCTCATATAAGCACGAACGCGCCCTGCCGCGACCGGCTTGTGGCGCCGTGCCCGCGATTCACAGGTTGCACGAAGAGAGATACAATTGTATATACGCCTTGCCAGAAGGCTTGATGAGCCGTAGCATCAACCCCTACCACGGAGCGAACGTGCAATGGCAGTTCCGCTACCGCATGGACTGAACTGGGAAATAGAACATGGAACTCCGATGGAAAAGATCGAATTCGACGGCTTCGAATGGGACGAAAACAAGCGCCTGACGAACCTCGAGAAACACGGCATAGACTTTCTGGATGCAGCGGAAGCGCTGTTGAGGCCGCATCTCGAGACGCGCTCGGACAGGAACAGAGAAGTCCGGTCGCTGGCGATCTGCGAGACGACGAAACGCATCATTGCGGTTGTCTACACACTGCGGGAATCACGTTGCCGCATCATTTCCGCCAGGCCGGCACGCAGATATGAGCAAGAAGAATACCGTCAGATATTCGGCTGAATGAAATCCGCGAGCGCATTGCCCGTGGCGAATCCAAGTCGGACTGGAAGCGCGTCGACGCGATGACCGATGCCGAGATCGAAGCGCAGATGCGCGACGATCCGGACTGGGCGGATTTCATCGATATCGACTGGTCCAGGGCAACGGTCGTGCATCCGGTCGAGAAGCAGGCCGTGTCGATCCGTCTGGACCGCGACGTACTCGATTTCTTCAAGGCACAGGGCAAGGGTTACCAGACCCGCATCAACGCGGTGCTGCGCAGCTACATGCGCGAAGTCGGCAAGCTGAAGGATCCGGCCGAGTAGCGGTTTCCTGTTCGCTGCGCCGGACGCCGCCCCCATTCCCGGACGCACATTGAAAGCACGCGCGGGATCGCCTGGACCAAGCCATCGCTGTTGCCCCGCCCGCCACCGCGTGGTTTCAGGTGCGCTTCGCCCCAATTGTCCGCGGAATCGCCGCCATGCCCCTCCCGCTGATCGCGCTTTTCATCGCCGCCTTCGCCTTCGGCAGCACCGAGTTCGTCGTTGCCGGCGTGCTGCCGGAACTGGCGCGTGGCCTCGGCGTATCGATACCCGCCGCCGGCTACCTGGTGACCGCCTACGCCGCCGGCATCGCCATCGGCGGCCCGGTGATGACCGTCCTCACCAATGACGTCTCGCGCAAGAAGCTGCTGGTCGCCGTCGGCGTGGTGTTCACGCTCGGCCAGCTGGCATGCGCGCTCGCCCCCGGCTTCGCGTCCATGCTCGCCATCCGCGTTGTCGTCGCGGTGGCCCACGGCGTCTTCTTCGGGGCCGCCATGGTCGTCGCGGTCCGTCTGGTCAGCGAGGAGAAGCGCGGCATGGCCGTCGCCTTCGTGCTTGCCGGCCTGACCGTCTCCAACATTCTTGGCGTGCCCGCCGGCACCGCGATCGGGGCGCTGTTCGGCTGGCGCGCCACCTTCTGGACGATGTTCGCGCTGGGCATCTTCGCCACCGGCGCCATCCTCGTGCTCCTGCCGCGCACCGGCGGGCCGGATGTCCGGCCCGTCGGGCTGATGCGCGAGGTCGCGGTGCTTCGCCGGCAGCAGGTATGGTCCTCGCTCATCGTCATGCTGATGCTGATGGTCGGCCAGTTCGTGCCCTTCACCTACATCGCGCCGATGCTGCACGAGGTGACCGGCGTCTCCGCCGCGACCGTGCCCTGGTTCCTGCTGCTCAACGGGCTCGGCGCAACCGCCGGCGTCTTCGTCGGCGGCCGGCTCGCCGGCTGGAAGCTGATGCCCTCGCTGATCGTGCTTCTGGCGATCCAGGCGGTGGTGCTGTCGGCGATGTATGCGTTCAGTCCCCATCCGCTGCCCATGGCCGTGGTGGTATGCCTGTGGGGCTGCACCAGCTTCGCCATCGGCACGCCGATCCAGACGCGCATCCTCACCTGGACAGCCGACGGGCCGAACCTCGCCTCCTCGCTGATACCGTCGGGCTTCAACATCGGCATAGCGCTCGCTGCCTCGATCGGCTCGATGCTTCTGACCGCCGGCTACGGCTATCGCAGCCTGCCGGTGCTGGGCATTTTCGCGATGGTCGATCGCCGTTGCCGTGGCGGCGCTCTCCTACGCGGCCGAACGCCGCTCGAGCGCCCGCCCGCCGGCCGCATCGTAGCAGCCATCGACCGGAGCACCGCGTCGATCGGAGCCTTTCCGAATCCAGCCGCAATTGATTAACCGGCTAATTCGATGCAGGGTGGAACCTTCGGTCATCTTCAATGATTTGCAGGCAATGGCTATCCGCGTTTTTGCAAGACACAGCACCCTTTGGGCGCCCGCCCGGCCGTGGAGCCGGCGATGAGCGGCGCGATGGTCCTGCTGCATCTGGCCGGCGCCGTCGCGCTGCTCCTGTGGGCGACGAGAATGGTGCGGACCGGCGTCGAGCGCGCCTACGGTGACGTGCTGCGGGCACGGCTGCGCAGCGTACTGCGCAATCCGATCGCAACGCTCGCCGCGGGACTGGTGCTGGCGATCGCGCTGCAAAGCGCCACCGCCACCGCCCTGCTCGTCGGCTCTTTCGCCGGGTCGGGCATCGTCGCGGCCTCCGTCGGGCTGACCGCCGCGCTCGGGGCCGACGTCGGCTCGGCGCTGGTCGTGCGGCTCCTGAGCTTCGATCTCGGGGCGGTGATGCCGCTCTGCCTGTTTGCCGGCACCGCCATCTTCATGTCGACGGAGCGCCGCGCCTGGCGGCAGGCCGGCCGCATCCTCGTGGGCGTCGGACTGCTGCTCCTGTCGCTCCGGCTCATCGGCGAAGCCTCCGAGCCGCTGCGGGACAGCAGGATGCTGCCCGTCATCGTCGACTATCTCGCCGGCGACCCGGCCACCGCCTTTTTGATCGCGGCGGTCGTCACCTGGCTGTTCCATTCAAGCGTCGCGGCGATCCTGCTGTTCGCGGCCCTTGCCTCGCGCGGCCTGATGCCGGCCGGCCTCGGCGTCGTCATGGTGCTCGGCGCCAATCTCGGCAGCGGCATCATCGCCGCGGTGCTGTCGCGCGCGATGCCGCCGGAATCGCGCGCCGTGCCGCTCGGCAACCTGGCGATCCGCGGCTCGGGCGCCGTCATCGCGCTCGCGGCGCTGGTCGCGCTGGCTCCCGACCTGTCGCGGCTCGGCGCCACCGCCTCCGCGCAGATCATCAATGCCCACCTGGTCTTCAACGTCGCCGTCGCGCTGCTCGGACTGCCGTTCGTCGGTTTCGTCCACCGCTCGATTTCGGCCGCGCTGGCAGGCACCGGACGGCCCAGTGCCGGCGACCTGCTCGCCCGCGCCGAGGAGACCGCGCTCGACGAAGGCGTGCTGGACACGCCTTCGCTGGCGCTGGCCAACGCCACGCGCGAGACGCTGGGCATCTGCCGCACCATCGAGGTGATGCTGAAGGAAGTCATCGAGCTCTACGAGACACCCGACAAGCAGGGCATCGCCGCATTGTCGGCCCTCGACGATCTGGTCGACCGCCGCCACGCCGCCGTGAAGCTCTATCTGGCGCGCATCGCGACGCGGAGCATGAGCGAGGCCGACGCGCTGCGCTGCCAGGAGCTGATCGGCGCCTGCGTCAAGCTCGAGCAGGTCGGCGACATCGTCGTGCGCAACCTGCTGGCCCATGTCGACAAGAAGCGCACCCGCGGCCTGACCTTCACCAACGAGGGCTGGCAGGAACTGGTGCGAGTTCCACGCGCTGGTCCTGTCCAACGCGCGGCTCGCCTTCAACGTGCTGGTGACCAGGAATTCCGACACCGCCATGAAGCTGATGCGCGAGAAGGACGCCGTCCGCGACCTGGAACGGCAGATGAGCGAGCTTCACTTCGGCCGGCTGCGCGTCGGAACGGAAAAGAGCATCGAGACAAGCTCGATCCATCTCGACACGATTCGCGACCTCAAGCAGATCAACTCGCTGCTCGCGGGAATCGCCTATCCGGTGCTGGAAGAGAACGGGCTGCTGCGCGAATCGCGCCTCAAGCCGGTGTAACTGCTGGGGTAGTCATCCTTTCACGGACTCGATGAACCTCTCCAAGTTCTTGTTTTCGCGCAATTCCGGACGGAAAACCGGTTTCCACTTTTCCTGGAATTGTCTACCGCAGCATGCCCTTGACGATGCCGCTGGCCTTGGAGAAATCCATGCGGTCGGGGAATTTTTGCTTCAGAGCGTTCATGCAGCGGCCGATGTCGCGCAAGCCGTCGGCACCGACCTCGTGCACCACTTCCGCGCAGGCGCGGCGCACGTCCTCCTCGCCGAGCTGGCGCGGCAGGAACTGCTTGATGATGGCAATTTCCTCGCGTTCCTGTTCGGCGAGCTCGATGCGCCCGCCTTCTTCGAACTGGCGCGCGGATTCCTCGCGCTGCTTCACCATCTTCGCCAGGATCTGCTTGATCTCCTCGTCGCTGACCGGGTCCTTGCCGGCGCTGCGATTGGCGATGTCGCGGTCGTTTATGGCGGTGAGGATGAGCCGCAACGTCGAAGTGCAGCGCTTTTCCTGCTTTTTAGTCGAGTGTTTCAGTGCCTCGGCGATCTCGTCGCGCATGGCTTCTTTCTCCCGTCCCGGTCGCGGAGGATAGCGCCGGCCCGCAGCCGAAGCAAACCGTTTTGTGGCGTCATAAGCTTTTGAATTCGTTTGCTTAAGCTATTCCGCCTGGCGGTCTGCATCGTTCATTGGCTGCTTGTGTGCCGTCGCGTATTGCCCCGGACCTCGGCGGACAATACATAGGGTTTCGCGGGTCGCCGCGGCTTCCGGCCGCTCTTGCCCGCGTCTTTCAGGCGCGTCATATGGCGCGACTGCGCTTCTTGTTCAAGATCGCGCCCGATTCTCGACGGAGTTTGCACACAATGACCGACCAGACCCCGCCCTGGGTTCCCGACCGGCCGACCGCGCTTCTGGTGCTTGCCGACGGAACGGTCGTCGAAGGCCACGGCCTCGGCGCCACCGGCAAGGCCGTCGGCGAGGTCTGCTTCAACACCGCGCTCACCGGCTATCAGGAGATCCTCACCGATCCCTCCTACGCCAGCCAGATCGTCACCTTCACCTTCCCGCACATCGGCAATATCGGCGCCAACGACGAGGACGTCGAGGATCTGAACCCGGCCAACCGCGCCGGAGCGGTAGGCGCGGTTTTCAAGGCCGACCTCACCAATCCGTCGAACCATCGTTCCGCCATGCATCTCGACCAGTGGCTGACCGCCCGCGGCATCGTCGCCATTTCCGGCATCGACACGCGCGCGCTGACGGTGCTCATTCGCGAGAAGGGCATGCCCAACGCCGTCGTCGCCCATTCGCCGGACGGAAATTTCGACGTCGAGGCGCTGAAGGCCGAGGCAAAGGCCTGGGGCGGGCTCGTCGGGCTCGACCTTGCCAAGGAGGTCACCTCCGGGCAGAGCGCACCGTGGACCGAGACGCCATGGGTCTGGAACGAGGGCTACGGCGCCACGCAGGGACGAGCCGGCGGTCCACATCGTCGCCATCGACTACGGCGTGAAGCGCAACATCCTGCGCCTGCTCGCCGGCCTCGGCGCCAGGGTCACCGTCGTGCCCGCCACGATGAGCGCCGACGACATTCTGGCCATGAAGCCCGACGGAGTGTTCCTGTCGAACGGCCCCGGCGACCCCGCCGCGACCGGCGAATATGCGGTGCCGATCATCAAGGACCTGCTGAAGGCCGACATCCCGGTGTTCGGCATCTGTCTCGGCCACCAGCTGCTGGCGCTGGCCGTCGGCGCGAAGACCGTCAAGATGCACCAGGGTCATCACGGCGCCAATCACCCGGTCAAGGACTTCACCACCGGCAAGGTCGAGATCGTTTCGATGAACCACGGCTTCGCCGTCGATCCCAGGTCGCTGCCCGAGGGCGTCGAGCAGACCCACGTCTCGCTCTTCGATGGCTCCAACTGCGGCATCTCGCTGGTCGGCCGGCCGGTCTTCTCCGTCCAGCACCATCCCGAGGCCTCGCCCGGCCCGCAGGATTCGCATTATCTCTTCCGCCGCTTCATGAACCTGATCCGCGAGCGCAAGGGCGAGCCGGCTCTCGCCGAGCGCTGATCCGGCCAGCGTTTCCGCGAAAAAAAGAAAGGCGGCCTCGAGGGCCGCCCAGTTTGTCGTCCGTTGTGTGTGCGTCAGGACGAGATTCTCAAGCGAACGATGTTCTCGCCGATCTTCTTGAAGACGTCGTCGAGCTGGCTGCGCGACGGGGCGTCGAAGAAGTTGGCAGGCGAACTCGCGCATTCCTTCAGCATGTAGCCGGTCTTCACGTCGGGTTCCTCGAGCCTGATCGTGTAGATCTCGACGCCGGCATCCTTGGCGGCCTTGCATGCGGCGAGCGTCTTGTCGTTCATCGCCGCGTTGGTGCTCGAGGCTCCGCCGGCGGTAATGCCCAGGCGCCCGTCGACCAGATAGCCGAAGCTCGAATATTCGGAGCCGAGCTTGGTGCTGGTGGGCCCCAGATTGTTGGCGCCGTCCGTCAGCACGATCATGATCTTTTCGAGGCCGGGCTTGTCCTTGGCGCCCTCGGTGAACGGCTCGCCGGGCGAAAGCACGCGGTTGCCCCAGGCCACGCCCTCCATGATGTTGGTGGTGCCCCGCGCCTCCAGCGATTTCACCTTCTGCTTCAGCGAATTGTAGTCGCTGGTCAGCGGCGTGATCGGCTGGGTGTCGCACCCGCGGTTCGGTCCCTTGCCCCACACGTGTTCTATGCTGACGGGCACCATCGAGATCGTGTCGATCAGCCCCGACGTGATCTCCTCGATGCCGTATTTGGCGAGCTTCGCCTTCTCGGCCGCCTTCGACATGTCGAGCGGATCGACCAGCGAGGTGATGTAGTCGTTGGCGTAGCCCCAGCCGGAAGGCTCGTCTATGCCGAACGCCGGCACGAACAGGCTGTCGGGGTCGCTCTTCTTCGGTTCGGTGTCGGCGACGTCATGCGCGCCCTTCTTGTCGGGCATGCGCGTCTCCACGCAGCCTTTCCAGTCCTCGCCCAGATTGTGATAGACCTCGAAGCGGCTGATGCCCTTCTTCAGTTCGAGCTGCGGAATGTCGCTCTTGCCCTTCAGGTCGAGCCAGGGCGCACCGCTGCCCTTGATCATCTTGCCCTTCTTGTCGAAGCTGGGCCCGTATTGCGCACCGACATTGACGAAGGTCGCGAACGGCACGAGCGCGTATTTGAGCTTGCTGGTGTCCTGCACCTGCCCCGTCATGTCGTCGATCATGCCGGTGACGGCGTCCTTGAGCGACGAAAGCTTGCCTCCGGCCATCGAACCCGTCGTGTCGAGAACCAGCGCAACCTCGTAGCTCGCATAGGCGATGTCCGCCGTGGACTGGGCGACCACCGGCCATTTGTCGTAGCCGAGCAGGCCACCGAACGCCGTCGGCGCCTTGGTCGTGGCCCCCAGCGTCACGGCCGTGCCCGACCGCGCCACCGACAGCTTCGTGAAGTCGGCATCGAGATTGCCCTTGATGAACTTGCGGGCGATCGTGCGCGCCTCGGAATCGCTGATCTTGTCGCCCTCGCGGGCTACCGCGAGCACCGCCGCATCCAGCGCCTGCTGCAGTTTCGAATGCGTCCGGTTGATCGTCGTCAGATCGATCATCACGCCTGCGCTCATGACGAGCGGCACCGCCAGCAACGCCGACAGGATCGCGAAATTGCCTCTGCGGTCAGAACCGAACGCCTTCGACAGCTTGATAGACACGGCCGCCTCCTTGCCCTTGTGCGAGACAAGATAGCCGCGAGGCTTTAAGGGCGGTCTAAGTGGGCCGTTCGTATTCGATTCTGCGAATTTACCGCTTGTTTGCTTTTCGGATGACCGTTTCGGCCGACGCTGATCCCCGTCAGGGTGTTGCGCCGAACGTGTCGCAATCGGCAACACGCCCGTTTTCCATGCCCCGCGCCAGCCAGTGTTTGCGCTGCGCCGAGGTGCCGTGGTTGAAACTCTCGGGCACGACATAGCCCTGCACGCGCCGCTGCAGCGTGTCGTCGCCGATCTGCTGGGCCGCGTTCAACGCCTCCTCGACATCGCCCGGTTCCAGCAGCCCCTTTTGGGCCGCGTAGTGTGCCCATATCCCGGCATAGCAGTCCGCCTGCAGTTCGACCCGCACCGACATGGCGTTGCGCTCGGCATCGCTCATCGTGCTGCCCTGCCGGTTGAACTCCGGCAGCACGCCGGTCAGGTTCTGCACGTGATGGCCGACCTCGTGCGCGATCACGTAGGCCTGCGCGAAGTCGCCGGCCGCGCCAAACTTGCCGGCGAGCTCGTCGAAGAAGGTGAGGTCGAGATAGACCTTCTCGTCTGACGGGCAGTAGAACGGCCCCACCGCGGCCGAGGCGAAACCGCAGGCCGACTGGTCGCTGTCGGAAAACAGCACCATGCCCGGCTCGCGATAGTCGCTGCCGCTGTTGCGGAATATCTGGTGCCAGACATCCTCCGTGTCGGCCAGCACAGTCGCCGCGAATTGCGCCTGTTCGTCGGAAGCCGCACTCCCGCCGGAGCTCACGCCCGGCCCGCTCGGGCCACCGCCTCCGCCGAGCGGATCCACTCCCATCACGCGCAGCACGAAATAGACGATGATTATGATGATGATGCCGGTAATGCCGATACCACCGCCGCGTCCGCCGCGCCCGACCGGGATGCGGATGCCGGGGCCGCGGCTGAAGCCGCCGCGCGTGAATCCGCCCTGGCCGCGGCGGTCCTCGACATTCGAGCTCTGTCGTCTGCCTCTCCAGCGCATGGCCGAATCCTGATTGCCTCGTCCGTTCGACGATTACAGCATCGTCATGCCGCGCGCCTAGCCATTTCGCTGCGGCCGGCCCTTCAAGGCAGCCAGCGAAACGCCCCTGCGCGCGGAAGTCCGTTCTTCCACCGGGCAAAGCGTAAGCTTATCCTGACCGATCATCGTCGGGAATTTCGAATCGGAGAGCTGTGGCTGCTCGTCCCTCCTCCGCTGGTCCGTGGCTCGCAAGGTCCGCCGCTAAGGCGGAATGCACCGGCCGGCTTCTTGTTCCCGCTCGGCTCCGGAAAAAGACACGCCTGGGCATCATCGAGAAAATGCCACAACTCGTGCTAGGCTCTACGGACCGACGGGCAAAGGGCGAAGCGCGCATGATCGCTTCAGGGAGCGCGGCAGCAAGACGGATTCCGGCGCTGGTGCTGATGGCATTTGCCACGGCGCTGGCGACGATTTTCGTCGCGCTTTCCCCTGCCGCCGCTTCGGATGCGCTGCGCGGCGTCGCGCTGGTGATCGGCAACAGCGACTACGAGCACCTGCCGAAGCTCGGCAATCCGAAATCCGACGCCCGCGACATCGAGGAACTGCTTTCCGACCTCGGTTTCGACACCAACCTGTCGACCGACCGCAACGCGCGCCGGCTGTCGCGAGACCTCGAGGATTTCGTCGACGACGCCAAGGGCGCCGACGTCGCCATCCTCTACTACGCCGGCCACGGCATCGAGGCCGGCGGCGAAAATTTCCTCATTCCCGTGGACGCCGACCTGTCCGCCCTCGACGACGCAGGCGACAAGCTCGTGCCGATCTCGCAGATCGTCGCCGAATTGCGCCGCAACGTCGCCGTCACCATCGTGCTGCTCGACGCCTGCCGCGACAACCCGTTCCCGCCCGGCTCCACGCTCAGGCTTTCGCCCGACGCCGAACCGGCGCCGGTCGCGCCTGCCGGACTGGCGGTCGCCGACACCCGCGGGGCCAAGGCACTCGCCGCGCCGGCTGCCGAGAAGGAAGGCCTCGGCACCGTCATCGGCTTTGCCGCCGAACCGGGCAAGCCGGCGCTCGACGGCGACAAGGACGGCCACAGCCCCTATGCGGCGGCGCTGCTCAAGCATCTGGGTGCGGTCACCGGCGCGGAGTTCGGCACAGTCATGCGCATGGTGTCGGAGGAGGTCTATCTCGACACCGAGGGCCGCCAGCACCCCTGGGTCAACGAAAGCCTGCGGCGGCTCCTCTATTTCGGCGAGCCGGCGCCGGCCACCGATGCCGACCAGGCCACCATTCTCGGCGAGCGCCGCCAGCTGCTGGTGCGCATTGCCGACCTGCCCGACGTGCGCCGCACCCAGGCCGAGACGCTGGCCAGAACCGGCGGCGTGCCGATGAGCGTCGTCTTCGCCATGATGCGCGCGCTCGACGTCAGCCCCGGCGACGATCCCGACCGCGTCGAGGCGCGGCTGCGCGAGGAGATCGCCCGCTTCGCCGAGACCCGCCAGGCGCGCGACGCGCTGCAGAACCCCGATCCCGAAATCCAGCGCCTGACGAAGCTCGCCGACGAGGCCGAACTGCAGGGCGCGCTCAATGCCGCAGACGGCTTCCGTGAGCAGGCCAAGCAGCGCGTGACCGCGCTTCGGTCCACCCGCGACCAGCAGATCGCCGCGCTGCGCCAGCGCATTCTGGAGGACGCCGAGGTCTATGTTCACAGCGCCGAGACCAAGAAACTGCTGTTCCGCCACGCCGACGCCGCCAGCGACTACGGCGAGGCCGCCGACATCGTCGGCGACTGGGACAAGGCCAGGGCGGTCGCCTACCGGCGCGACCAGATCGACGCCTATCTGGTCGACGCCGCACTGCGGGGCACGCCGGGTTCGCTTGCCTCCGCCGAGCGTCTGGCGCGGCAGGCGCTGGAACAATCGGGCGGTGCCGCCGAACCCGCCGACCGGGTGGCCCTCGACCATGCGCTTGCCGAGGCGCTGATGCTGCAGGCCGCCGGCACCAGCGATCCCGCGCTGCTGCGCGAAGCGCTCGTAGCATCTGCACGAGGCAGGCGACATCAGTGCCGCGTGGCCGCCTTCGGTGCTGAAGGCCCGCGTCCTTCTCGACACCGGTCGCGCCGAGGCTCAGCTCGCCGTCGGCGCGGGCGACGCCGCAGCACTCGAAGCCGCCGAGCACTGGTTCCGCGATGCCGCCGCGACCGCCCGAGACGCAGATGCCGGCGCGCTGGAGGCGGAGGCGGACTTCCGTCTCACCCAGTCGATGTATTTTCGCTGGACCATGAACCCGGACACCGCGCTCTTCCAGAGCCTGCTGGCGCAGTTCGAAGCGACCATGCAGCCTTTCACCTCCGGCAAGGACTTCGACCCCGTGTCGGCGCGCTACCTGGTGCGCACCGCGTCGATCGCGTTCGACCTGGCGCAGCGCCAGAACACGCCCGCCGCCCTTTCGGACACCGCCGACATCACCGGCATCCTCGCCGAAATCTTCGACCGCCAGCGTTTTCCCCTCATTTGGGCCGAGACCCGCTCCATGCAGGGCCGCATCGCGCTGGAATGGGACCAGCGCTTCGGCGACCCTCGCTCCCTCGAGGCCGCGCTACAGGCCTTCGACGACGCACTCGATATCTTCGGCCAGGCCAACAATGCCGGCGCGATCGGCGACGCCACCTGGCAGAAGGCGCTGACGCTCGCCGCCATTGGCGAGCGCGAGCCGCAGACGGCGCATCTCGAACAGGCGCTCGCCATGATGGAGGACCTGGCAGCCTCCCCGCCTGTCGAGCCGGGCCCGGCGTTCAGGCGTCTCCTCGCCCTGCGCGAGGCGCGGGTGCGCGCCGTGCTCGGCGCTCGCAATGGCGACGCCGACATGCTGGCGAAAGCCGTCGCCGGCCTGCGCGAACTCGCGGCCACGCCGGACCCGCAGGCCGATCCGCAGTTTTCGGCCCAGACCGACGCCGAACTCGGCAAGGCGCTTTACTGGTCGACCGGTATCCGGCCCGACGACGCGATGCTGCGCGAGGCGGTCACCCGCATGGGAAGCGCCCTCGAACGCTATCGCGCGTGGAACGCGCCGCAGGCCAACATCGCGCCCTACACCTTCCTGTCGCAGCAATATGCGGGTGCTGCGGCGATGCTGGCCGAAACCAGCCACGCCGTCGACGATCTCGACACTGCGATCGCCGCCGGGCGCGAGTTGCACGGCCTGCTCGGCACGCTGGGCGATACGGCGGGCCAGGCGCTTGCCGCCAACAACGTCGCCTACATGGCGCTGGAGCGGGTGCGCGCCGATTTCGACGCCGACCTGCTGGCCCAGGCCGCGCAATGGTCGGACGAGGCACTCGCTTCCGTGGACGCCGCGCCGCAATTCGCCGGCTACTTCACCAACACTTCCTGCGAAATCCACACCGAACAGGCGCGCCACGGCAGCGATCTGGCGCTGGCGCGATCGGCGCTCGAACAATGCCGCAGCGGCCTCGACCTGCTGCGCTCGGCAGGCGACCCGCAGGCGCTCGCCACCGCCGAGGCCAGCGTAGCGCGCGCCACCGCGCTGGTCTCCGAGCTCGGCGGCGACTGAGAAAAACCGCCGTCATGCCCTTGAATGGCCTTACGTTGCGGAAATAATCTCGCCGGGCTTGGGAGTTTTCGGCGGTGGGCATCGCCTTGGGCATGAACGAATTCACACGTCTCGCGGCGCTGCGCCGGCTGTTCGGCGCAGTGGTTCTGCTTGTCCTTTTTCACGCCGCACCGGCCGCCGCCGGCGAGGCCCTGCGCGGCGTCGCGCTGGTCATCGGAAATTCCGAGTACGAGCACCTGCCGCCGCTGGCTAACCCCGCCAACGACGCGCGCGACGTCGAGCGCCTGCTGTCCGAGCTCGGATTCGACACCGAGCTCTCGTCGGACCGCGATGCGAGGCGCCTGTCGCGCGATCTGCGCGACTTCGTCGACGATGCCGAGGGCGCCGACGTCGCCGTGCTCTATTACGCCGGCCACGGCATCGAGGCGGGCGGCGAGAACTTCCTCGTGCCCGTCGATGCAGACCTGTCCGCGCTCGACGATGCCGGCGAAAAGCTGGTGCCGGTTTCGGAGGTCATCGACAAGCTGCGCCGCACCGTGCGCGTCGCCATCGTGCTTCTCGATGCCTGCCGCAACAATCCGTTTCCGCCAGGCGCCACGCTGAAACTTTCGCCCGACGCCCCGCCGCAGCTCGTCGCCGCCTCCGGGCTCACCGTCTCCGATACCCGCAGCGCCACCCCGATCGCGCCGACCTCCGACAGGGGCGGCGAAAACCCGGACGGTCTCGGCACCGTCATCGGCTTTGCCGCCGAACCCGGCAAGCCGGCGCTCGACGGGCCCGACGGCTCCAACAGCCCCTACGCGGCCGCCCTGCTTCGCCACATCGACGCCATGGCCGGCGTCGAGTTCGGCACGGTCATGCGCATGGTCGCGGAGGAGGTCTACCTGAAGACTGGCGGGCGCCAGCATCCGTGGGTCAACGAAAGCCTGCGCAGCCTGCTCTATCTCGGCGAAAAGCCGCCGGCGGAAACCGGGCCGGAAGGCGACATCCTGCGCGAACGCCGCCAGCTGCTTCTGACCATCGCCTCCCTGCCCTCGCTGGAGCGTCGTCAGGTCGAGCAGGTCGCGGCCGCCGAGGACGTGCCGATGGACGCGATCTACGGCCTCCTGCGCACCCTCGGCACCGACGCGCCGAAGAACCCCGACGAGTTGCGCAAGCTGCTGGAGCAGCAGACCGGCCGGCTGAAGCAGATCCTCGACGAGCGCGCGACGCTCAAGAGCAGCGACGCCGAGATCAAGCGCCTGTCTGGCCTCGCCGACAAGGCGATCGACGAGGGCGCGCTGGAAACCGCGCTCGACCTGCTTCAGCAGGCCAAGAACCGGGTCGGCGAACTCGAGGAAACCGTCGACAAGGCCGAGAACGACATCCGCGACAGGCGCAAGGAGTTCGCCGAGGTCTTCGCCAAGAGCGCCGAGACGCGGGCGCTGGCCTTCGACTATCGCGGCGCCGCCGAGGACTACGACCAGGCCTACGAGCAGATCGCCCGGTGGGACGACGAGCTCGCCTGGGAATACAAATCCTCGGCCGCCAGCCGCTACTTCGATTCCGGCAAATACAAGGGCGGCCACGGCGATTTCCTGAAGGCGCTCGACGCCGGCCGCAAGGCGGTGGCCCTGGCCGGCCTGCTTCCCGACCGCTCGCTATGGGGGCAGGCCCAGAGCAATCTCGGCAACACGCTCATCCAGCTCGGCCGCGCCGACCGCAAGGTCGAGTATCTCGACGAGGCGACCCGTGCGATCGAGGCAGCACTTTCGGTCTTCGACAAGGAGAAGGACCCGACCTCCTGGGCCGTGGTCATGACCAATCTCGGCACCGCCTATCACACGATCGGCGACGTCACCGGCGACGTCGCCAGCTTCGACAAGGCAATCGCGCAATACGAGCTGGCCGCCGACGCCTACGTGGGCGACGACTGGCTCCACGCCTGGGCCAATCTCCAGGGCAACATCGCCTCGGCGCTGATGGCTTCGGCCGCGGACACCGGCGACGCGGCGCGCATGCGCCGTGGTCTCGACACGCTCGACACCACCATCGCCGCGCTGTCGCCCGAGGACGAGCCGATCGACTGGGCCTGGGCGCAGTTCGGCCGCGGCACGTGCTACCTGAAGCTCGCCCGCATGGAGAACGACCCGACCGCCTACGAGCACGCCATCGAGGCGTTTCGCGAATCGCTGAAGGTGCGCACCCCCGAGAAGCTCCCCATCCCGTGGGCCGACTCCGTCGAAAACCTGGCCAGCGCCTACCAGGAGCTCGGCCAGTCGAAGGGCGACCAGAAGCTGGTCGAACAATCCATCGCGCTCTACCGCGACACGCTGACGGTCAGAACGCCAGAGGCGACGCCCGTCGCCTGGGCACGCAGCAAGTCGTCGCTCGCCGACACGCTGCGCTGGCTCGGCATCGAGCGCAAGGACGAGGCGATGCTCGAGGAGGCCGTGAACGCGGCGCGCGAGGCCGAGCCGGTGCAGCGCCAGTATCTCGGCGAGGCCGACGCCGCCAATTCGCAGGCCGTCGCGGCGCGCGCCATGCTCGAACTGGCCGACATCCGGAAGGACAAGGCGCTCTACCTGCAGGCGGCGACGCTGGCGCGGCAAGCCTTCGACGCCGCCAGCACGGCAAGGCCGAACGTCGATCCGCAGTTCGAGCGCAGCGTCGCGGTGAATGCGCTGCGCAAGCTCGCCGCCAGCCAGATCGGCGAAGAGGCGTTCGACGAGGGCCTGCGGACGATGGAGCAGAGCAGCGGTTTCGTCGCGGCTGCCGACACGCCGGGCGAACACGCGCTCTCCCGGGTCTGGCTCGGCTGGGCGCGGCAGCGGATCGGCGAGGCGAGACACGACCCCGCCGTGCTGCTCGCGGCCGCCGACGACTATTCGGAGGCGCTGCGGCTCTACGGTGACGGCGCCTCGCAGACGGATACGCAGTTTCCCCGCGACGGCCTGACGAAGGTCCTGGAGGCGGCCGCCACCGATCTGTGGAGCGCCGGCAGGCAGGGCGAAACCGCGCCGATCTACACGCGGCTGGTGGCGCTCTATTCGAAGGCGGGCGACACCGCCTCGCTCGCCGCCGCCCAGCGCAATCTCGGCACGGTCGAGCAGACCGCCGCCACCACCGCCAGCGACAAGGCCGGGCTCGAGCGTGCGCTCGCCGCGCACAAGGCCGCCGAAGCCGCCTACGCACAGACCGGCAACGAGGCGCTGCGCCTCGCCTCCCGGTTCAGCGTCGGCCAGACATTGGCGGTGCTGGCGCGGCTCGAACCGAACGCGTCCTATGCCGACGAGGCGATCGCGACGCTCTCCGACCTCGCTGCGCGCAGCGTCGCCGTGGACGGCGCGCCGGACCCGGCCGACATCGGCAACGAGCTGGCCTACGCCTACTGGAACAAGGGCTACGCCTCGGGCGATACCTCGCAGCTCGACAGCGCCGCCGCCGCTTTCCGGCAGGTGCTGGACCACCTGTCGCCCGACAACGACGCCGGACGTGCGGCCGTCCGGCAGTCGCTCGCCTCGGTGCTCACCGATCTCGGCGAGCGGCGCGGCGACGCCGCAATCCTGCGCGAGGCGGTCGATCTCAACCGGAAACTGCTCGATGCGACCTCGCGGCAGGACGACCCGGTGCGCTGGGCCGAGCGCGCCAATGGCTACGGCTACGCGCTGTCGCTCGCGGCCGGCGTCGACGGCAACCAGCAGGGATTGCCGGAGGCGCTGTCGATGCTTTCGCAAGCCGCCTCGATCTACGAGGACGCCGGTGATGCGGTCGCCTCCGCGCAGGTGCATGACAGCCTGTGCGTGGCCGCCGCCGGTCTCGCCCGCACGACGCGCGACCGCGAGCTCGCCAGCCGTGCCGTCAGCGATTGCGAGACCGCCGCCAGGCTGTTCGCCGAAAACGGCCTGTCCGACCTCGACGAACTCGCCCGCCGCCACCGCGACGCAGCCGTCGCCGCCCGCGACGCGCTGTAGCCCGATGCGCTGACGGCTGGCCTCCAGGCCGGCACTCGCCGGGTAGCGGAGAGACGCGTCGCGAAGACGCGATTTCCGGGGGTTCCCTCCCCCATTTTCCTCCCCTATAAGGCGCGCCTAGCCTGACCTCAGAACTCCTCGTGCAACCGGCCGGTCCAAACCCGTTCCGGCGCTCCGCGCGAGGGCCGAAAAGCGGACCTTCCATGCCAAAACGCACCGATCTCAAGTCGATCCTGATCATCGGGGCCGGCCCCATCGTCATCGGCCAGGCCTGCGAGTTCGATTATTCGGGCACGCAGGCGGTCAAGGCGCTGAAGGAGGAGGGCTACCGGGTCATCCTGGTCAACTCCAACCCGGCCACCATCATGACCGACCCGGAGCTGGCCGACGCCACCTATGTCGAGCCGATCACGCCCGAGGTCGTGGCCAAGATCATCGCCAAGGAGCGCCCCGACGCCATCCTGCCGACGATGGGCGGCCAGACCGCGCTCAACACCGCGCTGTCGCTGCGCCGCATGGGCACGCTGGAGCGCTACGGCGTCGAGATGATCGGCGCCAACGCCGACGCCATCGACAAGGCCGAGGACCGCGCCCTGTTCCGCGAGGCGATGGCCAAGATCGGGCTGGAAACGCCGAAATCGATGCTGGCCAACGCCACCGAGGTCAAGGAAGAGGACCGCAAGGCGCACGAGGCGCGCCGCGCCGAGGTGCGGCAGAAATATTCCGGCGACGAGCTCGACGCCGCCCTCGACGCGCTGGAGACGGAGTGGAACCTCGGCGAGGGCGACCGCAAGCAGCGCTACATGAGCCACGCCATGGGCGTGGCCGCGCGCGCGCTCGACGAGGTCGGCGTGCCGGCGATCATCCGCCCCTCCTTCACGCTCGGCGGCACCGGCGGCGGCATCGCCTACAACCGCGCCGAGTTCTTCGACATCGTCCAGGCCGGCCTCGACGCCTCCCCCACCACCGAGGTGCTGATCGAGGAGTCCGTGCTCGGCTGGAAGGAGTTCGAGATGGAGGTGGTCCGCGATCACGCGGACAACTGCATCATCGTCTGCTCGATCGAGAACGTCGATCCGATGGGCGTGCACACCGGCGATTCCATCACCGTGGCGCCGGCGCTGACGCTGACGGACAAGGAATACCAGATGATGCGCAACGCCTCGATCCGCGTGTTGCGCGAGATCGGCGTGGAGACCGGCGGCTCCAACGTGCAGTTCGCCGTCAACCCGGCCGACGGCCGCCTCGTCGTCATCGAGATGAACCCGCGCGTGTCGCGCTCCTCCGCACTCGCCTCCAAGGCCACCGGCTTCCCGATCGCCAGGGTCGCGGCCAAGCTCGCCGTCGGCTACACGCTGGACGAGCTCGAAAACGACATCACCGGCGGCGCCACGCCCGCCTCCTTCGAGCCGTCGATCGACTACGTCGTCACCAAGATCCCGCGCTTCGCCTTCGAGAAGTTCCCCGGCGCCTCGCCGGTGCTGACCACCGCGATGAAATCGGTCGGCGAGGTCATGGCGATCGGCCGCACCTTCGCCGAAAGCCTGCAGAAGGCGCTGCGCGGGCTGGAGACCGGGCTGACCGGCCTCGACGACATCGAGATCCCCGGCCTCAGCCACGGCGCGGAAGGCCCCGACGACCGCAACGCCATCCGCGCCGCACTCGGCACCGCCACGCCCGACCGGCTGCGCATGGTCGCGCAGGCGATCCGCATGGGCACGAGCGTCGAGGACGTGCACGACATGTGCAGGATCGACCCGTGGTTCCTCGAGCAGATCGAAGGCATCATCGGCATGGAGGCGCGCGTGCGCGAGCACGGCCTGCCGGCCGACGCCGGCAATCTGCGCACGCTGAAGGCGATGGGCTTTTCCGACGCACGGCTGGCCGCGCTGGCCCGCACCGAGACCGCGGACGTCATGAAGCTGCGCGACAAGCTCGGCGTCCACCCCGTCTACAAGCGCATCGACACCTGCGCCGCCGAGTTCGCCTCGCCGACGGCCTACATGTATTCGACCTACGAGGTGCCGTTCGCCGGGGTCTATTCCGACGAGGCCCAGGTGTCGGACCGCAAGAAGGTCGTCATCCTCGGCGGCGGGCCGAACCGCATCGGCCAGGGCATCGAGTTCGACTATTGCTGCTGCCACGCCGCCTTCGCGCTGGGCGACGCCGGCTACGAATCGATCATGGTCAACTGCAATCCGGAGACGGTGTCGACCGACTACGACACCTCCGACCGGCTCTATTTCGAGCCGCTGACCGACGAGGACGTGCTGGAGATCCTGCGCGCCGAAAAGGCGAAGGGGCACGCTCGTCGGCGTCATCGTCCAGTTCGGCGGCCAGACGCCGCTGAAGCTCGCCGAGGCGCTGGAAAAGGCCGGCATTCCGATCCTCGGCACCGCGCCCGACATGATCGACCTGGCCGAAGACCGCGACCGCTTCCAGAAGCTCCTGACCAAGCTCGACCTGACCCAGCCGAAGAACGGCATCGCGTTTTCCGTCGAACAGGCGCGCCTCGTCGCCGGCGAGCTCGGCTTCCCGCTGGTCGTGCGCCCCTCCTACGTGCTCGGCGGCCGCGCCATGCAGATCATCCACGACGAGGCCATGCTGTCGTCCTACCTGCTCGACACCGTGCCCGGCCTGGTGCCGGAGGAGATCCGCCAGAAATATCCGAACGACAAGACCGGCCAGATCAACACGCTGCTGGGCAAGAACCCGCTTCTGTTCGACACCTACCTGACCGACGCCATCGAGGTCGACGTCGACTGCCTGTGCGACGGCGACAACACCTGGGTCGCCGGCATCATGGAGCACATCGAGGAGGCCGGCATCCATTCCGGCAATTCGGCCTGCTCGCTGCCGGTCCATTCGCTGTCGCCCGAGATCGTCGCCGAACTCGAGCGCGAGACCTCGGCGCTGGCGAAGGCGCTGCATGTCGGCGGGCTGATGAACGTCCAATACGCCGTCAAGGACGGCACCATCTTCGTGCTCGAGGTCAACCCGCGCGCCTCGCGCACCGTGCCGTTCGTGGCCAAGACGATCGGCCGCCCGATCGCCAAGATCGCCGCCCGCATCATGGCCGGCGAGAGCCTCGATGCCGCCTTTGCCCACTACGGCGACAAGCCGGACGTCAAGAAGCTCGGCCACATCGCGGTCAAGGAAGCCGTCTTCCCGTTCGCCCGTTTCCCCGGCGTCGACACGCTGCTCGGCCCCGAGATGAAGTCGACCGGCGAGGTGATGGGGCTCGACTACGACTACGCGCTGGCCTTCGCCAAGAGCCAGCTGGGCGCGGGCGTCGACCTGCCGCGCTCGGGCACGGTGTTCGTGTCGGTGCGCGACGAGGACAAGGTCAAGGTGCTGCCCTCGGTGAAGCGGCTGGCCGGCCTCGGTTTCCGGGTGCTCGCCACTTCCGGCACGGCGCGCTTCCTGCGCGAGAACGGTGTGGAGGCCGAAAAGATCAACAAGGTGCTGGAAGGCCACCCGCATGTCGAGGACGCCATCCGCAACCGCCAGGTCCAGCTCGTCTTCAACACCACCGACGGCCAGAAGGCGGTGTCGGATTCGAAATCGCTGCGCCGCGCCACGCTGATGCAGAAGGTGCCCTATTACACGACCATGGCCGGTGCCGCCGCCGTCGCCGAGGCCATCGCCGCGCTCAAGGCGGGGAGCCTGGAAGTGCGGCCGCTGCAGGGGTATTTTCAGTAGGCTCCCTATCTCCCCCCTTTGCGGGGGAGAAAGCGATTTCAACGGCTTAGCCAAGCGAGCCGAAGGCGAAGCACAGGCTAAACGTTAGAAATCGCAAGAGAGGGGATAGCGGCCCTCGGCGCCCTTCAAATCCCCTCTCTGGCATTTTCCAAGCACTTGCTCGGGGGACAAGCCCCGCTCGCAAATGCGGGAAAATGCTTTCTCCCCCGCAAGGGGGGAGATAGGGTCGCCGCCCTCCGCCTCCCTCGAAAGCGAACCATGGCCCATTACATCGCCCTGATCCACAAGGAGGCCGACAGCGGCTACGGCGTCTCCTTCCCCGACGTACCGGGCGTGATCGCCGTGGCGGACACGCTGGACGAGGCACTGCACGAAGCGGGCATCGCACTCGGCTTCGCCTTCGAGGACTGGCACGGTGTGCGCCCAACGCCTCGTAGCCTGGACGAATTGCGCGCCGACCGCGACTTTCTCGACTGGTCGGCGGACGCGGTCGTGGCTGCCGTCACGCCGCCGGCGGACATCGCCGACGCGGCTTAAGCTTCGCTCTGCCGAACGACGGCCAGAAGGCGGTGCCGGATTCCAAATCGCTGCTCGGGGCGGCCACGCTGATGCAGAAGGTGCCCTATTACACGATCATGGCTGGCGCCGCCGCCGTCGCCGAGGCCATCGCCGCGCTCAAGGCGGGGAGCCTGGAGGTGAGGCCGCTGCAGGGGTATTTCTAGGAGCGCCTATCTCGCCCCTTGCGGGCCTGTTGCGCAAATCTGGCGTTGTGATTCACTTCGGTTTGACGTCGGAGGGATTCGGGATGGCGGTGAAGCGGACGGGTCAGATGAGCCTTGTGGAGGCGATGATCGGCGGCAATGTGGGCGGTTCGTCGGGGGCTCTGGACCGGATTGCGGGCGCCGCCAATGAATCAGCCGATCACCAAGTCCGCGACTGCGTTAATAGGTCCTGAGCCTAGGCCGTGAATACCCTCCACCCGATCCCGAGTGGTGTCGGGATCGACCGATAGCCAATGGGGCCGGGCGGGTAACTGCCCGGCCCAAATTGCGAAGGACGGCCATGGAACAGCCCCCTAGCTATATCGCAGCCGGTAAGGTGCAGCGCTGGCGAGAAATGATCTACTGTTTGACGCGCGACATGGGCGAGCAGCCAGGACTCTCTATGGCAGAGGCACGGGCCTACGCCGCCAGCGCCCTTGTGCCCCGTCGCCTGATTCTGGAAGGCGAAACGGTGATCGGTCGGGTTAAGTCGCTAAACTCGTTGGGTATCAAACAGTAATTTGGCCTTCCAAGCGGCTAGCTATCTGACCTAAGGTGCCCGGTGGCGAAAAGGGGCTGGTGATGGATAGTGAAGATAGCGAAACCATCGGGGAGAATTTCTTTTTCCCAAATCCGAAATTGATCGTTCGCGTAAGCTATATTTATTTCTGTGCGACTACCATTCGGTAGTAGACCTATTTTTCTTCACAATAAGTCTCGCCCATCGCGCGGACGATGTGGCGCTAACTGCGAGCAAAGTCCTTATCGATGGAGCCAAAAACGAGGACGAAAGAAGAAGGTATCAATAAAATATAGATAACCCAAGCCGAGCAGTACGAAAACTAAACGACTTCGGTGCTCTCAATTCGCGAAATCTAACCGTGAATATAGTTGATTCTTTTTTTATGGTTTGTGTCTGCTATAATTCAATCATCAATGAAAAAGCGGCCAGATTTAGTAAAGTCGGGCGATTCCATAAAGATCGAAGATGTGTTTGATTTTAGAAGTAAAAAGGAGATTATAAACTATCTTATAGATAGAATGGTGAATTCTTTCTCTTACAGTGGCGTGGAAAAGATTGAAAGATTTATATCCGATTCTTTAGTCGTAAATCTCTTCAATGAAGATGAATCTCGAAATATAATGAAGATATTTATAGAAACGAGAAATATACACGTTCATAACCGTGGTTTTGTCAATCGAATATTCTTGTCCCGAGTTGAGCGCCATCGCGATTTTGAATTTGTGGAGGGCAAGCGCGCGCATTTGAACTTTGATAATTTGGTTCGCCTTTCAAAGGTCTGTATAGAGACTTCCGTGCGCCTTGATGAGCAAATTTCGAAAAAATTCGGGATCGAACGCAAGCGTTACGGCACATGGAAGAAGAAGAAAGCAAAGTCGGTATCGTCACCTTCCGAGCCAAGCTGATTTTATCACCACCGGGGATTTCTTGGGCGTGGTCGCCGACGCGACTTCCTCTTCGCGCCGGTCCAGATTGGCAGTGACCAGCCCGCGCACGGCCATCCCGTAGACGACGCAATCAAGCGACTCGGCGCGACGGAATACGCGATTACGGTGACAGTGCACTCTTTTCCGCCTTGCCCTTCCGCCCGCGCTTGACCGCCTTGACCGGCCTGCCATGGGTTGCGGCGATGCGCTCGAGGAAGGCGTCGCCGCCCAGCGGCCCGCCGATGGTCTCGGCCCGGCGCAGCCGCTCGAAGGCGGTCGGCCTCGGCGGGCTCGAACAGCCCGTCCGTCGAAGCCAGCCGGCCGCGCATCGGCGCGAGATCGGTGAGGCCGTCTTCCTCGTCCGTCAGCAGTGCCCGCGCCCGACAACGGTCAGTCCTGCGCTCGCCCGACGAGCCGCCACACCTTGCGCCACGTCGACGGCTGTCGCTCCGCCCTCTCCTACGCTCCCTCCGTTGACGCGCGAAAACGACCCGCGAACGGAGATCTCCCACGGACGCCAAGCTGCATGCAAAGATCCTCGAAATCCTCGCCGAAAACCGCATCCTGACGCTCGCCACGCTCAGGCCGGACGGCTGGCCGCAGGCCACCACGGTCGGCTATGCCAATCGCGGGCTGACGATCTCCTTCATGACCGGCAAGGACACCCAGAAGGCGAAGAACCTGGCGCGCGACAACCGCGTCTCGCTGACCATCGACCACGACACGCAAGAACCCGATGGCGATCACCGGCCTGTCGATGGCCGCGCGCGCCTTTCCGGTGACGGACGAGAAATCCGTCCGCAAATTCATGCTGGAAGAGCTGCCGAACAAATATCCCGAATACAGGCCGCTGATGACGGACGTCGATTTTTCCGGCATCGCCGTGTTCGAGCTCAGGCCCGAGGTGATCTCGGTGCTCGACTATTCGAAAGGCTTTGCCCACACCGACGAGGTGACGGTGACCGAGGCCGACCTCGCCGCGTAGAGGCGCGGGCCATTTGGCTTCTCCCGGCAGGGGTGAAGCAAAGGCGCCGCCGCTTCGGTTGGTGGCAAGCATTGGTACCTGGCGAAGGGGCCAAAACGAAGATCGTCATCCCGGAAGGCGGACGGCGCGAAGCGTCGGGCGTCTATCCGGGACCCATTCCGGAAAAGATCGGCCGTGTTGGGCGCTCGCGGAAGGGCCTTGGCCGCGTTGCCGCCAGCGTGGTCGCTTGGCGTCGAGGTTACGGGGTGGGTCCCGGACAGCCTGTCCTCACTGCCGCTCGAACCGTCTTCCGGGATGACGCGGCGGTGGGGCGGCGCGTCCATTCCTCCCCCTCGACGGGGAGGGTCGCCGGAGAGCGGCTTCGGGGCGAATCGAGACCGCTCGCCGACGGGACGGGAAAGGACTTCAGCGTTTAAGCCGGTCGCCGGGGGACGACCCCACCCAGGCTCGCTGGACTCGCCGCCTCCCCGTCGAGGGGAAGGTAGGCCCGGCGCCGGATGAGCCAGCCCCAAACGTGGACAGCCGCGCGGCTCCGCATCGCCCAACCCCTTGTTCCTACTCACTACTCCCTATTCCCCACTCCCTCATTTATCCCCACCCCTCCAGCCTCCCGTTACCATCGCCGTCAGTCCCTTCCGCGGGAACACCGGTCGCGACGGTGATTGCGTGGGGAGGGACCGGCGCCTCCGCCGATCGGGCTAACGTGGCCTGGTCGTCCGGGGCGGCACTGTCCAAGGGTTCCCCTGGGGGTACTACCGGCCCCTGTGCGCTGGACGAGCGCTTAAGGGCACCCGGCGAGGCGGCGGTGACGAGCCGCCGCCGCTGGAGGTCGAGGCGGGCAGCGACGCGAATGTCGCTGTCGCGGAAACCTCCTGAAGCCGGGTGCTTGAAGCGGAACGGGCGGTGACCGCAAAAATCGCCGGACGGGCGGCCGTAAGGTCGCAACGTTACTACCCTAGATGAGCGTCCGAACGGCCGCCCGTCTTCCCAGCCTTCGACAGGCCAGGATGAGGCCGCGCGAAGGATGCCACGCCCCTCATGGTGAGCTTGTCGAACCACGGGGTCGGTTCTTTGACAATGGCCAGACGGCGACAAAAGCCGGGCGTGGCGATGAAGAAGATTACGCGGAGGCGTGTGAGCGCGCCCTGCCTTCTCCCCCTGTGGGAGAAGGTGGCCGACCCGAGCGTAGCGAAGGGAAGGTCGGATGAGGGGTGTTGGCCGGGCGTCGGCGCTTCAATACCCCTCACCAAGTTCGCCCGGCCGCTCGGCCTGCGCCTCACGGGAACGCATGGCCTGCCTTGAGAGCTATTTTGGCGCGGTGCCCGATCCACGCGCGTCCAACGCCAGTCACCGGCTTGGCGATCTGATTGTGATGATGATCGCGGCGAGCCTGTGCGGCGCCAGCAATGCGACGGAGTTCGCCTTGTTCGCACAGGAGCGAAAGCAAGCGCTGTCGCGGCTGATCGACTATGACACCGCCCCCAGCCACGATACCTTCTCGCGGCTGCTGCGGCTGCTTGATCCGGAGGCTTTCGGGCGCGCTTTCGCTGCCTTGGCGGCGGCGTTTGCGCGGGCACGGCAAGAGATGCCGGAAGTGATGTCGCTCGAGGGCAAAGATTTGAGGCGCGCCTACGAAAAGGGCTTGGCGGCCAGTCCGCCGCTGACGGTATCGGGCTTCGCCGCGCAGACGCGCCTGTGCCTGGCCGCGGCCTCGCCCAAGCCCGGCGAGAATGAGGTCGAGACGGCTCTCAAAGTCATCGAACTCATTGATCTTACTGATAGACTGATCACGGCCGACGCCCTTCACTGCCACACCCGAATGGCCGAGGCGGTGACCGGCGGCGGCGGCGATTACCTGCTTGCGCTCAAGGGAAACCGCCGTCATTGGCTCGCCAGCGCCAGGCAGCACCTGGCCGAGGCAACCCCCGCCATCGCCGAGCGGACCGAAACCAGCCATGGCCGCAACGAATGGCGGCAGGCCGAGGTCGTGGCGGCAAGCGAGCCGCTGATGCCAGGCCACAAGGCGTTCATCCGCGTCACCAGCCGCCGCGACGAGGCCAAGCCGCTGACGCGCCTGTTCATGGCCTCTACGCTGCTCTCGCCCGATCAGGCGCTCGACCTCACAAGAGCCCACTGGCAGATCGAAAACGGATTGCACTGGATGCTGGACGTCCACCTCAACGAGGATCTCAGCCGCGCCCGAAAGGGCAATGCCCCCGCCAATACCGCGCTCCTCAACCGCCTCGCCACAAACATCCTTCAGCTGGCCGATACCGGCAAAGTCCCCATTAGCCACCGCATCAAGAAATGCGCCTGGAACGACGACTATCTTCTCCACGTAATCACTCATATGCGATAGCCCTGCCTGAAGGGGGGAGGGAGACGGCCGCGACCCAAAATTCCCCTCAGGCGCCGATCGCCTCGAGCCCGTCCTCCAGCCAGTCGCCGAGCATCGGCATGCCGAGCAGATATTCGGCGGTGCGCCTGGTGTTGCGCTGGCGCGCCTCGGCCAGCGCCTCGGCCCATTGCGAGCCGTCGTAGTCGCCGCGCCCGATCCAGGCGAGCGCGATCAGCTCGGCCGCCTCGTCCGCGTTGAGGTCGTCGATCAGTTCGCGCAGTTCCTCGGCGGTCAGGTCCTGCTCTTCCTCCTCGGCCAGCCCGTCGTGGTGGTGGCTGTCGGAGGCCTCGCCCTCGTATTCGACCTCGTGCTCGCCGCCGGCGTCGTAGTCGGCGTGGATGTCGGCCGACACCGCGCGCGCCTTCTCGGCGAACAGCCGCACCGTCTCGGGGCTGATCGTCAGGTCCCAGTCCTGCTCTTCGTGCCTGCGCATCGCTGCTCGTCCTTGCGGGACCGCGATCATAGACTATCCTGAGGCGCACGCATTGCCTTCTTTGTGCGGCGGCAGGCCCGGCGGAGACGCCGGCCCGCTCCTGCCGGCCGCCGGTTTCCGGGATAACAAATGTCGCTGCTGACCTCGCCCAAGGTGCTGCCGGTGCTGATGCTGGCCGTCTCAAACGTCTTCATGACCTTTGCCTGGTACGGGCACCTGAAGTTCAAGTCCGCGCCGCTGGTGCTCGTCGTGCTGGTCGGCTGGGGGCTCGCCTTCTTCGAATACTGGTTTGCCGTGCCCGCCAACCGCATCGGCAGCCAGGTCTATTCGCCGGCCGAGCTGAAGACGATCCAGGAGGTGATCACGCTCACCGTGTTCGTCGGCTTCTCGGTGCTCTATCTGCGCGAGACGCTGACCTTCCAGCACATCGTCGGCTTCGCCTTCATCGCGTTCGGCGCGGCAATCGTGTTCAGGGCGTGAGCCGCCTGCGGCGCTCGGCGAGCGCCGGCACGACTTCGACGGTCAGGATCGCGGCCAATATCAGCGCGCAGCCCAGCAACCCCAGCGCCGGCAGCCGCTCGTCGAGGAACAACCCGCCGAAGATCGCCGCGAACACCGCCTCGCTCGACAGGAAGATCGCCGCCTGCGGCGCGGTCGTGTAGCGCTGGCCCACGGCCTGCAGCGTGAAGGCGAGCCCGCCGGAAAACGCGCCGGCATAGATGATTTCGGGCAGCGCCCGGCGGACCGCCTCGAGATCGATGCCCTCCAGCGCAAAGGCGCCGGCGAGCCCGAGCACGCCGCACAGCGCGAACTGCACGACCGACAGCGTCACCGGCCGCCCAGTGCGCCCGGCATGGCGGGCGATCAGGATGACCTGCAGCGCCCACATGGCCGCGCACAGGATCGTCAGCCAGTCGCCGACGCTCATTGCCGTCAGGCGGCCGTCCGACAGCAGCCAGATGCCGGCAAGCGCCAGGAGTGCCGCCGGCCACACCACCGGATGCGGCCACTGCCGGTAGACAGCCACGCCCAGCAGCGGCGTCATGACGACGTAGAGCCCGGTCAGGAAGCCGGAATTGGTGACGGTGGTCGTCAGCAGCCCGTATTGCTGCGCCACGATGCCGGCGAACAGCGTCAGGCCGATCAGCGCGAAGCCGAGCCCAGTCGCCGGCCGGCGAGCGATGTCTCGGCGCGCCGCTGCTCGATCAGCGCGAACGGCAGCATGGAGACCGCCGCGATCACGAAGCGCGTGCCGACGAAGGTCAGCGGCCCGACATTTTCCATCGCCGTCGACTGGGCGACGAAGCCCATGCCCCAGATGGCGCCGGCGAGAAGCAGGACGAGGTTTGCCTGGATGCGGGTCATGCGTTGACGCGGAAGGCTCCGGGAAATTGCGTTCGACCGCCTCATAGCAGGCGCGAAGCCTCCGGCAATCCGCCAGCGCGACGGTCCGCATCGCGCCAGCCTGCCCTTCCGCGCCCGGCGGCGCGATTTCGTCTCATGGCATGCGAACGGCGATCATTTTTCGCGTGAAAACGGTACGAAACCCGCTATATTTGTGTCGAACACAGGTGAAACGGTTCCGTTAGCCAAGGCTCGCGGACCGTTTTCTTTTTGCCCGCGGCACGATCGTGCGCCGGGTAACAGCAGATTTGCAGGAAGGATGTTCGAGAATGAACAAGGTTCCCATGACAGCCGCCGGCTACAAGGCGTTGCAGGAGGAACTGCGCTGGCGCCAGCAGGAAGAGCGGCCGCGCATCATCGACGCGATCTCGGAGGCGCGTTCGCACGGCGACCTGTCGGAGAACGCCGAGTATCATGCCGCCAAGGAGGCCCAGAGCCACAACGAGGGCCGCATCAACGAGCTCGAGGATCTGGTCGCGCGCGCCGACGTCATCGACGTCACCAAGCTGTCGGGCGATACCGTGAAGTTCGGCGCCACCGTCATGCTGGTCGACGAGGATACCGAGGAAGAAAAATCCTACCAGATCGTCGGCGACCAGGAGGCCGACGTGAAGTCCGGCCGCATCTCGATCTCCTCGCCCATCGCCCGCGCCCTCATCGGCAAGGGTGTCGGCGATTCCGTCGAGGTCAATGCGCCCGGCGGCTCCCACGCCTATGAAATCATCAAGGTGAAGTTCGGCTGACTTTTCCGGCAAAGCCGCGCGTCAGCCGCTGCGGCCGAGCACCTCGTCGGCCGCGGCGATGACGGCGGAAGCGTCGATGCCGCCGTCAGCCATGCGCGGCGTCAGGCTCACCGCTTTCGGTCCCCTCACCCCGGTCAGGCCCGGACGGGTGGCGACGAACACCGCCACCGTCGGCAGGCCGAACGCGGCCGCCAGGTGGGTGAGCCCGGTATCCGTGCCGATCACCAGGCTGGCGCGGCCGATCTCTGCGGCCACCTCTTCCAGCGTGGTTTTCGGCAGCACCCTGGTCGAGGGCACGCGGGCCGCGATCGCCTCGGCATCCTCGCGCTCGCGCGGCGTCGACCATGTGGTTACCGGCGTGAAGCCGCGGGCAGCCAGCATCTCGGCTGTGACGAACCATCGCGTGAGCTGCCACTTCTTGGCCTCGCTGCTGGTGCCGTGAAGCAGGAAGACGGTATCGCCCTCGGGAGCCGGGCCAGCAGCTGGTGGCGGCGTGATGCCGTTTTCCGGCCGCTCCAGGTCCGGCTCGTAGCCGAGTGCGGCGCCCAGAAGCATCCGCGTGCGGACAATGGCGTGGAGATCGCGCGGCACGTGATAGGCGTGCCGGTAGAAGCGTGCCGAGAGCGGCTCGCGCACCGTGGCGCGATCGAAGCCCGCGATGGGCACGCCCGCCATGCGCGCCACGAACACGCTCTTCATGAGGCCCTGAGCATCGATCACCAGATCGTAGCGCTCTTCCTTGAGGCGACGCGCCAGATCGCGAAGTTCGTGCCAGGTGCGCGGCGACGCGACCTGGCGGCGCCAGCGCCGCAGCTCCACCTCGTGGATCGTGCCGACGCCCGGGTGCAGCCTCACCAGCCCGGCAAACGGCTTTTCCACGCACCAGTCGAGCTGCAGGCCGGCAACGGCGGAGAGCGCGTCGGTGACGGCCGGAAACGTGTGGATCACATCGCCCATCGACGACGTCTTGACCAGAAGCACCTTCATGCCGCCGCCTCGTTCGCCATCAGCCGGTCGACGGCGGCCTCGACGAGCCCCGGCTCCAGCGTGCGCAGGCAGTTCAGATGCCCGAGCGGGCACTCGCGCCTGTGGCAGGGCGAGCATTCGAGGCCGAGCCAGACCAGTTCGCGCCTGTCGGTGAGCGGCGGCGTGTTGTCGGGCGACGTCGAGCCGTAGACTGCGACGACCGGCGTGCCGACTGCGGCCGTGATGTGCATGAGCCCACTGTCGTTGGTGACGGCGACGCGCGCCGCCCCGAGAATGTCGATGGCGTCCTCCAGCCGGGTCTGCCCGGCGAGATCGATCGCCTTGGGAGCCAGCGCGGCGATCTCGGCGGTGACCTCGCGATCCTTGGGTGAGCCGACGAGCACGACCTTCAGCCCATTCTCGGCGAACCAGCGTGCCAGGGCCGCGTATTTTTCCGACGGCCAGCGTTTCGCCGGCCCGTATTCCGCGCCCGGCGCCAGGGCCGCGAAATGCCCCGGCTCGAGACCGTGGGCGGCGAGCAGCCGTGCCTGGTTCTCCGCGTCGATCTCCAGATGCGGAAAGCGGAACGCTCCGCCGCCGGCAAGCTGGTGAAACGCCTGCGCGGTCTTGCGCTTCAGCTCCGGCGGCAGGGGCACGATGTCGTTGAGCAGGACATGGCGCATCTCGCGCTTGTGGCCGGTTCGGCGCGGGATGCGCGCAAAAAACGGCACCAGCGCGGATTTCCAGCTTCCCTGCAGCACGATCGCCCGGTCGTAGCGCCCGGCGAGCTGCCGCCCGATCCGGCGACGCAGGCCGAACTGCAGGCTGCCCGAGGCGAAGGGCGCGTCGATCCAGGCGCGGACCTCCGGCATGCGCGCCAGGATGCTTTCGGCCCAGGCCGGTGCCGCGACGTCGATCGCGGCGTCCGGATGCTGCTCCTTCAGCGCCGAAAACAGCGTCTGCGCCATCACCAGGTCGCCAACCCAGCGCGGGCCGATCACGAGGATGGACGGGCCAGCAGCCATTCGACGTAGTCTTTCGTGCCGGTCTCGACATCGCGGAAGCTGCCGTTGTAGCCGGCCTGCCGCAATCGGCCGAGATCGGCCTGGGTGAAGCTCTGGTAGCGCCCCTTCAGATCGTCGGGGAACGGGATGTATTCGATCTCGCCCTTTCCGGACGTTGCGATCACCGTCTCGGCGACCGTTCGGAAGGGCTGGGCGCGACCGGTGCCGCAATTGAAGATGCCGCTGACGCCGCGGTTCCACAGCCACAGATTGACGTCGGCCACGTCGCCGACATGAACGAAGTCCCGGCTCTGCTCGCCCGGACCGTACCCTTCATGGGCACCGAACAGCCGAGCCTTCCCGCCTTCGCCCACCTGGTTGAACAGGTGGAATGCCACCGATGCCATGCGCCCCTTGTGCTGTTCGCGCGGCCCGTAGACGTTGAAGTAGCGCAGGCCCGCGACCTGCGAGGCCGGTTCCGGCAGCACGTTGGCGCGCACATAGTCGTCGAACACCTTCTTCGACCAGCCATAGACGTTGAGCGGCCGCTCGAACGCTGCCTCCTCGCGGAACACTTCGCCACCGCCATAGACCGCGGCCGACGAGGCGTAGAGAAACGGCACCCGCCGGCCCAGGCAGAAATGCAGCAGCTTCTTGGAATAGGTGAAGTTGACGTCCATGACGTAGCGGCCGTTCCACTCGGTGGTCGCCGAGCACGCCCCCTGGTGGAACACCACCTCGACGGGTCCTACCGCGTCGCGCTCGACATCGGCCAGGAATTCGTCCTTGTCCTGGTAGTCGGTGATCGCGAGATCGGCCAGGTTGCGGAACTTGGTGCCGTCGGTCAGGTCGTCGACGACGAGAATGTCGGTTCGGCCGGCGGCATTGAGTGCCGCGACGATGTTGCTGCCGATCATGCCGGCGCCGCCGGTGACGACGATCATGCTGCCTCCTCGGCTGTCGTTGCGCGGCCGCTTATAGGCGAGCGCCGGGGCGCTGTCGACAAAGCGGAAGCGCAGTTGCGCGGGCCGGCATTGCGGTATATCGCCCACGCGCATGAGCGCAGTCCACGACATCGCAGATGCTGCCGACAAGGCGCCCCGACAGCAGGGCGGCCTCGTCGCCGCGATCGACGCTTTCGCCGGCGCGACGGTGCTCGTGGTTGGCGATTTCATTCTCGACCGGTTCGTGCGCGGCGCCATCGAACGCATCTCGCCGGAAGCTCCGGTGCCCGTCCTGCACGGACGCAGCGAGCATGTCTCGCTCGGCGGAGCCGGAAACGTCGTCGCCAATGTCACCTCGCTCGGCGGAACGGCGGTTCCGGTCACCGCGATCGGTAACGATGCCGCGGGACGCGCCGTGCTGGCGATGCTGGATGACGCCGGCGTCGATAGCTCGGGCGTGCTGGCCTCGCCCGGCAGGATCACCTCGGCCAAGTCGCGCTTCAGCGCGCTCAACCAGCAGGTGCTGCGTTTCGACGAGGAGGAGGTGCGCGCGCTTGCAAGCCGACGAACGTCGCGAACTGCTCGATCGCTTCTCCGCCGCGCTCGCATCCGTCGACGTCGTCGTGCTGTCCGACTACGGCAAGGGCATGCTGCTGGACGGGATGGCCGCGGAGCTGATCGCCATGGCGCGGCAGCGGGCAAGCCGGTCATTGTCGATCCGAAGGGCCGCGACTTCTCGCGCTATGCCGGTGCAACCGCCGTGACGCCGAACCTCAAGGAGCTTGGCGAAGCGGCAGGCGAGCCGGTCGGCTCCGACGAGGCGGTCGTGGCAGCCGCGCGCGCGACTGATCGGCAGGCACGGCTTCGACTACCTGCTGGCGACGCGCAGCGAACGCGGCATGAGCGTCGTTTCGGCCGACAGCGCGCGCCACATCCCGACCCATGCGCGCGAGGTGTTCGACGTGTCGGGCGCAGGCGACACGGTGGTCGCCGCATTCGCGCTCGCAATCGCCGTGGGGCTGGAGCGCGAGGATGCCGCGGTGCTCGCCAACGCCGCGGCCGGGGTCGTGGTCGGCAAGCTCGGAACCGCGCAGCTTTCGGCCGACGAACTGGTTTCCGCGCTTTTCGGCGGCGATGCGCCAGCCCATTCGCTGCGCTCGGTCGTCGACGCCGCGACGGCAGCCCATGTCGTTGCCGGCTGGCGTCGCGACGGATTGTCGGTGGCCTTCACCAATGGCTGCTTCGACATCCTGCACGCCGGCCACGTGTCGCTGATCCAGCAGGCGCGCGCCACGGCGGACCGGCTGGTGCTGGGCCTCAACACCGACGCCTCGGTGCGCCGGCTCAAGGGCGAAGGACGTCCCGTCAACAACGAGCAGGACCGCGCCACCGTGCTGTCGGCGCTCGCCGCCGTCGACCTCGTCGTCATGTTCGACGAGGACACGCCGCTGGCACTCATCGAGCGGCTGAAGCCCGACGTGCTGGTCAAGGGCGCGGACTACACGGTCGACACGGTGGTCGGCGCCGATATCGTGCAGGCCGCCGGCGGCCGGGTGGTGCTGGCCGAGCTGGTGCCCGGCAAGAGCACGACCGGGCTCCTCCACCAGATCACCACCCCAGCCGGGAAGAACTGAGCCCATGCAAAGCCTCAACGACTATCTCGCACGCTCGGCGCAGGCGATTTCGGATGTCGCCGCATACGATCTGAGCGGGGCGATGGAGGCTTCGGTGGCCGCAATCGTGGAAGCGCTGGCCGCCGGGCGGCCGCTTCTGGTGTGCGGAAACGGCGGCTCGGCCGCCGACGCCATCCACATCGCGGGCGAACTCGTCGGGCGTTTTCTGAAGGAGCGCAAGGCCTACAACGTCATCGCGCTGCCGACCAACGCCGGCGTGGTGACGGCCTGGGGCAACGATTTCGGCTTCGACTGGGTCTATTCGCGCCAGGTCGAGGCGCATGGCTGCGACGGCGCGGTGCTGCTGGCGATCTCGACCAGCGGCAATTCGAGGAATGTCGTGGCGGCGGCCGAGCAGGCGCGCGACATGGGCATGACGGTGATCTCGCTGACCGGCAAGGGCGGCGGCAAGCTGGCGCCGCTGAGCGACATCCTGCTCGACGTCCCCTCCTCCGAGACGCCGATCATCCAGCAGGGGCATTTGTGCCTCTACCACTATCTGTGCGAGGCCGTGGAAGCGCGGCTCGCCGATGGCTGAGCGCGAGGCGGCGACGCAGGCAACCGCCCTGAAGCTGGCCGAGCCGGGCCTGTGGATCGAGCTCGCTACGGACGACCCGAATCGCTTCGCCGGCCGCCCCGCCCTTTTCGTCGATCGCGACGGCACGCTGAATGTCGACACCGGCTACCCGCGCAGCGCCGACGAGATCGTGCTGATCGAGGAGATGGTCCCCGTGCTGCGCGCCGCCAATTCCGCCGGCATGGCCGTGGTGGAGTTCACCAACCAGTCCGGCATCGCGCGCGGCCTGTTCGGCTGGCCGGAATTCGCCGCCACCAACGGCAGGCTGCGCGAGCTGCTCGCCGAAAACGGGGCGCATGTCGATCTGGTGATCGCCTGCGCCTACCACGAGGACGGAGCGGAGCCCTACAGGGCCGCCGACCACCCGATGCGCAAGCCGAACCCGGGCATGGTGGAGCGCGCCGGCTCCCTGTTGTCGCTCGACCTTGCACGCTCGATCGTCGTCGGCGACCGCATGCGCGACCTCGAGGCGGGCCGCCGCGCCGGTCTTCGCCGCGGCTGGCTGTTCGGCGACGCCGTGCTGCCGGCACGGCAGGAAGAGTTCGACGTTCGCCGCTTGCGCGAGCCGGCAGATTTCGCCGAACTTTACCGCGAGATCGCCGAAACGGCAGATGCCAGGCATCGGCCAGGGCTGAGATCGAGAGGATTGCATGGCGGCCGACCCGAGCATCAGTGCCATCCTGATCACCCGCGACGAAGCGGAAAACATCGCCGACTGCCTTGCGAGCCTCTCCTTCTGCGACGAGATCGTCGTCGTCGACAACGGTAGCACCGACGGGACGGTGGAGATGGCGCAATCCGCCGGTGCTCAAGTCACGGTCTTCGCTGACTGGCCGGGCTTCGGCCCGCAGAAGCAGCGGGCGCTCGACCTCGCCACCTCGGACTGGGTGCTTTCCATCGATGCGGACGAGCGCGTGCCGGAGAAGCTCGCCGCCGAAATCCGCGAGGCGGTCCGGAGCGGCCACATACGACGGCTATCGCCTCAACCGGCTGTCGATGTTCCTCGGGCGCTTCATGCGTCACGGCGGCTGGTATCCGGACCGCGTGCTGCGGCTCGCCCGGCGCTCGGCGTGCCACTTCAGCGACGACATCGTCCACGAGCGACTGCTGGTCGACGGCAAGGTCGGGGACCTGAAGGAGCCATTGATCCACTACAGCTATCGCAAGCGTCGACGACGTGCTGCGCAAGCAGCGGCAATATGCGCTAGCCTCGGCGCAGGTGCGCCGCCGGCGCGGCAGACGCGGCGGCCTCGCCGTCGCCATCGGCGCGCTCGACGGTGGCGTTCACGAAGGCCTATTTTCTCCAGGCGGGCCTGCTCGACGGACGCCACGGCTTCGTTGCCGCCGCAAGCCGGGCGCAGGAGACGTTCTGGCGCTACCTTTCGGTGGGCTGGGACGAGGGCGTCTGAAATATGTCGGACCCGTCTTCCACGGCCGCGCTAGTTTGCTAAGTCGAACTTAGGCGACAGGGCGGGATTCGCCGCGCAGCAGGGGACGGGACGGGGTCGGTGTCTAATTTGTTTCGCCGCGTGGAGCGGAAAATCAGAAGCGGCCGCAAGGCGCTGCTGCAACGGCTCTTCGGCTCCGTCCGTGGTCGCCGCATGGTTCTCGAGATGCTGTCCGACGACGTGACCGCGCTGACACTTCGGCTGCCGGACCACGTGATTTCGTTCTCTCCACACGAACTGGTGGGCCGCCGGATTTACGGCTGGGGGGACTATGATCGCGCTCGCGTCGAAGAGCTGATCGCCACTCTTGACAGCAGAGGTTTGCTGCCTTCGGACGGCGCGACGGTTCTCGAGGTCGGCGCACATATCGGCACACAGACGGTCTATTTCTGCAAGACGGACCGGGTTCGCCGCGTCGTCGCCGTGGAGCCGGATCCGCGCAACCTCGTTCTGCTGCGTCGGAACATCGCCGAAAACGCGCTCTCCGAAATTGTGCGGCTCGCACCGTGTGCCCTCGGCGATCGGGAGTCCACGGCCGAACTTTTCCGCTACGAACGCAACCACGGCGGCAGCAGCCTGATCCGTGGCACCCATGACGGAGATTCCGTGCAGGTGGATGTGATGCCGCTCACCCGCATCCTCGCGGCGGCTGCCGTTCCCGAGGAAGAGATCACGCTGATCTGGATGGACATCGAAGGGGCCGAACCGATGGCCCTCCGATCGATGACGTCGCTTCTGGCGCGCCGCGTGCCGGTAATGCTGGAATACTCGCCTGAACTCTATGGCGAGGCCGGCTCCGCCGATTTCGTGACGTTCCTGTCGACCTACTACGAGCACTGCATCCACTACGTGCGAGGTGCGAGAAGCGAGATGAAGGTCACCGAACTTCCCCACAGTGGAAGACAGGGTGACGTGCTGCTGCTGCCTTAGTTCAGGGTTAGCTGGCGCCCGCCCCGCTCTCAGTCGATCGCGACCAGGCCCTCGTCCTTGATCTGGCGGATGGTCAGCGCGGTGCGCACGGTATCGACGTTCGGCGTCGACGTCAGCTGCTCGATGACGAAGGTCTGGAATTCCGACAGGTCGGTGGCGACGCAGTGCAGCAGGAAATCGCTCTCGCCCGAGACCATCCAGGCGCGCCGCACCAGCGGCCAGGTGCGGGTCTTCTCGGCGAAAGCCTTCAGCTCCGCGTCGGACTGGTGGTGCAGCCCGACCAGGCAGAACGCCACCACCCCGTAGCCGAGCTTCGGGCTGTCGAGGAGCGCCCGGTAGCCCCGGATGATGCCGGCGTCCTCCAGGCGCTTGACGCGGCGCAGGCAGGGCGGCGCGGAAATGCCGACGCGCTTCGACAGTTCGACATTGGTCATGCGGCCGTCGTCCTGCAGTTCCCGAAGGATTTTCCAGTCGATGGCGTCGAGGTCGGCGTTCAGCAATCTCGGTCTCCCGCGCGCACGAATCTTGCGCGCTTCCGCAACAAAAATACGCTACCGCTTCCCGGGGTCGTTGCAAGCCTGCTTTGCGTTTGCCCACGTATGGCACACATGAAACGACACCGCCGGTGTCATGCTACCTTTTGCTAGCTGTGCGAAAAGCCCCTCGAGCCTTGCGGAACAGGCTATGGGATACTTAGATCACAACCGAAAAAGGCCGCCTTTCGTGGCGGCGACGACGAAATGCCCGCACTGCGCGCACGCCGCGCCTGCGGGGCAGACGTGAAAGGAACGAGCGATGGCCAGCCGCCACGCACCCGTCATCATCATCGGCTCCGGACCGGCAGGCTACACCGCCGCCGTCTATGCCGCGCGCGCCATGCTCAAGCCGCTACTGATCGCCGGCCTCCAGCAGGGCGGTCAGCTCACCATCACCACCGATGTCGAGAACTATCCGGGCTTCGCCGATCCCATCCAGGGCCCGTGGCTGATGGAGCAGATGGCCAGGCAGGCCGAGAATGTCGGCGCCGAAATCGTCAACGATCTCGTTGTCGAAGTCGATCTCGACACCCGCCCCTTCCGGCTGAAGGCCGATTCGGGCGACGAATACACCGCCGACGCGCTGATCGTCGCCACCGGGGCCCAGGCCAAGTGGCTGAACATCCCGTCTGAACAGAAATTCCAGGGGTTTGGCGTGTCGGCCTGCGCGACCTGCGACGGGTTCTTCTATCGCGGCAAGGACGTGATCGTGGTCGGCGGCGGCAATTCGGCCGTCGAGGAGGCGCTCTACCTCTCCCATATCGCGCGCCACGTCACCGTCATCCATCGTCGAGACGAGTTCCGTGCCGAGCGCATCATGCAGGAGCGCCTGTTCGCGCGCGACAACGTCACCGTGGAGTGGAACAAGACGGTCGAGGAGATCGTCGGCGCGCCCGGCAAGCCGCCGATGCCGCCCTCGGTGAACGGCATCCGCCTGCGCGACACCAAGACCGGCGAGATCACCGACATGCCGGTCGACGGCGTTTTCGTCGCGATCGGCCATGCGCCGGCGGTCGAACTGTTCGTCGGCAAGCTGAAGCAGAAGCCCAACGGCTATCTGTGGACGGCGCCCGATTCGACCAGGACCGACGTGCCCGGCGTGTTCGCGGCGGGCGACGTCACCGACGACGTCTACCGGCAGGCGGTCACCGCAGCCGGGCTCGGCTGCATGGCCGCGCTCGAGGCGGAGAAATACATCGCCGAGCTGGAGACGACGCATCAGGAGGCCGTTGAAGCCGCGGAATAAGCGGCCACGGCCATCCGCAGAGGGGAACAAGATGTCACTGGATTGGGACAAGCTGCGTGTGTTCCATGCGGCCGCCGAGGCCCATTCGTTCACGCACGCCGCCGAGACGCTGCACCTGTCGCAGTCTGCGATTTCGCGCCAGGTCAGCGCGCTGGAGCAGGATGTCGGCGTGCCGCTGTTTCACCGGCACGCGCGCGGTCTGGTGCTGACCGAGCAGGGCGAGATCCTCTACCGCACCGCCCATGACGTGCTGATGCAGCTGGAGACGGTGCGGCTGCGGCTGACGGAGGCCAAGGACCGTCCGTCCGGGCAGCTGCGCGTCACCACCACCGTCGGCCTCGGCTCCGGCTGGCTGACCGAGCGCCTGCCGGAATTCCTCGAGCGCTATCCCGACATCAACCTGCATCTGGTTCTGGCCAACGAGGAACTGGACCTGACCATGCGCCAGGCCGACTGCGCCATCCGGCTGCGGCAGCCGCAGCAGCCGGACCTGATCCAGCGCAAGCTGTTCACGGTGCATTTCCACGTCTACGCCTCGCCGTCCTACGTCAACAAGCACGGCAAGCCGTCCACCATCGAGGAGCTCGACAAGCACCGCATCGTCACGTTCGGCGAGCACGTGCCGGCGCATCTGGCCGAGATGAACTGGCTGGAGACGGCCGGCAGGCCCGAGGGCTCCAAGCGAACCACGGCGCTGCAGATCAACAACATCCTGTCGGTCAAGCTGGCCGTGCAGCGCGGCGCCGGCATCGCCATGCTGCCCGATTACATGGTCGACAAGGACGCCGGCCTGGTGCAGCTGCATGCCCGAAACCGAGGTGCCGTCGTTCGACACCTATTTCTGCTATCCCGACACCATGAAGGGGCAGGTCAAGCTGCAGGTGTTCCGCGACTTCCTGATCTCGAAAGCGCGAAGCTGGTCCTACTGATTCGCCGCTCCTGAATCGAGGTCGCGCCCGCAACCGCCTGGGCGTGTTCTCCACCGGTTATCCACAGGCTTGTGGGCTGAGCCGGTGCCGCAGAAACAGGCTAGATGGCACGAAATGCGGCAGAGATCTCACCTATGCGCTCTCTGCATGGGTGCAATGCAAAAGCCAATGCTTGTCTTTTGGGCAGCATGCGCCCATATCCAAGTCATCTCCCGGGCGCGTTCCTCCTCCCATTAGCGCCCGTCGAGTGTTCCCCTCTGGAGGTTTAGCCTTTATTGGCACTTCCAATGACTAGCCGGATCTTCCCAGATCCGGCTTTTTTTTGCCTTCGCTTCCAGTATTCGCCATCCGGTTGCTCAGGCCGCCCTGCCCGAAAGCTGCATCACGTCGTCCGCAAGCCGGCCGGTAAGTTCCGCCATATGGTCGAACTGCGCACGGTAGCTCGCCACGCCGGCCGTCGCCGAGCGTAGTTCGACGATCAGGCTGCCGATCTCGGCCTGCGGCATCATCGCCTCCACGACGTCCCAGCCGGGCCAGCCCGGTCGGGCATCGAAGCCGAGGATCTGACCGCGCCGCTGCGGCACGATCGCCGTCACCTTCGCCGTCGTGTCGGAGGGCGTGTAGATCTCGACTTTCAGCACCGGTTCCAGAAGCACCGGCGAACAGGCGGCAAGCCCCTCCTTCATGGCGAGCTTGGCCGCCATCTGGAACGCCATGTCGGAAGAATCGACGTTGTGGTACGAGCCGTCGGCAAGGTTCACCGCCAGGTCCACGACGGGAAAGCCGAGCGGGCCGGATTTCAGGAAGTCGCGAACGCCGGTCTCGACCGACGGGATGTACTGCTTGGGCACGACGCCGCCGGTGATCGTGTCGGTGAACTCGAACCCGCTGCCGCGCGGCAGCGGCTTGATGTCCAGCACCACGTCGCCGAACTGGCCGTGACCGCCGGACTGCTTTTTGTGGCGACCGCGCTGGGTCGTGCCCTTGCGGATCGTCTCGCGGTAGGGGATCGACGGCGGCTGCGAGGCGGCGGCGATCTGGTACTTGCTCTCCAGCCGCTCGACGGCGACGCGCAGATGCATCTCGCCATGGCCCCACAGCACCGTCTCGCCGGTGTCCTGGTTCTGCTCCAGCGTCAGCGACGGATCCTCCTCGGCCAGTCTCTGCAGCGCCGTCGACAGCTTCACCTCGTCCTTGCGCTCCTTCG
Organism: uncultured Alphaproteobacteria bacterium; assembly: GCA_963816435.1. GTDB lineage: Bacteria > Pseudomonadota > Alphaproteobacteria > Rhizobiales > Rhizobiaceae > CAWFKS01. The sequence goes on from CAWFKS010000016.1 coordinate 96,131, forward strand.
ACGCGAGCGCGATCGCGAAGACCGGCTGCGGCCTGTCGAGCGCAAAGAGCGGTTCGATGCCCTCCTTGGTCGAGGACAGGGTTGCGCCGGTGGCCACATTGTCGAGCTTGCCGAGCGCCACCGTCTCGCCCTCGCCGGCGGAAGTCAGCTTGGACTGGTCCTTGCCGAGCATCCGGTAGAGGCCCGACACCTTGGACTGGCCGTTGCCGGCCACCCACAGTTCGGTGGCGTCGGAGAGCGAACCCTGCAGGATGCGCGACACCGACAGCTTGCCGCCGTGCGAGGTGTGTATCGTCTTCATCACCTGGGCGACCGTGCCGGCACCCTTCGGCACGCCGAGGCGCTCGCGCGTCGCCGCGACGTCCGGCGCGTCGTGACGGATCGCCTTCAACAGCCTGAGAACACCATTGCCCTTCTCGGCCGCGCCGATCAGCACCGGCGTCACGCTGCCGTCGCGCAGATCGGCGGCGAGGTCGTCGAACACGGCGTCGGCCGGCGGCTCGATCTCCTCCAGAAGCTGCTCCATGAGATTGTCGTCATGGTCGGCGAGCTTCTCGAGCATGGAAAAGCGGGCCTCGATCTCGCGCGCCTTGTCGTCGTCGGGAATCGCCGCGATCTCGCTCTCGGCGTGCTCGCGGTAGATGTAGGCACGCTCCAGCGCCAGATCGATCGAGCCGACGATGATGCCGTCCTTCCTGAGCGGGATCTGACGCAGCAGCAGCGGCGTCACCGATGCAGGCTGCAGCATCTTCAGCGTGTCGCGCACGCCGGCCGCGGTGCGGTCGATCTTGTTGAGGAACAGCATGCGCGGCAGACCGAACGCGTCGAGCTTGCGCATGATGAGCTGAAGCGCCGGGATCTTCTTGTCGTCAGGTTCGGCCACCACGACCGCGAGATCGCAGGCCGCCAGCACGGGGTCGGTCTCCGCCTCGAACTCGATCGAGCCGGGGCAGTCGACGAATGTCAGGCTCTCGCCCATGAACTCGGTGGTGGCGAAGCTCGCCTCCACGCTCATCTGGTGCTCGCGCGCTTCAGCCGAGTGGTCGCCGACCGTGCCGCCCGAGGCGACCGTGTTCTGTCGCGGAATGGCGCCGGTGCGCGCCAGTATGGCTTCAAGCAGCGTGGTCTTGCCGCTGGCGAAGGGACCGATAATGGCGATGCATTTCGGTCCCGTGCGTCTGTCTCCGGCGCGCTTTCCCATGACAGTGGCCTCCTCTCATGTTTCCCCATGAGCGGCGGCCGGCCTTGCGGCCGTCGCGCGGACGGGGCGTTTTTTGGTCGCCTCCTGCCCTTGCGGAATATCGTCCCACGGGTTTCGCACCGTGGCAAGAGGAACGCGTCGCCAACCGGAACAGGAGCCCTCCGCCCGACAAGGCGGTGAGTTGGGCAGGCAGGGCCTGTCACGGACGACGGACCGCGAAGCGGCCGCCGCATTCGGCTAGTACGTGAGTTCGATCCACGTCGTGTCGGTTTCGTTCGGCCAACTGCGCGCAGCGATCTTCTCACCGTTCACGGCCCCGACAACGGTATGCGGTTCGGTGTCGTCGAGCGTCTTGAACACCTTCCATACATGCGGAACCTCGCCCGGCGGCACGTCGGCGGGCTCATCGTTGAACGTCACTTTATCCCGCTCAGCGCCGATGTAGCCGCGAGGCCGCATCATCCCGACCGACGACTTTGCGTCGAGTTCGGCACCCTCCTTGGGATAGAGGCGCAGGTTGACCACATCGGAGGAGCGGGGGAAGGGCGAGCGATAAATGTGCTGCGTGGGCAGCCCGGCCGCCTCGACCACGAATTCATAGGTCTGCGCGGGATCCGCCGAGAAAGGACCCCATTTTCCGTCCGCCGCGACGGTCGTCGAATAGACGGCATCGCCTTCACGTTCGCCCGTGTCGGCGTTGGTCTTGAAGATCGTCACCTTGGCGCCCGCCACCGGCAGGTTGGTCGGCGAGCCGTTTTCGAAACCGCTGACGATGCCCGAAAGCTCGGGCGCGTCCTCGGGCTTGATGTCGGTGGTGGCCGGCTCCTCGCCGGTGATCGCCTTGTAGATGACCTTGAAGGCCTCCGGCGAATAGGCGGTCCCGCGATGATCGACGATCCCCGGAAGCACGATGTTGGTTGCCCCCTTCAATTCCGGTCCCTCGAAGGTTCCACCGATGTCCTGGCCGGCCATCCCGATGAAGTCGCCTTTCGGCTGGTTGTAGAGGTCGTAGCGCTCGGAGCGGATCGTGAACGTGTCTACTCCCTCCTCGACCTCGGAGCCGGAGTTCAGCTGCTGCAGAAAGGTGCCCATGCCATTGTATTCGGAGCCCTGCGCGGCGCCGGGAAAGTTGAAGACACCATGGTGGACGCACCCGGCGAGCACGGCCGTGTCCGCGACGTATTTTCCGCCGCCATTCTTCAGGTAGTTGCGGATCGTCTGGCAGCCGCGTGAATTGCCGACAAGGTCGACCTTGTCGGCCTTGGAATCGATCAGCACTCTGGCGACGTCGCCGGCGAGTTCACTTGCGACGTCGGTGGTGGAGGACCTGTTCTCTTCCGGGACCCCGTTGTCCGAACGTGCCTGAGGATGCTTGAGATCGACAGCATGAAGCAGTTCGGCCGGGTAGCCGTTCGATTCGAAGCGCCACATCTGGACCATCCACAAGCCGGCGGTATCGCTGTCGCCGTGGACGAACACTATGGGTTTCTGGTCTGCGATCGCACCTGTCGCGGTCAGGGACACGAATGCGATGGACGCAGCAAGGGCCTTCCATTGAGCCATGACTTCCTCCCATTTCTTGAGGAGAGAAGGCTCACGGTCGACATGGGCCCCTCGCCCGTCTCGACTATGCGGCGGCCCCAATCATGACGCAAGTTGCACGCGAAGGGGCGCCGGCAGGCGCCCCTTCGGTCGTGGCCGGCGAAAGGCCGCCGTCAGCTCAGCGAGCCCGTGAAGCGCTGGATGCGCGAGCACGCCTCTTCCAGCAGCTCCTCCGAGGTCGCGTAGGAGATGCGGAAATTCGGGCTCAGCCCGAACGCATCGCCGTGCACCACCGCGACGCCTTCCGCCTCCAGCAGCTCGGTGACGAAAGCCTCGTCGCCGTCGATCGTGTTGCCCGACGGCGCCTTCTTGCCGATCAGCCCTTCGCAGGACGGGTAGACGTAGAAGGCTCCCTCCGGGCTCGGGCACTTGATGCCGTTGGCCTGGTTGAGCATCGACACGACGAGGTCGCGGCGGCCCTGGAAGATCGCCTTGTTCCGGGTGACGAAGTCCTGCGGCCCGTTGAGCGCCTCGACCGCCGCCCACTGGGCAATGGAGCAGGCACCAGAGGTCTGCTGACCCTGGATGGTGTCCATCGCCTTGATCAGCTGAAGCGGACCGGCCGCGTAGCCGATGCGCCAGCCCGTCATGGCATAAGCCTTGGAAACGCCGTTCATCGTCAGGACACGGTCGTAGAGGTCCGGCACCACCTCGGCGATCGTGCGAAACACGAAGTCGCCATAGGTCAGGTGCTCGTACATGTCGTCGGTCAGCGTCCACACGTGCGGATGCTTGAGAAGCACCTCGCCAAGCGCCTTCAGCTCGTCTTCCGTGTAGGCCGCGCCCGAAGGGTTGGACGGCGAGTTCATGATCAGCCATTTGGTCTTCGGCGTGATCGCCTTGTCCAGCGCCTCCGGCGTGAGCTTGAACCCGTTTTCGATGGTCGTCGGCGCAAACACCGAAGTGCCGCCGCAGATCGCCACCATCTCGGGATAGCTGACCCAGTAGGGTGCCGGAATGACCACCTCGTCGCCGGCGTTGAGCGTCGCCATCAGCGCGTTGAAAAGCACCTGTTTGCCGCCGGTGGAAACGATCGTCTGCTGCGGGCTGTAGTCGAGATTGTTCTCGCGCTTGAACTTGGACGCGATCGCCTCGCGCAGCGGCACGATGCCGGACACCGGCGTGTATTTGGTCTCGCCGCGGCGGATCGCGTCGATCGCCGCCTCCTTGACGTTGTCCGGCGTGTCGAAATCGGGCTCGCCGGCACCGAGGCCGATCACGTCTCGGCCGGCCGCTTTGAGCTCGCGCGCCTTCTGGGCCACGGCAATCGTGGCTGAGGGCTTCACGCGTGACAGGGCATCGGCAAGAAAGGCCATGACGACATCATCTCCGTTTGTGCAGGTCGCCCGTTCGTGGGCGGGCCTCTCATGTCGCATCGCGCAATAAATCGCAAGGAAAAGCAGGCGGCTTGCTTCAAGTGAATGCCGTTAACCGGCGATAAAAGCGCGTGTGGGATTTTGTGGCAGCTAAACCTGCCGAAACCGGAGTTCCCGTGTCGCGCAGCATCGGAATGGCCCACATCGTCCGGCAAGAAGACGGCACGTCCGCTGGCGTGTGGGCCGGATACATTCTGAAGACGGCGTTCCAGCCGATTTTCGCCTTCGCCGACGGCAAACTCAGCGTTGCCGCGTTCGAGGGATTGCTGCGCCCGTTCCGGGAGGGCGAGCCGGTATCGCCGGGCGCCTTCTTCGCGTCGGTTGCGGCCGCCGACCGTTTGCACGTGGAGACGCTCTCGCGCACCATCCACCTGCTCAATGCCGGCGCCTGCCTCGACCCGTCAACGTCGATCTTCGTCAACTTCGACCCCTCGCTGTTCTGCGAACGCTCGGTCGCCGACAACGCCTTGCGCGAGATGCGGCTCGTCCTGCACGAAGCCGATATCGACCCGCGTCGCGTCGTGTGCGAGCTGACGGAGCAGAAGACCTCGTCGGACAGCGAACTCTATATGTTCGTGCAGGCCTTGCGCGCCCACGGCTTCCGTATTGCCGTGGACGACTACGGCGCCGAGGAATCCGGCATCCAGCGCATCAACGAGCTGAAGCCGGACATCGTCAAGTTCGATGCCCACTGGATCAGCCGGCTGATGACCTCCGGGCCGGGCGTTGCGCTGCTGTCGACGATGGTCAGCCAGTTCCGGGCGCGCGGCATCGAGACCGTTTTCGAGGGCATCGAGGAAAACTGGCAGCTCGAACTCGCCGAGCAGTCCGGCGCCTCGATGGTGCAGGGCTTCGTGCTCGCAAGGCCGGAGCTCGCGCCGACCAGCTTCGCCGTGTTCGCCGGGCGCAGGGCCGCAGGAACCGCCCAAGCGGGTGGAAACCGGGTTCCGCGCCCCGACACCGGACGAACCGGCACTTGCGCGCAAGCGCCCGGCACGGACCTTCGGCCGCCGCAACACCTGATCCGCGGATTTCTCCCGGCGATTCATCGACTGAAAACCGGTTTGGTGTCAAATGCGCGAAGGTCGCTACGCGGCCATGTTCGAAGTTTCGGGCGAATGACGATGCAGCCAACGCTCCCGGCCGACCGCACCCTTCTCGTCGACGAGATCGGCATCGAGTACGCGCGCTGGGACGAATTGGTGCTGAAAACGGTTTTCCAGCCGGTGTTCCGGTGCAGCGGAGAACTGCTGGAACCGTGCGGCGTCGAGGGCATGGTGAGGCCGCTGCGAAAGGGCAGGCAGGTCCCCGCCAGCGACTTCCTCGACCGACTGACGGCCAGCGAACGCGGGGAGGCACGACGCCTGCTTCGCCGGCTCCATATCTGCAACTATCCCAATATCGGCGTCGGTGGATTGCGCCTCTTCTTCAACTGGGAGGCGGCCGGGGGCGGCGACGACACCGCAGGCCGACATCGCCGCGGTCGCCAGCCTTCTCGAGTGAAGTGGCGCTCGATCCTTCGATGGTCGTGGCCGAGATCGTCGGCAGCACCAGCATCGATCCCGATGCCGAGCTGAAGCTGGCCGAACAGGTGCGCGAGGCGGGGTTTTCCATTGCCATCGACGATTTCGGCGCGGGAGAGCCCGACCTGCAGCGCATGCGCGCACTGGCGCCCGACGTCGTCAAGATCGACGGCAGGTGGTTCCGTCGCATCTCGGCCTCCGGAGGAGCGTCCCAGCTTCTTTGCGCGCTTGTTTCGCAGCTTCGCGACAGACGGCGCCGAAGTACTCGTGCAGGGGATCGAGACCCCGGAGCATCTGGAAGTGGCGCTCGAGACCGGCGCGGATCTACTGCAGGGCCATTTCCTCGCGCGACCCGCGCTGGCCGGCGCGTTTTTCGACGAAACGCCGGTTCCGCTGGCGCAAATCTACCACCGCACGGCAGAAATCATTCCGCTGTTCGGCCGCGCCTAGAATTTTTTTCCACGACAAAAACCGGACCCGCCGACGGCAGTAGCCGGCTCATCAACAGCCGGCTGCCCCTGCGTTTTGCCGATGCCCGGCCGCCGAAAGCAGCCTGGCGGCTAGCTGTCTCGCAGCCGGTCCCTAAACGTTCCGCTTGACTGCCATCGGCAACCGCCCGAACCTCTGGACGACCGCTGTTGGCGTTTGCCGGCTTCAGAGCCGTTGTCATGCGAGCGTAATACTGCCGGTCCAATAAGGAGAGGTTCCGTCCGCCGGGCGGAACGCATCAGGGAGACAAAGATGAAACGCAGCACCATCATGCTGGCGGCGTTGTCCGCCGCGCTTTCCTTTCCGCTGGCCGCCCATGCCCAGACCAAGATCGAATGGTGGCATGCCATGGGCGGCGAGCTCGGCCAGAAGCTGGAAGAGATCGTCGCCGGCTTCAACAAGAGCCAGGACGAATACGAGGTGGTCCCAACCTACAAGGGATCCTACGCGGAGACGATGACGGCGGCGATCGCAGCGTTTCGCGCCCACCAGCAGCCGGCCGTCGTCCAGGTTTTCGAGGTGGGCACCGGCACGATGATGGCAGCCAAGGGCGCCGTCTACCCCGTCTACCAGCTCATGAAGGACGCGGGCGAGCCGTTCGATCCCGACGCCTTCCTGTCGGCCGTCGTCGGCTACTACACCGACACTGACGGCAACATGCTGTCGATGCCGTTCAACTCCTCGACGCCGATCCTCTATTACAACAAGGACGTCTTCAAGAAGGCAGGCCTCGACCCCGAGCAGCCGCCGAAGACCTGGGGCGAGCTGGCCGACGACGCCAAGAAGATCATGGACTCCGGCGCGGCCAAGTGCGGCTTCACCAGCGGCTGGATCAGCTGGGTGCAGACGGAGAACTTCTCGGCCTGGCACAACCAGCCGATCGGCACGGAGGAGAACGGCTTCGGCGGTCTCGACACCGAGCTCGAGTTCGGCAAGGACCAGCCGCTCGTGAAGCACTGGGCTAACCTCGCCGACTGGCAGAAGTCCGGCGTGTTCCAGTATGGCGGTCCGGTCGGCGGCAACGATGCTCCGCCGAAGTTCTACAGCCAGGAATGCGCGATGTACATGAACTCGTCCGCATCGCGGGCCGGTGTCGTCGCCAATGCCAAGGACTTCGAGGTCGGCTACGGCATGCTTCCCTACTACGAGGACGTCGACGGCGCGCCGCAGAACACCATCATCGGCGGCGCCACACTGTGGGTGCTCAAGGGACGCCCGGAAGAAGAATACAAGGGCGTGGCGAAGTTCTTCAGCTATCTGTCCTCGCCTGAGGTCCAGGCAGACTGGCACCAGTTCTCCGGCTACCTGCCGATCACCAAGGCGGCCTACGAGCTGGGCCAGCAGCAGGGCTACTACGCCAAGAACCCCGGCACCGACGTGGCCATCAAGGAAATCACCCTCAATCCGCCGACGCCGAATTCCAAGGGGCTGCGCTTCGGCAATTACGTGCAGATCCGCAATGTCATCGACGAGGAATTCCAGAAGATGCTCGCCGGTGACGAGGATGCCCAGACCGCGCTCGACAATGTCGACAAGCGCGGCAACGAGCTGCTCCGCGACTTCCAGAAGACGAACGAATAGCGCGTCAATAGCTAAGGGGCCCGCGTTCGCGCGGGCCCCGGTCTTACTGGCAGAGCCGGATCGATGCAGACCAAGCGAACCGTCTTCGGCAGCCACTGGCTGCCCTATGCGCTGATCCTGCCGCAGATGGCGGTGACGGTGATCTTCTTCCTGTGGCCCGCGGCCCAGGCGGTGCGGCAGTCCTTCCAGCGCGAGGACCCGTTCGGGCTGAAGACGCAGTTCGTCTGGTTCGAGAACTACACCAGCCTCTTCGCCGATCCGCAGTACCACAACTCGCTACGCGTGACGCTGGTCTTCGCCGTCGGCGTGGCGGTGCTGTCGCTGGTTTCGGCGCTGGTGCTCGCGCTGGCCGTGGAGCGGACGTTCAGGACGTCGCAGGTCTACACCACGCTGCTGGTCTGGCCTTATGCGGTGGCGCCCGCGGTGGCCGGCATCATGTGGTGGTTCATGTTCAATCCGACCATCGGCATCCTGCCCTATCTGCTCGATCAGGTCGGCTACGACTGGAATCACGGGCTGTCGGGTTTCGACGCCATGATCCTTGTGATCATCGCCGCCGCCTGGAAGCAGATTTCCTACAATTTCCTGTTCTTCGTCGCGGGGCTGAAGGCGATCCCGCACTCGATGATCGAGGCGGCGGCGATCGACGGCGCCGGCCCGTTCAAGCGCTTCTTCACCATCGTCTTCCCGCTGCTGTCGCCGACCACGTTCTTCCTGCTCGTCGTCAACATCGTCTACGCGATGTTCGACACATTCGCGGTGATCCACGCCACCACCCAGGGCGGCCCCGCGCAGGCGACCAACATCCTCGTCTACAAGGTGTTCGAGGACGGCTTCATCAGCCTCGACATCGGCTCGTCGGCTGCGCAGTCGGTGGTGCTGATGGCGATCGTGATCACGCTCACCGTGGTCCAGTTCCGCTGGATCGAACGCAACGTGCAGTATTGAGGCGGCCATGATCGAGAACCGTCCCTGGCTGAATTTCTTCTCGCACCTCGTGCTGATCGCCGGCGTCATCGTCGTCGCGCTGCCCGTCTACATCGCGCTGATCGCATCGACGCACGGTCCAAACGACTTCTATTCGGGCATCGTGCCGCTGCTGCCCGGGCCGCACATGATCGAGAACTACAAGCAGGTGCTGATTTCGGGCATCTCGACGTCCGGCGCGCCGCCGATCGGCACGATGATGTTCAACAGCCTGGTAATGGCCCTGTCCATCGCCATCGGCAAGATCGCGATCTCGATCATCTCGGCCTTCGCAATCGTCTATTTCCGGTTTCCCGTTCCGGACGCTGGCTTTCTGGCTGATCTTCATCACTCTGATGCTTCCCGTCGAGGTGCGCATCCTGCCGACCTTCAAGGTCGTCTCCGATCTCGGTATGCTCAACACATACGCCGGACTGTCGATCCCGCTGATCGCCTCGGCCACCGCGACCTTCCTGTTCCGCCAGTTCTTCCTGACCGTGCCGGACGAGCTGATGGAGGCGGCGCGCGTCGACGGAGCCGGACCGATGCGCTTCTTCCGCGACATCCTCCTGCCGCTGTCGCGCACCAACATGGCGGCGCTGTTCGTCATTCTCTTCATCTACGGCTGGAACCAGTATCTCTGGCCGCTGATGATCACCACCGACAAGGACCATTACACCGTCGTCATGGCCATCAAGCGCATGGCCGACGTCGCCGACGCCATCCCTCAATGGAATGTCGTGATGGCGACCGCGGTGCTGGCAATGCTGCCGCCGGTGATCGTCGTGGTCGCCATGCAGCGGCTGTTCGTCAAGGGTCTGGTCGAGACAGAGAAATAGAAGGCGGGGCGCCAGATGGCCGGAATCTCCATTCGGGACGTGCGAAAGAACTATGGCGCGACCGAAGTCATCCACGGGGTGAGCATCGACGTCGCGGACGGCGAGTTCATCGTCATCGTCGGTCCGTCCGGCTGCGGAAAGTCGACGCTTCTGCGGATGGTGGCCGGACTTGAACCTATCACCGCTGGCGAGATCGAGATCGGCGGCAAGGTCGTCAACAAGCTCGAGCCGCGCGAGCGCGACATCGCCATGGTCTTCCAGAACTACGCGCTCTACCCGCATATGACGGTCTTCAACAACATGGCCTACGGCCTGAAGATCCAGGGCATGTCGAAGGAGCGGATACGCGAGCAGGTCGACAAGGCCGCCGCCATGCTGCAGCTTGAGCCCTATCTCGACCGCAAGCCGCGCCAACTCTCCGGCGGACAGCGCCAGCGCGTCGCCATGGGACGGGCGCTGGTGCGCGATCCCGCCGCCTTCCTGTTCGACGAGCCGCTCTCCAATCTCGACGCCAAGCTGCGGGTCCAGATGCGCCTCGAGATCAAGCAGATGCAGCGTCAGGTCGGCACCACGTCGCTCTATGTCACCCACGACCAGGTCGAGGCGATGACGTTGGCCGACCGGCTCGTGGTGATGAACCAGGGCGTGGCCGAGCAGGTCGACACGCCGATCGAGGTCTACAAGCGGCCCCAGACGACGTTCGTGGCCGGCTTCATCGGATCGCCGGCCATGAACATGTTCCCGGTGGAGGCCGGCGCGCCCGGCAAGGGGCTGATGCTCGAAGGCGGCTCGATGGTGAAGCCGCGCGACACGCATTTCCCCGAACCCGGGCGAAAGCTTCTGCTCGGTGTGCGGCCGGAGCACCTGACGCTGGTTTCCGAACCCAACGCCGATCTCAAACTGTCAGTGGCCGCTGTGGAGACACTGGGCGCCGACACACTCGCGCACGGGCATCTTGCCGGAGCCAAGGGCAATTCGTCCGAACTGGTGGTCAGGCTCCCCGGCGCCCAGGAGGTTGCTCCCGGCCAGGTGTTGCCGCTGGCGATCGATGCCGGCATGGCGCATCTGTTCGACGCGGGCACCGGCCGGCGCATCTGACGCTGCCGGACCGGCCTCAGGCGACGGCGCGAAGGGGTTCTCGCGACGGACGTCCGGTCGATTCGCCCTCTCGACCACGCCTGGTCGCGTGTCCCGCTGCCACTTCGGCTTCGAACCCGAACCTGTCTCCGGCCAGCACCGCGTTGAGGATGTCGATGTCGACGTAATAAAGCCGGGTCAACTGGATGACGATGCCATCTTCGTCGAGACCGCGCACCTTCAGGAAATCCACGGCCATGATGATATCGGCACGTTCCGTCAGCCGCCGCTTGACGCAGTCGTCCTGGAGTGTCTGCATTCGTCGGCCCCCCATTCGAATGCTTGTCGCTTTTGCGTGCAAACGAACGCGCACGAATACGGGCAGGCACACGCCGGACGGGACAAACCCCACGGACGGAAACTCGGACGCTGCCCGTGGCGGGGAGCGAACGAATCGCCACCATCAACAATGAAGCCTTGAGCGGCTACCGCAACCCCTGCGGACTAGAAAGCGAACGAAGCTTGTGCGGAACCTGTGGACGCGTGTCGCGCCCGCTCGTGGGCGAGTAGCCGCTGCTTGGTGACCGCGCCGCCAGGTGCGGAGAACCCGCCGATCTTGCCGCCGGCGGCGACTATGCGATGGCAGGGCACGACCAGCGGGACCGGATTGCGGCCGAGCGCGGTGCCTGTTTCCCGCGCCATCCCCGGAAAGCCGGCGCGGTCGGCGAGTTCGCCGTAGGTGACGAGTTCCCCGTGGCCAAGCTTGAGCGCCGCTGCGTAGATCGCCCGACGAAATGGTTCAACGCCCATCGAGGTCGAGCCGAATCGCGGAGAAGTTTTCGGGATTGCCGTCGGCATAGCTACGAATTTGGCCGACCAGCCCGGCGATCGACCCCGACGGCTCGGCGTAATCGAATCCGGGCGCGGCTTTCGCCAGGCGTGTCCTGACCGCCTCACGGCTTCTCTCCGGCAGCACGAGACGGCAAAGGCCTGCCTTCGTCCAGGCGATGCCCACGTAGCCCAGCGTGGTGTCGAAGACAAAACAGCCGCGCGACATCGGCAGGATTCCTTTTCGCTGACGGTCAGCACCAATAGCATGAACCGGCTCTGGCACGAAGCGTGAACAGCCGCCACCCGATTTCTGCTGACACTTCGCCTGCCGGGCTGGACAAGCCGGCGGCGGTCGGGACAATGACAAGGGTGTGATCCGGAGGCAGAAACATGAAAGTTCTAGCTGCGGCGGCGTTTTTCGTTGCCCTGTTCGCCGCTCCGGGAGCGGCGTTCGCACTCGATTGCGACAACGCCCAGACGCAGACCGAGATCAACGACTGCGCAGGCCAGATGTACGAGGCGGCCGACGCCGACCTGAACGACACCTACAAGCAGGTCATGGACCACCTGGGCGACAACGAGAAGGCCAAGGACCTGCTCAAAACCGCCCAGCAGGCGTGGATCAAGTTCCGCGACGCAGAGTGCACCTTCCGTTCCTCCGACAGCGAGGGCGGCACGATCCACGCCACGATCTTGGCCGGCTGCCTCACCGATATGACCGAGGAGCGCACCGCCGATCTCGCCGAAAACCTCGACTGCGAGGAAGGCGACCTCTCCTGCGTGCGCGGCCAGTAGCGGGGCAACCGCGGTTGCCGGTTTGATCCTGCACAAGGCGGATAGCGAGCGTAGGGCCAATGGTCAGCTTGCAAGCTGGCTGGAGGACCTGATGGGCAAGATCAATCGCGAATGGCATCTGGCGCATCCGATGCCGAAGAATGCCAGCGAGGACGAGCGCATCACCTGGCACACCGAGCACGCGAGAAATTGCGGCTGCCGGGCGATCGAGGGCGGCGTTGCCGAGCTTTTCCGAAAGCGTGGACTGCCGATTCCTAAGTTCGAGCCGGCCGGCGTGCCGAAGGCAGGCTGACGCCGCCGCGAGATCCCTCGATCGACCGGTGGCGGCAATTGAGTTCTCGCCCCCCGCCCCGTTTCATCACGATGCTGCACCTCTCGCAGCGCATCGTGATCAAGCGATTGAGGCGCTACAAGGCTTGAGCCTCCGGCCGGGAGCACCATCTTCGACTGTGTGAAGACGGCAATCAAAATCCTGGCGGCAGGCTTCCTCGGCACTCTTGCCGCCGAGGCGTTGGCCGCGCGTCTCGATCTCCCGGACACGATGTCGCCGCCCCCGCTCCGCCGACCGGCTCAACCGGAGAAGGCGCCACCCGTGCTTGGCGAAACTTCCCTCCACGCCCGCCGAAATCCCTGCGGATGATCCGCCGGTCCCCTCCCCGCGCCCCGCTTACGAAGGCGCCAAGCCCTCACCCGCGGCGGCACAGCCCGGCCCCGTCGAGGCCGCATCGTTGGCGTCGAACGAGTTGCCGCCCGACGAGATCGCCTGCCGCGCGGAACTGACCGCGCTGGGCGCGAAATTCCGCGAAGCCGATCCGATCTCCGACCCGCTCGGCTGCGAGATCGACCATCCGATCGTGGTGACGAGGCTCACCAAGGGGGTGACGATCGCCCCTGAAGCACTCGCTCAAATGCGAAACGGCGGAAACGCTCGCGCATTTCATGCGCGACGAGGCAGCACCCGACGCCCACGACGAACTCGGCTCGCGCGTTGCCCGGATCAATCAGGTCTCGGCTTTCGTCTGCCGCCCGCGCCACGGCACCCACAAACTCTCCGAGCATGCGCTCGGCAACGCCATCGACATCGCCTCGTTCACGCTCGCCGACGGACGCAGCATCGAGGTCAAGGCCGGGTCATCCGGCACGCCGGAACAGAAGTTTCTTGGCGAGGTGCGCGACGCCGCCTGCGGCCCTTTTACGACCGTTCTTGGCCCCGGCACCGACCCCGATCACAGCCTGCACTTCCATTTCGATCTCGAGGAACGTCACAACGCCTCCACCTATTGCCGCTGAAAAGATCTTCTGCTGCCAGGAGGTAAATCCCTCGCTGAGCATTCCTTTACCGATTGCACCTATCCTTTCCGCCGACTGGAAAGGACAGGTTCATGCGTTCCAACCCGGCATTCGGTCGCCGCACCCGGCAGACGGCGGCTCTCGCGCTCTGTGGCGCGCTGGTTTCGGCCTGCACGGCCAGCGGCGTTCTGTCGCTCAAGCCCGAGGTCGACGTCGGCACGCACACTTCGGCCGTCGCCGCGATGTCGCGCCCGGTTCCCTCCAGCGAGTTCGTCGCCGGCTACCCGCGCTTCACCGCGCCGTTCTCGCAGCCGACCATGCCCGCGGACGAGGTCGACTGCCGCAAGGAACTGAAGCGGCTGGGCGTTACCTACGAGGACCTGCCGCCGATCAGCGACGGAGCCTATTGCGGCATCGAACACCCGGTGAAGGTCTCGGCACTTTCGGGCGGCATCGAGATCAAGCCGGCCGCGACGTTGAGCTGCGAGATGGCCGCGACCTTCGCGCTGTGGACGAAGAAGGAACTGGCGCCGACGGCGCGCACCCGCTTCTTCTCCGGGATCAAGACGATCCACCAGGGGTCGAGCTATTCCTGCCGCCGCATCGCCGGAACCGGCACGCCGTCGCAGCATTCGAAGGGCAATGCTATCGACGTCATGTCGATCGACTTGAACAGCGGCAAGGAGATCGACGTTCGCAAGCCAGGCTTCTTCAATTTCCGCCAGAAGAGCCTGCTCAACAACGTTCGCGCCGGCGGCTGCGAGTATTTCTCCACCGTGCTCGGCCCCGGCTACAACGCCGACCACGCCAACCACTTCCACTTCGATATCATGCCGCGCAAGAACGGCTACGTCGCCTGCCGCTGACGACCCGGCGGCGATTGCCCGTCGCCGCGCCTGGTCTCGAATGCTAAGAGGCGGCGTATGCTCGTTCTGCAAATCGCCATCGTCGTCGTCCTGATCCTGCTCAATGGCGTGCTCGCCATGTCGGAGCTGGCAGTCGTGTCATCGCGGCCGGCCAGGCTGAAAGCGATGCGCGAACAGGGTGTCGGCGGAGCAGGCCGGGCGCTCGAACTCGCCGCCGACCCGGGCCGCTTCCTTTCGACCGTGCAAAGCGGCATCACGCTCGTCGCCGTGCTGTCGGGCGCATTTTCCGGCGCCACGCTCGGAGCGCGGCTGGGCGAGTGGCTGCTGTCGTTGGGTGTTGACCAGAGCATCGCGCATCCCGCGGGCGTCGGCATCGTCGTCGCCGTCATTACCTATGTCTCGCTGATCGTCGGAGAGCTGGTGCCGAAGCAGCTGGCGCTGCGCCAGCCCGAGCGCATTGCCGCCATGGTCGCGCCGGCGATGACGCTGTTGGCCAGGGTCGCCGCGCCCTTGGTGTGGCTGCTGGACGTCTCGGGCGAAGGCGTCCTGCTGTTGCTCGGCCAGACCGGCGAGACGCGCCACAAGATCACCGACGAGGAAATCCGCTCGCTCATCCAGGAGGCGGAACACGTCGGCACCATACAGTCGGACGAACGGCGCATGATCACCGGCGTCATGAAGCTCGCCGACCGGCAGGTGCGTTCGATCATGACGCCGCGAGGCGAAGTCGAGTGGCTCGACCTGTCGACCGAGCGAGCGACGATGCGCAAGCTCCTCGCCGCGACACCGCACACCCGCCTTCCCGCGGGCAAGGGTTCCCTCGACGAACTGGTCGGCGTGGTCAAGACCCGCGACATCCTTGCCGCCATGCTTTCGCGAAAGAGCTTCGAGGCACACGATTTCGTGGTGCCGGCGCCTACCGTTCATGACAACGCCAATGCGCTCGACGTTCTCGGCACGCTCCAGAACGCGGAGGTGCCGATGGCCCTCGTCCATGACGAGTACGGGCATTTCGAGGGGCTGGTCACCCCGGCCGACATGCTGGAGGCGATCGCCGGAGCGTTCCGTTCCGATCTCGGCGACGACGAGCCGCCGGCGACGCAGCGCGACGACGGCTCCTGGTTGCTGTCGGGCTATCTCCGCGCCGAGGCGATGGCCGAGCTCCTCGGCCTCACCCTGCCGCACAAGCACGACTACGACACTGTCGCCGGCTTCGTGTTGTCGCGCATGCACCGGCTCCCCGACACCGGCGACCATGTCGATACGCTCGGCTGGCGGTTCGAGGTGGTCGACATGGACGGACGCCGCATCGACAAGGTGCTGGCGCAGAGACTGCCCACCAGCCGCCGCGAACGGCGGATCGGCAAATGAAAAAGGGGCGGCATCACTGCCGCCCCTGCAAGTCCTTGGGAGGATGCGCCGCCCGGTCTCAGGCGGCCTTGCTCTGGGCCTTGTCCGCGTCGCGAGCGGTCTTCAGTGCCTTCGCCCACCAGGCAAGCTGGTCGAGCATCGTAACGGCGGTATCGTTGAGATGCTGGAGCTCGCCGAGCTTCTTCTCGCCCTTGGCGACCGGCATGTAGTCGGCCCACTGGATGTGCACGCCGGACCGGATCGGCGCCATCTGCAACTCGACGGCGATCAGCCGGAGCTGTTCGACGGCGCGCGCACCGCCCGCACTTCCGTAGCCCACGAACGCCACAGGCTTGTTGTTCCACTGCGGATAGGCGTAGTCGAGCGCGTTCTTCAGCACGCCGGTCGGCGCGCGGTTGTATTCGGCGACGGTGAAGATGAACCCATCGAGCTCATCGAGCTTGGCCTGCCATTTCTGCGCCGTCTCGTCCTTCGAGGGCACCCAGGCCGGCGACGCCGGCTCGTCGAAGAAGGGCATCGGATAATCGCGCAGGTCGAGCACTTCGATGTCCATGTCGCCGCGCTCCTTCACCTTCTCGGCGATCCACGAAGCGGGATGATCGGCGAAGCGGCCCTGCCGCGTGCTGCCGATGATGAGTCCAATCTTGGGTTTGGCCATTGTGCTTCCTTTCCGAAACTCGGTCAGGCGCGTGAAGCGCCGGTGGCGCACGCTGCGCCGCACAACGAGAGTTAGGCCCCGCGGCGCCGGTTCGGAAGCGGGTCAGATTTTGACGCAGTGTTCACAGAATAGATGAACGGAGAGCGATTCTGTTCTCAAATTGAGAACAGCCGCCCGGAAGCCCTGTCAGCCTTCGGCCGGGATGGGCTTCGGCTTTCCCTCATGGTCGAGCGCGACCATGATGAACTCGGCGTGCGTCACCTTTTCCATCAGATCGGACAGGTAGCGTTGCGCCCATGCCTCGACCTGGAGCGTCATCGAGGTCCGGCCGATGCGGCTGATTTCGATATAGATGCACAGCGTGTCGCCGATTTTCATCGCCTTGGCGAACGACATCTCCCGCACGGCCGCCGTCACCACCCTGCCCTTGGCGCGCTCGGCGGCGCGAATGCCGCAGGCGAGATCCATTTGCGCCATGACCCAGCCGCCGAAGATGTCGGCGGCCGCGTTGGCGTCCGCGGGCATGGCCAGCGTCCGCAGCGTGAGATCGCCGCGCGGCGCGGCGGGCAGGTCGGTCATTTCGCTCTCCGGCACGGCTGTCATGGACCTGGCGTAGCCTGCGGGCGCGCTTCGGTCAACGCGGCGGGCGCGGGCGAAAATTTGCCGCAAACCCGACGCGCAGTGTCGTGATTCCGGCGCGCGCTCTCCGCAGCGCGCCATAAGCTCCGCCCATCCCACCGAAGAGGCCCTCCAGTGACCACGATCAAAGCCGCCGTCTGCCGCGAATTCGGCAGCCCACTCACGATCGAGGATATCGAGATCGCATCTCCCGGCCGCGGCGAGGTGGCGGTCGACGTGAAGGCCTGCGCCATCTGCCACTCCGACATTTCCTACGCCGAGGGCGCGTGGGGCGGCGACCTGCCGGCGATCTACGGCCACGAGGCGGCGGGCGTCGTGACCGAAGTCGGCGAGGGCGTGCAGGGCGTGCACGTGGGAGATCACGTGGTCGTCACGCTGATCCGCTCATGCGGGCACTGCCACTACTGCCAGCACGGCAGCCGCGTCATGTGCGAGGAGGTGTTCCCGCTCGACACCAACGGGCCGCTCTCCTCGGCTGATGGCGAGCCGCTGTGGCAGGCGATGCGCACCGGCGCCTTCGCCGAAAAGGTCGTGGTGCACGAAAGCCAGATGGTCGTGGTCGATCCCGACATCGCCTTCGACGTCGCCTCGCTGCTGGCCTGCGGGGTCATCACCGGCTATGGCGCGGTGACCAACACGGCCAGGGTTCGGCCCGGCCAGCACGTTGCGGTGATCGGCTGCGGCGGCGTCGGCCTGAACAGCATCCAGGCAGCCGCCATCGCGGGCGCGGCAACCATCGTCGCGGTCGACCTGTCGGCCGACAAGCTCAGGGCCGCGCGTGGCTTCGGCGCCACCCACACGCTGGACCCGGCATCGCAGGACGTCGCCGCGACGATCTCGGAACTGACCGGCGGGCGCGGCGTCGACTTCGTCTTCGTCACCGTCGGTGCCAAGGCTGCATTCGACAGCGCGTTCAGATACATCACCCGCAACGGGTCGGTGGTGATCGTCGGCATGCCGCCTTCGGGCGTCATGGCGGAATACGATCCCGGCACGATGGCGGCGTGGAACCAGAAGATCCTCGGCTCCAAGATGGGCGAAAGCCACATCTCCCGCGACATTCCGGACCTCATCGAGCACTACCGGGCCGGTCGCCTGAAACTCGACGAATTGATCAGCGGCCGCTACCGTCTCGACCAGATCAACGAGGCGATCGCCGGCGTGAAGGAAGGACGCGCGCTCAGGAACGTCATCGTCTTCTAGACGGGAGACAACAGGCGCCGGCCGTCGGCCGCGCACACGGACAGAGTGCGCTGCCCATCTTTCACGCTTCACAATCCGCCATCCGAAAAAGCGCAAGAGTCCCATGAAGATCACCGACGTTTCCACCTTCGTCGTCGCCAACCCGCCGCCGCAGATCGGCGGGCGCTACTTCATCTTCGTCAAGCTGGTCACCGACGGCGGTGTCGTCGGCTGGGGCGAGTCCTACAACGCCAGCTTCGGGCCTCTGGTGACGGCACGAATGATCGAGGACTGTGCCGAGCGCTACCTGGTCGGCCGCGATCCGCACCATGTCGAGGCGTTCTTCCGCCGCGCCTATTCCTCCGGCTTCACCCAGCGCCCGGACGTGACCATGATGGGCTGCGTGTCGGCGCTGGAGATGGCCTGCTGGGACATCATCGGCAAGGAAGCGGACAAGCCGGTTCACATGCTGCTCGGCGGCAGGGTGCACGAGACGCTGCGTTCCTACACCTACCTCTATCCGCAGACCGGCTCGGTCTATCCCGACGAAGCCGACGACGCCGACCGGAACGTCTACAACGACCCCGATCTCGCGGCGGAATGCGCGCTGGAATATGTCCGCCAGGGCTTTACCGCGGTGAAGCTGGACCCCGCCGGGCCCTACACCGCCTATGACGGGCATCAGCCACGGCTTGCAGACATCGACCTGTCGGCCCGCATGCTCAAGGCTATCCGCGAGGCGGTCGGGACGAGGGCCGACATCCTTTTCGGCACCCACGGCCAGTTCACCGCTTCGGGCGCGCTGAGGATGGCACGCGCGATCGAACCCTATGATCCGCTCTGGTTCGAGGAGCCGGTGCCGCCGGACATGCCGGAGGTGATGGCGCAGGTCGCCCGCGGCACCAGCATTCCCGTGGCGACCGGCGAGCGCCTGACGACGAAATGGGAGTTCGCCCGCATCATCGAGAACCGCGCCGCGGCGATCCTGCAGCCGGATCTCGGGCGCTCGGGCGGCATTCTGGAGACCCGCAAGATCGCGGCCATGGCGGAGGCCTTCCAGATCCAGGTGGCGCCCCACTGCTATTGCGGCCCCGTCGTGGCCGCCGCCAACATCCAGCTTGCGCTCAGCCTGCCCAATTTCCTGATTCTCGAATCGATCAAGACCTGGGATGGCTTCCACGCCGAACTGCTGAAGAAGAAGATCGAGTGGCAGGATGGCTATGTCATCCCGTCCACCGAACCGGGCCTCGGTGTCGAGATCGACGAGGACGTGGCCCTTGCCAATCCCTGGACCGGCGGTCCGCTGCACCTGCAGATGGCGCCGGACCCGCTGCTGCCATGAGCGAAGCCGCAGCAGGCCGGAAACCCGCCTACGCCTTCGTCGGGCTCGGCCATCTCGGCGAGGCGCTGGCCGGCAGCCTGCTGCGCCACGGCTTCGAAGTGTTCGTCTGCGACACCAGGCACGAGCCGGTGGAAAGGCTGGTAGTTCGCGGCGCGACCGCCGCGACGAGCCCGGCGGAGGCCGCTCGCCGTGCAGGCAATGCAATAACCTGCCTCCCCTCGCCCGCCGTCAGCGAAGCAGTCCTCGCCGGCCCCGACGGGCTGCTGGAAGGTCTGGCGGAGGGCGGCACATGGATCGAGATGTCGACCAACGGGCGCGACGAGATCGTCCGGCTGGCCGAAATCGCCGCCGCGCGTGGTGCGCGCACGCTGGAGTGTCCGGTGACCGGCGGTGTGCACCTGGCCACGAGCGGCGCAATCACGGCGCTCGTCGGCGGCGACGCCAACCTCTTGCAACGCCACCGCCCGGCGATCGACGCGATGTGCGCGCGGGTCTTCCACATGGGGCCGATCGGGTCGGCGGCGGTGATAAAGGTCATCACCAACATGCTGGCCTTCATCCATCTTGTCGCCGCCGGCGAAGCGCTGATGCTGGCAAAGAAGGGCGGGCTGGACCTCGCGCAGGCCTATCACGCCATCTGCGCATCCTCGGGCACCAGCTTCGTCCATGAGACGGAAAGCCAGCTCGTGCTCAACGGCAGCTACGATATCGGCTTCACCATGGACCTGGCGCTGAAGGACCTGGGCTTCGCCATGCAGATGGCATCGGAAGGCGGCGTTCAGCTCGATCTGGCGCAGCAGGTGAAGTCGATCTTCGAGCATGGCAAGGAAGCCTACGGCGGCAACGCCTGGTCGACGATGATCGTGAAGCTGCTCGAGGATTCCGCGGGGACGGAGCTCCGCGCCTCCGGATTTCCGGCTCGAAGCTCGAGAGCTGAAACAGAGCGATACCGCGGCACTGACCGTTGCGCGTCGTAACGCTTGCGCTGCCACATTTCATCACCAGGCGATGCAGGATGCCGAAGGTAGCAGCAACGCCAACGCGCAGCCGTTCGTGGTTCTGCGCCGCTATGTCTGGCTGACGCCCGATCAGGCGAAGGACGCCAACGGCACGAAGAACATGTCGCAGGACGAGGCCGCGGCCCGCGCCGCGATCAACTTCTCGGCCCTCGACAAGAATGGCGACAACAAGCTGAGCCCGGACGAATGGGCCCAGGGCACCGTCTCGACCAAGCGCGACCAGAGGTCGGCCAACGCCGAATTCGACAAGATGGACAAGGACGGTTCCGGCTCGATCGACGAGAACGAGTATCAGTCCGCCCAGGACTGACAAGATCGACCAGACGACGACCGCCTCGACCAACAAGTCGAACGACGATTCCAACGTCCAGCAAGAGGCCGCCGAGACCGATCAGGCGGCGGACCACGAGGCCACCGGGGACAAGGGCACGCCCGTCTACGTGTATCGCTTCATGGTCTACTAAGACTGCGACGGCGACTTCGCCCTTGGAAACCCGGCCCGGCGGCCGGGTTTTCTTTTGCCTTCGATGCGGCTTCCGCTGCAGGCGTGCCTGGGCTAACAAGGCTGTGGTGGAGGGGCCATCATGCAATGCAACGTCTGCCTTATGGCAGTCGCAGATCTTTCGTCGCCGATTCGGAACGCACCGGGCGGCGGCTTATCGACGCCCGACGCCCGCAAAGCCGCGGCCTGACCGATGGCATCCGGCCAGCCCATCCGAAGGTTCGTGCGTCGGCTTCTCCTGCTTTTCCTGATCGTGCTGGCGATCCCGGCCGTCGGCCTGGCCTTCGGTTTCCTCGCGACGAAACCGCTTGGCGATGTTTCTGCCCCGGGGGTCAAGGAAGACCCGCCGGCGCTCCACTTAGCCGAGATGGTGAAGCGCGCGGTGCCGCGATATGAGCGGCCCGAAGTGGCGACTTTCCTGGTTTATCCTCAATGGGCCGTCATCTACGCGGCTCGCGACTACGCCGGCTTCGTGCGCTTCCATTCGCCGAGCGAGTTTCCCTATCTCGCCTATATCGGCCGCCTCTGGCGCGACGCTGCGACGATGATCCGGGTTGCCCGGCCCTATCGGTTCGAGGCGGCCGACTATGCACTGCTCGTTGGCGCCGGCACCGGCTTCACCATCGAGGCGTCTGTCGAGTGGGCCTACGAGAACACGATCGGACGACTGAGCCTGCTGGCGGCGGGCGGCAGCGAGACCCCCGAGGACAGGTTCCAGGCCCGCGCTGCCGCCGAATACGCCTCGTTCCTCGACCAGCTGCCCTGGTATCGTTTCGATTTCGCCTCGCAGCGGCGTCGCCTCTGGGAGGTGCCTACCGCGAGGGGACCGCAGGCGATCCGCTCGTGGGAACGCAAGCTCTCGGGCGCGACCGCCTACACTATCAAGCAAATTGCGGCCTATCTAACCGGGATGGTGCTGGGGCCCGGACGCGCCACCGCCGAACGGGATCTGCACGTCTGGGCGAAAGGCCCGGTGGCCGCGGCGATCCGCAGCGCGCCGAAAACCCGGCTCGACAAGGACTTCGGCGCGGACGGAATGGTTTTCACCACGCCCGCCGGACACCCGTTCACCGCGCTCGTGCCGCGGCTGATCTCGGACGGCGTACGCTTTGTCGAGATAGCAGGCAACGACGAGATACTCGTGACCGCGCTCTGCAAGGACATCGTATTCGCGCCCGCCGGGGCCAAGACGCTTTTCGCCTATCGTATTCCGGCAGACCCGGATTTCCGCCGCACGGCGCTGATCGTGTCGGTGCGCCACCTTCACCAGGTTCTGCCGGCGCTGGTTTCGGCCGGCGCCCGCATCGAGAACATTTATGACTACTGAGCCGCGGAGGCTTCCGCGGCCGTGACGCGCCCACCTTCGGTGACGATGCAACTCATCGGAATGTCGTGGGGAAGCGGGAAGATCGTAGCGATTTCGGCCACCGCATAGCCGACGCCGACAATAAGTGGCCGTGAGGGCAGCGCAGCCAGCGTGCGGTCGAAGAAGCCGCCGCCATAGCCCAGTCGGTAGTTGCGGCGATCGAAGCCGACCAATGGCGCGACGACGATGTCGGGTACGACTTCCGCACCCTCGACCGGCACCGGGATGTTCCAGACACCCTTTTCGAGCCGGTCGCCGGGCTGCCAGCGGCGAAACACCAGCGGAAATCCCTTTTCGATCACCACCGGCAGCGCCACGTTCCCGCCGCGTGCGATGAAATCCGCCGCCCATCCGCGGAGGTCCGGCTCGCCCCGAAACGGCCAGTAGAGGCTCGCGGTGCGACCCCCGGCGTCACCGATCACGGCATCGAGGCCCGCGGCGATCGCCGCTGCCATGTCGGCTCGCACCGCCGCCGGGATCGCCAGTCGCTGCTCGATCTGCCTTTGGCGCTCCGCCTTGCGCCAACGCATGACGTCGACGCGCGTCTGCCTGTCGACAGGTTCCGTGGTTCCCGGCTGCAGCTCGTGCATGAAGCAGGGCGGCGAGGCATAGGTTCCGCCGCTGTCGCGTTCGTCTCCGTCGTCGGGCATCATGCTTTCTCCACCTGGATGGGGAGGATGGCGCCATGTTTCCGGCGTAGCTTTCGCCGATGCGACGCCAGCGGTCGCCCCGGATCAAGTCCGGACACCACCCAGCCCCGCACAGATCCGGGCGACGGTCTCGCGCAGCAGCCTGCGGCCGCCTGGCCGCCAACCGAGCGAAGCCAGGCGCGAGCAGTCCATCACGTTGAGAGCAGAGGCGTCCGCACGCTCCGGCAATTGATAGGTCGCGCCGGTGACGTCTTTCACGATCGCCAGCAGGTCGTGACGATCTACGATCAGGTCGGAAACGTTGAGCAGGTCGATGACCGGATCGGCGCCGAGTGCGATCTCGACGGCTGCGGCAACGTCGTCGCCATGAACTTCCGTGCCTATGCGTGGCGAGACAGGCCGCCCGGCGAGATAGTCGGCGAACAGTCCGCTCCACTTGGTGTCACGTCCCGGCGCAGCTGGCCCGTAAACTCCGGTGACGCGCAGGGTCGTCCCGGCAAAGCCCGGGCGCCACAGCGCTGATAGCGCCTGCTCGGCGGCCAGTTTGACCTCCCCGTAGAGCGTGTCTGGACGCGGCTCCGTTGTCTCCGTCAGTGCGGTTCCTGGCGGCTGGTCGCCGTAGACCGCCCGGCTCGACAGGAACGCGACACGGGCGACGCCCGCTGCGCGCGCCTGTTCGAACAGCGCCGCCGTACCGTCGAGATTTCTGCGAACGAACGCTTGCGGATCGTCGCCCTCCCCGCCCCGATATTTGCCGGGCAGATGATCGAAGGCCGCATGGACGAAATCCGAGACACCTTCGAAGGCTGCCGACTGATCGCGTTCGGGGTCCAGCGCACCCTCGACGAACTTGACTGGAGCGGAAAAGAAGCCCTCGGGCGGAGACCTGCGACCCATCACGACCACCTCGCGACCGCCCGCCAGAAACCGTTCAACGACGAAGCGGCCGACCGTGCCGGTGCCGCCGGAAACGAGCAC
Source organism: uncultured Alphaproteobacteria bacterium (assembly GCA_963816435.1). GTDB lineage: Bacteria > Pseudomonadota > Alphaproteobacteria > Rhizobiales > Rhizobiaceae > CAWFKS01. Next base: position 120,274 of record CAWFKS010000016.1, read on the forward strand.
GGCGCCGGTCATGCCGGCGAAATCGGATTGGGCAGGGACGTCGATGTCGGGCACGTCACGCCCGCCGTGGAACGCCTGCCACAGATCGATCAGCGGCCGGAGCTTGTCGGCCTTCGGATTGTCTTCCTGCCAAGGCTTTTCGTACTGGAAGTGAAGCACCGATATGGCGCTCCAGTCCCACAGCTCCGGCAGGTTGAACCAGACATATTGCAGCATGTTGAAGAACACCGGCAGGCCATGCCAGTCGGGAAAGAAGCTCTGCAGGAAGGTCTGGTCGGTGCGTGGCCAGAAGGCGTCTGGCGCGTCGAGCGCGCCGAGCATGCTTCGAAGGTCTGCTTGGACGGCCGCGCCACGAAGACGCCCGAGTTCAGCCGATGGAAATCGGCAAGGCTCTCGTAGACGTTCGGCGCGGCCGAGAACTCCGGATAGGCAAACAGCCGGTCGATGTTCCTCAAGACGAGCGCGTCGGCATCGAGGAAGACGACCTTGTCGTATTCCTCAGCTGCCACAGCCTCAGCTTGGCGAAATTGTCGAGCGGCGTGTGGAAGTCCGGTTTGCCGCCCTTGGTGAACGGGTTGCGGCCGTGGATCTCGCGCTTGGCGTGCCGGGCGTTGAAGGCGTCCGACGTCGGCAGCAACTCGGCCGGCCGCAGCATCGCGCCGAGCTCCGCCAGCGGCGCCAGCGCCGCCGCCTTCACGCCGCCGGTATGCATGACCACGATGTCGGCGCCAGTCCCGGTGAGCCTCAGCGAGCGCACCAGTGCCGTCGCGCCGAGCGCGTAGTCGGCATTGGTGACGAGCGTGACGTAGGCGTTGCGCTCAGCCGACACTCTTCAGCCGCTTGCCTTCCGGATCGCGCTCGATCGTCGGCGCGATATCGCGCGTCCAGGCCGAGACGGCGGGAATGCGCGAGCGGTCGACGCGGTAGGCGAATTTCTTCGCCACGTCCACCACTTCGGTCAGCAGCCCTTCTTCCAGCGTCGTCGGTTCGAGCCCCAGCGCCAGGAACTGCTCGTTCTTCACGACGAGGTCGTTCTCGGCCGCTTCCTTGCGCGGGTTGGGCAGGTAGGCGACGCGCGCGCCGGCGATGCTGGCGACCAGCTCGGCCAGATCGCGCACGCGGTGGGTCTCGGTCATCTGGTTGAAGATCTTGACCCGGTCGCCTCGCTCCGGCGGGTTGGCCAGCGCCAGCTCGATGCAGCGCACCGAATCCTGGATGTGGATGAAGGCGCGCGTCTGCCCGCCGGTGCCATGCACGGTCAGCGGATAGCCGATCGCCGCCTGGATCAGGAAGCGGTTGAGCACCGTGCCGTAGTCGCCGTCATAGTCGAAGCGGTTGACGAGCTGCTCATGGCGCCTCGTCTGGTCGGTGTGGGTGCCCCAGACGATGCCCTGGTGCAGGTCGGTGATCCGCACGCCGTCGTTCTTGGCGTAGAACTGGAACAGCAGCTGATCGAGGCACTTGGTCATGTGGTAGATCGAGCCCGGATTGGCCGGATAGAGGATTTCCTGGCTGACCGTCTCGCCGGCCATCGTCTCGATGCCGACCGGCAGATAGCCTTCGGGGATCGCCGCGCCCACCGTCGAATAGCCATAGACGCCCATCGTGCCGAGATGGACCAGATGCGCGTCGAGCCCGACCTCGACCATGGCATTCAGCAGATTATGGCGTGGCGTTGACGTTGTTGTTGACCGTGTAGTTCTTGTGCCGGTCGCTCTTCATCGAATAGGGCGCGGCGCGCTGCTCGGCGAAATGGACGATGGCGTCCGGCCGGTTCTCGGCCAGCCATCGCTTCAGCACCTCGTAGTCGCGCGCGAGGTCGATCAGGTGGAAGTGGATCCGCCGGCCGGTCTCTGCATGCCAGATGCGGGTGCGCTCCTGGATCGAATCCATCGGCGTCAGCGACTGCACGCCGAGTTCGGTGTCGATCCAGCGCCGGCGAGGTTGTCGATGATGTGGACGTCGTGGCCCTTGTCGGAGAGGTGCAGGCGACGTCGGCCAGCCCACGAAACCGTCGCCGCCCAGTATCGCAATCTTCATCGAATCGTCCTTTCGAGCCAGAATCGACAATGGCCTAACCGGCATTTGTGACAACTATACCGGCAGCGGTGCCGTTGCGGCAATCGAGGGGCTGTATGTCCGCACTCACGAATTGCTCGCGCCCGATCCCGTTCAAACCGACGGGAACGAATTTTCTCCCGCTTGCGTCAAATTTCCGCCCGCTGGCGTCAGCACTCTCGCGACGTCAACGGGAACACCTGCCATGCGCTTCGTTCTGATCCTGCTTGCCGCCTGCACTGCATTGTCGCTTGTCGGGGCGGCCGCCGGCATGGAAAAGGCATCGGGCCGGCCCGATGCCCTGCCGCCCAGGCCTCTCTCTGCTTCCCACCCTACGAAGAACACCGGGCATATGCGAACGGCTGCCTGGCCCATCCGCAAGGCGTGTTCGTTGCATCCGGCTCGTGCGACTCCGGCGGGAAGTAACACTTTGGCAACAAAATTGAACGAACTGCCATTGGCAAGTTTCCGTTACGACATTACGCTCAGCCAAGCTGAGGGTTTGCACACCGACGAGAGGGAAGGTGTGCGTCAACCGACGGAGGACCAGACGATGACTGGTTCCGAACGACAGACCATGATGCAAGGCGAGGCCCGTTTCGGGGCCTTCAACAATGACGAGATCGCCCGGATGGAAGGTGCGATCGACGCCGTATGCGCCGAACTCGGCATCCGCACGAGCGACCGCGTGCGCCGGCAGGCGGTAGCCACCCGCATCATGCGCAGCTATGCCGACGGAAGGCGCCAGCCGTTGAACCTGGTGCAGGCTGGCCTCGACGCCTGACCCCCACAGAGATGGCCGTGAAGAAGAAGGGCACCAGCGGCGCCCTCTTGTCTGTCTCGCGGAGCATCGCCGGCATGTCCGCTCCATGGTTCTGCTAGACGTTCTTGAATGCCCCCGCCGACCGGTCGAGATTTGCCACGGCGCCCCCGCTCCTGAACGTTGCTCGCCCGTCGAGAAGGGCGCGGGGCCCGGCCTGCCCAGACCGACATGGCGAAACCCGCGCGCGGCCGTCTTTTCCGGTGAAAGCAGGTTCCGGTAGTCGAAAATGGTGCGACCGGCCATCACTTTCGCCAGACGATCGAGGTCGAGCCTGCGATAGGCCGGCCACTCCGTCAGAACCACGATCGCGTGCGCATCGCGGGCCGCTGCATACGGAGACTCAGCCAACTCGATACCCGGCAAGTTTCCCGGCGCGCATCGCCTGGGGATCGTGAGCGACGACCTCGAGGCCGGCGGACTGAAGCATCGGCACCAGGGAGAGGGCTGGTCTCCTGCTGGTTTTCGTCCTCCCCTAACAATGAAGCCCCGCGCGTGTTCCTGATGTAGATGCAACCGGCAAAGCCGCGCGAGGTGCCGCGTCTCGGACCGCCCCCTCGCCACATCGGCTCAGTCGCCTATACTCGTCCTCCCCAAGACAACCGCATCGATTTCCGCATGGACCGTTTCAGGCATTACATCGACTACGTACCCGACTGGGCCGCAGCGCTCGCCATCTTCGCCTTGGCCGTGTTCGCGGCCTGGCTGGTGCACAAGCTCCTGTTCAGGCTGGTCAGGCGACTGGTCGCCGGCCGACAACTGTTTCTCCGCTCGCTGGTCACGCGCACCCGCGGCCCGAGCCGGCTTGCGCTCATCATCATATTCCTGCTCGTTGCGGCACGCATCGCGCCGCTGCGGCCGGGCCAGATCAACGTCTTTCAGCATCTGCTGCTGATAGCCTTCATCATGCTGCTCGCATGGTCGCGCGCACCGCGCTGGAAATCTGGTCGATGATTCACCTGCGCCGCTTCAGGCTCGACACGGACGACAATTTGATGGCGCGCAAGCATGTGACCCAGATGCGCATCCTGCGCCGGGTCGCCGACATCGCCATCGTCGTCATCGGCATCGCAGCCGTGCTGATGACCTTCAACGGAGTGCGGCAGTACGGCGTCAGCCTGCTCGCTTCGGCGGGCGCGGCCGGCATCGTCGTCGGCCTGGCGCTGCAGCCCCTTCTGAAGAACATCTTTGCCGGAATTCAGCTCGCCCTCACCCAGCCGATCCGCATCGACGATGCCGTGATCGTCGAGGGCGAATGGGGCAATATCGAAGAGATCACCGCCACTTACGTCGTGGTGCGGATCTGGGACATTCGCCGCCTCATCGTGCCGCTCGGCTATTTCATCGAGAAGCCGTTCCAGAACTGGACGCGCGAGGAGGCTCGCCTGCTCGGCAGCGTCATGATCTATCTCGATTATTCCGTGCCGGTCGGCGAGATCCGCTCCGAGGTCGAGAAGATCGCCAAAGCCTCGCCTCTGTGGGACGGCAACCGCAATCGTCCAGGTGACGGATTTTCGCGAGACGGTCATGGAGGTGCGAGCCTCGTCAGCGCCGCCAACTCCGGCCACGCCTTCAACCTGAGATGCGAGGTGCGCGAGAAGCTCGCCGAATTCCTGCGCGTGAACTATCCCGATGCGCTGCCGCGCCTGCGCATCGAACTCGGTCGGCCGAAGGACATGCAGCCCTCCGAACAACAGGCGGTGACGGCTGGTTCCGGATCCCGAAAGGGAGACGATGATGAACACAGCCAACCTCCAGCTTGAAGGTCTGCTGCTGGGAGTGAACGGCCTCACCCATCTGCTCCGCCAGAGGGGGGCGGTGACCCGGGAAGAAGTCGACGACGGGCTGAAAATCATCCAGATCGACCGTTCAGGCGGAGGCTGCCTCATGGATCTGGGCATCCATCTCGCCGACCTGACGCTGTGGACGTTGGATTTCCCTGAGGTGGAGGAGGTCTCCGGCGTGCTGTTCTCGGGTGGCGAGCGGCTGGGTGCCGATCCGGATGTGGTCCAGGACTACGCAAGCGCGATGCTGCGGGTCCCCACCGGTGCTTCGGTTCGGCTGGCCTGCTCGTGGCGGCTTAACGCCGGCACTGACGCCGGCATCGCAGCGATCTTCCACGGGACGGAGGGCGGTTTGGCGATGCGCAATGTCGGCGGCTCATTCTACGATTTCGAGGCCGAGCTTTATCGCGGCACCGCGCGGGAGACGCTGGCGACGCCCCTGGATGAATGAGGCGGCGGCGCCGCCGCACAACGGGCCGCGAAACTGGCGAGTGGCTCCGGTTTCGACATGGAGGCCGAAAGGTTCCTGGAATCCGCACGCCTGCTCGACCGCATCTATGGTCGGCCCGCTGCCTAGTCTTCTTGGGGCGATCCCGGCAGCTCTGTCTCCTCCCCCAACGTCTCGCAAATCCAGAGCTTCTTGACCGCGACGAACACGACAACCGTCAGGGGTGCGCCGAAAAGCGCGCCGAGCGGGCCGAAAGAATCCCCATTGCGAGAATGGAGAAGATCGTCACGCCGGGCGGCAGCTGCACTGCCTGCCGCTGGATCAGCGGCATCAGAAGTATGCCCTCGAGCTGCTGGATGACGAAGTAGAGCAGGATCACCCAGACCGCCGTGTAGCCGCCCTCGGCAAGTCCCACCGCTATCGCCGGGACGGCCGAAGCAACCGGCCCGACATAGGGCACGAATTCCAGCAACGCCGCCATGAAGCCGAGTGCGAAGGCCGAGGGCACACCGAGCAGCAGCAACCCGACCGTCGTGACCACCCCGACCGCCACCATGGCCACGAGCTGGCCGAGCAGCCAGTAACGGAGCGCATGGGTGATGGCTTCGAGGGTGCTTGCGGTCTCGTCTCGCCAGTCCGACGGCACGAGCTTCAGCAACCCGTCGCGGTAGAGCTGCGGCTGGACGGCGAAATAGACCCCGCCTGCAATCACCAGGAAGATGTTGACCAGCACCAGCACGATGAATGAGGAAAACCCCGACAGGTTCGTCAGGAACGAGGAATCGCCGAGTATCTTGGCGCCCTGCTCCCTCAGCCAGCCTCCAGATCCACCACGCCCAGCCAGTGTTCCAGCGAGCTCACCAGTTCGGGTAGCCGATCGACGAGCTGCGTGATCTGCAGCCGGATTTCCGAGCCCAGCACGTAGAAGAACGCCGCTATCACCGCCGCGACGATCAACGCCGCGGCCACGACCGAGGCGCGGCCACTCAGTCCCGCCCATCGCTCGATCGGCGCCGCGAGTGTCCGCAGGACCACCGCGAAGAGCACCGCGCCGAAGACCAGAAGCAGCAGATGAGAGAGTTGCCAGAGCACGAGGCCCGCGATCAGGATCGCAGCGCCCAGCAGGAATATCCGGAACCATACGGTCCAGCGCGGACGCTCGCCCCGCGTCCAGCCGGCGCCGGCGGCGTTCTGCTCGGTTTCGGCGGAAGCCCGCTTGCCGGGCTTGGCCGGGCTCATGCCTTTTCCTTCTCGACCTTTCGCCTTTCGTCGTCGGGAATGACGATTCGGCTGGACATCCACTGGTAGGCTCCAAGTGCCACCAGCGCGATCATGGCGGCCACGAACAGCGCAGCCGGATAGATCGCGTATTCGATGCCGATCCGGCTGGTCTGGAAGACCATGACGAGCGCTTCCAGGCTCGCCGCGATGACGATGATCGTGATGAATTTTGTGATGGAGCGACGCGACTCTGTGGAGGAGCGGAGTTCGCGCTTGCGGATGATCTCCTCCTCCGCAATGAACTTGGCCGTCTCCACCACCGCGAACCCGATGATCAAAATGCCGATGCTGCTCAGCGCGGCGTCGACCATTTCGCCGGCCAGCAGATGGGAAGCGGCTTCCCATATGGCACTTATCAGCAGCAGGAATGCCAGGAGCATCAGGAAGATCGTGGCAACGACGAAATAGGTCATCGCAACGCCCGAATAGAGCCGTTCCATCGTGCTGTCGTCTTTCATGCGTTCACAGTGACGTCCGCGACGTCGCTGCCCCCTTTATTTGCTTTTTTCGGCTCTTGGCCGCCAAAGCGCCCCGCGGGGCAAACGGCCCCGCAACGTTCTACAAACGTGACGAAGCTCAAAAGGTTCATTCGGCGCCAAGCGCCGGGCGGCTTGCGGCTTCCAATCGGTGCAGGCTTTGGAACGGCCGCGCCCGTATGCCGTTCCGCCCTGTAGAGAAGAACTACACCAAACCAGGGAGCCTTGGATGAACACCCCCAAGCCACGTCACCGCCCCGAACAGACCAGCGAAGCAACCATCGACAATGACCGCATGGGCCGCAACAGCCTGCAGGGCAACGACCAGGAAGACGTCCGCAACGAGCGCCAGACCCAGCCGGATTCCAAGCGCACGACCGACAGCGTCATCGAGAGCTTCGAAAAGCTCGACAAGGATGTTCGAGCCGAGCGCGATCTGAACAAGGGCCAGCGCGAAAACGGTTGAACCGCGAATTCCCGATAGCCTCCCAGCCCAACGAAAAGGCGGCGCCCCGAGACCGGGACGCCGCCTTTTCAATGCGCGAGAGGGTTGGGATCGCTACTGGTGGCGTTCAAGGCTGCGTTCGGCCTGAGGTGCTTTCGCTCAGGCCTTCAGGACATCGCGGTCGATGCTGCCCTCGACGACTTCGCGCGGCCCCTCGGCCGAATGCCCTCCGCTCTCGTCTTCCACGACGCGGTAGAGCTTGTCATCTCGGAACGCGCTGGCGAACCGCGTGGTCGTCCCGTCTCCGGGCTTGGCGTCGGCCGCCGGGAAATCCAGCTCGGCCTCCGCGGCGACGATCCGGGCATCGGCCGGCAAGTCCGCCCTGACAAGCACTACGCCCTGGTTGGGGGCTCGGTCCCAGTTCGGGTCACCCTTCTGGGCCACGGGTTCAAGTCGATAGATTGCTGTCATTGCTGCCTCCGCCCGGCAAACCGCCTTGGGAGCAAATTGGTTCCAGCGATACCGCGCCCGCACCTAACTGGCGAACGACAACCGCTGGATAGTTGAAATGGGGAGCGGCGGTCGCAGATCTGCGACCGCCCGGGTCGCCTAGCGCGTCCCACCGTCTCCGTTGGCCCGCTTCTCGGTCAGACGCGCCTGAAGCTGCTGGGCGAGGTCCAAGAGCCGCTCGGGGATCAACTCCTTTTCGATGTCCGCGAGCAGGTGGGAAATCTCGTCGGACAACTCGTTGGGCAGGTGGTGGCCCCGGGGGGCGCGGTCGTTCATTCCGGCGCCTTAGCATTTGTTATCCGTGGCGACAGCAGGAATTGTCTCACCCGCCTGAATTTTCCGTGATGTCCGGGACGTTCCTTGGAACGGCCGGCCGCGGGGTGCTGGTTTCCTCGGGTGCATCGGCAGGATTGGTGCGCGTATTCTGCACGCCACCGGCGCGGTGCCAAAGCCCGACCGGTTCCACACGAGGAAAAGGCCGAGCACAACGGCGACCACCACCAGGGCCACGACGAGCGCCACAACTTCCTTCCTTGGTGATTGGGAGGGATTCGAGCGCGCCATTCGGTTCTCCTTGGATTTGCGGCCGAGAAATTGAGCCTCAGCCGCCCAACCGTGGCTGCATCGCAATGTTCCGCGGCTTTCCGCACCAACCCGAGCTATGGCGAGGTGCCGGCGGCGGAGGCTTCTTCACCGGGATGAGGTGATATGTCTGCCTCAGGCAGCCTCGACGATGCGGACCTTCATCGCCAGTGGACCGGTGTCACCCACCTCCTCGACATAGTGCACCTGGTCGCCGCGTCGCAGGCGGTCGAAATCGCCTTCCAGCACCGCGTTGCGGTGGAAGTAGAGCAGTCCGCCTTCCTTGGTCATGAGGAAGCCGTGGTCGTCCTCGGGGCTCAGGTCGGCGACCTGGCCGAGGAACTGCTTCTGCATATCGTCTTCAGCGGCCTTGCTGTGGCCCTCGCGCCGCTCCTTGAACTCCGAAAGCCGACGCTCGGCGATATTGAACGCATCGTTGATGGCGTTGCCCAGTTCCGGCTGCTGGAACTTGTTCTGCAGCCGCCCCGGCTCGTAGGCGACCACGAGCGGCGGAGCGCCCGGCAGACTGAGCTCGATATGGACGACCGGCGGGATCGGGCCGTCCGGATTTCCGGCGCGTTGGTCGACAGTCACCCGGCAGCCGATCAGGTCGCCGTAGATCGTGGTCAGATGATCAACACGCTCGCGGATCCGGTCTTCGGCCCAGTCCGGCTTTTGGGCCTTGTGAAATGCGATCTGCAGGGGAATGTCCATGTTGTCCTCGCGGTGATGTTTCGGCCCTCCTCGCGGCACAACCCGGGCGCCGGTCCATTGTTCCGCAAGCTGGCCGTGCCGCCGGCGGCGGCGTGGTGCCGCAGATGGCATCTGGAACGTGAGTTGGCTTCGCGCGTTCGATCATGCAGGAAGGGCGCGACAAGGTGCCTTACCCCGATCCTGCCGCCGCCCCGCTTGGCACCGACGCCGAGACGGGCGGGACCGGACCGATGCGCAGAGCGGGAGCTGCTGCGGAGGACCGCCCGAAGACGGGGTGGCCCGCGAGCGCCAGAGCTGGGTTGTCGGCGGCTTCGTCGCTCTCGTTGTCGCAGTATTGCTTGGCATCGCGGCCGTGACCGTTTTCACAACCTAGGAGAATGCCGTGAACGATCGAGCAACGAACGACCACTCCCCACCAACAGGGCCAGGCAAGGGCGTGGCGGCCAGATGGCGCTCGTCATTCTCGTCGTAGCGCTGGTGCTCCTCGGGCTGATCTGGTGGGGTGTCCACATCTACGGCACGGCCATTGCGCCGAGCGAGGTGGCACCGGATCAGGAAATCGGCGGCCCGGCAAACTAGGGCCTGACTGCCCGGATCGGTGAAGCGACCCTCAATACAGCAAGCCCGCCGAGACACCTCGCCTCGGCGGGCTTCGTCAGCCTGAAGGCGCTGAGGGGCAGGAGCTCAGCTCGTTTCGCGCTCGTTGTAGATGCGGTCGGCCTCGCGGTCCCGCTCCAGCCGCTCACGCTCGTTCAGCCGGCGACGGCGCACGAGAGAGTAGATAAAGGCGATAACGAGAAGCAGGGGCCCGAGGGCGACGACCACCCACCATAGATAATTCGAGAAAGCCACGTCGGGATGCTCCGTTCGAGAGGAATGGCGCCGGTCGGCGTCGGCTTGAGGCCGGCGCCCGGCTCGCAGGGCAAACCGGAGAGCTGTGCGTTTGTTCCCGGGAAAGCAGCCCGTCCGGCCGTCCCCGCGAGGGCGGCCGCGGAGGCCGAGACAAGTCAGCCCGTCCCGGCTAGGGCCGGTCGTTTCTCTGGCCGCCAGGCGACGGAGGGGCTGCTTCGTCGCCAGAACTCGTGCGGTCTTGTTGCGGGGACGGGCGGCTACCGGTTTCCCCGGGCGAACCTTCAGCGCCGGCGGCCTGCCACCACGGCGGCGGAGCGCGAACTCCTTCATCCAGCCGGGCAGCAACTCGGCGGCCAGGCTTTCGAGCCAGGAATTCATGCAGAAGCCCCGCCTTGCAGCCGCGCTAGGCGGCTGCGGCGTTGGCGTGCTCGTCGAAGAACAGCGCCTGACTGATGAGCGCCTTCACCATGTCGGGGTTGAACGGCTTCGTCACCAGGAAGGTCGGCTCCGGACGTTCGCCTGTCAGCAGGCGCTCCGGGAAGGCGGTGATGAAGATGACCGGGATCGAGTGCGACCGCAGGATGTCGTTGACGGCATCGATGCCCGAACTGCCGTCCGCCAGTTGGATATCGGCCAGCACCATTTTCGGATCGGTCTTGTTGAACAGCTCCACAGCCTCGTCGCGAGTGCGCGCGATCCCGACGACGTTGTGTCCAAGACTTTCGACCATCTGCTCGATGTCCATCGCGATCAGCGGTTCGTCCTCGATGATCATGATGTCGGTCGCGACCTGCCGCGAAATCTCCTCGGCGGCCTGCGACAGAAGCCGAGAAACCTCCTGCTCTTCGATGCCGAGAACTTCGCTGGTCTCCTCCGGCGAAAAACCTTCGACGGAGACCAGCAGGAATGCCTGACGCGCCTTCGGTGCGATCATCGACAGGTTCTGCGCGGCCCGCTTTTCCCAGGAGAACGGCGATTCGACTCGCGGCGTCTCGACCGTGGTGGAACTGAAAAGGGCGGAGAAGAGTTTGTAGAGCGCTACCCGGTCGGAAGAAGCATCCGGAAAAATCGAAACGTCGGCGATCAACGCCTCCAGAACGGCCGCCACATACGCGTCTCCGGACGTCTGCGATCCGGTTACCGAGCGTGAAAAACGACGTAGATAAGGAATGTGCGGAGCAATCCGCGTCGAAAGCGACATTTACAAACTCCCTGAGTGCTGACCAAACTGCGCCCCGAAACCCGTGCGGAACGCCTCGGCGTAAAAAGAGTTCCTTTCATACCGGAACTTTTTTGAAACCAGAACGTTGCCGGCCCAACGTGGGTAACGCGAGAGCGGGTGAATGCAGGTTCTGGAAGGCAGTATGAATAACAAAGCCAGTAAGGGCGGGAAGCAGAATTCCGAGATGAACGACGGAAGGACACCTTTTCCCGGGGACGAAATCGGCCGCAAGCTCAATGCGCTGTACAGGTCCATCGAGGACGAGCCGGTTCCAGACAGGATCATGGAACTGCTCGAAAAGCTCGACGAGGCCGAGCGTGGCGCGACGGATGCGCGCAGATGAACGACGTAGAGTGCCATTGAGCCCCAGTCTCCCGATTTCAAGCGGGAGATGCTGTCCGCCCTGCCGAGCCTGCGCGCGTTTGCGATGTCGTTGAGCGGGCGCCACGACAAGGCCGACGACCTCGTGCAGGACACGGTGATGAAGGCGTGGGCAAAGCACGACAGTTTTCAGCCGGGCACCAACATGAAGTCCTGGCTGTTCACGATCCTGCGCAACGAGTTCTACAGCCAGATGCGCAAGCGCGGCCGCGAGGTCCAGGATACCGAGGGCTATTTCACGGAGAGCGTCGCCACGCACCCCGCGCAGTACGGCTCGCTCGACCTCAAGGATTTCCGCCACGCGCTCGACCTGCTGCCGGCGGACCAGCGCGAGGCAATCATCCTGGTCGGCGCCTCTGGCTTTGCCTACGAGGAGGCCGCCGAGATCTGCGGCTGCGCCGTCGGCACGATCAAGAGCCGCGTCAGCCGTGCGAGAACCCGATTGCAGGAACTGCTGCAGGTTTCGGGGGAGGCCGACTACGGACCCGACACGACCTCGGCGCCGGTAACGTCGCGCGCCTTCGCCGGGTAAGTCGAAAGGCGTCTCGAGGGCAGACGACGGCGAACGCCCGAGGCTAGGCAATCGCCTGAGCCTCGGCTTCGTCTCCTCGCCGCCGAGCGCTGGCGATCGCCCTGTCGGCAGCCTCGATCAATTGCTCCGGTGCATAGGGCTTGGTGACGACAGGCGCCTCCGCAAGGCCGGGAACGCCGTCGCGCCACTCGTCGAATGCGGTGCCGATTACCGTAGGGACGCCTGCATCCATAAGGGCGCGCGCAAGCTCCAGCGTCGGCGCGCCGTGCAGCTCCAGTTCCATGACAGCAAACGAGTAGTCGGAATACTTGGCAGGCTCCAGCCCGGGATGGCCCATGCGGCTTGCCACGGTCACCTCGGTGGCGCCGGCTTCACGGCAGGTCTGTTCGATTTCGGCGGCGATGATGTACTCGTCTTCGACACGAGTACGTGCCCGTCTTTGAGGACCAACGACTTCTCCCAAAAACGCGTGTCTATTCCCCGGCGTCAGGCGGGTCATTAAGATTTGACACCTCTGTTCTCCCGAGCGAGGAACCGGCGGAGGCTTCGGGCGTTAATTGCGCATCGAAGGGAACATTTCTGATGACGCGCAATTCGCCACGCGACGGCATGTTGTTGTCGTGCGAACGATGTCCGTTCGTCGCCAGCCGCCGATTCTGTGACTTCAGCCGCGAGGAGATGGACTTCATCTCGTCGCTAAAGACGGGCGAACTCAAGGTGCCGTCCGGCGCCACCATCATGAGCGAAGGTGCGCCAAACGCGCATCTCTATACGGTGGTGTCGGGTTGGGGCTTTCGTTACAAGACCCTCCCCGACGGACGACGGCAGATCCTCAACTACTTCATGCCCGGCGACCTCATCGGGCTTCAGGGCGTGCTCATGGGAGACATGGAGCACTCGGTCGAGGCACTTACGCCCGTAAGTCTTTGTGTCTTCGAACGCCGGAGCCTGATGTCGATCTACCGGAATCAGCCCAAGCTGGCTTACGACCTGACCTGGATGGCCGCCCGCGAGGAGCGCCTGCTCGACGAGAACCTCCTGAGCGTCGGCCAGCGCACGGCACTCGAGCGCACCGCCTACCTGCTGGCCTACCTCCACCAGCGCGGCAGGAACTCGGGTCTGATGCAAGGGAAATTCCCTTCCCACTCCGCTTACCCAGCAGCGCGTGGCAGACACGCTCGGCCTTTCGCTCGTCCACACCAACAAGACGCTGCGCAGGCTTGCCGACCGCGGGCTGATCCGCTGGCTCGACCGCGGATGCGAAATTCTCGACGAAGAACGGCCTGATGCGGCTAGCCGATTGGGAGGGGCTGCCGGAAGGGCCGCGGCCATTCCTGTGAGGCGAAACTGACCTCAGGCCGAGCCGGGAGAGCGTCGGCAATCCAGCGCGACGGAGACAAGACCATGAAGGTGGTTGCGATCTTCAACCGTGACGGCGGCACCTTCCGCACCGCCGACATGGATGCCGTGTGCGAACACGCGGTGCAGGCCTTCTCGAGCAAGGGACGCCAGATCGAATGCCGTCCCGTCGCCGGCGCCGACATCGAGACCGCACTGCAGGAGGCCGCCGACGAACCGGATTGCGATGTCATCCTCGCCGGCGGCGGCGACGGCACGATCTCGGCTGCCGCAGCTATCGCCTGGAAGTCGGGCAAGACGCTCGCCGTCCTGCCGGCGGGCACGATGAACCTCTACGCACGCACGCTCGGGGTGCCGCTCGACATTTATGCCGGGCTCGACGCGCTCGCCTCTGCGACGCCGCGGAAAGCCGACATCGGCACCGCCAACGGTCGGCCCTTCGTTCACCAGTTCTCCATCGGCTTTCCATTCGCGGATGATCAAGCGGCGCGAACTCGGGCTCTCGACGAACCGATGGTCGAAGCTGGCCGCAAGCATCCGCGCCTTCGCGGACGTGGTCTGGCATCCGCCCGCTTTCGTTGCCAATGTTGATGCCGATGGGAAGCAGTTCGAGCCGCTCGTTTCCGCGCTGTCGGTGGCCAACAACCAGTTCGGCATCGGCCACCTTCCCTACGCCGACAGTTTCGACGGCGGCGTTCTCGGCCTCTATTGGGCGGGCGTGCTGCCGCCGCCGCGCTACCTGCGGCTTTCAGCCGACCTCATGCTCGGAGCCTGGCACACCAACGAGGACATGCACTACACGACCGCTTCTCGCGTGGTGCTGACTTTTCCGGCCAAGCCCGCGCGCGCTCTCGCGGTCATCGACGGCGAGCTGGTGCCGCTCGCCGACCGCGTCGAGATCGCAATCCAGCCCGGCGAACTGAAGGTGCTGGTGCCGGTCGAGGATTGATCCCGCCTTCCCGCACGCGCCAGCATGGCGTGCTGTCGCCTTATTTTCTTCCTATGAGCGTCTTTCTTTCGCGCTGCGGCGAAGGTTACAGTGCGCCGCAAGTGCCCAGCCTGTCGCCAGGCGCAGCCATGACGTACCGAAAGGAGGATTCGATGGGATCGGGGAAATGGGTTTCGGCCGTCGCGGCCGCGGCATTCGCGGTGTCGGCGGCTAGCCCCGCGCTGACGCAGGAAAGCGGCGATGCCACCGTAAAGGACGGCAGCAACAACAACACGTTCTCGCTGGAACTGAACAATTCGCGTGACGTCAACGGCGGCTGCCGCCTCGTCTACATCGCCCGCAACGGAACCGACGTCCCGCTCGACAAGACCTCCTACGAGGTGGTCGTCTTCGACGCCGACAAGAAGGTGTCGCAGTTCCTCATTCTCGAATTCGGCAAGCTGCCGGTCGGAAAGACCAAGGTCGTGCAGTTCGACCTCGCCGGCCAGCCCTGCGCGCAGATTTCGCGCCTGCTGATCAACGACGTCTCCGAGTGCACTTCCGGCGGCAAGGAAGTCGGCGTGTGCATGGACGCGCTGAAGACCGACACGCGCACCGACATCGACTTCGGCGTGTAGGCGCGCGGGCGGGGCGAAGCATGAGGTCGCGATGATCGAAATCCTGTCCCGGCAGATCGTTTCCGTCGGCGGACCGGTCCTTATCGCGCTCTTCCTCGTCTCGATCGCGGCGACGGCCGCAACGATCGTCAAGATCGTCCAGTTCTCCCGTCTCGGCGTGGGCCGGCACGAGAATGCCCGTATGGCGCTGGCGAAATGGGTCGGCGGCGACCGCGACGGGGCGTATCGCATCGCCTCCACCGACAACGCCGCGCTGTCGCGCGTGGTCGCGGTTTGCACGCTGTCTCTGATCAATCAGCCGAAGGAAGAAGAGCGGGCGCGCGAGCGCGCCAGCCACGAGGCGATGGAAAGCCTCAACCTGATGACGGGCCAGTTGCGGCTCCTGGAGGCCGTCGTGCAGGCGGCGCCGATGCTGGGGCTGCTCGGCACCGTGCTCGGCATGATCGACGCTTTCGGAAAGCTTTCGGCTGGCGGCGGTGCCGTCGATCCCGGCGAGCTGGCGGGCGGCATCTGGGTGGCGCTTTCGACCACCGCGATCGGTCTGGCGGTGGCGATTCCCTTCTATTTCGTCTCGACGTGGCTCGAAAGCCGCGTCGAGCGCGAGCGCGCGGCGATGGACACGGTGATCTCCGGTCTGGTCACGGGAACGCCGGACCGCAAGCCGGCCAGCGGCGACCAGCACCGGCCGCCCCGCAGCCTGCGCGCCGCGGCACAGTAAGGCTGGCGATGCCATGCCGATCAGGCAGATCGAGACGAGCCTGAGGCCCCGCCGGGCCGGCTTCATCCTGACGCCGCTCATCGACGTCACCTTCCTGCTGCTCGTCTTCTTCATGCTGTCCTCGCAGATCGCCTCTTACGGGCTGCTGCCGGTGACGGCCTCCCGCCCCGGGGCCGCTCCCGCTGCGCCTGCGGCCGGTACCGCGGCGCCGACGGTCGTGCGGGTCTCCCATGGACGGGTGATCGCCGGCGACCAGCTTGTTGCCGCTAGGGGAAATGCCCCGTCAGGCCGCCGAGATGAAGCAGGCGGGCGTTACCACCGTGCTCGTCATCACCACGCGATCCGCCACCGTTCAGGACGTCGTTTCCACGCTGGAAGCGTTCAAGCGTGCCGGCCTTGAGCACGTCACGCTCTACAACCGCCCGGGAGGGTCGCAATGACGCTGCTCTCCCAAAGGCTGGGCGGCGGCCTGCGTCTGCCTGAACGACCGCGACCGGGCTTTTCGCTGGCAACGATCAACATCGTGTTTCTGCTGCTTCTGTTCTTCCTGGTGGCGGGATCCATCGTGCAGCCGGGCGAATCCGGAATCGACGCGCCGCTGAGCCAACGCCTCCCGATGGAATATCTGCCGCGCCCGCTTCTCGTGCTCGACGAGACCGGCGCGCTGCATCTCGATGGAAAGCCGGTCGAGCCGGCCGGACTGCTCGATGCGGCACGGCAGGAACTGGGCGACGGCGGCCGCTATCTCAACATCCTCGCCGCGCGCGACTTGCCCGCCCAGACACTCCTCGATCTGGTCGACCTGCTTTCGGCCGGCGGCATCCCGGCGCGCATTGTCACCGTCCGCGAGAAGCCCCGCGCCGCGCCGGGAGACGGTCAGTGATCGGCGGCGGCGGCCTGTGGACGATCGCCACGGTGGCGTCGGTCGCCATTCACGTCGTGCTGCTGGCGCTGATGGCGGCATTCTCCAGTGGCACGCCGCCTCCCCCACCGCAGACCGAGATTTCGGTCGTCGAACTGCCGAGCGATACGGTCGCGCCGATGTTGCCGCCGCAGGAGACGTTGTTTGGCAAACCCGGCGAACAGCTTGCTGCGGTGCCCGGCGATGCTGCGGCAACGCCTGCGACCTCGGGCAACGAGCAGGCGATCCGCGCTGCGGGAGCGGCAGGCGAGCGACCGGAAACGGTCTCCCCCGACGTCAGACTAGGTCCGGCTGCAAAACCAGAGACGGTGCAGCGCGGCAGCTCGACGCCGAAGGCTGCGCGGCTCGCAACGCCGGAAGAAACGCTGTCGGCCGCAGCGGATGCCACGCCAGCTTCGCCTGCGGCGAGCGGAGCCGAAGCGGCACGCCGCGCCGCTACGGACGAAAACATTACACCATCGGGCCCTGATCGCGAGATCGCGCCGGCCGCGCCTCAAGCCCGGACTGCGGAGACCAGCAACGAGGCCAGTTCCGTGCCCGCCGTCGCCGACAGCCAGCCTGCGCAAAGGGCGCAAGCCAATGCTCAACCGGCCGAGCGGACCGCGGCAGAACCGGCAACCGAAGTGGACGATGCCGCGCAGATTGCAGCAGCCTCATCGCCGGGAGCAGCGGCACCGCGCAGCGCGGATGCAAAGCAGGTCGCGCCCGCCCAAGATGCCGCTGAGCCAATCAGTAGTGCGGCAAGCGACGCGGAACCGCCGACGGAGAGTGCCGACGCGAAGCCGGCCGAACGCGCCGACAGCTCACGGTCGGTTGCGCAAGCGACGCCGCAGGCGGTGCCAGCCACGCCAAGTCCCGCCAGCCCTGCCCGGCAGGCGAACAGCGCTGAACCGCAGCCGGCGCAGCGCCTGTCGTCCGAAGCCGAACCGTCCGTGGCAGTCGAGACCGCCGAGCCCACGCAACCTGCGCCGCCGCAAACCGAACTTGCCCGGGCCGCGGACGAGGCTCGCCGGGCAGCACCCGCGAACGACGCTGCGCCTGTAAGCCAGAGCTCTTTCCTCGCCGAACCGGCCAGCCGCGTTACCGAGGCGGCACGTGCTCCGCAGCCGACGCAAAGCCCAATGGCCGAACCTGCGCGGCCTGCCGCTCGGCAAGTGGCGGCGGCGACGAACACGGCAGCGCCGGTCAGTCACACAGGCGCCGACGAAACGCTCGACGACACGTCCACTCCGGTCGCGCCCGGACGACCGGCCCGCGACGATACCATGACCGCGCGGCAAGTCCTCGCGCCATCGCTGCGTATCGGGCGCATCGACAACGCCGCGCCGGCGCAACGTGCCGAAACCGCCAGCGTGATGTCCGAGACAAGCGACGCGCGCACCCTCGCCGCCACCGGAAACGCTTCGCGACAGGCTTCCGCGGATCCGGCCACCGCCACGCGCGCCACTGTCGTGGGCGTAGAGTCCGGTGAAGTGGCCCCCTCGCAAGAACCGTCTCGCGTGTCGGCTGCAGAGGCGGGCGAAGTTAAACAGATCGCGCCAGTCGGTGATGGCGGCACTGGCACCGACGGCGGCTCCACGGCCGGCCGAGCGCCCCTTGCCGCGACGACGGTGGCGCCGGTCTCCTCAGGAGAAGGCGATGCCGGCGCGGAGGGTGTTCCCTCGTCCTCGGGCGGCGAAGCGGCGACCCGCACAGTCCAGCCGATCGGATCCGGCGGCCGCAGCGATGATCGCCTTGCCATCCTGGTGCCGAAAGAACCGGCGTCCGGCGGTTCGAGCGAAGCCGGCGGTCGACGCGGCGTCGGCGACTTCCTGCGCGACTACGATCGCGGCGGGTGCTTCGTCGTGCTTCCCTCGGCGCGGCCGGACGGCGGAGTAGGACTGGAAGGATTCGCCAGGGACAAGACCGAGCTTGCGGCCTTTCTGAAAGACTTCGAGGCCGATACCGGCGTCGCGGCGCAACCCCGCTCCGCCGCCGTCTCGGCGGCTCAGTGCAAGGCGCTGTCGTTCGCGCGCAACTTGCCGGGCTACCCCGATTTCACGCTCTACTTCGACATCGACGACCGGAAAGTGGTCAGCGGCTCCGAACTGGCGGGCACCATCCACAACGTCGACGGTCTTCCGCTGCACCTGTTCCTCGTCGACGACCGCGGCGTGGTGCAGAGCATCGACGGCTTCGTCGAGCAGTCGGGCGACACGGCCAGCTTCTCGGTGCCGATCACGCTCACCAGCGGCCCGGTCGAGACGGTGCAACTCGTCATCGCCCTCGCCGGCCCGGACGAGCTCGACACCATTCCCGACATCAACGGCAGCAACGCCGACACCTATTTCTCGGCGCTGTCCGAGGAGCTGGCCAGCCGCGACCAGCCCGTCGACATAGGCATCGCGTCCTTCACAGTGACGGAGCCGTGAGGGATCCGCTTCCGGGCCGCACCCAAAAACTTGCACATGATTCTTGACGTGATTCCAGCCGATTCGTATTCAGTGATTCGGGCGGGGACCCAACTGATTCGCCAGCCGATTCGACGCTGAGGCGCGCCGGACAATGTCCGCGCGACGTCCGAGTCTTGGGTGCGCTCCGAACAGTTCTGCGTGTGTCACAACGATGGAAAACTTGGCCGCGGCGGCATTCCGCCGTGAACGGGAACGGTTGCGCGAATGAACACCATGGCCGCATTGCAGCTGCCGATCGAGACGGATGGAAGCTGGTCGCCGCGTGACGGCATTGTCCCGCTGTTCATGCGTTTGGCCGGCGTCGCGGGAGCCGAGAATTATCTGCTTACCGAAGCCCTCGGCGGATGCGGCGGCGAGGCTCCTTCAATCATGGCCGCCAACTGGACCTTCGACGCCATACAGGCGGTCGGTATGGGCGCCCTGGCCAGTCTTTGCGCCGGGCCGCTGGCGACACTGCCCGGACAGGCGCCCCGCATCGCCTCTGCTGCGCAACTGCGCGAGCGCCGGCTGCTGGAATCCCATGCCGCACGTGCGCTTGAGACGTTCGGCCACGCGGAACTGTGCTGTCTCGTGCTGCAGGTTGGGCCACAGCGCCACGTCGCGCTGTTTTCGGCCGCGCGTCCCGGCACGCTGGCCGAACCGGCGCTCGCACGCGTCCAGATGGAAGCCAGCCATGCGATGTCGGCGATGCCGGAACGGCTGAGCGCACACGGCCAGGCTCGATCCCCTGTCGGAGCGCGAACGCGAATGCCTGCGCTGGGTTGCGGAAGGCAAGACCACGGACGAGATCGCGCTGATCCTCGAGGTCTCCGCCAATACCGTCAATTCCTACATCACCCACTCGATCCACAAGCTCGCCGCCGCAAACCGCGCGATGGCGGTCGCCTGTGCGATCAGAAACGGCATCATCTGATGGAGAAACACCCCACCCCATGCTGAGCAGTGCCTGGCCCTCCGCGGCCGAGAAGGCGACGCAGCCGCCGCCCTTCCACACGCTTCCCGACATCGCCAGGAAACTCCGCGGTCTCGCCGTAGGATTGGGCGCCGAGGATTTCGTGCTGTTCACGGGCACCGCACAGGGCCGGCCGATGCCGTGCATGGACAGCGACTATCCGTGCCTTTCCGAAAATTCGCTGCGCATCGCCTCCGAGCTGACCGAGGCGTTCGCCACGCGCATGGCGGCGTCGACGACCCCATGCTGGTGGCGGATCGGCAGCCGCGCGCAAAGTGGCCTGGGCACTTTGCGCTGGGCGCAGCGCATCCCGGCACCCGTGACCGGCGCCGTGGCGGTCGGAGCTGGCCTCGCCCTGCCGCTGACGGCGGATGGCGGCCGCAAGGGCTTCGTTGTGTTCTGCGGAGACATGCTCGACTGCGACGACGCCGCGCTGTGCGCTGCCCACTGGGAAGCCTTCGGCCTGTTCGCTGTGGTCGCACGGCTCTTGCAGCCCGGTGAATCCGACCTGCCTTCGGTATCCAGGCGAGAGGTGGAGTGTCTGCGCCTGACCGCCGAGGGACTGACCAGCGAACAGATCGCCGATCGGCTCGGCCTGTCGGTTCACACCGCCAACCAGTATCTCGCCAACACCACCCGGAAGCTGAACGCGGTCAACCGCATTCACGCCGTCGCCAAGGCGCTGCGCGCCGGCATCATAGACTGACGGGGCTTCCCGCCACGGCGCCGGGGTCGAGCCGCGGCGGGCTCTTGCGGATACGCGCGGCATGCAGCGCATCCTCCAGAAACGCGCTGTTGGCCAACGGATCCTCCAGAGGCTCGTCAAACGCGACGTAGTTGACGTCGACAGCGGCATGCTCGGCCGCCAGCGTCAGCGTGAAGTAGACAGTCGCGCCCGAAGGGCGCAGCTCGAGATCGAGCGCGATCGAGGGCGGGGTCGTCCAGTCGACGCGCGCCTCGCCGCCATGGCCGAGCCTCAGCGTCCCCGGCATGAAGTAGAGCTCGGCCGCCGAATCCACGATGTCGGCGAGACTGGCCATGCGCTCCAGATGGATGTAGGCGACGAAGTCGGCGATGTCGACGAGCCGCAGCTCGCTCACCACTTCCCTGATCGCCTCGCCCACGATGGCCTCGCGCGCGATCGAATGCGGTTGCCGGTTCATGTCGGGTTCCTTGCTGCGGCCGGGCCGGACGAACCGGAATAGACGATGCGCACGAGCTCGGCGACGGCCTGGTAGAATTGCGACGGGATCATGCTATCGACCGAGACTTGCTTGTACATGGAGCGGGCGAGCGCGACGTCCTCGAAAACCGGGATGCCGTGTTCTTCCGCGATCTCCCGGATCTTCAGCGCGATCAGGTCCTGTCCCTTGGCGACGACCACCGGAGCCGGGCTCTCGTCGCGCACGTAGCGCAGCGCCACGGCAAAGTGGGTGGGATTGGCAATCACCAGCGTGGCCTTCGGAACCGCCGCCATCATGCGCTGGCGTGCCCGGTCGCGCTGCGCGGAGCGGATGCGCATCCTCACGATCGGATCGCCCACGGTCTGCTTCAGTTCGTCCTTGACCTCCTGGCGCGTCATGCGGAGATCCTGCTTCCAGTTGAAGCGCGACCACACCACGTCGGCCGCCGCGATCGCCATCATCACCAGCGTGATCGACGCAAGAACCTGCACGGCGACATCGCGGATGACGCCGGTGAAGGCTACCGGCTGCGTGATCATGCCGGCGAGCAGTCGCCCCTGCACCCCCTGCAGCACGAAGACGAGCACCAGCCCCGCAAAGACCAGCTTGCCGAGCGCCTTCAGGAACTCGACTTGACCCTTCAGGCCGAAGATCCGCTTCCAGCCTTCCTTCAACGAGATGCGCGAATATTTCGGCTGGATGCGGTCGAGCACCAGCCGCGGCGTGTTCTGCAGCAGCGAGGCGGTGATGCCCGCGGCCATGAGCAACAGGAGAAGCACCACCAGCCCGCGCCCGATCTCGCCGAGGACGAGGCGATACAGCGCCAATGCGTCCTGCTGGGTGTCGAGCGGCCAGTCGTCGGGGGATTCCATGAAGACGGCCAGAAAACTGCCGAGCTGCACCACCAGCGATCGCGCGAAGAACATCACGAACACGAGGATCGCGACGAAGGAGGCGAAGACCGGCGCTTCCTTCGCGAAGGGCAACTGGCCCTTCTCGATCGTGTCGCGGATCTTCTTTTCGGAAGCCTCTTCTGTTTTGCTTTCCTTGTCCTCGCTCTCAGCCATGCCGGCCCGGTCCTCAGGCGGCCTGTTCGGCCTGTTCGGCCGAAGGAAGCTCCAGGGCGCCCTCCGAGGCGAGCCTGATCGCGGCTGCCGCGATCGTCTTGCGGGCACGCGAAATGTCTTCGGCGCGCACCGGCGCTTCGGCGGCGAGCTCCGACTCGATCATGCGGCGCGAACGGGCGCCGAGCGAGGAAAGCGCGGCTTCGGTCAGTTCCGCCGAGGCGCCGCGCAGGGCCACTGTGACGACATCGGTGGCCAGCCCGTCGAACAGCTTCACCCGAGCCTTGCTGTCGAGCAAGGGATGTCGTCGAAGGAGAAGAGCTGTGCGCGAAGCTTCTCCAGCCCCGCCGTGCCCGCCGCCTCCATGTCCGCCATCACCTCGTCGAGCTGCTCCTTGTCGAGCTGGTTGAGCAGGCCGGCAACACGCGCCTGCCCCGCAGAGGCATCCCGCGTGGTGCTGCGCGTCTCGATTCGCGCCCGCATCTGATCCTCGACCAGCTTCCGCGCGCCCTCGGGCACGTCGCCGATCGACATCATGCGCCGGATCACGTCCGAACGAAGCTGCTTGGGCATCACCATGAGCGCCGCCGCCGCTGCTTCCTGCTTGAGATTGGCGAGGATCATGGCGACGATCTGCGGGTGTTCGTTCTCGACCAGCCCGGCGAGACGCTCCGGCGCCAGTTGCTCGAGCTGCGGCCAGATCGGCGGCGGCCCGGTATCCTCCTTGACCGGTGCCGTCTCGTCCATGATCGCGCTCACCTCCTCGGGCGTCAGCGTCTCGTTGAGAAGCGTGTCCATGGAGTCGCCCGAATCCAGCAGCCCGACGCCTTCGGTGAACTCGGATTCGAACTCGGCCACGATGCGGTCGAGATCGGCCTGGGAGATCGTCTTGAGCTGCCGGGCCGCCGCGATCAGCGTCTTCAGTTCTTCCTGCTTGAAGAACTTCAGCAGGCGTCCGGCCGAGGGCTTGCCCATCGCCACCAGGATGGCCGCCGCCTTCTGTGCCCGCGTAAGGTTTCCGACCGCGTTCATGCTGTCTCCCCGTCGGCGCTTCGCGCCGCCTGCCTCATGTCGCCGGTTTCGCGGCCGTGGTGATCTCGGTCAGCTTCACGCCGAAGCGCGACGGGTCGTCCTCCAGCACCACGATCTCGCCGCGCGCGATCTTGCGACCGTTGACGACGATGTCGACGGGTTCGCCGATGCGCCGGTCGAGCGCGACGGTCGAACCCTTGCGCAGCGCCATCAGCTCCGACACCGACATGCGGGTGCTGCCGAGCACGATCTCGACGTCGACCGGGATGCTCATCACCACGTTGGAGTTCGCGGCCGAGCCGAAGCCGGCCCCACCGGCAGGGCCGCCCTCGTCCTTCAGGGCGCCGCGCAGCTCCTCGATCGCATCGTCGAGATGAGCTTCGCCGAGATCGTCTTCGCCTTCCGGTTCGGACATCGCTGGATCGGGCTGGGTCATTCTCGTTCTCCGCTGGTTGTCAGGTGCGGCGTCGCGTCACCGCGACAGCAATCCGTCGACGAAATCGCGATGTTCGTCGAACGGGTCGAGCACGCGCACCGTGTAGTTCTGTCCGAGCTTTCCGAACTCGCACACGAAAATCGTCTTGTCGCGCGCAAGCAGCCGCGTTTCGCTCTGTGCCGACGCGGGCAGTTCGATGATCTGCCCCGGCTGCAGGGCGGCAATCTCGCCGAGCGTCATCGGCGGCAACGGAACCGTAGCGTCGAGCTGCACCGACGAACGCATGACCTCTTCGCTGAAGCGTGCGCCCCAGGAGGCTTCCTGCGCGGGCGCCGCGGACGCCTTGGCGTTGCCACGCTGCTGGATGAGCACGCGCTGCGGGATCGTGGCCGAAAGCGTGCCGGCATTGACGCCGCAGCGCAACGAAAGCACCACCCGCGCCGCCGGCCCGTCCCGCAGCCCCAGCTTGTCAAGCTCGGGGCCCGTGATCGTTGCCGGTAGCGGAAAACGCAAGCCGAGAGCGCGCGGGCCGGACCCGTCGAAGGCGCCGGCCAGGCGCTGGAACACGACCGACGCAGCCTCCATCTCGATCGGCGAAAGCGGACGCTCGATCGGCGTCGCCGGTATCTCCGGGTCGCCGCCGAACATGGACGATACCACCAGCGCTATTCCAGGCGCGTCCAGCACGATGGCGATGGCGTCGGGCGAAAGCTCCGAGGTCGCGACCGTCATCGCGGCATGGCTGTCCGACCTGGGCACGGCCTGCCCCGTGCGCACCAGTTCCACCGTCTCGATCTCGATCTCGAGGGGTGTCGACAAGTCCCCGTTGAGCGTGGTCGTCAGGTCGGCCAGGGCACGTTCGGCACAGGCGCGCGCCACCGAGATGACCTCGTTGGGCTCGCCGGTCGCACCGACCAGACGCTCCACGATCTGCTTCCTGAGCTCGATCGGAGAGGCGGACTGGCTCATGCGCCGAGCTCACGTGACTTGCAGCCGAACATCGCGGTCACGCCGCCTTCTTGGCTTCGCCGCCGGGGTTCATCGTGCTCTGCTCCACGGCCTCGATCGAGGGCCGGTCGTGCGAGGAAATCGTCTTGCGGCCGAACTCGATGGCGACCTGCGGCAGCGAGCCGTTCATGTAGGCCAGCAGCGTCTGCTTCACGATCACGTAGATGCGGCTCTTCTTTTCGCGGATCGCCTTCATCTTGTTGGCGATCGGCCCGACCACGGCATACGACATGAAGATGCCGAGGAAGGTGCCCACCAGTGCCGCGCCGATCAGTTCACCCAGCACTTCCGGCGACTGGTCGAGCGCGCCCATCGCCTTCACCACGCCCAGCACGGCAGCGACGATGCCGAGAGCCGGCAGGCCGTCGCCGACTGCCACCATCGCGTGGTAGGCGTGCAGGCTGTCGCGCTTGATGGTCTGGATTTCCTCGTCCATCAGCGCCTCGATCTCGAACGGACGCGCATTGCCGATGATGATGATGCGGCAATAGTCGCAGATGAAATGCGTCAGCTCGTGATCCTTCAACACCAGCGGAAATGCCTGGAAGACCGACGATTCCTGCGGGTTGTCGATATGCGCCTCGACCTCGTTGCGAGGCTTGGTGCGGAGTTCGCGCATCAGGCTGTGCAGCACGCCCAGCGTCTCGAGATAGTGCTGCTCGGTGGGCACGGCGCCCTTCAGGGCCTCCATCATGCCCTTGCCGGTGTCCTTCACCGTCTTCATCGGATTGGCGACGATGAACGTGCCGATCGCTGCGCCCATGATGACGATCGCCTCGTAGGGCTGCACGAGCACGTGAAGGTGGCCACCCATGGCCATGAAGCCGCCAAGCACGCAGCCGAGCGTCACGACCAGACCGATTATTATGCCCAAGGACCCGCCCTCACGTCAGAATCATGCACGATTTTGAAGTAGTGCGCCTGCCTTGTGTGAGGCTTGTCCGCCCGGCTTCCTCCACGTTCGAAAGCCTGGCGCAAGCAACCGGGCGTAGGTGGGGACGGCAGGATGCCGGAGGCGCGCCTTGGTCAACACCTTTTTGAACTACCAGCTCATCTCCCGCGACATCGGGCGTTCCCTGAAGCAGGTCCAGAGCCAGCCGGTCGTCGAGCGTGAGAGCAAGTACTATCTCGACAACATCGAAAAGGTGAAGTCGATCGACGACTTCGTCGGCGACGACCGGCTGTTCAACTACGCCATGAAGGCATTCGGGCTCAGCGACATGGCCTATGCCAAGGCCTTCATGGTGAAGGTCCTTGAAGGCGGCATCGACAAGCGCGACAGCTTCGCCAACTCGCTGTCCGACAAACGCTACCGGGAATTCGCGGCGACCTTCGATTTTGCCCACTACGGCGACGCCGCAACGCTCTTCCAGCGCGCCGGACAAGGCACCGTCGACAAGTATGTCCGCCAGACACTGGAGGAGAACGCCGGTCAGCAGGACGAAGGCGTGCGCCTGGCCCTCTATTTCCAGCGCAAGGCCGCGAACATCACCTCGCCGTTCGACATTCTGGCCGACCCCGCCCTCTCGTCGGTGATCCGCACCACGTTCGGCTGGCCGAATACGATCGCCCAGGCCAACATCGACAAGCAGGCCGACATGATCAGCTCGCGGATCGACATGGCCGATTTCCAGGACCCCGAGAAGGTCACTGAATTCCTGCAGCGGTTCACCACCATGTGGGACTTCAGCAACTCCAGCACGAGCAGCCCGACATCGATCGCCGCGCTGATGGCGCAGCCGGTGGAGCTCGGCGTGTCGACCGACCTGCTGCTGACGCTGGCCCGGCTGAAAGGATAGGAGCAGCCAGTGGATACGGGACTCTACGTCGCCCTTTCGTCGCAAGTCGCACTCGAAAAGCGGCTGGACACGATCGCCGACAACATGGCCAACGCCGGAACTGTCGGCTTCCGCGCCACCGGCGTCAGGTTCGCCGACTTGGTGAAGGGTGTGGGGGAAGATGCCGTATCCTTCTCCTCTACCGGCGAGAACTACCTGCCGGACCAGACCGGTCCGCTGCGCGAGACCGGCAACCCGCTCGACTTCGCCATCCAGGGCGACGCATGGTTCGGCATCAACACGCCGGCTGGCCAGGTGGCGACACGCGACGGCCGCTTCACCTTCACCCAGAACGGCGACCTCGTGACCCTCGAGGGGCATCCGGTGCTCGATGCGGGCGGCGCTCCCATCCAGCTCGATCCGCGAGCGGGCCCGCCGGAGGCATCCGCCGACGGCACCTTGCGGCAGAACGGTCGCCTCGTCGGTTCGATCGGCCTGTTCGAATTCACGCCGGGCACCAACTTCACGCGCTACGGCAATTCCGGACTGCTCGCCCAGGGCGGCATGCAGCCGCTGGTCGACCGCAGCGACATCGGCGTCGTGCAGGGTTTCGTGGAGGATTCCAACGTCAATCCGGTCCAGGAAATGATGCGGCTGATCCAGGTCCAGCGCACCTTCGAAGACATGACTTCGCTGATGCGCGACAGTGAAGGTTCGCTGACCGACGCCATCAAGACGCTCGGCCAGACCTGAGGACCAGCCCGATGGATGCGACCGCGACGACCGAACGGGCGCCGACGCACCACCCCCGCTCCGAACCGGCGGCCCTGCTGGCACTCGAGGCGGTGGTGCAGGGGTTCGCTTCCGCCAACGATCTGGTTCGCCGCGGCGGCCGTGTCTCGGAAGTGACCCCGACCCATTTTCGCGTGCGCGGCCTGTCGACTGCGTCGCGGCTGGGCGATCTGGTCGAATACGGCGCCGGCCGAGGCAAGGGCCGCGGCGAGATCGTGCAGATCGGCGAACGCGACGTCCTGGTGGCGCCGTTCGAGCGCAATGCCGATGTCGGCCTCGGCCAGGCGGTGTTCAACCGCGGCGCCTTCGCGATCCATCCGAGCGCAGCCTGGCGCGGCCGCATCATAGATTCGCTCGGCCGACCGGTCGACGGACGCGGGCCCTTGCCGCGCGAGGAGACTGTCGACGCGCCGTCCGGTGCGCCCGCCGCGATGAAGCGGCAGCGCGTCTCCACCGGCTTCCTCACCGGCGTCCGCGTCGTCGACATCTTCACGCCGATCTGCTTCGGCCAGCGCATGGGCATCTTCGCCGGGTCCGGCGTCGGCAAGTCCACCCTGCTGGCGATGCTGGCGGGCGCCGACGCCTTCGATGCCGTCGTCGTAGCGCTGGTCGGCGAGCGCGGCCGCGAGGTGCGGGAATTCCTCGAGGACACGATCGGCGAAGGGAGCATGGCCAAGACCGTGGCCGTGGTCGCCACCAGCGACGAGAGCGCCATGATGCGCCGGCGTGCGCCCGACACCGCGATGCGGGTCGCCGAGCATTTCCGCGACGCCGGCATGCGTGTGCTGCTGGTCGTCGATTCCATCACGCGCCTGGCGCACGCTTTGCGGGAGGTTGCCATAGGCGCCGGCGAACCGCCGGTGGCCCGCGGCTATCCCGCGTCTGTCTTCACCGACCTGCCCAAGCTGCTTGAGCGCGCCGGCCCCGGCGCCGAAGGCGGCGGATCGATCACCGCAATCCTGACCGTGCTCGTCGACGGCGACGACCACAACGATCCGATCGCCGATTCGGTACGCGGCATCATCGACGGGCACATCGTCCTCGACCGCGCCATCGCCGAGCAGGGACGCTACCCGCCGGTCAATCCGCTGGCATCGATCTCGCGCCTGGCGCCGAAGGCCTGGAGCGAGGACGAGCGCAAGCTGGTGCAGAAGCTGAAGGCGCTGATCGCCCGCTACGAAGACACGAGAGACATAAGGCTGCTCGGCGCCTACCAGGCCGGCGTCGACGCCGAGCTCGACAACGCCGTGCGCCAGGTGCCGGTGATCTACGAAGCTATCGCGCAGTCGCCGGGAGACCCGAGATCCACCGATCCGTTCTCCGAACTGGCGCGCCATCTGAAATCCAGGGAGAAACAGGTTGAGCGAACAGCTGGCTGATCTCGTCGATGCCGCCACCGGAGACCGCATCGACTCCAAGTCGGCCGCGAAAGCCGCGGCGGCAAAGCCGGCCGCGCCCGCGCCGGTACGGCTGCGCCGCGACCGCGATGAATTCGTGATCGTCGGCCTCGGCCTCGCGCTGGCCTTGGGGAGTGCGCTGTTTCCCTGGTACATCTTCTTTCATCAGGAGAAGTTCGGCTTCAGCGGCCTCACCTTCAGCGGCACTCCGGCCGAGGTGGTTGCGCCGGAGGATCTCTCTCCGCAGCCCCAGCGCATAGGGGCGCCGTCCGCCACGCAGCAACTCGCCTCCGAACTCGATACGCTGGCCACCGGCACCCTGCCGCCTGCCGATGAAAAGCCGGACGCAGTCGGCCTTTCCGAACAGCCCTTTCCTGCCGACGCGCCGCCGTTCCGTCTCGTATACGTCGCCAACGGCCGCGCGCTGATCGAGGACGACGGCGGCCTGTGGGTGGTGAGGGCAGGCTCCACCCTGCCCGATTCCAGCAAGGTCAAGTCGCTGGAACAACGCGACGGCAACTGGGTGCTGGTCACCAGCAACGGTGGCGTGATCCCGCTGTCCGACAAGGCGACCGCCAGCACCGAGTGAGACCCGCGCAAGGCCCGCGCAAGACTCGCTTCCTAAATTCGGCTCGCCGAAAAAGGAATTCGAGATGCAACCTGTCAGTCTGTTCGACCTGGCTGCCCAGCAGGCGCGCTGGCTGTCCGTGCGCCAGAGCGCGGTTGCCGGCAACATCGCCAACGTCAACACGCCAGGCTACCACTCGGTCGATGTCGAGCCGTTTCAGAGCGTCCTCGACAACACGCGCGTGACGCTCGCCGCAACGAGTTCGGGCCACATCAGATCGGGCGCCACGGCAGCCTCGCTGTCGGTCGGCCGCAACGACGACAAGGTCGCGCTGGTCTCGTCGGACAACACGGTGAAGCTCGAGGACGAGCTCATCAAGTCCGGCGAGGTCCACAAGGCCTTCGAGCTCAACACGGCAATCGTGAAGGCCTTTCACCGTATGATGATGTCAGTGGTGAGGACGTAGCGCCATGGATCCGCTCGTCGCCGCCCTCAAGGTCGCCGCCTCCGGCATGGGGGCCCAGTCGGAGCGCCTCCGCGTCGTCTCCGAAAACCTTGCCAACGCCCAGTCCACCGGCAACGCGCCGGGCGCCGATCCGTACCAGCGCAAGACGATCACCTTCGCCGCCGAGCTCGACCGCTCCACCGGCGCCAACATGGTCGAGGTCGCCAAGGTCGGCCGCGACACCACGGATTTTCCGCTCGAATATCTGCCGGGGCATGAAGCCGCCGACGCCCAGGGCTACGTCAAGATGCCGAACGTCAACGTGCTTCTGGAAATGGCCGACATGCGCGAGGCCAACCGCGGCTATGAAGCCAATCTTCAGGTCATCAAGCAGGCGCGCGACCTGATCTCGATGACCATCGACCTGATGAGGACGTAGCGATGCTTACCGGACTGACGGCCCTCCAGGGCGTCGGCAAGGTCGCCGACCTCGTCAGCGAGGGCGCCGACGCCGTCAAGAACGTCACGGGGAGCGGACATGCGTCCTTCCAGACTGCTCTTGCCGACGCTGCCAGCCACGCGGTCGACACCCTGAACAACGCCGAAAAGCTCTCCGTCAGCGCCCTTCAGGGCAAGGCGGACACCCGCGAAGTCGTCGACGCGGTGATGAGTGCCGAGCAGTCGCTGCAGGCGGCGATCGCCATCCGCGACAAGATCGTCTCGGCCTATCTCGACGTCACCCGCATGACGATCTGAGGAGTACCCATGAAAGCGCTTGCCATTGCCGCCACCGGCATGACTGCCCAGCAGACGAACCTGGAGGTCATCGCCAACAACATCGCCAACATCAACACCACTGGCTTCAAGCGCGCCCGTGCCGAGTTCTCCGACCTGATCTACCAGGCCGAGAAGCTGCAGGGCGTGCCGACCCGCGCCAACCAGAACATCGTGCCGGAGGGCGCGATGGTCGGCCTCGGCGTCAAGACCGTGGCCGTGCGCAACGTTCACACGCAGGGCTCGCTCGCCAGCACCGGCAACCGTTTCGACATGGCGCTCGCCGGCCGAGGCTGGTTCCAGATCGAGGGTTCCGACGGCCAGACCCTCTACACCCGCGCCGGCGCCTTCAACACCAATGCGACCGGCCAGCTGGTGACGGCAGAAGGCTACACTGTCTCCCCGGCGATCACCGTGCCCTCGGACGCGGTGGAGGTGATCGTCAACAAGTCCGGCCAGGTGTTCGCGCGCCTCGACGGGCAGACCGACCTGCAGCAACTCGGCCAGCTCACGCTCGCCAACTTCGCCAACGAGGCGGGCCTCGAGCCGCGCGGCGACAATCTCTTCGCCGAGACGACGGCGTCCGGTCCGGCCATCGAGGGCGTGCCGGGCGATCCGGGCTTCGCCACCGTCGAACAGGGCTATCTCGAAAGCTCCAACGTCGATCCGGTGAAGGAAATCACCGAGCTGATCTCCGCGCAGCGCGCCTACGAGATGAACTCCAAGGTGATCAAGGCCGCCGACGAAATGGCAGCGACCGTGGCTCAAGGAATGAGATAGGATGCTGCGCGTCTCGCACCTTGCACCGGCACTTCGTGCTTGCCGCGGCCACTTTCGCCGCCGCGGCCGGGAGCGTTCGCGCGCAGGAAACGGTCATCGTGCCGACGCGCATCATCTATCCCGGCCAGACCGTCACGGCCGATCTGCTGCAGCAGGTGCCCTTCGAGCGCGGCGGCCGCACCCTCCCCGAACTGGCGATCGTTCCGCAGGACGCCGCCGGCAAGGTGACGACGCGCACCCTGCTGCCTGGCCGGCTGATCCCCGCCGCCGCGCTTCGCGAGCCATTTCGCGGTGGAGGCGGGCGCCACGGTGCGGGTGCAGTTCATCGAGTCGGGCCTCGAAATCTCGGCGACCGGCGTACCGCTGGAATCGGGCGCCATCGGCGATCTCATCAGGGTGCGCAATCTCGACAGCGGCGCCGTCGTCTCCGGCGTGGTCATGGCGGACGGAACCGTGAGGGTCGGCGCTTCATGAAACTGCGTCTGCTCTCGGCTCTCGGCTTCCTGGCCGTGCTGTTGGTGCCGGCTTCGGCCGCCGACCTCGCGCTATCCCGTGGCGCCGGCGCGCTACGTCGACGGGGTTCCGGCTGGAACCTCCTCGCTGCCCGAGCACGGCGGACCGGTGTCCCGCATCAAGGACATAGCCGCGCTGCAGAGCGCCCGCGACAATCAGTTGATCGGCTACGGCCTCGTCATCGGCCTGCAAGGCACCGGCGACAGCCTGCGCAACTCGCCCTTCACCGAGCAGTCGATCCGCGCCATGCTGGAAAACCTCGGCATCGCCACGCGCGGCGGCCAGGCGCGCGCCAAGAACGTCGCCGCCGTCATCGTCACCGCCAACTTGCCGCCCTTCGTCAAGTCGGGCGCGCGCATCGACGTCACGGTTTCCTCGATGGGTGACGCCGCATCGCTGACCGGCGGCACGCTGGTGATGACGCCGCTGCGCGCCGCCGACGGCGACATCTACGCGGTCGCACAGGGGCCGGTGGCGGTGTCGGGGTTCTCCGCACAGGGCGACGCCGAGAAGCTGACGCAGGGCGTGCCGACTGCCGGCCGCGTTCCCAACGGCGCGATCGTGGAACGCGAGATCGAGGCAGCCTTCGGCGACACCGCCTCTCTGACGCTCCAGCTCTACAATCCCGACTTCTCGACCGCGGTCAGGATCACCGACGTCATCAACAGCTATACCGCCGCGCGGTTCGGCAAGCCGCTGGCAGCCGAACAGGACGCGCGCACCGTGCTGATCCACAAGCCGAAGAACATCTCGGCCGCGCGCTTCTTCGCCGAGCTGGAAAACCTCGCGGTCGAATCCGACACGCCCGCCAAGGTGGTCATCGACGAACGCACCGGCACCATCGTCATCGGCCAGGACGTACGGATCTCGCGCGTCGCCGTCAGCCACGGCAACCTCACCGTGCGGGTAACCGAGATGCCGAAGGTCGTGCAGCCGGAACCCTTCTCCAAGGGCGAGACCAAGGTCGAGCCGTTCACCGCGATCGACGCCGGCAGGCCCGACGGCAAGGTCGCTGTGCTCGACGGGCCCGATCTCCAGACCCTGGTCTCTGGCCTCAACAAGCTCGGCGTCAAGCCTGACGGGATCATCGCGATCCTGCAGGGCATCAAGTCGGCCGGGGCCCTCCAGGCCGACCTGGTGGTGCAGTAGGAACTGGCGGCGATGCGGAATCTCACCTCCTCCCACCGGCCGGCGCACGGGCTGACGATCGCTCTCGCTGCCGCGGCGCTGGTCCTGGCCTGCGGAACGCTGACGACGAGTGCGGCCCAGGATGCGGGCGGTGGCGAGCAGGCGCCCCAGAGCGAGATCGAACGGTTCTGCGGCAACATCGCCGACGCGGCGCGCGACCGGCGCTACGCCCTGCAGACCAAGCAGCTCGAGGACCTGCGCGCCGAGGTGGACCAACGCATCGCGGCGCTCGAGGCCAAGCGCGCCGAATACGAGGACTGGCTGCAGCGTCGTGAGAAGTTCATGCAGAAGGCGCGCGAAAGCGTCGTCGACATCTACAGCCGCATGCGCCCCGACGCTGCGGCCGCCCAGCTTTCCGTTCTGCGGGCCGACCTCGCGGCCGCGCTCCTGATCAAGCTCGATGCCCGCAAGGCCGGCGTCATTCTCAACGAGATGGATCCCAAGGCCGCCGCCGCGCTGACCTCCATCATGGCCGATGCGGCCAGACCGAAAGATCCATCATGAGGCAGTTCGCATTCCTGCTCGCCGCCGTTCGCGCTCTCCGGTTGCGGCACCTCCCTGAGCGAGGTCGGCGTTGCGCCGGCACTCTCGCCGGTCGGCGCCGGCCTCGACGCGGCAAGCGCGTCGGCCTACCAGTATGCCGGACCGCCGCCCGACCGACAGCAAGCGCTATTCGCTGTGGAAGGACAGCCAGAGCCGCCTGTTCACCGACCCCCGTGCCCTGTCGGTCGGCGACATCCTGACTGTCCAGATCTCGATCAACGACAGCGCGCAGTTCAAGAACCAGTCGGACCGCAGTCGCGACGTCAGCCGCAACTTCAAGTTCGGTGGCGGTTTCGACGTGGACGGCGTGGGCAACGCGGCCAAGGCGGATGCCACGCTCGGCACCGGCACGTCCTCGAAGGGCGCCGGCGCCACGGCACGGTCGGAGAGCATCGACCTGCAGGTCGCGGCCGTCGTCACCAACGTGTTGCCCAACGGCAATCTCGTCATCACCGGCTCGCAGGAAGTTCGCGTCAACGCCGAGCTGCGCATCCTGACGATCGCCGGCATCGTGCGGCCCTCCGACATCGGCGCCAACAACACGATCTCCTATGAGCGCATAGCCGAGGCGCGCGTCTCCTATGGCGGTCGCGGCCGCCTGACCGAGGTGCAGCAGCCGCCCTACGGTCAGCAGATACTCGATCAACATCCTGCCGTTCTGAGGCGGGCTTCGAGCGGAAGGAACACAGTCGTTGGCGGCAGTGGAGGCAGAAGACACCCCGAAGAAGGGACCGTCTCTGGTCATCCAGATTGCGCTGTTCGTCGTGCTTACCCTGGTGGCCCTCGGCAGCGGCTGGTTCGCGGGCCAGTTCCTCGGCGGCGGCGACACCCCAAAGCAGCCGACGGTCAAGGAAAAGGACGCCGCGCGGGAGGCGCAGTCCTATGATGCTCAGCCCGGCTCCGAGATGGAAGCCGAGAAGCTGAACATCTTCCGCCTCGAGACAGTCACCACCAACCTCGCCGCCCCGAGCGACACATGGGTTCGCATCGAGCTCGCGCTCGTCTTCGCAGGGCCGCCCGACCCGCAGATGGCCGAAGTCATCCACCAGGATATTCTCGCCTATCTGCGCACCGTCAAGCTGCACCAGATCGAGGGCGCCAGCGGCTTCCGCCATCTCAAGAGCGATATCGAGGAACGCGCCAAGATCCGCAGCAATGGTGCGGTCACGGGCGTTCTGATCCGCACGTTGCTGTTCGAATGAAGACCACGCGCCTCGCCATCTTCCTGCTGCTCGCCGGCGCGATGCCGGCGGCCGCCCAGCAGATCGACCTCGGTGCGCTCGCCGGCCAGGCGAACGGCACGACGATCGGCTACATCATCCAGCTTTTCGGGCTGGTGACCGTGCTGTCGGTGGCGCCGGGCATTCTCATCATGGTGACGAGCTTCACGCGCTTCGTCATCGCCTTCTCGATATTACGCGCCGGCATCGGCCTGCCGACGACGCCCGCCAACCTGATCCTCATAAGTCTCGCACTGTTCATGACGTTCTACGTCATGGCCCCTGCCTTCGATCAGGCCTGGAACAACGGCGTCCAGCCGCTGATGAACAACCAGATCAGCGAAACCGAGGCGATGCAGCGCATCTCCGATCCGTTCCGCACCTTCATGGCGAACAACGTTCGCCCGAAGGACTACGACCTGTTCGCCGATCTTGCCCGCGAGCGCGGCGAGATCACCAACGAGACGGCATCGAACGTCGACCTGCGCGTGCTCGTGCCGGCGTTCATGATTTCGGAGATCAGGCGCGGCTTCGAGATCGGCTTCCTCGTCGTGCTGCCGTTCCTGGTCATCGACCTGATCGTCGCCACCATCACCATGTCGATGGGCATGATGATGTTGCCGCCGACCGTCGTTTCCCTGCCGTTCAAGATCCTGTTCTTCGTGCTGATCGACGGCTGGAACCTGCTCGTGGGCAGCCTCGTCCGCTCCTTCACCTAAATTTTCTCGCGTTCACCCGCCCGTGATTATCGTTTTGGTAGGGACTCATCCCTCATAAGCGAGGAAAGCATGGCGGGCTGAGTTTAGTCCGAACGTCGAGGCATGATGCCGTTCCGCCATACCGGTTAGCCCGGTATGTCCAGTATCTGCGTGTAAAGGTGTTGAGTACATGTCCAGTATCATGACCAATGCGTCCGCGATGACGGCGCTCATGTCCCTCCAGAATACCAACAAGTCGCTGGAGACCACCCAGAAGCACATCTCGACCGGCTACCGCGTTTCCGAGGCCAGCGACAACGCTGCCTACTGGTCGATCGCCACCACGATGCGTTCCGACAACAAGGCCAACTCGGTCGTCCAGGATTCGCTCGGCCTCGGCGCCGGCAAGATCGACGCCGCCTACACGACGATGAATTCCTCCATCGACGTCGTCGACCAGATCAAGCAGAAGGTCCTTCTGGCCAAGACCGCCAGCTCCACGGACCGCGCCAAGATCCAGACCGAAATCTCGTCCCTGCAGTCGCAGCTCACCGACAGCATCGGCGGCGCCAACTACGCCGGCACCAACCTGCTCGACGGCCGACCCGGTCCGGCAGCCGACCTGAAGGTCATCTCGTCCTACAACCGCGACTCCAGCGGTGCCGTGACGACGGGTTCCATCACCGTCGCCGTCGCCAACACCACGCTTGTCGACTCGACTGGCAGCCCAGGCGGGCATCCTGGACACCGAGGTCACGACGACCAGCAGCCGGTAACGCGACGGCTCGGTCCTCACCCTCGACGTCACGGGCGCCAGCCTGGACGACACCGACTTCGATGATCTGATGACGGCCGTCGAAACCGCGCTGTCGAGCATGGCCTCCGGCGCTGCCGAGCTCGGTGCGGCCAAGTCGCGCATCGACATGCAGAAGGACTTCGTGTCGAGCCTCACCGACGCCATCGACCGCGGCGTGGGCCAGCTCGTCGACGCCGACATGAACCAGGAGTCGACCCGTCTGCAGGCCCTCCAGGTCCAGCAGCAGCTCGGTGTTCAGGCGCTGTCGATCGCCAACTCGAACTCGCAGACGATCCTGTCGCTCTTCCGCTAAGGGACCCGCCGCCCGCTCCCGCGGGCGCATCGACTGGAAATGCATCGGGCCGCCCCTCGGGGCGGCCCGATTTCGTTTGTCGGCCAGGCCGGCGCATATATGCCTTCCCCAACCTTTCCCACTTCTTTCCATCTCGATTTCCGCTTAACCCTGCATTAACCATAGCGCCGTAGTTATGGTTAACAGTTCGCTGCGGTGAATCGGGCGTCAGGTCGCCACGGGAAATCCAGGCCGGACGAATACTGTCGGAAAGGGAGTCGGTTCGTTGGCAAGCATCATGACAAACGCCTCTGCGATGACGGCGCTGCAATCGCTGAAGCAGACCACCAAGGCGCTTGAAACCACACAGAAGCGCATATCCACCGGCTACCGGGTTTCCGAGGCCGCCGACAATGCCGCCTACTGGTCGATCGCCACCACGATGCGGTCCGACAACAAGGCGATCTCCACGGTGCAGGACGCACTGGGGCTCGGCGCGGCGACGGTCGACACGGCGTATACCGCCATGAACAGCGCCATCAGCGTCGTCGACGACATCAAGCAGAAGGTCCTGCTCGCCAAGACGTCGAGCACCGAAGACCGCGCCAAGATCCAGACCGAGATCGCCGCGCTGCAGGCGCAGCTCAGCGACAGTGTCGGCACGTCGAGCTACGCGGGCAAGAACCTCCTCGAGACCGATCCGTCCAACGGCGCGACCCTCAGCCTTGTCTCTTCCTACAACCGCGATTCCTCGGGCAACGTCTCGACGGGAACGATCGACATCACGCTGGCCGATACCCGCCTCATCAACTCCGGCGGCACCAAGTCCGGCCTGCTGGATACCGAATCGACCACGACCGGCACTGCGACCGCCACCTTCTCGGTGCTCACCCTCGACGTCACCACCGCCAATCTCAACGATACCGACTTCGATGACATGCTGACGGGTGTCGAGACGGCGCTGTCGGGCATCGAAGCCGGCGCGGCTTCGCTGGGCGCCGACAAGTCGCGCATCGACCTTCAGAAGGACTTCATCTCCAACCTGATGGATGCCATCGATCGCGGCATCGGTCAGCTGGTCGACGCCGACATGAACCGGGAATCGACGAAGCTGCAGGCCCTGCAGGTGCAGCAGCAGCTCGGCGTCCAGGCGCTCTCGATCGCGAATTCGAACTCGCAGATGATCCTGTCGCTGTTCCGCTGATAAGCGCGGGCCGCCGGCCCGCCACCCACCATCCGATGGGCCGCCTTCCGGGCGGCTCATTTCATTTTCGCACAAGCTTCGGTGACTAGGCTGCCCGTGAGAAGATTATGGGGAGCACCCCGACCTTGCCGGTCCAGATCCAGAACATCGTCGACAATCTCAGGAGTTTCGGGCCGCAGCGGCTGGCGCTGCTGGGCGGGGTCTTCGCAGCAGTCATCGCCGTGGTTGTGGTGGGCTCGATCTATCTCAACCGCCCCGCCTACGAGACGCTCTATGTCGGCCTCGACCGCGCCGACGTGAACCAGATCGGCCTGGTGCTCGGGGAAGCCGGGATCGACTTCGACGTCGACGCGGACGGGACGACGGTTCTGGTACGCGCCGGCAAGACCGCACAGGCCCGCATGCTTCTGGCCGAAAAGGGCCTGCCGACCAGCACGCAACGCCGGCTACGAACTCTTCGACAATGTCGGCTCGCTCGGCCTGACCTCCTTCATGCAGGAGATCACGCGCGTCCGTGCGCTGGAAGGCGAGATCGCCCGCACCATCCAGACGATTTCCGGCATCCGGGCGGCGCGCGTCCACATCGTCATGGCCGAGCGCGGCAATTTCCGCCACGAGGAGCAGAAGCCGACCGCCTCGGTGGTCATCCGCGCCTCGCAGATGGATGGCGAGCGCAGCGCCATGGCGATCCGCCATCTCGTTGCGGCCGCCGTGCCGGGTCTCGACGTCGACAATGTCACCGTGCTCGACCAGACGGGCACGCTGCTTGCAGCCGGCGACGACCCGTCGAACTCGTCGCTGACCCGTTCCATGGGCGTGGAACGCACCGTCGAGACGCAGATCGAGGCGAATATCCGCCGCGCGCTCGCCCCCTATCTCGGCCCCGACAATTTCCGCGCCAGCGTTCGCGCCGACGTCAACACCGACAGCAAGCAGATCCAGGAGACGATCTACGACCCGGATTCACGTGTCGAGCGCTCCGTGCAGGTCGTGAAGTCGTCCGACAACTCCAACCAGAAATCCGCCTCCCAGCCGGTCTCGGTCGAGCAGAACCTGCCGCAGCCGCAGGCGCAAACGCCGGAAGGCCAGCAATCGACGGCCCAGAGCGACCGCCGGGAGGAGACGACCAACTACGAGCTCAGCTCGAAGCGCATCGAGACCGTCAGCAACGGCTTTTCGGTTGCCAAGCTTTCGATCGCGGTGGTCGTCAACCAGCAGCGGCTGAAGCAGATTCTCGGCGACGGCGCGACACCCGAACAGGTCGCCAGCCGCGTCGAGGAGATCAAGTCGCTTGCGGCCACCGCCGCCGGTCTCGACGACAGCCGCGGCGACAACATCAAGGTGACCGCCGTCGAGTTCATCGACGGGCTGGACGGCGAGGAGATGCCGGCGCCCGGAATACTCGACGCGATCGGCCGCAATACCGGCACCATGATCAATGCCGGCGCGTTCATCCTGGTGGTGCTGCTGGTCGTGTTGTTCGGCCTGCGTCCGATGACCAAGGCCCTATCGCGGCCGCCCGCATCGGCTGACGAGCCGAGCTTCGACGAGGTTCAGCGTTCATTGCCCGAACCCGAGGCAGGAGAAGAGCGCCCGCGAATAGCCGACGCCTCCTCCGAGGGTCGGGCGCCAGCGCCTGCCGAGGACGATTTGCGCAGGAAGGTTCGTCCGGCGCCGCAGGAAAGGCTCGCCCGCATGGTCGACCTGAACGAGGAGCGGACCGCGCAGATCCTGCGTAAATGGGCGCGGCAGGAGGCGGCATGATGGCTTCGACCATGCTGTCGAACGCGCTGCGCGACTTCGGCGCGAAGCCGCCGCCACAGGCGCGCGGACCGAACATCGAAGCGAGGCAGGCTCCCCCTGCCCTGTCACGTGCGCCTTTCGCGGACGCCGACAGACGCGCGGCCGAGATCGCCGAGGCCGTGGCCGACGCCGAGACTCGCCTTGCCGAGCGCTTGCACGCCGAACATGAACGGCAGCTCGATGCCGAGCGCGAGGCGCATCAGAGCGAGCTGGCCCGGCTGAGGGACGAGTTTTCCTCCGAAGCCGCGCGTGAGATCGCGGCCAAGCTGGACACTCTGGAAGAACGCCTTGTCGAAGTCACCTCGTCCGTGGTCGCCCGCCTGCTCGCGGTCGTCATGACCGAACACGTCCAGAAGCGTTCCCTGGAGGCCCTGGCGCGTTCGATCCACGACGCGCTCGCGGACAAGGAGGCGGTGACGATCCGCGTCACAGGCCCCGTCTCGCTCTACGAAAGCCTGCAGGAGCTTCTGGGCCCGCTCGCCGAGAAGCTCATGCACGTGGAGTCCACCGACGTCGACCTGACGGTCTCGTTCGATGAGCGGGTTTACGAGACCCGGCTGGCCGAGTGGTCGGAAGCCCTGTCGGAGGCGGTTGCGTGAATTACTCCGACAGCGACGAACCCCGCCACGAGATCATCATCGTCCGGCGCGGCGGCGGCGACGAGGAAGAAGGCCATCACGGCGGCGTCTGGAAGATCGCCTTCGCCGACTTCATGACGGCGATGATGTGCTTCTTTCTGGTCATGTGGCTGATCAACGCGGCCAACGAGCAGACCAAGGCGGCGGTCGCCAGCTACTTCAACCCGGTCAAGCTGGTCGACCGCAATACCAATCGCAAGGGCCTGGAGGACATCGGCGAGGGGCCGGAGCAGGCGTCGACCAAGGAAAACACCGAAAAGAAGGAAACGGACAAGAAGGCGGGCGCCAATAACGACCTGTCCGGCCCCGCCGAGAACGAGGCGGGCACCGACATTTCCGAGCAACCCAAGCACTCGGACGAGAACTTCTTCGCCAATCCCTATGCGGTGCTAGCCGACATCGCCGCCGAAACCGGGTACGCTTCAGAACGTAAGCACGAAGGGGGATGGCGGAGCCGCGGAAGCAGGACCGGCCACCGGCGCCTCCGGGGGCGAGTCGTATCGCGACCCATTTGCTCCGGATTTCTGGTCGTCGCGCAGCGACGACAGCACCGAAACCCAGCCGAACCATGGCTCCGCTTCCGCTACCTCGCCAGAAACAACAACCGAACAGCAACTCGAAGCCTATCTCAGCGGCGAAATGCAGGCCGACGAGCCCATGGACACGAAGCCGGCCGAGGTCACCGCCCCTGCCGACTCCAAGGCCGGAGGCCTCGGCACCGGCGGCCAAGGCCGCCGCCAGCAGCCACGACGCCAAGATTGAGGCCGCAGACAGCACCCAGGACGCCAAGATGAAGGCGGCCGAGCAGATGGCCGCCTCAATCGAAAAGGATTTGGCGCACAGCTTCGACAACGCTCGGATCCCGCAGGAAGTGACGGTCACGCCGACAGAAAAGGGCGTGCTGATTTCGATCACCGACAACGCGAAAGAGGGAATGTTCGAGATCGGGTCCGCCGTGCCGCGGCCCGAGATGGTGCGCGCCATGGAAAAGATCGGCCACACGCTGAGCACGCGTTCCGGCAACATCGTGATCGGCGGTCACACCGACGCGCGTCCCTTCTCCGACGACAAATACGACAACTGGCGGCTGTCGACCGCGCGCGCTCATTCCGCCTACTACATGCTGGTGCGTGGCGGCCTGGCCGAGAAGCGCGTCGTCGAGGTCGCCGGCTTTGCCGATCGCCGTCTCAAGGTTCCCGAAGATCCGATGGCGGACGCCAACCGGCGCATCGAGGTTCTGCTGGAGACCGATGGATGACGATCGCGCACGGCATGCGCGTTTGCCTGCTGGTGACGGCAGCCGCCGCGCCCTGCGCGCGTGCGGCAGCGGAGGGGCTTGGCTCGCTGGAGCCTTACCAGATGGTGCGATCCCTGCAGCTCGTACAAGATCGCCTCGCCGACGGCGACGACGCGGCATTGCCGATGCAGCGCAAGCTGCTCGAACTGATCGACGCCCGGCTGATCGATGCCGCTCCCAGTGAATTCCAGGACGAGCGCAACTTCGATGCGCTGCTGATCTACGGCATGAGCGGCGGCAACCCGAGGACGCTCGAGACGGTTCTGCCGCGGGTCGACGTCGACAACCAGGGGCGCAAGATCGGTGACGCCATCGTCGACTATCTGCGCAACCGCACGGCGCCCGCCCGCCAGATACTTCTCACGGTCGATCCGATGACGCTCGATCCCGAACTCGGCGCCTTCCTGGCGCTGGTCGAGGGCTCGCTGGCGGCCCAACGAACGCCTCAGAAGGCGCTGGGCCTGTTCGATGTCGCCCGGCTATTGAGCCCCGGCACGCTGGTCGAGGAGGCAGCCCTCAGGCGAAGCGTGTCGCTTTGTACCGATCCTCCCGATGCCGAACGGTTCCTGCGCGCCTCGGAGCAATATGTCCGGCGCTTCCTCTACTCTCCCTATGCCAGCCAGTTCGCCGAATCCTTCGTGGCCGGTGTCGTGGCGTTGCGCACGAGCATCGACCTTGCCGGTGTCGCCGAAGTGATTGCCGACATGAACCACGATCAGGCGCGGGCCATCTACCTGCGCATTGCCCGGCAGGCGGTGATCGGCAACGACGAGAAACTCCTCGCCTTCACCGCGAAGGGGCTCGAGGGATTGAGCGACAAGCCTGCGTCGGCCACCGAAGACGTTGCCGAGGCGGCGGCGCAGAGCGACGACCCGCGCCAGCAGCTCTACATGAGCATGGGCTCGCTGACGTCGGAAACGATCGGTCAGGTCGCAAAGCAACTCGCCGAGATAGACCGCAGCCGGCTTTCGCCCGACGACCGCAAATTGCTGGACGCCGCCAAAGCAATCGCCGACGAGGTCATGGCCATTCCCGAGGGTTCGGTCGACGCGACGATAAGGCCGGCATCCATCGCCGCCGACCTGCCGCCAGTGGAGACGCCCCCGGTCGCCGCCGCGCCGGACGACGCGAACGCGACGGCGGGCATGCTCGCAGAAACACAGAAGAAACTCGACGCAGTCGACAAGCTGCTCCAAGAGACAGACCAGTGACAGTAACCTTGCAGTTTTCCCCGGGCGCATCGCGCGCCGCGCCAGATGCAACAGGCCAGGGCTCCTCGGGAGCTTCGCACCAAACGTCCGAGCCGGATATGTTTCGCCGGCTCACCGAGACCGGAAGCGGCACCCAGCGCCCTTCCGGAAGACCGTCGGCACAGCCGCCGAACGAGCCATCCGGCGAGGAAATGCAAAAAGGCGAAGAGGCGAAGTCCCTGCA
The DNA here is from genome assembly GCA_963816435.1 of uncultured Alphaproteobacteria bacterium. Classification (GTDB taxonomy): domain Bacteria; phylum Pseudomonadota; class Alphaproteobacteria; order Rhizobiales; family Rhizobiaceae; genus CAWFKS01. Next base: position 163,233 of record CAWFKS010000016.1, read on the forward strand.
CGGCAGCTGGCATGACCGCCTCGGTCTCTGGCGGCGCGGCGTGGATCGGCGCGAGAGCTGCGAGGCCGACGAGAAACACGGGACCCCCAAGGACGAGAATGCTGCGCAAGAGGCCGATCCCGTCGCGGCCACTCTCCTGATGGCACCGGCGCAGGCCCAAGCGTCCGATCAGGACTCCGAAGGGAGGCAAGACCGATGCTGATGGGGTGAAAAATCAGACCGGAGCGAACCTGGCAGTCGCCAACACACCGACGGCGACAAAGGTTCCTGAGAAGCGTTCGGACACGGCCAAGCTTGTGACGGACGAAAGGAGCAACCAGCCGTCAAGGACAGACGACGGGACAACGCGGCAGGCGTCCGGGGGTCAGAATACCCAGGCGTCGAGTGCGATATCGGCAGCCGCTGCGCGAGGGGATACGATCCGCGCCGCTCAGGGCGCGCCACAGCCGGTTCAAGCGGCGGCCGCGGACGGCGAGAACCGGGCGAAACGCGGCAACGGCAACAGGTCGGCTCAACAGGACGAAACCCGGCGGCGGTGAGTGCCCTCCGCGGCGGCGGCCGCACGTGTTCAGGCGGCGACATCCTCAGGCGAGCCTTCGCAGCCGGTGGCGCCACTGCCCGCGGAAAGGGAAACGCGCGCCTACCAGGTTGCATCCGATCAGGACAGTGATCACGGTGACAAGCCCAAACCGGGCATGGTGTCCGCCGAGCACAAGATGACTGTGGTCTCGACCGGCGCCCCCGCAAACCACCAGCTTCAGTCGCCGGTGAGCGCCACCACAGCTGCTCTCGTCAATGATCTCGGACGCGATCCGGAGTGGCGCGCCGCGGTCCAGCAGGCAGCTGCTCCCGAACCTCAGCAGCGTCTGGCGCATCGAACGCCGGGAAGGACGCTCGAAATCCAGCTACATCCGGCCGAACTGGGCGTGGTCGCGGCAAGGCTCACGCGAACCGGCGACCGGCTCAGCGTGGAACTGCGCGTCCACACCGCCGAGGCGCATCATCGCCTGACAACCGACAGCAGCGCCATCGCCAAGGCGATGCAGGGGCTTGGTCTGGAGGTCGACCGAGTTGTCGTCCAGCACGCGCCGCCGCCGGCCCACACCGGCGCCCAGCCCGGCCAGCAGCAGGCGTCCGGCCGCGACGGCGGGTTTTCGCCCGGAAACGAGGCGCGTGGCGGCGATGGCGGTGGTGGTGGCGCGAACAACCCCGACGGAGGACGCGGAGGCCATGCAAGAGATAACGGCTCCGAGGCGCGGGATCGGCAGGACCCTCGCCGCAGCGGCGTTTACATTTAGCCTGTTCTTAACCCCTGCCCTGGCAGGCAATGCATGCGAGGCACAAATCCTGCGAGCGTCGGCCAAATATGGTGTCCCCGCAGGCATCCTCTACTCGGTCGGTCTCGCCGAAACCGGGCGCAAGGGCAGCCTGCAGCCCTATGCGCTCAACATCGAAGGCAAGGCGGTATTTCCGCGCTCGTTGCCGGATGCACTGAGCGCGTTCGAGCAAGCGCGCCGAGGCGGAGCCAAGCTCATCGACCTCGGCTGCATGCAGATCAACTATCACTATCACGGCGACCATTTCGCCGGTCCGCGCGACATGCTGGACCCGGCGCGCAACGTCGATTACGCGGCGCGCTTCCTGCGCGATCTGCACGCCCGGCACGTGACCTGGTCGATGGCGGTGGCGCGCTACCACGCCGGACCCGACAACGATCCGGCCCAGAAGCGCTATGTCTGTCGGGTCATCGCCAATCTGGTGGCGACGGGTTTCGGCCAGTGGACAACCGGCGCCCGCCAGTTCTGCAACTGATGGTTGTTCCTCTGATTCCCTCGCCAGCGAATCCTCAAAGTAAAAGACATTGAAAAACATACGCTTCGATTCGACGCACCTCGAATCGAGTGATTCACGCCCTGTGAAACCCGCCCGGGAGACTCCCCAAAATCCCATCACAAGATATCGGCGTTGTGCCCGATTCCCCTGCCCGGTTACTTCTGGTTAACCACGTAAGCAATTGATTCGGAGGGCGGGCCGATGATCGTGATTGTGGACGAGCGCGAGCTCGTGCAAGATGGATATCATTCACTTTTCGACCGCGAGGGCATAGCCAGCGCCGGTTTCGCTTCGGCGACGTTCGACGAATGGGTTTCGTCGGCGCCGGACCAGGACCTGCAATCCGTGCGTGCGTTCCTGCTTGGCGAATGCGACAACGAAACGGTATCGCCGCGAAAGATTCGCGGACGCTGCGACGCACCGGTCATTGCCCTTGTCGGAACAGCATTCGCTGGAAAACACGCTGAGGCTCTTCGAGTCCGGCTTCGACGACGTCATCCGCAAGCCGGTGCACATTCGCGAGATCCTCGCGCGCATCACCGCCATCCGGCGTCGCGCCCAGGAGGATGCCAGCTTCACCGAGATCGGCGCTATGCGCGTGTTCCTCGACGGCCGCGACCCCGAGATCGACGGCGAGCCGATGCCGCTGCCGCGCCGCGAACGCCGCATCCTGGAATACCTGGCTTCCAACAGCGGCCGCCGCGTAACCAAGACGCAGGTCTTCAACGCCATCTACGGTATCTTCGACGAAGACGTCGAGGAGAACGTCGTTGAGAGCCACATCTCGCAAGCTGCGCAAGAAGCTGCGCGAGCGGCTGGGTTTCGACCCCATCGATTCCAAGCGTTTCCTCGGCTATCGGCTGGTCGTGTGAGGCAGACCTGCCACGGCGCCTCGTCGCGTCCGCGGCCGGAAGCCAGCCTCGCACAAGTCAGGCGCGCTAGCCTCGCACAGAGGCATGGCATTCGAGGAGAAGACCCGATGAGCCTATACGGAATGATGCGCACCGGCGTCTCCGGCATGAACGCCCAGGCCAACCGCCTGTCGACGGTCGCCGACAACATCGCCAACGCGGGCACCACCGGCTACAAGCGCTCCAGCACCGAATTCGCGTCGATGGTGCTGCCGTCTTCTCCCGGCAGCTACAATTCCGGCGGCGTCAACACACACGTGCGCACTCAGGTCTCGGACGCCGGCGTGCTCCAGTACACGAACTCCTCGACGGACCTGGCGATCGACGGCGACGGCTTCTTCGTCGTCCAGGACCAGTCGGGCTCGACCTTCCTCACCCGCGCCGGCGCATTCGTTCCCGACGACGAGGGGCACCTCGTCAACGCCGCCGGCTATCGCCTCATGGGCTACAGCTACGCCAACGGCACGCCGACCACGACCGCCAACGGCTTCGGCGGCATGGAAGCCGGTGACGATCTCGCGCGACGGCATGGTCGCCCAGGCGACCCGCGAGGGCGTGTTCTCGGCCAACCTTCCCGCCACGCCGACGCCGTCGCCGCTGCCGACCTGCCGTCGGCCAACGGAGCCTCGGCGACCTACTCGGCCAAGACCTCGCTCGTCGCCTATGACGATCTCGGCGGCCAGGTGATGCTCGACGTCTACTTCACCAAGACCGGCGCCAACACCTGGGAGGTCGCCGTCTACAACCGCGCGGACGCAGCTCCGAACACGACCTTCCCTTACAGCTCCGGCCCGGTCGCCACCCAGACACTGAACTTCGACAGCAGCACCGGCCATCTCGCCGCCGCCAGCGCCGACAGCATCGACATCGCCATTCCCGGCGGCCAGACGGCCAACGTCGACCTGTCGTCGATGAGCGAACTGTCGAGCGACTTCTCCATCTTCAACGCCGGCGTCAACGGCAACCCGCCGAGCTCGATCGAGGCGTCGAGATCAGCAGCGACGGCACCTGCTACGCGCAGTACACCGACGGCTCCATCCGCGCGCTCTACCGAATCCCGCTGGCCACCGTGCCCAGCCCCGACAATCTCCAGTCGCTCGCCGGCAACGTCTACAGCCAGAGCCCCGATTCCGGCGCCGTGCGCGTCGGCTTCCCCAACGAGGGCGGCATGGGCGGCATCGTCTCCGGCGCGCTGGAGAACTCCAACGTCGACGTGGCGACCGAACTGACGACGATGATCGAGTCCCAGCGCAGCTACACCGCCAATTCGAAGGTCTTCCAGACCGGCTCCGAGCTGATGGACGTGCTCGTGAACCTGAAGAGGTAGTAAGGCCAGGTTCCGGAGATGTCGCTGTCAACAGCACTGAGCGTCGCGCAAAGCGCCCTGCGCAACACTTCGCGGCAGACGAGCATCGTCTCCCGCAACATCTCCGAGGCTTCCAATCCGGACTACAACCGGCGCACCGCCGTCCTCGTTTCGAGCGCTCGCGGCGCCGAGATCTCGCAGATCGGCCGCGCCGCCAACGAGGTTCTGTTCCGTCAGAACCTCGAGGCGCTTTCCGCCTATCAGGGGCAGCAGGCGCTCTACGACGGCATGGCGACGCTGGCGCTTCGACGTCAACGGCGCCGACAACGCCAATTCGGCCGCCACCGCACTGGGGAACTTCCAGCAGGCGCTGCAGCTCTATTCGGCCTCGCCCTCCAGCCCCTCGACCGCCGAAAACGCCGTCGAGGCCGCGCGGCAGCTCGCCCGCACGCTGAACCAGGGCAGCCAGGCGATCCAGGCCTTCCGCACCGACACCGACCGCCAGATCGCGAGCGCGGTCGATTCGCTCAATTCGCTGCTCGGCGCAGTTCAAGGACGCCAACGACGAGGTCGTCAACGGCACCAGGCTCGGCCGCGACGTCAACGACGCGCTCGACCAGCGCGACGCGCTTCTGAAGAAGATCGCCGAGATCGTGCCGGTCACGACGTTCACGCGGCCCGACAACGACATGGTGCTGACGACGCGCGACGGCGCCACGCTGTTCGAGACCGTGCCGCGCTCCGTCACCTTCGAGCCGACCGCCTCCTACGGCGCCGCCACGCAGGGCAACGCGGTGCTGATCGACGGCGTGCCGCTCGGCGCCGGCACCGGCGGCAACACCAGCGGCCTCGGGCAGGATCGCCGCCATGATGCAGCTGCGCGACGAGGTGGCGCCCCAGATGCAGTCCCAGCTCGACGAGATCGCGCGCGGGCTGATCAACGCCTTCCGCGAAACCGACCCCAACGGCGTGCAGCCCGATGCGGCCGGCCTGTTCACCTGGCCGGGCGGCCCGGCGCTCCCCGCCGCCGGCACGCTGGAAACGGCCTGGCCGGCGTGATCTCGGTCAATGCGGCGATGGATTCGACCGCGGCGGCGATCCCCGCTGCTGCGCGACGGCGGCGCCAACGGCGCGGCCTACGTCGGCAACAGCACCGGCGGCGCCTCCTACACCGACCTGCTGCTCAGCTACTCGGCGCGGCTCGACGAGCCGATCGACCTTCGACCCGGCGGCCGGCTTCGACGCCACGATGAGCGTGTCGGACTATTCGACGGAAGCGATCAGCTGGTTCGAGGGCATCCGGCAGGACGCCTCGCGTTCCGCCGACAGCAAGAACGCGCTGATGGCGCGCACTTCGGAGGCGCTGTCGAACTCGACCGGCGTCAACATCGACGACGAAATGGCGCTGCTGCTCGATCTCGAGCACTCCTACCAGGCCTCCGCGCGCATGATGCGCACGGTCGACGACATGCTGGGCACGCTGATGTCGGCGGTGAGCTAGTGCGATGAAGACGACCTTCGTTTCCTCCTACGCCGTTTCGGACGCGATGCGTCAGAACCTGGCGCGCATGCAGCAGGAATTGACGAAGCTGCAGAAGGAGGTCGTCACCGGCAAGGTCGGCGATCCCGGCCTGGCGCTGGGTTCCAGCACCGGCAAGGCGGTCTCGCTGTCGCGCGACGTCGACCGTCTGCAGGGCATCATCGATTCCAACGGGGTCGTTTCGTCGCGACTGCAGGCCACGCAGGCCGGGCTGGAGCAGATCAGCGGAGTGGCCGATTCCCTCATATCGTCGCTGACGGCGGCGCTGTCGGGCCAGGCGCAGCCGTCCGTCACGAGAGCGGCAGCCGCCAGAGCGCGCTGGAGACGATCACCGGCATCCTCAACACCAGCCTCAACGGCGAATATCTGTTCGCCGGCGTCAACACCGACGTGAAGCCGATCAGCGACTACGAGGCCGGCTCGGCGGCCAAGACGGCGTTCGACAATGCCTTCTCCGCCTATTTCGGCTTCTCCAAGACCGATCCGGCCGCCGCCGGCATCACCGCGACCCAGATGGACGACTTCCTGACGACGGCGGTCGAGCCGCAGTTTCTCGGCGCCGGCTGGGACGCCAACTGGTCGAACGCCACCGACGAGGCGATCACCAGCCGCATCACGCTCGACGAAACGGCGGAACGTCGGTCAGCGCCAACGAGAGCGGCATGCGCAAGTTCGCCATGGCCGCGACGATCGTCTCGGAATTTTCCGACAGTGCCCTCGGACAGGGCGCCCTTGCTAGCGTCTACAATCGCGCTTCGAGCCTCGCCGGCGCGGCCGCCAGCGAGGTCAGCCAGGTGCAGGCCAGGACAGGTATCGTCGAGCAACGAGTCACCAAGGCCAGCGAGCGGCTTTCAATGCAGGTCGACATCTTCACCGGCAAACTTTCGAAAATGGAGGGTATCGATCCCTACGAAGCCTCGACGCACATCTCCAGCCTGCTCTCGCAGATCGAGACGGCCTACACGCTCACCTCGCGCATCCAGCAGTTGAGCCTGGTGAACTACCTGAAATGACCATGACCAGAAACACGTAACCCGAAGCGCGACCAGATGTACCAATTCTCATACGCCGAGATCCAGACCGACTCCGTCGCCGATGCCCGCGACCGGGAACGCCAGTTGCTGACCCGCTCGATCGATCTGCTCGTTGCCGCACGCGACGAGCGGGACAAGCCGATCAAGATGGTCGAGGCCCTGCACTTCCTCAACCGCATCTGGACTGCCTTTCTGCAGGACCTCGGCAGCGCCGAGAACGAACTTCCCGGCGAATTGCGCGCCAGCCTGATCTCTATCGGGATGTGGCTGCTCCGCGAGGCCGAGGAAATCAGGCAGGGCCGCTCGCAGAACATCGACGGGCTGATCGAGGTTTCGGAGATCATCCGGGACGGGATAAGATGAAACCGACGCTGAAGATTTCGCTCAAGGCGAATGAGAAGATTTATGTCAACGGCGCCGTGGTTCGCGCCGACAGGAAAGTCACGCTCGAGTTCCTGAACGAGGTCGATTTCCTGCTGGAAAACCACGTGCTGCAGGCAGACGAGGCCGACACGCCGCTCAAGCAGCTCTATTTCGTCGTGCAGATCATGCTGATCAACCCGGCCGGCGCCGCTCAGGCGCGCGAGATGTTCCGCACCAGCCTGCCAAGGATGCTGGCCTGCTACCACGACAAATTCATCCTTTCCGCCCTCAAGGACATCGACCGGATGGTCGGCGAAGGGCACATCTACGATGCGCTGAAGGCGATCCGCGGCCTCTATGGACGCGAGCGCGAAATCCTCGAAGGGGCCGCGGAGACGTTCCCGCGGGCCATGGCGGTAGGAGAATGAATAATGACCGTTAGCCCTGTCACAGCCGCCAACGGTGCGAGCCAGTCGGCGCAGACCGCCGGACCGGCAGTGGACTACCAGTCCTTCCTCAAGCTGCTGGTTGCCGAGATGAAGAACCAGGATCCGTCGAACCCGATGGATTCCACCCAGTACGTGGCGCAGCTCGCGACCTTCAGCCAGGTCGAGCAGTCCGTGCAGATGAATTCGAAGCTCGACCAGATGCTGCAGGCTTCCGCAATGGCCCAGGCGGACGCCCTGCTCGGCCACGAGATCACCTCGGCCGACGGCGCCACCACCGGCACGGTGGCCGAGGTCAAACTCACCTCCTCGGGTCTCCTCGCCACGCTGACCGACGGCAGCCAGGTGGCGATCGGCGCCGGCGTAACGATCCGATGACGAGGCTCGCCGAGAAGGCGTAGACAGCAAGACGATCGCGTAGGATGCAGGGATGAACGAAGCCGACGCGCTCGATATCGTGCAATATGCGATCTGGACCGTGCTGACCGCCGCCGGGCCGGCCGTGGCCGTTGCGATGCTCGTCGGCGTCGGCATCGCTCTTCTCCAGGCTCTGACGCAAGTCCAGGAAATCACGCTGACCTTCGTGCCGAAGATCGTCGCGATCCTGCTCACGGTGGCGATCTCGGGGCCGTTCGTCGGCGCCCAGATCAATTCCTTCACAACCGTCGTCTTCGCCCGCATCCAGAACGGGTTCTGATCCGCTCACCTCATCCTCGCGCAAGCTTGGCCGCATAGGATCGCCCGCGGCGCGCGTCGTCCCGCGCGCGAGCTTTCCGAGGACGCGCTTGAGCTGATGGCCATCACCGACACACTTGCCGCACCCGCCACCCGCAAGCACGGGCGCGACATCGGCTTCGCCGTCGGTGTCGTCACCATACTGTGCGTGCTGTTCCTGCCGATCCCGCCATTCCTGATCGACGCGGGCCTGGCGATGTCGATCGCGGTTTCGGTGCTGATCCTGATGGTGGCGCTGTGGATCCAGCGCCCGCTCGACTTCTCCTCCTTCCCGACCGTGCTGCTGATCGCGCACCATGCTCAGGCTGTCGCTCAACATCGCGACGACCCGCGCCATCCTGTCGGAGGGCCAGGAGGGCACGAATGCAGCCGGCTACGTCATCGGCGGGTTTTCCAAGCTGGTGATGGCGGGCGACTTCGTCATCGGCCTCATCGTCTTCCTGATCCTCATCGTGGTGAACTTCATCGTCATCACCAAGGGCGCGACCCGCATCGCCGAGGTCGGCGCGCGCTTCACGCTCGACGCCATTCCCGGCAAGCAGATGTCGATCGACGCCGATCTGTCGGCCGGCACGATCGACGACAAGGAAGCGCAGCTGCGGCGCCGCGAGCTGGAGGAGGAATCCGCGTTCTTCGGCGCCATGGACGGTGCCTCGAAATTCGTCCGCGGCGACGCCATCGCCGGCCTCATCATCACCGCCATCAACATCGTCGGCGGCATCGCCATCGGCTATGCGCGTCACGGCATGGAGATCGGCGAGGCCGCCGACGTCTTCGTCAAGCTGTCGGTCGGCGACGGCCTCGTGTCGCAGATACCGGCGCTGATCGTGTCGCTGGCCGCCGGCCTGCTGGTGTCGAAGGGCGGCACCCGCGGCTCGGCCGACCAGGCGGTGTTCGGCCAGCTCTCGGCCTATCCGCGCGCGCTGTTCGTGGCGGCCGCACTGCTCGCCCTGCTCGGCCTGGTGCCCGGCCTGCCCTTCCTGCCGTTCGCACTCCTTGCGTCAGGTCTGGCGACGATCGGCTACGTGCTGCCGCTGCAGCAGCAGCGCCGCGAGGCGGCCGCCCGCGCCGTCGAGGACGAAGCCCAGGCCAGCCGCGACGAGGAAGAGAAGAACTCCATCAAGCACTCGCTCAAGACGGCCGAGATCGAGCTTCTGATCGGCAAGCAGCTTTCGACCAAGCTTCTGGCCTCGCATCAGGAGCTCGCCTTCCGCATGGGCAAGATGCGCAAGAAGTTCGCCACCCAGTACGGTTTCGTGGTGCCCGAGGTCCGCCTCACCGACGACTACGCCATCCCCGCCAAGAACTACCAGATCAAGATCCACGGCACCGTGGTCGCCGAGCACGAGATGCGTGTCGGCGAACTGATGGTGCTGCTGGGTTCCCGCGAGCCGCCCGAAGTGCCGGGCGAAGAGGTGCGCGAGCCGGCCTTCGGGATGCGCGCCTGGTCGGTGCCGGAGATTTTTTCGGAGGACCTGAAGCGCGAGAACTTCTCTTTCGCCGACAACATGTCGGTGCTGCTCACGCACCTTTCGGAGGTCATCCGCAACAACCTGCCGCAGCTTCTGTCCTACAAGGACATGAAGGCGCTGATCGACCGGCAGGACCCCGAATACCGCAAGCTGGTCGACGAGATCTGCACCTCCCACATCACCTATCCCGGCCTGCAGGCGGTGCTGAAGCTGCTGCTGGCCGAGCGCGTGTCGATCCGCAACCTGCACCTCATCATCGAGGCGATCGCCGAGATCGCGCCGCATGTGCGCCGCACCGAGCAGATCGTCGAGCATGTCCGCATCCGCATGGCGCAACAGATCTGCGGCGACCTCACCGAGAGCGGCGTCCTCAAGGTTCTGCGCCTCGGCAACCGCTGGGATCTCGCCTTCCACCAGAGCCTGAAGCGCGATGCCAAGGGCGAGATCCGCGAGTTCGACATCGACCCGCGCCAGCTCGAGGAATTCGGCCAGGAAGCCACCAAGGCGATCCGCAAGCATCTCGACGCCGGGGAGCGCTTCGTGCTGGTCACCGCGCCGGAGGCGCGTCCCTATGTGCGCATGATCGTGGAACGCCTGTTCGCGACGCTGCCGGTGCTCAGCCATGTCGAGATCGCGCGCGGCGTCGAGATCCGCGTCCTCGGCTCGGTTTCGTGACGTGGCGGACGGCGCCGACGCTGAATGATCCCGGGCGCCTTCCAGGGCGTGGTGTTCGCCGCCTTCCTGGCGTTCTGCCGGATCGGCGGCTGCTTCATGGTCATGCCGGGCTTTTCGAGCGCGCGCGTGCCGATGCGCATTCGCCTGTTCGTGGCCATCGCCGCTTCGCTGGCCCTGCTCGCCCATCTGTGGGACCAGATCGTTCCGTTCGTGCAGACGTCGCCCGCCTCGATGCTTCAGCTGATCGTCTCGGAGCTGCTGATCGGCCTGCTGATCGGGCTGGTCGCGCGCTTCTACGTTCTGTCGCTGCAGTTCATCGGGGCGGCCATCGCCATGGCCTCGGGCTTCGGCAACGTCATGGGTACGGCGATCGAGGAAAACGAACCACAGTCGCCGATCGCCGGCATCATCTCGTTCGGCGCGCTGATGGTGCTGTTCACGCTGAACTTCCACCACGAGATCATCAAGGCGCTGGTGCTGTCCTACCGGCTCGCCCCGGTCGACGCCCTGTTCAATCCGCAGTCGGCGCTGATCGATCTCACCGACACGCTGTCGGAATCCTTCTTCGTGATGATCCGGCTGGGAAGCCCGTTCATCGCCTACGCGATCCTGATCAACCTCGCGACCGGACTGGTGAACAAGCTGTCGCCGCAGATTCCGGTCTATTTCATCTCGCTGCCCTTCGTCATCTTCGGCGGCCTCGTGCTCGCCTATTTCGGCATTGGCACGATGCTGTCGCTGTTCGGCGATTCCTTTTATCCGGTAACCTTCGGCAGGTAGTCGCATGAGTGAGCGGACGAAGCGTCTCAAGAAGCTCGTCGACGTGCAGAACCAGCTGAAGGCGCTGCACGAGCGCCGCCATGCCACCCACATCGCCGTTGCCCGCGAGGCGGAGGAAGAGGCCGCCGAGATTGCCCGCCGCTTCGATGCCGCCGACGGGCTCGGCATGCTGTTTCCCGGCGTCTATCATGGCCGCATTGCCCAGGCCGCCGAACGGCGCACCGAAAACCTCGCGCGCGCCGGCGAGGAAGCCGAACGGGTGCTGGCCGCGACCTTGCGCAGCAATGTCGTCGAGGATTCCTGGCGCGCCGCCGCCAGCGCCGACGAGCGCGAGGCCGAGGACCGCGAACGCCATGAGGAAATCGGACGCCGCACCGCCCTCGCCCGGCGCGACGGCAAGTAAGCCTGCCACAAGCTTTTGCCGGCATAGTGCCCGCAGACATTAGGGACAGTGCGGAGGCCTGCGCCTTGGCGATCTCACCACCGACCGACATCGTGATGGACGTGCTCAACGCGGCCGAGCCGAAGGCCGTGCAGGCCGCGCGCGCCAGGCTGGCGGCGACCGTCGGCACCGATGCGCCGGAAGCCGCGTTCGATGTCGCGGCCACCCCGCCTGCACCCGCTCCGGCGAAGGCAGACGAGCCACAGGCCTATCAGAAATTCGAGGCCATGGTGCTGCAGTCCTTCCTGCAATCCATGCTGCCCGACAACTCCGACTCCGTTTACGGCCAGGGCCTGTCCGGCGACATGTGGAAGGGCCTGCTCGCCCAGCAGCTCGGCACGGTGATGTCCGAGCGCGGCGGCATCGGCATCGCCCGTCAGCTCTCCGCCGAACATTACTCCGAGGGCGAAGCGGTGCGCCCGCTGCGCGGCGTGACCGACATCGAGGCAAAGGCCGTGGCGGACGAGCAGGATCGTCTTTCCGTCGCCGTCGTCCAGGAAATGCAGCGCCGCATGGCCGCATCGGTGTTCGAAGACCGCGCGGCCTCCGCCGCCCCGGCCACACCCGGGTCCGGCGGCGTGACCTCCATCGGCGACGCGAGCTGACGCGGCCGCCCATCACAGGAGTCAGCGAATGTTCGACTATTCCACTTTCGCGCCCGAAGTTGCGGCGCCGACGCCCGCCCCGGAACCGCTGGCTCAGGCGGTCACCGGCCGTGCTTTGGTCACGCTGATCGGCCGCATCGAGGAGGCGATCGAGGCCGAGACTGCGGCGTTGGGCAGCGATCCGGACTTCGACATCAAGGCCTCGAACGCCCGCAAGGGGCGCTACCTCTATGAACTCAACAAGGCGATGAAGGCACGCGGGCCCGGCGATCTCGGCCCCGAACACCGCGACGGCATTTTCCGCCTAAGGCAGAAGCTTGTCGCCAACGAGGCGGCCATCCTCGCCCACCTCGACGCCGTTCGAGAAGTCGCAGACCTGATCAAGGGCGCGATCGAGCGCGCGGAGGCGGACGGCACCTACTCCGACCGCGGGTTCGGGTCGATCAGCCTATGATCAAGTTCGTGCTGGCCGCCGTCTGGATCGTCGCCGCCGCCGTCGGCGCGGTGGTCTATTCGTTCCAGAGCGCGCAGTCGCATGGATCCGAGGGGCCACCCGCCCCCTATTTCGGCGGTCTCGACTATATCAAGACCGACGTCCTCTCCATTCCGCTGCTGACGAACAATCGGGTCTACGGCTATTTCCTCGCCCGACTCGTCTATACGGTGGAACCCGACGTCATGCAGAAGCTCAGCCTGCCGGCCGAGGCGCTGCTGATCGACCAGGTCTACACCTATCTCTACGGCAATCCCGAGATCGACTTTTCTGCACAAGGAGAAGCTCGACCTCGACAAGTTCCGGACGAGCCTGCGAGATTCGATCAATGCCAGGGTCGGCAGGGAATTCGTTCACGATGTGCTCATCGAGCAGGTCGACTTCCTGTCCAAGGCGGAGATACGCGATAACACCATCCGACGCCGCACCGGCGAGTCCGATACCGCGGCTCAACCCGCCGCGGCCGAAGCCGAACAGCAACACTGAGCACGCGCCCTTCGACTGAGCGATCCCAGATCCCAGTCCCCGCGCGACCTGTGGCATGAAGTGAACGAGCAAAGCCGCCCTGGCGGGCCGACCCCGCGGTACCGGCATCATTGCCCCGGCAGGCATTGTTTCGTACCATAACAGTCGATAAGGCCGTGCGTGTTTGCGGCGGCGGCCCGGACCGGCAACATGCTCCGTGCTCCGCCGGATTGACGGCGCGGAGCGACGGGGGGAGCATGAGTTCAGCGCAAAAGCTTTACGGCAGGGATCGACACGGAGACGGTCAGGGAGCCTGCTCCCTTGGTTCCCGGCCTGCCCTCACTCGACGACATGGTCGGCTACAAGCTGCGGCGAGCCCAGCTTGCCGTCTTTCAGGACTTCATCGAGACCTTCGCGCGAATGAAGCTCAGGCCGGCCGAGTTCTCCGTATTGGCGCTGATCGCCGACACTCCCGGCCAGAGCCAGAGCGAGATCGCCGCGCAGCTCGGCATCAAGCGGGCCAATTTCGTCGCACTCATGGACGGGCTGGAGCGGCGCGGACTGGCGGAGCGGCGAAAGTCGAGCAGCGACCGGCGCTCGCACTCCCTGCACCTGACGCCGGAGGGCCTGCGATTCGTCAAGCGCATGACGCGTGTGTGGGGCGAACACGAAGGCCGAATGGTCGAGCGGCTGGGCGGCGACGCCGAGCGGGCACGTCTGATCGAACTGCTCGACCGCATTCTGGCGCCGCGCAACGACCGCAACGCCTGAGCCAGGAGCCTCAGCCCGGCCGCTTCGCCACCAGAACGTGGGAGGGAGCGGGCTCTGCGTAGAGATCCTCGACGAGAGCTGCGCGGTGCGCAATGACTGCGCGCTGGTTGATCGACCCCTTGTCGGTCACCTCGTGGGCGTCGATCGACGGCGGCGTCTCCAGTATGATTGCGCGTGCGACGAGCGTCGAGCTTCCGGTCGATTCCGCGGCCAGAGCATCGAGCCGCTCCGACAACTCGGCGCGCAAGCCCTCGTGCGCGGCCAGCGCCGCCTCGTCGGCGTTCTTCAGCTCGGGCGCGAACTTTCGCGCCGCGTCCACGTCGAGAATCAGCAGCGCGCCGATATGGTTGCGGTCGAGCCCGGTCAGCACCACGTCGCGCACGTAGGGCGCCATGGCGCGGATGAGGCTGGAGCGAACCCCGGCCATGTTCACCCAGGTGCCGGTCGCCAGCTTGAAGTCTTCGGATACCCGTCCGTCGAACAGGAACCCCTTGTTGACGTCTTCGGGATCGACGAACTTCAGGGCGTCGCCGATGCGATAGAAGCCCTCCTCGTCGAAGGATTCAGCCGTCTTGTCTTCCTGGCGCCAGTAACCCGGCGTGATGTTCGGCCCGCGCATCCTGAGCTCCAGCTTCTCCCCGTCGGGGACCAGCTTGAACTCCATGCCGGGCGCGGGAAGGCCGATCTCGCCGGGCCTCGCCACCGGCCACGTCGTGGTCGAGGCGAACGGCGCGGTCTCCGTCGAGCCGTAGCCTGTGATGATCATGATCTTCTCGCCGACCGACTGCTGCGCCAGCGTCTCGAGCGCGTTCCAGACATGCTGGGAAAGCCCCGCACCGGCATATTGCATCAGCTTCACGCGCGAGAAGAAGTTCGTCCGCAGCCGCTCGTTCTCGCCGAGATGGGCGGCCAGCATCTCGTAGCCTTTCGGCACGTTGAAATAGAGCGTCGGCGCGACCTCCTCGAGATTGCGGACGGTCTTGGCAATGCCCGCCGGCGTCGGATTTCCGTCGTCGATATAGAGCGTGCCGCCGTTCTGGATCACGATTCCGAAATTGTGGTTGCCGCCGGCCGTGTGGTTCCACGGCAGCCAGTCGACCATCACCGGCGGTTCGTCCTGCAGGAAGGCGAGCGCCCCCGCGATCATGACCTGGTTGCAGCAGATCATGCGCTGCGTGTTGATGACCGCCTTGGGCAGCCCCGTCGATCCCGACGTGAACAGGAACTTCGCCACCGTGTCGCCGGTGACGCGTGCATGCGCCTCGTCGACAGAGGCAGTCGGGCGCGTCGCCAGCAACTCGTCGAAGGACAGCGCTCCGGCGGGCACGTTTCGAGCAGCAGCAAGCTTCACGCCCGGCGGCATGACCGCCTCCAACGCGTTTGCGAAGGGTGTGGCGTCGGCGACGAAAGCCATGCCCGGCGTCAGCAGCGAAAATATGTGGCGGAGCTTGGAAAAATCCTTCGAGATCAGCGAGTAGGCAGGCGAAACCGGCGCATACGGAATGCCCGCGATCATCGCGCCGAGCGCCACCAGCGCGTGCTCGTTGGAATTGCCCGACAACACGACGATGGGGCGCTCCGCCGACAGGCCGAGGTCCAGGAAGGATTGCGCCAGGGCGCGCGCCTTCTCGAGCGTCTGCCGATAGGAAAGATGCCGCCACTCGCCGTCCGGGCCGCGATCTGCAAACAGCGTCCTGTCGGGAACGATGTCGGCCCACTCGGCCAGCCGGTCCACGAGCGAACGCGGATAGTCGCCGAGTTCCTCGACGGGTCGCACGTAATGGACGCCACCGGGGGCCGTTTCCAGCTCCACCGCGAGGTCACCCATCCGCACGGGACGAATTCCGGGAATGTCGACGACCGGCATCGCGCTCCTCCCTGCCGATTTCGTTATGCGATATAACTATACCCGCGGCGCAGGCAAGGCTCTGGCGCGGATGCGGACTTGCCGCCATCGACAGCCTGTTCGGCCCTGGTCCGGTTTGCCGACTGCACTTTCAAAGCGCGGTGGTAGCCGCGCCATGGCGATCAGCCGTCGCGCTTGCGGTTGCCTGTGCCTGGCAGCGTGCCTTCCAGCTTGCAGATGATGCCGAGCATGATCTCGTCCGCGCCCGCGCCGATCGAGATCAGCCGCGTGTCGCGATAGGCCCGGCTGACGGGGTTGTCGAGCGTGTAGCCCATGCCGCCCCAGTATTGCAGGCAGGCGTCGGTCAGCTCCCGCGCCAACCGCCCGGTCTTCAGCTTCGCCATCGAGGCGAGCCGCGTCACGTCGCGACCGGCGACATACTGCTCGATCGCGCTCCAGGTCAGCGCCCGCAGCGCCTCGACCTCGGTCCGGAGCTCCGCCAGCCGGAAATGAACCGACTGGTTGTCGAGCACCGGCTTGCCGAAGGCGTTGCGCTGGCCGGTGTATTCGATCGTCAGGTCGATGAGGTTGTCGAAATTCTTGATCGAGCTAGCCGCCGAATAGAGCCGCTCCTCCTGGAACTGCATCATCTGCATGGTGAAGCCCATGCCTTCCTGTCCGATGACGTTTTCCCGCGGCACCCGCACCTCGTCGAAGAAGAGCTGCGCGGTGTCGGAAGAGTTCATGCCGATCTTGTGGATTTTCTGGCGCGATATGCCCTTGGCATCCATCGGCACGGCAATCAGCGACTTGTTCTTGTGCACCGGCCCGTCGGAAGTGTTGGCGAGCAGACAGCACCAGTCGGCCTTCATGCCGTTGGTGATCCACATCTTGGTGCCGGAGATCACGTAGTCGCCGCCGTCCTTTCGCGCCGTCGTCCTGATCGCCGCGACGTCCGACCCGCCGCCGGGCTCGGACACGCCCAGGCACGACACCACCTCGCCGGCGATAGACGGCGCCAGGAAATTGCGCTTCACGTGCTCGGAGCCGAAGCGGTTCAGAGCCGGCGTTGCCATGTCGGTGTGGACGCCGATCGCCATCGGCACGCCGCCGGCCGCGCACAGGCCGAGTTCCTCGGCCATCACCATCGAATAGGAGAAATCGAGACCGAGCCCGCCATACTCGGGGTCGTATTTGATGCCGAGCAGGCCGAGCGCGCCGAGCTTCTTGAACAGCTCGTGGCTCGGAAACTCCTCCGCCGCCTCCCATTCGGCGACGTGCGGGTTGATTTCCTCGGCGACGAACTTGGCGACCGTGCGCCGCAGTTCCTCGTGCTCGGACGTGAATTGCATCTGAGGCTCCTCCCTCGCCGGACGCTAAATCACGTTGACGTAAACGTCAACGCGCGACTATATGCGCCGATTGACCCACGCGCCCGCGGATGCTTGAGGTGTCCGCGAAGGGACCGAATCGGCGCAAGCCTTTAATTCATATGGAGAAAGCCATGAGCATGGATGCCGTAGCCGAGAAGATGCGTCCGCAGGTCGAGGGCTCCGGCTTCGACCGCTCGGTGAAGTTCGATTGCGGCGAGGACGGCGTGATCGTCATCGACGGCCAGTCGATCTCGACGACCGACGCGCCGGCCGACTGCACCATCACCCTGTCGAAGGAGGATCTGGAGGCGATGATCGCCGGCGACCTGAACCCGACTTCGGCCTTCATGCAGGGCAAGATCAAGGTCGACGGCGACATGTCGGTGGCCATGCAGCTCAGCCAGGTTCTCTGAGCCAACCCGTTGATCTGAAAAGCAAACGCCCGGCAGCCCCCGCTGCCGGGCGTATCCGTCGCGGCATTACTTTGAAGTCAAGCGGCTAGCGACGTACGGGCGGCCGGAACCTTGCGGCCGGTCGCCTTCAGGACGCCGTGTGCATCGTCAAGGATGCCGTCCTGCAGTTCAAGCGCCAGGAAACGGTGCCGTTCGTACGGTCCTGGCATTGAAATCGTTGATGTTTTTTCGGCCGAGAATCCGAAGCGCGCGTAATACTCCGGATCGCCGACGAGCAGAATCGCGCCGTGGCCGAATTGCCTTCGCCTTTTCAATGGCATGGCGCATCAGCGCCGAGCCGATGCCGGCGCCTTTCAGGGCCGGATCGACGGCCAGCGGCCCGAGCAGCAGCGCCTGGAAACGACCGCCCTCGCCCACCGAAACGTCCCACAGCCGCACCGTGCCGACCAGCCGGCCGGCCTCGTCATGCGCGACGAAGGCGAGCCCCTCGGCCGGCAGCCTGCCGCGGCGCAGCCTGTGGGAGGATTTCTTCTTCCATTTCAAGCCCATGGCGGCATCAAGCAGGGCGTCGCGCGCGGCGAAATCGGCCGCGCGTCTCCTCGCGCAGCGCGGGGATAGCCGACGGCCCGACCTCTGCGACCTGAACGGAATTTTCGAAAGCGAATTCAAGCTGTTCCACCGCATCGACCCTTTTCACAGCGGAAGAATTGTCAACAAGCCCCGCCGGCGGGCCGAGAACGGCCCGCCAGGCGTCGTCGGCGACGGCCAGAACCGTCAGATGACGTAGGATCGCAGCGGCTCGAAGCCGTTGAAGGCGACCGAGGCGTAGGTCGTGGTGTAGGCGCCCGTTCCCTCGATCAGAACTTCGTCGCCGATCGTCAGCGACAGCGGCAGCGGATAGGGCGTCTTTTCGTACATCACGTCGGCCGAATCGCAGGTCGGTCCGGCGAGCACGCACGGCGCCACCTCGGAGCCGTCGTGCGGGGTGACGATCGGGTAGCGGATCGCCTCGTCCATCGTCTCGGCCAGGCCGCCGAACTTGCCGATGTCGAGATAGACCCAGCGCACGTTGTCGTTGTCCGACTTCCTCGAGATCAGCACGACCTCCGACTTGATGACGCCGGCATTGCCGACCATGCCGCGGCCGGGCTCGATGATCGTCTCGGGGATGCGGTTGCCGAAATGCTTCCTGAAGCGCGCCGAAGATCGCCTGGCCGTAGGCGCGCGCCGCCGGCACGTCCTTCAGGTAGCGGGTCGGGAAGCCGCCGCCCATGTTGACCATCTTCAGAACGATGCCCTCCTCGGCGAGCGTCGAAAAGACGCCGCGCGCGTCGGCAAGCGCCCGGTCCCAGGCGTCGAGGTCGGTCTGCTGCGAGCCGACATGGAAGGAGACGCCGTAGGCCTCCAGCCCGTAGTTTTTCGCATGGCGCAGCACGTCGACGGCCATCTCCGGCGCGCAGCCGAATTTGCTGCGACAGCGGCCACTCGGCACCGGCGCCGTCGGTCAGCACGCGGCAGAACACTTTCGAGCCGGGGGCGGCGCGCACGATCTTGTCGACCTCTTCCACGCAATCGACGGCGAACAGGCGGATGCCGAGCTCGTAGGCGCGCGCGATGTCGCGCTCCTTCTTGATGGTGTTGCCGAAGGAGATGCGGTCGGGCGTGGCGCCGGCGTCGAGCGCCATCTCGATTTCGGCCACCGAGGCGGTGTCGAAGGAGGAGCCGAGGGTGGCCAGCAGCCGCAGGATCTCGGGCGCCGGGTTGGCCTTCACGGCGTAGTAGATCTTCGAGTCCGGCAGGGCCGCCTCGAAGGCGCGGAAATTGTCTTCCACGACGTCGAGGTCGACGACGAGGCACGGGCCGTAGGGGCGTCGGGTGGCGAGGAAGTCGAGGATGCGCTGCGTTGCCATCGGGATCTCCATCTGCGGGCCGTTTGCTGTTCCGGCGGGCCCGCTGGCGGCACGGATGCTTCCCGGGCGCGCGGCCATGGGGGAAGAACCCGCGGGGTGGACAAAGGGCGTGGCGTGCTCCGCACGAACCCGGCCGGTGGAGACACCGGAACCGTGAAGCGCGCGCCGCGCGGCGGTGAGCGAAAGCCCGTTTGGGCTCAAGCTCGCTTTGTCTGCCTCAGCTTTGGAGATGCCTCCGCACTGCCGGCAATGAAGGTGTGCCTCTTCAGTAACCCCGGTCTATGGACGACCGGCAGACACCAGAAAGGCCCGCACCGTCGTTGCTTCAAGGCGTCCTCGGGTCATGCGGTTGGCCGCTGAACCGACTGGAGGGGTTAGCTCCAGGTACCTTACCGGTTTCCTCGCCATATCCGAGGTCCGGCGGACGCCCACAGGCACGTGCGACTTTGGGCAAGCGCGATATATGGATATTCGCTTGGGGAATCAATGGCAAAATGAGGGGTGGAAGAGAGAAATTTTGGGAGGGTAGAGGGGCGCAGGAACTATGCGGAAGCGCACTCTCCAATTCCGTCTCGAACGTCAACATCGGGGCCGGCAGCGGACAGTCAGCTAGTATTCAAAAAGCCTTGAACAGCAGCCATTCGGGCTGGAGCCGTTCACCTTCGTACGTGATTACCATCCACGATCAATTGGAGCTGTGAATGCGACAATCAGCGCGACGAGAACAGCCGGGAGACGGCGTCCTGCAGCTTCGCCGGCGGGGTCGGCTTGTCGATCAGCGGCGCCGATCTGAGATCGTCTGGGATTTCGCCGTCGGAGTAGCCAGACAAGAAGGCGAAGGGTACTCCGTCGGTCTTGAGTCGCTCCGCGATGGGAAAGCTCTTCTCGTCCCCGATGGCGATGTCGAGCAGGGCGACATCAATGCCGCCATCGTCGATCAGGCGCATCGCCGCCTCGATGTTCGGCACCGGACCGGCCACTTCGTATCCTGCCTTGCGCAGCACCTGTTCGTAATCGTCGGCGATGAACCATTCGTCCTCGACGACGAGCACCCTGCCCCTGCTCGCCATAGCTTTCTCCTGTCATTTTGTCGGGAATGAGAAGCGGACCTCCAAACCATCCTTGTGGAACAATGTTTCCACGTCCCCCCCGAGACGGTAGCCGATCTCGCCTGTAAGCATCGACAGTCCAAAGCCCTTGCCGTCGGGCGCCTTCACCGACGGCCCGTCGCATTCGCGCCAGGTCGCGGACAGTCGGCCGTCTTCTTTAGACCAGCCGATCAGGACGCGCCCGTCAGGTGCGGAGAGGGCGCCGTATTTTGCGGCGTTTGTCGCCAGTTCATGAAGCACCATGCCGAACGAAAGTCCCTGCTGCGGCTTCAGCCGCACGTCCGGGCCGTCGACTTCGAACCGTTCCATTCCGAAGGCTTCGAGCTCCTGCCGGGCCAGTTCCACGATCGACACTTCCTTCCAGTTCTCGCGCGACAGCAGCCCGTAGGCGCGAGACATGGCATGCAGCCGGCCGTTCAGCGCCGCGTTAAAGGCTTCCGGCGACGGCGCGGTCTCCAGCGTGTGGCTGGCG
Source organism: uncultured Alphaproteobacteria bacterium (assembly GCA_963816435.1). Lineage (GTDB taxonomy): Bacteria > Pseudomonadota > Alphaproteobacteria > Rhizobiales > Rhizobiaceae > CAWFKS01. The sequence continues at coordinate 184,227 of CAWFKS010000016.1, forward strand.
ATGCTCATCACAACGCTCAGCATATTCTTGACCCGGTGGTTGAGCTCCGAGATCAGGACGCGCTGATGCTCCTCGGCCTCGGCCAGGCTGGTGACGTCGACGAAGGTGACGACGACCCCTTCGATGCGGCTGTCGCCGTCGCGATAGGGGATGATCCGCACCAGATAATGCTTGCCGTTCTCGTCCCGCGCAATCTGGTGCTCGATCATCTCACCCGACTTGAACACCCCCGCGATGTGGCGTTTCAGCTCCGGGTACACGACTTGCGTGGAAAGATCGGTCAGCGGACGCCCGATATCGGCCTGCAACAGGTTGAAGAAGGTCGAGGCGGCCGGCGTGAAGTTACGGATGACCAGCTTGCGGTCGAGGAAGACCGTGGCGATCTGCGTGCTCTCGAACAGGTTCTTCAGGTCGTTGTTGGCTCTATCCAGCTCCTCCACCTTGCCGCTGAGTTCGGTGTTGATGGTGTTCAGTTCCTCGTTCAGCGACTGCAGTTCCTCCTTGGAGGCTTCGAGCTCTTCGTTGGTGGACTGCGCCTCCTCGTTGACGGAGACCAGTTCCTCATTGGAGGACTTCAGCTCCTCAAGAGCGGTCTCGTATTCCTCGATGGTCGACTGCAGGCGCTCGCGGGTGTCGCGCAGCTCGCGCTCGAGATCGGCGGTGCCGTCCGGCATCTCCTCCGCCCGGCTCAATTCCGCGCGATCGCGCGCCGGGCCGCGCGGATCGAACAGGACGAGGAAAAGCGGTTCGCCATTGCCGCGTTCGGCAAGCGGCTCGACCGTGAGGTCGACGAACTGCACGCGGTCGTCCTCCTCGTCCACGGCGATGTTCTCGCGTACTACCATGCCACGGTTTTCCATCGCCTCCCGGAGCGCCGAACGAAGGTCGAGGCGAAGACCTCGCCTCGCCATCGTCATTAACTGGCGCGTCGGCGCGCCTGGCGCCGCTTCCAGGTATTTGCCCGTCTTGGCGGAGTAATAGACGACATCGCCCTCGCCGTTGACGACGACGTGGGCCGGGGAGAACCGCTCCAGCACCTGCGCCTCGACCGCCTGCCGCAGCGGGTAGGATGCGGTGCGGGCCCGCCCTCCCTCGGCGACCTGCGTGCCGCCGGTCAGACCGTTGGCAATGAGCATGGGAAGGCGCGGCGTCGGACCGGCATGTTCGCGCGCCTGGAAAATGCGGTGCTTCTTGTCCACCGTGGCGAACAGATCGCCGTGCTGGCTGATGCTCTCGGAGGTGCCGAGGAAGAGGAAGCCGCCCGGCTTCATCGCGTAGTGGAAGGTGGGGATGATACGGCTCTGGATCTCGTGGCCGAGATAGATCAGCAGGTTGCGGCACGAAACGAGATCCATGCGCGAGAACGGCGGGTCGCGGATGACGCTGTGCGGCGAAAAGATGCAGAGTTCGCGAACGTCCTTGGTGACGACGCAGCTCGTCCCGTCGCTGGTGAAGAAGCGGTGGCGCCGCTCTTCGGAGACGCCCTCCAGCATGGCCTCCGGATAACGCGCCGTGCGTGCAACACCCAGCGCGGCCTCGTCTATGTCGGTGGCGAAGATCTGCACACGGGGAACGACGGACAGCTCGTCCATCCGCTCGCGCAGGAGAATGGCTATGGAATAGACCTCCTCGCCGGTGGCGCAGCCGGGCACCCAGACGCGCACGGCGTCGCTCGCGCCTCGTCCCTCGAAGAGCTTCGGGATTACTTCCCTTTGCAGGGCCTCGAAGGCCTCCGCATCGCGGAAGAAGTTCGTGACGTTGATCAGGAGATCCCGAAAGAGCGCCATGACCTCGGCCGGATCCTTCCTGAGGCGCTCGACATAGTCTTCCATCGTGGTGATCTGGGCGAGCTGCATGCGCCGGCGCACGCGGCGCAGAAAGGTCTTCGTCTTGTAGCCGGAGAAGTCGTGCCCGGACTGGGTGCGCAGGAGCGAGTAGATCTCCTGCTTGGCGGCCTTCACACTGCCATCGTCGCCGTTCTCGACGCGTTGTTCTAGGCCCTCGAGCAGATCGAAGCTGCGTGCGAACTCGACGAGCTTGCCTCCCATCTCCTCCGCGGAGACGGCGAGATCGATCAGCCCGCTGGAGATGGCGCTTCGCGGCATGTCGGGATTGCGCGGACCGGACCCGTCCGAAGCCTGCGCGAGCGTCAGTCCCCCGCGTTCCTTGATCGCCTTGACGCCGAGAGTGCCATCACCGTCGCCGCCGGACAGCACTACTCCTACCGCATGTTCGCCCTGGTCCTTCGCAAGTGCGGAAAAGAAGATGTCGATCGGCTTGCGTTCGCGCAGCGCCGAATCGGGCCGGCGCAACTTCAGCCTCCCGTCCGCGATGGTGAGGATGGCATTGTGCGGCATGACGTAGACCACGCCCGTCTCGAGGGTCAGGTCGTCCTCCGCCACCACGACCTTCATGTCGGTGTAGTGGCCGATGACCTCGTGCAGCAGGCTTTCGCGCTCGGGATTGAGGTGGGTGACGACAACGAAGGCCATGCCGCAGTCGCGGGTCAGCCCCTTGAAGAAGCCCTCCATGGCCGGAATGCCGCCTGCCGATGCGCCGACACCGACGATCGGAAATTTTTGGGCGGAGGACATCGAATTCCCTTCAGTCCAGAGGATGGAACAATCCGGAAGCCGGATTGGTCCTTCGACGAGCGTAGGCGGATGCACGCACCTCGACAAGGCGCGCGCCCGTCCCCCGTCCTCCACACCTCCTTCACGAGACCCGGAACGCCGGCGTGCGCGGCAGGGCCGTGCGGCCGCTACCGCCACCACCGCCTCCCGCGCAGCGCTGGCGTGACGTGTTGCCGCAGACACGTGGTGCGGAACAAAGATCCGGAACGTCCCCCGTGGCCAGCGCATTGACCTTATGGAAGGGAGAATGTTCGAGATGCTTCAGAGCGAGCAAACCGACCTCAGGGGCATGAATATCCTGGTGGTCGAGGACGAATACATGCTGGCCATGGACCTTGCGCGCCAGATAGAGCACATGGGCGCGACAGTGCTTGGGCCCGCACCGACGCTGTCTGACACGAACCGCTATGTCGACATCGCCGATGCCGCGATCCTCGACATCATGCTGGGCGGCGAGAAGGTGTTTCCGCTGGCCGACAAGCTCGCGGCGCGGCGCGTGCCCTTCGTCTTCCTCACCGCCTATGACGGCCAGGCGATCCCCGCAAACCTGAAGGAGGTGCGGCTGCTGCACAAGCCGGCGACGGCGCAGCAGCTCGCCCGCGCGCTGCTTCAGCCCCGCCGACACGAGGCGAACGGTCACGCGAGCCAGGAAGAAGACGGCGTCGTGGCGCTGCTGCCGCGTCTGCGGCTTGCCGCACGGATGATCGAGCGCGACCACGCCCGCGCCGACCGGCTCGTGGAGCGCGCGCTGGAACTGGCGATCGCCGAGGCCGGGCGCCGTCCCGCCGACGTCGCGCTGGCCGACTGGCTCGACGAGATGATCGAGCGCGCCGCGGCGATGGCCCGGCCCGCGCGCCCGCACTGACGGTCTTGCGCTGACGGTTTGAGGGGAAGCCGGCGCGGCTTGCAAAACCGGGCGGCCTGAACAAAGCTGCCGCGATTGCAGCCGATGCGAGGGGGACGCGGACGATGGCGGGCAGGGCCGACGGTTTCAACGCATTCGTGGCCGGCCCGGAGGGCGCCGAGCTTCCCGCCGGCTCCGGTCCGCTTTCCGGGCTCAGCCTGGCGGTCAAGGACATCTACGACGTCAGGGGCCAGAAGACCGGCTGCGGCAACCCCGCAAAGCTCGCCGGGGCGCGGCCCGCCGCGGCGACGGCGCCGGCGGTGCTGAAGCTGTATCGAGGCGGGTGCGGCCTATGCCGGCAAGACCCAGACCGACGAGCTCGCCTTCTCGCTGATGGGACAGAACGCCCATTTTCCGCATCCGGTGAACCCGGCGGCACCCGGCCGCGTGACCGGCGGCTCCTCCTCCGGCTCGGCGGCGGCCGTGGCCGGCGGGCTCGCCGACATCGCCACCGGCTCGGACACCGGCGGCTCGATCCGCGCGCCGGCGGCCTTCTGCGGGCTGATCGGGCTGCGCACCACGCACGGGCGCATTCCGCTCGACGGCACCATGCCGCTGGCGCCGAGCCTCGACACGTTCGGCTGGTTCGCCAGGGACATCGACACCTACGAGAAGGTGGCGGGGGTGCTGCTGGGGGAGGATGGGTCTGGGGCTGCCCCTCATCCCCCTGGCGGGAGATTCTCCCCGCAGGCGGGGGGAAGGAGGAGTGCCGCGACGTCGACGCCCCCCTCTCCCCGCTGCGGGGAGAGGGCTAGGGGTGAGGGGCAGCATCACCGCCTTCGCCTCGCCGAACTCGACGCGCTGCTGCTCGGGGCCGCCGAGGCGGACGAATATGCGCGCATGCGCGGCATCGTGGAGGCCGTGGTCGGACCGGTCGAGACGGCCGAACCGCCGTCGCTCGGCGTCGACGAGCGCTACTGGACGTTCCGCAATCTGCAGGCCTACGAGGCCTGGCAAAGCCACGGCGCATGGATCTCGGCCGCCGACCGCGGGCTCGGTCCGGGCGTCAGGGAAAGGTTCGAATACGGCGCGACGATTTCGGCAGAGACTGCGGCGGCCGACACGGAAAGGCGCGACGCCTTCCGCGCCGAACTGGCGGCGCTGCTCGGCGAGGGCGGGCTGCTGGTGCTGCCGACCGTGCCGGGTGCCGCGCCGCTCGCCGATGGCGGCCACGAGGCGCTGCAGGCCTATCGCGAGCGGGCGCTGCGGCTGCTGTGCCTGTCGGGGCTTTCGGGCTTTCCGCAGATCACGATGCCGCTCGGCAGCGTCGACGGCGCGCCCTTCGGCATCTCGCTGATCGGCCCGGCGGGAACGGACATGGCGCTGGTGCGGCTGGCGCGGCGGGTGCTGGCGGCGGCAGGCTGAGGCGGGCGCGATCGCTCCGGTCCTCGTCCGGGCTTGCAAATCGCGGCGCGGTGAACAATCTTGCATACGCGTTTACAACCGTCGAACGACGGGACCGTGGAGCCCGCCGCAAGCGGCGACGGCCCCTCCCCGCCCTGGCGAGCGCGGAGATCAGGAATGCGAGGCTCTGGATGGATACGCTGACGCGCATGCGCGCCTTCATCGACGTGGTGGAGGCGGAAGGGTTTTCGGCCGCCGCGCGCAAGGTCGGCCGCTCCAAGGCGCTGCTGTCGAAATATGTGCGCGAGCTGGAGGACGAGCTCGGCGCGCTTTTGATCAACCGCACGACGCGGCAGTTCTCGCTGACCGAGGCCGGGCACTCCTACTACAAGCGCGCCTCCGAACTGGTGCGCGAGATCGACACGCTGGCCGAATGCGTGCGCGAATCCTCCGGCGACGTGCGCGGGCGAATCCGGCTGTCGGCCTCGCGCACCTTTGCCGACGCGGCGATCGGCCAGTCGCTGATCGACTTCGCCGCCGCCCATCCCGACGTCGTGCTCGACATCGACCTCGACGACCGCATGGTCGACCTTGTCGAGGAAGGCTTCGACCTGGCGATCCGCATCTCGCGGCTGGAAAATTCCTCGCTGATCGCGCGCCGGCTGGCGCCCTTCCAGGTGCATTTCTGCGCCTCGCCGGAACTGCTGGCCAAATACGGCCGGCCGCACAGGCCGCAGGACCTGGCGAAGATCCCCTGCCTGATCGACCGCAACGGACGGTCGCTGGCCAACTGGCTGTTCATGCACGAGAACGGCGAGCAGGTGTCGGTGCCGGTGACCGGGCCGCTGGAGGTCAACAGCCCGCTGGCCACCCGCGCGGCGGCCGTCGCGGGGCTCGGCGTGGCCACCCTCCCCGATTTCGTGGCCGAGCCGGAACTGGCAAGCGGACGCCTCGTCACCATTCTCGACGACTGGGTGCCGAAGGGCGCCGGCATCTACGCCGTCTACCCGCACCGCCGCTATTTGCCGGCCAAGATCCGCGTCTTCGTCGACTATCTCGCGCAGTGGTTCAAGGATCGTGAGCGCACCCGCGAGAGCAAGGCGGCCTGAGCCGCCCCGCTCCGCGTCGTCGCGGGCATCATTCCAGTAAATCATTTCCGGGAAATCACTTCTGCGGCAGCGCGTAGACGGCGACCTGGTCGCCGACCTGTGGCTTGAGGATCGGGTTGCCGCCGCCGACGAAGGCCACGTATTCGCGGCCCTTGTATTCGTAGACGGCCGGAGTGGAGACCGACGGCGCCTGGACGATGTCGGACCACAGCTCCTTGCCCGACTTCAGCGAGAAGGCGCGCACCTTGGAATCCATGGTCGAGCCGATGAAGATCAGCCCGCCGGCGGTGACGGCCGGACCGCCGATGGTCGGCGAGCCCATGCTTTCGGGCATGTAGAAGCCGTATTTCTGGGATTCGCCGAGCGGCCGGCGCCATTTGACGTCGCCGGTGTGCATGTCGATCGCCACCAGCTCGCCGAACGGCGGCGCCCAGCACGGCATGCCGGCCCAGTTGAGCGCGTTGTCGAGCGACATGCCGTATTCCGCGCCCTTCTGCGGGTGGTAACCCTTCTCGCCGACCCCGTGCTTGGCCTTCTGGTTGTATTCGTCGCGCGGGTAGAGCTTCAGATACTGGACGATGTGCGAGGCGTTGACGATGGCGGTTTCGCTGGCGGGGTCGAACGCGACGCCGCCCCACTGCACGACGCCGGCCGAATCCGGGTAGGTCAGCGTGCCTTCGCCCTTGTGGGTCGGCGGCGTGTACATGCCCTCGTACCAAAGCTTGTTCCACAGGTCGGAGCACTGGCCGAAACCGACGGCATCCGCCAGACCCCAGATCTTCGGCTTCTTCGACTGGTCGAGCAGCGGCGCCGGCTTGGTCGGGAACGGCTGCGTCGGCGAATAGACCTCGCCGTCGATGGTGCCGTCGCCCTGCGGCACGGGGCGCTCCTCGATCGGCCAGACGTCCTTGCCGGTGCGGCGGTCGACGACGAACAGGAAGCCCATCTTGGTCGCCTGCATCAGCGCGGGGATGGTCTTGCCGTCGACGTCGATGTCCATCAGCGTCGGCGCGGAATTGATGTCGTAGTCCCACAGGTCGTGGTGCACCCACTGGCGCGACCACACCACCTTGCCGGTGTCGATGTCGAGCGCCGTCGTCGAGGTGGCGTACGGGAATCTTCTGGGTGCGGTTGCCGCCCCAGTAATTCGCCGAGGGGCTGGCGACCGGCAGGTAGACGAGGCCGAGACCCTCATCGACCGACATGCCGGTCCAGACGTTGGCCGTGCCGGTCTGCTTGCGGATTTCCGGCGGGATGGTGTCGAAGGACCACTGCAGCTTGCCGGTCTGCGGATCGACCGAGAAGACGTTTCCGGGAGGCGCCTGCTCCTCCTCCCAGTCGGAACCGGCCCAGCCCATGATGACGTGGTTGCCCACGACCGTCGGCGGCTGCAGCAGCGAGAACGGGAAGACGTCGTTGGTGGTGTTCCACTGGTTGACGTTGAGCACGCCGTTGTCGGCGAAGTTCTTGCACTTCTCGCCGGTGTCGGCGTCGAGCGCGAACAGCTGCGCGTCCATCGTGCCGAGATAGACGATCTTCTGGCAGGGCTCGCCCTCGACCGGGTTCTTGGCCTCCCAGTAGGCGACACCGCGGTTCTTCAGCGCCGGCTGCGTCAGCGCCTTCAGCGTCGACTTGGAGTTGAAGGTCCACTTGACCTTGCCGGTGCCCGGATCGAGCGCCACGACGCGGTAGAACGGCGTGCCGAGATAGAGCGTGTCGTTCGCGAAGATCGGGGTGGCCGACCAGACCGTGTCCGGCAGGTCGCCGGACCCGTCCGAGAGGTCGCCGGTGTGATATTCCCAGACCTTTTCGAGATCGCCGACATTGTCGGCCGTGATCTGCTTGAGCGGGGAGTATTTCTGCGCGTTGAGCTGGCCGTGGAAGGTGTTCCACGTCGCCTTAGCCGGCACCAGCGGCATGTCGGGCTTGCGCTCGCGCGGCGCCGCCTCGGCCTGCTGGCCGGGCTGTGCTTCGCCCTGGCCCTGTGCGGCGGTGTCGCCAGCAGCGGGTTGCGCGGCGGTGTCGCCGGCGGGCGGCGTCGCGGCATCGCTCGGCGTGTCGGCCGGCTGCGAAGTGGCGGGCGCCGTCTGGCTCCAGATTCTGGTTTTCCTGCGCAAGCGCCGGGGCTACGGCGATCAGCAATGCCGTGGACAGGGCACTCAGCGCCGTGGCGAGCGTGCGCCTGCGGCTCGTTGCGGCTGACATCATGCGGTCCTTCTTCGGGTTCTGCTGTTTGCGGTTGCGATCGACACGACGATGCCGAGAAGCACGACGACCATGGCAGCCATCAGCCACCAGCCGTGCAGGAACCATGCGGCGGCCAGCGTGCCCACGGCGCCCAGGATGCCGAGCACGATGAAGACGACGCGCAGCGCGCCCGGTCCGGTGAGGTAGAGAACGATGCCGTCGACGATCAGCAGCGCACTCGCCACGATGACGAGAAGGGCGCCGGCCGATCCGTTGACGCCGGTCAGCGGCGCGAAATAATACCAGAGCGAAAGCCCAAGCCCGGCCAGCGCGGCGAGGATGACGAGGGCCGCTCCCCAATCGGCGGCACGGGAATCTGACATGTCTGCTCCCAGCGATCCTGCTGAAACGGCGCGGCAGGTGGCGCGCAACGTGGCTCAATCGACGTTCAACGTGACTGCGCAGCGCAAGGTTCCGGCTTGCCGGGTGCGGCAGGAGCGCACACCATGTCTAAATTCGGCCCGGATTTCTGCTATTGCTCGCCGACATCTGGAGAGGGCTTTCCGATGACGAGGACGGCACGTGCGCTGGCCCTGGCCGCGGCAATGTCGGCGGCAGTGACGGCGCTGGGCGCAAGCGACGCCTTCGCCCATCCGCACGTCTTCGCCGAAGCGCGGCTCGACGTGCTGGTCGGCGCCGACGGCACGGTGACGGCACTGCGCCACCTGTGGCGTTTCGACGACCTCTTCTCCTCCACCGTCATCGTCGAATTTGACAAGAACAACGACCTGAAGCTCGACGATGCCGAGCTGGAAGAGGTCGGCAGCGTCATCCACGCCTCGTTGGCCGACTTCAACTATTTCCAGCTCGTCACCCGCGACGGCAAGGACGTGGCGATGCGCGCGCCCGACCGGCTGATGGCGACCTACGAGGGCGACCAGCTCATCGTGCTGTTCGAATCGCAGCCGCAAGAGCCGCTGAAACTCGCCGGCACCGTCGATTTCGGGGTCTACGACCCGACCTTCTACACCGCGATCGACTTCGTCGAGGACGACTACATGGCCGTCGACAACCTGCCGTCCGGCTGCACGCGCACGGTGATCCGGCCCGATCCGGACGAGGCGCTGGCACAGAACCAGTCGACCCTGACCGACGCCTTCTTCGACGATCCGGCCGGCACCGATTTGAGCAAGATATTCGCCACCAGGCTCGAGCTGACCTGCGGCGCGAACTAGGGAGACGGGAATGGGACGAGGCCTGATCCTGCTCGGCTGCGTCGCCGCGCTGTCGCTGTTCGCCTTCGCCGAAGCCGACCTCGCCCACGCCCAGAGCTCACTCGGCATCGGCACCAACGAGCCGGCGATGCCGTCCGGCGGCCTGTTCGCCTCGTGGATGGTGTGGATCAATGCAGAGCAGCAGCGCTTCTACCGCCTGCTCACCGGCGCGCTGAAGTCGATCCGCGACGGCGGCGGCGGGTTCTGGCTGCTGGTCGGCCTGTCCTTCCTCTACGGCGTCTTCCACGCCGCAGGGCCTGGCCACGGCAAGGCGGTGATCTCCTCCTACATGATTGCCAACGAGGTGGCGCTGAGGCGCGGCGTCATGCTGTCCTTCGTCTCGGCCATGCTGCAGGCCGCGACTGCCATCGTGCTGATGACGGCGGTGTTCCTGGTGCTGCGCGGCACGGCGATCTCGATGACCGACGCGGCGTTCTTCCTGGAGCGCGCCAGCTACGCGATGATCGCCGCCTTCGGCGCCTGGCTGCTGTGGCGCAAGGCCGCGCCGGTGTTCCGCCGCGCGCCGCAGCGGACGGCGCTGGCCGCGGCAGGCGCGACGGGCACGATGACCGTGCCTGTGGACGCCCCCGACCGGCACGCCCACGACACCGCCGGCCAACTGCATTCGCACCCGCACGATCACCGCCACGATCACGATCACGCGGCCGGGCTCGAGCATGGCCACGCGCATGGGCACGACCACGACCATTGCGGACACGATCACGCCCCGGACCCGGGGCTGCTTTCGGGCGACCGTTTCGAGTGGCGGACGGCCTGGGCGGCGATCGTCGCGGTCGGGATCAGGCCCTGCACCGGCGCGCTGATCGTCTTGTCCTTCGCCTTCCTCAACGGACTGTGGACGGGCGGCATCGTCTCGGTGGTGGCGATGGGCCTCGGCACGGCGATCACCGTGTCCGCGCTCGCCATTCTCGCGGTGACGGCCAAGAACTGGGCGCTCGCCATCGCCGGCGGCGAGAGCCGCGCGGCGTGGCTTCATTCGGCGATCGAGATCGCCGGCGCGGCCTTCGTGCTGCTTCTCGGCCTCGCCCTCTTCAGCGCCAGCCTTTCGGCGTGAGGCTTCACCCCCGGCCGGCGGGCGCGCATCCGGAACAGCAGTGGCATCGCGCCGCACTTTCTGCTGACATGGCACGGTCCGATTTCCAGCAGTGACGCCATGTCCGGCTACGTCTACATCCTGGCCAGCAAGCGGAATGGCACGCTCTACACGGGCGTAACGGCAGACCTGTCGCGGCGCGTGTTCGAGCACAAGCAGCGTCTTGGCCGCGGCTTCACGAACAGCTACGGCGCGGTCCGCCTCGTCTGGTACGGCGATTACCAGGACATTGGCGAAGCAATCGTCGCCGAAAAGAGGATCAAGAAGTGGCGCCGGGCCTGGAAAATCAGGCTGATCGAGGAGATGAACCCGGACTGGGCGGAACTCTACGGCGGAATGGGATGGTGAAAGCGGCCGTGCCAGGATCGGCAACGTCACGGAATGGGTCCCGGACAGGCTGCGCTACGCTCCGCCTTCCGGGATGACGCGCTGGTTTGACGGCGCGGCAAGACACAACAGCCGGCCACCTCCGAAATTCTGGCGAAAATTCCTCCACCGCGTCATCCCGGAAGCCGGGTCGAGCGACAGCGAGAACCGGCTGTCCGGGACCCATTCCGTGACATGACCGCGAATTAGCAAAACCGCTGAGCAGGGCTCACGTTCACCCCGGCAGGCGGCCGCCGAGCTCGTCCTCGATATGGGCGCGGACGATGTCGTCGAAACTGTCCTCGGCGACGAAACCAAGCGCCCTGGCGCGGGTGGCCGAAAACCGCGTCGGCCAGTTCTGCACGATCGCCCACACGGTCTCGTCCGGCTCCTCGCTGATCAGCGCCGAAATGCCGCTGCCGGCGACGCGCTCCAGCGCCTCGATCTGCTCGCCGACGGTGACGGCCACGCCGGGCATGGTGAGGTTGCGGCGCGGGCCGATTTCGGCCGTGTCGATCTCGGCGGCGCGGATCAGGAAGCCGACCGCCGCGCGCGGACTGGCATGGGTGTGCAGCACCGAGCGCGGCACCGGCAGCACCGCCGGCTCGCCGGCCAGCGGCTCGCGGATGATGCCGGAAAAGAAGCTGGAGGCCGCGCGGTTGGGCGCGCCCGGCCTGACGCAGATCGTCGGCAGGCGGATGCCGATGCCGTCGAAGAAGCCGCGCCGCGAATAGTCGGCGAGCAGCGCCTCGCCGATCAGCTTCTGCGTGCCGTAGGAGGTGAGCGGCGTCGGGTGGAACTCGTCGGGGATGATGTCGGGGAATGGCGCGCCGAACACCGCGATCGAGGAGGAAAACACCAGCCGCGGCGCGTAGTCGGTGTGGCGCACGGCGTCGAACAGGGCGCGCGTGCCGTCGACGTTGACGCGGTAGCCGAGGTCGAAGTTCGCCTCGGCCTCGCCGGACACGATGCCGGCCAGATGGAAGATCACGTCCGGCCCCGGCGTCACCAGGTTCGTCGCGACGCCCGGCTCGGCGAGGTCGGCCACATGGACGGAGACCTCGGCCCCCTCCAGCTCGACGGGTTGCGGCGCCACGATGTCGGCGAGGTCGAGCGCGGAAATGGCGCGGCCGGCAAGCGTGCCGTCGCGCACCAGGCGCTCGGTGAGCTTGCGGCCGATCATGCCGGCCGCTCCGGTGATCAGCACGCGCATCGCCTCACCTCCCCTTGCGTCGCTGGCTGCGGCCGCGCAGCCAGAAGATGAAGAACAGTGCGCCGAGAAAGACGATCATGACGACCGCCGCCAGCCACGGCGACCAGTCGCCCGCCGCCATCATCAGCGCCGGCAGGTACCAGACGAACAGGCCGAAGCCGATCATGATGATCGCCGCCGCGATCGCCGAGTTGCGGTTCTCGTTGGTCATCGCGTCACAGCGTCCAGCCGCCGTCGATCGGGATCGCCGTGCCCGTGGTGAAGGCGGATTCGTCGGCGGCGAGATAGACGGCGAGCGCGGCGATCTCCTCCGGTTCGCCGACGCGGCCCATCGGCTGGCGCGCCACGAACTGCTTCAGCGCGGTGTCCTTGCCGCCGACCGACTTGCCGAGCTCTTCCACCCGCGCTTCCCAGGACGGCGAACGCACCGTGCCGGGGCAGATGGCGTTGCAGCGTATGCCCCTGGCGATGAAGTCGACCGCGACCGACTTGGTGAGGCCGATGACGGCGGCCTTGGTGGCGCCGTAGGCGTAGCGGTTCGGCGCGCCCTTCAGCGAGGAGGCGCCCGACGACAAATTGACGATCGAGCCCGACTTGCCGGTCTCCTCGGCCCGCGCCAGCATGCCCGGCAGGAAGGCGCGGATCATGCGGTGCATGGATTTCACGTTGAGGTCGAAGGAAAAGTCCCAGTCCTTTTCCGAGCAGTCGAGCACCGTGCCGTGATGGACGAAGCCGGCGACGTTGACGAGGATGTCGACAGGCCCGACCTTCTCGGCGTAGCGTTCGACGGCGCGCGTCGACATCACGTCGAGCTTCGCCTTCCTGGCGCGCCTGAGGTCGTCGAGCTTGGATCGGTCGAGATCGGAGGCATGCACCGTCGCACCCTCGGCGAGGAAAGCCTCCGCGATGGCGCGGCCGATGCCCTGCCCCGCCGCCGTGACCACCGCCACCTTGCCCTTCAGCCGTCCCGCCATCCGCCGTCTCCTTCGATGCGCGCCAGCGGGAATAGCAGATCGCGGCGTGTCAGGCGAGGCTTGCCCGGATGTCTTCCAGCCGCCGCTTCTGCTGCCCGTCGGCGTCGAAGTTCGACGGGTCGAGCCACTGCCGAAGCGCCGCACCGATCACCGGCCAGTCCTTGTCGATCATCGCGAACCAGGCGGTGTCGCGGTTTTCGCCCTTGACGACCAGGTGCTGGCGAAAGACGCCCTCGAAGGAAAAGCCGAAACGGGTCGCAGCGCGCTTCGACGGCGCGTTGTTGTCGTTGCACTTCCATTCGAAGCGGCGGTAGCCGAGCTCGTCGAAGACGTAAGCAGCGAACAGAAAGAGCGCCTCGGTGGCCGCCGGCTTGCGCGCGATCAGCCCGTTCCACAGCACGTTGCCGATTTCGATGACGCCGTTGGCCGCGTCGATGCGCATCAGCGTCTGGCGCCCGGCGATCCTGCCCGACGCCTTGTCGATGATGGTGAAATAGAGCGGATCCTCGCTCGCCTGCTTGGCGTCCAGCCACGGCTGGAAGGCAGCGCGGCTTTCCGGCGGATATTCCGGCAGCCAGCGGAAGCGCGAGTCGGCGTCCTCGGTGGTCGAGGCCTCGTAGAGCCCGTCGCCGTGCTTTTGCGCCGACAGCGGCTCCAGGCGCACGAAGCGGCCCTCGAAGATACGGCGCTCGGGCCGCGGCCGGGGCGTCCAGTGGCTGAGGTCGGTGGTCGGCATGGGCTCGCTCTGTATTGACTTTGTTGGCCGAGAGGCTCACAAAAACCTCGACGCGAACCAAGGTCCACCCATGGGAACTCCAATGCTCCACACCGTCGCCGCCTATGACCGCATGGGCGAGGAAAATGCCTTCGCCGTGCTCGCCCGCGCCACTGCCCTTGCGCAAGCCGGCAAGGACGTCGTCAATCTCGGCATCGGCCAGCCCGACTTCAAAACGCCCGAGCACATCGTCGAGGCGGCGGTGAAGGCGCTGCGCGACGGGCAGCACGGCTACACGCCCGCCAACGGCATTCTCGCCTGCCGCGAGGCGGTGGCGCGGCGCACGCTGACGACCACCGGCGTCGAGGTGTCGCCCGACGAGATCATGATCATGCCGGGCGGCAAGCCGACCATGTACGCCGCCATCACCATGTTCGGCGAGCCGGGCGCGGAGATCCTCTATCCCGATCCGGGCTTTCCCATCTACCGCTCGATGATCGAGTTCACCGGCGCGACGCCCGTGCCGGTGCCGATCCGCGAGGAAAACGGCTTTGCGTTCTCGGCCGACGAAACGCTGTCGCTGATCACGCCGAAGACGCGGCTCCTGATCCTCAACTCGCCGGCCAACCCGACCGGCGGCGTGACGCCGCGCGCCGAGATCGAGAAGCTGGTGAAGGGGTTGCAGGAGCATCCGCAGGTGGCGGTGCTGTCGGACGAGATCTACGACGTCATGACCTATGACGGCGAGACCCATACCTCGCTGCTGGGCTTTCCGGAAATCCGCGACCGGCTGATCGTCCTGAACGGCTGGTCGAAGACCTGGGCGATGACCGGCTGGCGCATCGGCTGGTCGATCTGGCCGAACTCCGAGGCCAGCGGCCATCTCTACGACAAGGTGCGCAAGCTGGCGGTCAATTGCTGGTCCTGCGTCAACGCGCCGACGCAGTTTGCCGGCATCGCCGCGATCGACGGGCCGCAGGACGAGGTCGAAAGGATGATGGCGGCCTTCGACCACCGGCGCAAGATCGTGGTCGAGGGGCTGAACGAACTGCCGGGCGTCTCCTGCATCACCCCGAAAGGCGCCTTCTATGCCTTTCCGAACGTCTCCCACACCGGCTGGAAGGCCAAGGCGCTTGCCTCGGCGCTGCTGGAGGAATGCGGCGTGGCGCTGATCGGCGGGCCGGACTTCGGCGTGCTCGGCGAAGGCTATGTGCGGCTGTCCTACGCCAATTCGGAGGAAAACATCCTGCGCGCGCTCGAGCGCATGGCGGAGTTTCTGGGCAAGAACTCGCGGTAGGACACGCTCACACCCCGAACCACAGATAGATCGCGACGGTGCTGGCGATGGCGACGATGACGTTCATCGGCACGCCGATCTTGAGGAAATCGGAGAAGCGGTAGTTGCCGGCGGCATAGACCAGCGTGTTGGTCTGGTAGCCGATCGGCGTGGCGAAGCTGGCGCTGGCGCCGAACATCACCGCCACCACGAAGGCGCGCGGATCGAGCCCCATCTGCGAGGCGAGCGCCACCACGACGGGCGTCAGGATGACGGCGATGGCGTTGTTGGTGACCAGCTCCGTCATGATCGAGGCGAGCACGTAGACGGCGAGCAGCGTCACGAAGGCCGGCATCTTTTCGAGGAGCGGCGCCACCCAGCCGACGACCAGCTCGACCGCGCCGGCGTTCTGCAGCCCCACGCCGATCACCAGCATGGCGAAGATGAGGATAAGGATCGACGCCTCGATCGAGCTCCACGCCTCGTCGGCGTCGATGCAGCGCAGCACCAGGATGGCGGCCACCCCGATCATCGCCAGCAGGCCGATGTCGGCGACGTTGAAGGCGGCGAGCCCGACGACGGCCGCCATGGCGAGGATCGCCAGCGGCGCCTTGCGGCGGCGGAAGGCGCGCTCGGCCGGCCGCGACACCGAGATCAGGTCGGCTTCCACGGCCAGTTCGTCGAAGCCGGCGGCGGGGCCTTCCAGCAACAGCTTGTCGCCTGCCCGCAGCCGCACGTTTTCGAGGTCGGGACCGGGAATGTGGTTGGGACGGCTGGCGCCGAGGATGCGCATGCCGTAGCGCCGGCCGAGCGTCAGGTCGGCGATGCGCTCGCCGGCCACCGACTTGCGCGGCGCCACCACGGCCTCCACGACGATCTTGTCGGCGTCGATGTCGGTGCCGCGCCGCAGACCGACGCGCAGATCCGCCTCGTCGTTGAGGGTCAACAGCTCCGAGATCGTGCCGGAGACGACGAGCGTGTCGCCCTTCTGCCCCACGTAGTCGGCGATGCCGCTGCGGATCACCTCGCCGCCGCTTCGAAGCCCCAGCACCTTGAGCCCGGCGCGGTTGAACTCGGCGGTCTCGCCGATCGGCTTCTTGGTGAACTCGCCCTCGGCGCGGATGGTGACTTCCGAGAGATAGACACCGGCCTCGCCGATCACCTCCTCGATGCCGGCGCCGCGGTCGGGCAACAGGAAGCGGCCGAGCAGCGCCATCGAGGCGATGCCGATGGTGGCGGCCACAAGGCCGACGGGCGTGATCTCGAAGATCGAGAACGGCTCCAGCCCGGCGCGCCGCGCCACGCCGTCGACCAGAAGGTTGGTCGAGGTGCCGATCAGCGTGCAGGTGCCGCCGAGGATGGAGGCGTAGGAGAGCGGGATCAGAAGCCGCGACGGCGCGACCTTCATGGTGGCGGCCAGCCGGATGACCAGCGGGATGAAGATCAGCACCACGGGCGTGTTGTTCATGAAGGCGGAGGCCACGACCGCGGCGAACAGGAAGACGACGAGCGCGGCAACCGGCCGCTTGCCGGCGCGCGCGATCATGGCGTCGCCGAGCGCCTCCAGCACGCCGGTGCGCACCAGCGCCCCCGACAGCACGAACATGGCGCCGATGGTGAGCGGCGCGGGATTGGAAAAGACGTTCATCACCTCGCCGGAATCGACGAAGCCGAAAATGTAGAAGGCCGCCGCACCCGCCACCGCCGTCACCTCGGGCGGGTATTTTTCCCAGACGAAGGCGGCAAACAGCAGGGCGAGGAGAACGAGGGCGACGGCGGCCTCGTGGCCGGCGATCAGGCTCGCCATGAACGCTCCGGGGATGCGAGGAAAGGTGCGCCGGCGGCAAGGCCGGAGCGGGTTTGCGGGGCGGTGGAGAACAGCATCGAGGGGTCTCGCACGGCCGGGGAAATTCCGGCCGGCTGTCAACGCCGTCGTGGCCGATTTCGTTCCGGCCTCGCGCGCAGCCTAGCCCCTGCCGACGAAGGGCATCTTGGTCGCCATCACCGTCATGAACAGCACGTTGGCGTCGAGCGGCAGGCTCGCCATGTGGACGACCGCGTTGGCGACGTTGGAAACGTCCATCGTCGGCTCCGGCAGGATCCTGCCGTCGGGCTGCGGCACGCCCACCGTCATCGGCTGCGCCATCTCGGTCAGCGCATTGCCGATGTCGATCTGTCCGCAGGCGATGTCGAAGGCGCGGCCGTCTAGCGCCAGCGAGCGCGTCAGCCCGGTGATGGCGTGCTTGGTGGCGCTGTAGGCGACGGTGCCCGGCCGCGGCACGTAGGCCGAGATCGAGCCGTTGTTGACGATGCGCCCGCCCATCGGCTTCTGGCGGCGCATCAGTCCGAAGGCGCCGCGCGCGCACAGGAAAGAGCCGGTGAGATTGACGTCGACCACGGCGCGCCAGGTCTCGACCGGCATCTCGTCGATGGTCATGCCGGGGGCGCCCCTGCCGGCGTTGTTGAACAGGAAATCGAGCCGCCCGAACTCGGCCTCGATGCGCGAAAACAGCGCCTCGACGGCGTCGGGATCGGTGATGTCGCAGGGCATCGCGATCGCCTGTGCGCCGTCGGCGGTCTTCGCGGAGGCCACGGCCTCGTCGAGCTTGTCGGCGCGGCGGCCCACGAAGACCGTCGTCCAGCCGTTCTCGACCAGCGCGCACGCCGCCGCCTTGCCGATGCCGGTTCCGGCCCCTGTCACGAGTGCGATTTTCGTCATGGCATCCTCCACCGCGGGAACGGGCAAGAATGCAGATGAAGCGGGAGGAGGCAAGAAGGGCGCGCCGGCGGCGGCAAGTTTTCGTCTTCGCGCAGTCCCGGAGGGAAAAACGGGTGTCCGCTTTTCCTGGAATTGCCCGAAAAAAGGGCGGCCCGATATGCGGCCGCCCCATCGAACCGGTCTTGGGAGGAGGAAAGCCGATTCAACTGTTCACATCATGCCGGCAAATGGTTAACGCAGCGTTAATCAAACCGAAGAGAATGTTAAAGCGCGACCCTCAGCACGCGCGGCCCCCGGCGTGGGCCGAAACGAAGGCGTCCACGTCGTCGAGCGTCGGCGCCAGAAGCCGCAGCACGGGACCCATCGTGCCGACGAGTTCGGCGTGACCTATCCCGTCGTAGAGCTTCACTTCCGCATCGTTGCCTGCGCTCCGCAGAGCCTTGCCGAGCGCGACACTGTTCTTCGGCGCCACCGTCTTGTCGGACGTTCCGTGGATCAGCAGCGACGGCGGATGCCTGCCAGCCGCGAACTCGATCGGCTGGCTCTGCTTGCGCAGACCGGCGGGAAAGATGCCGAGATACGGCTCTTCCTTGATGGGCAGGAAGTCGTAGGGACCGGCGAGGCCGACGAAGGCGCTGATCGCCCGGCACGGCGACGTCCCCTCGGCGGCGAGATAGCGCGGATCGAGATCGACCAGCGCGCCGATGTGGGCGCCGGCCGAATGGCCCATCAGCACCACCGTGCCGCCGCCGGCGACGTCGCGGCGCACCGCCGCCACCGCCTTGGCCGCGTCTTCGACGAATGCCGGGAACCTGACCTGCGGGTAGAGCCTGTAGTCCGGGATGGCGACGGCATAGCCGCGCTTGGCGAGCGCGTTTCCGACGAACTCGTAGCTTGCGCGCTCGCCGCTGTCCCAGCCGCCGCCGTAGAGAAAGACGATCACCGCCTTCGCCGGGCCGTGCGACGGGCGGTAGAGATCGTATTGCTGGCGCGGCAACGAACCGTAGGCGATGCCACGCTTCACGTCGACGCCGCGCTGGCTGGAAACCGCGTTGAGCACGGACGCGCCGGAACAGCCGGCGACCAGGCCCGCAAGCGCGGTGACGATGGCGATACGCAGCAGTGTGATCACGCGAAACCCCTTTCCGACAGTTACGTAGACGGTCGGGAACGGGTTTCGGATCACATGCGGACGGGGTTTTGTGCCGCGATCGTGCCTGTCGGCGGCCGCTTCGAAGGCAGCGCCCTGCCGCGGGCCGGCCTATTTCGCCACGATCTCCGGGCCCATCAAGCGTGTACGGCAGCCAGGTCGACATGACCGGGACGTAGGTGACCAGGATCAGGAACAGGAACAGCACCGCCACGAACGGCATCGCGGCGCGCACCACCTGCACAAGGCTCATGCCGGTGATGCCGGAGGTGACGAACAGGTTGAGCCCGATCGGCGGCGTGATCATGCCGATCTCCATGTTCACCACCATGATGATGCCGAGATGGATCGGGTCGACGCCGAGCTGCATCGCGATCGGGAAGACGACGGGCGCGACGATGAGCAGCAGCCCCGACGGCTCCATGAACTGGCCGCCGATCAGGAGCAGCAGGTTGACGGCGATCAGGAAGGTGAACCAGTTGAAGCCGGAGCCGAGCATCCAGTCGGTGATCGCCTGCGGGATGCGCTCGGCCGTCAGCACGTGGGCGAAGAGCAGCGCGTTGACGATGATGAACATCAGCATGATCGTCGTGCGCCCCGAGGCGACCATGACGCTGCGCGTCTCCTCGTTGAAGAAGGCGCGGACGAAATTGCGCGTCATCAGCGTCGAGGTTGCGGCCCCAGATCGGCATGCCGGCGCCGATCAGCCTGACGAGGTCGAGCGGGCCGGAGGGGCGGCCGCGCCATATGGAATAGGCGACGATCACCAGCACGGCGAAACCGATGCCCCACGCGCCGCGCACGCCGATCGTGGCGCCTTCCCGGTCGGCGGTGGCGAAATAGGAGGCGATCATCCACACGAACAGGAAGGCGACGCCGTAGACGGTCGCCTTGAAGCCGGTAACGGCGTGCGGCCTGTCGTCCGGCGAAATCCACGGCACGTCCTTCATCGGGCCCATGTCGCGGTAGACGAACAGCGCCACGAAGAAGGAGTAGACGGCCGCGACCGCGGCAGCCTCGGTCGGCGTGAACACGCCACCGTAGATGCCGCCCAGGATGATCATGATGAGGAAGAGGCCCCAGGCCGCCTCCTTGCCGCCGGCGACGATCTCGCCGAAACCCTTCCAGTCCTCGGCCGGCAGGTTCTTCACGCGCGCCATGATGTAGATCGCGCCCATCAGCATCAGCCCCGCCACGAGGCCGGGGACGATGCCGCCCAGGAACATGCGCCCGACCGAGACATTGGTGGCCGCCGAGTAGACGACCATGACGATGGACGGCGGGATGAGGATGCCGAGCGTGCCGGCATTGGCGATGATGCCGGCGGCGAAGTCGCGCGAGTAGCCGACCTGGCGCATGCCGGCGATGGCGATGGTGCCGATCGCCACCACGGTGGCCGGCGACGAGCCCGAAAGGGCCGCGAACAGCATGCAGGCGAGCACGCTCGCCATCGCCAGTCCGCCGCGCAGATGGCCGATCGCCGCGATGGCGAAGCGGATGATGCGCTTGGCCACCCCGCCGGTCGACATGAAGGCGGACGCCAGGATGAAGAAGGGAATGGCGAGCAGAGTGTAGTTCTGCGAGGCGGTGAAAAGCTGCAGCGCCACGGAAGACAGCGAGTCGGTGGAGAAGAAGGCAATGAGGACGATGCTGGAGAGCCCCAGCGCCACGGCGATCGGCACGCCGAGGAACAGCAGCGCCAGCACCATGATGAAGAGCAGGATCGATTCCATCGCCGCCTACTCCTGCGCCTCGACGCGGTTCTCGGCGACGAGATCCTCCGCCTCATGGCCGGCGATGACGAGTTCGCGCCTGCCGCGGATGATGTCGATGGCCGCCTCGACGCAGCGGTAGCCGAACAGCGACAGCCCGACCGGCAGGATCAGGTAGGCGATCCAGCGCTGCACCCGTTCCTTGGTGCCGAGCGCTTCCTGCATCCAGTCGGGGTAGCGCAGGTCGGTCAGCCCGATGCCGACCTTGTACATCTTGGCCCAGTAGTCGAGCGCGCCGCCGCGGGCATGCGCGCCGAACACCTGCATCCAGTCGGAATAGAGAAAGACGATGGCATAGACCGCGCCGCTCAGCGCGCCGAACACCGCCAGCGCCCTGAACAGCGGGCGCGGCATCGTGCGCACGACGATGTCGACGCCGAGATGCGCGTTGATCTTCACGGCGTAGCTCATGCCGAACAGGATGAGCCAGGCGAACAATATGCTGGTGAATTCGAGCGCCCCGCCCCAGCCGGTGGAAAAGCCGTAGCGCAGGATGACCTGGACGAAGGAGACCAGGGTGATGATCGCCAGGATGGAGGCGATCACGTTTTCCTCGAAACGCGTGACGCGGTCGCGCCAGCGCCTTTCGGCGAGGAACAGCGCCGCAAGCACGACGATGTTGATCGCGACGATCAGCGCCACGGCATCCCCCCAGCCGGCAAGTGCGCGGCGCGCTTCCCGGGCATGCGCCCGGAAAGCGGCCTCACGTGCCTCACATGTTGTTGCTGGCGACAGCCGCGTCGATCATGTCCTGGCCGATGTCGTCCTTGAACTTGTCCCACACCGGCTTCATGGTCTCGACCCAGGCCTTGCGCTGCTCGGGCGAGAGCTCGCGCACCGTGCCGCCGGCGTCGATGATGTTCTGCCGGCACGCCTGTTCCTTGGTCGCGACGTTGCTGTTCACCTCGTTGGTGACGTCGTCGAGGATCGACAGGAACTGGTCGCGCACGTCGGGATCGAGCCCGTCGAGCCATTCCTTGTTGGTGACCACGAGATAGGCCAGCAGCGCGTGGTTGGTCTCGGTGATGCCGTCCTGCACCTCGAAGAACTTCTGGGTGTAGATGTTGCACCAGGAATTCTCCTGGCCGTCGACGACACCGGTCTGCAGCGCGCCGTAGACCTCGGGGAAGGCGAGCTTCTGGGCCGACGCGCCCATCGCCTCGATCATCGCCTGGGCGACGTCGGAGGGCTGGATGCGGAACTTCAGGCCCTTGGCGTCCTCGGGAACCAGCAGCGGCTTCTTGGCCGAGAACTGCTTGAGGCCCGACGACCAGAAATGCAGCCCCTGGAAGCCGACGTCGTCGACCGCATCGAGCAGCGTTCCGGCGGCGTCGGAGCCGAAGAAATTGTTCACCGCCTGCAGGTTCTGGAACAGGAAGGGCAGGTCGAACAGCCGGTATTTGTGGGTATAGGCCTCGAACTTCGACAGCGACGGCGCGGCGAGCTGGACGTCGCCAAGAAGCATCGCCTCCATCACCTTGTTGTCGTCGTAGAGCGTGGAGTTCGGATAGACCTCAAGGCAGGCCTTGCCGTCCATCTCCTTGTTGACGCGGTCGGCCAGCATCTTGGCCGCGACGCCCTTGGGATGCGCCTCGGCCACGTCGTGGCTGAACTTGATGACCACCTCGCCCGGATCGCAGCCTTCAGACGCGAAGGCCTGGCCGGCGAAAGCGGATACCGCCAGGGCGGAGGCGGCAATGAGCAGATTCTTCAACATGTTGGGGTCCTCCCTATTCAATGGTGCCGGACAATCCCCACCCGCGACGGCACCCCGGCCGCTATGCGGCCGACGGCGCCACCTCCGCCGGTTTCCCTCCGCATTCGCTGCGGTATAGCGGGACCCTCCGGACCATCCGTGCCGGCACACTTTAGCTGCGAAAAAAAATACGGCAACGGCAGAACGAAGCGATCCGGAAGAACATGCGCGGGCATCAGCCCGGCGCCTCGACCGAAACCGCCTTGACCAGCGCCACGATCTCCTCGCCGAGGCCAATGGCGAGTTCGTCGAAGGACTTGCGGGTAATCCGCGACAGAAGCCGCTGCCCGCCGACTGAAAGTGCCAGCGTGACGTGCGCGCCCTCCGGCGGGCCGATCTCGGACACCGTGCAGGCGAGCTGGTTGCGGATCGACAGGCCCTCGTGTGCGGCGCGGGCGAGCGCCACGTCGGAGGCATGGACGCGCAGCCGCACCGCATCGCCGGGGGCGAGCCCCGTGCCGGCGAACTCGACGCGGCCGCCGTCGATCGCCACCGTGGCGGTGCCGTAATGCGGATCGGTTTCGGCCACCCGGCCGGTCAGCAGCGCCGTCTTGCCGCGCGCATCGGTGGTGACGGCGAGGTCGAGCCTGCCGAATATGTCGGCGGCCGTGCCGATCGCAGCGACGTGGCCGGCATCGAGCAGCACCACCATGTCGGCCAGCCGCGCCACCTCGCCGGCGTGATGGCTGACATAGAGCACCGGCACCTTCGTGTCGTCGCGGATCGCCTCCAGGTAAGGCAGGATCTCGCCGCGCCGTTCCTCGTCGAGCGCCGACAGCGGCTCGTCCATCAGAAGCAGGGCGGGGTCGGAAAGCAGCGCCCGGCCGATCGCCACGCGCTGGCGCTCGCCGCCCGACAGCGTGCCGGGCCGACGGTCGAGCAGCGCCGAGAGGCCGAGCAGCGCGACCACCTCGTCGAAGGAGCGGGTCGCCGCGCGCCCGCCGGCCCAGCGCCCGTAGGTGAGGTTGCCGCGCACCGACAGATGCGGGAACAGCCGGCCCTCCTGGAAGACGTAGCCGATGCGGCGCCGGTGCGGCGGCACGAAGCGCCCCGATGACGGTGTCGCACAGTTCGGCCCCGTCGAGCGCGATGCGGCCGCTGTCGGGGCGCAGCAGGCCGGCGACGGCGTTGACCAGCGTCGTCTTGCCCGAGCCGGAGCGGCCGAACAGCGCGGTCACGCCGGCCGGCGCCTCGAAGGCGACGTCGAGCGAGAAGTCGCCGAAGGAATGGCTGACCGCGACCGACAGGCTCATGGCGCGCCGATCCACCTGGCGACGCGGCGGGCGAGATATTCCGACGCCAGCAGCGCCGTCATCGCGACGACGATCGACACCGCCACCAGCCGCGCCGCCGACGCCTCGCCGCCGGGCACCTGCAGGAACGCGTAGATCGCCGAGGGCAGCGTCTGGGTTTGACCGGGAATGTTGGAGACGAAGGTGATGGTGGCGCCGAACTCGCCCATGCCGCGTGCAAAGGCGAGGATCGCGCCGACGATGATGCCCGGCAGGACCAGCGGCAGCGTGACGGTGAAGAACACCTTCAGCCGCGCCGCGCCGAGCGTGCCGGCGGCCTGCTCCAGTTTCGGGTCGACCGCCTCGACGGCCAGCCGGATGGCGCGCACCATCAGCGGGAACGCCATGATGCCGGCAGCAAGTGCGGCCCCCGTCCAGCGGAAGGCGAAGACGAGGCCGAACGTCTCGTCGAGGAACGACCCGATCGGGCCGCGCCGGCCGAAGGTCAGAAGCAGCAGGTAGCCGGTGACGACCGGCGGCAGGATCAGCGGCAGATGGACTAGGCCGTTGAGCAACTGACGCCCGGGAAAGCGCCAGCGCGCCAGCGCATAGGCGACGAACACGCCGGCAGGCAGGCTGACCACCGTCGCCCAGAACGAAACCTTGAGCGACAGTGCGACCGCCTGCCATTCCTGCGGGGTGAGAAAATCGGCCACGTCGCGCCCGTCCTCAGTCGGCGCCGGAGGCCATCGAAAATCCCTGCCGCTCGAAGGCGGCCTTCGCCGCGTCGCCCTTGAGGAAATCGAGGAACTCGTCGTCGAGCGGATTGTCGCTGTCGGCGATGGCGGCCGCCGGATAGATGATCGGCGGGTGGCTGTCGGCCGGGAAGGTGCCGACGACGCTGACGTTCGGGTCGGCCGCCGCGTCGGTGGCGTAGACGATGCCGTAGGGCGCCTCGCCGGTCGAGACCAGCGCCAGCGCGGCGCGCACATTGTCGGCCTGCGCCACCTTCGGCGCCACCGCGTCCCACACGCCGAGGCTTGTCGAGCGACGCCTTGCCGTAGATGCCGGCCGGCACCGCGTCGACCAGCGCCATCGCCAGCTTCTCGTCGCCGAGCAGCCCGGCGAGATCGAAGCCCGGGCCGATCTGCACCGGTTTGGCGTCGGTGCCGTGCGCCACCAGAACGATCGAGTTGGTCACGAGGTCGAAGCGGCTGCCGTCCCTGATCAGCCCCTCCTTTTCGAGCGTATCCATCCACTCGACATTGGCCGAGATGAACAAATCGGCCGGCGCGCCCTGCTCGATCTGGCGGGCAAGTGCGGAGGAGCCGGCGAGCGAGACGACGGCCTGGTGGCCGGTCGCCTTTTGGTATTCCGCGGAAATCACGTCCATCGCGTCCTTCAGGCTGGCGGCGGCGAACACCGTCACCGAATCCTGCGCGAAGGCCGGCGCGGCGGCAAGCGAAAGCGCCGCCGACACGAGCACTGCGAGAAGTATTTTCACGTCATGTCCTTTCCTGTCGCGCGGCGCACCGGCGCGCTGCCGGGGGCGTGCCCGGCACGGGTCTTCGGAACATGATGGTGGGCCGGCCAGGCATCCGCGCCCCGGATGCCGCCGGACCCTTTGGCAGAGGCGGCCATCGAAAGCCGCCCGGAAGCGCCGGACCTTATGCCGGCGCGGGCGCGATAGTGGGACGGATCGGCCGCCAAGGCAAGGCGGCCAATAGCTGGCGCTACTGCGCTTCCTTGGCCGAGGCCACCGTCGCCTCGATGTGATCGACCAGCGCGTCCGGCAGTTTCAGCCGGCCGGCCAGCATGTCGAGATAGCCGCGCTCGGCGCGCGCGTTCGGCTCGATGGCGAGCCGCGAGGCGGTGTAGAGCTCGACCTTCTGCGCGTCGGTCTTGGCCGAGGCGACGATGTCGTCGAGGTCGAACGGCTTGCCGAGCTCGGTGTCGATGAAGGCGCCGGCCTCCTCGTCGATGCCCGACAGTTTCAGCCGGTCGGCGATGCGGCCGCGTTCCTCGGCGTCGATATGGCCGTCGGCGCGCGCTGCCGCGATCATCGCGCGCACCAGCGCCTGCGCGAACTCCGCCTCGCCCTGCGGCGCCTGCGAGGGGTGGAAGCTGGTGTCTTCCGGCGCCGGTAGCAGGTCGGCGCCGCCGCCACTCGTCGCCTGCTGCTGCGGCGCCTCGCCGGCCTTGTAGTTCTGGTAGGCCTTGTAGGCGAGGCCGCTGACGGCGGCGAGCCCGCCGAGGCGCAGCGCCGTGCCCGTCAGCGCGCGGCCGGCGCCGGTGCCGAGCAGCACGGCGCCGAGCAGACCGGTGGCGATCGGGTTGTCGCGCGCCAGCTGGCCGGCCTGGCCGGCGGTCTCGCGCACCGTCTGGTCGGTGCCGGGGATCTTCGATCCGAGCAGGTCGTCGAGAAGTTTCCTGGCGTCCATCGTGCGTGTCCCTCCACCTCAATGACGGCCGGCTCGAGCCGGCCCGGTTGCCGGGCAGGTAGGCATCGAAGGATGAAACTGCAATGACGGAACGGAAGCGGCCGCCGCCCTCACCCGCCGATCGGCAGCTTGCGGCCGCGGGCGCGGGCAAGCTCGACCTGGCGCTGGCGCTCGGCGTAGCGGGCGCGATCGGCCTCGGACCGGGTGTCGTGGCAGTGCGGGCATGACACGCCCTCGACATAGTCGTCCGAGCCCCGGTCCTCGACGGTCAGCGGATGGCGGCAGGCGCGGCAGAGCTCGGCCTCGCCCTCGGCCAGCCCGTGGCCGACCGAGACGCGCTCGTCGAAGACGAAGCACTCACCCCGCCAGCGGCTTTCGCCGGCCGGAACGTCTTCCAGATATTTCAGGATGCCGCCCTTGAGGTGAAAAACCTCTTCCACGCCGAGCGACTTCACGAAGGCCGTCGCCTTCTCGCAGCGTATGCCGCCGGTGCAGAACATGGCGACCTTGCGGCCGGCGAGGCGGTTCATGTTGCGCGTCGCCCAGGCAGGGAACTCCGCGAAGGAGGCGGTGCCGGGATCGACCGCCCGCTCGAACGTGCCGATCGCCACCTCGTAGGCGTTGCGCGTGTCGATGACGATCGTGTCGGGATCGGCGATGAGCTCGTTCCAGTCGGCCGGCGCGACATGGGTGCCGGCATCGCGCGCCGCGTCGACACCCGGCACGCCCATGGTGACGATCTCCTTCTTCAGACGCACCTTCATGCGATGGAAGGGCATCTCGGAGGCGGAACTGTATTTCACCTCCAGCCCGGAGAGGCCTGGGAGCGCCTCGATGGCGGCGACGATTTCGGAGATTGCCGCTTCGCTGCCGGCGATGGTGCCGTTGATGCCCTCGCCCGCCAGAAGCAGCGTGCCGCGAATGCCGAGCCTGCGGCATGTCTCAAGCAGCGGCCCGCGCAGCGCGGCGGGGTCGTCGAGCTGCGCGAACCGGTAGAGCGCGGCGACGCGGAACGGCGCGTCTTGCGGGATAGAGTTCATGGAGCGACGAGGTAGCCGCTCGCATGCGCGGGTTCAAGGTGCCGGCATTGCCGGCCATTGCCGCGAGCGCAGACGGACGGGCAACAAGAAACAAGCCGAAATCTGTCCCCGCCCCGCCGGCCGGCCCGACAATGGCCGGGAGAAACGAGGCCGGAGGCACGGATTTGTTCGACACCGATACGATGAACGAGATCGCGGCTGTGGCGCGCGAAGTCGGGCTGGAGCCGGCCGCACTGCTGGCGGTGGCGGAGGTGGAAAGCGGCGGCCGCGCCTTCGCCGTCGTCGACGGCCGCAGGGAGCCGCTGATCCGCTTCGAGGGGCACTATTTCGACGCGCGGCTGAACGGAGCCGCCAGAAAGGCGGCACGGGCGGCGGGGCTTGCCGCGCCGTCGGCCGGCGCGGTGAAGAACCCGTCCGGGCAGGCGGCGCGCTGGCGCATGCTCGCCCGCGCCGAGGCAATCGACCGCAAGGCGGCCCGCGAATCCACGAGCTGGGGGCTCGGCCAGGTGATGGGCGCGCACTGGGCCTGGCTCGGCTATGCCGACGTCGACGCGCTGGTGGCCGAGGCGCGCGCGCGGCGCTGCCGGACAGGCGCGGCTGATGGCGCGCTTCATCGAGAAGGCGGCCCTGTCGGAAGCGCTCACGCGCCACGACTGGCCCGCCTTCGCGCGCGGCTACAACGGCCCCGCCTGGCGGCGCAACGGCTACGCCAGCAAGCTGGCGCGGGCCTACAAGCGCTTCGGCGGCGGCGAGGCCTCGGGCGAACCGGCCAGACGGAAGGCCGGCGAAAGCGACACCGGCCCCACCCTGCTGCGGCGCGGCGACGCCGGCGAGACGGTGCGCGACCTGCAGCGGGCGCTGTCGGCTCTCGGCTACCCGCTCGAGCCCGACGGCGTGTTCGGCAGGGCGACGCAAATGGCGGTGCGGCGCTTCCAGACCGACCACGAACTCACAGCCGACGGCATCGCCGGGCCACGCACGCTGGCCGCGCTTCACGAGGCGCTGCCGGCAAGCGGCAATGCGGCGACATTCTGGAAACGCATCGCCGCCCTGCTGGTGCGCTGGTTGCGCGGGGTCCTGTAGCGCGCTATGCGCAGGGCACCGCCTGAAGGCTGCGGACGACGCGGCCGCGGATTGAGAGAGGGACGGCGATGCGGGCTTCCATCCAGGCCAAGACCGAGGCGCTTCTGGCCACCATCGGCGGCCAGCCGGTGATCCCCGTGCTCAAGATATCCAGACTGGCGAATGCCGTTCCGCTGGCCCAGGCGCTGGTGCGCGGCGGCCTGCCGGTGATCGAGATCACCATGCGCACGGCCGACGCGCTCGACGCCGTGCGCCTCGTCACCGCGGAAGTGCCGGACGCCGTGGTCGGCGCCGGCACGATCGTGTCTGCCCGCCACTTCGCCGAGGCGGTCGATGCCGGCGCACGCTTCATCGTCAGCCCCGGCACCACGCAGGAGCTTCTCGACGAGGCGCGGCCGAGCCCGGTGCCGCTGCTGCCGGGCGCGGTGACGCCGAGCGAGCTCATGGCGCTGCGCGAGGAAGGCTACAGTTTCGCGAAATTCTTCCCTGCCGAGCAGGCCGGCGGCGCGCGCTACCTGAAGGCGCTGGCCTCGCCGCTGGCGGGCATCCGCTTCTGCCCGACGGGCGGCATCTCGGCGAGCAACGCGGCCGACTACCTGTCGCTGCCCAACGTGGTCTGCGTCGGCGGCTCCTGGGTGGCGCCCGACGCGGCGGTCGACAACGGCGAGTGGGACGCGATCGAGAAGCTGGCGCGGGAAGCGGCGGCGCTGAAGGCGTAGTCCGGCCCGCGGCCGCCTTCACAGGACAATCGATCTGGAAGAGCGGCGCGCCGCCTGGTGGCGCGTTTCCAACATTTGCGTCCCACCGGTTTCAGCGAACCGAGCAAATGTTGGAAACCGAAGACCCATTGGCAACACTCTGGATCTCGTAGAATTTTCGAATTTGACATTCGATTCGAGGCCGAGATCGAACCGGTATCGAATGTCGAATTCATTCCACTAGTCGAAGCGCGCCACCGACAGGAAGCTCACGGCCTTGCCGCTGAAGCGGTTGGTGTCGACGGCTCCGCCATCCGACTGGAAGCCGGCCGTGTAGACCAGCGTCGGCGCGGTGCGCACCAGATCGTGGGCAAAGCTCGGCGCGCGCGTGGCGGTGGTGTTCTTCACCATCGGGCGACCGCTCAGCGCCCAGCGGGCGATCTCGGGCGGAACCGGGACCACCATGGATTTCGGGTCGGGGCTGTTGTCGGCCGGGCCGGGACGCGGCCCCTTCGGCGTGGTGCGCACGCCAGTGTCGAGCGCCACGGCCGGTGCTGCGCCGTCGACCCGGCCAAGCAGCG
Source organism: uncultured Alphaproteobacteria bacterium (assembly GCA_963816435.1). GTDB lineage: Bacteria > Pseudomonadota > Alphaproteobacteria > Rhizobiales > Rhizobiaceae > CAWFKS01. Next base: position 213,808 of record CAWFKS010000016.1, read on the forward strand.
CCATCCGCGGCGACGCGGCGACCGAGACGGAGGCCAGGCGCGTCCCCTGGGGATCGTTGGCCGAAGGCGACTTGTCGCGACGGGCACCGTAGGGCACGGGCATCTCGGCGGCGAAGGCGTCATTGGACTGGCCGCCCGCCTCCGGCACGTAGGCCGCGAGCGTCGGTCCGGAATTGGCCTGAGCCGCCTTGACCATGTCGGCCACGGCCTCGGCCGAAAGCGGCGGGCGCAGCGGACCGGATTGCTCTGTCTCGGGCGCGGCTTCGACAGAAGCGACCTGAACGGCCACATCGGTATCTTCGGGCTTCGCCTCGGGCCTGTAGTCCGGCCGCCATGTCGGCACCGGCACCTCGGCGGATGCGAGCAGCAACTCGTCGGCGTTGCGCGAGCCGGCCGTCACGTCCTCGGGCAGGGAGACGGTCGCGGGAAGCTGCTCCGGCACCGGGGCGGGAGCAGCCGACGCGACCTGCTGCGCAGGCGCGGCGGGTTCGTTGCCACCGACATCTTCGGACGGACGCGGCGTCTTCACGCCCGGCAGCGCGGAGATGACCTTGGGCAGCGCCGCGATCAGCGTCTGCGGCTGTTCGGGCTGGGCCTGCGGCTGCGGCTGACGTGCCGGCGCCGCGGCGCGTGCCGGCGCGGCCGGACGCGTGGGCTCGGAAGCCGCCTCCGCCGTGTCTTCCTCGTCGTCGGCGCCGCCGCCGAAAAGCGCTCCGAACAGGGTCTTGCCGCTGCGCGAGGAGGTGGAAGCGCTGGCGATCTGGACGCTGCCGTCGCTGCGCTTGCGCGACTGGTAGGCGGCGAGCGCCTGATTGTAGCCGGGCAGCGGCTTGCCGTCCGAAGGAACGTGCAGCGTCTTGCCGTCGGGGAACAGCGCCATCAGCTCGCCGCGGCTCATGCGCGGCCAGTGGCGAACGTTGCCCGTGTCCATGTGGACGAAGGGTGAGCCGGAGGTCGGGTAGTAGCCGACGCCGCCGACCTGCAGCTTCAGCCCGATGGCGCGCAGCTTGGCCAGCTTCACGTCGGGCAGGTAGAAATCCATCGCCTTGCCGAGCATGTGCTGGCTCTTCTTGGCGACGCCGTTGGAGCGGCTGCGCAGCAAGGCGTTGGTGTTCGGCGAGCGGTAGCCCGACACGACGTGGATATAGGCGCGGGAGCCGGACTCGCGATAGACCTCCCAGATCAGGTCGAGCAGGTGCGGGTCCATCTTGGTCGGCTCCTTGCGACGCCAGTCGCGCAGGAACCAGTTGATCTTGTCGAGGCCGCTCGGGATGTAGCGGCCGTTCTTCTTGAAGGTGATCTCGGCCTTCTCGCCGGTGTGCAGGAAGTAGAGCTTGAGACTGCGCGTCTCGGCGCTGGCACCCGAGGCGGCGAAGAGCAGCATCGCGAACGCGATCAGTGCCGGCAACCGAAGCCGCCCGGCCAGAAACTGCAAAAGCCGTTCCCTCACTGAATGTATCGCTGCCAATTCCGTCGCCTTGCCGGCCTCTCGCGCCGCCTAGATGTCCCCGAACGACGTTCGGCCCCGCTCACCAGACCGAATATCAACTCTAATGGTTAATCGCCGCTTATTGAAGCGGCTTTGCGGTAACACAGTGGCGATATCGTGACACAAACCGTGCATAACCGGCGTGGTTAACGCCTGGTTGCCGGGAAAACGCCGGCCTGCCCGAGTTCAGGAGGCCATGCGCTGTGTGCGGCCTGATTCGGGGTCGATGCCGAATTCCTTGAGCTTTCTGTAAAGCGTGGAACGCCCGATGCCAAGCCTGCGGGCGACCTCGCTCATCTGGCCGTTGTAGTGGTCGATCGCGAGCTTGATCATCTCGAGCTCCACCTCGGCCAGGGGGCGCACGTCGCCGCCATCGTCGATGGCGCGCAGCGTGCCGGCCTGCGGCAGCGCCGTCCCGGCGGTCTGCGGCACGGCGGGCTGCGAGGCGGCCTCAAGGTGCGCCTCCGCGGCAGGCGCCGGCACGTGCTCGGAAAGGTCGATGCCCTCGAGCTGGGCGCGGATCTGCGGGAACTCCTCGACCGTCAGCACCTCGCCTTCCACCAGCACGGCGGCGCGCAGGATGGCGTTCTCGAGCTGCCTGATGTTGCCCGGCCAGTCATAGGCTTCCAGCAGCGCCATTGCGCCCGACGAGATGCCGCCGATGCGCGTCTGGGAATCGCCGGCCGAAAGCCGCGCGATGAAATGCTGGACGAGCAGCGGGATGTCCTCGCGCCGGTCGCGCAGCGGCGGCACGTAAATGGGAAAGACGTTGAGGCGATAGAACAGGTCCTCGCGGAACAGCCCGTCCTTCACCCGCTGCAGCAGGTCGCGATTGGTAGCCGAGATCAGGCGGATGTCGACCTTGACCGTGGCCCGGCCGCCGACCGGGATCGACCTCGCCCGACTGCACGGCGCGCAGCAGCTTGACCTGGACGTCGAGCGGCAGCTCGCCGATCTCGTCGAGGAACAGCGTGCCGCCGTTTGCCTCCACGAACTTGCCGGTGTGCTTTTCGGTTGCGCCGGTGAAGGCGCCCTTCTCGTGGCCGAACAGGATGCTCTCGACCAGGTTTTCGGGAATGGCGCCGCAATTGACGGTGACGAACGGTCTCGACCGCCGGCTGCCCGCCCCCTGGATGGCGCGCGCCACCAGTTCCTTGCCGACGCCGGATTCGCCCTCGACGAGGATCGGGATGTCGGTGGCCGCGGCCTTCTTGCCGAGCCGCAGCACCCGTTCCATCGCCGGCGAGCGGCTGACGAGATCGCGGAAGGAGAAGCCGCGCCCGGCCGCGCCGGTGCGGCGGCGGCGCTCGCCCTCGACCGCGCCGACTTTCAGCGCGTTGTCGACGGCCTGCTGGAGCCGTGCCGGCGCCACCGGCTTGACGGCGAAGTCGAAGGCGCCGTGGCGCATCGCCTTGACGACCGTGTCGATGCCACCCTGCGCGGTCAGCACGATCACCGGGGCCGTCACCTGCATCTCGCCCAGCCGGTCGAGCACGGCGATGCCGTCGATCCCGGGCATCACCAGATCGAGCACGATGACCCTGATCGCAGCGCCGTCCGGCCCGTCGACGAGGCTCAGCGCCGCCTCGCCCGAATCGGCGAAGGCACAGACATGGCCGGCCTTTTCGAGCGCGGCGCCGATCAGCCGGCGCTGCACGGGATCATCGTCGACTATGAGCGCGTTTGGGGGCATGAAATCCCGGAACAATTCACGATAGAGTGCTTGGAAGCGGGCTGGATCATACTGGCACAGCTTCCTAAACAAGGGCTCAAGGAAACGGGTGAACGATTCCTTGTGCGCCGGCAATCCAGCCCGGATACGTTGAAAAAGGTGAGTTCGATGCGTTCGCATCCCGAGCACAGCATTCCCTCGCAGCCGAACGCCGCGCCCTCGGCGGTGGCGACCAGCGCGCGACCGGCAGAGGCGCCGCTCGGCAACCTGCCCGAGTGGAACCTGGCCGACCTCTACAGCGGGCTAGACGCGCCCGAACTGGCGCGCGACATCGGCGAGGCGGCCGACCGCGCCGTGCGCTTCGAGAAGCGCTGGAAGGGCACGCTGGCGGCAGAGGCCGCGAAGCTGGCCGACGGCGGGCTCGGCGAGGCGCTGGTCGAATACGAGGCGCTGGAGGAGCTGATGGGCAAGGTCATGTCCTATGCCGGCCTGCTCTATTCCGGCGACACCTCCGACCCGAAGCGCGCCAAGCTCTACGGCGACGTCCAGGAGAAGCTGACCGACGCCAGCGCCCATCTGCTGTTCTTCCCGCTGGAGCTCAACAAGCTGGAGGACGGGGCGGTCAACGCCGCACTCGACGCCGATCCGGCATTCGGACGCTACCGGCCCTGGGTGATCGACCAGCGCCAGGACAAGCCCTACCAGCTCGAGGACCGCATCGAGCAGCTCTTCCACGAAAAGTCGGTGACCGGCCGCGGCGCCTGGAACCGGCTGTTCGACGAGACGATGACGGCGCTGCGCTTCGACGTCGGCGGCGAGGAGCTGGCGCTGGAGCCGGCGCTGAACAAGCTGCAGGACCCCGACGGCACGGTGCGCCGGATGGCGGCGGAGGCGCTGGCCGAGACCTTCGAGAAGAACCTGCGCACCTTCACGCTGATCACCAACACGCTGGCCAAGGACAAGGAGATCTCCGACCGCTGGCGCGGCTTCAAGGACATCGCCGATTCCCGGCACCTGGCCAACCGCGTCGAGCGCGAGGTGGTCGATGCGCTGGCCTCGGCGGTGCAGGAGGCCTATCCGCGCCTGTCGCACCGCTACTACCGCATGAAGGCGCGCTGGCTGGGCATGGACCAGATGAACCACTGGGACCGCAACGCGCCGCTGCCGGAAACCCCGCAACAGGTGATCGGCTGGGACGACGCGCGCGACACGGTGCTTTCGGCCTATGGCGGCTTCGCCCCCGAGATGGCGGCGATCGCGAAGAAATTCTTCGACGGGCGCTGGATCGACGCGCCGGTCAGGCCCGGCAAGGCGCCGGGCGCCTTCGCCCATCCGACCGTGCCGTCGGCGCACCCCTACGTGCTCCTGAACTACCAGGGCCGGCCGCGCGACGTGATGACGCTCGCCCACGAACTCGGCCACGGGGTCCACCAGGTGCTGGCCGCCGGCCAGGGCGCGCTGATGGCCTCGACGCCGCTGACGCTGGCCGAGACCGCCTCGGTGTTCGGCGAGATGCTGACCTTCCGCATGCTCATCGACAACACGCGCGAGCGTGGCGAGCGCAAGGCGATGCTCGCCCAGAAGGTCGAGGACATGATCAACACGGTCGTGCGCCAGATCGCCTTCTACGAGTTCGAGCGCAAGGTCCACACCGAGCGCCGCAAGGGCGAGCTGACCTCGGACCAGATCGGCGAGTTCTGGCTGGAGGTGCAGGCCCAGAGCCTCGGCCCGGCAATCGCGCTGCGCGAGGGCTACGAGACGTTCTGGACCTACGTCCCGCACTTCATCCACTCGCCGTTCTACGTCTATGCCTATGCCTTCGGCGACTGCCTGGTGAACTCGCTCTACGCGGTCTACCAGAACGCCGAAAAAGGCTTTCAGCAGAAGTATTTCGAGATGCTGAAGGCGGGCGGCACCAAGCACCACACCGAACTGCTGGCGCCGTTCGGTCTCGACGCCTCCGACCCCGCCTTCTGGCACAAGGGGCTTTCGGTGATCGAAGGCCTCATCGACGAACTGGAGGCGATGGAGGGCTGAGCGCCCGACGAACACGAATACGAGGGAATTGCGAATGAACGACAGCGCATCCGAAGGCGTGAAGAAGGCGCTGGAGCTCGGCGGGGATGCCGAGCGCATCAAGGACTACTACCGCGACTGGGCGGCCGACTACGACGCCGATGTCGGCGCGGAAAACTACCGGGCTCCCCAGATCACCGCGTCGCTGGCGAGGCTCGTCCACCTCGCCTTCTGCGAAGGCCCGCGCAGGCGGCTGAAGGTGATGGACGCCGGCTGCGGCACCGGCCTTTCCGGCGTCGCCCTGCGCGAGGCCGGCTTCGCCGCGATCGACGGGTTCGACATCGCGCCGGAAATGGTCGACGCCGCCCGCGAGACCGGCGCCTACGAGGCGCTTTTCGCCGAGATCGACCTCAATGCCGACGAGGCCGGACTGCCCGATGCGAAGGACGGCTACGACATCGTCACGTCGGTCGGCGTCTTCACGCTCGGCCATGTCGCGCCCTCGGGCCTCGACCACCTGATCGCCATGGCCAAGCCCGGCGGCTTCCTCATCATCAGCACCCGCGACGGCTATCTGGAGGAATCCGGCTTCCGCGACCACGTCTCCTCGCTCGAGGCGGACGGGTCGGTGTCGCTGGTCAACCGGCTTGCCGACGCCAACTATGTCGGCGATGACCGGGCCGACTACTGGGTCTACCGCAAGGCCGCATGAGACCCCGCGAGGCGGTCCGGACACCGGACCGGATTGATCGCCGCCGCGCCGCATATTACAGTGTCATCACTTGTAATACAGAGGATCGGCGATGAGCGAAGGGTCTACTCTCGTGTCCGTGCGCCTGCCGGACGACATGCGCGAGGAGATCGATGCGCTGGCCAAGGCCACGAGGCGCTCCAGGTCGTTCGTGGTCAAGGAAGCGGTTGCCGCCTACGTGGAGACGCATCGCGCCTATCTCGCCGCGATCGAGGAAGGCATCCGCGAAGCCGAGAAGGGCGTTTTCGTTTCCGGCGAGGCGGTCGAGAAATGGCTTGCCTCGTGGGGCAGCGACAACGAGCTTCCCATGCCCGAACCAGACATCTTGCCTGAAGACGGGAAATGAAGCTGCGGCTGCTGCCTCGTGCCGCAAGAGACTTGGCCGAGATTCGAACCTACATCGCCACCGACGATCCCGACGCGGCTGCCGCCGTGGCGACAGCCTTGCGCAAGTCGCTTGCGTTGATCGCCGAACGTCCGGATATCGGGCGTCCGGGCGCGACGCCCGATATACGCGAGTGGTCGGTCCCTCGCCTGCCCTATGTCGTGCCGTATCGCGTCCGTGGCGACCATGTCGAAATCCTGCGCGTATGGCACACACGTCGAAACAGGCCCTCCGAATGGTAGACATCGTCCCCGCCCACACACCCTATGACGGCTCGGCGAAGCCGTTCACGATCGGGCTGAAGCCGCTCGACCCGAACGAGTGGATCGAGGTCGACGACCGGCTGGAAACCTACCTCGCCGAAAAGGAGCGGCTGCTCGCCACCATGCCGGGCGAGGTGTTCGTCGCCGAAGCCGACACGCTGGCCGCGCAGCGCGAGGTGCTCGACATGCTCGTGGAGTTCCTGCCGCGGCGGTTTCCCGAGACCTATCGGCTCGACGGCGACGTAATCTCCGTCGGACAGACGGACAGGCGGGTGCGAATTTGCGCCGACGATCCGGCGCCGCTGAGGACGGCGTCGCTGCTGGTGCAGGAAGACTTGGTGCTGATGCGCCGCGCGCCCGAAGGCTGGCGGCTGGCGGCTGGCTGCGTGTGCTTCCCGTCATCCTGGACGCTCGCCGAAAAATTCGGGAAGCCGCTCAACGACATCCACGTGCCGGTGCCCGATTTCGGACCGGGCACGCGCGCCGCCACGCTGATCGAGCGCATCTTCGACCGGCTGGCGGTGGAGCAGCCCGTCGAACGCATGAACTGGTCGCTGACGGTCGATCCGTCGTTGCATCTGCCGCTGTCGTCGGTGCAGCGCACCGACCGGGCCGACGATCGCCAGCCGCGGTTCCCGGCCGACATCGCCGGCGGCGCCTTCGTCCGGGTCGAGCGGCAGACGCTTCGCAAGCTGCCCGTGAGCGGCGACCTGCTGTTCACGATCCGCATCCACGTCGATCCGGTGGCCGCCATTGCGCGCCATCCGCGGCGCGGCGAGATCGCGGCGAGCTTCGCCGAACAGCTTGCCGCGCTGGACGCGGCCCAGCTCGGCTACAAGGGCATGACGGTGGACCGCGACCGGCTGGCCGCGGCCCTGCGAGAGATCGCCGAGACCGAGGCCTATTCGGGCAGCTGACGGACCGCGCCCATGGCAGCACTCGTGGCGAAGGCCGCGTAGGCCTTCAGCGCCTTGGAAACCTGGCGGCGGCGCGGTTCGGCGGGATGCCAGCCGAGCTTGTCCTGCTCGGCGCGGCGGCGCTCCAATTCGGCCGCGTCGACGGCGAGGTTGACGGTGCGGCCCGGAATGTCGATCTCGATCGTGTCGCCCTGGCGCACCAGCCCGATCGCTCCGCCCTGCGCGGCCTCCGGCGAGACATGGCCGATCGACAGGCCGGACGTGCCGCCCGAAAAACGCCCGTCGGTGATCAGCGCGCAGGCTTTGCCCAGCCCCATCGATTTCAGGTAGCTGGTCGGATAGAGCATCTCCTGCATGCCGGGGCCGCCCTTCGGCCCCTCGTAGCGGATGACGACGACGTCGCCTTCCTTGACCTGCTTGTTGAGGATGCCCTTCACCGCGGCGTCCTGGCTCTCGAAGACGACCGCCGGCCCGGTGAACTTCAGGATCGATTCATCGACGCCGGCCGTCTTCACCACGCAACCGTCGAGCGCGATGTTGCCCTTGAGCACGGCCAGACCGCCGTCCTTCGAGAACGGATGCTCGGCGTCGCGGATCGCGCCGTTTTCGCGGTCGAGATCGAGCTCGTCCCAGCGCGCTTCCTGGCTGAAGGCGACCTGCGTGGGGATGCCGCCGGGGGCCGCGCTGTAGAAGCGGCGCACCATCTCGCTGTCGGTGCGGCCGATGTCCCAGCGCTCGATCGCCTGGCCGAGCGTGGCGGAATGAACGGTCGGCAGGTCGCGCGAGATCAGCCCGGCCTTGTCGAGTTCGCCGAGGATAGCCATGATTCCGCCGGCGCGGTGAACGTCCTCCATGTGGACGTCGTTCTTGGCCGGCGCCACCTTGCAAAGCACCGGCACGCGGCGCGACAGGGCGTCGATGTCGTCCATGTCGAAATCGACCTCGCCCTCGAGTGCCGCGGCCAGGATGTGCAGCACCGTGTTGGTCGAGCCGCCCATCGCGATGTCGAGCGTCATGGCGTTCTCAAACGCCGCCTTCGAGGCGATCGAGCGCGGCAGCGCCGTGTCGTCGTCCTGCTCGTAGTAGCGCCGCGCCAGGTCGACGATGAGATGGCCGGCCTCGACGAACAGCCGGCGCCGGTCGGCATGGGTGGCGAGCGTCGAGCCGTTGCCGGGCAGCGACAGGCCGAGCGCCTCGGTGAGGCAGTTCATCGAGTTGGCCGTGAACATGCCCGAGCACGATCCGCAGGTCGGGCAGGCCGAGCGCTCGATCGTCTGGACGTCGGCTTCCGAGACCTTGTCGTCGGCGGCCGCCACCATGGCGTCGATGAGGTCGAGCGACACCTGCTTGCCCTGCACGGTGACCTTGCCGGCCTCCATCGGGCCGCCGGAGACGAAAACGGCGGGAATGTTGAGGCGCATCGCCGCCATCAGCATTCCGGGCGTGATCTTGTCGCAGTTGGAGATGCAGACCATGGCGTCGGCGCAGTGCGCATTGACCATGTATTCGACGGAGTCGGCGATCAGCTCGCGGCTGGGCAGCGAATAGAGCATGCCGTCGTGGCCCATGGCGATGCCGTCGTCGACGGCGATCGTGTTGAACTCCTTGGCCACGCCGCCCGCACTCTCGATCTCGCGCGCCACCAGCTGGCCGAGATCCTTGAGGTGGACGTGACCCGGCACGAACTGCGTGAACGAGTTGACGACGGCGATGATCGGCTTGCCGAAATCGTCGTCCTTCATGCCGGTGGCGCGCCACAGGCCGCGCGCACCGGCCATGTTGCGGCCGTGGGTGGTGGTTCTCGAGCGATAGGCAGGCATGACAGATGTCCGGTTCGTTTCCTCGGGCCCTCGAATAGCGCGGTTTTGTCCGCCACGAAACCCGCACGAGCAACGCGCGCCGTTTCCGGCGCGCGTCGGGTCTTCGTCGGGAGCGGCCATGCTCCGCCGGAGCCGGCCGCCTTTTGGTGCGAGAGCGCCTACTGGTTGATCGACTGTATCCACTCGAAGATGGGGTCGTCGATGCGGATTGCCCAGTTCGCGTCGCCGTAGCTGCCCATGTTCAGTCCGACGATGCGCCGTGAATCGTCTTCGAGGTAGAGATACATCGGCGCCCCCGTCGACCACTGCGCGGCGTCGCAGTCGTGCGTGAAGTCGTATTCGCGCAGGTCAGCCGCCTTCACGTTGCAGTCGGTGCGCCACTGCGTGAAGGCTTCCTTGTCGGCCTGGTAGCCGATCGTGTTGACGATCGAGTCCTTGCCGTCCTCCAGCGTGGTGTAGCCGAGCCAGCCGAGATCGTCGCCGGCCGGCTTGTCGAGCACGACAAGCGCCAGGTCGTACGGCCAGACCGAATCGTAGCTGCCGTCGTATTCGGTGATGTAGCCGTTGAGCACGTAGGCGTCGGCCCACTGGTAGGCGCCGAAGGGCATGTTGTCGGCACCGTTGAGGCCGGGCCAGAAGGTGACGTTCTCCATCCAGCCGCCTTCGAGTTCGTGGTCGTAGATGCACTGGGCCGCGGTGAGCACCAGCTTCGGCCCGATCAGCGCGGCCGTGCAGTCGTAGGTCTGGTCGGTGCCCTTGTGCTTGCCCTCGATGAAGCCGACCGTGTCGAACGGATAGACTGTCGTGTCGGCGACCTGCTCGCGCGTGTCCCTGCCGATCACCTCGCGTGAGGCGTCGGCGCGGTCCTCCGCCTTGCCGGAACCCGCCGGCTGGCGCGCCCCGCCCATGCCGTCGCGGATCGCCTTGGCAACGCCCGGCGCGGCGTCCATGTGCGTCTCGCTGCCGTCGCGCGAGCGCTTGACGACGCCGTAGGCCTCGATACGGGCAGCCTCGTCCGGCAGCGCGCGGTTGGCGGCGTCGGCCGAGCGCATGCGCATGGCCTGCCCCTGCCCCTTGGCGGCCGGCGCCATGGCGCCCATGTCGCGCGACGCCTCGGCGGGTTTCATCATCTTGCCAGCGGCCATGTCGTCCGCCATCGCCGCGCCAGCCCAAAGCGCGGCAGCAAGCATCGAAGTCATCAACAGTGGTGATTTCAGTCTCGTCATCGCAGGTTCTCCCAAAGTCAGCGAATGCGGTGGATGGTACGTGTCATCTTGTTCTTTTCGTGATTTCTTACCTTGCGTCATCTTTGGCCATGCCGCCAGCCCGAAATCTCGGCTCCCGCAAGCGCAACCGCGGCAAGTCGCGGGCGTTCGGGCTCGAGGTGTCCTACCCCTGCCTCGTCATCGGCGCTTTTCGCTTTATTGTGACGAGGTTGTGTGGTTTGACCCGCGGCCACCGGCGCGGCGCCAGTCGACGCAGCAAACGACCTCAAACGACCTCGAGACCAGGAGAACGGAATGACCGACAACTGGCCCGTCCACGGCGAAATCAGCGGGCCGATCGTGATGATCGGCTTCGGCTCAATCGGACGCGGGACGCTGCCGCTGATCGAGCGCCATTTCCGCTTCGACCGCTCGCGCATGGTGGTCATCGACCCGAAGGACACCGACCGCGAGCTGCTCGACGAGCGCGGCATCTCCTTCATCCAGGAACACGTCACCAGGGACAACTACAAGGACCTGCTGACGCCGCTGCTGACGGCCGGCGACGGCCGCGGATTCTGCGTCAACCTTTCGGTCGACACCTCCTCGCTCGACATCATGAAGCTCTGCCGCAAGCTCGGCGTGCTCTACATCGACACCGTCGTCGAGCCGTGGCTCGGCTTCTATTTCGACAGCGAGGCCGACAACGCCGCCCGCACCAACTACGCGCTGCGCGAAACGGTGCGCCACGAAAAGAAGAAGAACCCCGGCGGCACGACGGCGGTGTCGTGCTGCGGCGCCAATCCCGGAATGGTGTCATGGTTCGTCAAGCAGGCGCTGGTCAACGTCGCCGGCGACCTCGGCCTGACGTTCGACGTGCCGGGGCAGGACGACCGCGACGGCTGGGCGAAGCTGATGAAGAAGGCCGGCGTCAAGGGCGTCCACATCGCCGAGCGCGACACCCAGCGCACGGTCAAGCCGAAGCCGCTCGACGTGTTCTGGAACACCTGGTCGGTGGAGGGCTTCGTCTCCGAAGGGCTGCAGCCGGCCGAACTCGGCTGGGGCACCCACGAGAAGTGGATGCCGAAGAACGCCAGGAAGCACAAGAAAGGCAACAAGGCGGCGATCTACCTGGAGCAGCCCGGCGCCAACACGCGGGTGCGCACCTGGTGCCCGACGCCCGGCCCGCAATACGGCTTCCTCGTCACCCACAACGAGTCGATCTCGATCGCCGACTTCTTCACCGTTCGCGACAAGAAGGGCGAGGTGAGCTACCGGCCGACCTGCCACTACGCCTATCACCCCTGCAACGACGCGGTGCTGTCGCTGCACGAGATGTTCGGCGCGGCCGGCAAGGCGCAGCCCGTGCAGCACGTGCTCGACGAGAACGAGCTGGTCGACGGCATCGACGAACTCGGCGTGCTGCTCTACGGGCACAAGCTGAACGCCTACTGGTACGGCTCGCAACTCTCGCTGGAGGAGACGCGAAACATCGCCCCCTACCAGAACGCCACGGGCCTGCAGGTGTCCTCCGCGGTGCTCGCCGGCATGGTGTGGGCGCTGGAAAATCCGGAGGCCGGCATCGTCGAGACCGACGAGATGGACTTCCGCCGCTGCCTTGCGGTGCAGAGCCCCTATCTCGGGCCGGTGAAGGGCTACTACAGCGACTGGACGCCGCTCGACGGGCGTCCCGGGCTCTTCCCCGAGGACATCGACGAGAAGGACCCCTGGCAGTTCCGCAACATACTGGTGCGGTAGGTTGCGGGCCGAGGCACCGAACCTTGCTTTCGCCGCCGTTTCGCGCGATTGAGGGCCAGGCGGACGACAAAGAGGAATCGAATGATGAATGCGGTGAGGATCGTTTCGGCCGGCTCGGTAGCGCTGATGGTTGCGCTCGCCGGCTGCCAGAGCGTGCAGCCGATCTCGCGCGCCCCGGTCTCCGTGGCGCCGACGGGCGTGGATGGCGACTGGATCGGGCAGGACCGGGTGGCGATCTCGACGCTGCGTGGCGGCGTGTTCTCGTCTCGCTCGGCCGACACCGGCGAGAAGCTGACCGAGGGCACCTATTCCTACAAGGATCGCAAGACGATCGACCTCAACTTCTACTCGCTGAAGAGCCAGAAATACACGCGCGCCTCCTGCCTGCAGGTCGCCACCGACCAGATGAACTGCACGCTCGACGACGGCACGCCGCAGGGCACGCGCTTCCAGCTCTACCGCTACAGCGGCGTTTCCTGATCGCTGCTCCGCCGCCGGCCTTGCACGGGCGGCGATGCTCCTGCGATAAGTCACGCAAACCCGCGCGGGAGGCATGATGGGTGCGCATTTCGACGAGACCGAAACCCGCGATCCGGGCGAGCGCGAACGTGATCTGTTCGCCCGGCTGCCGGCCTTCCTGACCGCGGCGACCGCCAGCGCGCCGGGCCTTGCGAAATGGCTGTCCGGCATCGATCCCAAGACTGTCGACAGCCGCGCCGCACTGGCCGCCCTGCCGGTGCTGCGCAAAGCCGAGCTGATGGAGTTCCAGGCCGCGCAACCGCCGTTCGGCGGCTTCGCCAACCCGGCCGCACTCGCCGGCGGGCGGGTGTTCATGTCGCCCGGCCCGATCTGGGAGCCGCAGGGCTTCGGCGGCGATCCGTGGGGCGCGCGCCGCGCCTTCTTCGCGGCCGGCATCAGGCCCGGCGACATCGTCCACAATGCGTTTGCCTACAACATGACGCCCGGCGGCTTCATCCTCGACGAGGGCGCCCGGGCGCTCGGCTGCACGGTGTTTCCGGCAGGCGCCGGCAACACCGACATGCAGGTCGAGGCCGCCGCCACGCTGAAGCCCAAGGTCTATTGCGGCACGCCCGACTTCCTGAAGGTGATGCTCGACCGCGCGGCGGAAGCCGGCAAGGACCTCTCCTCCTTCAAGCTCGGCCTCGTCTCGGGCGGAGCGTTGTTCCCCTCGCTGCGCGCCGAATATGGAGATCGCGGCGTGCGCGTCATGCAGTGCTACGCCACCGCCGAGTTCGGGGTCATCGCCTACGAGAGCGCCGACGAGGCAGGCGAACCGCTGCCCGGCATGATCGTCAACGAGGACCTGATCGTGGAGATCGTGCGCCCCGGCACCGGCGACCCGGTCGCCGAGGGCGAGGTCGGCGAGGTGGTGGTGACCTGCTTCAACCCCGCCTACCCGCTGGTGCGGCTCGGCACCGGCGACCTGTCGGCGGTGATGCCGGGCGTCTCGCCGTGCGGGCGCACCAACACCCGCATCAAGGGCTGGATGGGGCGCGCCGACCAGCGCACCAAGGTCAAGGGCATGTTCGTCGACCCGAAGCAGGTCGCCGAGGTGACGCGCCGCCACCCCGAGATCGCCCGCGCCCGGCTGGTGGTCTCCAGGCAGGGCGATCGCGACGTGATGGTGCTCAACGTGGAGCCGGCTCAAGGCGCCGATCCCGATGCCGCCGCGATCGAGGCGACGCTGCGCGACGTCTGCAAGCTCGGCGGCAGCGTGGTCGTGGCGACACCCGGCTCACTGCCCAACGACGGCAAGGTCATCGCCGACGAGCGCGACTATTCTTCGTAGGGCAACGGCAGCCAGCGAATTCACGTTCGGCCGGCGCGAGAAGCCTTCAAACCACTTGCATCGGACCGGGGCGGATGGAAACATATCCGCCGACGCTTGCTGCAACAAAACTGACAACCAGGGGCGCTATTGCCTCCACGGGACCATTCGGGAGATTCCAGATGAAAAAGCTCGCAGCCGCCTTCGCGCTCACCGCGTCCGCGCTGGCAGTTTCCACCTCGGCCTCGTTTGCCGACTACACGTTGAACATCCTCCACATCAACGACTGGCATTCGCGCATCGAGTCGAACAACAAATATGAATCGACCTGCTCGGCCGACGACGAGACCGCCGGCAAGTGCTTCGGCGGCGCAGCGCGCCTGGTCACGGCCGTGCGCGACGAGCGCCAGAAGCTGAGCGATCAGAACGTCATCTTCCTCAACGCCGGCGACAACTTCCAGGGCTCGCTGTTCTTCACCACCTATCACGGTGCGGCCGAAGCCGAGTTCCTGAACTTGATGAAGCCGGACGCCATGACGATCGGCAACCACGAGTTCGACGAGGGCGAGGATTCGCTGGCCGCCTTCTTCGACAAGGCGACCTTCCCGATCGTCAGCGCCAACGTGCGCCCCGACATGCAGTCGAAGCTCGCCGACCGGGTGAAGCCGTCGGTGGTGCTCGAGGTCGGCGGCCAGAAGATCGGCATCGTCGGCGCCGTGGCCAACGACACCGGCGTGCTGTCCTCGCCGGGCGAGCACATCGACATCACCGAGGACGTGGAAGGCATCACCAAGGCGGTGAAGGAGCTTTCCAACCAGGGCGTCGACAAGATCATCGCGCTGACCCATGTCGGCTACCCGCGCGACATCGCCGCGATCGCCAAGATCCCGGGCGTCGACGTCGTCGTCGGCGGCCATTCGCACACGCTGCTGTCGAACAAGGTCGAGGGCGCGGCCGGCCCCTACCCGACCTGGGTCGACAATCCGCTCGGCTACAAGGTGCCGGTCGTGCAGGCCGGCTCCTACTCGAAATATCTCGGCGAGGTGAAGGTCACCTTCTCCGACATCGGCATCGTCAAGGAGGCCACCGGCGAGCCGATCCTGCTCGACGCCTCGGTCGAGCCCGACCCGAAGGTGGTCGAGCGCGTCAAGGAGCTGAAGGCGCCGATCGAGGAGGAGATGTCCAAGGTCGTCGCCCAGACCACCGCGCCGATCGACGGCAGCCGCGACACCTGCCGCGCCCAGGAATGCGAGATGGGCGACCTCGTCACCGACGCCATGCTCGACCGCGTCAAGGACCAGGGCGTGCAGTTCGCCATCACCAATGGCGGCGGCCTGCGCGCCTCGATCGACGACGGCCCGGTCACCATGGGCGAGGTCGTCACCGTGCTGCCGTTCCAGAACACGCTCGCGACCTTCCAGATGAAGGGCAAGGACGTGGTCGGTTCGCTGGAGAACGGCCTCAGCCAGATCGAGGACGGCGCCGGCCGCTTCCCGCAGGTCGCCGGCCTGCACTACACCTTCGACAAGTCGGCCGAGCCCGGCTCGCGGGTGAAGTCGGTCGAGGTCAAGGACGGCGACAACTGGACGCCGATCGATCCTGAAAAGACCTACATGATCGCCACCAACAACTTCATGCGCGGTGGCGGCGACGGTTACGCGCTGTTCGCCTCCAATGCCGAGAACGCCTACGATTACGGTCCGGGCCTGGAGACGGTGGTGGCGGACTACCTGGCCGTCCACAGCCCCTACACGCCGAAGACCGAAGACCGCATCACCGAGGTCTCCGACGCCGGCGCGATGAAGGCCGACGACGCCGACAAGACCGAGATGAAGGCGGACGAATCGGACAAGGGCGCGATGGCCGCACCGGCGGCCTCCGAGGACAAGGCGGCCGACACGACCGCGCCGGCCGCGACCGACGCCGCCGAGGTGAAGACGCCGGACCTGCCGAACGGCTCGGCGGAAATCTCCAGCGAGGCGCCGAAGGTCGACACCGCCGGTGGCGAGGCAGCCACCGGGGACAAGGCGGCCGACACGACCGCACCGGCCGCTGAGGATGACGCGGCCGACGACGTGGAGATGCCGGAGCTTCCGAACGGGTCGGCTGACATTGCCGGCTCGGCGCCGAAGGTGGAAAGCGAGCCGGCTGCCGCCGCGCCCGCCGCCGAGACCAAGGACGCGATGGAGGCCAAGCCCGCCGACGCGGCGATGGCCGACAACAAGTACACGGTGAAGGCCGGCGACAGCCTGTGGAAGATCGCCAAGGCGACCTATGGCGACGGGCGCATGTGGACGAAGATCCGCGACGCCAACCCGGGCCTGAAGCCGGACGCGCTTGTCGATCGGCATGGTCCTGGTGGTGCCCGCCGCCGAATAGTCCGCACCCACGCGAACCAGGAAGGGCCCGCCCCGGTCGTCGGGGCGGGCCTTTCGTTTGTCCGCAAGATGACGCATTGAAAACGCCGGCCCGATGAATAGCTTCCGCGACGACGGAGACGCCCGATGACCATGACAACCGAATCCGCCGCCGCCGGCGAACGCAGCGACACCGCGCATCGCCCGGCCGACCACCCGGACGTGCGCGTCGGCAAGGTCGGGGTCGATGCTGATCAATCTCGGCACGCCCGAAGGCACCGACTACGCGCCGATGCGCGCCTACCTGAAGGAGTTCCTGTCCGACCGCCGCGTCATCGAATGGCCGCGCGCCGTCTGGTATCCGGTGCTCTACGGCATCGTGCTCAACACGCGGCCGAAGAAATCCGGCGCGCTCTATGACAGGATATGGAACCGCGAGCGCAACGAATCCCCGCTGCGGACCTACACCCGCTCGCAGGCCGAACTGCTGGCGGAGCGGCTTTCGGCGATGCCGGGCGTCGTCGTCGACTGGGCGATGCGCTACGGCGAGCCGTCGATCGACAAGGTCGTGAACCGGCTCAAGGACGAGGGTTGCGACCGCATCGTGGCCTTTCCGCTCTATCCGCAATACTCCGCCTCCACCACGGCGACCGTGAACGACAAGGTCTTCGAGGCGCTGCAGGCCATGCGCTTCCAGCCGGCGCTGCGCACCGTGCCGCCCTATCACGACGAGCCGGCCTACATCGACGCGCTGGCCCGCTCGATCGAGAAGCACCTGGCGACGCTTGCCTTCGAGCCGGAGGTGGTGATCGCCTCCTTTCACGGCATCCCGCAGAGCTATTTCCGCCGCGGCGACCCCTATTACTGCCACTGCCAGAAGACGACGCGGCTGTTGCGCGACAGGCTCGGCTGGGACGACAAGAAGCTGATCGCCACCTTCCAGTCGCGCTTCGGCCCGGAGGAGTGGCTGCAGCCCTACACCGACAAGACGGCGGAGAAGCTGGCCAAGGACGGCGTGAAGTCGGTCGCGATCTTCAATCCCGGCTTCGTGTCGGACTGCCTGGAGACGCTCGAGGAGATCGCCATCGGCGTGCGCGAGATGTTCCTGGAAGCCGGCGGCGAGAACTTCTCGCACATCCCCTGCCTCAACGATTCGCCCGAGGGCATGGACGTCATCGAGACGGTGGTGCGCCGCGAGCTTTCCGGCTGGGCGTGAGACACCGGCGGGCGGCTCGCGCGGGGCGCGAATTGAATCCGCCCCGGAAATAGCTACATCTTGATCGAAGGGAAGCTGGCGCCGATTCCGGACCGTTTATCGGGCGGGCGCCGAAATCGGTGCGGGAGGCACAGAATGCTCATTTCCGGCTTCGACATCTTCGTCGTCGTGCTCGTCGTCCTCGTGCTGCTGGTCATCTTCGCCGGCATCAAGACGGTGGCGCAGGGCTACAACTACACGGTCGAGCGCTTCGGCCGCTACACCAGGACGCTGAGCCCCGGGCTCAACATCATCGTGCCGTTCATCGACCGCATCGGCGCCAAGATGAACATGATGGAGCAGGTGCTCGACGTCCCCACCCAGGAGGTCATCACCCGCGACAACGCCATCGTGGCGGTCGACGGGGTTGCGTTCTATCAGGTGCTCAGCGCGCCGCAGGCCGCCTACCAGGTGTCGGGGCTGGAAAACGCCATCCTCAACCTGACCATGACCAACATCCGTACCGTCATGGGCTCGATGGACCTCGACGAGCTGCTGTCCAACCGCGACGCCATCAACGAGCGGCTGCTGCACGTCGTCGACGCCGCCGCGCACCCCTGGGGCATCAAGGTCACGCGCATCGAGATCAAGGACATCAACCCGCCGGCAACCATGGTCGACTCCATGGCCCGCCAGATGATGGCCGAGCGCAACAAGCGCGCCCAGATCCTCGAGGCCGAGGGCCTGAAGCAGGCGCAGGTGCTGGAGGCGGAAGGCCGCCGCGAGGCCGCCTTCCGCGACGCCGAGGCCCGCGAACGCGCGGCGGAAGCCGAGGCGCGCGCCACGCAGGTCGTGTCGGAAGCGATCTCCAAGGGTGACATGCAGGCGATCAACTACTTCGTGGCGCAGAGATACACCGAGGCGCTGGCCAAGATCGGCTCCGCCCCCAACTCCAAGGTCGTGCTGATGCCGATCGAAGCCTCGTCGCTGATCGGCTCGCTGGGCGGCATCGGCACCATTGCGAAGGAAGTGTTCGGCGAAGGCGCCGCCGCCACTCAGGCGGCGCGCCGCCCGGGCAGGCCGCCTGCGGTCGGCGGCACCACTGCGCCTACCGGCAACACGCCCGACGGCGAATAGCGGGAGGTCCGAACAATGACCGGGTTCTTCGCCGATCTCGGCGCCTGGAACTGGATGGTGCTCGGCTTCGTGCTTCTGGCCGCCGAGATCGTCGTTCCGGGTGTCTTCCTGCTGTGGATCGGCATCGCCGCAATCCTCACAGGTGCGCTGTCCCTGCAGCTGTGGGACTGGTCGATCTGGAGCTGGCAGGTCCAGGTGCTGGTGTTTCTGGCGCTGGCGCTGGTCTCGGTGTTCGGCGGCCGGCGCATCATGCAGTCGCAGGACAGCGTCTCCGACCAGCCGCTGCTCAACCGCCGCGCCGAGCAGCTGGTCGGCCGCACCGCGACGCTGGCCGAGCCGATCCGCGAAGGCCAGGGCCGCGTCAGGATGGGCGACACCTACTGGATGGTGGCCGGACCGGACATGCCGGCTGGAACGCATGTGAAGGTGGTGGGCACCCGCGACAGCGAGCTGGTGGTCGAGCAGGTCGCGCCGCAGACGTAGCGCCCTCTCCTCGACGGGCAAGGATCAGGCCGCGCCGATCCTCAGCAGGTCGTGCAGGTGGACGATGCCGACGGGGCGGCCCTCATCGACCACCATCAGCGTGGTGATGGCCGAGGAATTGATCATCTCCAGCGCACTGGCAGCGAGCGTCGACGGCGTCACCGCCTTCGGCGAGACCGTCATCACCTCGTCGACCGTCATCGACAGGATGTCGCTGCCCATGTGACGGCGCAGGTCGCCGTCGGTGACGATGCCGGCGAGGCTGCCATCGGCCGCGACGACTGCGACGCAGCCGAACCCCTTCTGCGAAATCTCGAGGATGGCCTCGCGCATGCCGGTGCCGGCCGCCACCAGCGGCACCCGGTCGCCGGTGTGCATGATCTCGCCGATGTGGGTGAGATTGGCGCCGAGCTGGCCGCCCGGATGAAAGGTGCGGAACTCGTCGGCGCTGAAGCCGCGCGCCTCGAGCAGGGCGACGGCGAGCGCGTCGCCGATGACCAGCTGCATCGTCGCCGAAGTGGTCGGCGCCAGGCCGTGCGGACAGGCCTCCGGCGCCCGCGGCAAGGCGAGCACGACGTCGGCCGCGCGCCCCAGCGCCGAGCCCTCGCCTGCGGTGATCGCCACCAGCGGAATGCGGAAGCGGCGCGAATAGGCGACGATGCCTTCGAGTTCGCGGCTTTCGCCGGACCACGACATCGCGATGATGGCGTCGTCGCGAGCGATCATGCCGAGATCGCCGTGATTGGCCTCGGCGGGATGGACGAAATAGGCCGGCGTGCCGGTGGACGCGAGCGTGGCGGCGAGCTTCGAGCCGATATGACCGCTCTTGCCGACGCCGGTGACGATGACCCTGCCGCCGATGCCGGTGAGCAGATCGACGGCCCGCGAGAACGGCTCGGCCAGCCCGTTGTCGAGCGCGGCGGCGAGCGCGGCCACGCCCGCCTGCTCGGCGGCCAGCGTGCGCGCGGCAGACGCGATGGCGCCGTCCTTTCGGCTCGGTTTGTGATTCCCGGCGTGCATTCGGCTGCGTTAGCGCGTTCGCCCGGTCCTGTCCAACGCTGAATGGCGCCGTTTCGGTGCCGGGCCCGAGGTCCTCAACCAAGCGTTAACCACCGCTGTTTACGGTTCGGTAATCATCCGGCGCGGTTCGCGCGCCGCCAATCGGGGTTCGATCCGTGTCGAAGTCGAGGCTCCGGCCGAACGACAGAAGCCGCCTTGCCGCTGCCGCGCGCCTGGCCGTGCTGGCCGCGGGCGCGGCCGGCATGGCCATGTTCGCGCCCGCCATCTTCGCGCAGGAATCGGGCGACTTGCGCGGCCTCCTCACTGACCAGCCGCTGAAGCGCTCGCCGCTGAAGGACGCGCTGCAGGCCGCCGACGCGCTGGTGGAATCGCCGCTGCAGCCCGACACCGCCGCCACGCCGCTCTACCCGAACGGCGAAGGGACCGGCCTCACCGACGGCCAAGGGCTCCAGAACGCCGACGGCAGCACCGCAGGCAAGACCACCGGCACCGGGGCTGACGCGGCGCAGAACCCAGCCGACGCTTCGGGACAGGACGGGCAGCCGGCCAGCACCGACCTGGCGGTCGCCAACAACAAGCGGGTCCGTGCGATCCAGGCCCGCAACACGGCCGCAGGCGCGGCGAACGCGGCCGATGCGGAGCAGCCGGCCTATACGGGTGCGGCCGGCACCGCCAGCACCACCGGCAGCAGGGCGAAGGTCGCAGGACAGGACGTCACGTCGACCGGCACCGTGCGCCAGCGCACCGTCGACTACGGCGACGCCGAGGATTTCCAGCGCGCGCGGCCCGACAACCAGCCCGCCACGCCGGTCGAACTCGCCACGCGACACGCCGACGACAACCCCTACGCCGCCACCGGCATCAGGGCGGGCAGCTTCATCCTGAGGCCGAGCCTGGAAAGCGGCATCGAGTGGACGTCGAACGCCGAGGAGGCATCGGGCGGCAGCGCCGCCGTCGTTTCCGAAACGACGCTGCGGCTGAACGCGCAGTCCGACTGGTCGAGCCATTCGGCATCGCTGGACGCCTACGGCACCTGGCGCAAGTCGCTGTCAGGGGCCCAACTCGACGAACTGACAGCCGGCGCCGACGCGGCCCTGAGGCTCGACCTCGACCACGAGTTCACGCTGAACGGCACCGCCGGCTACAGCCGCGCCCCGGAGGCCGCCTCCTCGCCGGTCGCGATCACCGGCGTGGCGGAGCGGCCGATCCGCCAGACGCTGAGCGCCAGTGCCGGCGTCGAAAAGGGCGTCGGCAAGTTCCGCCTGTCGCTGACCGGCAACGCCACGCGCGACATCTACGGCGACGCCCGGCTCACGGCCGGCGGCACGCTGTCGCAAAGCGACCGCAACAACACACTGGCCACGGCGACGCTGCGCGCCGGCTACGAGGTCTCGCCGGCCGTCACGCCGTTCGTGGAAGCCGAGTACGGCCGCAGGCTCTACGACGAAAGGCTCGATTCGGCCGGCTATGCGCGCTCGTCCAACCGGCTCGGCATGCGCGGCGGCGTCGATCTCGATTTCGGCGAGAAGCTGAACGGCGAGGTTTCGGCGGGCTGGGTGTCGGAAGATTTCGACGATGCGCGGCTGGCCACGCTTTCAGGCTTCACCGCAGCCGCCAACTTCGACTGGTCG
The DNA here is from genome assembly GCA_963816435.1 of uncultured Alphaproteobacteria bacterium. Taxonomy (GTDB): domain Bacteria; phylum Pseudomonadota; class Alphaproteobacteria; order Rhizobiales; family Rhizobiaceae; genus CAWFKS01. The sequence continues at coordinate 235,696 of CAWFKS010000016.1, forward strand.
CCGGTGCGCGGCACGACAGTGGCCCTCACCGGTTCGACGACGGTGGAAGGCACGACCACGGCCGGCGAGAGCGGCTCGATCCTCTACTCCTCGCAGCTTTCGGTGACACGCGAACTGCGCGCCAACCTGACGGGAACGGCACTCGTGGGCGCAGAATGGCGCGATTATTCCGGCTCGTCCGACCACGACCTGACGCTCGCCGCCGAGACCAGCCTGACCTGGTGGCTGAACCGGAACCTCGGCATCACCGGCCGCGCCCGCCACGAACGGCTGACCAGCACGATCGCCGGTCGCGACTACGAGGCCACCAGCGGCTTCCTGGGCGTGAAGCTGCAGCGCTGACGGCGCTGGAGCCCGATCAGAGCAGGTTCTTGAGCTTGTCCCGGACCTTGTCGCGGAGGTCGTCGCGCGCCAGCGCAAAGGCGATGTTCGCCTCGATGAAGCCCTCCGGCGAGCCGCAGTCGAACGTGCTGCCGCGATAGCGGAAGCCGTAGAATTTCTGCTGGTCCATCAGCCTGAGCATGCCGTCGGTGAGCTGGATCTCGTTGCCGGCGCCACGCTCCTGGGTCTCGAGGATGGAGAAGATCTCGGGCTGCAGGATGTAGCGCCCGTTGAGGAAGAGGTTGGTCGGTGCATCCTTCGGGTCCGGCTTCTCGACCATTCCGGTGATCTCGAAACCGCTGCCGACGTCCTCGCCGCGGCCGACGATGCCGTATTTGTGGGTCATCGAGGGATCGCATTCCTCGACACCGACGACGTTGCCGCCGGCCGCCTCGTAGAGTTCCGCCATTTCGGCGAGGCAGCCCTTTTCGGATTGCATGATCATGTCGGGCAGAAGCAGCGCGAAGGGCTCCTGGCCGACGAGGTCGCGCGCGCACCACACCGCATGGCCGAGCCCGAGCGGCACCTGCTGGCGCGTGTAGCTGAACTCGCCCGGCCGCGGCTGCTGGCGCTGGAGCATTTCGAGATAGTCGTCCTTGCCGCGCTCGGCGAGCGTGTCGTAGAGCTCGGGCTGGGCATCGAAATGATCCTCGATGGCGCTCTTGCCGCGCCCCGTCACGAAGATGAAATGCTCGATGCCGGCCTCGCGCGCCTCTTCGACCACGTACTGGATCACCGGCCGGTCGACGACCGTCAGCATTTCCTTGGGCATGGCCTTGGTGGCCGGAAGAAAGCGCGTTCCCAGTCCTGCGACGGGAAACACCGCCTTGCGTAGTTTTTTCATGCCAGATTCACCCGATGCTCAAATTGCTGCCTGAAAGCCATGGCAATACCGGTAACGTGAACGCACACGGGGCAGCAAAGTTTCCTCGGTGCTCCGCCGCACGATTCCGGGCCGGTTAAGCCTATGGTAAACCATTTCCTAACCGCAACTCCGCAATATGGCTGCAGAGTTCAATGGAGGTAGGAATGCATCTTCGCGTCGCGGCGGGACGCATCGCTCCGGCGGCCTTGGTGGCCGCAGCAATGCTGTGCCTTGCCCTCATTTCCCGACCCGCACTTGCAGATGCGGGTTTCCAGCACTGGATCGCCGGCTTCCGGGCCACGGCGGCCGCAAACGGCATTTCCGGCTCGACGTTCGACCGCGCCTTCAGGGGCGTCACGGACCCCGATCCCGAAGTGCTGGAGAAGGCCAACTACCAGCCGGAGTTCACCTCTCCGCCCTGGCAGTATTTCGACAACCGCGTCAACGAGCGCACGATTTCCACGGGCCGCGAGATGGCCCGCAAGTGGAAGCCCTGGCTCGACCGCATCGAGCAGCGCTTCGGCGTCGACCGCACCGTTCTCCTGGCGATCTGGTCGATGGAGACCAATTACGGCGAGGCGCTGAAGGACGACACCATCATGCGCAACGCCGTGCGCTCGCTGGCAACGCTGGCGTACGCCGACAAGCGCCGCGCCAAGTTCGCGCGCACGCAGCTTCTGGCGGCGCTGAAGATCCTGCAGAGCGGCGACATCGACGTCTCCCACCTGACGGGCTCGTGGGCCGGCGCGCTGGGCCACACCCAGTTCATCCCGACCAGCTACCAGGCCTACGCCGTGGACATGGACGGCGACGGCAGGCGCGACATCTGGAACTCGGTGCCCGACGCACTGGCCACCGCCGCCAACCTTCTGGCCCGCAACGGCTGGCGCAGCGGCGAGACCTGGGGCTACGAGGTGGTGCTGCCGGCCGGCCGAAAATTCCCCGGCGGCACGATGTCGCTGGCGCGATGGGCGAACATCGGCGTGGTTCGGGCCAACGGAAAGCCTTTCCCGCGCCCGAGCGACACCGCCGAACTGAAGGTGCCCGACGGCCGCGGCGGCCCGGCGTTCCTGATGACCAAGAACTTCTTCGTCATCAAGCGCTACAACAACGCCGACACCTACGCGATTGCGGTCGGCCTGCTGGCCGACGAGATCGCCGGCTTTGGCGGGCTGGTGCGCGACTGGGACCGCCCGTTCACGCGGCTGACCTCCGACGAGACGGAGGAACTGCAGAAGCGGCTCGCCGCGCTCGGCTACTATGACGGCGAGATCGACGGGCGCATCGGCTCCGGCTCGCGCGCCGCCATCATGGCCTTCCAGGCACGCGCCGGCTTGACCCAGGACGGGCATCCCAGCAAGGAAGTGCTGACGACCTTGAGGCGCAACTGAGCGGGAGAACGCATTGCCGCGTCATGGCACAACGATGAGGCCCTCGGTCGCCAGAGCCGTGCGCTGGCTGCTGGCGGTGCTGATCATCGCCGCCGCGGCCCTGCCGGCCGCGGTGCCGGCCGCCCATGCCCAGGATCGGCCGAAGACGCTGTTCGACCTGCTGTTCAACCGCAGCGAGGAAAAGAAGCCGGCCCGCGCCGCACCGACGCGGTCTCGCGCCACGTCTTCTTCCAGCAGGTCGAGCCGCGCCGAACCGGCAGCACCCGAACCGGCTCCCAATGTCGACAAGCTGGACAATGCCCGCGTCGTGCTGGTGGTCGGCGACTTCCTCGCCGGTGGACTGGCCGACGGATTGCAGGAAGCCTATTCGGAATCGGCCGGCGTGCGGGTTGTCGACCGGTCGAACGGCTCCTCGGGCTTCGTTCGCGACGATTACTATGACTGGCCCGGCAAGATCGACGAGTTCCTGGACGAGGAAAAGCCCGACGTCGTCGTTGCCATGCTGGGCTCCAACGACCGGCAGGCGATGAACGTCGCCGGTTCCAGCGAACGCCCGCGCTCCGAGGCCTGGCTCGAGGAATACCGCGCACGCGCCGCGCGTTTCGCCAAGAAGATACGCGACCGCGGCATTCCGCTGATCTGGGTCGGGCTGCCAGCCTTCAAGTCGAGCACGATGTCGGCCGACATGCTGGCCTTCAACGACATCTACAAGGACGTGGTGGAGGAGGCCGGAGGCGAGTTCGTCGACATCTGGGACGGCTTCGTCGACGAGAACGGCGCCTTCACCGCCGTCGGCCCCGACATGAACGGCCAGCGCGTGCGGCTGCGTTCCTCCGACGGCATCAATCTCACCCGCTCGGGCAAGCGCAAGCTGGCCTTCTACGTCGAAAAGCCGCTGGCCAAGCTGCTCGGCAACGCCGTGTCGCCCGACACGACGACGCTCGACGACAGCCCCATTCCCGACTTCGCCGTCGAACCGGAAGTCCGCCGCGAACTCGACCGCACGGCGCCGATCTCGCTCTACGATCCCACGCTGGACGGCGGGGAGACGCTGCTTGGCGCCGCTCCCGTCAGCGCACCGGCGGCCGCCGAAGCCGGAGACGACGGCATCGCCTCATCCGGGTTCTGCACCCGCCGTCGGCGACGACGGAGGACAAGGACGGGGACGGCCCAGTCGCGGATGACGATCGACGGGGTCGAGGCCTCGACGCAGCCAGGCCGCGCCGACGACTTCGTGCTGGTGCGCCGCGACGACGGCGGCAAGACCGCCGGCAGCACCGCCTCGACCGGGCCGGAGACGACCACGGCAATCACGAAGTAGGCTTGCGCCGCCGCGCCTGTCAGCGCGGCAGCAGCGTCGATCCCATCAGGAACTTGTCGATGGCGTGCGCGGCCTGCCGGCCCTCGCGGATCGCCCACACGACCAGCGACTGGCCGCGCCGCACGTCGCCGGCGGCATAGAGCCTGTCGACATTGGTGCGGTATTCGAGTCTCGTCGGCCACGACGTTGGTCGAGCGGCGCGCGTCGACCGACGATCTCCAGCGCCTCGCCGAACTCGGCCAGCACGCCTTCCTGGCGCGCGCCTGCAAAGCCGATGGCGATGAAGGCGAGATCGGCGCGGATGATGAACTCCGTGCCCTCGATCGGCTTGCGCTTCTCGTCGACCTCGCAGCACTTCACGCCGGTCAGGTGACCTTCCTCGCCGACGAACTCGAGCGTCGCCACCTGGAACTCGCGCTCCGCACCCTCGGCCTGGCTCGACGAGGTGCGCATCTTGGTCGCCCAGTAGGGCCACACCGTCAGCTTGTCTTCCTTTTCCGGCGGACGCGGGCGGATGTCGAGCTGGGTGACGCGCACCGCGCCCTGGCGGAAGGCGGTGCCGATGCAGTCGGACGCGGTGTCGCCGCCGCCGACCACGACGACGTGCTTGCCGCCGGCCAGGATGGGCGCGGAAGGCCAGGCAACGGACTGGATGTCCTCGCCGCCGACGCGCTTGTTCTGCTGCACCAGGTAGGGCATCGCGTCATGCACGCCGGCAAGTCGGCGCCGGGAATGCCGGCCGGACGCGGCGTCTCGGAGCCGCCGCAATAGAGCACGGCGTCGAACTCGGCCAATAGCTCGGCGACCGGCTTGTCGACACCGACATTGACGCCGCAATGGAAGGTAACGCCCTCCCCCTGCATCTGCGCGACGCGGCGGTCGATATAGTGCTTTTCGATCTTGAAGTCGGGGATGCCGAAGCGCATCAGCCCGCCGGGGCGGCTCTCGCGCTCGAAGACGTGGACTTCGTGGCCGGCGCGGCCGAGCTGCTGGGCAGCCGCCATGCCGGCCGGGCCGGAGCCGATCACCGCGACCTTCTTGCCGGTGGTCTGCTCGGCCGGATAGGGGCGGATGAAGCCCTGCTCATAGGCCTTGTCGGCGATCGCCTGCTCGATCGTCTTGATGGCGACCGGAATGTCCTCGAGGTTGAGCGTGCACGCCTCCTCGCAGGGTGCGGGACAGATGCGGCCCGTCCATTCGGGGAAGTTGTTGGTCGAGTGCAGGTTGCGGATCGCGCCTTCCCAGTCGTCGTGATAGACGAGGTCGTTCCAGTCCGGAATCTGGTTGTGCACCGGACAGCCCGTCGGCCCGTGGCAATACGGGATGCCGCAATCCATGCAGCGCGCGGCCTGCTTCTCGACCTCCTTGTCCGACATCGGCAGCGTGAACTCACGGAAATGCCGGATGCGGTCGGAAGCCGGCTGGTACTTGTGCACCTGCCGGTCGATCTCGAGAAATCCTGTTACCTTGCCCATTAGAACCTCCAGCCGGGCGCCGGCGACAGGGTCGCCCGCGCTCGCCAAAAAATCGGTCTTGTCGTTCTACTCCGCCGCGAGCCCCATGCGCATGCGCTCCATCTCCTGCAGCGCACGGCGGTATTCGACCGGCATGACCTTGCGGAACTTTCCGCGATAGTCGGCCCAGTTGTCGAGGAGCTGCCGGGCGCGCGGCGAAGCGGTGTAGTGCATGTGGTTGGAGATGAGCTGCACCAGCCGCTCCTCGTCGTGGCGCGTCATGTCGCCCGACACGTCGACCCGGCCCTTGTGGGCGAGATCGCCGCCGTGGTGGTGCAGTTTCTCCAGCATGTCGTCTTCCTCGGGCACCGGCTCGAGCTCGACCATCGCCATGTTGCAGCGCTCGGCGAAATCACCCTCCTCGTCGAGGATGTAGGCGACGCCGCCCGACATGCCGGCCGCGAAGTTGCGGCCGGTGTAGCCGAGCACGACGACGACGCCTCCGGTCATGTATTCGCAGCCGTGGTCGCCCACGCCCTCCACCACCGCCACCGCGCCGGAGTTGCGCACCGCGAAGCGTTCGCCGGCGACGCCGCGGAAGTAGCACTCGCCCTCGATGGCGCCGTAGAGCACGGTGTTGCCGACGATGATCGAGTTCTCGGCGATTGTGCGGGCGTTGTCGGCCGGCCGGATGACGATGCGGCCGCCCGAAAGGCCCTTGCCGACATAGTCGTTGCCGTCGCCGATCAGGTCGAACGATATGCCGTGCGCCAGGAAGGCGCCGAACGACTGGCCTGCCGTGCCGGTGAGCTTCACCGAGATCGTGTCGTCGCGCAGCCCCTTGTGGCCGAAGCGCTTGGCGACCTCGCCCGACAGCATGGCACCGGTCGAGCGGTCGGTGTTGCGGATCGGCATTTCGATCGTCACCGGCTCGCGCGTTTCCAGCGCCGGCATCGCCTGCTCGATGAGGCGCCGGTCCAGCACGTCGTCGATCGGGTGCTTCTGGCGCTCGGTCCAGCGGATCGCGTCCTTCGGAGCGTCGGGCTTGTAGAAGATGCGCGTGAAGTCGAGTCCGCGCGCCTTCCAGTGCTCGATCATCTCGTGCTTGGCCAGCAGGTCGGACTCGCCGACGATCTCCTCGATCTTGCGGTATCCCATGGCGGCCAGCAGTTCGCGCACCTCTTCGGCGATGTAGAAGAAGTAGTTGATGACGTGCTCGGGCGCGCCCTTGAACCGCTTCCTCAGCACCGGGTCCTGGGTGGCGATGCCGACCGGGCAGGTGTTGAGATGGCACTTGCGCATCATCAGGCAGCCGGCCGCGATCAGCGGTGCCGTCGAGAAGCCGAACTCGTCGGCACCCAGAAGCGCGCCGACGACGACGTCGCGGCCGGTGCGCAGACCGCCGTCGACCTGCAGGGCCACGCGCGAGCGCAGGCCGTTGAGCACCAGCGTCTGGTGGGTCTCGGCAAGGCCGATCTCCCACGGCGAACCGGCATGCTTGAGCGAGGTCAGCGGCGAGGCGCCGGTGCCGCCGTCATAGCCGGCGATGGTGATGTGGTCGGCGCGCGCCTTGGCGACACCCGCCGCAACCGTGCCGACGCCGACCTCCGAAACGAGCTTGACCGAGACGTCGCCCGACGGGTTGACGTTCTTCAGGTCGTAGATGAGCTGCGCCAGGTCCTCGATCGAATAGATGTCGTGGTGCGGCGGCGGCGAGATCAGGCCGACGCCGGGCGTCGAGTGACGCACCTTGGCAATCGTCGCGTCGACCTTGTGGCCGGGCAGCTGGCCGCCCTCGCCGGGCTTGGCGCCCTGCGCGACCTTGATCTGCATCATGTCGGAGTTGACGAGATATTCCGCCGTCACGCCGAAGCGGCCGGACGCCACCTGCTTGATCGCCGAGCGCTCGGGGTTCTGCCCGCCGCCCGGCAGCGGCCGGTAGCGGTCGGCTTCCTCGCCGCCCTCGCCGGTGTTCGACTTGCCGCCGATCCGGTTCATGGCGATCGCCAGCGTGGTGTGCGCCTCGCGCGAGATCGAGCCGAACGACATGGCGCCGGTCGAAAACCGCTTGACGATCTCGGTGGCCGGCTCGACCTCGTCGATCGGCACCGGCTTGCGGCCGGTCGCGTCCGCCGTGCGGATGGTGAACAGGCCGCGGATCGTCCGGGCCTTCGCCACCTCGGCGTCGATCTGGGCGGAAAACTCCTTGTAGGTCTCCCACGAGCCGCGCCTGACGGCATGCTGCAGCAGCGCCACGGCGTCGGGCGTCCACATGTGCTGCTCGCCGCGGATGCGGTACATGTATTCGCCGCCGACATCGAGCGCGTTGCGCAGCACCGGGTCCTCGCTGAAGGCGGACTGGTGGCGGCTCACGGTCTCGGCCGAAACCTCCTCCAGCCCGACGCCCTCGATCATCGTCGCGGTGCCGGTGAAATACTGCTCGACGAATTCCGACGACAGGCCGATGGCGTCGAAGATCTGCGCGCCGCAATAGGACTGGTAGGTGGAGATGCCCATCTTGGACATCACCTTGAGGATGCCCTTGCCGATCGACTTGATGTAGCGGGTCACCACTTCCTGCGGATCGACCTCGGGCGGGAACTCGCCGCGCCGGTGCATGTCGACCAGCGTGTCGAAGGCCAGGTACGGGTTGATCGCCTCCGCGCCGTAGCCGGCGAGGCAGCAGAAATGATGCACCTCGCGCGGCTCGCCGGATTCGACCACCAGCCCGACCGCGGTGCGCAGGCCCTTGCGGATCAGGTGATGGTGGACGGCGGCCGTCGCCAGCAGCATCGGGATGGCGATGCGGTCGGGGCCGATCTGCCGGTCCGACAGGATGATGATGTTGTAGCCGCCGGCGACCGCGGCCTCGGCCCGGTCGCACAGCCGGGTCAGCGCGCCCGGCATGCCGGCCGCCCCCTCCTGCACGGCATAGGTGATGTCGAGCGTCTTGGTGTCGAACCGGTCCTCGGTGTGGCCGATCGAGCGGATCTTTTCCAGATCGCCATTGGTCAGGATCGGCTGGCGCACCTCGAGCCGCTTGCGACGCGAGGAGCCGATCAGGTCGAAGATGTTCGGCCGCGGCCCGATGAACGACACCAGGCTCATCACCAGCTCCTCGCGGATCGGGTCGATCGGCGGGTTGGTGACCTGGGCGAAGTTCTGCTTGAAATAGGTGTAGAGCAGCTTCGACTTGTCCGACATCGCCGAGATCGGCGTGTCGGTGCCCATCGAGCCGATCGCCTCCTGGCCGGTCGTGGCCATCGGCGCCATCAGGATGCGCGTGTCCTCCTGCGTGTAGCCGAAGGCCTGCTGGCGATCGAGCAGGGTGACGTCGCGCCTCAGCGCGCGCGGCTCCACCGGCTTCAGCTCTTCCAGGATGAGCTGGGTGTTGCCGAGCCACTGGCGGTAGGGGTGCTTGCGGGCGATCTCCGACTTGATCTCCTCGTCCGAGACGATGCGGCCCTTTTCCAGGTCGATCAAAAGCATGCGGCCGGGCTGCAGGCGCCAGCGCGTGACGATCTTTTCTTCCGGAATGTCGAGCACGCCGGCTTCCGAGGCCATGATGACGCGGTCGTCGTCGGTGACGACGTAGCGCGCCGGCCTCAGCCCGTTGCGGTCGAGCGTGGCGCCGATCTGCAGGCCGTCGGTGAAGGCGACCGCGGCCGGCCCGTCCCACGGCTCCATCAGCGCGGCGTGGTACTCGTAGAAAGCCTTGCGGTCCTCGTCCATGAGCTTGTTGCCGGCCCAGGCTTCCGGGATCAGCATCATCATGGCGTGGGCGAGCGAGTAGCCGCCCTGGTAGAGGAACTCCAGCGCGTTGTCGAAACAGGCGGTATCCGACTGCCCCTCGTAGGAGATCGGCCACAGCTTGGAGATGTCGTTGCCGAACAGTTCGGAATCGACCGACGCCTGGCGCGCCGCCATCCAGTTGACGTTGCCCCTTAGCGTGTTGATCTCGCCGTTGTGGGCGACCATGCGATAGGGATGCGCGAGCTTCCACGACGGGAAGGTGTTGGTCGAGAACCGCTGGTGGACCAGCACCAGCGCCGTCTCGAAGCGCGGATCGGTGAGGTCCTTGTAGTAGGCCCCCACCTGGTAGGCCAGGAACATGCCCTTGTAGACGATGGTGCGCGCCGACATCGACACGATGTAGCAGCCATTGTCGTAGCCGCCGGTCTCCTCGTAGATGCGGCCCGAAATGACCTTGCGCAGGATGTAGAGGCGGCGCTCGTAGTCCTCGTCGCTCTCCACCGACGGGTCGCGTCCGATGAAGACCTGGCGATGCACCGGTTCGGAAGCCGCGATGTGCGGCGCCTTGGACAGCGAGGAATTGTCGACCGGCACGTCGCGGAAGCCGATCAGCGGCTGCCCCTCGGCCTGTGCCACCTCGGCGATGATGTCCTCGATATGGGCGCGCAGCTCCTCGTCGCGCGGCATGAAGACGTGGCCGACCGCGTAGGAGCCGGCCGGCGGCAGCTCGATGCCCTGCTTCGCCATCTCCTCGCGGAAGAAGCGGTCGGGAATCTGCACCAGCACGCCGGCGCCGTCGCCCATCAGCGGGTCGGCGCCGACCGCACCGCGATGGGTGAGGTTTTCCAGCATCGACAGGCCGTCGGCCAGGATCTGGTGCGACTTCGCGCCCTTCATGTTGGCGATGAAGCCGACGCCGCACGCGTCGTGCTCGCGGCGCGGGTCGTAGAGGCCGCGCGCGCCGGGCAGGCCCGACATGGAGGTGGTTTTGACGGCAGCCGCCTTCGTCTGGGCGGCCGGCGCAAGCGCAGTCGTCGCAGATGGCGAAATGTCCGTCATCGTTCCTTCCTCCGTTTCGCGCCCGCAGGCGCCTCAGCGGTTGCCGGGCGGCACGAACATCGCGCAGTCCCGGCTGGTTAAGCGGCATATCTTCCGAAAAGCCGTCGAGCCGTGGTGGCGGTCCGCAAATCCCGCCTTGCGGTAACGGCACGTCGCCGGCCATGCAAGCCGTCACCTGCCGGGATACCGCTCGCAACAAGCGCCGGACCGGCGTCCAACCATACGCCAATCCGGCAGCCGATGCGCGGATAAATAAGACAGCAATGCTGTCCTAATTGCATATGGCAGAAAAGCTCGCGCCCCGCAAGACGGAAACGACAAGTTTGCAGCCCTTTGCCGCAACAATCTTACGCGACCGGTCGCCCCGCAGCAACTTTCCGTCTCGGGGCCGTTCACGCTCGCGCGCGACCCTACCCTGCGGTGGAACGTCGCCCGCAGCCGCGCCCACCGCCCCCTTGCCCCGTCGGCGTGGCGAAGGCAAAGTCGCCCCGCCTCCCTCATCCTTTTCCGGAAAAAGACATGAATTTCGCCTCTGACAACTGGGCCGGCGCCCATCCGAAGATTGCCGCCGCATTGGTGGACCACGCCTCCGGCTTCGCCGCCGCCTACGGAACCAGCGATCTCGACAGGAAGGTCGAGCGCACGTTCGCCGAGATATTCGAGCGCGAGGTGGCGGTGTTCTTCGTCGCCACCGGCACGGCGGCGAACTCGCTGTCGATGACGGCGCTGAACCGGCCGGGCGGCGTCGCCTTCGCCCACCGCGAGGCGCACATGCTGGCCGACGAGTGCGGCGCGCCGGAATATTTCACCGGCGGCGCCCGGTTGTGCCCGGTCGACGGCGCGCTCGGGCGGATGGACCCGCGCGAACTCGACGCCGCAATCCGCCGCTACCCTGCGGAATTCATCCACTCCGGCCAGCCGATGGCGGTGTCCGTCACCCAGACGACGGAGGTCGGCACCGTCTATTCGCTCGATGCCATCGCCGGGATCTCCGAGGTGGCGAAGCGCCACGGCCTGCCGCTGCACATGGACGGCGCCCGCTTCGCCAATGCGCTCGCCGCGCTCGACACCACGCCGGCCGAGATGACCTGGAAGCGCGGCGTCGACATTCTCTCCTTCGGCGGCACCAAGAACGGCTGCTGGTGCGCCGAGGCGGTCGTCGTGTTCGACCCCGCAAAGGCCGCCGACATCCCCTTCCTCAGGAAGCGCGCCGCACAGCTGTTTTCGAAGTCGCGCTTCATCGCCGCCCAGTTCGAGGCCTATTTCGCCGACGGGCTGTGGCTGGAAACCGCGCGCCACTCCAACGCCATGGCGGCGCGGCTGGCCGCCCATGTCGACACGGCGTCCGGCGCGCGGCTCGGCTGGAAGCCCGGCGCCAACGAGGTGTTCCCTATCCTGCCGAAGGACCGCGCCGAGGCGCTGCGCAAGGATGGTGCCGTCTTCTATCCATGGCACCCGCCGCATGGCTTTGCCGGCTCGATCGGCGAGGACGAGACGATGACGCGCTTCGTCACCAGCTTCGCTACGACGCAGGAAGAGGTCGACCGCTTCGGCGAACTGATCGCCTGACGCCAGCCACGGCGCACGGCGCGCTTCACGCCACCGTCAGCACCACGTGAGAACTGGTCGCGCGCCATTGATTTCACAGTGACCGCCGCCTCTGGAACATGGGTTGCGACCGGAAAACGAACCGGTTGCAACCACACCCAGAGGAGGACTCCATGTCCGTCAGGAAATCCACCGTCACCGCCGCAGGGCTCGCCGGCGCCGTCGCCGTGGCGCTCGGTTCCATCGCCATGGCCGCGCCGATGAGCGAGGACGCGATGATGGCCAGCAAGGCGGCCGGCAACGTCCAGTGCTACGGCGTCGCGCTTGCCGGCCAGAACGACTGCGCCGCCGGCCCCGGCACCACCTGCGCCGGCACCTCCAAGGTCGACTACCAGGGCAACGCCTGGACCATGGTCAAGGACGGCACCTGCGAGACTTCGATGCCGGTGCTCGGCAAGTCCGGCGACACCGTCGAGCTTCCCGGCGACCGCATGGGCTCGCTGAAGCCGCTCGACCGCGACCGTCCGTCGTAAGCGGAACGCAAGGCCGGAAACGCGGGAGGAGGAAGCCGATGACCGTTCACGCCACCATCGCCGGCGCTACACGGCGCGCCTTGCCCGCGTTTCCGCTTGCCGGCCGCTCCGGCGCCAGCTTCAAGCCGCAGCATCTCGGCGCGATCCTGGAAGACGGCAAAGACGCCGTCGGTTTCCTGGAGGTGCACGCCGAGAACTACATGGGCGACGGCGGTCCGCCGCATGCCGCGCTGACGCGAGTGCGCGAGAGCTTCCCCGTCTCCCTCCACGGCGTCGCCATGTCGATCGGCGGCGAAAAGCCGCTCGACGAGGACCATCTCGCGCGGTTCGCCGAGCTTGTGCGCCGCTACGAGCCGGCGCTGGTGTCCGAGCACCTCGCCTGGTCGACGCATGACGACGTCTTCTTCAACGACCTGCTGCCCCTGCCCTACACAGACGAGACTCTGGCGAGAATCTGCGGGCACATCGGGCGCATGCAGGAGGCGATCGGCCGCGAAATCCTGCTCGAAAACCCTTCGACCTACGTGCTGTTTGCCGAATCGACCTGGAGCGAGACCGATTTCATGCGCGAGATCGCCGCGCGCACCGGATGCGGCCTGCTTCTCGACATCAACAACGTCTTCGTTTCGGCCACCAATCACGGCTACTCGGCGATCTCGTATCTCGGCGATTTCCCGCTCGACAAGGTCGGCGAGATCCACCTGGCCGGCCACGATACACAAGCCGACGACGACGGCAGGCCATTGCTGATCGACAGCCACGACCGGCCGGTCGCCGACCCGGTGTGGACGCTCTACGACATGGTGATCCGGCAGTGCGGGCCGCTGCCGACGCTGGTGGAATGGGACAACGAGGTGCCGGACTGGCCGGTGCTGCGCGCCGAAGCCGCCGCCGCACAGGCGATCCTCGACCGCCACGCCGCCGACTTCATGCTCGGGCGGAGCCATGCCGCCAATGGCTGAGCGGGCAAATTCGCGCGACGATGGCTACGCCGCCGCCTTCGGCGCGACGCTGCTCGACCCCGGCCGGCCGGACCCGGCGATCGTCGGCAGCGCCTTTGGCCCGGTGGCGAAGAAGCGCTACGCCGTCTATCGCAACAATGTGACGGTCGGGCTGATCGACGCGATGGCCGACATCTTCCCCGCCATCCGCAAGCTGCTCGGAGAAACGAATTTCCGTCATCTCGCCCGCGAGTTCGTTCGCGCCGAGCCGCCGGCCTCGCCGCTGCTGTTCCGCTACGGGGCCGGGTTTCCCGATTTCATCGAAAAATTCGAGCCGCTCGCCGACTGGCCGTATCTGGCCGACGTGGCGCGGCTGGAACTCGCCTGGCTGGCCGCCTACCACGCCGCCGACGCCACGCCGCTCCAGCCGGAGGACCTCGCGCGGACCGCGCCCGAGGAGACTGGCCGCATTGAGGTTCGTTCCGCATCCGGCGCTTCGCGTGGTGCGCTCGCGCTACGCCGTGGCAACGATCTTCCACGCCTATCGCGGCGCGGAACCGCCCGGCCGCATCGACGCCGGCATCGCCCAGACCGCGCTGGTGACGCGGCCGGGCATGCATGTCGGGGTGCGCGGCATCGGAGCCGGCGCGGCCGCCTTCGTCGAGAGCCTCGCGGCCGGCTCCACCTTGGCCGAGGCGGCCGGCGCCGGAGAAGAGGCGGACGGCGACTTCGACCTTTCGGGCGCGATCGCGCTGGTCGTGAGTGCCGGCGCCTTCACCGCCACGAAAAACTGAACGGGACGGGGAGCGCAAAAAATATGGGAAATCTGGCTGACCAAATCGTGCGGCTGCACGCGGCGGTCTTCGGCACGATGGAACGGGCGCTCGACGGCTGGTTCCTGGGGCTGGCGGCCCGCTTCACCTTCGCCTCGGTGCTCTATCTCTATTTCTGGAATTCCTTCCACACCAAGGTCGGCGACGGGTTTTTCGGCTTCTTCCACGTGTCCTCGGGCGCCTACTACCAGATCGCGCTGCCGGCGGTGCTGGCAGCCGGCGGCGACGCCTCGCAGGTGGCCTTCTTCCCATGGGGGCTGATGGTGGTGCTGGGCACCTACGCCGAATTCGCGCTGCCGCTGCTGATCGTCGCCGGGCTGTTCACGCGCATCGCGGCGATCGGCATGATCGGCTTCGTCGCCGTCCAGTCGATCGTCGACATCACCGTGCACCAGGTCGGCTCCGAGACCGCCGGCGCCATGTTCGACCGGTTTTCCGACGGGCTGATCTGGGACCAGCGCCTGCTGTGGGCGTTCGTGCTGGCCTGCCTGGTGGTCAAGGGCGCTGGTGCGGTCTCGCTCGACTGGCTGCTTTGGCGCTGGTGGAACGGCAGCCGCGCGGTGATACGCCGGTCGCGGCGTGACAGGCGACAACGCCTCAAAAGAAAAGCGGCGCCACTGAGGGCGCCGCTCCTGTCGTTTCGACGAAAAGGGAAGCTTACGCGGCTTTCGCCTCGATCTGCTTGCCCTCCTTGTTGGCGTTGGCGCTCGAAATCTCGATCTTGCGCGGCTTCATCTCCTCGGGGATGTTGCGCTTCAGATCGATGTAGAGCAGGCCGTTCTTGAGCTCGGCGCCCTTCACCTCGACGTGGTCGGCAAGCTGGAAGCGGCGCTCGAAAGCGCGCGAGGCGATGCCGCGGTAAAGCAGCTCCGCGCCTTCCTTCTGCTCGTCCGACTTCTCGCCCTTGATGGTCAGCACGTTGCGGTGGGCCTCGATCGAGATGTCGTCCTCACCGAAGCCGGCAACCGCCATCGAGATGCGGTAGGCGTCCTCGCCGGTGCGCTCGATATTGTAGGGCGGGTAGGTCTGGCCGCCATTGTCGGGCTGGCCGAGCGTGTCGAGCATGGAAAAGAGGCGGTCGAAGCCGACCGTCGAACGATAGAGCGGGGAAAAATCAACGTGACGCATGGTCTGTTCTCCTGTTGAGCAACACTGTTTGCGCTTGGCCTTGTCGCGGAAGCCCTGAACAGGCTCTTCCGTAAGGCCAGCGGTCCCTTGCGGCGACCGCACACCGGATTTGGGAATTGCGATTTCCGGTTTCAAGACTTTTTTGCGCGTGCCGCGCGCCCGCGCGTAGCCCCGAGCCCACAGCCCCAGATGAACGCCCGATGAACCGGCCCTTCCGGCTGCGTTCAGGCGCGCCCTCGTAATGTCGCCTCATCAAAGTTTGGCGGCGAGCTGGAAGCCGCCACAAAAGGTCGGTCCGGGTGCAACGTCCCTTCCTCCCGGACCGCCATTGGCCGGAGGCGGCAAGTCCGCTTCCGGCCTTCTTTGTTTCGCGGCAAGCGTGCTGACGCCATGCGCGGGCTTCCCATTTCGCCCGGCCGGCTCTATCTGGAACCGGAACTTCACCGATCCCGGCGGCGCCATGACCGACCTTCTGTTCGAGACGCCCGAAAATCCGATTCCCGCCGGCGCGACAGCCGGGATGATGAGGGCACGCGACGGGTGCGGCATCCGCTATGCGCATCTTCCCGGCCGAGGGCCGCCTGCTGAAGGGCACGGTGGTGGTCGTGCAGGGGCGCAACGAATCGATCGAGAAATATTTCGAGACCGCCCGCGACCTGTCGGCCCGCGGCTTCGGCACCGCCGTGTTCGACCTTCGCGGCCAGGGCGGCTCCGACCGCATGCTGCGCGACCGGCAGCGCGGCTACGTCCGCGATTTTCGCCAGTATGTCGCCGATCTCGAGCAGTTCTTCGAGGAGATCGTGCTGCCGGACTGCCGGGGACCGTTCTACGTTCTCGGCCATTCGACCGGCTCGCTGGTCTCCCTGATGGCGGCGCGCCTCATGGTCAACCGCGTGCAGCGCATGGTGCTGATCTCGCCGCTGCTGGGGTTTCCCGGCAGGTCGATGACGCCGCTGCGGCGGGTCTCCGGGCCTGCTGAAGATGATCGGGCTCGGCCGCATCTACATGTCGGGCGGCCCGCGGAAGCCGGGCGCCGCGCCGTTCGAGAACAACCAGCTCACCAGCGATCCGGTGCGCTTCGCGCGCAACCAGCAGATCTATGTCGAACCATCCCGAAACTGGCGCTCGGCGGCCCGACGGCCTCATGGATCAACGCCGCCTGCCGCGCCGCCGCGCAGGTCCACGAGCCCGAGTTCCTGGCAGCCCTGCAAGTGCCGATCCTGATGGTGGCGGCAGGCCATGACGAGGTCGTCTCGACGACGGCGATCGAGGACTACGCGCGGCACATGAAGTCGGGCTCGATGCTGACCATCGATGGTGCGGCGCACGAAATCCTGCAGGAGCGCGACGTCTATCGCGAACAGTTCTGGGCCGCGTTCGACGCCTTCGTGCCGGGCACAGACGCGCTCGTGGTACCACAACCAGCCGGACGGGGGCGGTCAGCCGCCGAGCATTTCCAACGCAGCCGCGTGAAGCTGCGGCGTCGCCGCCGCCACGACCGCTCCGCCCTTTTCCGCCGGCCCGCCGTCCCAGCCGGTGATCACGCCGCCCGCCTTCTCGATGACCGGCACCAGCGCGACGATGTCGTAGGGCTGCAGCCCCGTCTCCACCACCAGGTCGACATGCCCGGCCGCCAGCATGCAATAGGCGTAGCAGTCGGTGCCGTAGCGCGGCAGGCGCACGATCTTTTCCAGCCTGTCGTAGGCGAGGCGCTCGGCTCCCTCGAACAGCGCCGGCGTCGTCGTGCACAAGGTGGCGTCTTGAAGCCGCGTCGTCTGCCGTGTCGACAGCCTCCGCCCGCCGCCGGGTCCCTCGAAGAAGGCGCCCGTCTCGTCGGCGTAGAACAGCTCGCCGGTGAACGGCTGCGACATCATGCCGGCGACGGCGTCGCCGTCCTCGGTCAGGCCGACCAGCGTGCCCCACAACGGGATGCCGGAAATGAAGGCGCGGGTGCCGTCGATCGGGTCGATCACCCAGACATGCTTGCTGTCGGCCCGCTCGGGGCCGAACTCCTCGCCGAGAATGCCGTGGTCCGGATGCTCCGCCGCGATCAGCGCCCGGATCGCCCGCTCGGCCTCCCGGTCGGCCTCGGTGACGGGGTCGAAGCCCGCCGCGTGCTTGTTGTCGATGCCCATCTCGGCGCGGAAGCGCGGCAGCGTCTCGGCCGCGGCGGCATCCGCCAGCCGGCGCAGGAAGTTCGCCGTCCCGGTCATGACATTCCCCTCGCCGCCGCATCGCGGGTTTTGCACAGGCACTTGCCGCCGCCTGACCCGACGGTTGAAAAAGGTTTACGGCCGCTTGACAATTGTGCATCGCAGCATAACATCGACTTCGGACGGGTTGATCCCGTCCATGCCCTCCTTGGGCGTTTCCTCCCTAGACTTGGACCGCGTCGTGCGAACGATGCGGTCTTTTTTCTGTGCTGCACTGCAAATTCCCCGGGCTCACTCCGCCGCCATCGGCAGGGGTTGCCAGTCCTCGATCGGGCAGGACATCAGCGCCGAGCAGAAGCGGGTGAGGTCGTTGGCGACCGACACGAAGCCCGGCGTCTTCTCGTAGGTGCGCTCGTTCATGTAGAGCCCGCGATTGATCTCGATCTGCAGCGCGTGCAGGCCGCGCGCCGGGCGCCCGTAATGCTCGGTGATGAAGCCGCCGGCATAGGGCTTGTTGTGGGCGACCGTGTAGCCCATCGCCGTCAGCGTGCCGATTGCCAGTTCGGTCAATGCGGCGGCGGCGGACGCCCCGAAGCGGTCGCCGATGATGAAGTCGGGCCGCATGCCCGATTCGCCGACGCGGATCGAGGCCGGCATCGAATGGCAGTCGATCAGCACCGCCGCCCCATGCACCGCGTGGGTGCGGGTGATCAGCCGGCGCAACTCGTCGTGGTAGGGCTTGTAGATGTTCTCGATGCGCCGCACCGCCTCGGCGAGCGGCAGCCGGCCGGCATAGATGTCGAGCCCCTCGCCGACCAGCTTGGGCACGGTGCCGAGGCCGCCAGCCACGCGCGCCGAGCGCATGTTGGCGAACGGCGGCAGCGGCTCGTGGAACATGCGCGGGTCGAGTTCCCACGGCTCGCGGTTGACGTCGAGATAAGCGCGCGGGAAATGCGCAGCCAGGAGCGGCGCACCCAGGCCCAACCGCGCCGGAGAAGAGCTGGTCGACGTAACAGTCCTCCGAGCGCCTGATCTGGGCCGTGTCGAGCCGGCTCATCGCCAGGAAGCGCGGCGGATAATGGCTGCCGCTGTGCGGGGAATTAAAGACAAAGGGACTGCGCTGATCGGCCCCGCCGCGCACGCTGAACGGCGGCGCCTTCGCAAAGTCCTCGATGTCGTCTGTCATCCACGCATTCCGCAACGCATCCCTTTGGTCGGAAGCCTGCCATCTGGATCGCGGCCTGTCCAGCCAAAGCCGGCGGCCACCAGGCTCCGCTGCGGAAGCCGCAACGCCCCGCATTCACTTGATGTTTACCGACGCGGATTCATATACGCCCTATGGTTAACGGGGACCGCACGCGCGGTCCGCGCCGAAAGAATCGGACGGGAAAGATGGCGAGAATTCTGCTGGCCGAAGACGACGAGGACATGCGCCGCTTCCTGGTCAAGGCGCTGGAACGCGCCGGCTACGACGTTTCGGATTTCGACAACGGGGCCAGCGCCTACGAGCGGCTGCGCGAGGAACCGTTCTCGCTGCTTCTCACCGACATCGTCATGCCGGAAATGGACGGCATCGAGCTTGCCCGCCGCGCCACCGAGATCGATCCCGACCTGAAGGTGATGTTCATCACCGGTTTCGCCGCGGTCGCGCTCAATCCCGATTCCAACGCGCCGCGCGACGCCAAGGTGCTGTCGAAGCCCTTCCACCTGCGCGACCTCGTCAACGAGGTCGAGCGCCTGCTCCAGGCCGCCTGAGGCGGCTTTTTTCGAACACGCCTATCGGAAAACCACGCGCCTCACGGTGCGATGCGCACAGTCGTGGTGATCGGCAGGTCGCTGGTCGACGTGTTCAGCGCCAGAATCTGGTTCATCAGGTCGAAGACGCGCTTGGTGTTGCCGGCACCTTCGGCCGGCACGCAATAGGACCGCCCCTCGTAGGAAATGCCGGCGAAGCACGATCCCGTCGCCGCATCGACCACCAGCATCGGCTCCGGCCTGCGGCCCGGCCGCGGCGCGATCATCACACGGCTGGCCGTGCCCTCGCTCAGCATCTCGCCCAGATACTGGAATATCTGGTAGGGCGAGCGCAGCACGATGCCGATCGTCTGCGGCCGTCCGTCGAGGTTGAAGGAGAGTTCCGACCGGCCGGGCGCGGTCTGCAGCGTCTCGCAATTCGGCACCCAGGCACGCACGGAGGCCGACAGGTCGGGGCGCGCCAGCGCCTCGTCGAAGCACAGCCGGCCAACGGCCCCGCCGGCACCCTCGTAGGTGCCGATCGTCAGGCCGTAGTCGACGGCGAGCGCCAGATATTTGTCGAACTCGGCGTAATTCGAGTGCGCCGGGATCGTTGCGGATCAGCGAAACGTGGCCGCCGCCGCGCACCCTGATGTGGTCGACCAGCAGCGAGAACACCATCTCGCGCGAAAAGCCCTGGTGGATCAGAAGGTTGGCTTCCACCAGGTTGAGCTGCTGCAGGAGCCCTCGATAGAACTCCTTCGATTGCAGCACGCCGACGTCGAAATCCGTCGAGGTCGAGTTGCTCACCGAGTTGCTGAGCGTGAAGGTCTGGTTGGAAAGCGACTGGCCGGCGCCCAGCGTGATGTCGGGCAGCCCGGTGCCGAGGCTCGTCGCGCCGCTGCCGCCGATCCCGGAAATGGAGACGAAATAGAGCGGCTCGTTGCGGCTGGCCCTGACGATATTGAGCAGGATCGCCTCGTTCTGCGTGGTGCCGACGCTCTTGTTGATCGTCCCGACCCGCCGGGAGATGTTGCCCGTCGCCAGGCACCCCGACAGGAGGACGGCGAGAAACGCCGCGCCGAAGAATCGCGGCATTGCCGCGCAAGCAATTCGCAAGTTCAAAGCCCCTGTCCAATTACCCTGCGGAAGCGACGTAAGCACAGGGGGCAGACGGTGGCGACTCGAAATCCGGCCGGCCTTCGCGCCGTCCCCAACATGCTGGCGCGCGCCCCGTCTCCGCCCTCGAAATGCATCCCGACGCGCGCGGCAAGGGCCGTGGGCGATGACTATTGACGCGTCGGGACCTATGTGGTGTATGCGCGCGTCGGATGGGCGTGTAGCTCAGCGGGAGAGCACTACGTT
>CAWFKS010000017.1:0-108765 GCA_963816435.1 uncultured Alphaproteobacteria bacterium
CGGAGATCTTTGCTGCTCGAACCAACAGGAATTTTTCGATGGATCGAACGACCGAAACCACGATCGGCACCGCCAGTGTCGGCATACTTGGGCGACCCGCATCTCGGCAGAACCTTCGTTCACGGCGTGCCGCTGGAAAAGCGCGGTGTCCGTGAACGCATGGTGATGGAAGACTTCCGGCAGCGCATGCGCGCGTCAGACCGATATGACGTCCACATCTGCACTGGGCGACCTTTTTGATCGCTGGGCAGTCCCCTACTCCGTCGTGTTTGAAGCGGCCTGGGAATATCTGCAGGCTGCCCGCGCCAATCCCGGCACCGACCTACTACGTCATCGGCGGCAACCACGACATCTCGCGGGATCTGGAGAAGAAGGGCGCACTCGACCTGTTCGAGCTGATCGTCTCGGGCTGCGACAACGTCACCGTCGTTCGGCACCACGACGGCGGCCACTTCACCGACGATCGGCGGTGTGGAGGTCGGCCTGTTTCCGTTCCATCCGACGCTGTCGGCCGAAGAGCTGGTCACGCAGCCGATCGAGATCGCCTTCGGCCACTACGACACGATGTTCGGCGGCGACAATCTCGTCCCCACCAAGCGCTTCGCCGAATTCGGCTGCAAGACCGTCTACACCGGCCACGTGCATCTGCCTGACAGCTTCACGCGAGACGGCGTCGAAGTGGTTCAGGTCGGCTCCATGCAGCCCTACGCCCACGGCGAGGACAATGGCGAGATGTATGTCACGCTGCGGCCTGACGAGATGGAGGGCAAGGATCTGTCCGACAAGTGCGTCCGCGTTCTCCTGCAGCGCGGGGAGGTCTTCAGCGAACCCGTCGACTGCCTTCAACTCAGCTTCAAGCGCGAAGGCAGCGAGGCCGATGAAGATCAGGACGAGGTGACGCTCGGCGATTTCGACCTGATGGCGCTGTTTGCACAGGCCTTCGACGAGGCCGGCGTGCCCCAGGAAATCCGGAAACAGATCACCGATCGTTTCGAGGCCGCCCGCATTGCCGACTAAGGCGCAGCTCGTCGCCGCCATGGACGAGTGGCTCGCCACGGAAGACCTCACCCACGCCGAAACGGCACTGATCCACGAGTTGAGGAAAGCTGCGACAGCGGGCGAAGCCGCATTCCGGGAACTCGCACGGCTGTTTGCGCAGCACGCCGCCCCGGCAGTCGTCAGCGCCGTCACGAAGGCACGAACACAAGGGAAATGCCAATGCTGGCCAGACTGAAATTCACCGTCACGTTTCCGACACTGGTCGGACGCTCTCCGGCGACCACGAGTTCCAGAAGGGCTTCGGCGCCATCACCGGCCCGAACGAGGCCGGCAAGTCCGTCATCCTGGAGATGATCCGCTTCTCGCTGTTCGGCACGGCCGCTCTCCGCGGAAAGTCCGACGACTACAAGAACCTGAAGGTGGAGCTGGAGTTCACCGTCCGCGGGGAGACCTATCGGACCAAGCGCACGATCACCACGGCCAAGCTGTTCCGCGGTGACGAGGAGATCGCCAACGGCGTCAAGGGCACCAACGCCAAGGTGGTCGAGATCCTGGGCTTCGGCCTCGACGTCTTCGACACCGCCTGCGTGGCGAACCAGGGCGACATCGAGAAGCTCGGCGCCATGAAGCCGACCGAGCGCAAGCAGATGGTCAACTCCGTCATCGGCCTGTCGGTGATCGACGAGATAGCCAAGTGGTGTGGTGAGGAAGCGAGGTCCATCGCCTCGGCCGTCTCCGGCATGGAGGAAGGTCTGGTGAAGCCGGAGAAGCCCGAGGGCGAGCACCGGCCATCCTCCGAGATCAGTGCAGAGCTCGAGCCCCTGCGCGCCCAGCGCGACGAGCTGCTCGAGCTCAAGGGCTGGTTGTCCCACACGAGGGAGAAGCCGGAGGACCCCGGCGAGGCACCCACTCTCCTGACCGCAGAGGAGGTCGAGGAGGAGCTTGAGCAGGCTCGCCGGTATGAGGAGGCCCAGAAGGAGCTCGCGCGCCTTCCTGAGCCGCCCACGGTCGATCCTGACACCGTGCAACATCGACGACTGGGAGCTCCGGGAGCAGATCCGGCGCAACTACCCCGTCACCATGTCGGCCGAGGCGATCGCCAAGGCCGATGCCGACCACGAGCTGGCCAAGAAGTTCGAGCGCCTCGACCACTCTGGCGAAGCAATGCAAGGACCTGATCGAGGTCGGCACTGCACACCTGCCCGGCTTGCGAGCACCAGTGGCCGGTCGAGGGCGACCGTGCTGCGAGAAGGTCGAGGCCGAGATGCGGATGCTCGATGTGAACTACAGGGCAAGGAGCGTCCCTCGAAGCCCGACATGGCGAACGTGGAGCTGGCCCGGCGCCAGCTGCAGGCGTTCGACAAGGTCCGGGACGACTGGGAGCGTGTGAAGGACACACCGAAGCCCGAGTTCACGCGCCAGCAGCTGGCGAAGATGCAGGCTGCGAAAGAGCGTCGGCCGGAGCTGGAAGCGGTCACCCCGGCCCTTGCCGGCGTCAAGGAGCTCAATGCGCTCTACCGTGACCGCCTGGCCTACGACCAGAAGGCGGCGACCTATAGCGACGACCTGGCCGCGTATGAGGCCTGGGTCGAGCAACGGGACCAGAAGCAGCGCTCGTGCCGATGAAGCTGGCCGACGTTCCCGACCAGGTCGCCAAGCTGACGCCGAATACGAGCAGGCCAGGATCTTCGAGGATCGCATGGAGGCCTACGAGAGGCAATCTCTCGGTCTACGAGAGCCGGAAGGCCGAGATCGAGCAGCGTCGGGCACAGGAGGAAGGCTACAGAAAGGGCAAGGAAGCCCTCACCATCCTCCGCAAGCTGGTCAAACAGCACCTGATCCCGTCGCTGAACAAGGTGGCGTCCCACTACCTTTCAAGGATGACCGGTGGGCAGCGCAACCTGATCGAGGTCAACGAGGAGTTCGAGATCCAGGTCGACGGTCAGCCGATCAACACCCTGTCGGGCTCCGGCAAGGCAGTTGCCAACCTCGCCCTGCGTCTCGGCCTGGGCCAGGTTCTGACCAACAATCAGTTCTCGGTGTTCCTCGGAGACGAGATCGACGCCTCCATGGACAAGGATCGGGCCGAACAAACTTCACTTACCCTAGTGTATCTCGCCAGAACGCATCTCGCAGATCCTGCTGGTGACCCACAAATACCCTCAAGCCGACTACTACATCGAGCTGTCACCACCTTTCACCGCATGACTCTAGAGGAGTGAAATGACATTTCATCAGACCAAGACAACCGTCGCGTCAGAGCACGAACGAGACCCTGATCGACCACAAGCCGGCACGCTGTCGCGAGCTTCGCACGTGATCTTCACGCCGGCACGGCTTGCGGATCGCTGGGACTGCTCCGAGCGACACGTCCGCAACATGATCGAACGTGGAGAATTAGCGGCCTTCCGCCTCGGCGAGAAGCTGCTGCGTATCCGACTAGAAGATGTAGAGGCCTTTGAATGCCAGAATGGCGACTTACAAGACTGCGGGGAGAATATTGCGTCACTTGGGACGAAGGCGAAATCAGAAGGCGGTACAGACTCGGTACAAGTGACCCGAAGGAGGCGGCCCGCCGCGCCCCGGCTCGATTCGCCGAGCTTACGCGGCCGACGGGTACAACAGTAGCGGACCTATGGACTAGCTATTGTCTCGACATGGAGGGACGCGCGGTTGTGGGCACAATGCGCTACACGTGGAAGGCACTGCGATCTCGCTTCGGCAATATGGCAGGCGAAGCGATTTCCGTGGCCGACTGCCGTGCTCATACAGCGGAGAGGCGCAGAGCAATGATCGGCGACGGCACGATCTACACAGAACTCGGCCATCTACGAATGGTCCTGCGATGGGCCGAAAAGCACCAGCTTATCGCACACGCTCCATACATCGAGCGTCCGCCCAAGCCGGAGCCAAAGAATGCGTTCCTCACGCGAGAGGAAGCCGTCGGCCTGATCGAAGCTGCCAATGCGCATCACGTCCGGTTGGCGATCTTGCTCATGCTGGGGACAGGCGCGAGAGTAAGCGCCGCGCTCGAGTTGACGTGGGACCGCGTCGATTTCGGGCGCGGCATGATCCAACTGCGTAACCCGCTCGACAACGCACGACGAAAGGGCCGTGCGACCGTTCCCATGAATGACATGTTGCGAGGGGAACTCGCAAAAGCATACGAAGGCGCGTTGACAACCTTCGTTATCGAGTGGGCAGGCAAACCCGTCAGGTCACTCAAACGCGGTCTGAAGGCTGCCGGCAAGAGCATCGGACGACCGGACGTTTCACCCCACATGCTCAGGCATAGCGCAGCCGTCTGGCTGGCTGAGGACGGCCATAGCATGGATGAAATTTCCCAGTTCCTGGGGCACAACGACAGCAAGATCACCGCACGTGTCTACGCCCGCTTTTCGCCAACCCATCTGCGCAAGCTCGCGGCAACCTTGGATTTGCGTAGTTCCCTCTAGGTTCGGCGAACCTGAAACATCGGACTCGGAGGAGATCCAGATGCCCGAAACGCATTCCACGAAGTTCCCTTTTCCCGGAGAACTACGGGTTCCAAGCCTAGCCATCACGTTGACATCGTAGGGGTCACAGGTTCAATCCCTGTCACGCCCACCATCCTCCAAAAGTTTCGTCGGTTCGCTGCCCGCGCTATAGTCTGCCGCGGGGTCCTTGAAGATCGAGATGTCGCAGCGGCGCACCGTGTCGCGGACGTCGCCGCCGGGCAATGCACGTCAGCCCAGAGGCTCAGAGCCCGTAGGCGTCTTTCGCCGCCTGGTAGGCGAGGAAGGCGGCGAGTTCGCGCGCCGTCGCCTTCGACACCCGATGCTCGGCGACCAGCCCGGCCAGAAACCGGCTGACCTCGCGGCGCCAGACATCGTGGCGCGCCGGGATCGACAGAAGCGCGCGCGTGTCGTCGTTGAAGCCGGCCAGATTGTGAAAGCCGGCGGTCTCCACCACCCGGTCGAGATAGCGGCGGATGCCGTTGCGGGCTGTCGTGGAACCACCAGGGCGGCCCGATCATCAGCGCCGGCCAGTAGCCGGCCATCGGCGCCAGCTCGCGCGCATAGGTGGTCTCGTCGAGCGTGAACACGATCAGCCGGAATTTTTCGGCGTGGCCGTGCCGGGCGAGCAGCGGCGCCAGACCATCGACGAAGTTGGTGCGCACGGGAATGTCGGCGCCGAGATTGGCGCCGCGCTCGCCCATCAGCGCTCGGGTCGGTGTTGCGCGCCGAGCCGGCATGGATCTGCATGACCATGCCGTCTTCGGCCGAAAGCCCGGCCATCTCGGTCAGCATCTGGCCGCGGAACAGCTCGGCGCCTTTCGCATCGAGCGAACCGGCAAGGGCAGCGTCGAGCAGCTTCTGCTTCTCGCGTTCGGGCAGATCGGCGGTCACCGCACTCGGCACGCCGTGGTCGGTCGCGACCGCGCCCATCTCGCGGAAGAAGGCGCGGCGCTTGCGGTGCGCCGCGATCAGGCCCGCGCCAGCTTGCGGTGTCCTCGCCGGTGAGCTCGGCGAGCCGCGTCAGGTTCGCGGCAAAGCCCGGCGCGTCGGGATCGGTGACGTCGTCGGGGCGATAGGTGGTGCGGATGCGGCTGCCCAGCCCTTGCTCTTTCAGCTTCGCGTGATGGTCCAGCGGATCGAGCGCGAATTCGGTGGTGGCGATCGCCTCGACATTGGCGCGGTCGAGGATGGCGAGCGGCCGCAGCGCCGGCTCCTTCAGGCGCTTCGCATTGATCGCGTCGAACAGGCGGTCGGCATTGTCGGGCGAAAGCGTCTCGTCGATGCCGAAAGCCCAGCTGAGCGAGTGCTCGAGCCACAGTCGCGACGGCGTGCCGGCGAAGACGATGCCAGTTCGCGGCGAGCGTGCGCCACGCCTCGCGCGGCGTCGCAACCGGCGCGCCGTCGCGGCGCGGCACGCCGAGAGCGTCGTAGGAGATGCCGCGGCTGCCGAGCAGCCGCAGCACGTAGTGGTCGGGCGTCAGGAACAGTGCAGCCGCGTCGGAGAACGGCCGGTTTTCGGCGAACCATGCGGGATCGGTGTGGCCATGCGGGCTGACGATCGGCAGGCCGGCGATCGTCCTCGTAGAGCGTCGCGCGCGATCGACAGCGCCGGCTCGTCCGGCGGCAGCAGCCGGTCGGGATGCAGCAGGGTCTGCGTCATGCCTCGCCCTTCAGGCCGAGTTCCTGATGGCCGAAAGCGTGCATCACGCCGCGCAGTTCCGCCAGTCCGCGCATCCGGCCGATCGTCGGGTAGCCCGGCTGCGAATGGCGGCCGAGATCGTCGAGAATGTCCTGACCGTGGTCGGGCCGCATCGGGATCTGCCAGTCGGCGCGCCCTGCCGCCTTGCGCCGCCGCTCCTCGGCAATCGCCGCCGCGATCAGCGCAACCATGTCGACGTCGCCGCCCAGATGCTCGGATTCGTGGAACGAGCCGGCCGGCCCGGCCCGGGGCGGGATTCGCGCCGCACGTTGCGCAGGTGCAGGAAGTGCACGTGCTCGCCCAGCCGCCGCATCATGCCCGGCAGGTCGTTGTCGGCACGCGCGCCGAGCGAGCCGGAACACAGCGTGATGCCGTTGGCCGGGCTTTCGACGGCGCCGACAAGCCAGCGATAATCCTCCTCGGTGGAGACGACGCGCGGCAGTCCGAGCAGAGGAAACGGCGGGTCGTCAGGGTGGCAGCACAGCCGCATGCCGAGCCGCTCCGCCGTCGGCACCACCTCCTCGAGGAAGGCGGCGAAATGGGCGCGCAGCGTGTCGGCGCCGATCTCGTCATATTCGGCCAGATGCGCGCGCACGCCGTCGAGCGTCAGGTGCTCGGTGGCGCCCGGCAGCCCGAAGGTGATGTTGCGCGCCAGCCGATCGCACGCCGGCGCGTCCATGTCGCGGAAGCGCTGCTCGGCCTGCGCCACGATCTCGGGATCGAAATCCTCGCGCGCGCCAGGGCGTGCGAGCACGAAAATGTCGAAGGCGGCGAAATCGGCGAGATCGAAGCGCATGCAGGTGCCGCCGTGCTGCAGCCGCCAGGCAAGGTCGGTGCGCGTCCAGTCGAGCACCGGCATGAAATTGTAGCAGATCACCTCGATGCCGGCGCCGGCGAGGTTTTCAAGGCTGGTGCGGTAGTTGGCGAGATGCGCGCGCCAGTCGCCTTTCTGCTTCTTGATGTCCTCCGATACCGGCAGGCTCTCGACCACTTCCCAGGCGAGCCCCGACGGCGAGCCGTCGCGCATGCGGCCGATCTCGGCCTGCCGCCTGGCGATCTCCTCGGGCGTCCACACCGAGCCGTTGGGGATGTGGTGGAGTGCGGAGACCACGCCCTCCACGCCCGACTGGACCATGTCGTCGACGCTCGCCGTGTCGTGCGGGCCGAACCATCGCCATGTCTGTCTCATCGCCGCCCCGCCTATCCGAATGCCAGGTTCGGCAGCCACAGGACGAGCCCGGGCAGGAACAGCAGCGCCACGATCAGCGCGATCACGGTCGCCACGAACGGCAGCGCCTCGACCGTGTAGTCCTCGACCTTCACGTCGAGCAGCGAGCAGACCGCGAACATCGCCACACCGACCGGCGGGGTCATGCCGCCCAGCGTGACGATGCTCATCATCAGGATGCCGAAATGCACCGGGTCGATGCCGATATGCTTGACGATCGGCACGAAGATCGGCGTCAGCAAGAGCACCAGCACCGTGCTCTCGATGAAGCAGCCGGCGACCAGCAGGAACAGCAGGATCAGCAGCACGATGACGTCGGGATTGTCGATGCCGGTCAGCATCCACGACGAGATTTCCTGCGGCACCTGCATGAAGATGATGGCGAAGCCGACCATGCCCGACATCAGGATGATGATCATGATCAGCCCGATGTCGGAGATCGCGTGGTCGAAGGCGCGCTTGATGCGCTCGAAGGTCAGCTCGCGATGGGCGAAGACGCCGATCACCAGCGCGTAGACGACGGCAAAGGCGCCGACCTCGGACGGGGTGAAGATGCCGCCGCGAATGCCGTAGACGAGCGCCACCGGGAACAGCAGCGCCCACTTGGCGCCCCACACCGCCGAGCCGAGGGAAGAGAGCGTCGGCTTCTCCGCATCCGCCACCACGTAGCCGCGACGCCGCGCGATGAAATAGGTGGTCGTCATCAGGCAGATCATCATCAAAAGGCCGGGGATGACGCCGGCCAGGAACAGCCGCCCGATCGAGACATTGCCGACATAGCCGTAGAGGATCAGGCCGATCGAGGGCGGGATGGTCGCCGTGATCAGCGAGCCGACGGCGATCGTGGCTGCCGCGAACCCTTTTCCGTAGCCGCGGGAGATCATGCTCGGCCCGAGGATGCGCGCTTCCATGGCGGCGTCGGCGACGGCCGAGCCCGAGACGCCGCCCATCACGGTCGAAAGCACGATCGCCACCTGCGCCAGCCCGCCAGCCATCCAGCCGACGGCGACCGAGGAGAACCGGAACAGCCGCCCGGTGATGCCGCTCTCGTTCATCAGGTGGCCCGCCAGCACGAAGAACGGCACGGCCAGGAGCGGGAAGCTCTGGCTCATCGTGGCGATCTTCTGCACCCCGATTGAGACCGGCATCGTCGGATCGGTGAGGAAGAAGACGAAGCCCGAAATGCCGATGGCGAAGGCGACAGGCGCGCCGACCGCCATCAGGACGACGAAGACGGAGGTGAGAAGCAGCATGTGCTCAGAGCTCCGAGGCCGGGGCTTCCTGGCCACCGGTTCGCGAGTAGATCAGGGTCTCGGCGCCACTGCGCTGCCGCCACGCCTGAACGAGGTTCCAGCAAAGCGCGATGCCGAGCAGGATCGAGCCGACCGGCACGGCAATCGTCACCCAGGCATAGGACAGGCCGCTGTCGCCGAACTCGCGCTGGTGGTTGAGGATGGTCAGTCGCGTCCCCTCCACCACGAGAATGGCGAGGAATACGAGGATGACCGCCGACACCGCAGTCTCCACCAGCAACCGGTTGCGATGGCCGAGATAGCGAACCAGGAGATCGATGCCGATATGGCCCTTCTGGCGCATGGCGCGGGTCGCACCCAGGAAGCACAGCCAGATGAACAGAAGCTGGGCCATGTCGACGGACCAGATCAGCGGATAGCCGAAGAAGCGCAGGATGGCGGCGGCGAAGACCAGGAGCACGATGGCGGCAAGGATCAGCGCCGCCACGGCATATTCGATCTGGGAGAGGCGTGTCGGCATGGTCGAGTCCCCGGCCGGCCGGGCGCGCGGTGTCGCCAGGCCGGCCGCAGGCTACGATCGTATCATTCGCCGAGCATCTGCTCGAGCTGCTTGTGCAGGTCGGCGTAGCCGAGCTGCTCGTAGACGACCTCGGTCGCCTTCTTGAACGGCGCGACGTCGATGTGGGCGACCTGCATGCCCTTTTCCTTCAGGTCCGACTCGATCTTGTCGAGTGAGTCCTGCGTGCCGTGCGAGGCGATGTCGCCGGCCTTGAGCGCCTGGTCCTTCAGCATCTTCTGCATGTCCTCCGGCAGGCCGTTGAACCAGCCGCCGCTGGTGACCAGACCGGTGATCAGGTTGATGTGATGCGTGAAGGTGAGGTTCTTGGTCACCTCGTAGAGCTTGGAGCCGTAGGCGGCGGGAAGTTGCGCCTCGACGGCGTCGATGGTGTTGGTCTGCAGCGCCGAGTAGACGTCGGTCCAGCCCATCGGCGTCGGCGTCGCGCCCATCGCCTTGATCGTGTTCACCCAGACCGGAGCGCCCGGCGTGCGCATGCGCACCCCGCTCAGGTCCTCCGGCTTCTCGATCGGCTTGTTGGTCCAAAGCTGGCGTTCGCCCTGCCACCAGTTGAACGACAGGATCTGCAGGCCGGAACTCTTGTTGAGCTCGTCGGCCCATTTCCAGAACAGGTCGGAGGTCACGACCTTGCGGATGCCGTCGTAGCCCGACGCGAGATAGGGCGCGCCGAGAATGCCGAGCTCTTTCTGGTAGACGGCAAGCCGCCCGCCGTCGACGACGACCGCGACCGGAGCGCCGGAGCGGGCCTGTTCCAGCACGTCCTCGTCGGGACCGAGCTGGGAATTCGGGAAGAGCTTGATCTCCATCTTGCCGCCGGAGGCTTCGGCGACGCCGTCGCGGAAGGCTTCGAGCCCCTTGTAGAGCGGATCGGAGGTGGTGAGCGCGGTGTTGACGCTGAGCGTATAGTCGGCTGCCCAGACGGACTGGGCGAAGGCGACGGACACGATTGCCGATGCGGCGAGCATGCCGAGGGATTTCAGCTTCATGATTTCCTCCCTAAGACTGAAATGAACTGTTCCTCTTGCTTGTATGGTAGTATGGTAGATCGAAGGGAGTCAACATGAACCTCACGCTGCGCCTCGACAACGCCACGCCCGCGCCGGCGGCCGCACGCCAGCCGACGGTTGCGGCGCGGGTGTTCGACGTGCTGCGCCAGGCGATCGTGCAGCTGCAGGTGCGGCCCGGCCACCTCCTGTCTGAGGCCGACATCGCCAAGCAGCTCGGCGTGTCGCGCCAGCCGGTGCGCGAGGCCTTCATCAAGCTGGCCGAGGCGCGGCTGGTGGAGATCAGGCCGCAGCGCGGCACGCTGGTGCTGCTGATCTCGCGCCGCGACGTCGAGAATGCGCGCTTCCTGCGCGAGGCGATCGAGGTGGCGATCGCACGCAAGGCGGCCGAGGAGATCGGCGAGGACGATCTGGCGACGATGCGCGAGCTGCTGGCAACCCAGCGCGACGCGCAGGCGCGCGGCGACGTCGGCGCCTTCATGCGGGCCGACGATGCCTACCATTTGGCAATCGCGCGCAGCGCCGACTGCGAATATGCCTGGCGCGTGCTGGAGGGCCTGAAGGTGCAGTTCGACCGTGTGCGCTACCTTTCGATGCCGCTCGCCACGCCCGTGGACACGCTGATCGGCCAGCACCAGCGGGTCTACGACGCGCTCGCCGCCCACGAACCCGACGCCGCCGAGGCGGCCATGCGCGAGCACCTGTCGGAAGTTCTGAAGTCGCTGCCGAAGATCGCCGCCGCCAATCCCGACCTTTTCGTCGACTGAGCTTTCTTCCTACCCCTGCCACCGGTTTGCCCGCCGTCCCGTCCTGTTCTACTGGATGACGACGGGAATCGGGACGCGGATCGCATGGACCTCCTGCTTGGCATCGACGGCGGCGGCAGCAACTGCCGGGCGGCACTGGCCACCGCCGACGGACGCGTCCTCGGCCGCGGCCGCAGCGGGCCATCCAACATCGTCACCGACATGGACGGCGCACTGGCGAGCATCCTCGAAGCGACGCGGCTTGCCTTCGCCGATGCCGGGTGCGACCCGGCCGACGCCGGTTCGGCCGGCGCGGTGCTGGGACTGGCCGGCGCCAACATCCCGGGCGTCGGCGATCGGCTGAAGGCGAAGCTGCCGTTTGCCGAGTGCCACATCGTTTCGGACGCGCTGATCGCGCTGCACGGTGCGCTCGGCGAGCACGACGGCGCCATCGCCATTCTCGGCACCGGCTCGGTCTTCATGTCGCGGCACGGCAGCGCGACCCGGATGATCGGCGGCTGGGGCTTCTTCCTGAGCGATCTGGGCGGCGGTGCACGGCTCGGCCGCGACGCGCTGGAGGAGACGCTGCTCGCCCATGACGGCATCCACGCCCCCTCCCCGCTGACGCAGGCGGTGATGGAGAGGTTTCAACGGCAGCCGGAGCGACTGGTGACCTTCGCACCGACCGCCCGGCCGGTGGATTACGGCGGCTTCGCACCGCTGGTCTTCGAGCATGCCGACAACGGCGACGCGACGGCGATGCGGCTCGCCCGCCGCGCCGCGGCAAGCGTCGACGAGGCGCTCTCGGCACTCGCGCTCGCAAGACGGCGACAGGCTGTCGCTGGTCGGCGGCATGGCCGACAGGATCGCGCCGCTGCTGTCGCCGCGCTTTGCCGCCATGCTGGCGCCGCCCATCCAGGACGCGCTGGGCGGGGCGGTGGCGATGGCGGCGAAGGCTTTCGGCGAGGAACGCAAAGATGCCGGCCGGCGGAGGGCGACAGGCCGGCAATTGACGAGAGGGAGGAACATGAAGGGCGGCCACATACTGGCGATCGATCAGGGCACGACCTCGTCGCGCGCCATCGTCTTCGACGGCGCGATGAAGATCGTCTCCGTCGCGCAGCAGGAATTCACGCAGCATTTTCCGCATTCCGGCTGGGTCGAGCACGATGCCGAGGAAATCTGGCAGAGCGTGCTGAAGACCACGCGCGACGCCATCGCCAGGGCGGGGCTTCACCCCTCCGACATCGCCGCGATCGGCATCACCAACCAGCGCGAGACGGTGGTCGCCTGGGAACGCGCCACAGGGCAGCCCGTCGGCAGGGCGATCGTCTGGCAGGACCGCCGCACCGCCGAACTCTGCGAAGCTCTGAAGGCACGCGACCTGGAGCCGCTGTTCACCGAGCGCACCGGACTGCTGCTCGACCCGTATTTCTCGGGCACCAAGCTCGCCTGGATGCTCGACAATTTCGACGGCCTGCGCGCCCGGGCCGAAGCCGGCGAGATATGCTTCGGCACCGTCGATTCCTGGCTGATCTTCAGGCTCACCGACGGAAAGAGCCACGTCACGGACGCGACCAACGCCTGCCGCACCCTGCTCTACGACATCGCCGAGAACCGCTGGGACCCCGAGCTTCTGGAAATCCTCGGCGTGCCGGAAAAGATGCTGCCGCAGGTGAAGGACTGCGCCGCCGAGTTCGGCACGACCGACCGCGATGTTCTCGGCGCCGCCATTCCCATCCTCGGCGTTGCCGGCGACCAGCAGGCGGCGACCATCGGCAATGCCTGCTTTTCGCCCGGCATGGTGAAATCGACCTACGGCACCGGCTGCTTCGCCGTGCTCAACACCGGCGCCGAGCGCATTCCCTCGAAGAACCGTCTGCTGACGACCATCGCCTACCGGCTGGACGGCGAGACCACCTACGCGCTGGAAGGCTCGATCTTCGTGGCGGGTGCGGCCGTGCAATGGTTGCGCGACGGGCTCGGCATCATCGGCAAGGCGTCCGATTCCGGCCATCTCGCCGCGCAGGCCGATCCGGGCCAGCACGTCTACCTGGTGCCGGCGTTCACCGGGCTCGGCGCTCCGCACTGGGATGCGCACGCGCGCGGAGCGATCTTCGGGCTGACGCGCAATTCCGGGCCGGCAGAACTTGCACGCGCCGCGCTCGAAAGCGTCGCCTACCAGACGCTCGACCTGGTGGAGGCGATGCGCGGCGACTGGGCCGCGTCACCCGACGACACGGTGCTGAGGGTCGACGGCGGCATGGTCGCTTCCGACTGGGCCATGCAGCGGCTGGCCGACATACTGGCCGCCCCCGTCGACCGGCCGCAGATCATGGAGACGACGGCGCTGGGCGCAGCCTGGCTGGCCGGCATGAAGGCCGGCGTGTGGCCCGGCATGGACGAGTTCGCCGCAAGCTGGTCACTTGACCGCCGCTTCGAGCCGGACATGGACGAGGCGGCGCGCAAGGCGGCCATCGACGGCTGGCACGACGCGGTGCGGCGGACGCTGACCGTCCCTGCCCCTTGAGAAAAACGGCGCTCAGCCCTTCCCCGCCAGCGCCGCCTCGAGCAGTTTCAGCACGCCGTCCCTGGTCAGCTCGATCGGATTGCCGCCGGCGGTCGGGTCGACGATCGCCATTTCCGCGATCAGGTTCTTGCGTTCCGCGTCCATCGACAGGCCGGGGATCAGCCCCGGCAGGTCGTTCGGCACGTTGAGCTCACCGCCGCAGCTTCATGATCGCCGCGAAGAAGCCGTCGAAGCCGCCCTCGATGCCGCAATAGGCGGCAAGCCGCGCGATCCTGTCCTCGATCGCGGCGCGGTTGAAGGACAGCACATAGGGCATGAAGACGGCGTTGGTCATGCCGTGATGGCTGTCGTAGAGCGCGCCGATCGGATGCGACAGCGAGTGGATGGCGCCGAGCCCTTTCTGGAAGGCGACCGCGCCCATCGCGGCGGCGGCCATCATGTTGGCCCGCGCTTCGATGTCGCTGCCGTTGGCGAACGCCTTCGGCAGGTTTTCGAGCGCCAGCCGCGTGCCCTCGGCCGCAATACCCGCCGCCATCGGGTGGTAGTACGGCGCGCAATACGCCTCGAGACAGTGCGCCAGCGCATCCATGCCGGTTCCGGCGGTGATGACAGGCGGCATGCCGACCGTCAGCTCGGGATCGGCGATGACGGTGACCGGCAGAATCTTGGGGTGGAAGATCACCTTCTTGGTGTGCGTCGCCTCGTTGGTGATGACCCCGGCGCGGCCGACCTCCGAGCCGGTGCCGGCGGTGGTCGGCACGGCGATGATCGGCGCGATGCCGTCGGCATTGGCGCGCGTCCACCAGTCGCCGACATCCTCGAAATCCCAAACCGGCCGCGTCTGTGCCTGCTGGAAGGCGATCAGCTTGCCGAGGTCGAGCGCGGAGCCACCGCCGAACGCGATGACGCCGTCATGGCCCCCGGCGCGATAGGCAGCGATGCCGGCGGCAAGGTTGGACTCCACCGGGTTCGGCTTGACGTCCGAGAACACGCCGTGCGCGACGCCTGCCCCGTCGAGCAGCTTCAGCGTGTCGGCGACGACCGGCAGCTTCGCCAGGCCGGGATCGGTGACGAAGAGCGGCTTTTCGATTCCGGCCGCCTTCAGCGCGGCCGGCAGCTCGGCGATACGGCCGGGGCCGAACAGGATACGGGTGGGGAAGGACCAGTTGGCGGTGAGATTGGTCATCTGGAAGTGCTTTCGTGTGTTGGTCTCTCGCGCCCCCACCAGCCTCGAACGCTTCGACTCCTCACTCTCGGGGGAGGCGAAGCTTCATGGTGGAAGGGTCGCAGATGGTATCGCCCGGGCCTCAGATCTTCTCCCTGAGGTGGTAGCTCTTGGGATGCGTCAGGTTGTGGTAGCCGACGATGCCCATGGCGCCGCCCTTGCCGGTGTCCTTGACGCCGGTCCACACCAGGCCGGGGTCGACATAGTCGCAGCGGTTCATGAACACCGTGCCGGTCTCGACGCGGTCGCCGATGGCGGCGGCATGGTCGGTGTCGGTGGTCCAGATCGAGGCGGTGAGCCCGTACGGGCTGTCGTTCATCAGCGAGATCGCCTCCTCGTCGTCGCGCACCTTCATGATGCCGACGATCGGCCCGAAGCTCTCCTCGCGCATGACGCTCATCTGGTGGTTGACGTCGGTCAGCACCTCGGGCGCAAGGTAGGGCGAACCCTCGCGGTCGCCCTCGACCTTCATGCCGATATTCGCCTTGGCACCCTTGCGCAGCGCCTCGGCCTTCTGCTCGCGGATGCCGTCGGCGAAGCGCGCCTGCGCCATCGGCCCCATGGTCGTGGCCTCGTCGAGCGGGTTGCCGACGACATAGTTCTTCGTCTCGGCCACGAAGCCCTCGACGAACTCGTCATAGACCTTCTCGTGGACGTAGACGCGCTCGATGCCGCAGCAGCACTGGCCCGAATTGTAGAAGGCGCCGTCAACGAGGTTGGCGATGGCGTGGTCCATCTTGGCGTCCGGCAGCACGTAGGCCGGATCCTTGCCGCCGAGCTCCAGCCCGAGCGACATGAAGGTGCCGGCCGCCGCCTTTTCGATGGCGCGCCCGCCGGCGACGGAGCCGGTGAAGTTGCAATGGTCGACCTTGCCGGACCCCAGCAGCTTTTCCGTCTGGCCGTGGCTCATCACCAGGTTCTGGAAGAGCCCCTTGGGCAGCCCGGCCTTGTCGAAGGCCTTCTGGAAGCGCTCGCCGACCAGCAGCGTCTGCGAGGCGTGCTTGAGGATCAGCGAATTGCCGGCCATCAGCGCCGGCACGATCGAGTTGACCGCGGTCAGATACGGGTAGTTCCACGGCGCGATGGTGAAGACGACGCCGAGCGGCTCGCGCCTGATGTAGCGGCGGAAGCCCGGCCTGTCCTCGGGATAGAACGGCTTCAAGCGCCTCTTCGGCGAGGTCGACCATGTAGCGCGTGCGCTCTTCCACGCCGCCCTTCTCGCCGCCGTAGCGCACCGGCCGGCCCATCTGCCAGGCGAGTTCCGGCACGATCTCGTCGTTCATGGCGAGCATGGCGTCGAGGAAGCCGAGCAGGAACTTTCCGCGCTCGGCGATCGACACGCCCGCCCATTCGAGCTGCGCGGCCTTGGCGCGGCCGACGGCGGCCTCGATCTCCTGTTCGGTGGCGACCTGCCGCTCGGCATAGATCGAGCCGTCGACCGGTGACTTAAGCTTGATGGTTTCCAATTCTGCCTCCGATGTGTTGGCGGGAGAGCGCCGGAAAATGTGGCCGCGATCTTCCCCCCGCTCAGGCCCTCTCGAAACCGCGCGCCACTTCCCAGTCGGTGACGACACGGTCGAACTCCTCCTGCTCCCATTCCGCGGCGCGCGTGTAGTGGTCGATCACGTCGTCGCCCATCGCGGCACGCAGCATCTTCGATTTGCGCAGGGTCTGGGTGGCATCCCGCAGCGTCCGCGGGACCTCAGGCGTCCTGCGCGTCTCGTAGACGTCGCCCTTCGTCGGCGGCGCCAGTTCCAGCTTGTCCTCGATGCCCTTGAGCCCCGCGGCGAGCTGCGCTGCCAGCGCCAGATAGGGGTTGAGATCGGAGCCGCCGATGCGGCACTCGATCCTGACGGCCTTTGTGCCGTCGCCGCACAGGCGGAAGCCGGCCGTGCGGTTGTCGATCGACCATACCGAGCGGGTCGGCGCGAAGGTGCCCTTCATGAAGCGCTTGTAGCTGTTGACGTAGGGCGCCATGAAATAGGTGTAGTCCGGCGCGTAGGCGATCAGCCCTGCGACGTAGCGGCACATGAGTGTCGACATGCCGAGTTCGCCGGACTTGTCGTAGAAGGCGTTGTTTCCTTTCGCGTCGGCCAGCGACTGGTGGACGTGCGAGGAACTGCCGACGCGCCGGTGGTCCCACTTGGGCATGAAGCTCGCCGCATGGCCCTGCTGCCAGGCGATCTCCTTGGTCGCGTGCTTGGCGATCGTATGGTGGTCGGCGGTGTCGAGAGCAGGCGCGTAGCGGATGTTCAGTTCTTCCTGGCCCGCTTCCGCCTCACCCTTGGAATTCTCGACGGGTATGCCGGCGGCGACGAGGTGGTTGCGCAGCGGCCGCATCACCGCCTCTTCCTTGGTCGTCTGCAGGATGTGGTAGTCTTCGTTGTAGCCGCTGATCGGCTGAAGGTCGCGATAGCCCGACTTGCGGAGTTCCTCGAAGCTCTTCTCGAACAGGAAGAACTCCAGTTCGCTGGCCATCATCGGTGTCAGGCCCAGTTCATTGAAACGGGCGATCTGGCGCTTGAGCACGGCGCGCGGCGAATGCGGCACGGGCTCGTGGCTGTGGTGGTCGAGCACGTCGCACAGCACCATGGCGGTGCCTTCGAGCCACGGCACGCGCCGCAGTGTCGAAAGGTCCGGCTTCAGCACGTAGTCGCCGTAGCCCTGCCGCCAGCTCGTCGAGGCGTAACCCTCCGGCGTGGCCATTTCGAGGTCCGTCGCCAGCAGGTAGTTGCAGCAATGCGTTTCCTCGTATGCGCTTTCGACGAAATGACCGGCGGTGAAGCGCTTGCCCATCAGGCGGCCCTGCATGTCGACCATGCAGACGAGGACGGTGTCGATCGCACCGTTCTCGACATCGCTTTTCAACTGTTCGAACGACAGGTTTCCCGCCATTGCATGTTCCTTGATCGCACAGAGCCCCGGCATTGCTGCCGGGGCGTTTTATCGTAGCACCTGATCGCGGGGATCAGCTGTAGCGGTAAGGCTTGCCCGCCCGCTGCATCGTCTCGTTGTAGGACTTGAAGATGCCCACCACCTTGGCCTTCAGTTCGCTCTCGGCGGCGATCTCGTCCCAGAACTTGTGCGCCTCGTCCTCGACCTTGGCCCACTCGTCCTCGGGTATGGTCGTCGACTTCAGCTTGTCCTTGTTGACGCGCAGGTCCGCCTCGCCGTTCCAGGACCAGGTACTGGCGGTGATAATGCGAGGAATTGAAGCAAACTTCCATCAGCGTCTTGAGGTGGTCGGGCACCTCGTTCCAGCGGTCCATGTTGGCGAAGAAGTGCCCGATCCAGGCGCCGGAGATGTTGTTGGTCAGGAAGTACTCGGTGACGTTCGCCCAGCCGGACGTGTAGTCCTCGGTAATGCCCGACCACGCGATGCCGTCAAGCTCGCCGGTCTGCAGGGCGACCTCGGCGTCCTCCCACGGCAGCGTCACCGGGATCACGCCGAAGCGTGACAGGAAGCGGCCGGCCGTCGGGAAGGTGAAGATGCGCAGGCCCTCGAGATCCTTCAGCGACGTGATCGGCTTGTGGGTTGCGAAGTTGCACGGGTCCCACGAGCCGGCCGAGATGTGCTTCACGCCGACCTTGGCGTATTCGTCCTTCCAGATCTCGTCGAGACCCCAGTGGTGGAAGATGGCCGGCACGTCG
The DNA here is from genome assembly GCA_963816435.1 of uncultured Alphaproteobacteria bacterium. Classification (GTDB taxonomy): domain Bacteria; phylum Pseudomonadota; class Alphaproteobacteria; order Rhizobiales; family Rhizobiaceae; genus CAWFKS01. The sequence goes on from CAWFKS010000017.1 coordinate 18,410, forward strand.
AGCGAATAGCGCAGGCCGAGCGGGAAGTAGCCGCCGAACACGGTCACCTCGGTCGGCGAGGCCATCGAATCGTCGTCCGACTGAACGGCGTCGATCGTGCCCTTCTGCATGGCGCGGAAGAGTTCGCCGGTCGGCACGAGCTGGTCGGCGTAGAACAGCTCGATCTCCATCTGGCCCTTGGCGATCTCGTTGAACTGGGCGATGCACTTGTTGACGACCTGCTCTGCCAGCGCCGGGCCGGCATAGGTCTGCATGCGCCACTTGATCGGCGCCGACTGCGCGTGCACGGCCGGGGCAGCCAGCGTAGCGGCGCCGCCGACGGCGCCGGTCTTGAGAAACGTGCGTCTGGTCTGTTTCATCGTCGTGGTTCCTTCTGGTCCTCTGGCGGGTTCATGGCGGAGGCGGTTGGGCCGCCCCTCATGTTTTTGTCATCGGGCATAGACGTGCTGCGGCAGCCACAGCGCGATCTGCGGGAAGGCGGTGATGATGGCGAGCGCGGCAATCATCACGCCGACGAACGGCACGATCGAGCGGTAGATGTCGTTGATGTTGATTTCCGGCGGCGCCATGGCGCGCATCAGGAACAGATTGTAGCCGAAGGGCGGCGTCATGTAGGCGATCTGGCAGGTGATCGTATAGAGGACGCCGTACCAGATCAGGTCGAAGCCGAGCGCGCGCACCAGCGGCACGTAGAGCGGCGCGACGATCACCAGCATGGCGGTGTCGTCGAGGAACGTGCCCATGATCAGGTAGGAAAGCTGCATCAGAAGCAGGATCTCCCAGGCGCTGAGCCCGAGCCTGTCGACGAAGAAGCCCTCGATCGACTTGACCGCGCCGAGCCCGTCGAACACCGCGCCGAAGGCCAGAGCCGCGACGATGATCCACATGAACATGCACGAGATCGCCAGCGTCTGGCGCGTCGAGACCTCGAGCACCTCCCGGGTGAAGCGGCCCTTGACGACGGCTGCGAACACCGCCGCCAGCGCGCCGACCACCGAGCTTTCGACGAGGCTCGTGTAGCCCATGACGAAGGGCACCATCATCGCCACGAAGATGATGAGCGGCAGGATGCCGGCCTGCAACAGCCGCATCTTTTCCGACCACGTCACCTGCGCCAGTTCTTCCTTGGAAAGCACTGGTCCGAGGCTCGGCGTGATCTTGCAGCGTATCCAGATGTAGACGATGAACATGGCCGCCATCAGCAGGCCGGGCAAGGCGCCGGCCAGCCACAGCTGCCCGACCGGCTGCCGGGCGATCATCGCGTAGAGCACCAGCACCACCGAGGGCGGCACCAGGATACCCAGTGACGAGCCGGCCTGGATGACCCCCGTCACCATCAGCTTGTCGTAGTTGCGCTTGAGGAGCTCGGGCAGCGCGATCGTGGCGCCGATCGCCATGCCGGCGACCGAAAGCCCGTTCATCGCCGATATGATGACCATCAGCGCGATCGTGCCGATGGCGAGGCCGCCCGGGATCGAGCCCATCCAGACATGGAACATGCGGTAGAGATCGTCGGCCAGCCGGCTTTCCGACAGCACGTAGCCCATGAAGATGAACATCGGCAGGGTGAGCAGCGGATACCACTTCATCACCTTCATCACCGCCGAGAAGCCGAGGTCCGACCCGCCGACGCCCCACAACAGCACCGATGCGAGCATGGCGACGAAGCCGATGGCGCCGAAGACGCGCTGACCCGTCATCATCATCACCATCATGGTGCTGAACATGAGGATGGCGATCATGTCGTAGGACATCAGAGCTCTTCCCCGCGCGCCTTGGCGACATCCTTGAAGAAGATCGCCACCGCCTGAAGCAGCATCAGGAAGGTGCCGGCGACGATGACGATCTTGATGGGAGCGATATACGGCCGCCACGCCGTCGGACTTCGCTCGGCGTATTGCAGCGAATAGGCGGTGCTTTCGACGCCGCCGTAGAGCAGCACCCCGAGATAGAAGATCAAGGCGAAGATCGAGAACGCGTCGACCCAGGCGCGCGTCCGGTCGGACCAGCGGTGGTAGAGCAGGTCCATGCGCACGTTGGCGTCGAGTTGCAGTGAGTACGGGCCGCCGAGCACGAAATAGGCGACCATGACGAACTGCGCCATTTCCAGCGTCCAGATCGAATTCTGGCGCAGGATGTTCGTCAGCGACGAATAAAGCAGGATCCCCATCAGCACGAACAGCAGGTACATCGACATCCGCCCGACGCGGTAGTTGATGGCCTCCACGATACGCACGTAGCCGCGAACGATCCTAGGCATGGCTGTTCCCTTCCGGATGGCGTGCTGACGCTTGCCCGGCTTCCGGCGCTGTCTCGGCGACCGCGCCTTCGAGCGCCCGCGCCAGCAGGCCGGCGATTTCGTCCTGCGTCTCGCCTTCCGCGATGAGATCGTTTCGGACTTCGATCATCACGCACGGCAGATGCTGCGAACGGGCGTGGCGCTCCAGCGTGTAGTAGACCCGGTCGGCGGGCGAATAGGGCTCGTTGTCGGCCGTCACCAGGTCCGGCCGCAGCGCCCGCAGCCCGTCGATCAGACGGTCGGCGACGCGCCGGTCGTCGTCGTGGACGACGCCGATGTGCCAGGGGCGCTCGATCCCCCTGTAGGTCGGATTGAACGAGTGGATCGCGACAAGCACGGGCTCGCCCACTGCCTCGATACGCTCCGCGACGAGATCGCCGAGCGCGGCATGATACGGCTGCATGCCAGATCGCGATGCGCTCGGCCAGCGCCCCACGGGACAGACCCGCGTTGCCCGGGATGCGGACAACTTCGCTCGTTTCCGGCACCAGGTCCGGCGCCTCCGGCGAGCGATTGCAGTCGATGATCAGGCGGGAAACGGTCGACCAGGCAAGCGGCGCGTCGAAATGCAGGCTCAGCCGCCGCGCCACCTCCAGCGCGCCCGGGTCCCAGGCGATGTGGCGCTGCAGTTGTTCGCTGTCGAGCCCGAGAGCGCCGAATTGCGGAGGGATGAAGTTCGAGGCGTGATCGCACACGAAGACGAAGCGGCCGGAACCTTCACGGTTCTCGATCCGGATGGGCAACGCAGTACCGTCTGGGCGGTGTGCCGTTGCATTCATGTCGATCCGCCTGTCCCCTCGCGGTCTGTATCTGATGATACAACTGGCGTCTTGTTGCGCCATTTCGTATCATTTCATACAGACCCGCGAAATTTGTCAAACCCAAAACGGCGGGCTGGGAGGAGCGGTGCCGCCGACGCGGCACTTGCGAGGCGGAGCATCGAACGTCATGGACGCCAGCATACCTGAACTGATCGCCGCACGGATCGAGACCATGCCGGCCGGAGAACGCCGCGCCGCGCAGGCTCTGGTCGCCGACTATCCGCTGATCGGCCTGAAGACGGTCGCCGACTTTTCCACGCGCGCCGGCGTCAGCGCACCGACCATCCTGCGCTTCGTGGCGCGGCTCGGGTTTCGCAACTATCCCGACTTCCAGTCCGCCCTGCAGAACGAACTGGCCGAGCAGTTGCAGTCGCCGGCATCGCGCACCGGCATGCCGGCCGCATCGGCCGACGGCGCGCATTCCTCGCCGCTGCTGGAAGCCACAATCGCCAATATCCGCGAGACCTTCGGCCATTTCGCCGACAGCCAGGCCCGCGCCATCACCGAGCGGCTGGCCAACCCGCGCGGGCGCATTTTCCTGGTCGGCGGCCGCTTCACCGATCCGCTGGCGCGCTACATGGCGGCACATCTGGCGCTGATCCGTCCGGACGTGTTCCATCTCGGCGGGCAGGAAAGCGCCTGGCAGGACCGTCTGATCGACATCGGCCGCCGCGACGCCGTGCTGATCTTCGACATCAGGCGATACCAGGAAAGCCTCTGCCGGTTCGCCGAAAAGGCCAACCGGCGCGGGGCGCAGATCGTGCTGTTCACCGACCAGTGGCTGTCGCCGATCGCCCGCTTCGCCCGCCACGTGGTGGCCGGCCGCACGGCGGTTCCATCGGCCTGGGACTCTTCCGCCGCACTGTTCGTAGTGGCCGAGAGGCTGCTGTCCGACCTCACCCTGGCGCTGGAAGAGCAGAGCCGTCGCCGACTGCAGGTGATCGAGGAATTGCGCGACGGCGCCGGCCGCGCCGGACGGGGCTGAGACAGCCGGGCTTACAGACAGTTCATGATATTCTTCGTGCATACACGCCGGAGAATTGACATAAAGAACGGGCAGTTGTGCCCAGCACAATGCGTGCGCCGCCGCGGCGCGGCCGAAAGGCCGCCGCCGCCGGGCCGGCTGAATTCGTGAGGCCGGCCAGCCGCCGGCGCGGGCGGGAACCTACATGGCCGTTTGGAAGCAACTCGTACTGGGGCTGGTGGTCCTGCTGGTCGCCGCCGTGGCGTGGATCAGGTTCTTTCCGGGCGCCCCGGACGTTCTTGCCGGGCTCGGCTGGAACTGGGCCCTGGCGATCGCACCCGAACGTGCTGCCGACAATGCCGCGCCCGCGCAAGGCGGAGGCGGCGGTTTCGGTGGACCGGGCGGAATGGCGGCGGAGGTCGTCACCGAGCCGGTCGAGCGCGCCGTCATCAACGATCGGCTGTCGGCGATCGGCACCGGCCGAGCGGTCAACTCGGTCGTGGTGAAGCCCTATTCGGCGGGCCGCCTGACGGACGTGCTCGCCAGCTCCGGCGCCACCGTCAAGGCCGGCGACGTGATCGCCCGGCTCGATGCCGAATCCCAGCAGATCGCCGTCGACCGCGCCAAGATCGCGCTCGACGACGCGCGATCCAAGCTCGAGCGCGTCAGTGCGCTGCGTTCCTCCAACACCGTCACCAAGGTGCAGGAGACAGACGCGCAGCTCGCGGTCAAGAACGCCGAGCTAGCCCTGCGCGACGCCGAACTCGATCTCGACCACCGTTCGATCACCGCGCCGATCGGCGGCCGGGTCGGCATTCTCGAAGTCAGCGAAGGCAACTACGTCACAGCCGACACCGAGATCGCCACGATCGACGACCGTTCGCGCATCCTTGTCGATTTCTGGGTGCCGGAGCGCTATTCCGGGCTGATCGCCGTCGGCGGCGCCATCGAGGCGACCTCGATCGCGCGGCCCAACGAGGTGTTCGACGGCACCGTGAGCGCCGTCGACAACCGCATCGATCCCGAAAGCCGGACGCTGCACGTCCAGGCCGCAATCGACAATCCCGACGATTCGTTGCGCGCCGGCATGTCGTTCCGGGTGGGCATGCGCTTTCCCGGCGACGTCTATCCGGCCGTCGATCCGCTGGCCGTGCAGTGGGGCTCCGACGGAGCGTTCGTGTGGGCGATCGAGGACGGCAAGGCCAAGCGCACGCCGGTGCGCGTCATCCAGCGCAACACCGACAGCGTGCTCGTCGACGCAGATCTGGGCCAGGGCACGCCGGTGGTGACCGAAGGCATCCACTCGGTGCGCGAGGGCGCGCAGGTGCGCATCGCCGGCGACCGTCCGCAGGAAAACCCGCCGACGGGCTCTACCAGCACTAGCGGTTCCTGAGCGCGGCGGCCGAGATGACGTGAAACCGCCCCGTCCCGCACCGAAACCGGCATCACCGCACTGTTCGTGCGCCGGCCTGTCCTGGCCTTCGTTCTCAACACGCTGATCACCGTCGCGGGGCTGGCTGCGCTGTTCGGCGTGGAGATCCGAGAACTGCCGGACGTCGACCGGCCGGTCATCACCGTCAACACCGACTTTTCCGGCGCCTCGGCAGAGATCGATCGACCGCGAGGTGACCGGTGTCATCGAGGGAGCCGTGTCGCGCGTCTCGGGGGTCAAGTCGATCTCGTCTTCCTCCTCGTTCGGCCGCAGCCGCGTGACGGTCGAGTTCGGCGACGGCGTCGATATCGATACCGCTGCCTCCGACATGCGCGACGCAGTCGGGCGCGTCACCAATCAGCTTCCCGACGACGCCGATACGCCGCGCATCATCAAGGCCGATGCCGACGCGCAGGCCGTCTTGCGGCTTGCCGTCACCTCCGACAAAATGTCGGTGCAGGACATGACCGTGCTCGTCGAGGACCAGGTGATCGACGCGCTGGCCGCCGTCCCCGGCGTCGCCGACGTGCAGGTCTATGGCGACCGCGACAAGATCTTTCGCATCGACATCGACCAGGCCCGGCTGGCGAGCCTCGGGCTGACGATCGCCGACGTCTCGAAGGCGCTGGCGTCGATGTCGTTCGACACGCCGGCGGGATCTCTGACCTCGAACACGCAGGACCTGATCGTTCGCGCTACAGCCGCGCTGACGACGCCGAAGGACTTCGAGAACATCATCATCAATCGCACGACGCGGCTGGGCGACGTCGCCACCGTCACGCTCGGGCCAGATCTCGAACCAGACCCAGCTGCGCGCCAACGGCAGGACCGGCATCGGCCTCGGCATCGTGCGCCAGGCGCAGTCGAACACGCTGGAGATCTCGCAAGGGCGTGCGCGCGGCGGCCGCCGAGATCCAGAAGCGCCTGCCCGAAGGGCATGACCATCAAGGTGACCAGCGACGACGCCACCTTCATCAACGGCGCCATCCACGAGGTCGAGATCGCGCTTGGCGATCTCCGTCACCGTCGTGCTGGCCATCATCTTCCTGTTCCTGTGGGACTGGCGGGCCACCATCATTCCCGGCCTGTCGATGCCGGTGGCGCTGATCGGCACCATCGCCGCCATCTATCTCGCCGGCTTTTCGCATCAACATCCTGACCCTGCTGGCGCTGGTGCTGGCGACCGGGCTCGTCGTCGACGATGCCATCGTGGTGCTGGAAAACATCGTGCGCCGGCGCAACCAGGGCATGGGCCCGCGCGCTGCGGCCGTGCTTGGCACCAGGGAAGTGTTCTTCGCCGTCATCGCGACGACGGCGACGCTGGTCGCGGTGTTCGTGCCGCTTTCGTTCCTGCCCGGCCAGACCGGCGGCCTGTTCCGCGAGTTCGGCTTCGTGCTGGCGATCGCGGTGTTCCTGTCGTCGATCGTGGCGCTTTCGCTGTGCCCGATGCTCGCCTCGCGCATGCTGGCCGGCCATCACGAACATGCACACCGCGGCGGCGCGGCCGCGAATGTAGGCGGACTGCTGGCCGGCGCCTACCGCCGGATGCTGTCGGCCGCTCTCAACGCGCCGCTGGTCGTGGTGCTGATCGCGGTGCTGTTCGCCGGCGCGGCCGCCGCGCTCTTCCCGACCATCCATTCCGAGCTCACGCCGCCGGAAGACAGGTCGGTCGCCTTCATGCGCGTCTCCGCCCCGCAGGGCGTCAGCCTCGACTATTTCGCGCATCGCATGCGCGAGATCGAAGCGATGATCGAACCGCTGCGCAAGACCGGCGAGGTCGAGAACACCTTCTCGATCGCCGGCATCGGCGGTTCGACGAACAGCGGCTTCGTGGTCATGACGCTGGCGCCGTGGGATCAGCGCCAGCGCTCGCAGCAGCAGATCGTCGACGACATCACCAGCCGCGTGCGTGGCGTGCCTGGCGTGCGGGCCTTCGCCTTCCAGCCGAACAGCCTCGGCATTCGCGGCGCCGGCAACGGTCTGTCCTTCGCCATCGTCGGCAACAACTATCAGGACCTCGGCAAGGCCGCGCAGGCGATCGTCGACGACATGGAGAAGGACCCGAGCTTCCGGCAGCCGCGCCTCTCCGACGAGCCGACGCAGCCGCAGCTTTCCGTCTCGATCGACCGCGAGCGCGCCTCCGAACTCGGCATCGACATCACCGGCCTGGCGCAGGCGATGCAGGCGATGCTCGACGGCCGCAAGATCGGCTCGGTCTTCGTCAACGACCGCAGCTACGACGTGAAGCTGGTCTCCACGACCAACCCGATCAACGACCCAACCGATCTCGAAAACATCTTCCTGAAGACCGGCGACGGCCGCTTCGTGCCGGTCTCCACCATCGCCACGCTGAAGGAGCAGGCGGTCCCGCCTTCGCTCAGCCGCGAGCAGCAGATGCGCGCCGTCGGCATCACCTCCGGCCTGTCGTCGGGCGTCGCGCTAGGCGCTGCCTACCAGCGCGCCGTCGACATCGCCGCCCCTCACCTGCCGCCCGGCGCCCGTGTCATCCCGCTGGCCGAGGCAGCCACGCTTGGCGAAGCCTCCAGCAGCATGACGACCATCTTCGGCTTCGCCATCGTCATCATCCTGCTGGTGCTGGCCGCCCAGTTCGAGAGCTTCGTCAGCGCCCTCATCATCATGGCGACGGTGCCGCTGGGGCTCGCCTGCGCGGTTTTCGCGCTGCTTCTGACCGGCACCAGCCTCAACGTCTACAGCCAGATCGGCCTCGTCATGCTGGTCGGCATCATGGCCAAGAACGGCATCCTGATCGTCGAGTTCGCCAACCAGTTGCGCGACCGCGGCCGCGACGTGCGGCGCGGCTATCGAGGAAGCCGCGAACATCCGCCTGCGGCCGGTCGTCATGACGATGATCTGCACCGTGGTCGGCGGCCTGCCGCTGGTGCTGGCAAGCGGCGCCGGCGCGGAGGCGCGCATCGCGCTCGGCTGGGTGATCGTCGGCGGGCTCGGGCTGTCGACCCTGTCGACGCTGTTCCTTACGCCCGTGGCCTACCTGCTGCTCGGCCGCTTCGTCACGCCGAAATCGCATCAGGAAGCTCGCCTTCATCGCGAACTCGACGAGGCAGCGGACCGCGAAGCCAACATCGCCCCGGCGGAATAACCGAAACAAAAAGAGCGCCGCGCGGGTTGCCCCGCGCGGCGCCTTCTTTTCTGAGAGGTGCGGAAGGTCGCCTACTGGCGACCGACCTCCTGCCACACGCCGTTCTGGATCTGCGAAATGACGATCTTGTCGGCGCCCTGGTGGTCGTCGGGACCGTATTTCACGTTCACGTCCATGATCGGATCGTAGTAGTCGAGGCTTTCCATGCCCTTCCGGAAGCTCTCGGGCGTCAGGTCCTTGCCTGCAGCCTTCAGCGCCCGCACCAACTGGTCGGCGGCCGAATAGCCGAGCTGCGCGGCTGTGCCCGGGTCCTCGTTGAACTTCGCCTTGAACTCGTCGGCCCAGGCTTTCAGCTCAGGCGTGGAATCCATGCGGGCTTCGAGGTCCGACCATCCGCCGGCTGCGTAGTAGCCCTCGGTGATGCCGCCCGGCACATGAGCGATCGCCGTGTTGAAGCCGGCCGAGCAGCCGACGAAGGACACGTCGTTCCAGCCGAGCTTCTTGGCCGTCGCCACCACGGTGATGATCTGGCGCACGCCGATGCCGACCGAGACGATCTGGCAGCCCGCCTCGCGCAGCTTCGTGAGTGCGCCGACGAAGTCCTCCTCGTCGGGGCGGTGCGTCGTCTCGGCGGCATAGGTCAGGCCGTCTTCCTTGGCCGCGTCGACCGTGCCCTGGTGCACCTCCTCGCCGAAGTCCTGCGGGAAATACATCGCGCACACCTTGGTCGCGCCCTTCTCCTTGGCCAGATAGGCGATCGCCGCCTTCAACTGGTCGTAGTAGGACGAGGTGCCGGCATATTTGTAGGTGATGTCGCCCTCGAGCATCTGGCGGGCGGCCGTCAGCGGCGAGACGTTGGCGATCTCCTTCGGCTCCATCATCTGGAAGGCGGCGATGTTCATCGGCGTCCCCAGATTGAGGATCATCGCGAACACCTTGTCGTAGTTGATCAGCTTGTTGAAGTTCTGCATCGCCTTCGGCATCTGGTAGCCGTGGTCTTCGGCGATGAAGGTGATCTTGCGGCCGGCAATGCCGCCGTCGGCGTTCGCCTTGTCGAACACCATCTGCGCGGCCTTGATCGCCTGCACGTTGAACGACGCGAAGATGCCCGACAGGTCGCCGTTCGAGCCGATCTTCACCTCGGTGTCGCTGACGCCCTGCCCTTCGGCATGCGCCGCGAACGCCATGCCGGCGGCGAGGCCTGCCGCCAGCAGCGTTTTCATCAATGTCCGTTTCATGTCACGTCTCCTCCTTGGTTGACTGTGGCGAGTGCCGGCCTGGCTAGCCGTACATCTCGTCGATCAGTTTCTTGTGCTTGTTTTCCACGAATCCGCGCTTCAGCTTCATCGTGGCCGTGAGTTCCTCGTCCTCCGCCGTGAGCAGCACGTCGATCAGGCGGAAATCCTTGATCTGCTCGACCCGCGCGAACTCGCGGTTCGTCTCCTCCACTACCTCGCCGATCAGCTCGCGCACCTCGCGAGCCGCACACAGCGAGCGGAAATCGCTGAACGGCACGCGCCGGTCCTGGGCGAACTTCTCCACGTTCTCCTGGTCGATCATGATCAGGCAGGAGAGGAACTTGCGCTTGTCGCCGATCACGACGGCGTCGGCGATGTAGGGCGAGAACTTCAGCCGGTTCTCGATCTCGGCCGGCGTGATGTTCTTGCCGCCGGCGGTGATGATGATGTCCTTGGCGCGGCCGGTGATCGTTAGGAAGCCTTCATTGTCGATGCGTCCGACATCGCCCGTCCGCAGCCAACCGTCGACGATGGTCTCCTCGGTCTTGTCGGGCTTGTTCCAGTAGCCCTTGAAGACGTTGCCGCCGCGATACTGGATCTCGCCGTCGGGCGCGATCCGCATCTCGCCGCCTGGCACCACCTTGCCGACGCTGCCGGTCTTGTAGTCATCCATCAGATTGACGGAGATGACGCCGGAGCTCTCGGTCATGCCGTAGCCTTCCAGCAGCGTCACGCCGATCGCGGCGAACCATCTCAGAAGATCGGGCGAGATCGGCGCGGCGCCGGTGGTGCCGCGCCTCAGCCGGTCGAGCCCCAGCATCTGGCGCATGTTCCGCAGCACCGCGAAATCCCAGAACGCGTAGGAAAGCCGCGTCACGAGCGGCACCGGATCGCGCTTTTCCAGGCACTCGGCGCGCTTCATGCCCGTCGCTATCGCGCGGCGATAGGCCCAGCGCCCCAGCCACGTCGCTTCGCCGGCCATGATGGTGATGCGCGAATAGACCTTCTCCCACACGCGCGGCACGGCGGTGAAGACGTGCGGGCTGACCTCGCGCACGTTGTCGAACACCGTCTCGGGGCTCTCCGCGAAGTTCACCGTCGAGGCCATGCCGACGGGGATGAACACCGAAATCAGCCGTTCGAGGATGTGGCAGAGCGGCAGGAAGCAGAGCTGCTCGTCGGTATCCTTGACCGGCAGCGTGATCGCCGCGCCGATGATCGACACGATGATGTTGGCGTGGCTGATCATCGCGCCCTTGGGCGGACCGGTGGTACCGGAGGTGTAGACCAGGATCGCCGTCTCGTCGGGCGCCGAGCGGGCGATCTCCTCCTCGAACCGCTTGGGGTTGTCCTTCAGGTATTCGCGGCCGATCCGGTAGAGATCGTCGAGGAAGATGACGCGGTCGTGAGTGAAGCCGTGCAGACCGTCGCGGTCGTAGACGATCGCCTTGGTGAGCCCCGGCATCTCGCTTCTCGACCGAGAGGAATTTGTCGAGCTGCTCGTCGTTTTCCACGAACAGGAAGCGGCTGTCGGAATCGTTGACCAGATATTTGAGCTGGCTGGCCGAATCCGTCGTGTAGACGCCGGACGTGACGCCGCCGACGCACTGGACGCCGAGATCGGTGTAGATCCATTCCTTGTTGTCTTCCGACAGCACGGACACCGCCTCGCCGCGCTTCAGCCCCAGGGCCACCAGGCCGAGGCCGATGAGACGCGCGTGCTCGTAGAAATCGTTCCAGGAGTAGGCGAGCCAGATGCCGTAATCCTTCTCGCGGTGCGCGATCTTCTCCCGGAGCCTCTGGCATTGCAGCTGGAACAGCTTCGGCAGCGTGTCGCAGCCGTCGAAGTAGAACGGGCCGCGCGTGATGTCGGCATTGAAGCTGTGGCCGTTGACGGTCTGTTGCGGCGGCAGCCTTTCGGCAACGGTCATCATTCGCAGCACCTCATCGCCATGTCTTCTTCTGCTTCCAGCGCTTCTGGCCGCGCTGGCTCTCCTCCTGCTGGACGCCGAGATAGAATTCCTGGACGTCCCGCGACTCCATCAGCCGCTTCGCCTCGCCGGCCATGACGATGCGGCCGAGCTCCATCACGTAGCCGTAGTCGGCCACCTCCAGCGCCACGCGCGCGTTCTGCTCGACCAGCATCATCGTCACGCCCTGCTCGCGGTTCAGCCGGCGGATGATGGAGAAGATCTCCTTGATGAGCAGCGGCGACAGGCCGAGGCTCGGCTCGTCGAGCAGCATCAGCTTGGGCGCCGACATCAGCCCGCGCCCGATCGCCAGCATCTGCTGCTGGCCGCCCGACAAGCGTGCCGGCCGCCTGGCGGCGGCGTTCCTTGAGGATCGGGAAATAGGAAAACACCATTTCCTCGTCGCGGCGGATCTGCTCGGCATCCGAGCGCGTGAACGCGCCCATCCGGAGGTTTTCCTCAACGCTCAGCAGCGGAAACACCTCGCGACCCTCGGGCACGTGGACGATGCCGGCGCGCACCACCCGGTCCGGCTCCTCGCCGGCGATGTTGCGGCCGCCATAGAGGATCTCGCCCTTTTCGGGATCCATGACGCCGGAGATGGTCTTGAGCAGCGTCGTCTTGCCGGCGCCGTTGGCGCCGAGCACGGTGGCGATCTGGCCCTCGCGCACCTCCAGGCTGACGCCGCGGATCGCCATGATCGGCCCGTAGAAGGATTCCAGGTTCTTCACTGCGAGCACGACATTGCCGTCGGCGGTCGCCGGGGAAGAGTTGCCGGGCCTGACTGCCGCGTCGACCATCATGCCACGATCCTTTCTTCCAGGTCGGACGAGCCGATATAGGCCTCGACGACGCGCGGATCGTTCTGCACCTCGGACGGCGTGCCGAGCGCCAGCGTCTTGCCGTCGGCCAGCGCCAGCACCCGGTCGGAGACGGACGAGACCAGGTGCATGTCGTGCTCGACCATCAGCACGGTGATGCCCATCTGGTTGCGGATGTCCTCGATCCAGAAGGCGACGTCCTGCGTCTCTTCCACCGACAGGCCCGAAGCCGGCTCGTCGAGCAGGAGCAGCCGCGGCTCGATCGCCAGCGCGCGCCCCATCTCGACTACCTTGCGCACGCCGTAGGGCAGGCCGGCGATGTATTTCTCGCGGTAGGGCTGGAGGTCGAGGAAATCGATCACCTTCTCGACCGCCTCGCGGTGGCGGCGTTCCTCGGCGCGGACGAAGGGGGTGAACAGGATCTCGCTGGCGATGTTGCCGCGCCGGTGGCGATGGCGCCCGACCAGCAGGTTCTGCAGCACCGTCGCCTGCTCGAACAGCTCGATGTTCTGGAATGTGCGGGCAATGCCGAGACCCGCGATCCGATGCGGCTGGAGCCCGAGGATGCTCTTCCCGTCGAAGCGGATGTCGCCGTTCGCCGGATCGTAGAAGCGCGAGACCAGGTTGAACAGCGTCGACTTGCCGGCGCCGTTGGGACCGACAAGTGCGAAGACCTCGCCCTCCTCGACGTCGAAGGAGACCTGATCGACGGCGACGACGCCGCCGAAGCGCAGCGTGACGTTGTCGATTTCCAGAAGCTTGGTCATCGCATCCGCTCCGTCTTCAGGTAGGACTTCTGGCGGCGGAACATGTCGCGCCGGTAGAACGGAAAGAGCTGGAAGAACGTCCTGATCTTTATCCAGCGACCGTAGATGCCCATCGGCTCGAACAGGATGAACAGGATCAGGATCATGCCGAACACCGCCGATTCCAGCCCGGGGATCGCGACCCCGCCGCCGCCGATGAGGCCGCCGAGAAAATCGCGCGACATCGAGATCGCCTGCGGCAGCAGCGCCACCACCATCGCCCCGAAGAAGGCGCCGTGGATCGAGCCCAACCCGCCGATGACGATCATCAGCAGCAGCTGGATCGAGATCAGGATGTTGAACGTCTCGTTGTTGAAGATGCCGGCGAAATGGCCGAGCAGCGCACCGGCGAGCCCGGTGATCGCCGTCGACACGCCGAAGGCGAGCGCCTTGGTGTAGGCGACGTTGACGCCCATCGCCCGCGCCGACACTTCCGAGTCGCGCACTGCGGCGAAGGAGCGGCCGAGCGGCGTGCGCAATATGTTGCGATAGGCGAGCACGACCAGGATCGTGACGACGAGCACCAGCCAGTAGAAATAGTCGGGCGTGCCGTAGCGGTCGATCTGCAGCCCGAAAATGCTGATCGGCGGGGCAAACAGCCCGGCGTTGCCGTTGGTCAGCGGCTCGGCGATGACGATGAATTCGTCGGCCAGGATCGAGATCGCCAGCGTGCCGATCGCCAGATAGATGCCGTGCAGGCGTGTCATCGGAATGGCGACGATCACCCCGACCACGCCGGCAATCAGCCCCGCCGCGGGCAGCGACAGGATGAACGGGAAGCCGAGCCGCTGTTGCAGGAGCACGTTGGCGTAGCAGCCGACCGCCAGGAAGGCGGCATGGCCGAGGCTCGCCTGGCCGCTCTGGCCGACCAAGATCATCATGCCCATACCGGCGATCGCCCAGATCAGCATGTTGGTCATTTCGCCGAGCCAGTAGGCGCCGATCAGCCACGGCAGGATCACCGAGATCACCAGCAGCAGCCCGTACCAGAAGCCCTGCTCGCGCGTGCGCACCAGGTTGATGTCGGCGTCGTAGGAGGTCTTGAAAACCGTGCGCATCCCGCCTCAGACCTTCTTGGAGTGGATTTGGGCGAGGATGCCGTGCGGCCTGACCACGAGGATCAGGAACAGCAGCAGATAGGGCATCATCTGCGAATAGCCGGCCGGAATGTAGTACGAGGCGAACGGCTCGATCAGGCCGACGATGATGCCGCCGAGCAGCGCGCCGGGCAGCGAGCCGAAGCCGCCGATGATCGCCGCGGCGAACGCCTTGATGCCGAGCAGGCCGGTCGAAGGGTCGATAGAGCCTTTCGACGCAAACAATATGCCGGCCACAGCCGCCAGTGCCCCGGCCAGCGCCCACACCAGCGAGTGCAGACGCCTGACGGGGATGCCCATGTAGTAGGCGGCGAGCTGGTTCTGCGATGCCGCCTGCATGGCGACTCCGAGCCGCGTGCGGTTGAAGTAGAAGTAGAGCAGCAGCGTGAGCACGAAGGTGGTGACGATCACCGCCACCTCGTTCAGGCCGAGCACCAGCCCGCCGAAACGCGCGTATTTGCCGTCCATCGGGGTGTGCAGCGACGTCGGCTCGTGGCCCCAGATGATGCCGGCTGCAAACCGCAGTACGAAGCCGATGGCGATGGTGAGGATCACCACGGCAATCTGTGACTGGCCGAACATGTGGCGCAGCACCAGCACGTCGAGCAGATAGCCGAACACGCCCATGGCGACGATTGCGAGCGGCACAGCCACCCAGAACGGCAGCCCCATGTATTCGGGATTGGTCAGGCCCAGGCAGACGAAGGCCCCGAGCATCATGAAGTCGCCCTGGGCGAAATTGACCGCCTCGGTGGCCTTGTAGATAAGCACGAAGCCGAGCGCGATCAGGCCGTATACACAGCCATTTGCGAGGCCGCTGACGAACAGCTGCAGCACGTCCAAGACGCTATCTCCTCCCGGCGCGGTCTTTTGTTGCCGCGCTTTTTCTTCGAACTATAGGCGGCCCGTGTTCCCGCACAAGCCGCCGTTCCTCGTCATTTGGCAGGTGCTATGAAGACCTTTCCGTTCGGCTTCGCGAGCTCGTCGGCCACGCGATCCATTGCTTCGCTCATCGGCACCACCGCGGTGACGTCGGTCGACCAGCGGCCGTCCGCGAACCGCCGCTGCGCCTCCATCACCACGCTGGCGCGTTTCTCGGGCGTTACCCGGCGCATCCATTCGGTGAGCCAGAATCCCTCGATCTTCTTGCCCATGAAGATCAGCTGGCCGGGCTCGCGGATCACCGTGTCGGCGGCGTCGAGCCTGCCGTAGACGATCCAGCGCGCGCCGCGCCCCATGACATGGAAGATGGTCGAGGCCTGCGGACCGGTGACCGCGTCGAGCATGATGCGCGGGCCCTCGGACTTGCAGATGTCGGCCATGCGCTGCTCGAAGTCGGGCGCGGCCGCATTGACGACGACCGCTGCCCCCGCCTTCTCGAGTATTTCCGCCTGTTCGTCACGCCGCACCACGGCGATCGGCCGGAAACCCTCGTCGCGGGCCACGCCCATCATCAGCTTGCAGAGCTGGCTGGCACCGGCCGTCAGCACGAACGCCTTCTCGCCAGCCTCGCGCACGATGTCGAACATGGCGAGCGCGGTCAGCGGGTTGACGATCATCGCCGCGCCGTCCTGGTCGCTGACGCCGTCGATCAGCGGAATGCAGGCGGCCGCCTCGGCGATCGCGTATTCGGCCCAGGAGCCCCAGTTGGAGAGCCCGGTCGGGAAAGGCGATGCGCTTGCCGATCAGCGCCTGCGCTGCCTGGTCGCTTCCCGCCGCCACGACTTCGCCGACGCCCTCGAAGCCCGCCGGCTGCCCCTTGTGGCGCGGCTGGCCGTAGAGGCCCTTGACGAACATGACGTCGGACGGATTGACCGAGGCGAGCGAGACCCTGATCAGCACCTGGCTCGGCCCGGGCTCCGGCACCGAAACGCGGGCCGGCTCGACATAGGGCGCCATCGCCTCCAGCGCGGTGCCGGAGTGTTCGCGCGAAAAGCCCGAGTTCTTCAGGATCAGCGCATTCATCTGGGCCGGAAGCGTCATGGCGTTCGTCCTATGGTTCGAGGATCAGTTTGCCGGTGGCGCCGCGCCCCAGCACCCGCGCCAGGACCTGCGGCGCATCGGCCAGCTTGTAGGTGCCCTCGATCGCCGGCTTCACCTTGCCCTGCATGTACCAGCCGATCAGCTCGCGCATATTGTCGGCGTAGACCTCGGGCTCGCGGCGGGTGAAGTCGCCCCAGAACACGCCGACGACCGAAAATCCCTTCACCAGCGCCAGGTTGACCGGGAATTTCGGGATCGTGCCGGAGGCAAAGCCGATCACCAGCAGCCTGCCCTTCCATCCCATCGAACGCGACAGCGCGTCGAACGCCTCGCCGCCAACCGGATCGAAGGCGACGTCGACGCCCTTGCCGCCGGTCTCGCGCTTCAGGTCGTCGCGCAGGTTCTCGTAGCCGATGACGACGTCGGCGCCGGCCTTCCGCGCCAGCGCCCGCTTCTCCTCGGTGGAGGCGACGCCGATGACGCGCGCGCCCATCGCCTTGCCGATCTGCGTGGCCGCGACGCCGGTGGCACCCGAGGCGCCGAGCACGCAAAGCGTCTCGCCGGCCTTCAGCTCCGCCCGCTGCTTCAGCGCATGGTGGGCGGTGCCGTAGCCGCACAGCAATGCGCAGGCGTCCGCACCGCTCATGCCGTCCGGCAGCTTCATGGCGCTCCCCGCCGGCACCGCCACCTTCTCGGCGTAGCCGCCGAGGGTCATCAGGCCGGCGGCCCGGTCGCCCGGCTTGAACCCGGTGACGCCCTCGCCGACCGCCACCACCTCGCCCGCGACCTCCATGCCGGGAACGAACGGCGCCTCCGGCTTCATCTGGTAGAGACCCTGCACCAGCAGCCCGTCGGGATAGTTCACGCCGATCGCCTCGGCAGCGATCACCACCTGGCCGGCACCCGCCGAAGGCTCGGGCCAGTCGGCGTATTCGAGCTTGTCGAGCGGCGCGAAATCGCGGGCGACGATTGCCTTCATGCCTGCCTCACACCTTCTGCTGCGTGTGTTTCTTCAGTTCGTCGCGCGCCACCTGCCGGCGATGCACCGCGTCCGGACCGTCGGCCAGCCGCAGCGTCCTCAGATGCGTCCACGAGCGCGCCAGCGGCGTGTCCTGCGAAATGCCCTGGGCGCCGTACATCTGCACGGCCTCGTCGGTGACCTTGAGCGCCACGCGCGGCGCCACGACCTTGATCTGGCTGATCCAGGGGGCGGCCGCCCGGGCGTCGCCCTGATCCATCATCCATGCCGCCTTGAGGCACAAGAGCCGCGCCATCTCGATCTCCATGCGCGCTTCCGCGATGATGTCGTAGTTGGCGCCGAGCTTGGCGAGCGGCTGGCCGAAAGCCTCGCGGCGCATGGCGCGCTGGCACATCAGTTCCAGCGCCTTCTCGGCCTGGCCGATGGCGCGCATGGCGTGGTGGATGCGGCCGGGTCCGAGCCGGCCCTGGGCGATCTCGAAGCCACGGCCCTCGCCGAGGATCATGTTTTCGGCCGGCACCCGCACGTTCTCGAACTTCAGATGCAGATGGCCGTGCGGCGCATCGTCGTCGCCATAGACCTTCATGGCGCGCAGCTTGGTCACGCCTTGCGTGTCGGCGGGCACGAGGATCATCGAGTGCTGCTGGTGCTTCGGCGCGCTGTCGGAGGTCTTCACCATGGTGATGTAGATGGCGCAGCGCGGGTCGCCGGCGCCCGACGACCACCATTTCTCGCCGTTGAGCACGTAGCTGTCGCCGTCACGCACGCAGCTCATGGAGATGTTCGTGGCGTCGGAGGAGGCGACGTCCGGCTCGGTCATCAGGTAGGCCGAGCGGATTTTCCCCTCCAGCAGCGGCTGCAGCCACTTTTTCTTGTGCTCCTCGGTGCCGTAGCGCTCCAGCACCTCCATGTTGCCGGTGTCGGGCGCGGAGCAGTTGAAGGTCTCCGCGCCGAGATGCGCCTTGCCCATCTCCTCGGCCAGGTAGGCGTATTCGACGGTGGTCAGGCCGTAGCCGCGCTCCGAATCCGTCAGCCAGAAGTTCCACAGGCCGCGCTCCCGCGCCTTGGTCTTGAGTCCCTCGAGTATTTCGGTCTGCCGTGGCCGTGTACGACCAGCGGTCGCCGTCCTTGCCGACCTCGGCCAGGAACTCGTCGTCGAGCGGCATGATCTCCTCGCGCACCATGCGCGCCACCTTTTCGTGGAGCGGCTTCAGCCGCTCGGTCATGCCAAGATTCATCTCACTCACTTTACGGATCCCTTCATGCCCCTCAGGCCGCCGAGGGCGTAGGCCACGACCTGCCCTGCTATGTCCTCGATGTCCTCGCGCGTCTCGCCGGGCCGGGGCGAATACCAGAAGATCGGCGAGTTCAGCGTCATGAACATGAGCTGGTTCGCGATGCTCAGATTGTCGAAGTGGAATGCGCCTTCCTCGCGGCCCTGCAGCAGCACCGCACGAAAGATGTTGCCGTAGGCGGTACGGTAGTCGATCAGTTCCGTCAGTATGCTGCGCTGTTCGGGCGTGGTGGCGCCGCGCAGATGCATCTCCACGCCGATCCACACGGCGCGCTGGAACGGCTTGGTGTCGATCATCTGCAGCGTATGCGCCCGCGCCATCTTGCGCCAGCGCGGCAACGCCGGCCCGTCTGCGTCGCGATACGGGGCGACCGCCTCGTAGTCCATGTCCATGCCAGACCGGAACACCGCCGCGAACAGGTCGGCCTTGGAATGGAAATGGTGATAGATCCGGCCCTTGGTGGCGCCCAGCCGGCGTGCCACGTCGTCGATCGAGGTCGCGGCATAGCCGCGCTCCATGAAGCACAGCGCCGCGGCACGCAGGATGTCCATGCGCGAATCGTCGACCACCTGGTCCCCGACGCCGAGCGACATGATCGCCAATGCTCCTCCCGTGTCCCGCCGCTTTTGTCGCGAGGCGCTTCATGCACCCCGCCGGTCTTTACGGACGTGCAAATGATGAACATACTACCGGGTATGTTGTCAACGCGGCACCTCGAACGTGACCGCACGGGAGGAACGATGGCCTATCTCGACGATCTGTTTTCAGTGAACGGCAAGACGGCGCTGGTCACGGGGGCCGCGACCGGCATCGGCCGCATGGCGGCCACCGGTCTGGTGCAGGCGGGGGCGACCGTGATGATCGCCTCGCGCAAGGGCGAGCATTGCGCCGCCGTCGCCGACGAACTCAATGCACTCGGAGCCTCCGGCAAGGCGATCGGCTTTGCCGGCGACGTCGGCAGCGAGCAAGGCGTCGCCGCGCTGGTGGCGGAGGTGCAGAAGCACACCGACCGGCTGAACATCCTGATCAACAATGCCGGCCTGTCCTGGGGCGCCGAGCTGGGCGAGTTTCCGTACCACGCTTGGGCGCGCGTGCTGAACGTCAACGTCACCGGCCTTTTCCACCTGACCCAGATGCTCCTGCCGATGCTCGAGGCGGCCGCCAGCGACGAGGATCCGGCTCGCATCATCAACCTCGGCTCCGTCATGGGAACGCAGCCGATGGCCGACGGCGCCTATTCCTACACCGCCTCGAAGGCGGCGGTGCACCACCTAACCCGCACGCTCGCCGACGAACTGGCGGGGCGCCGCATCACCGTCAACGCCTTCGCTCCCGGTCCCTTCCAGAGCAAGATGACGGCGTTCGCCACGGCGACCGAGGAGCAGGCCGCAGCCGTCGGCGCGCGCGTGCCGATCGGCCGTATCGGCAGACCGGATGACATCGCCGGCGCAACGCTCTATCTGTGCGGCCGTGCTGGCAGCTACGTCACCGGGGCGATCCTGCCGATCGACGGCGGGCAGTCCGTCCAGCACGGAATGAAGCTGTTCAAGGAATGAGCAACGCATGGACGTCAAGGAGATCGTGCGACCGGATCCGGTGCCGCTGGAAGAGGTGCGCGCATCCGTCGGGCAGGAGGTCGGCGTTTCCCCCTGGCGCACAGTCACGCAGGAAATGATCGACACCTTCGCCGAGGCGACGGACGACTATCAGTTCATCCACATCGATCCGGTTCGCGCAGCGGCCGAAACGTCGTTCGGCGGCACCGTCGCTCACGGTTTCCTGACGCTGTCGCTGCTGTCCGCGATGGGCTACGAGGCGCTGCCGCCGATCCAGCGGCACCGGCGTCGGCATCAACCAGGGCTTCGACAAGCTGCGCTTTCAGGCGCCGGTCAAGGCCGGCGCGCGCATCCGCGCCCGCTTCTCGCTGGCGCTGTGCAATGTCCGGCCGTCCGGGCTGGATCGAGGCCGCCTACGACGTGACGATCGAGATCGAGGATCGCAAGCGCCCGGCGCTGACGGCGCGCTGGCTGACGCTCATGCGACTGGAGCAACCGGAGGAACCCGCATGAGTGCCGACGCCAACGCGCTCGACGCCGCCACGCTCGCGCCATTCCTGGAAGAACACGTGCCCGGCTTTCGCGGGCTGGCGCGCATCGAGAAATTCGGCTCCGGCCAGTCGAACCCGACCTACCTCATCGAGGCCAAGAGCGGCCGCTACGTGCTGCGCGCCAAGCCGCCCGGCCAGTTGCTGAAGTCGGCGCACCAGGTCGACCGCGAGTTCCGCGTCATGAAGGCGCTGGCCGATACCGACGTGCCTGTGCCCCGGCGTGCTCTATCTGTCGGGCGAGGACACGCCGATCGGCCGCATGTTCTACGTGATGGACCATGTGGACGGCCGCATCTTCTGGGATCCCGCCCTGCCCGAGGCATCCGGCAACGAGGAACGCACGGCGATCTACGATTCGATGAACCGGGTGCTGGCCGCCATGCACGACGTCGACGTCGAAGCGGTGGGCCTTGCCGATTTCGGCCGGCCCGGCAGCTATTTCGAGCGCCAGTTCGCACGCTGGTCGAGCCAGTATCGCGCCTCCGAGACCGGGCGCGTCGAGGACATGGAAACGCTGCTCGCCTGGCTCGAGGCAAACATGCCGGAAGACGACGGCGTGGTGTCGCTCGTCCACGGCGACTACCGGCTGGACAACATGATCTTCGCGCCGGACCGCCCGGAGGTGGTTGCGGTGCTCGACTGGGAACTGTCGACGCTCGGCCACCCCTATGCCGACATCGCCTACCAGTGCATGCAGTGGCGCCTGCCGCACGGCACCGGCTTCAAGGGGCTGGGCGGCATCGACCGCAAGGCGCTCGGCCTGCCGACCGAGGAGGAGTATGTCGCCGCCTATTGCCGGCGCCGCGGCATTGCCGAAATCGGCAACTGGACCTTCTATCTCGCCTTCTCCTTCTTCCGTCTCGCGGCGATCTGCCAGGGCGTCTACAAGCGCGCGCTGGACGGCAACGCGTCGAACCCGGAGAAGGCGCGCACCTACGGCCAGGCCGTCGAACTGCTTTCCGGGCTGGCAGCCCGGCTGATCGAGAAAGGAAACTGACCATGGCGCGTTTCGACGGGCTGACGGTGCTCATCACCGGCGCAACCGGCGGCTTCGGCGCCGCGGCCGCCAAGGCGTTCGCCGCCGAGGGCGCGCGGCTGGTGCTGTCGGACATCGACGCCGCCAGGCTCGACGATTTCGCCGCCTCGATCGACGGCGAGACGGCGACGCTCGCCGGCGACGTGTCCGACGAAAGCCTGTCGGAAAAGCTTGTGAAGCTCGCCGTCGACCGTTTCGGCCGGCTCGACGTGGCGCTCAACAATGCCGGCATCGTCCACGACATGGCGAAGCTGCCGGCGACGCCGTCCGACATGGCGCGCAAGGTGTTCGAGGTCGACCTGCTCGGCGTATTCTTCGCGCTGAAGCATCAGCTCCCGGCAATGGAAAAGCAGTTCCGCGAGACCAAGAAGGGCGGCGCCATCGTCAACATCGCCTCGGTGGCGGGCATTGCCGGCGCGCCGAAGCTGGCTGTCTATTCCGCCGCCAAGCACGGCGTCGTCGGCCTCACGCGTTCGGCGGCGGCCGAATACGCCACCAAGGGCATTCGCGTGAACGCGGTGTGTCCGTCCTTCGCACGCACGGCCATGGTGACGGCGACGATCGAGCGCGCGCCCGAGGAGCATCGCGAACTGGCGATCCAGGAACTGGTGCGCGGCGTGCCGATGAAACGGCTGGCCGAGGTCGAGGAAGTGGTCGAGGTCATCCTGTTCGCCGCCGATCCGAAGAACGGCTTCATGACCGGTCAGACGCTGGCCTGCGACGGCGGTATCACCGCCATCTGAGGCGCTCCTCGGACTATGCGGCGGCGGTTGCCGGTCCGCCGCTGCGGCGCCCGGTCCGCGACAGCACGAACAGCATTATCGTGATGTTCATCAGGTTCCAGGCGATGCCGTTGACGAAGGCCGCCGTGTAGGAGCCCGTCAGGTCGAAGATGTAGCCCGACAGCCAGCCGCCCAGCGCCATGCCGCCGACCGTCGCCATGATGACGATGCCGACGCGCTGGCCGGCTTCGCGGGCGGGAAGATATTCGCGCACGATGATGGCGTAGGACGGCACGATGCCGCCCTGGCTCAGCCCGAATATCAGCGACACGACGTATAGCGATGCGAGCCCGTCGAACGGGATGTAGAGGATCAACGCCAGGCACTGCCCGACCGAGCCTATGAGCAGCGTCTTCACCGCGCCGATCCGGTCGGCGACCGCGCCCGAAACCAGCCGCGAGACGATGCCGCCGGCAAGCATCAGCGACAGCATCTCGGCGCCGCGCGCCACGCCGTAGCCGAGGCCGGCGCAGTAGGAGACGATGTGCACCTGCGGCATCGACATCGCCACGCAGCAGCCGACGCCTGCAATCACCAGCAGCGTCTGCAACTGGCGGGGCGACAGCGCGATCTGCTTCTGTCCGCTGGGTGCAGGCGCGGCGCCGGGCATCGGCGTCGCCTCCAGCGGCCGCTTCTGGCGCAACAGCAGTGCAAGCGGGATCATGGTGGCGACGCAGAACAGGCCGACCCCGACATAGGCGAAACGCCAGCCATGACCGGCGATCACCTGCTCGATGAGCGGCGGCCAAATGACGCCCGCAACGTAATTGCCGCTTGCCGCGGCCGCCATCGCCACGCCACGGCGCTTGAGGAACCAGTGCGAGACGTCGGCGACCAGCGGCCCGAAGGTCGCGGCCGCACCGAGCCCCACCAGTCCCTGCGCGAGGATGAACAGCCAGATTACGGGCGCCGCGCCGGCCAGCGAATAGCCGATGCCGAGCGCCAACGCCGCGCCCGAGATCGGCAACGCGATCCCGAACCGGTCGACATGCCTGCCGATGACGACATTGCCGAGCGCGAACCCGATCATGGTCACCGTGTAGGCGAGCGAGGAGGTCGCGCGGTCAACGCCGAAGCCGGCTTCCACCGCCGGCATGGCGACCACGATCGACCACATGCCGACGCTGCCGATCGTGGCCAGCAGCACGGATATGGCCAGCCGCGTCCATGCCTTCGGACCGTCGACGACACTCGTCGTTGAGTAGCTTGCGTTCATTCCGTCCTCGCTATTGCCGGCACGGAATAGGGCGCTCCGGCGCGACAAGCCAGACTCAGCGTCCGGATTCGGGTGAACCAGCGGGAAGAATGCAGTTCAGGCGGCGCCCGACAGCCTGACCAGCGCGGCCAGCATCAGTTCCGCGCCCTTTTCGATATCCGGCCATTCGGTCCATTCGGCCGGCGAATGGCTGATGCCGCCGCGGCTCGGCACGAAGACCAGCGCCGAGGGGCAGAGCGATTGCATGGTCTGGGCGTCGTGGCCGGCGCCCGACGGCATCGACAGCGCCTCCAGCCCGAGCCTTTCGGCCTCTTCCCGCAGCACCGCGCCGAGTTCGGGATCGAGCTTCACAGGGGCCAGCCGGCTCTGCACGACGACCTCGTGTTCGAGGTTGTTGCGCGAGGCGGCCTCGCCGATGCGTTCCACGACGGCCGCATGTACCGCGTCGATGATTGCCGCGTCGGTGTCGCGGATGTTGATGACGAACTCCGTCTCGCCCGGGATCGTGTGGATGAAGTTCGGCCGGATCTCCGCCTTGCCGATGGTGATGCGCGTGTTCTCGCCGCCCTGGCGCGCGATGATGTCGCCGAACGCGCAGGCGACATATGCCAACCCGGCGAAAGCGTCAGCGCGCAGGTGCATCGGCGTCGTGCCGGAATGATTGGCGGTTCCCGTCAACCTGACGCGCAGGTTTCGCACGCCGGCAACCGTGTGCACGACGCCGACCGGCAGGCTCCGGCTTTCCAGCACCGGCCCCTGCTCGATGTGCAGTTCGAGAAACGCCCGAACCTCCTGGCGCGACCGCGCCGCGCCGAGCGCCTCGAAGGCGTCGAGCTCGTGCGCCTTCATGGCGTCGACGAGTTTCACGCCGTCGGCGTCTCGGGCAGCCTGGATCCACTCGCGGGTGACGACGCCGGCAATCGCCTGCGAACCGAACATGCCGCCGAAGCGCCCCTCCTCCTCGGCGGTGGCGACCACCTCGACCGGCATCCTCGGCGTCAACCCGGCCTCTTTCATGGCGCGAACGCATTCCAGCGCAACGCAGCAGCCGAGCGAGCCGTCGAAGGCGCCGCCTTCCGGCACGGTGTCGAGATGCGAGCCGGCGAGGATCGCCGCGCCGTCGGCCGGCCCGAAGCGGCCGAACAGATTGTTGGCCGCGTCACGGCGCACGCTCAGCCCGTCGGCTTCCATCTGCGCGGCGAACCAGTCGCGCACCGCTATGTCGGCGTCGGAGTAGCCGGTGCGGTTGAAACCGCCGGTCGCCTCGTTGCGGCCGAAGCCGTTGACGCCATCCAGCAGGCGGCGCAGGCGCGCGGAGTTGATCTTAGGGGCGCTTTGGGAAGCCATGATTTTCACTCGCGGATTCGGTTGCTTGCCGCCGCGGACAAGGCGAGTGCCTTCACAGCGAACACATTGATTATGATAAATGCTTGCGCAAATGCAAATTATACGAATTAATTGGCGCGACCTGCAAAGAAGGAGACTGCCATGAAGACCATCCTGGCTGCCGCCGTTGCAGCCGTGTCGATGATGCTGGCGAGCCCGGCCTTTTCCCAGACGCCTCCCAACGTTCTCGTGGTCGGCCAGATCGCCGAGCCGAAATCGCTGGACCCCCACGTCGACACCGCCGTCAACGATTTTCGCATCCTGATGAACATCTATGACGGCCTGGTGCGCTACAAGTCCGGCACGCTCGAGGTCGAGCCTGCGCTCGCCAGGAGCTGGGACATTTCCGACGACGGCAAGGTCTACACCTTCCACCTGCGCGACGGGGTGAAGTTCCACGACGGGTCCGACTTCAACGCCGACGCGGTGAAGTTCAACTTCGAGCGCATGCTGAAGGACGACAACCCCTATCACGACACCGGGCCGTTCCCGCTGTCGTTCTTCTTCTCGGCGATCGACAGCGTGGAGGCGGTCGATCCGCTGACCGTGAAGTTCACGCTCAAGGAGCCGTTCGCGCCATTTCTGTCGAACCTCGCCTATCCCACCGGCCTGATCGTCTCGCCGGCGGCGGTGAAGGAATACGGCAAGGATTTCGGCCGCCATCCGTCGGGCACCGGAGCCTTCAAATTCGTCGAGTGGCAGTCCAACACGCGCGTCGTGGTGGAGCGCAACGAGGATTACTGGGACGGGGCGCCGTCGCTGCAGGCCGTCGTGTTCCGCCCGATCACCGACGCCAACACCCGCGTGGCCGAGATGCTGTCGGGCGGCATCGACCTTCTGGTCGAGGTTCCCCCGGACAACATCTCCCAGTTCAAGGAGAGCCCTGACTACGAGATCTACGAGCAGGGCACGCCGCAGATCTGGTTCCTGATCCTCAACGCCAAGGACGGCCCGATGGCCGACAAGCGCGTGCGCCAGGCGGTCAACTACGCCATCAACAAGAAGGCGATCGTCGACGACATCCTGCAGGGCACCGCGACGGTTGCGGCGGGGCCGATTCCGCCGGCCTTCGGCTGGGCCTACGACGGCAGCCTGAAGCCCTATCCCTACGATCCGGACAAGGCCAAGCAGCTCCTCAAGGAGGCCGGTGCCGAGGGCGCGAACGTCAAGTTCCTGGTCACCGAAGGGGGCTCGTCGATGCTCGATCCGGTACCGATGGGAACCGCGATCCAGGCCGATCTCGAGGCCGTCGGCCTCCACGTCGAGATCGAGACCTATGAGTGGAACACCTTCCTCAGCACGGTGAACCCGGGTCTCGAAGGCAAGGGCGACATGGCCGAGATGTCGTGGACGACCAACGATCCCGACACGCTGCCCTTCCTGGCGCTCCGCTCGGAAGCATTCCCCGACAAGGGCGGCTTCAACTCGGGCTACTATTCCAACCCCGAAGTCGACAAGCTGCTCGAAAAGGCTCGCCAGTCGACCGACCAGTCGGAGCGCGCCGAGCTCTACAAGAAGATGCAGCAGATCGTCTACGACGACGCGCCGTGGGCGTTCGTGGCCAACGGCAACCAGATCGCCGCCGCGGCCGCCAGCGTGAAGAACTTCTCGCTGGAGCCCTCGGCCTTCCTGCTGCTGCACGACGTCAGCAAGCAGTAGCATGATCCCGGCCGGCGCTTCCGGGCGCCGGCCGCTTCAGTGCTTTCGACGAACGGGGAGCCCGAATGGCCGCCTACATCGCCAAGCGCCTGTTGGCCATGATCCCGGTCCTGCTGGGCCTGTCGATCATCGTCTTCGGCATCATGGCGATGATCCCCGGGGACCCCGCCACCGCGATCCTCGGCTCCTACGCCACGCCCGAAAACGTCGCCCGCATCAACAGCGAACTCGGCCTCGACAAGCCGCTGGTCGAGCAATACTTCATCTGGCTCGGCAACCTCCTGCATGGCGATTTCGGCCGCTCCTATGCGCTCAACCGCCCGGTCATCGACGAGGTGCTGGAGCGCTTTTCCGCCACGCTGGTGCTGGCCGGCACGTCGCTCGTCATCTGCTCCATCCTCGGCCTGATCGCCGGCGTCGTCTCGGCCGTCCGGCAGTTCGGCTGGACCGACAAGATCGTCACCGTGCTGGTGCTGATCGGCATCTCGACGCCGTCCTTCTGGCTCGGCCTGCTCTTCATCCTCGTCTTCGCCGTCAAGATCCGGCTGTTCCCGGCGAGCGGCATGTACGCCATCTATGGCGGCGGCGACCTGCTCGACCTGCTGCGCCATCTCGCCATGCCGTCGATCACGCTGGCCGTGGTGGCGACCGGCGTCATCGCCCGGCTGACCCGCACCGCCATGCTGGAAGTCCTGCGCCAGGACTATATCCGCACCGCCCGCGCCAAGGGGCTGCCGGAGCGAAAGGTCATCTACAAGCACGCCTTCAAGGCGGCGCTCGTCAGCGTCATACCGGTCATCGGCATCCAGGCCGGCTTCGTGCTCGGCGGCGCGGTCTACATCGAGACCGTCTTCCAGTGGCCGGGCATCGGGTCGATGCTGGTCAACGCCATCTCGACGCGCGACCTGCTTCTCGTTCAGGGCGGCGTGCTCGTCGTCGCGGCGGCCTACGTGCTGTTCAACCTTCTGGCCGACGTCGTGCAGACCCTGCTCGACCCGAGGCTGCGCTGATGGCGGACGCGGCCGCCCCCATGAAGCCGCGCGAGCGCGAATCCGGCAGCCGGCCGGGCGCCATGCGGCTGCTGCTCAACAACCAGCTCGCAACGGTCGGGCTGGTGATCCTGGTGCTGATCGTGCTGATCGCGCTCGCAGCACCGCTTCTTCCCCTGCCCGACCCGGACGCCACCGCGCCAGCCGACCGGCTGCACGGCCCGCTCACGGCAGGCCATCTGCTCGGCACCGACGCACTCGGCCGCGACATCCTCTCGCGGCTGGTCTGGGGCACCCGCGTCAGTCTCGCCGTAGGCGTGTCGGCGACGCTGATCGCCGCCTTCTTCGGCTCGCTGATCGGGCTGGTGGCGGGCTATGTCGGCGGCCGCACCGACAACCTGCTGATGCGCGGCATCGACATGGTCATGGCGTTTCCGTACATCCTGCTGGCGCTGGCAATCGTCGCCGTGCTCGGTCCCGGCCTGCTCAACGCGCTCTACGCCATCGCCGTCGTCAACATCCCGTTCTTTGCGCGCAACATACGCGGCATCACCATCGGTCTCGCCCGCCGCGAATTCGTCGACGCCGCGCGGCTGTCCGGCAAGTCGAACACCGGCATCCTGTTCGGCGAAATCCTGCCCAACGTCATGCCGGTCATCATCATCACCATGTCGACCACGATCGGCTGGATGATCCTGGAGACCGCCGGCCTCTCCTTCCTCGGGCTCGGCGCGCAGCCGCCGCAGGCCGACCTCGGCTCCATGCTCGGCGACGGGCGCAAGGTGCTGTTCACCTCGCCGCACGTGTCGATCATGCCGGGCCTGGTGATCTTCGTCCTCGTCATGAGCATCAATCTGCTCGGCGACGGCGTGCGCGACGTGCTCGACCCGCGCCTGAAGTCCGGTGCGCTGACGCGGCCCGTCGCCCGCACCGCGATCGTGCGCGACGAGGTGCCCGACATGATCCCGGACGAGAACGCGATCCTCGACCTCGTCGGCCTGCGCACGGAATTCCGCATCGGCAGCGACACCTTCCACGCCGTCGGCGGGGTAGATCTCCAGCTGAGGGACGGCGAGTGCCTCGGCATCGTCGGCGAGTCCGGCTCCGGCAAGTCGGTGACCGCGATGTCCATCATGGGCCTCGTGCCGACGCCGCCCGGCCGCATTACCGGCGGCGCGGCATGGCTCGACGGCGAGGATCTGTTCGCCGCCAGCGACGAGCGCATCCGTCATCTGCGCGGCAAGGCCGTCAGCCACGTCTTCCAGGACCCGCTGTCGACGCTCCACCCGCTGTTCACCGTAGGCGACCAGCTTCGCGAATCGATCCGGGTGCACCAGCCGCTCCGCCACGCCGAAGCGACGAGGAAGGCGGAGGAATTGCTGGCGCTGGTGCGGATTCCAAATCCTTCCGAGCGGCTGAAATCCTATCCGCACGAACTTTCGGGCGGCATGCGCCAGCGCGTCTGCATCGCCATGGCGCTCGCCAACGACGCGCGGGTCGTCATTGCCGACGAGCCGACGACGGCGCTGGACGTCACCGTGCAGGCGCAGATCCTGTCGCTGCTCAACACGCTGCAGCGCGAGCGCGAGGCCGCGATCCTGTTCATCACCCACGATTTCGGCGTGGTCTCGGCGATCTGCGATCGAGTGGCCGTCATGTATGCCGGCCGCATCGTCGAAACGGCGACGACCGAGGAGATCCTGTCGAGCCCGGCGCATCCCTACACTCGCAAGCTGATCGATTGCGTGCCGGTCCTGGGCGAGCCGGAGCGCCGCCTCGACGCCATCGAGGGCCGCCCGCCGGTCGTCAACCGACTGCCGGAAGGCTGCGCCTTCGCGCCGCGCTGCCCGCGTGCGCAGGCCGATTGCCGCGAGGGCGAAATACCGCTGTCGGGCTTCGGGCCGGGGCGCGAGGTGCGCTGCATCCATCCGCTGACGGAGCCTGGCGAAGATGTCTGAGGCGCCTCTTCTCGCAATCACCGAGGCCGAGCGTATTTTCGGCGGCGGCCGCACGCTGTTCGGCACGAAATTGCCCGCCGTGCATGCGGTCCAGAAAGTCTCGATCGACGTCCGCAAGGGCGAGACGCTCGGCGTGGTCGGCGAGTCCGGCTGCGGAAAATCGACGCTGGCCAGGCTGATCGTCGGGCTCGACCGGCCGACCGGCGGCACGATCACCTTCGAAGGACGGGATCTCGTCGCCGAGGCCAGGGACGATCCGCGCGCGCTCGCCCGCAAGATCCAGTACGTGTTCCAGGACCCGCTTGCCTCGCTCAACCCGCGCAAGACCATCCGCGCCATCCTCGAGGCGCCGCTGATCCATCTGCTCGGCATGGACAGGGCCGGCGCGCGGAAAACGGCTCGAGGAGCTGATGGACGCGGTCAACCTGTCGCCTGAATTCCTCGACCGCTATCCGCACGAATTCTCAGGCGGGCAGGCACAGCGCATCGGCGTGGCCCGCGCGCTCGCGGCCGATCCGCAGCTCATCGTGCTCGACGAGCCGGTGTCGGCGCTCGACGTCTCGGTGCAGGCGCAGGTCCTCAACATCCTCGACGACCTGAAGCAGCGCTTCGGCCTGACCTACGTCTTCATCAGCCACGACCTGTCGGTGGTCGAAAGCGTCAGCGACCGCGTGGCGGTCATGTATTTCGGCCATATCTCCGAGATCGGCCCGGCACGGCAGGTGTTTTCGGCGCCGCGCCATCCCTATACCCACCTGCTGCTCAGTTCCGCGCCCGCGCCCGGAAAGCGTTCGATGATCCCCGAGGATGCCGACACGGAACTGCCCGACCCCTACAATCCGCCGCCGGGTTGCCCGTTTTATGCCCGCTGCCCGCGTGGCACGGACGAGTGCCTGCAGGCCTATCCGCCGCTGGAAGGCGCGCCCGGCCAGCCCGAACCATCTCGCCGCCTGCTACCATCCGCATTCTCTCGACGAGGAATGATGCCCGACCAGCCGAACGAGCTCGCACTGGTTCCCGACCTTCCCGCGGTGAAGCGCCGCCGGAAGCGGCCCGACATCGTCGCCGACCGGATCCGCGACCTGATCCTGGAAAAGGGACTTGTCCCCGGCGACCGGCTTCCGCACGAATGGCTCGATCCGGACACGCACGACGTTTCGCGCGGCACCATGCGCGAGGCCCAGAAGGTGCTGGAAGCGCAGGGGCTGACGGTGTCGAAGACCGGGCCCGGCGGCGGCGTGTTCGTCTCCA
The DNA here is from genome assembly GCA_963816435.1 of uncultured Alphaproteobacteria bacterium. GTDB lineage: Bacteria > Pseudomonadota > Alphaproteobacteria > Rhizobiales > Rhizobiaceae > CAWFKS01. The sequence continues at coordinate 49,617 of CAWFKS010000017.1, forward strand.
GCGTCGATCCGGCCGCCGCGATCCAGCTTCTCGACAATCTCTTCCTGTTCCGCCCGCCCTCGATCGCCGACATCTACGCCATCCGCAAGGTGCTGGAGCCGCAGCTGGCCGCGAGCGTCGCCGGCAGGCTGTCGCCGGAGGGCTTCGCCGAACTGGAGGCGACGATCCGCCTCTACGAGGAGGAGCCGAAGACCGTCGAGGAGGAATATGCGCAGCGCATGGCCGAGCTCGACTTCCATGCAGAGCTCGCGCGCCATTCGGAGAACCGGCTGCTCGGCTTCACCTGCAGCTTCCTGGTCAGCCTGCTGCGTGACATGGCGGTGTGCCGCGAGATCTACGCCGAACCGAATCCGGATCTGCGCGAGAGCGGGCTGAGCTACCAGGTGCGGCTGTTGCGGGCGATCAAGCGCGGCGATGCGGCGGACGCCGAAAGGATCATGCACGATCACATGATAGCGGCCGAGACCTACATGCTCGCCCGCGCCGAGATGCGTCGAAAGAGGCGACCCCTAGTCAGTCCAGTTTCGCCTCGACGCCCAGCCCCATCTGCCTGGCCTTCACCATGCAATGGTGGGCGCAGGCGAGGTCCTGCGCGGCGATGCCGAGCGAGCGATAGAGCGTGATCTGCTCGGGCGAGGAGCGGCCCTTCACCGTTCCGGCGACGACTTCTCCGATCTCGCCCAGCACGTGGTCCTTGCGGATGCGCCCGCTCTCCAGCGCGCCGATGACCTCGCCGGCCTGCGCGAATGTCGAGGGGCGGTAGTCGACGAAGAGCGCCGACTTGGCCACCAGGTCTTCGTCGATCTCGCGCTTCGACGGGATCGAGGCGCCGACCACGTTGAGATGGGTTCCGGGCGCGATCCAGTCGCCGAAAAGCACCGGCTCGGCGGCGTTCGTGACGGTGCACACGAGTTCTGCCCCGTCCACCGAGGAACGAACGTCGGTGCCGGCGACGAAATCGATGTGCGGATGCTTCTTGCGGGCGTGGGCGACGAACTCTTCCGCCTTTTCCGCCCGGCGGCCGACGATCCGCACTTCCGCCGATCGACGGCTTCACCTCCAGCATGGCTTCCAGGTGATGCTCGGCCTGCTCGCCGGTCCCCACGATCGCCATCACGCGCCCGTCCGGCTGCGCCAGCGCGCGGGTGGCGACCGCGCTCGCCGCGGCCGTGCGAACCGCCGTCAGGAGCCCGGCATTCATCATCGCCACCGCCGAGCCGTGTTCGGCCTCGAACAGCACGACCGCGCCCTGGTGCGAGGAATAGCCGGCCGCTGGATTGTCAGGGAACAGGCTGACCAGCTTGACACCGTAGCAGGCCGGTTCTCCGAGTGAGCCCGGCATGATGCCCATCATGTTGGGTCCGCCGACCTTCATGATCGAGCGCAGCGGCAGCTCGGCCTTGCCCGCCGACACCGCCACCATCACCTTCTCCACCACCTCTATGGCGTCCGCCATCGGCAGCAGCCGCGCAATGTCGGCTTCCGAAAGGACGATCATTTCTCGCGCACGGCTCCGTTGCCCCAGCTTTCGCCGGTGACGGAAAGGCCGAGCTGCTCTTCCAGCAGCGAGGTGTAGGCGGCAGGCCGCACGACATAGGGGAAGTGTCCACCCCAGGCGAACTTGTAGGCGACGCCGGGCTTCAGCCGTTCGCGCACCGCCTCGCGCATGGCCGGCGGGATCAGCGGATCGTCCGCGCCTTCGATGGTCGTGATCCGCTCGCGCGGAATCTCGATGTCCGGCAGCTCGGGCCCGTTCTTCAGCGCCTTCAGCCGCTGACGCAGCTCGGCTTCGGGGATGCGCCCGCCGACTTCGGCCATCAGCAGCTCGACCAGTTCGGCCTGGTCGGGATGCGCCTCCTTCCAGGCGCCGAGGCCCATGCCGAACCCCTTGCGCAGTTCGTCGATCGGTGCGGCGTCGAGGTCGGAACTGTAGGGCGGCTTGGTCTTCACCTCGGCGACCGAGTGAAGCGTGTTGGCCGCGATCAGGCGTTCCGTCATCTGCGGATATTTCGCCGCGAAATACTGCGCCAGGAAGCCGCCGAGCGAGGAGCCGAGCACCGTCGCCTTCTCGATGCCGAGCCTGCCGAACAACTCGGCGAGATCGTCGGCCCATTCGGGCACGCCGCCGGCAGCGGGATAAACCGCCGTGACGATGCGTGCGCGGTCCTGCAGCGCCTCGATCTGCTGCCAGAAGATGTCGCCGCGCCCGAGCGTGCCGGGGATCAGCACCAGCACCGGACCCGTGGAGCCGGCCTCGACGACGCCCCACTCGCGTCCGCCGAGCATCACGCGCTGCTCGGGATGGCGCTCTGAGAAGCGGTCGCGGGCGGCAATCAGCGAATTGGTCATTGAAACGGGTTCTCCACCTTGGGCCAGTAGTTCGGCGCACGCTTGGTATAGGGGATGTTGGCATAGTCGGGCGTGATCGAGCCCGGCGTTGCAACGTGGATGACTTCCGAGGCGATCGGCGCGAACCCCGCATGAAAATGCTGGGAGGATTTCACGCACACGATCTTGCGGGTGTCGAGATCGATCCCGAGCCCGGTGAAGGCTTCGGGATGGAAGGTCTGGGTGCGGGTGTCGTTGACGACGATGTCGATGCCGTTGGCCTCCAGCCACACCATCTCGCCAAGCGCGGAGGCGAGTTCGCCGAAATGCTGGGAGAGTCCGCTTGCGAGCTTCTTCACCGTCACGGTGAGATCGAGCGGGTCGCCCGACATCGGCCCGCACTTGCCGCCGAGCCTGAGGTTCAGCGTCGCGCCCTCGCCCGCCTCGCGGCAGATGCGCACCGCGATCGGGTCCCAGTAGATGCCCGTGACGGCGTCTCTCACGCCGCGGTCGAGCATCTCCTTGAGCAGGAAGGTGGCGTCGCTCGGCGCACCGCCGCCGGCATTGTCGGACACGTCGGCCAGCACGACCGGGCCCTTGTTGGAGCCGGCCGCCCGCTCGAGCGCGCCGGCCATGTCGGGATAGGGCCGCATGATCTCGTGACGCAGCGAGAAGAGATGCCGGCCGATCTCCTCGGCCATTGCGCTCGCCTTGTCGGCGTCGCCGTCGGTGATCGCCAGCATTCGCGCGCCGACACGGGGATGGTCGCCCCACGGAAAGCCGTGCGCCAGCGACAGCGACAACACGCCGTCTTCGGCCTCGCGGTCCTTCAGCATGTCGACGAAGGTGCGCATCGGCTCGTAGGGCGTGTGCATGGCGCAGATCATGCGGCAGTCGAACTCGCGCATCACCGGCTTCGTCTTGCCCTCGGCGGCGTCGGCCGCGAGCGCGAACAGGTCGCGCGCCCGGTCGGGAATGTCGACGTGCGGATATTCCTTGTAGGCGACGAGCAGCGTCGCCTTGGTCAGCATCTGTTCGGTGAGATGGCAGTGCGGGTCGAGCAGGCCGCCGATGACGGCATCGGGGCCGACGACCTCGCGGCAATGCGCGATCAGGTCGCCCTCGCAATCGTCGTAGCCGTCGGCGATCATCGCGCCGTGCAGCGACAGCAGCACGACGTCGACGGGCATCGCCGCCTTGAGGTCGCGCACGATCTCGTCGCGGAAGGATTCATAGACATCGCGCACCGTCGGGCCGGCCGGCTGCGCGTGCGCGGTCAGGCTCTCGGCGACCTCCCAACCCCTTGCTTCGCCGGCCTCGCGCCAGATCACCATCGGTGCCGACCAGTACTGCACGGGGCCCCGCGAGGCGTCGCCGTGCGCGATGGCGCCTTCCTCGAAACTGAGAAATCCCGTCGGCAGCGGAGAGAACGAGTTCGTCTCCGTGCTCAGGCTGGCGATGAAGAGCTTCATATGGGGATTTCTTCCTTTGCGGGTTCGAGCGGCCGCCTGGCGGTCAGATGCACCGCCAGGCTCGCCACGACATGAATGACGATGATGACGAAGGCGACCGGAACGGCCGCGGTGAACCAGATCATCGGGATCGGCAGCATCTCGCCCTGTCGCTCGAGGCTGCGGCCGAGAAAGCCGCGCGCCAGGTTCATGCCCGGCCCGAACAGCGAATAGTAGAGCACCGGCACGGCGAAGATCAGCACGCCGGCGGCGCGGACGATCGCGAGCAGCTTGCCCATGCCGGTGGTCAGCGCCAGCATGCCCGGAAACAGCGTCGGATCGGATTTTTCGTGGAAGGCGACCGAGGCGCCCAGCATGCCGGCCCACACCATGGCCCGGCGCGCCAGTTCCTCGGTCCAGATCGGCGGCGAATCGAAGATGTAGCGGGCGATCACCTGGTAGGCGGCGGCGCCGGCCATGACCAGCACCGCCAGGACCGCGCCGCGAAGCGCGATCCGGTTGATCCCGTCGGACAGACGGGAAAGCCAGGCGATTGCCCGCATCTGTCTCTACTCGCCCTTGGCCTTGCGCCACATCTCGAGCTGATCGGCCGAGATGAGTCCGCTGTCGTAGGTCGTCTGCGACGCCTTGACGAACTCCGCGCGGGCGTCGTCGGACAGGTCGGTGATGGTGACGCCGGCATCCTTGAGCTTGCCGAAGACGGCGTCCTGGCCCTTCAACCAGTCGCGGTTCGCCTTGTTGGCGGCCTCGATTGCGGCATCGACCGTCGCGCGGTCTTCATCGGACAGGCCGCTGTACCAATCTTCGGACATGATCGCGATTCTCAGCGACGGCGAGATCTCGGCGTCGGTGAAATACTTGATGAAGTCGGTATGGCCGAACAGCAGCGGCACGATCGGCGGGTTGAGGTAGCCGTCGGCGACGCCGGTCTGCAGCGCGTTCGGCACCTCGGCCCAGCTGACGATGGTGCCGGTCGACCCCCACGCCTTGAACAGCTCGATCTGGCTTTCGTCGAGCGCGCGCATGCGCAGGTCCGACATGTCCGACATCTTGGCGACCGGGTGCTTGGTGTTGAAGATGCCGCTGCCCTGGCCGACCGTGTCGACGGCCGCGACGCGCACGCCGCCGGGCGTCAGCTTCTCGTTGATCTTGTCGAGCATGCCACCGTCGTAGAGCGCCTTGTCGACGTCTTCCATGCCATCGAAGAAATAGGGCAGGCGAAGGCCGTAGATGAGGTTGTCGAGCGAGGCGACGATGTTGAGGGGCGACATCGAGACCTCGAGCAGGCCCTGGCTGACCTGGTCAAACAGCTCGTCGTCGCCGCCGAGCGCGCCGCGCTGGTATTCCTCGGTCTCCATGCCGTGCTCGTTGAGATAGGTGGTGAAGGCGTGCGCCCACACATACGAGCCGGAACCCTGCAGGTCGGGCGGGCTGTCGAGCGCCACCTTGACCTTGGCCGCGGCCGGGCCGGCGATGCCGATGGCGACGGCGAGTGCCGCCGCGCTGACGAGATGGGAAAGCTTCATGTTCAGTCCTCCTGATGATGCGTTCGGTTGTTGGTCAAGTGGTTCCCCGTAGTCTCCGCGTTCCGCCTTCTAGCCGCCGATGCCGAAGGCGCGCGGAATTGCCAGGCTGATTTCCGGCACTGCGATCAGCAGCGCCAGTACGACCACCTCGACGAGCACGAAGGGGATGATCGCGCGGGCGAGCTGCCAGTAGTTCGTCTTCGTCACCGCCGAGACGACGAGCAGGCACCCGCCGAGCGGCGGCGACACCAGCCCGATGCACAGGTTGAAGCAGATCACGATGCCGAGATGAACGGGGTTGGCACCCTGCGCCAGCGCCACCGGCGCAAGCAGCGGCACCAGCAGCGCCAGCGCGACCGGCACGTCGAGCACCATGCCGGCCAGCAGGAACAGCACGTTCATGACGATCATGAACTCGACCGGGCCGAGCCCGAGATTGATGACCAGCGCCGAGATCGCCTCGGGCAGCCGCTCCAGCGCGCCGAGATGGCCGAGCGCGGCAATGGCCGAGATGATCATGAAGATCGAGCCGGAAAGTGCGGCCGTGCGGCGCAGGCTGTCGAACACCGCCTCGCGCGTCAGCCCCTCGTAAAAGGAGGCGGCGGCGAGCGCGGCGAACACCGCGACGGAAGCCGCCTCAGTCGGCGTCATCCAGCCGAACACGATGCCGCCGACGATGATGAACGGCAGCACCAGCGCCGGCAGCGAGCGCGCGATCGTCGGCAGCAGCGGCGGCGCCTCGCCCTTCTCGACCTTCGGATGGCCCTCGCGCCAGGCATAGATGGCGTTGACGATGAACAGGGCCACGGCGAGCAGCAGGCCGGGCAAGATGCCGGCCAGGAACAGCGCCGTCACCGACGTGCTCATCAGCGCTCCGTAGAAGATCAGGATGATCGACGGCGGCACGATCGGCCCGATGATGGACGAAGCGGCCGTGATGGCGGCCGAATAGGTGTCGGAATAGCCGCGCTCGCGCATCGCCGGCACCAGCGTGTTGGAAAGGGCAGCCGCGTCGGCCACCGCCGAGCCTGAAATGCCGGCGAAGAACACGCTGGTCATGATGTTGACGTGGCCGAGACCGCCGCGCAGGCGGCCGACCAACGCCATCGACAGGTCGATGAGCGCCCGCGTGATGCCGCCGCGGTTCATGATCTCGCCGGCCAGGATGAACAGCGGCATCGCCATCAGCGCGAAGACGTCGATCTTGGAAAAGATCTGCTGCGGCAGGATGGCGAGGTAGCGGGTGTTGTCGGTGGCCAGGAACGCCAGAACCGCGGAGGCGCCGATCACGTAGGCGAGTGCGGCACCGGAAACCAGCAGGATCAGCGAGATGGCAGGAACGAACGCGATCACGCGACGACCCTTTCGACGTCGAAGCCACAATCAACGTTCCAGGTCGATGCGAATCCGCTCAACACGCGTTACTCCCCTGCCAAAGCGGCGCGTCTGCGCGGCCGCCACCCGAGCCACCATACTGATACGCCACTGAGAACGAGCAAGGAAAGCGCGATCGGATGTGCCGCAAGGGCAAGCGGATCGCCTCTCAGGATGACCAGCGACTGCCCCAGCGACAACTCGAACTGCTTTCCAAGGAAGAACGCGATGATGAAGACCACGATCGGGTATCCCAGCACGTTCATGGCGTAGCCGACAACCGCGAAGACGAGCATCACCGCGACGCCGAATATCCCGCCGGTCGACATGTAGACGCCGGTGAAGCACAGCAGCAGCGACGACGCGAAGATCAGCGATTCCGGCGCCGCGATCACCCGCGTCCACAGCCGCAGGCTGGCCTGCCCGACCACGAGATTTGCAAGGTTCGCCATCATCATCGCGCCGAACAGCCCGTAGATCAGGCGGCCCTGCTCCTGGAACAGCAGGGGGCCCGGCTGGACGCCGTGGATCTTGAAGGCCGAGATCAGCAGCGCCGCCGAGATGCTGCCGGGAATGCCGATGGCCAGAAGCGGAATGAGGTTGGCGCCCATCACCGCGCTGTTGGCCGACTTCGGTCGCCGCCACGCCGTGAATGTTGCCGGTGCCGAAGGTTTCGGGCTCTTTCGACGCCTGCTTGGCCGAGGCGTAGCTCATGAAGGCCGCGGCGGTGGAGCCGATGCCGGGGATCGCCCCCAGTATCGTGCCGATGACCGCGCCGCGCAGGATGGTGAAGCGGCAGCCCCAGTATTCCGCCCAGGAGACCCGGGTATCGGCGGGGTCCTGCCGATCCGGCACGTCGATCGCCGGCGAAACGTCGCCGCCCATCACCGCCAGCCGCCGCAAGATTTCGCCGACGGCCAGCGTGCCGATTGCGACGGCGGTCAGACGGCAGGCCGTCGAACAGCTCGAAATAGCCGAAATAGAGGCGCGGCGTGCCATGCTCGGGATCGAGCCCGACCGTGGCGCACAACAGGCCGAACGCCGCCGCGATCAGTCCCTTGATCACGGAATCGCCGACCAGCCCCGACATGACGGAGAAGGCGAACACCAGCAGCGCGCAAATCTCCACCGGTCCCATCTTCAGCGCCACGATAGCCAGAGGCGCCGACACGGTGATCAGCACGATGTCGCTGAACGTGTCGCCGGTGACGGAGGAATAGAGCGCCATCTTGGTCGCCTTGACCGGCTTGCCCTTCCGGGCCAGCGGGTGGCCGTCGAGCGCGGTCGCGGCGGCATCGGGCGTGCCCGGCGTGTTGACGAGGATCGCGGGAATCGAGCCGCCGTAGAGCCCGCCCTTCATCACCCCGACGAGGAAGGAGATGGCCGGCAGCGGCGCCAGGGCGAAGGTGAACGGTATGGCGATGGCGATCGCCATCACCGGCCCGATGCCGGGCAGCGCGCCGACCAGTTGCCCCGCAGCCACGCCCGCGATCACGAACAGGAGGTTCGTCAGGGTGAACGCGTCGCCAAGTCCGGCGAGAACGGTGTCGAAAGGAACCATGGCGGCGGATCAGCTCATGGCAGCGTGCGGTCGAGCAGCGGCACGGCGACCAGCCAGATGATCCCCGGCACCGCGACGACGCCCGCGGCGATCCAGATCGGGCGCCGCTCTCCGACCAGCAGCATCACCGCCAGCGCGAACAGCGGTGCGGCGACCACGAAGCCGAGCACACTCATCCCCCACAGCGCGAGGAAGGCGGTCGCCGCGAACATTGCCACCCGCAAATGCTCTCGCCCGGCGATCTTCACCGCTCCGGCCGGAAACGCCGCCTGCGCCAGGCCGAACAGCAGCAGCGCCCCGGCGCAGAGGTTCGGGATCGTGCTCGGCTGCATGCCGTAATCGGCGCTTTCGGTGTTGGCCGGAATGACGAGCCACAAAAGCAGCAGGCCGAACGCGGCGACCGCCAGGCCGGATATTCGATTGGCCGTCATTGGTGTCCCGCTTCCTCCGTTCCGCGAAGCTGCCGGCCGGGCATGAAAGGCTCGGCCGGCGAAGCCGTCACTTGCCGAACAGCTTCTTCACGTTGGCGAGCCCGTCATCCATCATCTTGCGGGTGCCGTCCGGCCCGAGGTCGCTCGGCTCGGTCTGCATGGCGTTGACGATCGCCGTCTTCGTCGCATCCGAGTTGATGGCCGCATGCAGCGCCGCCGAAAGCGCCTGCTTGGCGTCGTCCGGCAGGCCGGCCGGAGCCGCGATGTAGAAATACGGATCGACATAGATGTCGAATCCCTGCTCCTGCACGGTCTTGGTGTCCGGCGCGTAGCTGTGGCGGCTGGCATTGCCGCTGGCGATCATCTTGAGGTCGCCGTTCTTCAGGTAGGGAATGTGCGCGCCCGCCGCGAAGCCGGCCGCCACATGCCCGCCCAGCAGTTCCTGGATCGACTCGGCACTGCCCTTCGTCGCCACCATCCTGAACTGGGTGCCGGCCTGCTTGCCGACATACTGCATCAGCAGTTCCTGCGGCTTGGCGTCGAACGCAATCAGCGCGCCATCGTTCTTCTTGGAATAGTCGACGAGCCCGGCCAGATCGTCGAAAGGGGCATCGCCCTTGGCGACCAGCGCGAGCTGCGCCCGCGCCACGGTCGCAAGGTAGGTGAAGCTGTCGAGATCGAACGGCAGCTCGTCCTTGCGCAGCACGAGGTTGACGAGCACCGGCATCGACACGCCCATGCCGATCGTCAGCCCGTCGGGCTTGGCCACCGCGACCTGGGTGAACATGGCGATGCCGCCACCGCCCGGCTTGTTTTCGGCGACGACGTTCCAGCCGGTCTGCTCGGACATTTGCTTGGCGATGACGCGCCCGAGCGTGTCGGTCTCGCCGCCGGCGTCGAAGCCGATCTCGAGCTTGATCGGACCGGAGGGTTCCAGTCGGCGGCGTGCGCCATGGTGGCGGATGCGAGCGCGGCAAGCCCCGCCAGCAGGTATCTGAATTTCATTGTCCTATCTCCCATTGACCCGTTGCGGTTCGTTATCGTTGCTCCCTGAAGGAGACCCGGACGCTCGCAAGGCGGCCGGGATCGAGGTCCGCCGCCTTGACGCCCTTTTCGGCGATGTCGGCGGGGATGGGTTTGTTCATGACAAGCGCGGCGGCGGTTCGTGCCAGCGCCGGCGCGGTCTGGATGCCGTAGCCGCCCTGCCCGGCCAGCCAGAAGAAGCCGGATACAAGCGGGTCGAAGCCGGCCACCGGGGCCTTGTCGGCGACGAAGCTCCTGAGGCCGGCCCACTTGTTCTCGATGTGGCGGATGTCGAGGTCGAACGCGGTCTGGATGCTATCGACGCACAATCGCGATGTCCATCTCGTCGGGCTGCACGTCGGACGGCGGCATTGGCGTCTCGTCGGCCGGCGAGATCAGCAGTCTTCCCGCGTCGGGCTTGAGGTAGAAGCGCTCGTCGATGTCGACGGCCATCGGCGCATGCGCGACGTCGGGGGCGGGCGGCGCCGCGACGACCAGCGCGGTGCGGCGCTTCGGCACCAGTCCGACCGGGCGAGCGCCGGCAAGCACGGCAAGTTCGTCCGCCCACGCGCCTGCCGCGTTGATGACCGTGCGCGCCTGGAACACGCCCTTCCGTGTTTCGAGCCGCCAGCCGTCACCGTCGCGGGCGAGTGCCTGCACTTCGCAGTTCGTGACCAGGATTCCGCCGGCGGCGCGGAAACGGCGCAGATAGCCGTGATGAAGCGCATGCACGTCGATGTCGCTGGCGTCTCGCTCGTAGACCGCGCCCGCAATGTAGTCTTCCCGCAGCAGCGGCATCAGACGCCTGGTTTCCGCGTCCGTCGATGACGCTGACGCCGTCTTGACCGGAAACGGCCGCGGCATGGCTTTCGAGGGCCCCGGCCTGGTCAGCCCGCCCGATCATCATCACGCCGCGCGGGTTCAGCAGCCGGTGCTCGGCAAATCCTTCAGGCGTGGCGCGGAAGAAGCGGCCGGATGCGCGCGACAGGGCGCGGACTGGCGCCGGTCCGTAGGTTTCCGAAAACAGCGCCGCGGAACGGCCGGTGGAATGATAGCCCGGTTGGGACTCGCGCTCGAGAAGCGCCACCCGCAGCCCCTCGCCCGCCAGTTCGCTCGCGACGGATGCGCCGGCGATGCCTGCGCCGACGACCACGATGTCGAACCTGGCTGCTTCCTCGGCCATGTCCCTCCCCTTTCGTAAGGGAGCCTAGCAAACGTTTTCCGATTGGAAAACACGAATTTTCCCATCGGAAAACATTGTGGACCGAATCGCGGCCCGCGGATAAGATCGCAGGCCATGGACAAGCCGCCTGGAATCACGGCCGATGCGCGACGACCGGCGCGCCCGCATGGGCGAGCGGCTGCGCCAGTTGCGTCATGATTCGAGGTCTGACGCTGGCGGAGGTCGCGGAGCGTTCGGGCCTGGCGATTTCCACGGTTTCGAAGGTCGAGCGCGGGCTGATGGCGCTCACCTACGACCGCTTCAGCCAGTTCGCCGAAGGTCTCGGCGTCGACATGGCGGCGCTGTTCACCGAGCACGGCGAGCGCTTCCATCCCGGCGAGGTCGCGGTGGCGCGGGCCGGCGAGTTCATGGTGCACGAGACGGAGAACTACTCGTACGAGATGCTGTTTCCGGACGTCTGGCACAAGGCGATGACGCCGATGCTGGGCACGCTGAAGGCGTTCGAGAAGATGAATTTCGACCGCTTCGTGACCCATCCCGGCGAGGAGTTCCTGATGGTGCTCGACGGCCGCGTGACCGTCTATCTGGAAGAGCGGGAGCCGGTGCTGCTGGAGGCGGGTGACAGCATGTATTTCGACAGCCGCCGCGGCCACCTCTATGCCTCCGCCGGCGAACAGGACGCGCGCATCCTCGTCGTCTGCACAAGGCTGGCGGATTCCGTAGATCGGCAGTAGCCGCCCGCGCCGGTGGCGAGGGCCGTTCTCGGCGCCTTATCGCTTGTCGGGCGGGCGCTGATTGGTAGTGCCTGCCGGGCGGCCAGGGCGGTCCGGGCGGGTGATCGACACCGGGTCGCTTGCCGGGAAAGAGTCCTCGAGGCCTTCCTCGAGTTCCTGTTCGACATCGCCCTTGTCGAGGTTCCGCCGCTCTTCGCCCGGCTGGAATTGGTCCTGGTCGCGCTTGGCGGCCTCGGGACGCTTCTTGTTGTTGTCTTCAATTGTGGTCATGGCGCTTCTCGTTTAGCCCCCGTTTCTGTTGTGCGCAAAACGAGGGCGCCGTCCGGATGGTTCCCAGCCCGGGATGCGTGGGCGGCATTCTCCCCAAATTGGGCGGCCGAGGCAAGCGGGGTTCAGACGGGTTCGCGGGCGGCCGTCGATAGCAGCGTGAAGGCGTAGTCGGCAAAGGAACGCCACACCTCGACCCGAAACACCGTCTCGGCGGTGCGCCACAGAACGATCTCCGCCTTGCCGAAGACGGTGCGCGAGCACGCCCCGACCGGAAAGGCGGCAAGCGACAGATCCTGCGGGCACCCGGCCGAGAGAACGTCCTCCGCACGCGCTCCCGCCACCAGGATCGCGGTGTTGCGGTGCGCGATGTCGACCGCCGAGTGCAGCGCCTTCACCTTTGCGCAGATCGCCATCAGGTCGGCCTCGCCCTCGTCGATCACCAGCCACTCGTCGGGGCCGAGCCACAGCGCCGCGCGCCCGTTCTTCTCGGCCGACGTCTTCGGTCTTTCGGGCAAGGTGACGCCGAGCGCCCGCGACAGGGCAGCGCGCGACTTTCCCGGCGCGCGCAGCGAGATCCGGCTTGCCGGTTCTGCCGGCACGATTTCGATGTCGGCACCGGAGGCGCTGCGCCCGGCCAGAACCGGCCGGCGCTCGGCCATCTTCGCCATCGTCGAAGCCTCAGCCATTGAGCCGTTCCCCCTTCTCGTCGAAGAACACCGTGCCGGTCACCTCGACCTCGATCGTGCGGTCCGGCATCGGCACGTAGAGCGTCTCGCCCATGCGGTCGCGCCCGTCGGCAACCAGCGCCAGCGCGATCGACCGGCCGCAGTTCGACGACCAGTAGGACGAGGATACGTGGCCGATCATCTTCATCGGGATCGGCTGCTTCGGATCGGCGACGATCTGCGCGCCTTCCTCCAGCACCACGTTCGGGTCCTTCGTCTTCAGCCCGACGAGTTGCTTGCGCCCGGAAGCGGTGAGATCCGGCCGCGTCAGCCCGCGAATGCCGACGAAATCCGTCTTCTTCTTGCCGACCGCCCAGGAAAGCCCCGCATCGTCGGGAGTCACCGTGCCGTCGGTGTCCTGCCCGACGATGATGAAGCCTTTTTCCGCGCGCAGCACGTGCATGGTCTCGGTGCCGTAGGCGACCGCCCCGTGCTTTTCGCCCTCGGCCCAGACAGCCTCCCACACCGACAGCGCATAGTCGGCGGGCACGTTGATCTCGAAGCCGCGCTCGCCCGAGAACGACATGCGGAACAGCCGGGTCGGCACGCCGCAGACCTTGCCTTCGCGCACCGACATGTGCGGCATCGCCTCGTCGGAAATATCGATCCCTTCGACCAGCGGCGCGATGATGTCGCGGCTCTTCGGACCCTGCACGGCGATCGTCGCCCACTGCTCGGACACCGAGGTCAGCCAGACGTCGAGGTCGGGGAATTCGGTCTGGAGATAGTCCTCCATGTGGTGGAGCACCCGCGCCGCGCCGCCGGTCGTGGTGGTGACGTGGAACCGGTCGTCCGCCAAGCGTCCCACCACGCCGTCGTCGTAGATGAAGCCGTCCTCGCGCAGCATCACGCCGTAGCGGCAGCGCCCGGGCGCCAGCTTCTGCCACGGATTGGTGTACAGGAGCTCCATGAAGCGCGCCGCGTCCGGCCCCACCACCTCGATCTTGCCGAGCGTGGAGGCGTCGAAAATGCCGGCGGATTCGCGAACCGTCCGGCATTCGCGTGCCACCGCCTGGTGCATGTCCTCGCCGGGCTTCGGGAAATACCAGGCGCGCTTCCAGTTGCCGACGTCCTCGAACACCGCACCGTGCGCCTCGGCCCATTCGTGCGTCGCGGTCTTGCGTGTCGGATCGAACAGGGCGCCGCGCGCGTGGCCGACGATCGTGCCGAACGTCACCGGCGTGAACGGCGGCCTGAACGTGGTGAGCCCGACCTCGGGGATCGGCTTGCCGAGCGCGGCGGCCGCGATCGCCAGACCGTGCAGGTTCGACGTCTTGCCCTGATCGGTCGCCATGCCGTTGGTGGTGAAGCGCTTGACGTGCTCGATCGAGCGCATGCCCTCGCGCACCGCCTGGCGGATGTCCTTGGCCGTCACGTCGTTCTGGAAATCGACGAAGGCCTTGGCGCCGACGCTTTCGGGCGCGCCGAGCTCGTTGCCGTCCCAGCTTTCCGTGGAAGAAGCCGCGACCTTCGCCGACTTGCGGCCCTTGGCGCCGGTCTCCTTCGCCGCCGCCTCGCCGGCGGCCAGCGCTTCGGCCACCGTCGCCTCAAGCCCGCGCGTGCCGTTGCAGGCGCCGACCGAGACGCAGTCCTGCGCATAGGTGCCCGGCAGGAACCGACCGCTCGCCTCGTCCCACGCGACGCGGCCGCGCGACTGCGAGAACATGTGCAGCGACGGCGTCCAGCCCGATGACATCAACAGCGCGTCGACCTGGATCGTGCGCGACGCGCCGCCATTGACCGGCGCGACCTGCATGGAGGAGACGCGCAACCGCCCGCCGGTGCCGGTCACGGCATGGCCGGCCAGAACCTCGATGCCTGCCTTCCGCGCCGCCTCGACCGCAGGCCCGGCGGCGTTCGGGCGCACGTCCACGATTGCCGCGATCTTCACGCCGGCCTTGTGCAGGTCGAGCGCGGCGGCATAGGCGGAATCGTTCGCGGTAAAGACGCCGACATTGCGCCCGACGGCGACGCCGTAATGGTTGAGATAGGCGCGTGCGGCCGAAGCCAGCATGATGCCCGGCCGGTCGTTGTCGGCGAACACCATGTGCCGCTCGATGGCGCCGGCCGCGATCACCACGCGCTTCGCCCGCACCTGCCACAGCCGCTCGCGCGGGGATGCCGGATCGGGTTCGGCCAAGGTGCTCGGTCAGCCGTTCCGCCAGTGCCACCATGTTCTGGGCGTAGTAGCCGAACACCGTGGTGCGCGGCAGCACCGTCACGTTGTCCATCGACGCCAGCTTCGCGGCGGTCTCCTGCGCCCAGGTCCAGCCGTCCTTGCCGTCGATCTCGGCGCCGGTCTCGAAGCGCAGCGCGCCGCCGAAGGCCGCCTGCTCGTCGGCGATCACCACCCGCGCGCCCTTCTCGGCCGCCGCGAGTGCGGCCGAAAGGCCGGCCGCGCCGCCGCCGATCACCAGCACGTCGCAATGCGCGAACCGCGATGCGTAGTGGTCGGGATCCGGCATGTCGGGCGCGTGCCCCAGGCCCGGCCGCCTCGCGGATGCTCGGCTCGTAGAGCCTCGTCCAAGCCGCCTTCGGCCACATGAAGGTCTTGTAGTAGAAGCCGGCCGAAAAGAACGGGGCGGCAAGCGAGTTCACCGCGCCGGCGTCGAAGGACAGCGACGGCCAGCGGTTCTGCGAGACCGCGTGCAGCCCGTCGTAGAGTTCCTGCACCGTGGCGCGCACGTTCGGCACTTTTCGCGCCGCGTCGCGGTGGATGCCGACCAGCGCGCTCGGCTCCTCCGACCCCGCGGACAGCACGCCGCGCGGACGGTGATACTTGAAGGAGCGGCCGACGAGGTGGACGCCGTTGGCGAGCAGCGCAGAGGCCAGCGTGTCGCCGACCAGGCCGCCATGCGAGTTCCCGTCGAAGCTGAAGGAGACATGCCTGGCATCGTTCAGCCGGCCGGCGCCGGCGATGCGGAAGGGCGCGTTCATGACTTGGCTGCTCCTCGCGCCTTCGCGGCGGCCTTGCGCACCGGCGCCTTCTTCGCAGCCGGCTTCCGTTTTGCGGGCGTCTTCACGTTCTTCTCGGCCGCCGGCTCGTTGGCATGAAGCGGCGGCTTGGCCGAAGCCGGCACCTCGGGCAGCACCGGACGCGCCTCGCCCGCCTCGTAGGTCGTCACGAAGCGGTCGGTCACCGTGTCGCGCACGGCATTGAAGAAGCGCGCGCAGCCGTGAACGTGCCGCCAGCGCTCGTAGACGATGCCCTTGGGATTGGAGCGGATGAAGAAGAACTTTTCGAAGTCGTCGTCACCGATGTCGGCGATTGCCGCCGGACGCACGACGTGCGCCTCGCCGGCATGCCGGAACTCGAGCTCCGGGCGCTCTTCCTCGCAATAGGGACAGCGGATGAGAAGCATTGTCTGAGCCTAGATGTGAACCTTGGTGGCGGCCGTGGCGGGGTCGCCGGAATTCGGCGTTCCCCTCGGCTCGATGAGCAGGACCTTGGCCTCGCCCTGTGCGACCGGCCGGTGCATCACGCCTTTCGGCACGACGTAGAGTTCGCCCGGCTTTCAGCTCGACATTGCCCTGCTCGGTCTCGATCGTGACGTTGCCCTCCAGCACGAGGAAGAAGTCGTCGGTTTCGGGATGCTTGTGCATCGGAAACGCGCCTTCGAACTTCACGACCATGATGTCGTTGTCGTTGTAGCCGGCCACGATCTTCGGCGACCAGTGCTCGGAAAACAGCGACAGCTTCTCGGCGAGATTGACGGCCTCGGGCATCTGCGGCTCCTAGTGGGCGACCGCTGCGGCGGCCGCCTCGTCGATCAGCCGGCCCGTCCTGAAGCGCTCCAGCGTGAACGGCGCGTTGATCGGGTGCGGATTGTCGTTGGCGATCGTGTAGGCGAAGACGTGGCCGGAACCCGGCGTCGCCTTGAAGCCGCCCGTGCCCCAGCCGCAATTGACATAGAGGCCGGGTACCGGGGTCTTTGCCAGGATCGGAGAGCGGTCGGGCGTGACGTCGACGATGCCGCCCCACGAGCGCAGCATCTTCATGCGCGTGAACATCGGGAACATCTCGCAGATCGCTTCCAGCGTGTGCTCGATGATGTGCAGCCCGCCGGTCTGCGAATAGGAGGTGTACTGGTCGGTGCCGGCGCCGATCACCAGTTCGCCCTTGTCGGACTGCGAGATGTAGGCGTGCACCGTGTTGGACATCACCACGCACGGGAACACCGGCTTCACCGGTTCCGACACCAGCGCCTGCAACGGGTAGGATTCCAGCGGCATCCTGACGTCGGCCATCTGCATCAGCACCGAGGAATGGCCGGCCGCGACCACGCCCACCTTCTTGGCGCCGATGAAACCGCGCGTCGTCTCGACGCCGGTGACATGGCCGTTGGGCGAGCGGCGGATGCCGGTCACCTCGCAGTTCTGGATGACGTGGACGCCGCGCGCCGAGGCGCCACGGGCATAGCCCCAGGCGACCGCGTCGTGGCGCGCCGTGCCGCCGCGCCGCTGAAGCGCGGCACCCATCACCGGGTAGCGCGCCTGCTTCGAGATGTTGAGCGGCGGGCAGTATTCCTTGGCCTGTTCCGGCGTCAGCCATTCGTTGTCGACGCCGTTCAGGCGGTTCGCATGGATGTGCCGCTTGAAGACCTGCACGTCGTGAACGTTGTGGGCGAGCATCATGACGCCGCGCGGGCTGTACATGACGTTGTAGTTGAGTTCCTGGGAGAGGCCGTCCCACAGGTCGAGCGCGTGATTGTAGATGCCGGCGCTCTCGTCATAGAGATAGTTGGAGCGGATGATCGTCGTGTTGCGGCCGGTGTTTCCGCCGCCGAGCCATCCCTTCTCCAGCACCGCGACATTGGTGATGCCGTGTTCGCTCGCCAGGTAATAGGCGGTCGCCAGCCCGTGGCCGCCGGCGCCGACAATGATCACGTCGTATTCGGAGCGCGGCTCCGGCGAGGACCACTGCTCGGGCCAGCCCTTGTGGCCGCGCATCGCCTCCCGGGCGATGGCGAAGACGGAATATTTGCGCATCAAGGCCTCTCAGCGCCACTTCGCCGCCGAACTGGCGGACGTTTTCGCGGCTAGCACTAGCGAAATCGGCGGCATCGTTTTGCGCCAAATGCGACGGCATGTGGCGTTTTGGGAAAGCGTCGCCCTCAGTAGTGCACGAACCGGGGCTGCACGTTTGCCGTCGGCCTATCGCGACTCGGATCGTAGACCGGAACGAAGCCTTGCGCGCTGGCGCTTTCGTTGATCAGCCTTGCGAGTTCGGTCTTCTCGAGGCCGCACTCGGGGAAGATCGCCACGATGGCTTCGATAACCCGGTTGACCGAGACGACGGTCTGGCGCGCGTGCCATTTCACCAGCTTGGCAATGGCGCAGGAAAGGCACAGCGGCTCGGCGCGCGATCTTGCGAGCGCCGCCAGCCACGGCGTGCCGTCGATCGGCCCGACATTGGAAACCACCTGCTCAACCACTTGGTGCGTCCTTCCCCGTTTTCGCGCCAAACGATAGGCCGGATCGGCCACGGGCAATTTGACGCAGCGCAAACTGCCGGCAGGCGATTTTCGCGATCGTCACATCGTGGCGCGGGAAGTTGTTTCACGCCACGTAAGCCTCTCGACATTTCGATGGCTTTCTGCTATCTGCCGCCAGTTTTCGCGGTGGGGTCTCCCCCGCGGAGGCATTCATGCACAGCAAAAATGCCTCGGTATTCAACCTCAGACAGGAAACCCACGTGCAGGTACTCGTCCGCGACAACAATGTTGACCAGGCGCTTCGCGCGCTCAAGAAGAAGATGCAGCGCGAAGGCATATTCCGCGAGATGAAGATGCGCGGGCACTACGAGAAGCCGTCGGAGCGCCGTGCGCGCGAGAAGGCTGAAGCGGTGCGCCGCGCCCGCAAGCTGGCGCGCAAGCGCGCGCAGCGCGAGGGTCTGGTCGGCGGCGGACGCCAGCCAGTGGCGGCGCGCTGAACAGCGCGCCCATATTTCGTCCCTTTCCGCAGTTAGCCCGCAGAGGTGGCGCGATGGAGAGTCGCGGCCACCTTTCTTGTTAGCGGCGCGCCGCCAATCGGGGACAAAGGAAGTTACATGACGAGGGGACAACCCATCACGGACATTCGCGGCGTTTCGCGCGCCCGGACGAGGCCACGTCGCGCCGCCATGTTGGGCGCGCTGTCGATGGCGGCCATGCTCGCGCTTTCCGCCTGCCAGACCGGCCCGACGCTGGATCCGGCGAGCATCGAACCGGCCCAGGGATCGGAAGAGAACATCGCGTCCCTGACCGCCGTCATCGACCGCAACCCGAGCGATCCGGAAGCCTACAACGTTCGCGGCTCAGCCTATGGACGTGCCGGCATGTACAGCGCCGCGCTCAAGGATTTCGACCGGGCACTGCAGCTGAACCCCCGCTCCTACCAGGCCTATGCCAACCGGGCGCTGATCTACCGCATGCAGGGCGACAACGCCAAGGCGGTCGCCGACTACACGCAGGCGCTGCGGATCAACCCGCAATATGACGCCGCCTATATCGGCCGCGGCGAGGTCTATCGCCTGGCCGGCCGCGACAACGAGGCGTTCCGCGATTTCCAGAGCGCGATCCAGCTCGACACCACCGACGCCCGCGCCTATCTGCGCCGCGGCCTGCTCTACCAGAAGCGCGGCCAGCACAATTTCGCCATCGAGGATTTCGCCACGGCGATCTCGCTCGCCCCGCACGAGCCCTACGGCTACAACGGGCGCGGGCTCTCCTACCTGGCGCTGGGCGACGACGAGAACGCCTTCTCCGACTTCAACACCGCCATCAAGCTCGACCGCGACCTTGCGGAGAGCTGGGCGAACCAGGCGCTGGTCTATGAGCGCCGGGGCGAGAAGGACAAGGCGCGCCATTCCTATGCGCGCGCCGCGCAACTCGACCCCAACTACAAGCCGGCGAAAGAAGGCCTCGCCCGCACCGGCGGCAAGGCCTAAGCACCGGACCGGCGATGCGCTGCCTCGCGGTCGTCGCCCATCCACTTGCCGACAGCCTGTGCCGGCATCTGGCGGATGTCGCGGTCGCCGCACTGCGGCGTGGCGGCCACGACGTAACGCTGCTCGACCTCTACGCCGCGGACTTCGACCCGAGGCTGAGCGCGGCGGAACGCCGGTCCTACCATCAGCCCGAATATGACGGCGCCGCCGTGGCCGAGCAGACCACGCTGCTGGCGGAGGCCGAGGCGCTCGTGCTGGTCTTTCCGACCTGGTGGTTCGGGCCGCCGGCCATCCTGAAAGGCTTCATCGACCGTACGTTCGCGCCGGGTGTCGCCTTCGAGCACGGCGATAACGGCGGGCCGATCCGGCCGCTTCTTACCCGTCTCCGCCATGCCGCCGCGATCACCACGCTCGGGTCGCCCTGGTGGGCCGAGATCGCGCTGGGCATGCCGGTGAAGCGCGTGCTGAAGCGCGGCGTCATCGGCGCCTGCGCGCCGCGCGCCCGCTTCGACTATCTCGCGCTGCATTCGGTCGAGACGGTGTCGGCGGCGCAGGTGAAGACGGTTCGAGGCGCGCATCGAGCGCACGCTGGCGCGCTTCGCCGCGTAGCCGCCCGCCCGCCGCGGCGGAACAAGCGGAGCGCCTGCGCCATTCAGTCTCCGGATCTTTCAAGGAGACATGACATGATGAAGCAGCTTGTGTTGGCCGCCGCCGCGGCCTCGACCCTCGCCATGACGCCGCTGGCCGCCCACGCCCAGCAGCCCAAGCGGGTGGAATTCGGCAATCTCGAATGCACGATCGAGGGCGGGATCGGCCTGATCGTCACCTCGTCCAAGAAGATGACGTGCACCTTCACGCCGGCCCACAACGGCGCGCCGACCGACTTCTACGGCGTCGTGCGCAAATACGGCCTCGACCTCGGCGTCACCGGCAAGACCGTCATGGAATGGGTCGTGCTGGCACCTGTCGACGCCAGCTACACTGCGGCAGCACTCTCCGGCACCTATGTCGGCGCCAGCGCCGAAGTCAGCGCCGCGATCGGCGGCGGGGCCAACCTGCTGGTCGGCGGCGACGGCAATTCCTTCGTGCTGCAGCCGCTGAGCGTGCAGGCCCAGACCGGCGTCAACGTCGCAGTCGGCGTCACCCGCTTCGAACTGCACGCACTCAACTGATCCCTGCCCCGCCCGCCGGCACTGAAAAGCGCCGGCGGCGCTTGACTGCGTCTCGAATAAAGCAACATTATCGTTTCTTTATTCGGAGGCTCCAGTGAACTCTCCCAGGACCGCATCCTCGGCTTCGTGAAATTTCGCGGCCCGCAGCGCACGCCGGCCATTGCCGCGCATCTGGGGATCTCGACCGCCGCCGCCCGAAACATCTCGACGCCTTGTCCGAAGCCGGCCTGCTCGACTTCGACGACGAGCCGGCGAGGTCGGCCGCCCGAAGCGCTGGTGGCGGCTTGCCGAAAAGGCCCAGAGCCGCTTTCCCGACACCCACGCCATGCTGACCGTCGAGATGCTCGACGCGGTGCGGAGCGTGTTCGGCGCGCAAGCGCTGGACCGGCTGATCGGCCACCGCGAGGAAAAGACCCTTTCCAGATACCGCACCGAAACCGGCGATGCGCCCAGCCTCGAGACGCGTCTCGATACGCTGGCACGGCTGCGCAGCGAGGAAGGCTACATGGCCGAGTGGCGCGCCGAACCCGACGGCTCCTACCTGCTGGCCGAGAACCACTGCCCGATCTGCGCGGCCGCCCGCAAGTGCCAGGGCTTCTGCCGTTCCGAACTCGCCGTCTTCCGCGCCGTGCTGGGCGAAGACGTGCATGTCGAGCGCACCGAACACATTCCCGCCGGCGCGCGCCGCTGCGCCTACGCATCGTCCCCGCGCAAGGCCTGGCTGGATGAGCGCGAACACCGAAACCGTCGACTGGCGCGAATTGTGGGCGAGCGGCGATCTCGGCCGCTTCTGCTTCATCTCGCTCGGCATCCTGCTGCACGCCACCAACGAGACGATGGTCGCCACCGTCATGCCCGGCATGGTGGCCGACATCCGCGGCGTCGAGCTGGTCGGCTGGTCGCTGGCGATCTACGAGGTCGGCTCCATCGTCGCCGGCGCGATCGCCGGACGCATGATCAGCTACATCGCGCTCAGGACCAACATGGCGGGTGCAGCCCTCGTCTATGCCTTCGGCGCGCTGATCTGCGCCATGGCGCCGTCGATGCCGTGGTTCCTGTTCGGACGCCTGTTCGAGGGGTTCGGCGGCGGCGCGCTGGTGGCGCTCGCCTTCGTCTCGGTGGAGCGGCTGTTTTCGCGCCTCATCTGGCCCCAGCTTTTCGCCATCATCTCGGTCGTGTGGGGCGTCGCCGCCTTCAGCGGGCCGCTGATCGGCGCCTTCGTCACCGAGACGCTGTCGTGGCGCTGGGCCTTCGGCATCTTCGCCGCCGCCGGCGTGACCATGGCGGCGATCGCCTATGTCGTGCTCAACAGCCCGGCGGCGCGGCGCCCCGCAGCCACAGGCGAGCGGCCGCCTTTCCCCGTCCTGGCTGTCGCCTGCCTCGCGGTCGCCATCATGCTCGTGGCGATGGCCGGCATCGGCATCGACCCGGTGCGCTCCACCGTCTTCCTTCTTCTCGGCCTCTCCGGCATTGCCGGGTTCTTCCTGCTCGACGCGCGGCGTCCGCTGTCGCGGCTGTTTCCGAACCGGCCACTCGATCCGCGCCGCCCGCTCGGCAACGGGCTTGTCATGATCGCCGCGCTTTCGATCGGCGCGTCGAGCTTCGGCATCTACGGCCCGCTGATCCTGACGACGCTGCACGGCGTGTCGCTGATGACCACCGGCTACCTGATCGCCGCCGAGGCGCTGTCCTGGTCGGCGATGTCGATCCTCGTCGCCAAGGCGCGGCCCGAGCACGAGCGCGCCATCATTGCCACCGGCGTGGTGATGGTGGCGGCCGGCATCGCCGGCTTCGCCTGGGCCATGCCCGCCGGCTCGGTCCCCGGCGTGGCGTTCTGCGCGCTCCTGCAGGGCGGCGGGTTCGGCCTGTCCTGGCCGTTCGTCACCCGCATGATCGTGGCCGCGGCACCCGACGGCGAGCGCGCCGTCGCGTCCTCGGCGGTGCCGACCATGCAGCGCATCGGCTACGCGCTCGGCGCGGCGATTGCCGGCATCATCGCCAATGCCAGCGGGTTTTCGCAGGGTCTTTCCGGCGATACCGCGGCCTCGGTCGCCGCGTGGCTGTTCCTCGCCTTCGTGCCCTTCGGCATCGTCGGGGTGATCGAGGCGGTCATCCTGCTGAGGCGCGGCCCGGCGTCGGCGACGCGTGAGAGGCGGCGTCTCCCTCCCCCTCGAGGGGAGGGTCGATCCGCGGAGCGGATCGGGTCGGGTCGTCCGGACGGGCGCGCTCCTTCCTCGCCCCCTGTCGGGGGGAGAGGTCGCCGGCGAGGCCCGAGACGGAGAGGCGGCGAACTGCGTCCGCGCTTCAAATCGCGCCATCTCTGGTCTGCCCCGCATCTTGCTCGGGGCAAGCCCGCTCGCAAATCGCAGGCAACGACTTTCTCTCCCCGCAAGGGGAGAGATAGGGCGCGCGGCATCACGCCTTCCGCACACATCTCCATTGCCACGCCCGGCTGTTTTCTTTCGCTCACGCGCCGTTTCGCGCCTGACGGCGCTGGCGCTCCGCGAGGGCCTCGCATCGGCTCGGACGCCCGGTCGGGCTTGCGGCCTGCGGCCGGTACAATCTTCTTCATCGCCACGCCCGGCGTCTCTGCCGTCTGGCCATTGTCAAAGAACCCGCGCCTGCCGCGAGGATCGCTGCGCGATCCCGCTGGGCGCTGTCGCGAGGTCGCCTTGGCGATCCGGCGGGGGAAGACGGGCGGCCGTTCGGACGCTCATCTATTCTAATTCGTGCGACCTTGCGGCCGCCCGTCCGGCATCCTGCCCCGCGTCCGGGAGCGGAGGGTACTAGCCCCCGCAAGCCGTCGGCAGGGCCCGGACCTAACGCTCTGCGAAGCCGCGCCACCGCGCGCGGCCGGTCCGGTACCGTCCCGCCGCCCGGATGTTCGGTGTGCACACCCGTTTCCCGCGCGGCGGTATGGGCAAAGGATAAGCGAGGCGGGAAGAGCGGGGATAGATTCCGGCGCCGCCGGCCCTCAGCGCAGCGCCAGGGCCTTGCGCAGCAAGGTCAGATGCGCCTTCGGATCGGCGGAGATATCCACGATACCGAGCCGGGCGCCGGTCGCGTCGCTCGCCGAGCCGGCGGCATCGACGTTCCAGTAATCGGTATGCGTGACGAGCCTGCCGAACGGCCCGCGCCGCTTGATGCGAACGGGCAAGTCGACCACGCCCAGGCCCGAAATTCGGCGCACAGGGTCCCGAGATGAAATCGCCGCAGACCGGCACCGGCGCCGGATCGTAAATATTGGTCCAGCGCATCGCCGCGAACATCGCCGCGTGATGCGCGAAATCGCCGGGCAGCTTCGGATAGAGAAACGAATTGCGTCCCGGCTCGAGCATTGGCGGGCAGGTCGGAAACATGCGCTCGGCCTTGCGCTCCTCGAAGGCGGCCCGATCCCGGGACACCAGGAACTCGGCGTGCGTCAGCGGTGAGCCGAGGGTGACGAAGTCGCTGACCAGCCAGTTGCCGCCCTGCTCGGCCAGCGTCGCCGACACCTTGCCCTGCAGCCGGCGAAATTCCGCGATGTCGAACCTTTCGGCATTCTCCTGGGCGCGGCAGAACGCATCGAGCTCCCGCAACGCGGCGAGCGCTGCCCCATCGGCCGGGTTGACGCTCGTCGGCCCCCGCTCCTGCCACAACAGCCTGAGCACGTCGTAGGCGATGATGGAGCCCAGGCTGTGGCCGACGACGACGATGCGCTCGTAGCCCGTCCTGTCGCCGAAATCATAGCCCTTCGCGCGCGGGCCAATCGGACCATGCAGGGCGCGCAGCAGTTCCAGCCCGCGGTTGCGGATCGCCGCGCGCGAGGAGACGGCATCCGGCGACGTGCGCACGTAGCGCGCCACGTCGCCCAGTACGGGCACGACCCAGCCGCTGAGGAAGACCGCGATGAGCGCTGCCGCGATCAGGCACCACGTTCTCGGCGCCGCGAGCACCGACCACGGGAACCAGAGATACGCCACGACGCCGACCAGCGGCGGCAGCACGAATGCGGCCAGCCACGACAGGCCGCTGCTCAGCGAGGCCTGTGCCGGCGTCTCGCGGGCCCAGATGCCGGGGAACAGTTTTCGCGCATTGGTGGTCCAGCCGGACAGCGCTGCCTGCAGCCGGCGCAAGAGGTACCACCACAACAACGCCGTCACGGCGATGCTGCCGATGAGCGTCCAGATGTTGTGCATCGGACGCGCTTCCTTCAGCAGCGTCGTCAGCGCACCGAACGAGCCGGTGATGCCGACATAGGCCGCGAGCGCGACGATCGCCGCCACCAGCACCCACAGGGACGCCCAGAGCACGGCGCTTTCCCTCGGCACCTGATGCGGCCAGCGCAGCAGCAGTCCGGTGATCCATGCCTTGATCTGGGAAAGCGAGTTGCCGACCAGCAGGTCGGACCAGTAGAGTTCGTAGAAATCGGTGGCGACGTCGTGCCGGTTGTGGCGGGTGGTCACCCGCGCCAGCTCCGTGAGGCCGGCGCGCATGTCGGGGACCAGCCATACGTCGTCCCCGGAGGGCTCGGCCCGCGGCACCGGCTTCGAACCCCACACCGCCTCGACGAAACCGCGCAGCGTCTCCAGCGGCCGCTGCTCCCCCATGCCATGGACGATCACCACCGCCTGCTTGCGCCTGACGCGCTCGGCGGGTTCGGCCGGATCCTGCGGTTTGTCGGCGGGCGGCGCCTTGGCCGCTGCCCGGCTGGCGCGCGAGCGCCGCGGTGCCGGCTGCTTCGCCATCGTCATTCCCCTCCGCGAAGGGGAAATGCTACTTCAAACCGACTGCGCCGGAAACAAAAACCCGGCCGGAGCCGGGTTTTTCACGCGTTGTTGAAGTCGCGGCGAAGTAGTCTTCCATCGCCTTGACGATGTTTTCGGTCATCTTCTTGGCGTCGCCCAGCAGCATCATCGTGTTGTCCTTGTAGAACAAGGTGTTGTCGATGCCGGCATAGCCGGAGCCGAGCGAACGCTTGACGAACAGGCAGGTGCGCGCCTTGTCGACGTCAAGGATCGGCATGCCGTAGATCGGCGAGGACTTGTCGTCGCGCGCCGCCGGGTTGGTGACGTCGTTGGCGCCGATGACATAGGCGACATCGGCCTGGGCGAACTCCGAATTGATGTCCTCGAGCTCGAACACCTCGTCGTAGGGAACCTGCGCCTCGGCCAGAAGAACGTTCATGTGGCCGGGCATGCGGCCGGCCACCGGGTGGATGGCGTATTTCACCTCGACGCCGTGCGCCTTGAGCTTGTCGGCCATCTCGCGCAGCGCGTGCTGGGCCTGCGCCACGGCCATGCCGTAGCCGGGCACGATGATGACCTTCTGGGCGTTCATCATCAGGTAGGCGGCGTCGTCGGCCGAGCCCTGCTTGACCGTGCGGTCGATGCCGTCGTCGCCGCCCGCGGCAGCCGTCTCGCCGCCGAAGCCGCCGAGAATGACGGAGATGAACGAGCGGTTCATGCCCTTGCACATGATGTAGGACAGGATCGCGCCCGAGGAGCCGACCAGCGCGCCGGTGATGATCAGCGCCAGATTGCCGAGCGTGAAGCCGATGCCCGCCGCCGCCCAGCCGGAATAGGAGTTGAGCATCGACACCACGACCGGCATGTCGGCGCCGCCGATCGGCACGATGATCAGCACGCCGAGCGCCAGCGAGGCCAGCACGATCAGCCAGAAGACGAGATGGCTCTGCGCCGTCACCAGAAGCACCACGAGCACGACCAGCGCGATCGC
Organism: uncultured Alphaproteobacteria bacterium; assembly: GCA_963816435.1. Classification (GTDB taxonomy): domain Bacteria; phylum Pseudomonadota; class Alphaproteobacteria; order Rhizobiales; family Rhizobiaceae; genus CAWFKS01. The sequence goes on from CAWFKS010000017.1 coordinate 76,062, forward strand.
CAGGGCGGCGTTGATGACGTGGCGCGCGGGCAGCATGATCGGCTTGCCCGACATGTTGCCGTTGAGCTTCAGGAAGGCGATGATCGAGCCGGTGAAGGTGATGGCGCCGATCGCCACGCCGAGGCTCATCTCCACCAGCGCCTGGCCGTGAATGTCGCCGACGACGCCGATGCCGAAGCTTTCGGGCGCATAAAGGGCCGCGGCCGCCACCATGACGGCGGCAAGGCCGACGAGGCTGTGGAAGGCGGCGACCAGCTGCGGCATCGCCGTCATGGCGATGCGCCGGGCGATCACCGCGCCGGCGCCGCCGCCGATCGCCAGTCCGAGCACGATGAGGCCGAGGCCGCTCCAGGTCGGCGTGGCCAGCGCCAGCGTGGTGAGGATGGCGATCGCCATGCCCACCATGCCGTAGATGTTGCCCTGGCGGCTGGTCGTGGGATGCGACAGGCCTCGCAGCGCCAGGATGAACAGGATGCCGGAGACGAGATAGAGGAAGGCGGCGAGGTTGACGGACATCAGCTCTGCTCAGCCCTTCTTCTTGTACATGGCCAGCATGCGCTGCGTGACGAGGAAGCCGCCGAAGATGTTGACCGAGGCCAGCACCAGCGCGACGAAGCCGAAGCCGGTGGCGAGCCCCGAGGCGGAGATTCCGACGGCCAGCAGCGCGCCGACCACGATCACCGACGAGATGGCGTTGGTGACCGACATCAGCGGCGTGTGCAGGGCCGGCGTCACCGACCACACGACGTAGTAGCCGACGAAGATCGCCAGCACGAAGATGGCGAGCCGGAAGACGAACGGGTCGACGGCGCCGCCGGTGGCGGCGTGCGCGGCCGCGCCCGCGGCATCGGCGGCATGCGCGACCTTGTCGTCCTCCACCGCCATGCGCACGGCGGCGGCGGCCTGGTCGAGCTGGTCGAGCGCCTTCTGCAACGCGGTCTGCTCCATCACGAATCCCCCTCGGTCTTCGATGCGGCCCCGGCCGACGTCTTGCGCGCCGGCGCCTTGCGGGCTGCGGGCTTGCGCGGCGACGCCTTGGCGGGCGCCGCGGCAGCCTCCGGCCTGGCGTCGTTGGCCGAGGCGAAGTTCGGGTGAACCACCTTGCCGTCACGCGTCAAAAGCGTCGCCTTGACCAGCTCGTCGTCCATGTCGGGCGACAGCTTCTTCGTCTCCTTGTCGACCATCGTCTCCAGGAAGGCGTAGAGGTTCTTGGCGTAGAGCAGCGAGGCGGTGGCCGCGATGCGGCCCGGCACGTTGAGATGGCCGACGATCTTCACGTCGTTCTTCGTCGTCACCACTTCGCCGGCGACCGCGCCCTCGACATTGCCGCCGCGCTCCACCGCCAGGTCGACGATGACCGAGCCGGGCCTCATCGAGGCGACCATGTCGGCCGAGACCAGCTTCGGCGCCGGCCGGCCGGGGATCAGCGCCGTGGTGATGACGATGTCCTGCTTGGCGATGTGGCCGGCGACGAGCTCGGCCTGCGCCTTCTTTTCCTCGTCGGTGAGTTCGCGGGCGTAGCCGCCCTCGCCCGAGGCATCCTTCAGCGCATCGGTCATGACGAACTTGGCGCCGAGCGAGGCGACCTGCTCGCCGGCCGCCGCGCGCACGTCGGTTGCCGTGACCACCGCGCCGAGGCGGCGGGCCGTGGCGATCGCCTGCAGGCCGGCGACGCCCGCGCCCATGACGAACACCTTGGCGGCGGGCACGGTGCCGGCCGCCGTCATCATCATCGGCAGCGCGCGGTCGTATTCCTCGGCCGCGTCGATGACGGCCTGGTAGCCGGCGAGATTGGCCTGCGAGGACAGCACGTCCATGACCTGCGCGCGGGTGATGCGCGGCATCAGCTCCATGGCGAAGGCGGACACGCCCGCTTTCGCCATCGCGGCCAGCGCGGCGTCGTTGCCGTGCGGGTCCATGACGGCGAGCACCAGCGCGCCTTTCTTGTAACCGGAAAGTTCGGAGGCGGTCGGGCGGCGGACCTTGAGCACCACGTCGGCCTTCGCCGCGTCGGCAGCCTTGCCGATTTTCGCGCCGGCCTTCTCGAATTCGGCGTCGGTGATGCGCGAGGCGCGTCCCGCGCCTGCCTCCACGACGACGTCGAGGCCGAGCCCCGTCATGCGCTTGACGGTATCGGGGGAAGCCGCCACGCGCGGCTCGCCGGATTGCGATTCCTTCGGAACGAAGATCAGTTCTGCCACGTCACCTTGCCTTTCGCCCGGCCTTCACGGCCGGCTCCTCCCGGCTGTCGCGCGGCGGCGTGCGCCCGCGGCAACCCGCACCCGGCTCAGCGAAGCAGCCAGATCGCCGAGCGCGACCAGGAGCACGAACAGGATGGCGGCCGAGAAGAACCCGGCGCTGGTGAAGAAGCCGAAGGCCATCGCGATCATCAGCGCGATGACGTGCATCGAGCCGTATTTCGCCAGGTTCAGGAACAGGTGATAGGTCTTGTCGTGCTCGGCATAGTCCATGTCGGCACCCGTTTCGACCGGACCGGTCGGCGAATGATCAGCCATCGTCGTACCCCTCAAAATAGCTCTTCCGGCTGATAGCGAAATCGGGACTGAAGGGCAATGGCGGTGTTGTCGCGGAATGCCTCCGCTTCTATCCCGAGAGCGAAGCCGCTATTGTGGCGGGAAGCGGGTGTGACCGACCTGGAGTGGAGCACGATGCCGGCGGCCGAGAAGCTCGAAAAGAAGATGACGGTGGAAGAGTTCTTCGACTGGCAGACGCGCCAGGACAGGAACTACGAACTCGTCGACGGCGTGCCGGTGACGACCGTCAAGGCGATGACCGGCGCCAGCGACCGCCACGACCGCGTCACGGTCAACGCGATCAGGCCATTTGCACCGGCAGCTTCGCGGCAAACCGTGCCGGCCGAAGACCTCCGACACCTCCGTCCGCACCGTTCGCGGCACCCGCCGGCCCGACGTTCTGGTCGAATGCGGAAATCCCGACCCGCGCGACATGGCCGCCGACGACCCGCGGCTGGTCATCGAGATCCTGTCGCCGTCGACCATGCGCTTCGACAGGTTCCAGAAGCTCGCCGAATACCAACGCCACCCCTCGATCCGCGTCATCCTGCTGGTCGACAGCGAGCAGCCGCAGGTCGGCGTCTGGCGCCGCAACGGCGAGCAATGGACGGAGACCGAGGCGACCGGGCTGGACGCGGTGATCGACCTGCCGGAGATCGACGCGGCGCTGCCGCTGGCCGAGCTCTATTACGACGTGCCGTTTCCGCAGGAATAGGCGGTCGACTCGGGGAGTGCGCGGCTAGAAGCGGTTCATCATTTCACCGAATGATGAACCGCTCCAAGTTCTTGTTTTCGCGCAATTTCGGGCGAAAAACCGGTTTCCACTTTTCCTGGAATTGCTCTACGAAAGCCAGCGCTTGCGGCGCTTGTAGTGCTTGACGTCGCGGAACGACTTGCGGCCCTCGCCGCCGACGCCGAGATAGAACTCCTTGACGTCCTCGTTCTCGCGCAGCGCGTGCGCTTCGCCGTCGAGCACGATGCGGCCCGATTCCAGGATGTAGCCGTAATTGGCGTAGCGCAGCGCCACGTTGGTGTTCTGCTCGGCCAAAAGGAAGGAGACGCCCTGCTCCTCGTTGAGCTTCTTCACGATCTCGAAGATCTCTTCCACGAGCTGCGGCGCCAGCCCCATCGACGGCTCGTCGAGCAGGATCATCTTCGGCCGCGACATCAGCGCACGGCCGATCGCCGTCATCTGCTGCTCGCCGCCGGAGGTGTAGCCGGCCTGGCTGGAGCGGCGCACCTTCAGCCGGGGAAAATAGGAATAGACCAGTTCCAGGTCGTCGCGGACCGCGGCCGCGCCGTCGCGGCGCGTGAAGGCGCCCGACATCAGATTGTCCTCGATCGACAGATGGCCGAAGCAGTGCCGGCCCTCCATCACCTGGATGCAGCCGCGGCGCACCAGCTCGTTGGCCGACAGCGCCTGCACCTGCTCGCCCTCGAACACGATCGAGCCCTTGGTGACTTCGCCGCGTTCGGCGCGCAGCAGATTCGACACCGCCTTGAGCGTCGTCGTCTTGCCCGCCCCGTTGGCGCCCAGGATCGCCACGATGCCGCCGCGCGGCACCGACAGCGACACGCCCTTCAGCACCAGGATGACGTGATCGTAGATCACCTCGATATTGTTGACCGTCAGGATCTGCTCGGCCGGGGCGGGAACGGAAGCGGCGTCGGACATTTGGGGGCTCCAGTGTCTCCCTCCCCCGCGAGGGGGAGGGTGCCGAGCAAAGCGAGGCGGGTGGGGTTGGATCGTGCCGCGCTCGGCCGCCATGTCCCCACCCGTCCAATCGCTTTCGGCGATTGTCCACCCTCCCCTCGAGGGGGAGAGGAAGATCACATCACATGCTGCACTCGTCGTTGGTCGGCCACGGCGCGTTCTCGTCCGCGTATGCCTTGGCCTTTTCTTCCTCGAGCGGCTTGATCGCCTCGCGGTCGGGCTGCAGCAGGTCCGAGACCTTCTCGAACTTGGAGCCGTCCCACTGCAGCATCCAGGCACCGGCATGGCCGGTGTGGTCGGCGCACGACGTCTTGAACGGCGGCACCATGCCCTTCATGCCGAGTTGCTCGAGCTTGGCCTCGTCGATGTTGAGGTTCTCCAGCCCCCAGCGAACCTGCTCGGAGGACGGCACCTTCACGTCGAAGTGCTCCTGGGCGGCCTTGATGCCTTCCACGAGGAACATCGAGATCAGCACGCCGCGCTGGTAGAAGACCCAGTCGAACTCGCCGGCGTCCTGGTTGATCAGCGAATTGCCGGCATCCACGACATATTTCTTGATGTCCTGCATGACCGGCGCGTCGGAGACCGGGTTGCTCCACGAGATCGACTTGTAGCCCTTGCCGTCGTCGCCGACGAGCTTGAGGTCGGCGTCATGGCTCGCCCACCAGATGCCGATGAAGTGGTCCATCGGGAAGTGGGTCTTCACGGCCTCGGTCACGGCGCCGGCGTTCATGGCGCCCCAGCCCCACATCAGCACGTAGTCGGGCTTTTCGCGGCGAATCTGCAGCCACTGCGCCGACTGGTTCTGCATCTCCGTCAGGCCGACCGGGATCGGCAGGAAGGTGAAGCCGTGCTTCTTGGCCATGTCCTCGAACAGCGGGATCGGCTCCTTGCCGTAGGGATGGTCGAGATGCAGGAGGGCGATCTTCTTGCCCTTGAGGTTGTCGAGATTGCCGTCGGAGATGAAGTTCAGCATCATCGAGGCGCCGTCCCAGTAGGAGTCCGGCGGGTTGAACGCCCACTGGAACACCTTGCCGTTGGCCATCGGCGAGAAGCCGTAGCCGGGAGCCAGCAGCGGGATGTGGTCGACATTGGTCTTCGGCAGGATCTGCAGCGTGATGCCGGTCGACCACGGCTGCACGATCGCCGCCTTGGACTTGGTCTTCTCGTAGCACTCGACGCCCTTTTCGGTGCTGTAGCCGGTCTCGCACTCGTCGTAGTCGAGCTTGACGCCGTTGACGCCGCCGTCGCGCGCGTTGAGCATCATCATGTAGTCGCGCTGACCGTTCATCAGCGGGATGCCGGTGGCCGCGAACGGACCCGTCCGGTACGACAGGTTCGGCAGATAGATCGAGTCTTCCGCCTGGGCGCTGGTGGCAATGGCCCCCGCCCCCAGTGCGAGCGCCGAAATCAGCGCCGTCGCAATCAGTCTTTTCATTTTCCTTCCTCCACTTGTCCGTTTCTCCAGTTCGGATCGGGCGAACCAACCCCGTTCCCCGGGCCGGGATTCCGGCCTCGAAAAGAGCCTCAATGCGGAAATGGCCAGATCATCAGCTTTTCCCGCGTGACGGCCCAAAGTCGCGCGAGCCCGTGTGGCTCCACGATCAGGAATGTCACGATCAAAGCACCGATGATCATGACGTTCAAATGCTCTGCCGCCGACGACGAAATCGGAATCCCGAACGTCTCGGGCAGCGTGTTGAGAATGACCGGCAGCGCCACGATCAGGATCGCGCCGAGAAAATTGCCGAGTATCGAGCCGAGCCCGCCAATGATGGCGATGAACAGCACGCGGAAGGCGAGCTGGATGTCGAACAAATTGGCCTCGGCCGCGCCGCGCCACAGGAACACGAACAGCGCGCCCGCCACGCCGACCACATAGGACGACACGAAGAAGGCGAGCAGCTTGGCCTTCATCAGGTTGATGCCGACGAGTTCGGCGGCGATGTCCATGTCGCGCACCGCCTTCCACATGCGGCCGATGCGCCCGCGCGTCAGGTTGATGGCGAAGAAGGTGACCACGCACACGACGCCCAGCACGAAATAGTACTGCGTCGTGGCGCTCGCCCGCGGGCCGGCGACCGCCACGCCGAACATTTCCATGTTCGGCACCTGGATCGCGCCCGAGGAATTGTAGTTGTAGAGCCAGGCCCATTTCTGGAACAGCCAGACCAGGAAGAACTGGGCGGCGAGCGTGGCGATCGCCAGGTAGAAGCCCTTGATCCTGAGCGAGGGGATGCCGAACAGCGCGCCGACGGCCGCCGAGAAGAACCCCGACAGGCCGATCGCGACGACGAGGTTCATCTCCGGGAAGATCGAGACAAGCTTGTAGCAGGCGTAGGCGCCCACGCCCATGAATGCGCCGGTACCGAGCGAAAGCTGGCCGGCATAGCCGGTGAGGATGTTGAGCCCGAGCGCCGCCAGCGAATAGATCAGCACCGGGATCAGCAGCGTCTGGAAGGTGAACTCGCTGGCCGTCAGCGGAAAGACCACGAAGGCCAGGAAAAGAACACGCCGAGCAGGATCGCATCCTGCTTCACCGGAAACAGCGCGTGGTCGGCCTTGTAGGAAGTCTTGAACTGTCCCGCGACGCGATAGAGCATTTCTTCTTTGTTTCCCTAGGAAATCACACGCGCTCGATGATGCGTTCGCCGAACAGGCCCTGCGGCCGGAACAGCAGCACCAGCAGCGCCAGCATGTAGGCGAACCAGGCTTCGGTGTTGCCGCCGAGCAGCGGCTGGCCCCAGTAGATCTCGAACACCTTCTCCAGAATGCCGATCGCCAGCCCGCCGATGATCGCGCCCATCACCAATTCCAGCCCGCCGAGCATCAGCACCGGCAGCGCCTTGAAGGCGATCACCTCCAGCGCGAACGAGACGCCGGCGCGCGCGCCCCACACGATGCCGGTGGCAAGCGCGATGACGCCGGCGATGAACCAGACCAGCACCCAGATCGTCGACAGCGATATGCCGACCGACAGCGCCGCCTGGTGGTCGTCGCCGAGCGCGCGGATGGCGCGACCCATCTTGGAATAGTTGAGGAAGGCGAGCAGCACCGCGACCAGCACCACCGCGCCGATCACCGCCGTCAGGTCCTTCTGCTCGATGGAGACGAAGCCGCCGAACGGCTCGAACTCGAAGCTGCCGGTCGGGATGAACAGCTGCTCGGTGATCATCACCTTGTTCTCGCCGCCGAAGATCATCTGGCCGAAGCCGATCAGGAACATGGTGATGCCGATCGTGGCCATGAACAGGATGATGTCGGGCTGATTGACCAGCGGCCTGAGCACGGCGCGCTCGATGGCCACCGCCAGCACGAACATGACGCCGAGCGTCAGCGGCACGGCGAGCAGCGCCGGCACCCCATGCTCATGCAGGCCGACCAGGGTGAGCGCGGCGAACACCACCATGATGCCCTGGGCGAAATTGAAGATGCGCGAGGACTTGTAGATGAGCACGAACCCGAGCGCGATCAGTGCGTAGAGCACGCCGCCGACCAGCCCTTCCCACAGCACCTGGAGCAGGAAGTCGGGAGCCGACGCCATGTCGGCGAAGGGCTGGACGAAGATCGCGTTCAAGAGGTCCATGTCATCAAGCCTCGCGCATCGCGGCGCAGCGCCTCAGCCGGCGAGTTGCGGGAACAGGCCGACCAGACCGATGACGATCAGGTAGACGGCCACGATGTAGTTGAGCAGGCGCGGCACGACGAGAATGAGCACGCCGGCAATCAGCGAGATGAGCGGGGCGAGAGGTATGGTGTCCATGTGTTGTCCTCGGTTCGATCAATGGGGCACGCCAAGATACGCATCGATGACGGCCTGGTCGTTCTTGACCTCTTCCGGCACGCCGTCGGCGATCTTCTCGCCATAATCGAGCACGACGACGCGATCGGAAAGGTCCATTACGACACCCATGTCGTGTTCGATCAGCGCGATGGTGGTGCCGCGCTGCTGGTTCACGTCGATGATGAACCGGCTCATGTCTTCCTTTTCCTCGAGATTCATGCCGGCCATCGGCTCGTCGAGCAGGAGCAGGGACGGCTCCATGGCCAGCGCCCGGCCGAGCTCGACGCGCTTCTGCAGGCCGTAGGGCAGGTTGCCGACCGGCGTGCGCCTGATGTGCTGGATCTCCAGGAAGTCGATGATCTCCTCGACGGCGCGCCGGTGCTCGATCTCCTCCGCCAGCGCCGGGCCGTGCCACAGCATCTGCCAGAACAGGTTCGACTTCATCTTCACCGAGCGCCCGGCCATGATGTTGTCGAGCGTCGACATGCCCTTGAACAGCGCCACGTTCTGGAAGGTGCGCGCGATCCCCTGCCCCACCGCGTGGTGCGGCTTCATCGAGCTGCGCTCCTTGCCGCGGAAGGTGATGGTGCCCTGCTGCGGCGTGTAGAAACCGTTGATGACGTTGAGCATCGACGTCTTGCCGGCGCCGTTGGGGCCGATGATGGCGCGAATCTCGCCCTTGCGGACGTCGAAGGAGATGTCGGTGACGGCCTTCACGCCGCCGAAGCGCAGCGAGACGTTCTTCACGTCGAGCAGCACGTCGCCCTTGGCGATGCCGTCGTCGGGTGCGGCGGCGAACTGCGAGCTTTGCGGCTGCGCGTTCATTCCGCCGCCTCGCGCATCATCTCGGCCGGCGCGTCGACCACCTCGGCGTCGGCGATCCTGACCGTCGCCCTGATCTTGCCCTTGCGCCCGTCCTCGTAGGTGACCTCGGTCTCGACGTATTTCTCCTGGGAGCCGTCGTAGAGCGCCTCGATGAGGTCGCCGTAGCGCTCGGCGATGTAGGAGCGGCGAACCTTCTGGGTGCGCGTCAGCTCTCCGTCGTCGGCGTCGAGCTCCTTGTGCAGGATGAGGAAGCGCCGGACCTGCGCCGCCGCCATCATCGGCTCCTTCGCCAGCCGGCGATTGGCCTCGTCGACATGGGCGCAGATCGTCCTGTAGACGTCCGGATGGCCGGCGAGTTCCTGGTAGGAGGCGTAGGAGATGTTGTTGCGCTCGGCCCAGTTGCCGACCGAGTCGAGGTCGATGTTGATGAAGGCGGCGCAGAAGTCGCGGCCGTCGCCGAAGGCCACCGCTTCCTTGATGTCGGGGAAGAACTTCAGCATGTTCTCGATGTATTTCGGCGCGAACAGCGAGCCGTTCGCGAGCTTGCCGACGTCCTTGGCGCGGTCGATGATCCGAAGCTGCCCGTCGGTGTCGAAGAAGCCGGCATCTCCCGTGTGCACCCAGCCTTCCGGCGTCTTGGTCTCGCGCGTCGCCTGCTCGTTCTTGTAGTAGCCGATGAAGGTGCCGTCCGAGCGGTAGAGCACCTCGCCACTGTCGGCGATCTTCACCTCCACGCCCGGCGAGGGAACGCCGACCGTGTCGTTGCGGATCTTTCCGTCCGGCTGGGCGGTGATGTAGACGGTGGCCTCCGTCTGCCCGTAGAGCTGCTTCAGGTTGAGCCCGATCGAGCGGTAGAAGCGGAACAGTTCCGGCCCGATCGCCTCGCCGGCCGTGTAGCCGACCCTCAGCCGCGACAGGCCGATGCGGTTCTTCAGCGGTCCGTAGACCATGAACTCGCCGAGCGCGTATTTGGCGCGGTCCCACGCCCCGACCGGCTCGCCGTTCAGCAGTCGCTCGCCGACCTTTTCGGCATGCGCGATGAAATGGTCGAACATGGCGCGCTTCAGCCGCCCGGCGTCCTGCATCCTGACCATGATGCGCGTCAGCATCGCCTCGAAGACGCGCGGCGGCGCGAAGAAGTAGGTCGGCGCGATCTCGCGGCGGTCGTCGTCGACCGTGTCGGCGCTTTCGGGACAGGCCACGCAGAAGCCCGCCGTGTAGGCCTGCGAATAGGAGAACACGTGGTCGCCGACCCAGGCGAGCGGCAGATAGGCGATCGTCGCCTCGTCCTCGGTCAGATGGTCGAAATCGTTGCCGTGCAGCGCCGACTTGATGAGGTTGTCGTTGGACAGCATCACGCCCTTGGGCCGTCCGGTCGTGCCCGAGGTGTAGAGCATGATGCCGAGGTCCGAGCCGGCGCCCTTTTCGACCTCGGCCAGCCAGTGCGCGCGCACGTCCGGCCCCTCGGCGAGCTGCACCGTCCCGTGCTCGTGCAGCGCCGCCCAGGAGTGCAGGCGCGAGTGGTCGTAGTCGCGCAGGCCGCGCGGCTCGTCGTAGACGATCTGCTCGAGCGACGGGATCTGCTCGGCGATGCCGAGCACCTTGTCGACCTGCTCCTGGTCCTCGACGAGGGCGAAGCGCACCTCGGCATGGTCGAGAACGTAGGCCATCTCCTCGGCGACCGAGTCGGCATAGACGGGAACGGGAACGCCGCCGAGCGACTGGATCGCGGCAAAGCCCCAGTAGAGGCGCGGCCGGTTGGCGCCGATGACGGCGACCTTGTCGCCGCGCTTCAGCCCGATCGACTGCAGCCCGACGGCGAAGGCGACGACCTGCTCGAGCTGTTCCTCCCAGGTCCAGCTCTGCCAGATGCCGTAGTCCTTGTGGCGCATGGCCGGACGGCCGCGGAAACGCTCGGCGTTCCACAGCAGGTATTTCGGAAATGTATCGCGCCCGGTCTCAGCTTTCGCCAATACCCGCTCCTCCCGACGGACCGAAGGCCCGCGCCCGAATGCTTCTCCCGCGAATCCGGTTCGCGCCGGATTCTTTCATTATCATGCAGTTTCCATGATTTCGCGCGCGCTTCAACACGCCGCTTGACAGACAGCACAGGGGGTTGTCTGTTATAATTGCATAATGTGCGGTCGGCATCCCGCCGCCGCGCGGTGCTCTTTCCCGCGATTTCCGCAATACTGTCGATCACGCAGCCGCGTGCGGCATTCAGCTCTCGTAGCTGCCGAGCGCCGCCAGGTCGCGCACCTGGATGACGCCGTGGGAGGCACGGATCAGTCCCTCCCCCTCCAGTTCGCGCAGGCTGCGGTTGACCACCTGGCGCGACACGCCGGCCAGAAGCCCGAGCTCTTCCTGGCTGATCTCGAGCTCGTCGCGAGCCGCCGGATAGAGCACCGGATTGAAGAACCACGAGATGTTGCGCGCCACCCGCCCCTTCGGGCTGAGGATACGGTCGTGCTCGATCGTGGCGATGAACTGGCCCATGCGCTCGTTGAGCTGTCGCACCAGGAAGCGGTTGAAGCCGGTGCTGTTCTCGAACAGCCACAGGAAGGTGGACTTGGCGAGCATCGCAAGGCGCGTGTCGCGGATCGCCACCAGATCGTATTTGCGCGGCTCGTCCTTGATCAGCGATCCCTCGCCGAACCAGCTTCCGGGCGCGGCGCCGGCAAACGTCATCGCCTTGCCGCTGCGCGAGATGGTGCTGATCTTGACGAGCCCGGTGACCACGCCCGTCCAGTAGTCGAGCTGGTCGCCGCGATGGCAGACATAGCTGCCCTTCGGGTAGTGGCGCTCCGTCAGGCCGCGGCGCGCCCGCTCAAGTTCGTCGCTTGAGAGTTCCGCGGCCCACACGGGCGCGAAACCCGAATCCTGCTTGCCCATACTGCCTCGAAGCGGCGAGTTCTGCCGCACCGGGATGGTTATGGACGCCGCGTCCTGACATGACAAGCGCACCGGACGCGGCGCTCCGTGTTCGTCAGGCGGCCCGCGCCAGGTATTTCGCCGTCGGGATCACCGTCAGCGGCCCGGGCTGTCCCTCGCGCCGCTCGAACAGCATGCGCTGCTCCATCTGCGTCGATTCGAAGAACGGAAAGCGCTCCGCCACCTTGTCGGGCGCCTCGGGATAGCGGGCCTGGTAGAGCTCGACCGGCATCGTCAGTCCCGGATAGACCCGCCCCTCGACGATCTTCTCCGCGTAGAGCACGCGCGTGTAGAACGCCGCATGCTCCTCCTTGATCGCGTTCAGGCACGCGGTCGGCTTGAAGTAGCGGCAGGCCACGTGCGCCAGCCGCAAGGTCACGTAGGGCAGGACCTTCAGGCTGCGCGACCACTCGACGTCGGCGGCGAACCGGCTGGGATCGAGGAAGGTCTCGCCGGCCGCGATCCTCGGCATCAGGACATCGTTGAAGACCTTGACGCTCGGCGAAACCGGGCACTCGGCCGTCACGTGGTGGATACGCAGCGTGCTGACCAGATTGCCGTCGTAGAAGACGCCGAAGCTGTAGGCATTGCTGGTGTTGTCGAACTCGTCGATGATCGTGCGCGACGCGTTCTCGCGGATCATCCCTGCCGCCAGGTAGGACTGATAGCGCAGCCGGTAAATGTCCTCGAGATCCTCCCCGGATTCGCAACGTCTATATTCAATGCGCTCAAGAACCTGATCGATGTGACGCACGAAGGGCGACACTTCGGACCTGCTCGAGACCTCCTCATCTACACTGATCATGACGAATGTCACGCACTGCAACCTTGTTCACCATGGTACCCCTCGTACTCCGCTCGCAGGCAAACAGTAGCGCAGGGATAAAATTCAAAGAAAGGAAAAAACGGAGAACGGCTGTTAATCTAACGTTAACCTTAATGCCGCGCGCGGCAATCCGCGGCTAAAGCACGGCGGCAAGGTCCGGTCAGGAAGGAATCAAGCCTTGGCCGCAAGCCTCGGCTGCGCCGGGACGACGACGTCGAATTCGGCGGCGAATGGCCAGGACTGGCTCGACATCGTCTCGATGCCGGAGGCCGTCAGCGGCGAGCCGAACAGGAAGCCCTGGACGAGGTCGGGCTTGACCACGTCGGCCAGAAGCTTGAGCTGTTCGAAGCGCTCGACGCCCTCGATGGTGACGGCCAGCCCCAGCGGACGCGACAGGTTGACCACGCCCTTGAGCAGTTCGAGAGAGCGCTCGTTGCGGGTCACGTCGACCAGGAAGCTGCCGTCGATCTTGACCTTGTCGAGCGGCAGGGTGTGCAGGTAGCTGAGGCTCGAATAGCCGGTGCCGAAATCGTCAAGCGCGATCTGCACGCCGATTTCCTTCAACTCCTCGATGAAGCTGCGCGTCGAGGACTTGTCGTCGAGCAGCGCGGTCTCGGTGACCTCGATCTCCAGGCGCTGCGGCGGCAAGCCGGAATCCTCGAGCGCCCTGGCCACTTTGTCGACGATGTCGCGGTTGCGGAAATCGCGGGCCGACAGGTTGACCGACACGCAGATCGGCTCCGGCCATTTTATGCATTCTCGGCAGGCCGCATTGAGCACGAAATCCGTGATCTCGGAGATGATGCCCATGTCTTCGGCGAGCGGAATGAACACAGCCGGCGAAACCGGCCCCATCTGCGGATGGTCCCAGCGGCAAAGCGCCTCGCAACTGGCGATCTTCATCGTCTCCATGGACACGATCGGCTGATAGACGACGCGCAGCGCTCTGGATTCGACCGCGGTACGAAGGTCCGTCTTCATGACCTGCCGGTTGCGGAATTCCGCGTCCATCGACATCTCGAACAGGCGCCAGCCGTTCTTGCCGAGCTCCTTGGCCTTGTAGAGGGCCAGATCCGCCTTGACGATCATGTCGTCGACATCAGTGTCGCCGATGCGCGCGGTCACCGCGCCGGCGCTCACCTGAATGCGCAGCGCATGCCCGGCAATGTCGACGTCGCCCTGCAGGCGAACGAACATCTCGTCCAGCATCAGCGCGAACTCGTCACGGTCGGCGACGTCGTTGACGAAGACCATGAACTCGTCGCCGCCGAAGCGACTGACCTTGACGTTGTCGCTGGCAAACGACGAAAGCCGCTCCGCCATCGCGTAGATGAGCCCGTCGCCCACCGGATGGCCGAGCGTGTCGTTGACGCTCTTGAAGTCGTCGAGATCGAACACGGCAAGACCGCACAGGCGGCGGCGATCGCCCTGCTCCATGCAGTCGCTGACGCATTCGTGGAAATAGGCGCGGTTCGGCAGGCCCGTGAGGCTGTCGTAGCGGGCCATGAAACGGATCTTCTCTTCCGCCTCGACGCGGGCGGTAACTTCCTCGAAAGTAATGACGGACAGCTCGTCGCGTCCCTCGCGGGCGGTGAACTCGATGTGGCGGCCGTCGGCCAGCCTGAGCAGCAGCTTGCGGTCGCGACCGTCGCGCAGCGCCCGGCTGAGCTGCGCCTCGACGAAGCGGCTGTCGGCGGAGCTCAGCATGCCACTCGCCACGCCGCGCATCAGCAATGCGTCGAGGGAACGGTTGAGCGATTGACGCGACGATTCGAAGCCGAGCAGTTCCGCGGCGCGGGCATTGGCCACAACCACGCGCTCGTCCTGGTTGAACATGACCAGGCCATGGGACATCGTGTTGAGCGCGCGGTCGAAGCGCTGCGCCAGCCGACGCGCCTCCTTGTGGCCGACCACCGCGGAGAACAGCACCTCGCGCACGTTGTCCGCGATCGTCTTGGTCATCTGGTAGAACGGGATGATCAGGATGCCGAGAAGCACGTATGGCACCTGACCGTGCAGCATGAAGGCCGCACCGATCGGCCCGATGAAGCAGACCGCGAAGATCGCGACCATCCGCGACGAGCCGTAGTTGCGGCCCACGACGGAGGGAATCGAGCCCAGCGTCACCGAAAGCGCCGCGATCGCCGCGAAAGAACCGGAATCGTAATAGATGCCGACGAAGCAGAAGGTCCCGAGCGTCAGCGCCTGGATGCTGCCCCAGAACACGTAGTGCCGTTCGCAGGCTTCGGCCTGCTCGCGCGTGTCGATGGAGGTGTTGTTCTTGAAGCGAACAAGGTTGCGGTAGCGCCACAATCCCAGGAGCAGCAAGAAGGCGGTGAGACCGACATAGATCGATCTGCCGCTGTCCCAGTAGGCCAAACGCCGCCGCGAGAGCGTGGATAAGTGCGCCCGTAAGCACCGTATGCGGGCTGTTGAACAGCGAGCGCACGAACTGGACGTAGACGTCGTCCGGTATTTCGGTCTTCGAGCTCTTCACAGATATGCCGTCCGGTTTGCCCGAACAGCATTCGCACAGCCAAATTAAGAAACACTTATGCAACCTGAGTTGCGGCCCAGCCTACTCGGCCGCCCGCAGCACGGGTGCGCCCTCTTCCTGCAGACGCGCCAGCAGCCGCGCGCGTTCTTCCGCAGCCCGTTTCGCCGCGGCGTCCTTCACGTGGCCGAAGCCGCGGATGAGCGAGGGAACCGAGGCAAGCGCGGTCGCCGCCTCGATGCGGTCCCGGTGCGAGCGCTGCGACGATGCGGTCGAGATCGGCCTCGTAGTCGGCCAGCAGTCGCCTTTCCATGCGGCGCTCCGCCGTGCGCCCGAACGGATCGAACGCGGTGCCGCGCAGCCCCTTGAACGCCGCCAGCACACGAAAGCCGGTCATCATCCACGGCCCGAAGGACGATTTGCGCGCCCGCCCCTCGGCATCCTTGCGGCCGAGCACCGGGGGAGCGAGGTGGAATTCCAGGCGCTCCCAGTCCGAGAACTGCGCGGCAAGCTGGCGGCGGAACGAGCCGTCGGTGTAGAGCCGCGCCACCTCGTACTCGTCCTTCACCGCCATCAGCTTGAAGAGGTTCCTCGCCACCGCTTCGGAAACCACGGTCGAGCCTGGCGCGGCCTTGTCCTCGGCGGCACGCACCTGTGCCACGCGCGCCCGGTAGCGTTCGGCGTAGGCGGCGTTCTGGTAGGCGGTCAGGAACTCGGCGCGGGCTTCGACGATCTCGTCCAGCGACTGCGCAAGCCGTGCCGCGGGCTTGCGTTGCGCGTCCATCATCGAGCGCACGTGCTCCGGGTCGTGGGCGGCGCGGCGGCCCCAGCGGAACGCGTCGACGTTCATCGCCACCGCCTGGCCGTTGAGTGCGATCGCCCTCTCGATGCTTTCGGCCGAAAGCGGCAGACCGCCGAGCTGGTAGGCATAGCCGAGCATGAACATGTTGGCCGCCACCGAGTTGCCGAACAGCGTGCTTGCCGCCGCCGTGGCATCGAAGAAATGCGCCCTCTCCTCGCCGGCCGCCGTGCGGATCGCCTTCTTGATGCGTTCCACCGGAAGCGAGAAATCGGCCGAGCGTGCGAAATCGCCGGGCATCACCTCCGCCGTGTTGGCGACGAACAGCGTCTCGCCCTCGCGCACGGAGGAGAGAATCTTGCGGTTGCCGGAAACGACGAGATCGCAGCCGAGCACGAGGTCGGCCTTGCCGGCCGAGACCCGGATGGCGTGGATGTCCTCCGGGCGCGGCGCGATCCTGACATGGGTGAACACCGCGCCGCCCTTCTGCGCCAGGCCCGCCATGTCGATGAGGCCGCAGCCCTTGCCCTCGACATGGGCGGCCATGCCGAGAATTGCGCCGATGGTGACGACGCCCGTGCCGCCGATGCCGTCGACGATGCCGGCCCAGCCCTCGCGGTCGAGCTCGCGCACCGGCGGCTCGGGCACGTCGGCCAGCGGATCGGCAGCGCCCGCCTTGCCCTCCGCCTTGCGAAGCTTGGCGCCGTGGACGGTGACGAAGGAGGGGCAGAACCCCTCGAGGCAGGAGAAATCCTTGTTGCACGACGACTGGTCGATGCGCCGCTTGCGCCCGAACTCGGTCTCCACCGGCTGCACGGAAACGCAGTTGGACTTCACGCCGCAATCGCCGCAGCCCTCGCACACCAGCTCGTTGATGAAGACGCGCTTGTCGGGATCGGGGAACGCGCCGCGCTTGCGCCGCCGCCGCTTCTCGGCCGCGCATGTCTGGTCGTAGATCAGCACCGACACGCCCTTGACCTCGCGCAGGTCGCGCTGCACGGCATCGAGGTCCTCGCGGTGGCTGATCGTCGTGCCGGCCGGGAATGCAACCACGCCGGCATATTTGTCGGGCTCGTCGGTGACGACGGCGATGCGCTCGACGCCCTCGGCGCGAACCTGGTCGGCGATCATGCCGACCGAAAGCCCGCCCTCGTGCGGCTGGCCGCCGGTCATGGCGACGGCATCGTTGTAGAGGATCTTGTAGGTGACGTTGGCACCCGAGGCCTTCGCGAAGCGCAGCGCCAGCGAGCCCGAATGGTTGTAGGTGCCGTCGCCGAGGTTCTGGAACATGTGGTCGCGCTTCGAGAACGGCGCCTGGCCGACCCACTGCGCGCCCTCGCCGCCCATTGCGGTGAAGCCGACCGTCTGGCGGTCCATCCAAAGCGCCATGAAATGGCAGCCGATGCCGGCGGCCGCCATCGAGCCTTCCGGCACGCGCGTCGAGGTGTTGTGCGGGCAGCCCGAGCAGAAATAGGGCGTGCGCGCCGACACGTCCCTGGCCTCGGACAGCATCGCCTGGAACTGCCGCAGCCTGGCGACGCGCGCCGACACCTCCTCGGAGGGGCCGATGACCTTGAGCACGCGCTCGCCGACCGCGATGGCGATCTCGTTGGGGTCGAGCGCGCCCTTGGCCGGGAACAGCCAGTCGCCGCGCTCGTCCTTCTTGCCGACGATGACCGGCTGGTCGGCGGTGCCGTAGAGATGCTCGCGAAGCTGCGTCTCGATCAGCGAGCGCTTCTCCTCCACGACCACGACGGTCTCCAGCCCGCGGGCGAACTCGGCGACGTGCTCGAGGTCGAGCGGCCAGGGCGCGGCGACCTTGAACAGGCGAATGCCGAGCTCGGCCGCACGCGCCTCGTCGATGCCGAGCTCGTCGAGCGCCTGGCGCACGTCGAGATAGCTCTTGCCGACCGTGATGATGCCGAGCTTCGGCTTCGTGCCGCCCGAATAGACGATGCGGTTGAGCCCGTTGGCGCGGATGAAGGCGGCGGCGGCGGCGCGCTTGAATTCGTGCAGCCGCGCCTCCTGCGCGATCTGGTCGATCTCGTGGCGGATATTGAGCCCGCCAGGCGGCATGTCGAATTCCGGCAGCACGATGTTCAGCCGGTCCAGCGAGACGTCGACGGAGGCCGTCGATTCGATGTTGTCCTTGACGCATTTGATCGCCGCCCAGGTGCCGGCGAAGCGCGACAGCGCGTAGCCGTAGAGCCCGTAGTCGATCAGTTCCTGGACGCCGGCCGGATTGAGGATCGGGATCATCGCGTCGACGAAGGCGAACTCGGAGGCATGCGCCACGGTCGAGGATTCGGCGGTGTGGTCGTCGCCCATCAGCGCCAGCACGCCACCATGCGGCGAGGTGCCGGCGAGGTTGGCGTGTCGGAACACGTCGCCCGACCGGTCGACGCCCGGACCCTTGCCGTACCAGACCGAGAACACGCCGTCATAGCGGCCCTCGCCCAGCAGCTCGGTCTGCTGCGTGCCCCAGCACGCGGTCGCGGCGAGTTCCTCGTTGAGGCCGGACTGGAAGACGACATCGGCACCCGCCAGCTTGGCGCGCGCCTTCCACAATTGCTGGTCGAGCCCGCCGAGCGGCGAACCGCGATATCCCGACACGAAGCCGGCCGTGGAAAGCCCGGCGCGGCGGTCCATTTCGCGCTGCATCAGCAGCATGCGGACGATCGCCTGCGCGCCAGAGACGAAGATACGCTCCTTGGTCAGGTCGTACTTGTCGTCGAGCGTCACGTCGTGAAGGGTCATCTGCAACTCCTGGGACGGCGAGGCGCAAGCGGCCGGGTCCCGTCTTTTCGTACGCCAGTGTCTCGCCGCGCGAACAGGCGGTCAAACGAAAACCGGCCGATTCGCCGCAGTGCGGCTGAACGCTGCGGCAACCTATCCGCCGACGACCGAAATTGCCACAAACCTGTTCGTGTCGCGCGTCGAATCCGGCCGCTCCCATGCGCGTGCGAGATGCTCCGCCGCTCCCGCGCGGCAAAATTGCGCGGATCGCGGCTTGCGTGTTCTCAGCCGCGAAAGCCGATGCTATGGAAGCTTTCGTGCGGGCGGCAAAATAAGCCGACGACGGTGATTTCGCGTGCCTGGTCTCGCGTGATCCGGAAGCCGGCCGACGCTCGCACAGGGAACGAAAACCAAGGCCGCAACGGCCAGGGGAGGAAACATGGCGGGGCTTCTCGGCCTGTCGCGCGTCATCGACCGCATCAACGAATTCATCGGCAAATGGGTGGCGTGGCTGATTCTCGTCGCCATCATCGTCAGCGCCGTCAACGCCACCGTGCGCAAGACGCTCAACGTCTCGTCCAACGCCTGGCTCGAACTGCAGTGGTACCTGTTCGGGGCGGCGTTCCTCCTGGCCGCCGCCTACACGCTGAAGCAGAACGAGCATATCCGCATCGACATCGTCTACGGCCAGTTCTCGCGCCGGGTGCAGCACTGGATCGACCTCCTGGGCCACATCTTCTTCCTGATGCCGTTCGTCCTGCTGATGGTCTACTACTTCGTGCCCTACGTCCTTTTGTCGTACCGGGTCGGCGAGGTATCGACCAATGCCGGCGGCCTGATCCTGTGGCCAGCCAAGTCGCTGCTGCTCATCGGCTTCACGCTGCTTTCGCTGCAGGGCATTTCGGAGATCATCAAGAAGATCGCGGTGATGCGGGGCGACATCGACGACCCGGCGCCTTTCGTGAGCTCGCACGAGATTGCGGAAAAGGAAGGCGAGACGCTGGTCGAGGAAATTCACCGATGATCCATTTCATTGCCGAGAACATGGCTCCGATCATGTTCATGTCGCTGATCGTCTTCCTGCTGATCGGCTACCCCGTCGCATTCGCCCTTGCCGCCAACGGGCTGCTGTTCTTCTTCATCGGCGTGCAGCTCGCCCCCTATTCCGGCGGCGAGATCTCGCTCGCATGGCCCCTGCTCTACGCGCTCCCCGAACGGTTCTGGGGCATCATGTCGAACGAGACGTTGCTGGCGATCCCGTTCTTCACCTTCATGGGGTTGATACTCGAGCGATCCGGCATGGCCGAGGATCTGCTCGACACTATCGGCCAGCTCTTCGGGCCGGTGCGCGGCGGTCTCGGCTATGCGGTGATTCTCGTCGGTGCGCTGCTTGCCGCGACAACCGGCGTCGTGGCCGCCTCCGTCATCGCCATGGGCCTGATCTCGCTGCCGATCATGCTGCGTTACGGCTACAGCCGCAGTGCGGCGACCGGCGTGATCGCGGCGTCCGGCACGCTGGCGCAGATCATTCCGCCCTCGCTGGTGCTGATCGTCATGGCCGACCAGCTCGGCCGTTCGGTGGGCGACATGTACCGGGGTGCCCTCTATCCCGGCCTCATCCTGACCGGGCTCTATCTCGGCTACGTTCTGATGCTGACGATCGTCAAGCCGAACGCGATGCCGGCGCTGCCGCGCGAAGCCCGCACGCTCGGCTCCGGCGTCACCTCGCTGCTGGTGGCGCTCGCCGCCGCCGTCGCCGTCGCCTACGGCGCCTATGTGTGGTTCTCGCCCTCACTCGGAGCGGACGCCGACATCTGGGGTGCGGTCGCCGGCATCGCGGTGATCTATGTGGTGGCGCTGGTCGACAAGACTTTCGGCATCGGCCTCATGTCGAGGCTGGCCCAACAGGTGGTCATCGTCCTCATTCCGCCGCTGGCGCTGGTCTTCCTGGTGCTCGGAACCATCTTCCTGGGAATCGCGACGCCCACGGAAGGCGGAGCGATGGGCGCCGTCGGCGCGATGATCATGGCGGCGGCGAAACGCCGGCTGAGCTTCGACATCATCAGGCAGGCGCTGACGTCCACCACGCGCCTGTCGGCATTCGTGCTGTTCATCCTGATCGGCGCGCGCGTCTTTTCGCTCACCTTCTACGGCGTCAACGGCCATCTGTGGGTGGAACACCTGCTGACTTCGGTCCCCGGCGGCGAGGTCGGGTTCCTCATCGTCGTCAACCTGCTCGTCTTCTTCCTGGCCTTCTTCCTCGACTTCTTCGAGCTGGCCTTCATCATCGTGCCGCTGCTGGCGCCCGCCGCCGAGAAGCTCGGCATCGACCTGATCTGGTTCGGCGTGCTGCTCGGCATCAACATGCAGACGAGCTTCATGCATCCGCCGTTCGGCTTCGCGCTGTTCTACCTGCGCTCGGTCGCTGCCCGGGTGCCGTATCTCGACAAGATCACCGGCAAGCAGATCGCGCCGATCACCACCGGGCAGATCTACTGGGGCGCGGTGCCGTTCGTGTGCATTCAGGTCATCATGGTCGGCATCACCATCGGCTTTCCGCAGATCGTGATGCACTACAAGGGGCCAGCGGTGAACGTCGACGACGTCAAGATCGTCATCCCGCCATTCGGCGGCGGCGACCAGCCTGGAATGCCGGGCGGCCTCACGGGCTCGCCCTTCGACTCGCCCCCGGCTGACGAAGGAGCGCAACCCGCACCGGCGCCGGGGCCTGACCTCAGCCAGCCGCCGTCCTTCAACTAGCGAACGGTTCACCGGGTCACGCGAGCCGGTGAGCCCTTCCGAAACATGGCTTCCCGCTTCTGGCGCGGGAAGCCGATATCGATCTTTCAGAATCTGCTGCGGAAAATGGCGCTATCCGAGAGCGCCAAGTAAGGCGGCGCACCTGCTGGAACGAAGATGTGCAGTCGCACTTCTTCGCGAGTTCGGGCACGCCGGCGAGAGCACTGACGGTGCGAAGAAAACTCCGCACGCCGAGATCGTGAGCTGAGCCCGACATCGACGAGGGGTTCCACGACAGCCCTGCGGACCTGCGCCTGTGTAATCAGCCGGAGGTCGCACAAAAAGAAAACCCCGGCGCAAGGCCGGGGTTCGCTTGTTTGCGTTCGAAAAGCGGCCGCCTAGAGCTTGCCGGCGCGCTGCTGGATCATCATGAAGGTGTCGTATGTGTACTCGGAAATCTGAGCCCACAGATACGCGTCCTTCTTGAACGCCAGCTGGTTGTCGTAGATCTTCTTGAACATGGCGTTCTCGGCGCTGATCTCGGCGTAGGTTTCGAGAGCCGCCTTGTAGCAGGCCGCCAGGATGTCCTGGTTGAACGGGCGAAGCTGGGCGCCGCCCGCGACGAGACGCTTCAGCGCCGCCGGGTTCTTCTGGTCGTAGCTGGCCATCATGTCGCAGTTGGCCGCTTCGCACGCAGAAGCGAGCGCTGCCTGGTACGCCTTCGGGAGGCCTTCCCACTTGTCCTTGTTGATGAGAGCGTGCAGCGCCGAGCCGCCTTCCCACCAGCCGGGATAGTAGTAGTACTTGGCGACCTTGTAGAAGCCGAGCTTCTCGTCGTCGTAGGGGCCGACCCACTCGGCCGCGTCGATCGTTCCCTTCTCCAGCGACGGATAGATGTCGCCGCCGGCGATCTGCTGCGGCACGACACCGAGCTTGGCGAGGATCTTGCCGGCGAAGCCGCCGACGCGGAACTTGAGGCCGTTCAGGTCGTCGATCGAGTTGATCTCCTTGCGGAACCAGCCGCCCATCTGGGCGCCCGTGTTGCCGCACGGCATGCCGTAGAGGTTCTGGGTGGCGTAGAACTCGTTCATCAAGTCGTTGCCGCCGTTGTAGTAGAACCAGGCGTTGTTCTGGCGGGCGTTCAGGCCGAACGGCAGGCAGGTGCCGAACTGGTAGACCGGATCCTTGCCCCAGAAATAGTACGACGCGGTGTGGCACATCTCGACGGTGCCGGCCGCGGCCGCATCGGCCGCCTGCAGGCCGCCGACGAGTTCGCCTGCGGCAAAGACCTGGATGTCGAAATTGCCGTCGGTTGCATCACGAACATAGCCCGCCATCGTCTCGGCGGCACCGTAGATCGTGTCGAGCGCCTTCGGAAACGACGACGTGCACCGCCACGTAACCTTGGGCATCGACTGAGCGATTGCCGGCGCGGCGAGCGTCGAGGCTGCCGCGACGCCCAGGCCGGTCTTGCCGGCCGTTTTGAAAAAGGAACGACGATCCATGGTTGTTCTCCTCCCTTGGTGGATCAAATTGAAAGCGGATTGCGAGACCCCTCATCTCGCAACTGGCCGGTATAATGCACGGTGGAAGTGGCAAGTCCAGCCACAGCCACCCAAGTGCGGCACGTGCCGTATTTCTACCTACAGGCTTGATTGCGCGCGGCGAATTTCCACAGCCCCTCAAGCAGTTGGAAACTGCGCGCCGAGAGACTAGATTGTGCCGCACCTGTTTCCATCCTGAAGGGCCACCATGTTCCAGCCTCTCGTCGCCGTGTCCGCGGACGTGCGCCAGTTCGACAATTACACCTGGCACGCCGCGCCCGAGCAGTATCTCGCCGCGGCCATCGACGTGGCCGGCGTGACACCGCTGCTGGTTCCGAACTTTGGCGAACGGCTCGACTTCGACCGGCTGCTCGACGCCGTCGACGGCGTGATGCTGACCGGGTCGAAATCAAACGTGCACCCCTCGCTTTACGGCGGTGACGCCAGCGAAAAAAACGGCCCCTACGACGAGGCGCGCGACGCCACCACGCTGCCGCTCATCCGGAAGGCGATCGAGCGGGGCGTGCCGCTGCTGGCGATCTGCAGGGGCATACAGGAGCTCAATGTCGCGCTGGGCGGCACGCTTCACGCGGAGGTCCAGGAAATCGCCGGTCGGCACGATCACCGTGCTCCGGTGAGCGAAATCCAGGACGAGCGATTCGCGGTTCGGCAGAGCGTGGCGATTCGCCCCGGCACCTGCCTCGCCACTGTTTTCGGCGCCGGCGACATCATGGTCAACTCGCTGCATCGGCAGGCGATCGATCGGCCGGCCACCGTTCTGGATGTCGAGGCCGTGGCCGAGGACGGGACGGTGGAGGCCGTGTCGGTACGCGGCGCACGCGCCTTCGCCGTGGGAGTGCAGTGGCACCCTGAATACTGGGCCGCCAGCGAGGCCAATTCGGCAAAAATCTTCCGCGCCTTCGGCGACGCCGTACGCGACCACGCGCTCGGGCGCTCGCACGCGCAGGCGGCCGAGTAGCACCAAGCAGCCGGCTATCTGTCGGCGATCAGCGAAACCATCGGCGTTCCGGGCTGGTAGGTCTCCCACGCCGCGCCGTCGGCGATTGCCAGCCGCAGCACCGCATGTCCGCTGACGTCGGCCAGGACCGCAGTGCCGTCGGGCTCCTGTCGCCAGCTCGCCGCGTCCGCAAGCACCGGCACCGCGCTGCCGCAGCCGGCTCCGAGTTTCAGCGGGACAGAGGCGCCCGCGGCAGGCAGGCGCATCAGCGGTGCAATCGGTTTTCGCGCCGGAAAGCAGCACACGGAAATTGCCGGCCGGTCGCTCGGGTGCACCGATACCGCCGGTGACTTCGACTTCCGCGCCGCCCATGGAGCGCGCATATATGCTTGCGCCGGCAACCAGAAGGACGGCCGGAAGCACCACGTTCAGCTTGCGCATCCCTGCCCCCGTGAACCGCGCCACGACCACACGCGGCAGGCAACGAGGATCGGCGATCATGGTAAAGCGAGGGTAAACAAGGTTTAGCGACAGACGGCCAGCGATGCCGTTTCGGAAACCGGCGTGAGCGCCCGCCCCTCAGAAAACCAGGCAACCAGATTGTTCGCGACCATTTGCGCCATCATCTCACGGGTCTGCTGCGACGCCGATCCGACATGCGGCAGCAGGCTGACATTCGGCAGCTTCAGAAGTGCGGTCGGCACGTGCGGTTCGTGGGCGAAGACGTCGAGACCGGCGGCGAAGATGGTGCCGTTCTCGAGCGCCTCGACCAGAGCCGGCTCATCGACCGTGCTGCCGCGGCCGATATTGACGAACACGCCCTGCGGTCCGAGGGCGCGCAAGACGGCGGCATCGACGGCACCGCGCGTCGCCTCGCCACCCGGCGCGATCGAGATCAGGATGTCGACGGCCTCAGCGAGATCCAACAGGCTCGGATGGTAGTCGTAGGGAAGGTCCGCCACCGCGTGCCGGTTGTGATAGGCGACCGGCAGGCCGAACGCCTCAAGCCGCCGGGCCACCGCCCTGCCGATACGCCCCATGCCGAAGATGCCGGCCTTGCGCCCGCGCAGCGATCCGGCCGTCAGCGGATAGTCTCCGTCGCGTTCCCATCGGCCCTGCCGCAGCCAGGTTTCCGCCCGCGGCAATTCGCGAACCGTGTTTATCAGCAGGCCGATCGCGGTGTCGGCGACCTCTTCGGTCAGCACGTCCGGCGTGTTGGTGACAACCACGCCGGCTTCCGCGCAGGCGCCGACGTCGATCTTGTCGTAGCCGACGCCGAAATTGGCG
The DNA here is from genome assembly GCA_963816435.1 of uncultured Alphaproteobacteria bacterium. Lineage (GTDB taxonomy): Bacteria > Pseudomonadota > Alphaproteobacteria > Rhizobiales > Rhizobiaceae > CAWFKS01. Next base: position 101,233 of record CAWFKS010000017.1, read on the forward strand.
ACGATTTCCAGATTGGGCAGCGCCTTCACGAAATCGCGCTCGAGCCGCTTGGACGTGGCGACCGCCGTCACCTCGCGCGCCAGTTCGGGCGTCACCAGTGCGGCATCCGCGCGCTCGATGCGCACCAACCGGAACGCATCGCCGATGAGCCGAAGCGCCGAAGGGTGAAGGCTGCCCGGCACGAGCACCGTGGTCTGGAATTCGGCCGCGGCCATCGCTTTCTCCCTCTGCCGCCAGTCGATTTGTTCCAGGGGGTGGGCGGTCACGAACAGCATAAGCGCGAAATACGCTTTGCCCCCAACGATTTCGTGAACTCTGGAACTCCAGCCGCGCCCAGCGGTTTATCAGGCGATCGTCGCAACGAAGCGATCGACACCAACCAAGGAGGCATACACATGAAGACCAAGATTCTTTCCGCCGCCATTCTCGCCGCTGCCCTGGCCACCGGCACTGCCATGGCCCAGACCAACAGCAGCCAGAACGGCTCGGCTCCCGATGGCAGCATGCTGAATGACCAGACCAAGATGGCCGGCTTCTACACCGACGAGTCGATGTCGACGCTGAAGTCCGAGGACGACATCCGTGCCAACTACGACACCATGGAGGCTGCGGACCAGGAGCAGATGAAGAAGGAATGCGGCCAGGAAGACCGGATCAGCACCGAGGCCAGCAAGAACATTCGGGATCTCTGCAACATCGTCTCCGCATACTAACTGCGGCCCCTCGCAGAGACGGCATGAGGAAAACCGGCGGGTCGAGGCCCGCCGGTTTTTTCTTGGCCAGAAGCCGCCTGAATCTATACGCGTTCAGCGGGCCGTGTCGTCGACTGACGCACGTGCAATTCCGGCCGTATCAGCTCCTGCCCGCCGTGGACTTCGGCGCCGCTCAGCCGGTCGAGCAGCACGCGCGCGGCGCGCCGTCCGACTTCGCGCTGCCCGTTCCACACCGTCGTGAGTGCCGGCGTGGCGATCGCCGCCTCCTCGAGGTCGTCGTACCCGGTAACGGAGATGTCGATGCCGGGTGTCAGGCCGGCTCGTGCGATGCCGTTCATCAGGCCGATCGCCACCAGATCGTTCCAGCACACCGCCGCCGTCGGCCTGTCCTTGAGCGCCAGGAACTCGACCGCCGCCTCGAAACCGGCCTGCTTGGTGCGCGGTCCAGGCAGGCGCCATTGCGGCTTCACTTCCAGCCCCGCCTTCTTCATTGCCGCGACATAGCCCTGGTAGCGGTCGCGGCCGGTCGAGGTCTGGTCGGTGCCGCCGATCATCGCGATCCGCCGGTGGCCGAGCGAGATCAGGTGGTTGGTGGCGAGACCGATGCCGTAGGAATCGTCGCCCCGGAACACCGGGACGTCCGCCCCTTCGACGCTGCGGGCGACCAGCACCACCGGCAGCCCGTTCTCCTCGGCCATGCGGATGTCCTCGGGCGGCGTGCCGATTGCCGGCGACATGATGACACCGTCGGCACCGAGCTGCAGCAGCGTGTCGATGAAGGTGCGCTGCTTTTCCACCTGGTCGTAATGATTGGACAGCAGGAAGGTCTGACGCGACCGGTCGAGCTCCGTCTCGATCGAGCGCAGGATTTCTGCGAAGAACGGGTTCATTATGTCGTGGACCACGACGCCGACGATGCCGGAGCGCGACGTCCTTAGGCTCGCAGCACGCCGGTTGTAGATGTAGCCGATGGCGCGGGCGTAGTCCTTGATCCGCTCGCGCGTCGAATCCGCGACCAGCGGACTGTCGCGCAGGGCCAGCGATACCGTGGCGGTGGAGACGCCGAGCGCGTCGGCGATGGTGGAAAGCTTGATTTTCTGCGCCAGCGGGCCGGTCCTTCCAACGGCTTTAAACTGTTTAAGGCCGCCTTATGCCATCCCGTGGACGCTAATCAAAGTCTTTTTGCCGACTGGTGCACGTCAGCCGCCGGCATTACGCGTCGGCCTCGGCCTCTTCTTCCTCGTCGTCGGCGTGGACCTCCTGGTGCGAAAGATTGGCCTCGATGCGCCCGAGCATCTTGGTGAGCGTCTTCAGCTCCTTCTTGTCGAGGCCCTTGAACGCCTGCTTCTCGGTCTTGCGCAGTGATTTCTCGATGGCGCGGATGGCGTCGGCCCCGGCTTCGGTGAGGAAGATATGCGCCTGGCGCGCGTCGGATTCGCTCGCCCGCTTCTCCAGAAAGCCCTGCGACTGCAGCCGGTTGATGGTCTTGGTGATGGTCGGCGGGCGAACGCCGAGGCGCGCGGCGAGCTGGCCGGGCGTCTGGCCGTCCTCGTCCTCCAGCGCCAGCATGATCTGGTCCTGGCCGGCGTAAAGCCCGATGCCCGAGGAGACGTGCCGCCAGCGCCGTGCGTGTCAGCCGCGCGGCCGATTGCAGCCGCCCGAGCGTCGCGCCCTTCGCGTTCTTCGCCATGCTCCCCTCCATTCACACGCGGGCGGCTGGAAACCCGGCCGCGATTGCGCGAAGAATAGCCCCCTTGGCCGGCGAGGCAACCGTGCAGGTGCCTCCCGGCGACATGCGGTTGCCCGTCGTTTTGCCGGCAACAGGTCTCTGCCCGAGACCTCTTGCCAGAGGGACGTATCAAATTGATGACACTTCGCAAGCCGTCGAACTCCAGCCGTCGGATCGCGCTCCTGCCCCTCGGCGCCACCGAGCAGCACGGGCCGCATCTGCCGTTGGAGACGGACGCAATCATCGCCGGAGCGATCGCCGCGCGCGCCGCCGACGCCTTGGGCGATGAGCTGGATATCGAGCTGCTGCCGGTCGAGGAAGTCGGCTACTCGATCGAGCACGGAGACGCGCGCGGCACGAAGACACTTTCCTTCGAGGAGGCGACGGCCCGCTGGATCGGCATCGGCGAAGAGGTTCACCGGCGCGGCATCGAGAAGTTCGTGATGCTGAACGCCCACGGCGGCAACTCGCCGCTGATGACGGTCGTGGCGACGGAGCTGCGGGTGCGCCGGAACATGCTGGCGGTGGCGACGAGCTGGACGCGCTTCGGCTATCCCGAGGACGTCGTCTCCGCGCACGAACGGGCGTTCGGCATCCACGGCGGACTGATCGAGACCTCAGTGATGCTGGCGTTGCGCCCCGAGCTCGTCGACATGGGCAAGGCGCGCGACTTTCCCTCCGCCCAGGAGCGTTTCGCAGCACGAGTTCACGCACCTGCGCGCCTACGGGCCGCACGCCTTCGGCTGGATGATGCGCGACCTGTCGCCGGAAGGTGTCGTGGGCAACGCGGCCGCCGCCACGGCCGAGGCCGGCGAGCGTATCCTGGCGCACGCGGTCAGCGGCGTGGCCGAGCTGCTGCGCGACGTCGACCGCTTCGACACGGCGCTGCTGCGAGCATGACATAGATGTCCAGATCGTCGACTATCATTGAGGTGTCGCCATGGCCGATTTTGCTCCCACACATCCAGGCGAAGTGCTCCTGGAGGATTTCCTCAAGCCGCTCGGCATGAGCCCGTATGCACTGGCCAAGGCGATTTCCGTTCCGCAGATTCGCGTGAGCGAGATCGTTCGCGGAACACGTGCCGTCACGCCGGACACGGCCCTGCGGCTGGCGCGCTATTTCGGCACGAGCCCGGAATTCTGGCTCGGCATGCAGGCAACCTACGATCTCGAATCGGTCCGCGACCGGATCGGCAGGCAGGTGGAAGAAGAAGTCGACCCTCGCGCCGCCTGAACGACCGCCGCCTGGCCCGGCTGCGCGGCTTGCCTGCCCCCCGTGCAAAAGCGCTGCCGCCATCATATATGCGGGACTCCAGTTTTCTCCCTCCCGATGAGGTGATTCCATGTCCGAAGCGCAGACCCAAATCCCCGTCACCGTGCTCACCGGCTATCTCGGTTCCGGCAAGACGACGCTCTTGAACCGCATCCTCTCCGAGGACCACGGCAAGCGCTACGCCGTCATCGTCAACGAGTTCGGCGAGATCGGCATCGACAACGACCTGATCGTGGAATCCGACGAGGAAATCTACGAGATGAACAATGGCTGCGTGTGCTGCACGGTGCGCGGCGACCTGATCCGCGTCGTCGAGGGCCTGATGCGCCGGCCCGGCCGCTTCGACGCGATCGTGGTCGAGACCACGGGGCTGGCCGATCCCGCACCGGTTGCCCAGACCTTCTTCATGGACGACGACGTGCGCGCCAAGACGCGCCTCGACGCGGTGGTCGCACTGGTCGACGCCAAGCACCTGCCGCTCAGGCTGAAGGACACGAAGGAGGCCGAGGACCAGATCGCCTTTGCCGACGTGGTCATCCTCAACAAGACCGACCTGGTGAGCGCCGACGAACTCGCCGACGTCGAGGCCGCGGTGCGCGCCATCAACCCGTCGGCGACCATCCACAAGACACAGCGTTCCGGCGTCGAACTGAAGCAGATCCTCGACCGCGGCGCCTTCGACCTGAAGCGGGCGCTCGACAACGATCCGCACTTCCTCGATGCCGACGAGCACGACCACGATCACGTCTGCGGTCCCGACTGCGACCACGATCACGACCACCACCATCATCACGACCATGACGGGCACGACCATCATCACCATCACGGCGTCTCGCCGATCCACGACGTGAGCGTGCAGTCGATCTCGCTGCGCGGAGGCGAGATGGACCCGAAGAAGTTCTTTCCCTGGCTTGAGAAGACGACGCAGCTCGACGGGCCGAACATCCTGCGGCTGAAGGGCATCATTGCGCTGAAGGACGATCCGGAGCGCTTCGTCGTCCAGGGTGTCCACATGATCCTGGAAGGCGACCACCAGCGCGCCTGGAAGGACAATGAGACTCACGAGACCCGGCTCGTATTCATCGGCCGCGACCTCGACGCCGACAAGCTGAAGCGCACCTTCGAGGCGTGCCTGGCCTGATGCCCACAGTCGCCCCGCTCGATCTCGACGGCCATTGCGTCGCCGTCGCCTGGATTTCCGACATTCCGCATTTCGCGCTGGCCGACGGCGTGGTGCACCGGCTCGACCACGGCCAGAAATCGGTCGAGGCGCATGACGGGTTGCTCGACGCCGTTCCTTCGCTCGACGGCAGCCGGCTGATCACCGGCGGCGAGGATGGCAAGGTCCGCGCGCTCACCGCCGACGGATCGGTCGAGGAACTCGGCGACATCGGCCGCAAATGGGTTTCGGCGGTAGCAGCGGGGCCGCAGGGGGCGGTCGCGTGGACATCGGGGCGCGTGGCCTATGTGCGCCTGCCGGACGGCAAGGTCCGCGAATTCCAGCATCCCCGCACGGCCGAGGACGTCGCCTTCGCGCCGAAAGGCATGCGCATCGCCGTCGCGCGCTACAACGGCGCGACGCTGCATTTTCCCGCGACCGAGGGAAAGCCGGTGGAGCTGGAATGGGCCGGCGCCCACACGATGATCACCTTCTCGCCGGACGGCCAGTTCCTCGTCACCGCGATGCAGGAGAACGCCCTTCACGGCTGGAAACTTTCGGACGGCCGGCACATGCGCATGTCGGGCTACCCTGCCAAGGTGAAGTCGATCTCGTGGTCGGCCAAGGGCCGCTGGCTCGCCTCTTCCGGCGCCGCCGCCGCGATCGTCTGGCCCTTCCAGGGCAAGGACGGTCCGATGGGCAAGGCGCCGCTCGAACTCGGCACGCGCGGCGACACGATGGTGAGTTGCGTCGCCTGCCACCCGAGCGACGAGGTCGCGGCGATCGGCTACGGCGACGGCATGGTGCTGGCAGCGCGCTTCGCGGACATGAAGGAAGTGCTGCTGCGCCGCCCCGGCAAGGGCGCGATCACCTCGATGGCCTGGGATCGCGAGGGGCGCCGCATTGCCTTCGGGACGGAAACCGGCGACTGCGGCGTCATCGACATCGCCGGCTGAGCGAAGCCTCCTGTCCCGCATGATTTATCAAACGACATTGCGGCGAGGCATGCTGGAACATATCATGAACGCATGGCCTCGCTCGACCTTGCGCAGAAACTGGCGATCCTTTCCGACGCCGCCAAATACGACGCTTCCTGCGCCTCCTCCGGCGGGGCGAAGCGCGATTCGAAAAAGACCGGCGGCATCGGATCGGTGAACGGCAGCGGCATCTGCCACGCCTACGCGCCGGACGGGCGCTGCATCTCGCTGCTGAAGATCCTGCTCACCAATTTCTGCATCTACGACTGCGCCTATTGCATCAACCGCTCGTCCTCGAACGTGAAGCGCGCCCGCTTCTCGGTCGACGAGGTCGTGCGGCTGACGCTGGAGTTCTACAAGCGCAACTATATCGAGGGCCTGTTCCTGTCGTCCGGCGTCATCCGCTCGCCCGACGAGACGATGGCCGAGCTGGTCGCGGTGGCTCGCAAGCTGCGGCAAGAGCATCGCTTTGCCGGCTACATCCACCTGAAGACCATTCCCGAGTGCGACCGGGCATTGATCGACGAGGCGGGGCTTTTTGCCGACCGGCTGTCGATCAATGTCGAATTCCCGACCGACGAGGGCGTGCGCCAGCTGGCGCCGCAGAAGCGGCCCGAAACGATCCGCCGCTCGATGGCAGGCCTGCGGGCGAGCATCGAGGAACGCAGCGAAGTGACCCACACCGGCCGCAAGCCGCCGCGCTTCGCGCCGGCCGGCCAGTCGACGCAGATGATCGTCGGCGCGGATGCCGCGCCCGACGTCACCATCCTCGACACCAGCGCCCGACTCTACGCCGGCTACCGGCTGAAGCGGGTCTATTATTCCGCGTTCAGCCCGATCCCCGACGCCTCCGCCGTGCTGCCGGCGATGAAGCCGCCGCTGATGCGCGAGCACCGGCTCTACCAGGCCGACTGGCTGATGCGCTTCTACGGCTTCGACCGCACAGAGATCCTGGCCGGCGTACCCGACGGCATGCTCGACCTGGAGATCGACCCCAAGCTCGCCTGGGCGCTGCGCAACCGCGGCGTCTTCCCCGTCGACGTCAACCGCGCCGACCGCGAGATGCTGCTGCGGGTTCCAGGCCTCGGCACGCGCGTCGTCGACCGGATCGTCGAGACGCGTCGTCACCGGCGGCTGCGCATCGAGGATGTCGGGCGGCTCTGCCAGTCGATCACCAGGGTGCGGCCCTTCATCATCGCCGAGGGCTGGAGCCCTGGCGCGAGCCTCGATGCCGCGGCGTTGCGCCAGCGCATTGCGCCGCCGGCGCAGTTGTCGCTGTTCTGAGCTATGGGAGTTGCCCGCCACATCGCCGCACCGCATGTCGTCCGCCTCGCCGGCGAGACCGACTTCGACGGCTGGCGCGACGCCGCCCGCCACCTGGCTCTGGCCGGCATCGCGCCGGAACGCGTGCACTGGCTGGTCGATGGCCGGCCGGACGCCGACCTGTTCAATGCCTTGCCGACACCTCTGCCCGCGATGCCTTCGGACGCCAGGCTGATGGTGTCGCGCGACTTCATCGTCCGCGCCGGCACCGTCGCCTGCCACGCCGATCCCGACCGCTTCGCCTTTCTCTATCGCGTGCTGTGGCGCCTGCAGCGCGAGCGGGAGTTGCTGAACATCGCCAGCGACCCCGACGTGCGCCGCTTCGAGGCCATGGAGAAGGCGGTGCGCCGCGACGCCCA
>CAWFKS010000018.1:0-319686 GCA_963816435.1 uncultured Alphaproteobacteria bacterium
ATCGTAGCCATCCAGGCGGGCACCGAGCGCAACGGCAAGCGCATTGCTGTCGACGGCGACGGCAGTTCCGGGTGCCGAGATGAACCGGCGCACGAGCACGAAGTCCGGGTTCATCTCGCCTCAACCGATCTCCACGCAAACCTTGCCGACATGCTTGCCGGACTGCAGATAGCGAAGCCCGTCCGCCAGCGTTTCGAGGGTGAAACGCGACTCGTCGATGACCGGACGCAGGCCGTTCGCCGCAATCGCATCGACCATCTGCTGCAGCATCAAGCGGCTGCCCGCATTGGCGCCCTGGATGCGAAGGGCCTGCATGGCGACTATCGGCACATTGAGGTCGGCCTTCGGACCCGTCACGACCCCGATCATGGTGATGGTGCCGCCGGGGGCGAGCGCGCGCATGGATTGCTTGAGCGTGTCGGCGCCCCCGATCTCGATCACGTGGTCCATCCCGCGTCCGCCGGACAAGGCCATCACCGCCTTGCCCCACTCCGGCTCCTCCCGGTAGTTGACGACGTGGTCGGCGCCGAGGCCCTTCAGCACTTCGAGCTTTTCAGGCGAAGACGAGGTGGCAAAGACTTCCGCCCCGGCCATTTTCGCGAACTGGAGCGCGAAGAGGGAAACGCCGCCGGTGCCCTGCGTCAACACACGCTGCCCGGGGCGGATGCCACCCAGTTCCACCAGCCCGTGCCAGGCCGTTGCGGCCGCGCAGGGCAGACACGCCGCCTCGGCGAAATCCATCGAGGGCGGCATGCGCACAAGGGCGTCCTGCCGGAATACCCGCTTCTGGACGGCCACGCCGTCGAACATGCCGCCGAGATCTTCGGTGACGCACTCGGGGCGCAGCGGCCCCGCCTGCCAGCGCGGAAAGAAGCAGTTGAGGACGCGATCCCCCACCTTCCACTCCCGCACCTTGTCGCCGACAGCGACGATCTCGCCCGCGGCGTCCGACAGCGGAATCAGCTTCTCCTGCTTCTGCATGCGGCCATAGCCGCCTTCGACGGCGAGAATGTCGCGGTAGTTCAGGCTTGCCGCGCGGATCTGCACAAGCACTTCCTCCGGGCCCGGCTCCGGCTCCGCGACATCGACGACGCGGAGGTTGTCGATGCCCATCGGGTCGACCATTGCTGCCTTCATAACCGTCTCCTCGTTCTCATCGTGACATTGTCGCCGCATGGAAGCGGCCACCGTTTTCCGACATCGCCACCAGCATCGCAGGCGGCTCGAAACGCGAACCATACTCGGCTGCCAGTCGCCGCGCCTCGGCGACGAAGGGCCCTGCGCCAACCGTGTCCACGTATGCGAAGGGACCGCCCAGATGCGCCGGGTAGCCCCAGCCGAGCACTGCCGCGGTGTCGCCGGCCAGCGGGTCCGCCAGCACGCCATCCTCCAGCGCTCGAACCGCCTCGAGGGACTGCGTGACCAGCAGTCGCGCGCGCACGTCATCCACCGGCACGGCCCGCTCGGCCGGAAACATCCTGCCGAGGCCGTCCCAGGGGGTGCTTCCGCTGTCGGAATAGTCGAACAGGCCGGCGCCCTCGGCGCGGCCGATGCGGCCGGCCTCCTGCAGCTTCGTCAGGGCCGCGACCGCCCTGGAGCCTTCCATGGATTTCGGGGCGCCGTCGCCGCTCATCGATGTCAGGATGTCCTTCAGCAGCGGGATCTTGGTCAGGTCTGCGAGTGTCGCGGGCCCGATCGCGAAGCCGGCCGCGGTCATGACGTTGTCGAGGATCTGCGGCGCGACGCCCTCCGCGACGAGCGTCATGCCCTCGCTGGAAAGGCTGGAAACGACGCGGCTCGTGTAGAAGCCGCGCCCGTCGCCGACAGTCACCACCGTCTTGCGCATGAGCGCCGCCAGCATGACGGCAGTGCGCCAGGCGGCATCGGACGTTTGCGCCGAGCGGATGATTTCCAGGAGCTTCATCATCTCGACCGGCGCGAAGAAATGCATCCCCACCAGCCGCGAGGGATCGCAGAGCGACGCTGCAAGCTCCGCCATCGGAATGGTCGAGGTATTGCTTGCGATCGGCACGTCCGGACGGAGAGCGGCTTCCAGTCGTTTCAGGACATCATGCTTGACGTCGAGCCGTTCGAAAACGGCCTCGATGGCGATGTCGGCGTCTGCGGCGGCATCGTAGCTGTCGCCGGCCTGGACCCTGGCGACCAGGGCCGACGCATTCTCGTCGTCGAGGCGGCCCCGGGCGACCTGCTTTTCGGCCAGCTTCGCGATGCGGGCCTTCGCCTCCGCGGCCTTGTCGGCGGACGCCTCTACGAGCGCCACCGACAACCCCGCACGGGCGGCGGTGAATGCGATGCCGGTGCCCATTTGTCCGCCGCCGACAACCGCCAGCTTCTTCAGCGACCCGTCCGGCTTTACGGACGGACGCGCGGCCCGCATCCCGTAGTGCAGCGACCTCACCCTGTTTCGGGCGCCGGGCGAAACGACGAGCCTGGCGAACTGGCGCGTCTCCACCGCGATGCCGGCGTCGAGCGTCCGCTCCAGGCCATGATGGAGCACGTAAAGGATCGCGGTCGCAGCTTCGTTGGTGGCCGCCGACTGCGCACGCATGCGCGCCCAGGCGCCGGTGAAGAAATTGCGCCCCTTGACCGTGTTCGGGTCGAGGCCGGGCAATTCCCAGCCCTTCCGGTCGTACGGCTGGACCGGTGCGGGGTTGGCCGTGATCCATTCGCGCGCCGCTGCAACGAGGTTTTCGGCGGGAACGAGCTGGTCGACAAGCCCGGCCGCTAGAGCTTCTGCTGCGCCGAGCGTCTTGCCCGGCATGATGAGATCGGCGGCCGCCTGCATGCCGATCAGCCGCGGCAGACGCTGCGTGCCCCCTGCCCCCGGCATCAGCCCGAGCCCCGCTTCCGGCAAGCCGAAAAGCGCATCGGGCCTGTCCGCGGCGATGCGGCGATGGCAGGCAAGCGCCAGTTCGTAGCCGCCACCGAGCGCGGTTCCGTTGAGCGCCGCCACGACCGGCTTCCCCCCGGTCTCGAGGCGCGCGCATGGCGGCCAGGAACGGCGACACGATCGCCACGACGTCCGAAGGCGCCTGCGTGGCCATCAGCTCGTCGAGGTCGCCGCCTGCCGCGAACCCGTCCTTCGCCGACGTGATGATGACGCCCGACACGGCATTGTCGGTGACGATGTCCTCGGCGAGCCCCGCCAGTTCCTCGTTGAACGCCTTGGTCAGCGTGTTGACGGGTCCAGGCGTGTCGATGGTCAGCAGGAGGATGCCGTCGCCCAAGTCTTCGCGGCGGATCATGCGGCGTCTCCCACGCGTTCGATGTAGGTCGCCACGCCCATCCCCAGTCCGACGCACAGCGTGACCACGCCGCTTTCGCGGCCGGTGCGCTCCAGCTCGTCCAGCAGCGTTCCGACCAGCATGACGCCGGTCGCGCCGATCGGATGGCCCATGGCGATCGCTCCGCCGTTCACGTTGATGCGGTCGGCGTCGAGGCCGGTTCGTTCCATGAAATGCAGCACCACGGAGGCAAAGGCCTCGTTGACCTCATAGAGATCGACATCGCCGACATCCTTTCCCACACGGCCCAGACAGCGCCGCGTTGCGTCTGCCGGGGCGGCCAGCATCAGGCAGGGATCCATGGCGGCGTTCGCGAAGGCGCGGATCGCCGCGCGCGGCTTCAGTCCGAGCCTTCGGCCTGCCTCCGCGCTGCCGATCAGCATGGCCGCAGCCCCGTCGACTATTCCGGACGAGTTGCCGGCAGTATGGATGTGGGAAACGCTTGCGACCTGCGGATAGCGCTGCCGCACCACCGCGTCGAAACCGCCCTTCTCGCCCATCGACTTGAACGCGGGCGGCAGCTTCGCAAGATCGGCAGCGGTCGTCCCCGGCCGGACATGCTCGTCGCGATCGAGCATCAGCGTGCCGTTGACATCGCGCACCGGCACGACCGAGCGGCCGAAACGTCCCTCCGACCAGGCGTGCGCGGCGCGTTCCTGCGAACTCGCCGCGATAGGCGTCGACGTCGTCGCGGCTGTGCCCGCTCAACGTCGCCAGGAGGTCGGCGGCCTCGCCCAGAGGCGTGAAATAGGTTTCGTTGTTGAAGATCGCGTCGGTTCCGTTCGGGCCGCCGGTCCCTGCGATCGGAATGATCGACATCATCTCGACGCCGCCCGCAACGACGAGGTCCGCCTGGCCGGACATGACGCGGGCAGCCGCCGAATTCACCGCGTCCAGCCCCGAGGCGCAGAACCGGCTGACCGTGGAGCCCGGGATGCTGTCGGGCAGGCCGGCGTGCAGCACGGACGAACGCGCGATATTGGCGCCCTGATCGTTGACGCCGTCTCCGCATCCGAAGATGACGTCCTCCGGCTCGAATTGCGAAAAGCCGGTCCGTTCGTCGAGCGCGCCGAGCACGGTCGCACCGAGATCGATCGGCGAGAGCGTGTGCAGTGCGCCCGATGGGCGGCCCTTGCCTCTCGGCGTGCGCACGGAATCGAAGATGTAGGCGTCTTGCAAGGGAAGTCTCCTGGAAGGAAGGCCGCCCGGGGGCGACCTGCTGATGGCGTGGGTGGCGCCGTCCTTTTGATTAATTTGTTAATTGATTTCGTCAACCGCCCCGCCACGGCAGATCGAAGACGACGCTCGCCACCTGACGGGCGGAAGGGTTCCTCAAAGCCGTGTCGGCCTAGCGCGCTTTTCCAGAATGCCGAGCGGAATCATGATGACGCTCGACAATGCCAGGAGCACTGCCACCGCGCCGAAGACACCGGCGGCGTTGAACTGCGATGCGGAGTATTCGATCAGAAAGCCCAAGCCACGGTTCGATGACAGGGCCTCGGCGACGACCGTGGTCGTCAGCGCGTAGCCGATCGAGGTTCTCATGCCGGTATAGATCCACGGCATGATCGCCGGCAGCCGCACCTTTCTGGTGATCTCGTCCGGCCCCGCCCCCATCAGTCGCAAGCCGTCGATGACGTCGCGGTCAATGTCGCGCACGCCGGCGAGCGTGGCATAGAACAGGAGGAAGACCACGACGGAGGCGACCAGCGCCACTTTCGACATGAGCCCGATGCCGAAGAAGATGATGAAGAGCGGCAGCAATGCCACCTTCGGCAGCCCGTAAAGGGCGGCGACGAAAGGCGCGAGGAGACGTTCCGTCCGGGGCCAGAGACCAAGCAACAGGCCGAACGCGACTCCCAGCAGCGCACCAACGGCATAGCCGAGCAGCAGCGTCACGATGGTCGAACCCACATGCATCCAGATCGAGCCGTCGGCCAGCCATTTCCAGACTATGGCCGCAATGTCGTAAGGGCTGCTGATGTAGAAGGCGGGCACGAGCCGACCCGAGGCGAACTGCCATACGGCGAGCAGGACGACCAGGAACGCAAGCCGCTGAAAAACGACGGTCGCGAAAGATGGCGGTACGTCTCTAGCGGCCATTGCGCTCTCCATCCACGCTGGCTTCGAACTCCTCCTTCAGTTCGCTCCACAGTTCCTGGTTGATCGCGCTGAACTCAGGCCGGAAGCGCAGCTCCATGGCGTCGCGCGGACGCTCGAACGGAATGTCGCGCGAGGTGCGAATGCGCCCCGGCCGCGACGTGAACACGACCACGCGGTCCGCCATCAGCACGGCCTCCTCGAGATCGTGCGTCACCAGGATCACCGTCATCTGGCGCCGGTCCACCAGCCGCAGCAGCTCCTGCTGCATGAGCAGCCGGAGCTGGGCGTCGAGAGCGCCGAACGGCTCGTCGAGCAGCAGCGTCTCCGGCTCGTAGATGAGCATTCGAGCGAGTGCTGCGCGCTTGCGCATGCCGCCGGAAAGCTCGGCGGGGAAATGTTTCTCGAACCCGGTCAGACCGACCAGTTCGATCATCTCGGCCACCCGGTCTCGGCGCTCGGACGCGCTGGCGGTGCGGCAGCGCAGTTCGAAGGCGATGCCTATGTTGTCGGCGACACTGCGCCACGGCAGCAACGTGTCCTTCTGGGTCATGTAGCCGACGCGCGTGTTGGCGGAAACGACCGGCGCGCCGTCATATTCGACGATGCCTTCGCTCGGCGCGAGCAGGCCGGCGACCATGTTCAGAATGGTCGACTTTCCGCAGCCGCTCGGCCCGACAAGGGCCACAAACTGCTTGTCCGGGACGTCGAGCGTCACGCCGTCGACGGCGCGCACGGTCCTGCCCCGCGTGGAAAAATCCACCGCGACGTTGTCGAGGCCGATCTTGCGCGGGCCGGCCGTTGCCGGACTTGCGGAAGAGTCGGCGGGCTGGACGAGGCGTAGCGCAGTCATTTCATCTTCCTCGGGTTTCGACATGGCGCCAGCGCAGCAGCCTGTTTTCGGCAAGCGTCGTCGCCTCGTTGACCGCGGCACCAAGCACCATCAGCACGAACAGGGCGGAATAGACCCCGGTCATGTCGAACTGCTGGGCAGCGGCGGTAATCAGGTGGCCGAGCCCGTTGCGCGACAACATCATCTCGCCGATCACCGCCGCGATCAGTGCATAAGGCAGCGCGTTGCGCAGTCCGGCGATGGTCCATGTCAGGCAGGAGGGAAGCACGACCTTCATGAAACGCTCGCCCTCGGTCGCTCCCATGAGCTCGAGGGAATCCAGCAACTCCTCGTCCACCGCGCGCGCGCCGGAGAAGGCGTTGAAGAACATCAGCAGGAAAGACACGAACGCGACCAGCACGATCTTCGGCTGCATGCCCAGTCCGAACCACATGATCAGCAACGGGGTCAGCGCCACCACCGGCAGCGAGTTCAGCAGCACAATGTAGGGGCGAAACACGGCGGCAAGTCTTGTCGACCGTCCGAGCACCATTCCGCACGCGACGCCGAGCGGAACGCCTATCAGCAGGCCCGCCGCGATCTCGGAACAGGTGACGAGCAGGTGATACCAGAGGTCGCCCGCACCCCAGCGGAGCAGGCGCACGCCTATGTCGTACGGGCTGCTGATCCAGCGGTCGGAGACGAACGCTGCGAACGCCTGCCAGAGGGCGAGCAGCGCGGCAAGCAATATGCCGCGCTGCACCCACAGTCTTGTGGTGTCGTTCACGAGACCAGGCTCCGCCGAAGCCTACTTCAGGACTTCGCCGGCAGCCTTTTCCGCGAAGCTGTCGTCGACGAACTCGTCGTAGGGCACCGTCAGCGGCTCGCTGGCGGTGATCGAGACCCAGTCCATCAGCTTCTGGTAGCCTTCCTTCGAGATCACCGGCGTGGTGGCGGCCTTGCCGCGGAAGGCCGGCTCGAACTTGGCGAACATGGCCTCGTCGGTGTCCGGGAAGTAGCTCTTCAGCTTGGCGCCGACCTCGTCGGGGTTCTCCTGCTCGGCCTTGATCGCCTTGGTGAGAGCGGTGACGACGCGCTGCACGAGTTCCGGCTTCTCCTTGGTGAGGGCGCCACGGGTGATGATGGCCGTGTAGGGCACGCCCTTGAGCTCCGGAATGTCGTCGGTAAGCGGATCGACCACCGTCTTGCCGAGATCCGACTTCTCGGCCTGCTGCGGGAACGGCGCGCCGAGCATGAAGCCGTCGATCGCACCGTGTTCGAAAGCGGCGTAGATCGCCGAAGGGCTGCCGAGCGGCTGGATGGTAAGCTGCTGCTCGGGATCCTTGCCGCGCTTCATGAGCCAGCTGCGCAGGAGCACGTCGGTCGTGCTGCCGATGCCGGTGACGCCGATCGTCAGACCTTTGAGCTTCTCGACCTTGTCGTCGATGGACATGTCGGGCGAGATGCCGGTCTTCTCGATGGCGGCGTTCGAAAGCACGAGCTGGATCGGATAACCGTTGAAAAGGTCGGCGACGGCAACGAGGTCGGCGCCATTCTGGTGAGCGGTGATGGCCGCCTGCATGCCGACGACCGCGAAGTCGGCGCTGCCGCCGGCCACCGCGGCGATCTGGCGCGAACCCGAGCCGACATCGACCCAGTCGATCTTGATGCCTTCCTTGTCGAAGAGTCCCTCGGATTCGGCGACGTAGAAGGGGTAGAAATGCAACGCCGCGCCGGGCGTGGCGATGGTTACCGTCTGGTCGTCCTGCGCGACGGCGGGGGCCGTCAACGCCACGAACGCCGCGGCGGCCAACGCACCCAGAGACAGGCGGAATGCGGACGTAAAGCGTTTGTCAGACATTATTTCCTCCCGGGATTCGGTTCCCCGGCACCCGAGGCCAAGGGAACGCAACGCCGACCGAACTCCACCCAGCCGGCCTTTCCAAAATACTTAACTTGTTATGTTTTGCAAGAATCGATTGCACGGCGAGGCGTGGCTTCGCCTGGAACGCCACGTAGCGGCGATCCGCAATCTCTTCCGCTGGCCTGTGACGTGCTTCTCAGCCGGCTGCTGTTGGAGCGTTGCCGCCGACGATCACCTCGCCCCATTCCTCGAAAACCTTGATCATCGTGGAATAGTCCGCATCGTGGCCGAGCCGGTCCGCAATGTGGTTGAACAGGCCGGAGACGCTGAACCCCATGACGGCGGGCATGTGCGGTGTCACGGGCGAGTTCCAGATAGAGGTCGATGTCCTTCAGTCCGATTGAGAACGGGCCGCCATAGTCGAACGTCCTCGGCAGGATCGCCCTTGGAAACTTGTCCACGGTGGCGGAGTTGCGACCGGTGCTTGCATTGACCACGTCGATCATCGTGCGGGCGTCGAGCCCGGCCTTCACGCCCATCGCGATCGCCTCGCAACTCGTGAGGAAGGCCGTGATGGACAATATGTTGTTCACGAGCTTGCACACCTGGGCCATGCCAGGCATCTCGCCGACGACGAAGATGTTTGCCGCCATCAGTTCGAGCATGGGCGCGCGCGGCGCCGAGCGCGCTCTCCGGACCAGCCACGATCGCCGTCAACTTTCCCGCTTCCGCGCCCTTCGGCCCGCCGCTGACAGGCGCGTCCAGAAAACCGACTCCGGTGTCTGCGAGCTTCCCGGCAATGTGGGCTATCGCCGCGCGTCCGAGCGTCGACATCTCGACATAGGTGCGCATCCTTGCGCCGCCCACGACACCCTGGTCGCCGAACGCGGTGTCGAAGCTCGCCTGTTTTCCGGGCAGGCATGCGAACACCAGATCGGCGGCATCGGCGACCTTTCTGGGGCTTTCCGCGGCCACGCCACCCGCCTGGCTGAACCGGTCCCGCGCCTCCTCCGAAATGTCGAACCCGTGAACCGTGCAACCCTGCCGAAGCAGCCTGCGCGCCATCGAACCACCCATGTGGCCGAGACCTATCATTCCGACATTCATGGTCCGCTCCTCCGGGGCCGTTATTCGTAGAGGCGGCCGAACCCGGCCGCGCGCGCGTCGGCGCCGGCGATGCGCATCGCCGCCCATGCGCCGATCATCGCGCTCGAGACGACGGGGATGCCGAGCTCCCGTTCGAGGGCGGGGCACACACCGGCGGTCGAAAGGCCGGCGCAGGACACCACGACCGCGTCCGCATTCGCCGCATCCGACGCCACCTTGCGCACGAGTTCGGCGATCCGTTCCGAACCGGCTTTCTCGGCATCCGCCAGGGAAACGAGGTCCAGTCCCTCGATCGCCTCGATGAAAAAGCCTTCCTCGCCGAAATAGGAGGCGAACATGGCGTTGACCTCCGGCGTGTAGGCGGTCGCCACAGCGAGGCGCGCAGCCCCGAGAAGACGCAGCGCATCGACCATGGCGGTCGTCAGCGTCATCGAGGGCAAGCCGCTCGCCGCCGACATCGTCGCTTCGAGTTCGGCGTTGAAGGCGGGGCCTCGAAAGAAGCTCAGCGACGTCCCGAAAAGCAGGATGGCCTGCGCGCCCCTTCCGGCGAGCGCGTCGCACGCGGCCGACAGCCGGTCGACAGCCGCGGCGTAGCCCGATTCCGTCATGTCCCTGACGCCGATGCCTTCGACCAGGAACTGCGCCTGGGGATACATCGCGATCGCATCCGGGGGCACGCGGCCACGCGCCGGCGGCACCACCAATCCCACGACGGTTCCTGTCATCGGGCCTCCTCCGGGACCTCGAAATTATTTAACATGATAAACATTGACACTTCCCGTGGCCAGCCCCTACGGTCGCCACGATCCGCGACCAGCGCACGGACTTGCAGCCCCGTGCGAAGCGATTTCGGCGCGGTGGCCCGGGAGGAGCCGATGAGCCTGGTGACGCGTGCGGTCGACCTGATCGCGGGCTTTTTGCTGGCCCTGATCGCCCTCACGACATTCGGAGAGGCGACGCTGCGCTACCTCTTCGCCGTCCAGATCCCCGACGCCTACACGCTCGCCGGCTACGCCCAGGTGATCGCCATCTTCTGGGGTATCTGCAGCGCGACCTATGCCGGCCGTCACATCACCGTCGATCTCCTCTGGGAGGTCGCGGGACGCACGGGGCGCAGGGCCCTCGACGTGCTCGCGGCGCTCGTCAGCGCCGTCTTTCTCGGCGCGCTGACATGGATGCTGTTCGCCAAGGTGCGGCGCGCCCACGACAGTTTCGAGATCACCAGCGTCCTGCACTGGCCGATCTGGCCGTTCATCGCGATTGCCGCCATCGGCATCGCAGCGGCGTTCCTGCTCGCGCTGCTCAGGGCATACGAACTGACGCGCCAGGGCGCGGGTGAAGCCGATGAGTGATACCGTCATCGCCGTCGGCGGCTTCGTCGGCCTGTTCGTGCTCATCGCGCTGAGGGTTCCGATCGGCTTTGCGATGGGCATCGCCGGGGTGGTCGGCTTCGCCGCGACTTCGGGGTGGAAGCCCGGCCTCAACCTGCTGATGAATTCGCCCTTGCGAACAGCCTCGGACTACACGCTCAGCGTCATCCCGATGTTCATCCTCATGGGCGTCTTTGCCAGCGCATCGGGAATGAGCCGCGAACTCTTTCGCGCCAACCGCGCATGGTTCGGGCACCGGCGCGGCGGCACGGCCATCTCGACCATTCTCGCCTGTGGCGGCTTCGCCGCCATCAACGGGTCCTCGGTGGCGACAGCGGCAACCATGACCACCGTCGCCCTGCCGGAGATGCGCCGCGCCGGCATGCACCCCGGACTTGCCAGCGGGACCATCGCCGCAGGCGGCACGCTCGGCATCATGATCCCGCCGTCGGTCACGATGCTCCTCTACGGCATCCTGACCGAACAGGACATCGCGAAGCTGTTCATGGCCGGCGTCATCCCGGGCCTGCTCGGCATACTGTTCTACGTGATCGCGGTCCGCCTGATCGCCCATTTCCGCCCCGAATACCTGCCCGTCGGCGAACGCAGCACGCGCGCGGAGCGCTGGGCATCGCTGCGCGACATATGGGCAACGCTGGTGCTGTTCGCCTTCATCATCGGCTCGATCTATGGCGGCTTCGTCACCGTCACCGAGGCGGCCGGCCTCGGGGCGACAGGCGCGTTCGTGATCGGCGTCCTGCGCGGCAGGCTCAATCTCAAGCTGATCATGGAATGCCTTACCGAGGCATTGCGCACGACCGCCTCAATCTTCGTCATCGCCATCGGCGCCTATCTGTTCGGCTATTTCCTCACCGTGACGCAGACGACGCAGGCGCTCACGGAGACGCTGGTTTCGCTGCCGATCGGCCCCTACGGGACGCTCGCGCTCATTCTGGTCGGCTACATCCTCCTCGGCGCGGTGATGGACGAACTGGCCATCATCCTGCTGACGGTCCCGATCATCTTTCCGGTGATCGTTTCGCTCGGGTTCGATCCCATCTGGTTCGGCGTGATCATCGTCATGACCGTCACGCTCGGCCTGATCACGCCACCGGTCGGCATGAACGTGTTCGTCATCAACTCGATCGCCCGGGACGTGCCGCTGACGACGATCTTCAAGGGCGTTGCGCCGTTCATTGTGGCGGACGTG
Source organism: uncultured Alphaproteobacteria bacterium (assembly GCA_963816435.1). Classification (GTDB taxonomy): domain Bacteria; phylum Pseudomonadota; class Alphaproteobacteria; order Rhizobiales; family Rhizobiaceae; genus CAWFKS01. The sequence continues at coordinate 11,789 of CAWFKS010000018.1, forward strand.
TTCCGGCTCGTGATCCTGTGCGCGGTGCCGTGGCTGTCGCTGGCGATCCCCAACACGATGCACTAGCGACGGGCGCGGCCTCTTGAAGGAACGGGACGAGACGTCTCCCGCTGAAGGCGCTGATCGCCTCCCGCAGGAGGGTGCGGCTCAGCTGTCCCGGTCCCCTGCCCCGCGACGTGCGGCGGCGAAGTCCGGGGCCCTGCGTTCGGAAAAGGCACGCAGCCCTTCGCGGCTTTCCGGCGAGGCGGCAAGGCGGATCGCACTCTCGAGCGCGGATTGCAGCGCGGCCGACATGCCGGCGCATCCCTCCTTGAGGGATTGCTTGACGATGCGGGCCGCCTCGCGCGGACCGCCCGCAAGCGCACGGGCTACCTCGGCCGCCGGATCCTCGGCCGATCCTTCCGTCAACCTGTTGACGAAATTCCATCGATGCGCCGTCTCGGCGTCGATCTCGGTCCCGCTCAGCATCATTTCCAATGCCCGGGCATAGCCCATGCGGCGAGGAATCCAGACGGTTCCACCGAGCGCCGGGAACACGCCGAGCCTGATCTCGGGAAGACAGAACCGCGCGCCGGGACCGGCGAACACGAGATCGCACGCGGAGGCGAGTTCCATGCCTCCGCCGAACGCGATCCCGTCTACCGCCGCGATGGTGGGAACAGGAAGATCCGCAAGCAGCTGAAGTGCACTTGCCTCGCAGCGCAGCAGACGCTGCGGAGTGCCTTCGTCTTGCTGCAGCGCGACGAGCTCGCGAATGTCGGAACCCGCGCAGAACGTGCCGCCACGCGTGCCGGCAACCACGACCGCGCCGACTTCTTCCGGCAGCGCGGAGAGCGTGTCAGCCAGCGATTGGCCCATGGGCGACGTGATGGCGTTGGAACGGCCGTTCTCCAGTCTCAGGAAGAGAACACCCGCCTCGATGGTCGATTGGATCTCGCCCATCCGCTCAGGACGCCGGTACGGTCCCTTCCGGCGCCCACGGGCAATCCGCATCGCGCCAATAGTGGACGCGGCGTTCGCAGAACAGGAAGCCCGCGTCGGTGCGGCGGAAGTCGTCGGTCGAATAGCCGATCACGTCGAAAATCTTCTTTTGCTCCTGCGTGTACCACTTGGTGACCGTCCAGTAGGAGCGTGATCTGTAGCCCCACTCCGTCGGCGACAGGAGCAGATTGTCGATGTGATGCTGGCGGCCGCGGAAATCCGGATTGGCCATGAGTTTCCGGAAATAGGCTTCGAAAGCCTCCCTGCCCTCGTAGACGTTCCCGGCGGTGTCCTCGAAAATCGCGTCGTCGGTAAAGACCGCGCCGAGGCGCTCGATGTCGGCAGTGTCCAGCGCCCAGACATATTCCGATATCAGCGCCTGGATTTCGAGGTGATCTGCCCAGTTCGTCGCCGTCATCGCCAACACCCGTTCTCCTGTTGCGGTATCTTGGGAAGAATGGCCGCCCGCGTGTTCGCGCGGGCGGCCCGCGGCGCCTAGTAGTGGGCGTCGTTGTCGCGGAGCTTCTGCTCCAGGTCTTCGTAGACCGCCTTCGGGTCGATGTCGTAGCGTTCGCCCGCTGCGCTCAGGACCTGATCGACGAGCGGAGCGGCAGCTTCCTTCCACTGCGCGAACTCGTCGTCCGTCAGCTTGTAGACGGTGTGGCCGGGAAGCGTCTTCAGCTTCTCGTGCGCGGCGAGCTCGCTCTTGGCCCAGCCTTCGTTCACCTTCTCCGACCAGTCCGGCGTGCAATGGGAATCGATCACCGCCTTGTCGGCGTCGGAGAGGCCGTTGTAGAAGTCCTTGTTGATCACGTGGGCCTGGGCGGTGATGTAGAACGGCGCGTCCATGTGGTACTTGAGCGCGCTGTCAGCCTTGATGACGAAGATGTCCCACGGCCAGGTGACACCGTCGACCACGCCGCGTTCGGCGAGCTCGCGAATCTCCGGCAATGCCGCCTGAACGGTATTGCCGCCCTGCGAGGTGACGAGAGCGGACGTCACCGGACCCGCCGGCCTGATGCGCAGGCCCTTCAGCTGCGAAGGCGTGCGGACCTCGGTCTTGACCGTGTGCAGCGTGCCCGGATTGTGCATGGTGACGAGGCAGAGCTTTACGTCCGGCATCTCCTTGTCGACGTAGGACGCATACCATTCGTGCAACGCCTTGGCGCCGGTCGTGCTGTTCTTGAAGGTGAAAGGCAGCTCCACCATGCTCCAGATCGGGAAGCGGCCGGCGGAGTAGCCGGGCGCCACCATCGCCATCTCGACGATGCCGTCGCGCGCCATGTCATAGTGGTCGGCAGCCTTGCCAAGTTGCTCGGCAGGGAACACCTTGACCTGGATGTCGCCCTTGGAATCGTCCTCCACCGATTTCGCCCAGGCCTGCAGGTCGGCCACGAGCGGATGCATCGGCGGTATCCACAGCGACATCTTCATTTCAACGGCGTGAGCGCTCACGGAGCCGGCAAGCATGGCACCGGCCGCCGCCAGCGAAAGCAGCAATTTCCTCATGATTATTCCTCCCTTTCGATCGGCCGCTGTCGCGCTCCAATCAGTTAACAAGTTAATCTTTTCACGCCTTTCCTGTCCAGCCCGATTTGCAGGTTGGCCGCCAGAGTCTAGAGGACCGCGAAATAGTCGAACACGGAGTGGTCAGCGTGGCGCTGCGCGCGTCCGACGATGACCGTTCTGGTCAGCCAGTCATGTGGACCGCGCGGCGCGTCGAAGGTCGGCGCAAGCCGCATGTAGTAGTCGTCCGGACCCACGGGCTCCAGCGCTTCCATCTTGCGCGCCGTCTCGGGTGGAGCGTGGCGGTAGCCGGAGTTTCGCATGTAGATCTGGGTGCCGTCGTCGGCCTCCAGCATGTAGTGCGCCGAAAAGGCCACGGTGTCGTCGGGGCGATAGAGAGCCCAGTCGCCGCCCGAGTTCGGAATGACCCGGCCGTTCAGCCTCGGCCCTTCGATCTCGCCGCCGGCTGCGGCAACGAAGCCCCGGACGCCGCCCGACGGCAGCTCGCCGATCTTCTGGCGTATGCCGAGTTTCATGCGGATGCGAAACGCGAATTCAAGCTTCGGCGGCACGATGTTCACGAGGTCTCCTCCGGTTTGCGCGTTTGTCCGTCGCTCTTCGCGACGAACTCCTCGCGCAGTTGCTTTTTGGAAATCTTGCCGGCACCCGTGACCGGCAGGGCATCGCGGAACTCCACCGAGCGGGGGCTCTTGTAGCGCGCGATGCGCTGCCTTGCAGAAAGCCACCACGTCCTCGGGGTCGAGATCTTCGCCGCCTTCGGGAACCACCACCGCGTGGACGGTCTCGCCCCAGAACGCGTCGGGCACGCCGATGACGGCGACCTGCCTGCACGCCGGCCATCTGGCCGATGACGTTCTCGACCTCGAGCGAATAGACGTTCTCGCCGCCGGTGATGATCATGTCCTTGATACGGTCGACGATGTAGAAGAAGCCCTCCTCGTCGACATAGGCGGCGTCGCCCGTGTGCATCCAGCCGTCGCGCAGCGCCTTCTCGGTTTCTTCCGGCAGGTTCCAGTATTCCTTCATCACCATCGGGCCGCGGACGACCAGCTCGCCGACCACGCCGGCCGGGCATTCGTTGCCGTCCGCATCGACGATCCGCGCTTCCTCGTTCCAGACCGGCATGCCGCAGGAGCGCATGCGGTCACCCGCCGTCTTGGGGTCGCGCCATTCGAACGGCATCAGCATGCCGAGCGGCGACAGCTCGGTCATGCCCCAGCCATGCAGGAACAGCAGGTCCGGCCAGAGGCGGATGGCACGCGCCAGCGTCGCCTCCGGCATCGGCGCGGCGCCGAACTGGATCTGGCGCAGCGACGAACAGTCGAACCGCTCCTTCTCGGCGAGGTTGACCAGCATCTCGATCATCGTCGGGACGAGGCAGATATGCGTGACCGCGTGCCGCTCGATCAGTTCCAGACACTGCCGCGGGTCGAACCGCGGCATGAAGACGTGGGTGCCGGCGGCCATGGTCAGCGAATAGGTCGACATGCCGTCGGTCAGGTGGAACATCGGCGCGGCATGCAGGTAGACGCTGTCGGCGGTCGTAGCCGATGAGCGGAGACGGCATTGAGCGCGTTGGTCGACAAGTTGTCATGGGTCAGGACGACGCCCTTCGAACGACCCGAGCTGCCGCCGGTGTAGAAGATCCCCGCCATCTCCGCCGCCGCCGCGCAGCGCGGTCCGGCAGCGGTGCGGCCTCGGCGATCAGTTCCTCGTAGTTGAGCCAGCCTTCCGACGCGATCGTCCGACAGCGAAATCACGGCCTTCAGCCCCGCGACCACGTCGTCCAGGGCCGCCACGCATGTCGCGCTGGCTGTCGTCGACGACAAGCGCGACAGCACCCGAATCGCGGATAACATGCGCGATCTCCGGTGGCGACAGGCGGGTGTTGATCGGCACCATGGCCGCGCCGGCCCACGGGCATCGCGAACTCGAGCTCGAAATAGCGGTCGCTGTTGAGGGCCAGCAAGCGCGATGCGCTCACCCTCGCGCGATGCCCAGCGCGGCCACTGCTGCCGCGGCACGGCTCACCCTGTCGAGGACCTCGCGACCAGCTGCGCCGGCGCTCGCCGTCGATGGTTGCGATGCCGCTTGCCGTTGACGAGCCGGGCCCGCTTGAGCGGCTGCGTCAGATAGGATTTCATCGTTTCCTCCCGCTCCCGATCGGTCCGGTCGCGCCAAGCCGGTGCACTGACACCGGCGCGCAATTCATTCCTCCCGGCGCGGGCGACGCAGAGCCCCCGGCAGCCAAACAGTAAACATGTTAAATAAAACCGGTCAATCGCCTGCCGCACGAAACCTTGCGGCGCCTGAAGCTGAAGGCGTGCTCCTCCGCCTCAGGCGGCGAAACGGGCGTTCAGGCTAGATCTTGACCTTGCGGGGCCGTCCACGCGCCTTGACCGGCGTCTGCGGAACCAGGTCGGCGGGCAGCCCCTGCGATCCCGGATTGTCGAACGTGAGCGCGGCCACCTTCTCGTCGAGTTCGACGAGCAGGCTCTGCAGCTGGCTCAGCTTCTCGGTTCCCAGCGCGTCGCGAATGCCGCGATAGACGGCACGGGCCTCGGGCGCCACGAGGTCGAAGAGTGCGGCGCCACGCTCGTTGAGCGACACCAGCATGCGCCGCAGATCCGAGGGATCGTTGCGGCGGCTGATATAGTCCCGCTGCTCGAGTTCCCTGCACGATGCGCGAGACGGACGGAAACAGGATCGCCGTCATGCGCGACAGTTCCGTCATCTCGACTTCCTCGAGCGATTCGATCGTCCAGATGACCCGCCACTGCGGTTCGGTCAGCCCGTATTTGTGCAGCACGCGAGCGGAAGCTGCCCATGACGCTTTCGCGAGCGCGCACGATCGACAGCGGCAGCGCTTCGACCACCTGCTCCCTGGTAAGATGCGGCTGACTGGATTGCTTCCTCCGCGCTTGCTGCCGTCATGCCATTTCCCGCCTTCAATGTCTCGTCAACAATCGTCTTCACGCAGAGCCCACCGAAAATCAAGTTGAGCGCGGGGCTCGCGGAGAATAATAAATCTGTTAATCAAAAAATGCGCGGCAGCGTCCGCACCACGGGAGGAATAGCGCATGGACACCGGCGTCGTGTCGGCACGCAGGGCCGATGGCCAGGGCAAACCGCCCTTTCGTCCGCTCGAGCTCGGCCCGCGCGGCGTTGTTTGCGAAAAGCGCCAGGACGGCGGGTTTCTTCTCCGCTCCGGCGAAGACGCTCGGACCTTACCCCGCATCGCTGACAAGCCGGATCGTGGATGGCGCCCGCGACTTCCCCGGACCGCGACTTCCTCGCCGAACGCAGGACGCCGGGTGCCGACTGGACCCGCATCACCTATGCCGGTTTCGAGCGCGCCATGCGCGTCCGTGGCCCAGGCGTTGCTGGACCGCGGGCTTTCGCAGAGCGGCCGGTCGGCGATCCTGTCGGGTGCCGAGCCTCGAGCACGCGCATCCTCGCCTATGCCGCGATGCATGTGGGCATCCCCTATGTCCCGATCAGCCCCGCCTATTCGCTGCTGTCGCCGGGACTACGCGCAAGCTCGCGCCACGTGCTGGACCTGCTCACGCCCGGCCTGATCTTCTGCGACGATCACGCCGCCTTCGCTCCGGCGATCTGGCAGCGGCTGGCGCGACGGCTGCCGAAGTGGTGGCGGCCAGATCCGCGCGACGCGGCGCCGACGCCGCTTCGCACGGCCTGCTTGCCACCGCGCCCATCGGAAGCGGTCGAGGCGGCCGCGCGCCGCGTCGGGCCCGATCACGGTGGCCAAGATGCTGTTCACCTCCGGCTCGACCGGGCTTGCCGAAGGGGGTGATCAACACGCAGCGCATGCTCTGCAGCGCGCAGCAGATGTTCGCGCAGGCATTTCCGTTGGTGGCCGCAAAGCCGCCGGTGCTGGTCGACTGGCTGCCCTGGCACCACACCTCCGGCGCCAACCAGGTGCTCGGCGATGATCGCCTATCTCGGCGGCACGCTCTACATCGACGCCGGCAAGCCGACGCCCGGGGGCATGGCAACAACGGTCGCGAACCTGAAGGACATCGTCCCGACGCGCCTACTTCACGGTTCCGAAGGGCTTGCGGAGCTGATACCGCACCTGCGGAGCCGACACGGACTTCGCCAGGCAATTCTTCCAGACGTGGATTTCGTCTTCTATTCCGGCGCCGCGCTGTCCGATCACGTGCTGGGGGCGTTCGACGAGCTGTCGCTCGCGGCGACCGGATACCGAACGCCGATCATGAGCGCCTACGGCGCGACCGAAACCGCGCCCTTCGCGCTTGTCGCCAACTGGCCGAGCGAAACGACCGGGCTTGCCGGCGTTCCGCTGCCGGGCGTCGCGCTCAAACTGGTGCCGGTCGCAGGGCAAGCTCGAAGCGCGGCTGCAGCGGGCCCAACGTGACGCCGGGCTACTGGCGCCAGCCCGACTTCACACGCCAGGCATTCGACGAGGAGGGCTATGTCTCGTTCGGAGACGCCATGGCGTTCGCCGGCGACGATCCCGCCGACGGCTTGCGCTTCGACGGCCGGCTTTCCGAGGATTTCAAGCTCTCCACCGGCACGTGGGTGGACGCGGGCGGCCTGCGCGCGGCGCTTCTCGGCTCGGGCGGTATCGATCTTCGAGGACGTCGTCATGTGCGGCGAGGGCCGTGACGAAGTCGGCGCGCTGGTCTTCCTGGCACTGGAGCCCTGCCGATCTCTGACGGCAAAGCCCCCTGCCCGATCTTGGCCGCCGCGGCAGCGCATCCGCTGGTGGCGGCCCACGTCCGCGACGTTCTGGAACGGCTGGCCGCGAACGCAACGGGTTCGTCCACCTTCGTGGCGCGGGCGGCACTGCAGGAGATTCCCACCATCGCCGGCCGCCGGGGAGATCACCGACAAGGGGTCGTTGAACGCCCCGGCCGTTCTCGCGCATCGCGCCGGCGAGGTGGCGAGCTTGTTCGCGGCAACCGCGGGCGGGCGCGTGGCGGTCGTATCGCCACGCGGCGGCACCGCCAGCTAGTCTGCCGAAACCAGGAGAGAAGACATGCAGCACTCGGACCTCGAGGTCTCCGTCGCCGGCAGCGTGGCGCGCGTCGCGATCGTCCGACCTCAGACCATGAACGCGCTGCGGCGCGAAACGCTCGAGCAGTTGCGGGCCGCGGTGGCAGAATTCGGTGAGATGTCGTCGATCCGCGCCATGGTGCTGACCGGCAAGGACCGGAGCTTTTCCTCCGGCGCCGACCTTTCCGACCCAATGATGGGTGGCGACCTGCCGCCACAGGAACGCGGAAAGAGCTGCGCCGAGGTGCTCGACAGCCTCATGCACGCGCTGATCCGCGACATCCGGCGAGCCCCCTTCCCCGTGGTCGCCGCCGTCAACGGGGTCGCGGCGGGCGGCGGGGTCGGCCTCGCCCTGGCAGCCGACATGGTGGTCGCCGCGCGCTCGGCCAAGTTCGTCCTGACCTTTACCAGCAAGCTCGGCCTGGTGCCGGATCTCGGCACCTCCTGGCAGCTCGCGCATCATCTCGGCAGGGCAAGAGCGCTCGGCGTCGTGCTCACCGGCCAGCCGATCACCGCCGAGCAGGCGCCAGGAATGGGGATTGATCTGGTCGGTCGTCGAGGACGCCGCGCTCGAGGCGGAAGCCATGCAGCTTGCAGAGAGGCTGGCGAGCGGACCCGTTCAAGGCGAGGTCGCAGCGCGCCGGCTCATCGACCACGCCTTCAGCAACGATCTCGACGCCCAGCTCGACCTCGAGAGGGACACGCAGGCAAGCCTGGTGGGAGGCGCGGAGGTGCTGGAGGCAATGGAGGCGTTCGCCCGAAAGCGCCCGCCGAGGTTCGATACGATCGCGCGGCCGAAGGGCCGAGCGGACTAGTTACCGCCCGGGGCCGCGGCGGTGTGCACGGCGTGATCCCGCGAGGGGCGCCCGCGCCGCATCACGACGCGGGTGCCCGGAAGCGCGGCTGCTCGCCCTATTTGACGCCGGCGTCGGAGCGGTAGCTGGTTCGTGCGTTCTCCACCAGCGGCGCGGGCTGCACGGTGGCGCGGATCTTGACCTGCACGTGGTCCTCGACCTGCAGCTTGGAAGACGGCTTGTCCTCGCCCCACACCAGCGTCACCTCGGTTCCCGGCTCGGCGAATTCCGGTTCGATGACGCCGAGCGAAAGCATGGCGCGTTCGTTTGCCGAATAGCCGGTCCATGTCGACACGCCCACGGTGCGGCCGTTCGCCTCGATGCGGTCGAAGTGGAACGTGTCGTAGAGCGCCATCGGCAGGTTGATGAACTTGGCGCCCGGCCCGGGGTGGAAAATCGAACCGTAGGCCGCGGCCGTATCGTCGCCGTTCCACACGAAGGTGACCTTGCGACGCGTGTCCGAGCGCCCCTCGGCGATCCGTTTCTCCAGCGCCTCGCGTCCGACGAAGTCGTGGTCGAAGCCGATGATGCGGCCGTAGTCCAGCTCGAACGGCGTGAAGTAGTAGTCCTCGATATTGTCCGAGTGGAAACTGCCGCCGAGCGGCGAGATGGTCTCGTAGGCGTTGGATTTCAGCCAACGCCGGTAATCCGCGAGACGCTCGTCCGTGTAGATCGCCGGCAGCGGCCGCGGCAGCCAGCCCGACTCCAGCGCGTTGGTGTGATAGGCGCGCCCGCCGACCTGCACCAGGCCGTGCTTGCGGCCGGATTCCAGAAGCGCCGAATGGACGGCGTCGTTGTCCTCCCACGGCCCCCAGATTTCGAAGCCGGGCTGGCCCGCCATGCCGTGACGCAGCGCCCGGACATCCTTGCCGGCGATCTTGAAGTGCGTCATGTGGAAGAACCGCAGCTTCGGCGCTTCGTGGCCGATCGCGTCTCCGATCACTTCCATCGCGCCGGGACCCTGGATCTGGTAGCGGTAGAGGACGGGATCGCCCTTGCGCACCAGCGAGTTGTCGTCGCGCCATACCTTCACGTCATAGCCGCCGGTCTCGGCATGGAAGTGCAGCCAGTTGATCGACGGCGGAATGCCGACGGCGTGGTATTCGTCGTCGTCGAGGTGAAACAGGATGTTGTCGCCGATGATGTACCCGTCATGGTTGACCGCGACGAACTGCTTGGCCATGTCGACGGGAAAGTTGGCGACGCTGTTGACCGCGAGGTCGCTGATCAGCCTCAGCGCGTCCGGCCCCTTGATGTTCAGGTCGACCATGTGGTGCGACTGGTCGTAGAGCACCGCGGTGCGGCGCCAGGCCAGCTGCTCGTCGCGCCAGTTGGTGAACTCCTGCACCAGGCGCGGCACCACGGATGGCGGCGTCTGCGATTCCCAAAGCAGCTTGACCGGGCTGCCGGCTTCGGCGATCGCCTCTTCGAGATTGCTTGCCATTGTCTTGATCCTCCCAATCGGAAACGTGGCCCAGAAGGGCGGCCGAATGTCCGCCCGTGTGAGTCTCATGTAAAATTTGTTTTCGATGCGTAGTTCCCAAGCTATGCTTGGGTGTGACCTTCGTTCCGTTCACGCTCAGGCAGCTCGAATATTTCCACGCCATCGCGGCGGAGGGGACCCTGGCGGCTGCCGCGGAACGTTGCCACGTAAGCGCCACGGCGCTGGCGCTGGCGCTTGACGAACTGGAACACCACCTCGCCCAGCAGCTGTTCGTCCGCCGCAAGGGACGTGGAATGACGCTGACGGCGGCGGGGACGCGACTGCTCAACCATGCGCGCGGGGTTCTCGCGACGGCGGAAGCGCTCGCCGACGAAGCCTCCGAAGCGGCAAGCAGCCTGACCGGGCGCTTTTCGATCGGTTGCTTTTCCACCCTTGCGCCCTTCTTCCTTCCCGGCCTCATGGAGGACTTCCAGCGCCGGCACCCCGGCCTGATCCTGGACGTCGTCGAGGCCGCCGCCCGCGAGATCGGTGAGCGTCTGCTCCAGGGCCAGCTCGACGTTGCCCTGCTCTACAGCGTCGACGTATCGCCTCAACTCGCCTTCGAGGCGGTGCATGAATATCGACCGCACGCACTGGTGGCCGCCGACCACCGGCTTGCCGGACGCGGCAGCATCAGGCTTGCCGATCTGGCCGCCGAGCCGCTGATCCTGCTCGACATGCACCCGGCCCGCAAGAATACCGAGCAGATCTACTCGCTGCTCGGCCTCGAACCGGTCATTGGTCATGTCACGACGAATTTCGAACTGGCGCGCTGCCTCGTCGGTCGCGGACTGGGCTATTCGGTGCTGTTCCAGCGGCCCGCCCCTGCGACGACCTATGACGGCCACGCGGTGTCGATCCTCGAGATAGAGGAACCACTGCCCGCAACCGTCGTCGGTCTCGCCCGGCCGGTCGGCGCGTCACGGACGGCCCGCTACACGGCGCTGAGGAGCTATTTCCGTTCGCTCACGAAAAGCTAGGCGAGTGACGCCCGTCAGGTCGTCGCTGCCGAGCGGGCGAACCTCCGGCAGGACGACCGTAGCCGCTGCGGATGTCGCCGTCTAATCTCTTTGGACGAGGCGGAACAAACCGCAATGCCGGAACAAGGCAGATCGCGCCCGAGAGCCGGCGCGCGGGAGGACTTCGCGTGGCAGGAACGGCAGATCAGAGCCAGGCCGACGTCATCGTCGTCGGCTCCGGCGCCGCAGGACTGATGTCGGCGGTCGAGGCAGCCGAGGCCGGCGCATCGGTGACCGTGCTCGAATCGGAAAACACCACCGGCGGCAGCACGCGGCTTTCTGGCGCCTACGTGGCACTTTGCGAAACCGACCTGCAGCCCGGCACCCGCGCGGAGCTTCTGGAAGACCTGCTGGAATCCCATCACGGCGACTGCCGCGAGGATCTGTCACGCCTTTATGTCGAGGAAGCCCCCGAGACGTTCAGGCGTCTTGCCCATCACGGCATCGAGTTCGTGCGGACCTTCCAGTTCGCGCACATGACCAAACCATGGGCGCACGAGCTGTCAGGCGAGAAGATGGGCGGCGGCGCGGAAATCGTCACCATGCTCGAAGCGGCCGCGCGCCGCCTCGGCGTGCGGATCCAGACGGGGGCGAAAGTGGCGCGTCTGCTGGTCGAGAACGGCCGTGTCGCCGGCGTCGTCGTGGAATCCGCCGGCGAACGCCGCGAACTACGCGCCCGGCGTGGCGTCGTGCTCGCCACTGGCGGCTTCACCCGCAGCCGCGAACTGATACGCACTTTCGGACGTCCCGGCACGGAGCGCATGCTGCCGCTGACCGGCGAGGGTTCGCGCGGCGACGGCATCCTGCTCGGCATGTCCGCCGGCGCGGGGCTCTCCTACATGGCGGCCGGCGTCGCTCCGACCTCCCCCACCGACCCCGACACCGGCAAGGGCGTGATGGTGCTCTATGCCGGTGCCGTCGCGCTCAACAAGGCAGGCAAGCGGTTCTGCCGGGAATCCGACCTCTATATCGACACCTGCTGGGCAGCCCTCGACCAGCCGGAAGGCGCCTTCGTGCAGATCTACGACAGCGCCATGCGGGAGGCCTACGCCGACACGATGATGGGCAAGGTGCTCACGGGATTTCGCGAGATCGAGGCAGGCTCGATCGAGGAGCTTCTCGGCAAGGTCGATGCCGAAATGGGCATCGACCGCAAGGAAGCCCTTGCGACGCTGCAGAGCTACAACGCGGCGGTTCGGGACGGCCGTGCCGACGAATTCGGCCGCACAAACCTCGTCGGCACGTCCGGTGCGATGGCAGAGGTTTCGAAAGCGCCGTTCTACGCGGCGATCTGCCGGGCCGGCACGACCCATTTCAACGGCGGCCTCGCCGTCGATACCGACATGGCGGTGCTCGACGTGTTCGGCGAACCGATCCCCGGCCTGTTCGCGGCTGGCGAGACCACCGGCGGCTTCCACGGCATCGGCTACATGTCGGGCACCTTCGTCGGCATGGCGCTGATCTTCGGCCGCGTCGCAGGTCGCAACGCCGCAGCTGCGGGAAACTGAACGGATGGGTCGGCTACAGGACAAGACAGCCTTCATCACCGGCGCGGCCTCCGGCATCGGCCGCGCCGCCGCCACGATGTTCGCCGCAGAAGGCGCCCGGGTCGTCGCGATGGACATCGTGGAGAAAGCAGGCGATGCGCTCAGGACCGAGATCGAATCCGCCGGCGGCGAGGCCGTGTTCGTGCGAACCGACGTGACCGACGAAGAGAGCGTCAATGCCGCCATCGCTGCGGGTTGCGAGGCCTTCGGCGGTTGCGACGTACTGTTCAACTGCGCAGGCGGCTCTTCCGGCGGCGACGGCAGCCTGGTCGACGCCTCCGTCGACGAACTCTGGCGCGTTCTGCGGCTCGATCTTCTGGGCACGATCCTCGCGTGCCGTGCCGCCATCCCGAGAATGCGGGAACGCGGCGGCGCCATCGTCAACATGTCGTCCGTGGTCAGCCTGATCGGGGTGCCCGGGCTGGACTTCTATACCGCGGCCAAGGGCGGCATCTCGGCGCTGACGCGGGCGCTCGCCGTCGAGCATGCGGACAACAACATCCGCGTCAACGCGATCGCGCCGGGCATCACCATGACGGAACGGGTGAGGAAGCTTTCGGGCGGCGACGTCGCCAATTTCCCGCTCGCCCGCAAGCAGATCCTGGGCCCCTCGCAACCGTCCGAGATCGCCGCGGCCGCGCTCTATCTTGCTTCCGACGAGGCGGCGCGGATCACCGGCGTCGTCCTGCCGGTCGACGGCGGCTCCGCCGCGTGGTGAGAGGTTCGTCCGCCGGTTACGCCTAGTCTCTTTGGACGTTTGGCGACTATGGTATCGGGTGGAAAACACGACAAATTCTCCTCCTGCCGACGCGGGCGATCGCCGCGCCGAAGCTTTCAAAAAAGTTCTCAAAAGCAAGAAGATGGACCGCAAATTGGATTTGGCACGGCAGCATCGCAATCCGGGAGACGCCTGATGGGGCGGCTTGACAGCAAGGTCGCCTTCATCACCGGCGCGTCCGGCGGCATCGGCGAGGTCACGGCGCGCCGCTTCGCCGAAGAAGGCGCCAAGGTCGTGCTCGCCGCGCGCAGCCGCGACAAGGGCGAGAAGATCGCGGCCGAGATCGTTGCCGCCGGCGGCGCGGCGGCATTCGTGGAAACCGACGTGACGGAGCCGGACAGCGTGGAAGCCGCGTTCGGCGAGACGGAGAAGCGCTTCGGCCGGCTGGACATCCTGTTCAACAATGCCGGCGGCTCCAGTCCCGCCGACGGGCCGTTGACCGACACGCCGCTGGAGGAATTCTGGCGCTGCATCAAGCTCGACCTGTTCGGCACATGGCTGTGCAGTCGTTCCGCCATTCCGCTGATGCGCAAGTCCGGAGGCGGCTCGATCATCAACTCCGCCTCGATCATGGGCGCGATGGGCGTTCCCAACCGCGACGCCTACACCGCCGCCAAGGGCGGCATCATCGCGCTGACGCGCTCGATGGCGGTCGAATTCGCGAAAGACAACATCCGCACCAACGTCGTCATCCCCGGCGCCGTGATGACACCGCGCGTCGCCGCCTTCTTCGAGCGCGAGCCGCACCTGAAGAAGCAGGAGGAGGCATATCTGCTGGGCTTCGCCGACCCGATCGACGTGGCCAATGCCGCGCTGTTCCTGGCGTCGGACAAATCGCGCAAGACCACCGGCCAGCAACTGCCGGTCGACAGCGGCATCCTGATTTCGTGAGGCGACAATGGAGGTCCTGAGCAGCGTTCTCGCCCGCAACGTGCGGCTGATCCCGGATCGCGACTTCATCGTCACCGACGACGAAACACTGACATACCGCGCATTCTCGGAGCGCGCCGCGCAGCTCGCCAACGTGCTTGCCGCACAAGGCGTCGCGAAAGGCGACCGCGTCGGGCTCTATCTGCCGTCGACCCCGCTGATGGCGCTGGCCTTCTGGGCCTGCCAGCGCCTCGGCGCGGTGCCGGCGCCGCTGAGCGCCATGTTCCGGCACGACGAGCTGCGCAAGGTCATCGAGCGCACAGGCATCACCGCGCTCGTCACCGACGCCACGACCTACCCCTATTTCAGCCAGATCATCGGCGAGTTCGCCGGGCTGAAGGCCTGTCTGGCAAGCGGCGGCCCGCAGGAAGGCGCACTCGATCTCGACGCTCTGGTGAAGCACGCCTCGCCGGAGTTCGAGGACGCCGCGTGCAGCTATGACGAGATCGCCTCGCTGTTCTTCACGTCGGGCACGACGGGGACGCCGAAGGGTATCGCCCAGACCCATTTCAGCACGTGCTCGACGCTGCGCGACATGATGGTCTCGCACCGCAGCCGCTTCGGCCGCGAGGTCTATCTGAACGCGGTGCCGCTGTTCACCAATTTCGGCCTGACCGTCACGCTGAACCTGTGCGTCTACACCGGCGGGACGATCGTGCTTCACGAACGTTGGGACACCGAGAAGGTGATGGCCGACATCAAGCGCCATAGCGCGACCTATTTCGGCGGCACACCGACCATGTACGTCTACATGGTCAACGATCACGACCCGGCGCGCCACGACCTTTCGACCCTGCGCATCTGCACCACCGGTGGCTCGCCCGTGCCGCGCCCCGTCATGGAGAAGTTCGAGGAGATTTCGGGCGTCCGCGTCACGCAGGTCTACGGCGCCACCGAAACCTGCGGACAGAACGTGATGGAGCCGACCGCCGGTGTCCGCAAGCCGGGCGCGGCCGGCCTGCCGGTCGGATCGTCGGTGATCCACATCGTCGACGACGATGGCAATCGCTTGCCGACCGGCGAGATCGGCGAGGTCGTCATCGGCGGCGACTGCGTGGCCAAGGGCTACTACGGCGACGAGGAAGCCACCGCCGCCAACTTCACCGAGCTCGGCTGGAAATCCGGCGACCTGGGCTTCGTCGACGAGGATGGTTTCCTGTTCATCGTCGACCGCAAGAAGGACGTGATCATCACCGGCGGACACAACATCTATCCGCTGGAGGTGGAAAGCGTGCTCTACCGCCATCCATCGGTGGCGATGTGCGCCGTGGTCGGCGCGCCGGACGAGCAGAAGGGCGAGATTCCCGTTGCCGTCATCGTGCTTGCGCAGGGCGCCAGCGAAACCGCGGAAACCATCCGCCAGTACTGCCGCGAGCATCTGGCTGCCTACAAGGCGCCGCGCCGCGTCGAATTCATCGACGAGATGCCGGTGGAGTCGGCCAAGATCCGCAAGCGCGACCTGGTCGATGCGCTGAAGGCCGGCAGCCTCGACAGGTTCAGGAAACGCTGATCCGGATCAGGGCGAAGGCTAACCCTCGCCGGTCCTGATCTTCACCACGTCGCCGGCCGCGCCGTAGACGCTCCAGCCGCCATCGACGGGCAGCACGACGCCGGTGATGTAGGAGGCCCAGTCAGAAAGCAGGAAGGCAGCGGCCTGCGCCATTTCCTCCGGCAGCCCCATGCGCAGCAGCGGCGTGCGACGCTCGATCAGGGTCGGGTCGAAGATCCTGCGGTCCAGGAGATCACGCACCATCGGGGTCTTCGTGTAGGCCGGCGCGATGGCGTTGACGCGGATGCCGGCAGGTCCCCATTCGCAGGCGAGCGTCTCGGTAAGATGGCCGATCCCTGCCTTGGCTGCGCCATAGGCCGAGCGGCCGGGAAACGCTCCGAGCCCAACGATCGAGGAGACGTTGACGACGGCTCCCCTGCCCGCTTCCAGCATCAGCCGGCCGGTCGCGCGGCACATCAGGTAGGTGCCCCACAGATTCACGTCGAGCACCCTGCGCCAGCGGTCGGGTTCCTGCTGATGAACCGGCACGAGGTCGTCGCCGATGCCGGCGGAATTGAACAGCAGGTCGACGCCGCCCATCGCCGCGGCCGCTTCTGCAACCATACGCTCGGCATCGTCCTTGTCGGCAACGTCGCCGGCCGTCACGGCAGCGGCGCCGGTGCGTTCGCGGGCCGGCTCCAGCGCGTCCACATTGAGGTCGGCCAGCACGACATCCGCGCCGAGTTCGACGAGCAGCTTCGACGTGGCCTCGCCGATGCCGCTGGCGCCGCCCGTGACCAGCGCCTTGCGGCCGGACAGATCGATCGCCGGAGCATTCATGCGTCGGGGTCGCCGCCGTCGTCGGCGCCGGGCTTGAAGTGGAAGTCGGGCGCCCACTCGGCCCGCGGCCGTTCGTGAATGCGCCAGTAGGCGTCGGCGACCAGGTCGTGGTCGTATGGCGTGCCCTTCGCCATCGTGCCATGGATGGCGACGGTGGAAACCTGGACGCCGTGCGGCGTCAGTTCCTTGAACAGCGAGTGGCCGAGGCTCCTCAGGGCGGCCTTGCCGAGCGCGGTCACGCCCCACTCAATCCACGGCTCGAAGGCGAGCACCCCGCCCGTGAACAGGATGGTGCCGCGACCGCGTTCGATCATCGCGGGCGCCAGCTCGCGTGCCGCGTAGTGCGCCCCGGCGACATTGGTGCGGAACGAATTCATCAGATAGTCGAAGTCGGCGGGCTCGCCATGGGAGGCCCAGCCCGGCGCACTCGAATACTGCGCTTCCGAGATGCCGGACGGCGTCACGAAACGTGCCGGCTCGATGATCGCGGCATTGTAGACGAGAACATCGGGATCGCCGTAGACCGCGCGCAAGGCGTCGAACACCGGCGCGACCGTCTCCGGCTTGCCGGCATCGGCGACGAAGCCGCGCGTTTCCAGCCCCTCGGCGTCGAGCGTGGACTGGTATTCGGCGATCGCGCCAGCACGTCGCGCCATGTAGCCGACGGCCATGCCGCCCTGCGCGAAGCGGCGCACCAGCGCCATGCCCAGCCCGGCGCCTGCACCGACGACGACGGCCAGCGGCCTGCCCATCAGCGCGCCCCCTCGGTGCCCGCCCTGGACGAAGCGGTCACGTCCTTTGCCTGCTGGCGCCGCCGCTCCTGCCGGCGCGCCAGGAAATCCTCGAGCATGCCGACGACGCCCTTGCGCAGGAACAGCACGCAAAGCACGAAGGCCGAGCCCTGGACGACGATCACCCAGGCACCGAGCGTCGCGAACTCCTTCTGCAGCGTCACAACGATCGCCGCGCCCACGACAGGGCCAAGCAGCGTGCCAACGCCGCCGATCAGCGTCATCAGCAAGGCATCGGCCGAGGTCATGAAGTAGAGATCGGGCAGCGAGGCGATCTGGAAGACGATCGCCTTGGTGCCGCCGGCCAGTCCCGCCAGCGCCGCCGAAAGGGTGAAGGCGATCCACTTGAAGCGGTCGGCCGAATAGCCCAGCGAGATCGCCCGCGGCTCGTTCTCGCGTACCGACTTCAGCACCTGGCCGAACGGCGATCGGACGATCCGGTAGAGCAGCGCGAAACCGCCGATGAACACCGCAAGCACGAAGAAATACATGTTGAGCGAGTTGTTCAGGTCGATGAACCCGAACAGCGTGCCGCGCGGCACCGACTGGATGCCGTCCTCGCCATGCGTCCACGAGGCCTGGATGGCGTAGAAATAGACGATCTGCGCCAGCGCCAGCGTGATCATGGCGAAGTAGAGCCCCTGCCGCCTGATCGCCAGCCAGCCGAAAAGCGCGCCGATCACGGTCGCCACCGCGACGCCCGACAGGATCGCGAGTTCCGGCGGGAAGCCCCAGACAGCCGCCGTGTGGGCGGCGACATAGGCTGACGCCCCGAAGAAGGCGGCGTGGCCGAAGGCGAGCAGGCCTATGTAGCCGAACACCAGATTGTAAGCGCTCGCGAACAGAGCGAAGCACAGGATCTTCATCGCGAAGACCGGGTAGATGAGGAACGGCAGCACCGCCCCGATCACGGCCAGCGCCGGGATCCAGATCTTGCCGTTTTCCAGAATGCTGTCGGAACGCGCGGCGTTGGCGTCCGACCCGTGATGCGCCGTCGTTTCCTTGCCGAACAGCCCGGCCGGCCGGAACACCAGCACGATCGCCATGATGACGAAGATCACCGTGGTCGATGCCTGCGGATAGAAGACCTTGGTGAGGCCTTCCACCAGCCCGAGCATGAGGCCGCTGAAGATCGCGCCGAAGATCGAGCCCATGCCGCCGATGACCACCACCGCGAAAATGGTGATGATGATCGACTGGCCCATCTGCGGGCTGACCTGGTAGATCGGCGCCGCCATGACGCCGGCGAACCCTGCGAGCCCCACGCCGAACGCGTAGGTGAGCATCAGCATGCGCGGCACGTTGATGCCGAAGCGCGCGCACCAGGTCCGGGTTCTCGGTGGCGGCGCGCAGGTAGGAACCGAGCTTCGTGCGCTCGATGACGTACCAGGTGGCGGCGCAGACCGCGATGCCGGCCACGATCACCCACAGCCGGTAGATCGGCAGAAACATGAAGCCGAGATTGATCATGCCGTGGAGCGAATCCGGCACGCCGTATTGCTGGCCCGCCGCGCCGTAGCGCACGTTGAAAAGGCCCTCTATGACCATCGCCAGGCCGACGGTCAGAAGCAGGCCGTAGGCATGCTCGAGATCGTAGACCTTGCGGATGAAGACACGCTCCATCAGCGCGCCGATCAGCCCCACCGCGAACGGCACGAGCGCCAGCGCCCACCAGTAGCCGAGCGACGGCAGGCCCAGCCCGGGGAAGATGTCGGGCAGGTGCAGCAGGTACCACGCGCCGAAGGCGCCAAGCATGTATTGCGCGCCGTGGACGAAGTTGCCGATCCTCAGCATGCCGAAGATGATCGCCACGCCTAGGCTCATCATGGCGTAGAACACGCCGTTGATGAGACCGATCATGAGCTGGCCGAACAGCAGGACGGGCGGGATTCCGATGAGGTCGAACATCGCCCCTACACCTTGAGATAGTTCTGGATGCGCTGGAAATTCTGCGCTGCCTCGGCGGCGTCGAGCGTGTCGATGACCTGGCCGTTCTCCACGACGTAGTGGCGGTCGGCGAGCTTGGAGGCGAAGCGGAAGTTCTGCTCGACCAGGAGTACGGTGAAGCCGCGCTCCTTCAGCGCCCGGATGACCGTGCCGATCTGCTTGACGATCACCGGTGCCAGGCCTTCCGTGGGCTCATCGAGCAACAGCAGCGTGGCGCCGGTGCGCAGAATGCGCGCGATGGCCAGCATCTGCTGCTCGCCGCCCGAAAGCTTCGTGCCCTGGCTCGACCGGCGCTCTGCGAGGTTCGGAAAAAGCTCGTAGATGTCGGAGACGGACATGCCGCCCTCGGCGATCACCACGGGCAGCATCAGGTTCTCCTCGACGTTGAGGCTGGAGAAGATGCCGCGCTCCTCCGGGCAGTAGGCGATACCGCGCCGGGCGATGTATTCAGGCAGCCGCCCGGCCAGATTCTCTTCGCCGAAGCGGATCTCGCCGGACTTCTTGCGCAACAGGCCGATGATGGCGCGAAGCGTCGTCGTCTTGCCCGCACCGTTGCGGCCGAGCAGCGTCACGACCTCGCCGCGCCGCACCTCGAAGTTCATCCCGTGCAGGGCCTTGCTCTCGCCGTACCAGCCATGCAGGTCCGACACGCTGAGCGAGCCTGAACTAGTCATCCTCGCCTCCGATATAGGCGTCGATGACGCGCTGGTCGGCGGAGATCTCGGCATAAGTGCCTTCCGCCAGCACCTGCCCGCGGGCAAGCACGGTGATGGTGTCGGCAAGCTCGGCCACCACCGAGAGATTGTGTTCCACCATCAGGATCGTGCGATTGGACGACACCTGGCGGATCAGTGCCGCGATGCGGTCGACGTCCTCGTGGCCCAGCCCGGATGTCGGCTCGTCGAGCAGCATCAACTCGGGATCGAGCGCCAGCGTGGTAGCGAATTCGAGCGCCCGCTTGCGGCCGTAGGGAAGCCCGGACGCGGGCACGTCGCGCTGGTCGAGAAGGCCGACGGCAGCAAGCAGCTCGTCAACGCGGTCGGAAAGCACCCCGAGCTTCGTTTCGCTCATCCAGAAGCGATAGGACGTGCCGAGCGGGCGCTGCAGCGCGATGCGCACGTTCTCCGCTACCGTCATGCGCGGGAAGATCGCCGAGATCTGAAAGGAACGCACGATGCCGCGCCGCGCCACCCGCGCCGGGCTTTCGCTGGTGATGTCCTCGCCCTTGTAGAGGATGCGGCCGGCGCTCGGCTGCAGGAATTTGGTGATCAGGTTGAACGTCGTGGTCTTGCCGGCGCCGTTCGGTCCGATCAGCGCGTGGATCGAGTTGCGCCGGACCTTGAGGTCGACGTCGCTGACCGCCGCGAAGCCGAAGAAATTCTTGGTCAGCCGCGTGGCCTCGATGATGTTGTCGGAGGCAGTCGCGGCCGTCATTGCGCGGACGCTCCGCCAGGCACGTCGGAGCCGACGAGCACGCCGCGGCCGCGCGAGGCGCGCTGGCGCAGCGGCACGGTGCGCTGGTATTCTTCCGAGTTGTAGAAATCGCGCGCGGCTTCCAGCGACGGAAACTCTACGACGGAAAGCGTCGATGGATTCCAGCCGCCCTCCAGCGGCTGCACCACCTGGCTCGCCACGACGAACCGGCCGCCGCTCGCCGCCATGATCGGGCCCGCCACCTTGCGGTATTCCTCCCAGGCGTCTGCGTCGGTGATTTCGATGTCGAAGACGAGATAGCCGCGCATGTCGCTTTCCGGCGCAAGATACTGAATGCGTTGGCGCGGCCGCCTGTCGCGGCGGCCGCGCGCTTTTGTCGAGCCCGGCGGGCTAAGGCGCTACTTGCCCTCGGACAGCTTGCAGGTCGTCTCGCTGTAGGGCCGGAAGGCCTTTTCCGCGGGCACGGTCGAGACCAGCTTGAAGTAGTCCTCGTCGGTGACCTCCGAAGGCTTCTTCACCTCGAGCAGATACATGTCGTGGATCAGCCGGCCGTTCGGATAGAGCTCGCCGTTGTTGACGAAGAAGTCGTCGAGATTGATGTCGTGCATGGCGGCGAGCACCGGCTTGGCGTCGTCGGTGCCGGCCTTCTGGACCGCCTTGAGATAGGCAGATACGGCCGAATAGGTGCCGGCCGCGATCCAGCCCGGCGCGTGACCGGTGATCTCCTTCATGCGCTCGCCGAACTTGCGCGAGGCGTCGTCCTTGTTCCAGAACCACGGCGCGGAGAAGCGCACTCCCTGCAGCGCCTCGGGCCCGATCGCGCGGGCATCCGACTGATGCAGGAAGGTGACGGCGAATTTCTGGCCGGCCTCGATCAGGCCGAACTCCTGGATCTGCTTCAGCGCGTTGACGAGTTCGGGACCGCTGACGTTGAGCACGACGGCCTCTGCGCCCGAAGCCTGCGCCTGCAGGAGATAGGACGAGAAGTCGGTGGTGCCGAGCGGGGCGCGAATCTTGCCGAGCACCTCGCCGCCACCGTCGGTGACGGCCTTTTCGACCCACGCCTCCTGGACCTTGCCGGCCTCGTAGTCGGGCGACAGGATGTAGAAGGTCTTCTCGCCATCGCCGAGCAGCGCCTTCACCGTCGTGCCGACGGTGGAATACGCATCGTAGGCCCAGGCCACGACATGGCCGTTGCAGTCGGCTTCGACTGGCCTGTCGGTCAGCGGCGACACGAACAGGCCGACCGCGTCCTTCTCGCCAATCAGGGTGTTGACGCCGAGAGCGATCGCGGAGTTTGCCATGTCGGCGATTGCGTCGACATTGTCCTTCTCCAGCCACTCGCGGGCGATCTCCAGGCCGACATCCGGCTTGTTCTGGTGATCGGCGGAGACCAGCTCGATCGGCTTGCCGAGCGCCTCGCCGCCGAAGTCCTTGATCGCCAATTCGACGGCATGCACGACTTCCGTTCCGCCCAGAGCAGAGAACGACGTGCTCTGGTCGTTGAGAACGCCGATCTTGACCTGACCGTCGCCTGCCAGGACCGGAGCGGCGAATGCGACCGAAGCAAGCACGGTCGTCGCCAGCAAGAGTTTCTTCATTTCGGTTCCTCCCAAGAATTCGATATTCGCCAGCGCGGACCACCCAACCGCTGGACGGGTGCCGGCATCCGCATTCAGCGTCATCCAACCTTCTTGCAAGTCCACATCGAGGCATCGTCCTAACAGACTATGGCTCCCGACGATGCGCTGGCCGCGCGGCACGAACGGCGGCCTGTCCTCCCCATAGTCAAATCAGACGATGCCGCTTCCGGGAGCCTCCCGCAAGTCTGCCGGCTGGATGGCCCGCCGCCGCGACAGGCGATCGGGTGGATGATGGGATCGAATGAAAGCCGTGCTTTGCCATGCACCGGGTCCGCTCTCGGACCTGCGCCTCGAAGAGGTCGACCAGCCCGCCCCGGGTCCGGGCGAGGTGCTGCTCGACATCGAGGCGTGCGGCGTCAATTTCTATGACGGGCTGGCGGCTCAGGGAAAATACCAGACCAAGCCGGCCCTGCCTTTCTCGCCGGGCGGCGAGGTCGCAGGCGTCGTGAAGGCGCTCGGCGCCGGCGTCGAAGGCCTTGCACCGGGCATGCGCGCCATGGCCTTCACCGGGTTCGGCGGCTATGCCGAACAGATCGCCGTGCCGGCCGAAAACGTCTTTCCCATTCCCGATGCGATGCCTTTCGAGGTCGCTGCCGGCTTCCTGATCGCCTACGCCACGTCGTTCCATGCGTTGCGCGACCGGGGCGCTCTTTCCGACGGCCAGACCGTTCTCGTCCTGGGGGCGGCCGGCGGCGTCGGCCTCGCTGCCGTGCAGATCGGCAAGGCGATGGGCGCGCGCGTCATCGCGGCCGCGTCGACCCCCGAGAAGCTGGCGCTCGCCGCCGAAAGCGGTGCCGATTTCGGCATCGACTATTCACGCGAAGACCTGCGCGAGCGCGTCAAGGAGATCACCGGCGGTCGTGGCGTCGACGTGGTCTACGATCCCGTTGGCGGAGACAAGGCGAAGGCCGCGTTGCGCGTGCTCGCCGTCAACGGCCGCTACCTCGTCATCGGTTTCGCGGCGGGCGATATCCCGTCGGTGGCGTTCAACCAGTTGCTTCTGAAGCAGGTTTCGCTCGTCGGTGTGCTTTGGGGCGCCTTCGCCCGCGCCCAACCGCGAGCCAATGCGACAAACATTGCCCAGCTTCTGCGCTGGTACGGCGAAGGCAAGCTCAGGCCGCATATCGGCGAGGTTTTTCCGCTGCACCGCTTCGCCGACGCGCTCGACGAGGTGATGCAGGGCAAGGCGCGCGGAAAAATCGTCATCCGCACGCATGCCGCGGATCGTGACGCCGTGCCTGCCGAGGCCGCACAATGACGGGCACGACGACGACAAATGCGATTGTCATTTCGCGCCGTGGCCAGGCTCTGGTCGCCGAAATCGACAATCCGCCGGTCAACGCGCTTTCCCATGCGGTGCGTGCCGGGCTGCTTGCCGCGATCGACGAGCTCGAGGCGGATGCCAGCCTCACCGTCCTGGTTATCGCCGCGCGCGGACGCCTGTTCTCGGCCGGCGCCGACGTCACCGAATTCGGGTCCGAGATACGCGATCCGCAACTGGGCGAGATCATCGCCCGGCTCGACCGGGCCAGGAAACCGGTCGTCGCAGCGATCGCCGGCGCCGCACTCGGCGGCGGGCTTGAAGTGGCGCTGGCCTGCAACGTCCGCGTCGCGGGTCATGGCGCGACATTCGCGTTGCCGGAAGTGAAGCTCGGCATGCTCCCCGGCGCGGGCGGCATCGTGCGCCTGCCGCGCCTGATCGGAATCGCAACCGCGCTGTCGATGATCGCCGAGGGCCGGGAGATCGACGCGGCGCGCGCGCACCGGATGGGCCTCGTAGATCGGCTCGCCGAGGACGACGTGATCGACGAGGCGATCCATTTCGCCGAGGATATGCCGGCCGAGCAGCTTGTCTTGCGGCGCGCCAGCATCCTGCCGTTTCCTGAGTTCGATGAAGACGCCCAGGCCAAGGCAGGTGCCGTGCTGGCGAAGAAATATCGCGACCGCATCGCGCCGCAGAAAGCGGTCGAGTTGATCGCCATGGCCGCCGTCACCCCTTTCGACGAAGCCGCCCGACGCGAATACGAAGCCTGCCGGGCGCTTGCCTATTCACCGCAGTCGCGGGCGCTGCGCCATGTGTTTGCGGCAGAGCGCGCCGCAGCCAGGCCCGCCGCTATCCCCACCGGCACGTCGCCCCGCAAAGTCGAAAAGGTCGGCGTGCTCGGCACCGGCGCAATGGGGCGCGGCATTGCGGCCGCGGTTCTGGAAGCCGGCCTGCCTGTCGTGATGGTCGGCCGGTCGGAGACATCTCTCGACAAGGCGCGGCAGGCGATCGCCAAGACACAGGAAAGCCGGCTGAAGCGCGGCCACATCGACGAGGCAGAGCTCGCCGCGCGGATGGAAAGGCTCACGACCACGTGTCGCCTCGATCAGGTGTCGGACGCCGATCTGGTGGTCGAGACGATCGCCGAGGACATGGCGACCAAGCGCGCCATCATTGCCGCGGTCGACGCCGTGCTGGGCGACCGGTCGATCCTGGTGACCAACACGTCGTTCCTCGACGTCGAGGCACTGGCAGCGGCTTCCACCCGTCCGCAGAATTTTGCCGGCATGCATTTCTTCAATCCGGCCAACCTGATGAAGCTGGTCGAGAACGTGCGCACTGCCGAGGCCGCGCCCGACGTGCTCGCGACGCTGATGGCATTCGCCAAGCGGCTCGGCAAGACCGCCGTACTGGTCGGTCCCTCGGACGGGTTCGTAGCCAACAGGATGCTGTCCAAACGCACGCGCGAGGCGCTGTTCCTGATCGAGGACGGGGCGTCGCCCGCCCAGGTCGATCGCGTGCTTGCAGGCTTCGGCTTTCCGGTCGGCCCGTTCACGTTGGCCGACATGGCCGGGCTCGACGTCATGGCCGCGACCCGGACGGCCCGTGCCGCCTCGATGTCGGAACGCGAGCGCGGAGCAGACATAGCCGAACAACTGGTCGCCGTCGGCCGACTGGGGCGCAAGAGCGGCGCCGGCTATTACGCCTACGGCGAGGACGGCAAGCCGACAAACGACCCGGCCGTCTACGACCTCCTTGCAGCCCACCGCCAAAGGCGCGGCATCGCGGCGCGCGAGATCACCGACGAGGAAGTGCTCGACCGTTGCCTGCTCGCGCTCGTCAACGAGGGCGCGAAGCTGATCGAGGAAGGCGCGGTCGAACGCGCCGGCGACATCGACGTGATCTGGACGGCAGGACTGGGCTTCCCCGCCCATCTCGGCGGCCCGATGTTCTGGGCTTCCGAACGCGGGCTGAAGGAGGTGCGCGACGCCCTCGCCCACTATGCGCGCGTCGTGGGCGACCAGTACTTCGCCCCGGCCGGCCTCATCGCGCATCTGGCCGAACGCGGCGAGCGCTTCGAATGAACGACCCAGGGACGATGATGAAGACGACAAACAGGCAGGCCGGAACACGATGAACAAGCAGATGAACCTCGCCGACGTCGTGGCGCGCCTCAGCGACGGCATGACGATCGGGATCGGCGGCTGGGGGCCGCGCCGCAAGCCAATGGCGCTGGTGCGCGAGATCCTCCGTTCCGACCTCAAGGACCTGACGATCGTCGCCTATGGCGGGCCGGAGGTCGGCATGCTGTGCGCGGCCGGCAAGGTGAAGCGGCTGATCTACGGCTTCGTGTCGCTCGACTTCATCCCGATCGAGCCGTTTTTCCGGCGGGCTCGCCAGGCCGGCAGTTTCCAGGCGAGCGAACTTGACGAAGGTCTGCTGGTGATCGGCCTTCAGGCTGCCGGCCATCGATTGCCGTTCCTGCCCACCAGGGTCGGCCTCGGATCCGACGTCACCACCATCAACCCCGATTTCCGTATGGTGAAGTCGCCTTACGACGACGGCGAGACGCTGCTGGCCATGCCGGCCCTCAAGCTCGACGCGGCGCTCATCCACGTCACCCGCGCCGACCGCCTCGGCAACACGCAGACCGACGGACCCGATCCCTATTTCGACGGGCTTTTCGCGCGCGCGGCCGACACCTGCTACGTCACGACCGAGGAACTCGTCGACCGCATCGACGTGGCCTATCCAGACAAGGCAAAGAACAATCTGTTCGAACGCTACCTGGTGACCGGCGTGGTCGAGGCTCCGCTGGGCGCCCACCCGACGGCCGCCCACGATCTCTACGGCTGGGACACCGAGCACCTCAAGGAATACGCCGCACTGGCGCCCGAGGAAGACGGCTGGGCCCGCTATTTCGAAAAATATGTCGCCGGCGACGAAGCCGGCTATGCCGAACGCGCGGGCGGAGCGGACCGTATCCGTGCGCTTGCCGCTGCCGACACTTTGACGGGGCCGACGATGACGCAAGCAACCGAGTTCTCCCTCGCCGAGCTGATGATCTGTGCGGCCGCCGAGGCCTGGCGCGGCGGCGGCGAGGTCCTCGCCACCGGCATCGGCCCCCTTCCGCGGATTGCCGCCGGGCTGGCCAAGCTGACCTTCGCGCCCGAGCTCCTGATGACCGACGGCGAGGCCTGGCTCGTCGAGGAGCCCGTGCCGCTCGGCCCGCGTGGCGACTACGTGCCGAAACATTCCGGCTGGATGCCCTATCACCGCGTCTTCGACAGCGTCTGGTGCGGCCGCCGGCATGCCATGGTCACGCCGGTCCAGGTCGACCGATGGGGCCAGGGCAACATAGCCGCGCTCGGCGGCGACCTGAAGAAGCCGAAGGTCCAGCTTCTGGGCGTGCGCGGCTTCCCCGGAAACAGCATAAGCCATCGCAATTCGATGCTTCTGCCGAACCACTCCACCCGCGCCTTCATCGAGGGCGAAGTCGATGTCGTCGCGTCCGTCGGCTTTTCCGACAAGAGGTGGCCCGATGGGGTGAAGAAGCTGCCGGTCGATATCGGCATCGTCGTCACCAATCTCTGCGTCATGGACTTCGGCGGCGCCGATCACGCCGCACGCGTCGTCAAGCTTCATCCGGGCGTCACCTTCGAGGAGGTGCAGGAGCAGACCGGCTTCCCGCTGCTGAAGGCCGACGGCATCGAAACCACGCCTGCCCCGACGCACGGAACAGCTTGCCGTCATTCAGCGGCTCGATCCCGACCGGCATCCGCGCCTCCGTGCTGAAGGGCAATCCGCCCGGCCTGCGCGCGGCCTGAGCCATGGACTTCGAACCGAGCGCGCGCACGCACGAGCTTCTCGAACGCCTGACGGCGTTCATGGACGCCCACGTCTATCCCAACGAGAAGCGCTACCACGAAGAGGTGGCACAGAATCGCTGGGGCCATCCTCCGGTGCTGGAGGAGCTGAAGGCCAGGGCGAAGGCCGAGGGGCTCTGGAACCTGTTCCTGCCCGAGATCCGAGCACGGCGCCGGGCTGACCAATGTCGAATACGCGCCGCTCTGCGAGGTGATGGGCCGCGTCGCACTGGTCGCTCGCAGGTCTTCAATTGCTCCGCGCCGGATACCGGCAACATGGAGACGCTGATGCGCTACGGCACGGAGGCGCAGAAGGACCGCTGGCTCGAGCCGCTTCTTGATGGCGAGATCCGCTCCGCCTTCGCGATGACGGAGCCCGACGTCGCGTCGAGCGACGCGACCAACATCGCAGCCACGCATCGAGCGCGACGGCGACGAATACGTGCTCAACGGCCGCAAGTGGTGGATCTCCGGCGCTCGGCGACCCGCGCTGCGACGATCATGATCTTCATGGGCAAGACCGATCCGGACGCGCCGACGCCATCGGCAGCCAGTCGATGATCCTGGTGCCGCGCGACACGCCGGGCATCACGGTCGTCCGCCCGCTCACCGTGTTCGGCTACGACGACGCGCCCGCACGGGCACATGGAGATCGATATTCGACAACGTCCGCGTGCCGGCCGCGAACATGCTGCTGGGCGAAGGCCGCGGCTTCGAGATCGCGCAGGGACGCCTCGGCCCGGGGCGCATCCACCATTGCATGCGGCTGATCGGCCTCGCGGAGCGCTGCGCTGGAGCTGATGTGCCGCCGCGTGAAGACGCGCGTCGCCTTCGGCCGCCCGATCGCGCGAGCAGTCGGTGACGCTGGAGCGCATCGCCGAGGCGCGCATCATGATCGACCAGGCGCGGCTGCTGACGCTGCAACGCGGCATGGATGATGGACACGGTCGGCAACAAGGCGGCGCGTGCGGAGATCGCCATGATCAAGGTCGCGGCGCCGAACATGGCCTGCAAGGTGATCGACTGGGCGATCCAGGCGCATGGCGGCGGCGGGCGTCTGCCGAGGACTTCGTGCTCGCCAACTACTACGCACATGCCCGCAAGCTGCGCTTCGCCGACGGCCCGGACGAGGTGCACCGCAACCAGATCGGCCGCCTGGAACTGAAGAAATACGCCGAGGCGAGCTGACACCGGTGGAGGCGGCGCGCGTCGCGGCGACCAAGCCGGCCGCTGAGTCCGCCGCCGCCAGCAATCTGTGAAAGGAGCTCGCCATGCCGGTCACCGATCCGCTCTTTCCGGACAAGGGTGCTGCGCTCGTCATCGGCGGCAGCGGCGGCGTCGGCGCGGAAATCTGCCGTACTCTGGCGCGGGACGGCTGCGATGTGGCGCTCACCTATTTCGGCAACGAGGCGCGCGCGAAGATGGCAGCGGGATTCGTCGAAGCCGAAGGCAGGAAGGCGAGCGTCCACCGCATCGACATCTCAGACACGCAGGCAACGCGCGAGCTGGCCGCCGACGTCGCCGCGAAGCATGGCGGCATCCACACGCTCGTCTACGCAGCCGGCCCGCTGGTGCCGCTCATCCATCTGAGCAAGATCGACCCGGAACTGATGAAGAAGCACCTGATGCAGGACACGTTCGGCTTCTTCAACGTGGTCCAGTCCGCGCTGCCTCATCTACGGGAGACGAAGGGCTCAATCATCGCCTGCCAGACCGCGGCCCACTTCCGCTATGCCGCCGCCGACGGGCTCTCCGTGGTGCCGAAGGCCGGCGTAAACGCCCTGATGAAGGGCATCGCCAAGGAAGAAGGCCGCTTCGGCGTGCGCGCCAACGGCGTGGCGCTCGGCATGATAGACGCAGGCCAGCAGCCCGAACTCATCAAGCAGGGCTTCATCGACGAGAAATATTTCGAGGCCGCCGCCCGCAACACGCCGCTGCGGCGCAACGGCGAGGCCATCGACGTCGCCGAGGCCGTCGCCTATCTCGCCTCCGCCCGCGCAGGTTTCGTCACCGGCCAGGTGATCTGCGTCGACGGCGGCTACTCGATCTGACAGCGGTACTGGTCTTAGTCCGGTCAGACGATGCCCCCTCGCCTCGCCGCTCCTAACGCTGGGATCAAAACCCTCCAGGAGCTGCCCTTGCGCGAAGCCGTCATCGTATCCGTCGCCCGCACCCCGATCGCCAAGGCATTCCGCGGCGCCTACAACGACACCGAGGCCCCGGCGCTTTCGGGCCACGTCGCGCGCCACGCCGTGGAGCGCGCCGGCGTCGATGCGGCCGAGATCGAGGACTGCATCATCGGGTGTTCCGCCCAGCAGGGCACGCAGGGCTACAATCTCGGTCGCCTGACCGCCGCCGCGGCGGGTCTTCCCACCAGCGTGCCCGGCACCACGATCGACCGCATGTGCTCGTCCGGTCTGATGGCGGTAGCCACGGCCGCGCGCCAGATCATGGTCGAGGGCATGGATGTCGTGCTGGCCGGCGGCGTCGAATCGATCAGCCTTACCCAGAACAAGCACAAGAACAGCTATCGCTCGCGCTCGGAAACCGTCGTCGCGCAGTGGCCGCACATGTATATGACGATGATCGAGACGGCCGAGATCGTCGCGCGCAAATACGGCGTCTCGCGCGAGGTGCAGGACGAATTCGCGCTTCAAAGCCAGTTGCGCACGGCCGCCGCCGACCAGGCGGGCCGCTTCGACGACGAGATCGTCCCGCTGAAAACGACCAAGCTGGTGACCGATCGCGAGACGAAGGAGACGCATCCGCAAGAGGTGTGCCTCGAGCGCGACGAGGGCTTTCGGCCCGACACGACGCTCGAAGGCCTGGCCACCCTGCCGCCCGTCTTCGCCGACGGCGAGGTGATCGCGAAGGGCGAATACGTCACCGCCGGCAACGCCTCGCAGCTTTCGGACGGGGCAGCCGCGCTCGTTCTCATGGAACGCTCGCTCGCCGAGAAGCGCGGGCTGACGCCGCTCGGCATCTATCGCGGCATGGCCGTGGCCGGTGTAGCGCCCGAGGAAATGGGGATCGGCCCGGTGCTGGCGGTACCCAAGCTGCTCGAAAGGCACGGACTGAAGACCGACGATATCGGCCTGTGGGAGCTGAACGAGGCCTTCGCCAGCCAGGCGGTCTACTGCCGCGACCAGCTCGGCATCGACCCGGACAGGCTCAACGTCGACGGCGGCGCCATAGCGGTCGGCCACCCGTTCGGCATGACCGGCGCCCGGCAGACCGGCCACATACTCATCGAGGGCCGACGCCGCGGCGTGAAATACGGCGTCGTGACGATGTGCGTCGGCGGCGGCATGGGCGCCGCCGGCCTGTTCGAGATCTGCGCCTGACATGACGGCAGATGCTCCGGCCGCCCTCTCGCCAATCCTCGGGCCGGCGACCCAGCTCGGCTTCGTAGTGCGCGACGTGGAAGCGGCGGTGCGTCACTGGATCGAGGTGTTCGGCATCGGGCCGTTCGTCGTGATGGAGCACGGAACGTCGGTGCCACCGCCGGTGACCTACATGCGCGGCCGGCCCGTCTCGGTCGAGCTCAAGCTGGCGTTCGGCTTCAGCGGCGACGTCCAGATCGAACTCATCGAGCAGACGAACGACGCCCCCTCCCCCTATACCGAATTCCTGGCCGGCGGCCGCGAGGGCCTGCAGCACCTGGGCTACTGGGTGCACGACCATGCAGCGGCCACGCAGCGGGTTGAGGCCGCAGGCTACCGGCCGGTCTACGAGATCAGGGTGGCGGGACAGGAACTGCCGATCGTCTACTACGAATCGCCTTCGGTCCTCGGTCCCATGCTGGAGCTGGTACCGCCGAAATGGCGGCGCTCGCGCGAGGCGATCCGCACAGTCACCGCCGCATGGAAAGGCGGCGAGCCCGGTGATGCGATACGACACCTATTCGGAATTTCTGAAAAAGGCAGGCGTCAGCTTCGACTGAGGCGCCGTGGCGGGGTTTACGGGAGCAGTTGCTCCAGCGCCTCGATCTGGCCCTTCAGCGCCTGAATCGTGCCGCGCACGGCCGCCAGATCGCCGTTGGCCGCATTCGGCTGGCGCAATCCCTCGATGGCGATGTCGGCAATCACCTCAGCGATCTCGCGCGGCGATTTCGAGCCTGCCGGCGAATACCAGCGCGAGGTCCAGTTCGCCATGCCGATCACCGCGAACGCGGCGATCTTCGGGTCGACGTCGCGGAACTCGCCGGCCGCGATGCCGTCGGTGATGCAGCGCACGTAGAAATCGTAGATCTGCCGGCGGCTCTGATTGTAGAGACCGCCGAGATGTTCGGGGATCTGCGCCTCAAGGCGCGAAAACAGGATAAATCTAGACCCCGACGACAGCCTGCGCACGATGCCGTCGGTCACCGCGCGTCGCAGCCGTTCCGTGGCGGTGAGGCTGGCATCCTCGATGAGCCCCTGCAACTGGTGCGACGGCGTGAGCGCTTCGGCCTCCACCAGCGCCGCCAAGATCTCTTCCTTGTTGCGGAAGTAGTGATAGACGGCGGACCGGCCGAGCCCGATCTCTTGGGCGATGTCGCCCATGCCCGTCTGCGCATAGCCCTTGGAATCGAACATCTTCGCGGCGATGTCGATGAGTTGCTCGCGCACCAGTTCCTTGCGCGGATTGGTCGGCTGCCTGGCGGAGCGCGGCGGAGCGGAGCGCTCCTTCCGGCGGCGAGCGGCGGCTTCCGGCGTGGCGGCCTTGGTGCTGGTGCTCATGCGCGTCTCACACTGTCTTCGGTCGCGGTCGGCCGAGTGCGGCGAACCGGTCTGCTGCGGCATCTAGCCGATTGAACCACGTCGATAAAGCCGGCGAGACCGTTTTGTTGCCGACGCTTTCAGCGCGCATAGGCGAGCCCCAGTCTGTGCTGCCGGTTCTTGAGCGTGTCGCGGAAGGCCTCGGCCACCGTCTCGTCTGTCCATTCGCCCTTCAGCACGGGATCGGCGATCATCGGATGCGTCACGAAGGACAACTCGTCGCCGGCGATGCGCACAACCTGCCCGTTGATACCGGCGGCGCGGTCGGAAAGCAGGAAGGCGACGACCGGGGCATTGGTCGCCGCGGCCGGCAGGCTGGTGTAGACGACCTCGCGGCTGGCGGACTGCTGCGCTAGATAGCCCATGTTGGAAGCCGACATCTCGGTTTCGGCGAGCGGGGACACCGCGTTGATGCGAACCGGCGTGTCCTTCAGCTCGAGCGCCCAGCTATAGGTGAGCGAGGCCACGGCCGCCTTGGATGCGCCGTAGCCGCCCAGCGCGATGTCGCCGGCCTGCGATCCAGACGCGACGTTGACGATCGAACCCTTCGTACCGGCATCGAGCATCGCCCGGATGGCGTGGACGCCGCAGGCGGCCGTGCCGATCGTGTTGACGCCCAGCATGGCACGAAGGTCGGCCTCGCTCATCTCGGTCGCGCGGCCGTGCCGCAATATGCCGGCATTGCTGACCAGGCCGTCGATGCGGCCATATTCGCTCACGCAGGTCGCGACGAGCTCGCCTGCGTAGTCCCACGACGAGACGTCGCCGGACGAGGCGATCGCCTGGCCGCCGGCATCCCGGATCGCCGCCGCCATGGCTTCGGCCGCATCCTTCGCGACATCGTTGACGACCAGCATCGCGCCCAGTGCCGCGCAATGGCGCGCATAGGCCGCGCCGAGCCCGCGCCCCGCACCTGTGATCACCACCGCCTTGTCGTCGAGAAGTCCCATGTCGCCGCCTTTTTCGTTCGCCATCACGATGCGATGGCAGGCCGCAGGCTTCATACCTCGTTCGGACGATGCCGCAGGAGCAGGTCCCGCGCCTCCGGCGAGCCGTCAAGCAACCGGTTGGTGCGCCGTGCCACCTGCCAGCCGGCGCCAGCCCGCACGAGCTCCCAGCGATTGGCGCAGGTGCGATCAGCGCGCCAGCCGTTGCCGTCCCTGACGAATACCTGCGAGTAGTTGACCGCGACGGCACGGTCGCCCTCGATCTCTATGCGCGGCAGGCTGAGCACATGCGCAGAGCCCGCGGCCACGTAGGCTCGGTGGGTGTCGAGGTCGATCAGGTTTGCAACCGCCTCGCGTCCCTCGAGCGGCCCGGTGCCGAAATCGTAGGAGCCTTCCTGCGACCACAGCGCGGCGACACCGTCACGATCGAGACCGTCGACCGCCGGCCCGTAGGAGGCGATGAGGTCGAATATCGCCAGCCGGTCATCGAGTTCGGCGAGTTTACGCTCCAGCGCGTCGAGCCGGTCGTTGACGTCATTCATGCCGCTCACCCGAGGTTCTGCGCGCCGTCGACGACGAGCACGCTGCCGGACACGAAGGAGGCATCGTCCGACGCGAGATAGGCGATCGCCGACGCCACCTCCTCCGGCGTTCCGCCCTCCTTGCGTCCGTCGAGTCTCGGCGGGCGGGTCAGCAGCAGCTTGTCCTGCCCTTCCAGCGGCGTGATGCCGGCCGAAAGCGCGGTCTTGATGCGCCCGGGAGCCACCGCGTTGAAGCGGACGCCGGACGAGGCGTATTCCGCCGCGAGCGACTTCGTCAGCGCGATGATCCCGGCCTTGGCCGCCGCATAGTGCGCGGCATAGCCGACCCCGTGAATGCCGGCCGTCGAGGACGTCGCGACGAAATTGCCCCTGCTTTCGATGAGGGCGGGAAGTGCAGCCTGGACGATCCGCGCGACGCTCGTCAGGTTGACGGCGATCAGCAGCGACCAGTCGGCCGGCGAGATGTCGGCGAAATGCGACCGGCGATAGATGCCTGCGTTGCAGACGACGCAGTCCAGCCCGCCGAGCGCTTCGGCCGCGTCGCTTGTCATGCGCGCCGAGGCGTCGCCGTCGGCCGCGTCGTAGACGAAGGTTCGCGCCTCCGCGCCGTGCTGCGAGCGCAATGCGGCGGCGACCGCGTCCAGGCCCGGCGCATCGCGATCCGCCAGCGCCAGCTGCGCGCCTTCGCCGGCAAGTCGCTCGGCCGTGGCGCGGCCGATCCCGCTGGCAGCGCCGGTCACCAGCACCGTCTTCCGTTCGAACCGCCGTTCGGCCACGCTGTCCTCTCCGATTGCGAGGCGATACGACACCGCAAGGCGGTTGCCGACATCATTCGTTCAGACGATGCCGCCGACGGCGGGAGGACGTGAATTGATGGTGATGAATCTCGAACTGACAGACGATCAGGCGCGGATGCGCGACGAGGCACGGCGCGTGCTTTCCGGGCGCGCGAGTTCGGCCGAACTGCGCCGCGCCATCGAGACGTCGGGCGGCTTCGATGCGGATTTGTGGCGCACGATCGGCGGCGAACTCGGCTGGTGCGCGGTGACCGTGCCCGAGGATGCCGGCGGCCTTGGTCTCGGTGCATTGGAGCTGGCCCTGCTGATGGAAGAGACGGGCCGCCGGCTCGCGCCGGTCCCGCTGTGGTCGACCGCTTGCCTCGCCGCGCCGATCGTTTCCGACGCTGGCGGCCGCGCCGGCCCGCACGGAGCTTCTCGGCAGGATCGCGGAAGGCGGGGCCGTCGCGGTCGCCCTCGCCAATCCCGGCGCGCCAGATCCGACTGCCGAAACGACCATCACCGCCGCGCCGCTGGCCGGAGGGTACCTACTGGAAGGCACCTGCCCGGTGGTCTTCGATCTCGCCTCCGCCGAAACGGTTCTGGTGCCGGCGCGGCTCGGCCACGGCGGAAAGCTCGCACTGTTCGCCCTGGCGCGCGGTTCCGGCATCGTCGTGCGCCCGCTGGAAACGCTCGACCCGACGCGGCCGGCCGCCGAATTGCGCGTATTCCGGATGGCGGTGGAAGGAAGCACGCGCATCGACCGGGACGGCTTCACGTCCGGCGATTTCGCCGTTCCGTTACGCATCGCGCGCCTGGGTCTTGCGGCCGAGCAGATTGGCGCCGCGCAGGGCGTGTTCGATCTCACCCTCGCCTACATCTCCGGACGCGTGCAGTTCGGCAGAACCATCGCCTCGTTCCAGGCGATCAAGCATCGCTGCGCCGAACTGGTGGTGGAACTCGCAGAGGCTCGGTCGCTGCTCTACGGCGCCGCAAGTTCGGTCGACGCGGGCGCACCCGAAACCGATCTCGAGCTCGACGCGCTCGGCGCACTCGCCTGCAATGTGCTGTGGCGTGCGGCGGAAGAGGCGATCCAGCTGCACGGCGGCGTCGGCAACACGTGGGAATATGACCCGCATTTCTATCTGCGCCGCGCGCAGGCGTCCGCCCACCTCTTCGGCTCGGCGGATGCCCGACTGGGGCGCATCGCCTCCCATCTTCTCGACGGCGAGGCGGCATGACCGACGGCACGCAGGCGCTGAGAGAGGAAATCGCCGGGTGGATGCGCGAGCATTTGAACGGCCGGTTCGCGCCGCTCATCGACCGGGGACACGCCGGCGACGGCGATGCGTTGCCCGACCTGCGCAAGGAATGGGAACGCGAGCTTGCCGCCGGCGGCTGGACCTGCCCCGGCTGGCCCGCCGAATACGGCGGTCGTGGCCTTTCGGTGGCCGAGCAGGTCGCCTTCCAGGAGGAATACGCCCGCGCCGGGGGACCCGGCAGGCTCGGTCATATCGGCGAGGGGCTTCTCGGCCCCACGCTGATCGCCTTCGGCACAGACGAGCAGAAGCGCCGCTTCCTGCCGCCGATCCGCGAAGGTCGCGAATTCTGGTGCCAGGGCTATTCCGAGCCCGATGCCGGTTCCGACCTCGCCAACATCAGGACGCGGGCGCGCCGCGATCCCGATACCGGCGACTGGCTCGTCACCGGTCAGAAGGTCTGGACTTCGCTCGCCCACCTTTCCGACTGGATCTTCGTGCTCGCCCGCTGCGACGAAGGGTCCGTCGGCCCGAAAGGTCTGATCTTCCTGCTCGTGCCGCTCGACAGCGAGGGCATCGACATCCGGCCGATCCGCCAGATCGGAGGCGGCGAGGAGTTCAATTCGGTCTTCTTCGACGACGCGCGCACGTCGAAGGATTGCGTGCTCGGAGCACCGGGTGACGGCTGGAAGATCGCCATGGCGCTGCTCGGCTACGAACGCGGCATCTCCACGCTCGGCCAGCAGATGGGTTTTGCGCGTGAATTGCAGCGCATTGTCGATCTCGCCCGCGAGAACGGGGCCGCCGACGACCCGGCAATCCGCGCCCGGCTTGCCCGCGCCTGGGCGGGGCTGCGCGCCATGCGCTACATGGCGATGCGCATGCTGTCGGAAAGCCCGGATCCGCAGGCCAGGCTCGAAAGCCTCGGCTACAAGTATCACTGGTCGAACTGGCACCGCGATCTCGGCAGGCTGGGAATGGACGTGCTCGGCTTCGCCGGCGGCGTGATCGCGGACGACCCGCGGGCCGAGGCACTTCGCCGGCTTTTCTTCTTCACCCGCGCCGATACCGTCTATGGCGGCACCAGCGAGATCCAGCTCAACATCATCGCCGAGCGCGGCCTCGAGATGCCGCGCGAGCCGCGTGGAAAGGCCGACTGATGGGCTTTCGCGAACGCGACCTTGCCGAACTCGCTGCCCGCGACTGCCTGTGGCGGCTCGTCAACGCCTATTCGCGCGCCTGCGACCGGCGCGACTTCGCGCTGTTGCGGTCGCTCTACCACGACGACGCGCTGGAGGAGCATGGCGAAATGTTCACCGGCTCGCCCGACGACTACGTCGTCTGGGTGGCCACGGCGCTGGCGAAATGGTCGGCGACAGCGCACTACGTCGCCAACGCGCTGTTCGAGATACGCGGCGAATACGCCGAGGGCGAGGTCTACAAGATCAACTTCCATCGCACGCTCGACTGCGCCGAGGAAATCGTCACCGGCAGCCGAAGCCTCGACCGCTTCGCGCGGCGCGACGGCGAATGGCGCTTTGCCGGGCGCTACGTGACGCTCGACTGGGCGCACCGGCGCCCGACGAGCCGCGCCGCCTACAGCAGCTTCGCCGCCGGCAGTCCCCACGGCAAACCCGGCGCCGACGACCTGTCTTATTCAAAACTCTCGCTGCTTGGCCGCATCGCCGAAGACGCCGCGCCCATTTGAGGAGGAATTCATGGCAAAGCAGTTCCAGGGCAAGATCGCCGTCGTCACCGGTGGCGCCAACGGCATCGGCCGCGCCATCGCGATCGCCTTCGCGCAGGAGGGTGCGAACGTGGCGATTTTGGACCGGGAGCCCGATCCGCTGGCCGAGGCCGCCGATCTGGTCCGCGCGGAAGGCGTGACCGCGCTGCCGATCAACGCCGACCTCACCGACAAGCACGAGGTCGCGGACGCCTTCGCGAAGGTCAGGTCCGACCTCGGCAAGGTCGATCTCCTGACCAACAATGTCGGCCAGACGGCGCGAGAGAACTATTCGGAATTCTACCTGGCCAAGCCGGAAACGCTCGAGTTCGTCATCGGCGTCTCGCTGATGACGACGCTGATGTGCTCGCGCCAGGTGGTCGGCGACATGCGCGAGCGAAAGAGCGGCAAGATCGTCTCGATCTCCTCGGACTCGGCCATCAACGGCGACATCGGCACGGTCGACTACGCTTCGGCGAAATCCGGCGTGCTGGGTTTTACGCGCGCTCTCGCCCGCGAACTCGGCCCCTTCAAGATCAACGTCAACGCCGTCTGTCCTGGCCCCACCAACACGCGCGCCATGCAGCGCATCCCGCAGGACGCCTACGAGCGCGCGAAGAACGCCGTCCCGCTCGGCGAGCTCTGCGATCCCGAAGATATCGCCAACGCCGTGATCTTCCTGTCGAGCGACAAGGCGCGTTTCATCACCGGCCAGACGCTGATGGTGAACGGCGGCCGCGTGTTCTACTGATGGGCGCCACGCGCTAGTGCATTCGGACGATGTTGCCCGGGGCCGCGCGGGCGCATCTGGTCCGCGAACCGCCGCACGCAATCCTGACGGAAGATGATGCCCGACACGCTCCACACGATCCTCTGCGACAAGCTCGGCTGCCGCTACCCAATCGTCCAGACCGCCATGGGCTGGGTCGCCGATGCGAAACTGACGGCGGCGACCTGCAATGCCGGCGGCTTCGGCTTTCTCGCCGGGGCGACGATCGAGCCCGGCAAGGTCGACGAAACGATCCTCGATCTGAAGTCCCGCACCGACCGGCCCTTCGGCGTCAATTTCCACATGTTCCAGCCGAATGCCGAGGAAGTGCTCGAAGCAGTGGTCCGCCACAGGGTTCGCGCCGTCTCCTACGGCCGCGGCCCGGACGCCAAGACCATCGGAAGGCTGAAGGACGCCGGCGTGATCTGCATGCCGACGGTCGGGGCGCTGAAGCACGCGGTCAAGGCGGTCGAGCTCGGCGCCGACATCGTCACCGTGCAGGGCGGCGAAGGCGGCGGACATACCGGCGCGGTGCCGACGACCATCCTGCTGCCGCAGGTAATCGACGCCGTCGACGTGCCCGTCGTGGCCGCCGGCGGCTTTTCCGACGGTCGCGGGCTGGTCGCCGCCCTCGCCTGGGGTGCCGCGGGCATGGCCATGGGAACGCGCTTCCTGTTGACCAAGGACTCGCCGGTACCCAAGGCCACGCTCGAGCGCTACCTGCGCACCAAAGACCCCACCGTCATCAAGGTGTCGACCGCCGTCGACGGCCTGCCTCAGCGCTTCATCGAGAACGACGAACTGCGCCGCCTGGAAAAGATGAGCCTGCCGGCGCGGCTTGCCGTCTCCACGCAATATGCCCGCAAGTGG
Organism: uncultured Alphaproteobacteria bacterium; assembly: GCA_963816435.1. Taxonomy (GTDB): domain Bacteria; phylum Pseudomonadota; class Alphaproteobacteria; order Rhizobiales; family Rhizobiaceae; genus CAWFKS01. The sequence continues at coordinate 50,871 of CAWFKS010000018.1, forward strand.
GGCAAGGAGGCCGGGTTAGGCCCGATCGGCATGGCCAGGCTCGGCCTGAAGGCGATGGCGGGCGACGAAGGCGGCTTCCGCCGCACCGTCATGGCCGCCAATCTGCCGACTCTCGTGCAGCGCGGCATCGTCGCCGGCGATCCCGACCACGGTCTTTTGCCGAGCGGCCAGGTTGCCGCCACGATCGGCGAACTGGAAAGCTGCGAAGAGCTGATCACGCGCATCGTCGCCGAAGCCGGAGCGCGGCTCGACGCGCTCGCCGCGCTGAAGCCGGCGGCGAAGACGAGCACCCGCAAGGCACCGGCGCGAAAGGCCCCTGCCCGCAAATCCTCCGCCGAACGGAAAGCGCAATGAGCGAGAAGAAGCAGTTCTGGACGAAGATAGAAGACGGCATCGCCGAGCTGGTCATCGAGAGCCCGCCGGTGAATGCGCTCGAATTCGGTCGGGTGGCGAAGCTTCAGCCGGGAAATCGACCGGCTCAATGCCGACGACGACGTGCGCGTCATCGTCGTGCGCGCAGAAGGCAGGGGCTTCTGCGCCGGCGTCGACATCAAGGAGTTGCAGGCGCACCCCTCGCGCATCGTTGAGGTGAATGCCGGCAATTACGAGACGTTCCGGGCGCTCCACCGCGGACTGAAGCCCGCGATCGCGGCTGTCCACGGCTACGTGCTCGGCGGCGGCATCGGCATTTGCGGTGCCGTCGACATCATCGTCGCCGCCGAGGACGCGACGTTCGGCGTGCCGGAGGTCGATCGCGGCGCGCTCGGCGCGGGCGCTCACCTGCAGCGGATGTTCCCGCTGCAGAAGGTGCGTCAGATGTATTTCACCGGCGAGCCGATCGACGCCGCCGAGGCACACAGGCTGGGAGCGGTGGAGACAGTCGTGCCGCGCGAGAAACTGCGCGAAACCGCGCTGGCGCTGGCCGCCAGGATCGCCGCTAAGAGCCCGACGATCATCCGCCTTGCGAAGGAAGCCCTGAACGGCGTCGAGGCCGGCGATCTCGAGGACCACTACCGCTGGGAACAGGGTTTTACCGCCCAGGCCTATCTCACCGCCGAGAGCCAGGAGGCGCGCGACGCCTTCGTCGACAAGCGCAAGGCCGATTTCGACGCGGCGAAGAAGAACAAGTAGCGAGGTTTCGATGAGCGTTCCCGTCCCGCCCTATGTCGAGGGCCACGGCCTGCTGAAGGGCAAGAGCGTGCTGATCACGGCCGCCGCCGGCGTCGGAATCGGCTTCGCGGCGGCCAAGAAGGCGATCGAGGAAGGTTGCCGGGCCATCATGATCTCCGACATCCACGAGCGCCGGCTGGGCGAAGCGGCCGGACGGCTGCGCGAGATCGCCGGCGAGGCGCAGGTCTTCGAGCAGATCTGCAACGTCACCGACGAGGATCAGGTGCAGGCGCTGGTCGCGGCCGCCGAGGACAGGCTCGGCGGCATCGACGTGCTCATCAACAATGCCGGGCTCGGCGGCTACAGGAGCGTCGTGGAGATGGACGACGCGGAATGGAACCGCGTCATCGACATCACGCTCACCGGCACGATGCGCATGACTCGCGCCGCCTTGAAGGTGATGATCCCGCGCAAGGCCGGCGCCATCGTCAACAACGCCTCGGTGCTCGGCTGGCGCGCCCAGAAGAACCAGTCGCACTACGCCGCCGCCAAGGCGGGCGTCATGGCCTTCACCCGCTGCAGCGGCCTGGAAGCGGCCGAGCACGGCATCCGCGTCAACGCCGTGTCGCCATCGATCGCCATGCACGAATTCCTCAAGAAGGCCTCCACCGAGGAGGAGCTCGACCGGCTGCAGGGCCAGGAGGCATTCGGCCGCGCCGCGGAAGTCTGGGAGGTCGCAAACGTGATGATGTTCCTGGCCAGCGACTACGCCGGCTACATGGTCGGCGAGGTCGTATCGGTGTCGAGCCAGCGGGCATGAGCGCGCCGCTGGTCTTGAATTCGCCGAAGGAGGCGATCGAAAGCGTCGGCTCGAGCCTCGGTCCGAGCGAGTGGCTGGAGATCGACCAGAAGCGCATCGACATGTTCGCCGAGGCGACCGGCGACCACCAATGGATCCATGTCGATCCGGAGCGCGCCGCCCGGGGCCCGTTCGGGAAGACCATCGCCCACGGCTATCTCACCTTCTCGCTGATCAACTTCTTCCTGCCGCAGCTGCTGCGAGCCGAGGGCCTGAAGATGGGCGTCAATTACGGCGCCGACCGGCTGCGCTTTCCCGCGCCGGTGCCTGTCGGCTCGCGCTTGCGCGGCGTCGGCGAGGTGGTGAAGGCCGAGCCGATCGGCGAGGACGCCGCCCAGATCACGGTGCGCATGACCATCGAGGTGGAAGGCTCCGAGCGGCCCGGCTGTGTCGCCGACATCATCGCACGGTTCTACTACCAGGTCGCGTGATGGCCGAAGCCGATCTTCTCGAGGACATTCGCCGCCGGCTCGATCGCCTGGAATCGCGCGACGAAATCCGGCAGCTCGTCTCGAAATATTCGCTGGCCCTCGACATGCGCGACATGGACGCGATGGCGAACCTGTTCGTGGAGGACGTTTCCGCCGGCGGCGACAAGCGCGGCCGGCAGGCGCTGCGCGACTGGCTGGACGACACCATGCGCAAGCAGTTCAACGGCACCTCGCACCATGTCGGCACCCAGATCGTCGAATTCGTGGACCCCGACAACGCCGTCGGCATCGTCTATTCCAAGAACGAGCACGAGACGGGCGCGGAATGGGTCATCATGCAGATGATGTACTACGACACCTACGCGCGCGTCAGCGGGCGCTGGTATTTCCGCCGCCGCCAGCCACTCTACTGGTACGCCACCGATCTCAACAAGCCGCCGGTCGGCGCGCGCAAGATGCGCTGGCCCGGCCGCGAGCCCTACGAGGGCGCCTTCCACGCGCTGTTCCCGAGCTGGAAGGAGTTCTGGGCGCGCGGCGGCGCGTCCGAAGACCCGATCGCGCCCCCTGCCCCGCTGGAACGGTTCATCGAGACGATGCGCCGCGGCACCGAGGTCCATGCGAACCGCGTCCGCTGAGGCAGCGGCGGCTGCGGGGCTGTTCCGGCCGGCGCGTCTCGGCACGCTGAAGCTTCGCAACCGTATCGCGATGGCGCCAATGTCGCGCTACCTCTGCCCCGACAACGTTCCGCACGAGGGCGTCGCCGCCTACTATCGCCGGCGCGCCGAAAACGGCGTCGGCCTGATCATCACCGAAGGCACCTATATCGGACACCCTTCGGCGGCGAGCTACGAAGGCGTGCCGCATTTCCACGGCGAGGCCGCGCTGGCCGGCTGGAAAAAGGTGGCGGACGAGGTGCACGCGGCGGGTGGAAAGATCTTCCCGCAACTGTGGCACACCGGCTCGTTCCGACAGTCCTGGATGGGACCGGTGAAGGGCGTTCCAGGCTTCGGGCCTTCGGAGAACCTAAATACCTTCACCAACCATCCCGAGCCGACCAAACGGATGACGGAAGCCGACATCGCAGACATCGTCGAGGCCTACGCGCAAGCGGCTGCCGACGCACAGCGCCTCGGCTTCGACGGCATCGAGATCCACGGTGCGCACGGCTACCTCATCGACGAGTTCTTCTGGGACCGGACGAACCGCCGCCACGACCGCTACGGCGGCGACCATGTCGGCCGCACCCGCTTCGCCGTCGAGATCATCGAGGCGATACGCCGCCGCGTCGGCCCGGATTTTCCCGTCTCCTTCCGCTTCTCGCAATGGAAGCAGCAGGACTACACGGTGCGGCTCGCCCATGCGCCGCGCCAGCTCGCCGAGATTCTCGAACCGCTGGCCAATGCCGGCGTGACGGCCTTGCACGCCTCGTCCCGCCGTTTCTGGGAGCCAGCCTTCCCCGAGGAGAACGATCTGACGATCGCCGGCTGGACGAAAAAGCTCACCGGCTTGCCGGTGATCATGGTCGGCGGCGCCGGCCTGGACCGGCCCGGGCTGAAGGAGGCGCAGCCGGCCTCGCTCGACGTCCTGGAAAAGCCGCTGGAGCGCGAGGAATTCGACGTTCTCGCCGTCGGACGCGCCCTGCTCGCCGAGGCCGAGTGGGCGATCAAAGCGCGCGAAGGCCGCCTCGCCGATTGCCGGCCCTATTCCCGCGATCTGCTAAAGACGCTCGACTGAGGGCCACCGCCCAAAAAGAAAAAGCCCGCGAGGCGCACGTCCTCGCGGGCAACGGTTCGCTTGGGAGGATTCGAACCGGAAATAGGGTCAGGCGGCCTGTTGCGGCGCGCTGCCGAGCACGGCAGCCGAATTGAGCATCAACCGCACGAGCTCGGTCTGGCGCGTGATGCCGCTCTTGGAAAAGATCGAGCGCAGGTGGGCGCGCGCCGTGTTGCGCGAGATGTCGAGCGAGGTCGCGGCGTCCTCCAGCGACAGCCCCGCCGCCAGCCGGCGCGCCACGGCCGCCTCAGCCGGGGTCAGATCGAAGAGCTGGCGCACCAGTTCGCCTTCAACCTCGGCGTTGGTGTCGGGATCGCGGATGTAGATCGCGACCGCCGCCGAGTTCGCCAGCCCGTCGCGCCGCTCGCAGGGGATCGGCTGAATGATGATGCCGAGATTGCGATTGCCCGAGAGCTTGGCGAGCGACAGGCCGCGCGCGGCAGGCGTTTCACCTTCGGCGACCGCCTGCAACACGGTCTTGACGGCCTGTTGCAGCTCGCGGTCCTGTGTGGCGGAGGTGGCGCGCAGGCGGCCAGCCTGCATCTGCAGCCCGTCGCGCTCGGCCAACGCTGCCTCGGCGATCGCCGAGGTCTTCACCACGCGGCCCTTGGCGTCGAGCATGACGACGCCGACGTAGAGCCGGTCCATGACTGTCGAATAGAGCGCACGTTCGACTTCCGTCTCGCCGATCCTGGCCGAAAGCTCCACGCCCCGGCGCAACTGCGAAACCAGGATTTCGCAGACCGACTTCTCCTCGGTGTCGAAGCCCGGCTCGGCAAGGTCGCGGAACACCGACAGCGTGTAGCGGGTGCCGTCACGCTCGCTTGCGGCGGTCGCCGAGATCTGGTGGCAGGTTTCGGAGAGCTCGGCCAGCCGCAATTCCTCGCGCGGCGTCGGCGACAGCACGAGATCCCCGTCGACCAGTGGGGCCGCTTCCGGTTGGTCCCCGCGGACCGCCTCGGCCAGCACGACGCCGCCATGCCCCGGCGACAGGCGGTCCTCGATCCGCACGGCCACCGCCAGCGCCGAGAGCTGCACGCGGATCAACTCCGCCGACTGCTCCAGCGGCGCTCCGGACAAGAGGCTGTCGGACACGCGATTGAAGAAGAGGCCAAACTCGACAACGGAACGGGGATGAAAGGTCACGGCGATTCCTCCTTCGCTCGTCTTGTTCCGCACCGGTCTCGCCGCGACGCGCGCGGAGCCGGTCCGGTCAGGCGGACACCTCGCCTCGGAAAGCCGGCTACACCATCCCGTGAGGGCAAAGCCCTGCCGCCCGCGCACCACTGATGCGGTGCGTCGGCGCCCGTGCGGGACGGGTAGGACGGTGCATTTTCAGCTTCCTCCCGAGGCTGTTTTCCAGCCTGTCTTGACATTGTTGTCACTAATTCGACGCAGTGTCAAACTCATTTACACCGTGTCGAAAATTCATCAACAGCGTCAGTCGAGTGCATTGCAACAGGATTGCGGAGGCGTCGCCAACCCGTTGGGAACACGTATGTTTTTGGCCCCAAGACTTGCTGCAGCGCAAAAACAAGGAGCCGGGCGCAAGGCCCGGCTCTTCACGAAAAATCCAGTTTCTTGGTAGCGCTCAGCTCCCGCAGTCTGCCCTCTCGACGAGACCATCCTCGCGCACCTTGTAGGGGCTCTTGACGACCTTGATCGCCGACGGTGCCGGCATGAAGTGGTTGGTGTCGCTCACCGAGATCGGCCCGATGATCGGCTCGACCTTGTCGGAGTTCGCTTCCAGCCACGCCGCCACCTTCCTGCCGTCGGCGCTGCCGGCGCCGTTGATGGCAGCGGCCGCGATCATCGGCTCGATGTAGAACGGCGTCAGCGACGCAGCACCTCCCATCTTGTCGACATCCGGCACCGCTTCCGTGGCGTGGGCGACGAACTTGGCGAACGGCGATTCGCCGACCGGGTCGCCCGGGCAATAGGTCATGCCGGAGAATTGCGTGGAATAGACCCCCTCGAAGGCTTCCTCTCCGAGCACCGCCGCGTTGCCCACCGCGTAGTTGGTCATCGTCTGGTTGCCGAGCACCGGCACGTCCCAGCCGATGTCGAGCCGGTTTTCAAGCAGCTTGCGCGCATCATCGCCCAGCGACGCCAGGAACAGCACGGCGTCCGCGCCCGCACTTCGCAGCGAAAAGAGCTGCGGTGTCATGTCCTCGGTGTGAAACGGAAACTCCTGCACGGCCACCGGCTCAATGCCACGGTCGGCGAGGTATTTGGTGATGTCGGAGACACCGGCCTTCGACATCCCGCCATTGTCCGAGATGATCGCCAGCTTCTTGGCGCCGAGCTTGTCGAGCGCGAAGTCGATGTTGGGGATCATCTGGTTGGCGGCCGTGACCGAGGTCGAGAAGTGGTAGGGGCCGACGTCCGGCGTCAACGTCGAGGAAGCTGCGGTCGTGAACTCGGAGATGTTCGCCTCGGTGGTCACCGCGACTATCGGGATCGTCTCCTGGCTGGTCACCGGCCCGACCATGGCCTCGACGCCTTCGTTCTCGATCAGGCGCCTTGCCTCGCTGACGCCGTGCGTCGGGTCCGTCTGGGTGTCGGCGAGCACAAGTTCGACCTGCTTGCCGAGGATGCCGCCGTTCGCGTTGATCGTGTCGACGGCGAGCTTCCAGGCTTCGGTCGACGACTTGCCGACCGAGGCGCCGCCACCGGTGATCGAGGTGATGCCTCCCATCTTGAACGTTTCCTGCGCGTGGCCGGACGCGGCCGACAGCGCCACGGCGGCCGCCGAGGCCAGCGCGATGGCCGTCCCGCGTGAAAGGACCGCCCGCACGGGGGTTCTGTCGTCAAATCTCATGGGTCTCTCCTCCTGATAAGCCCGAGCGTGATTGAACGGGGGCAGGCGTCAACGCGGCATCGTCCGTGTGGACTAGCGCGCAGGCGGGAGACTGGGAGGGTCCAATGATAGTCCCGGCGGACGATTGCGCCCGCCTGCTCTTGCCCGATGCTCGGCCCATGGCGCGCGAGTTCACATGCAGTTCCTATACCGTCAGCGGCATGATGCCGGGCGGCCAGAGCGCCTCTCGCCACCCGCTCGACGAACGCCTGCGAGCGTGCGCCGCCGCCGGATACACCGGCTACTGGCTGCACTGGCGGGACTATCTCGAGCAGCGCGAGGCAGGTCTCGACGATTCCACGATCCGCGCCCTTTTCGACGAGCACGGCATGCGCCACCGCGGCGTCGAGTTCTTCTCGGACTGGTTCCGGTCGGATGCGCATGGGGAAGCTGAAGAGGCCTCCTTCGCCGCAGCCGGCGCGATCGGCGCCACCGTCGTCAACGTGGGCGGGAACTTCACGGGTCCCGAGCTGTCCCGCGCCGAAATGGTAACGCGCTTCGAGGACCTGTGCCGGCGCGCCGGCGGCGCCGGTCTTGCCGTGGCGCTCGAATACGTGCCGTGGAGCGACATTCCCGACCTCGCCGCCGCCCTGGAATTCATGGAGCCGGACAATGCCGGCCTCGTCGTCGATTCCTGGCACACGTTTCGTGGTGGCGTGAAACTGGCGGAGATCGCGGCGCTTCCGCCGGCAAAGCTACTTTGCGTACAAGTCAACGACGCCACGGCCGAGCCGGCCGCGCCATTGCCTCAGGACACGGCGCGCCGCCTGCCCTGCGGCGACGGCGCCTTCGACCTCGCCGGCTTCGCCGCCGCGCTGGATGTGGCCGGCGTCGACGTGCCGTGGGCGGTCGAGATCATCTCGCCGGAATTCGTCGGAATGCCGGTCGAAGAAGCGGCCCGCCGCAGTTTCGAGGCGGCAAGCCGGACCTTCGCTGCGGCTCGTAGGGCCTCCCCTTCTTAGTCCGTTCCGACGATGCCCGCGCGCGATCGAAGGCGCATGTGAGGGTGGTCGCGTGCTCGCTCCCGAGAGGGTAGCGGCCGCGGCGCACGGCATGGAGGAGCCGCCTGCTCATGTGGATGGAGATCGCAATCATCGTCGTGCGCGGGATAGCCATCGGCTCCATCTTCGCGATGATCGCCATGAGCTTCAACATCGTTCACGGCGCGACCGGCATCCTCAACTTCGCTCAGGGCAACATGTTCGTGCTCGGCGGCTTCGCGGCATTCTTCCTCGCCAATCAGGCCGGTTTCGGGTGGTGGATGCTGATGCTTCCCGTCGCCGGCGTGCTGATCGCCGCGGTGGTCGCCTTCCAGGGCTGGATTACGCTTCTTCCGCTGCGTTCTTCCGTCGAACAGGATTCCTGGATCATCTCGACGGTCGCCGTGTCGGTGATCGTCGGCGCCGCGCTGCTTCTGACCCAGGGGCCCTACGCCTACACGGTGCAGGGGCCGGTACCGAGCTTCCGCGTCCTGGGCGTGCGGACGCCCGGCGCCTACGCGCTGGCGATCGGCTGCATGGTGTTCTGGTTCGTGGCCATGCGCATCTTCCTGCGCCACACCTTCATCGGGCTGGCGATCAGCGCACTCTCGCAGGATTTCGATGCCGCGCGCGCTGCCGGCCTGCCGGTCAGGCGCCTGCAGCTCGTCGCCTTCGCGATCTCGGGCCTGATGGTCGGCACCGCCGGCTATCTCGTCGCGCCGGTGATCTCGGTAAGTTCCGAATCGGGCCTGCGCTACGTGCTCAACGGCTTCGTCGCCGCGGTCGTCGGCGGCATCGGCTCCAATCTCGGCACGCTGATCGGCGGCCCGCTGCTGGGCGTCGTCATGATGCTGACCGCCTATCGCATCGGCGGCGCATACCAGGATCTGGCGTCGCTGCTGGTGCTGGTCGGCATTCTGATGCTGCGCCCGCAGGGCCTGTTCGGCCGCACCTCGGCGAGGCGGGTATGAACGTCGCGGTAGCCGAAAAGGCCGGCGGCAGCACTGCCGACGGCGGGGCAATGCGCCGGCCACGCTTCAATTCGGACCTGCCGCAGCTGTGGATCGGCGTGGTGCTGATCGCGCTCACCGGCTTCGGCCCGTCCTTCGCCGGCAATTCCTATCTCGTCCATACATTCCAGCTGGTCAACATCTACATTGCAGCCGCCATCTTCCAGAACTTCCTGTTCGTGGATGCCGGCCAGAAATCGTTCGGCCAGGGCGTTATCCTCGGGCTTGGCGCCTATGTCGCGGCCATCTTCCTCGGCATCCACGACTATCCCTTCATCGTCGCGGCGCTGATCGGCGTGTTCGCCGCCTTCCTCGGCGGGCTGCTTTTCGCCCTGCCCGCGCTGCGCGTGCAATATTTCCATCTCGGCTTCGTCACGCTGTCGGCTGCGATCGTCTTCCCGCAGCTCCTGATGCATTTCGACAAATGGACCAACGGCATCAACGGCATCAGCGTGTCCATGCCGTGGATGCAGGCCGAACTGCTTCCCGGGCTGACAGTGATCACGGTGCTGATCGCGCTCTACCCGATGTTGGCGCTCGCCGTTCACTACGCCATCCGCCGCTCTCGGCTCGGCCGCCAGATGCGCGTCGCCGCGCTCAGCCCGGAGGCCGCGCGCTCGCTCGGCATCAAGCCCGGCCTGATGCGCTTCCTGGCCTTCATCATCGCGGCGGTCGGCACAGGCGTGTGCGGCATCCTCTACCTGCCGGCCGTCTCGTTCGTCAGCCCGCAGGGCTTCAACGTCGAACTGTCGTTCATCTTCTTCTTCGCCGTGGTAGTCGGCGGTCGCGGCCAGATGCTGGGCCCCATCGTCGGTATCTGGATCGTCTTCGTGCTGCCGAACATCCTGCTTGCCGAGATGATCGAATACCGGCTGCTCATCTACGGCCTGCTGACGCTGATTACCGTCATGCTGTTTCCCGACGGCGTCGTCGGATCGCTCGAGCGCCTGCGTCTCAAGCGCGGCCTCACGGGCCGTGGCGACCAGGCCTTCCGGGTCGACCCGTTCCTGGAAACACTCGAAGGTAGCGAAGGCCATGCGCCCACCGACCAGGTGGCGGTCGAGGTACGCGGCGGCACCAAGAAGTTCGGCGAGGTCGTTGCTGTCGACGGCGTCGACCTGAAGGTCCGGAAAGGCGAGATCCACGGGCTGATCGGCGCCAACGGTTCCGGCAAGACCTCATTGCTCAACGTGCTGTCGGGCCTGTCGCGTCTCAACGCGGGCTCCTTCCTGATCAACGGGCGCACCGCGACGCGCCTCGCCCCAGACCGCATCGCCAACATGGGCATCGGCCGCACGTTCCAGACGCCGCGGATCTTTCCGCAGCTCTCGCTGTGGGACAATCTTCGCGTCGGCATCGACGCGCGCACCGGCGAACCAAGCCCCAACACCGCTCGGCTGGCGCACGATCTCCGCGCCAAGTTCGGCGAGGACAGCGCCGAGCTGCTGTCACATGGGCAGCGGCGGCTGGTCGAGGTGATGCGAACGGTGCTGAAGGAAGCCGACATCATCCTGTTCGACGAACCGGCGGCCGGCCTTTCCAAGGGCGAGCGCGCGAATTTCGCGAAGCTGGTGCGCTTTCTCTCGCGCCAGATGGGCAAGACGGTCGTCCTGGTCGAGCACGATCTCGACCTCGTCTGGGGCATCGCCGACACCATCTCCGTCATGGAACAGGGCAGCATCGTCGCCAGCGGTGATCCCGACGCCATCGCCCGCGAGCCGGCCGTCCAGCACATGTTCGTCGGAGGCCGCCGCAATGCTTGAGGTGAAGAACCTATGCGCGGGCTACGGCATCGTGCCCGTGCTGGAAGACGTGTCGCTGACGGCCCGGCAGGGCGAGATCCTGCTGATCGGCGGCGAGAACGGCGCCGGCAAGTCGACGCTGATGCGGGCCATTGCCGGCTTCAACAAGCCGACTGCGGGCGAGGTCGTGCTCGACGGCGAGCCGCTGCAGGGCAAGTCGCCCGAGACGATCGCGCGGGCCGGCCTGCGGCTGGTATTCGACGGCCACCGCGTCTTTCCCGAGCTCAGCGTCAACGACAATCTGCGCATGGGCGCAGCCGCCCGACGCGGCGACCGGGCGGGGTTCTCGGCAGCGGTGGACGAGATATTCTCGGTGTTCCCCGTCCTGAAGGAAAAGCGCCGCGCCTACGCCCGCGACCTTTCCGGCGGCCAGCAGCAGATGCTGGCGCTCGGCCAGGCCTTCGTCGCCCAGCCGAAGGTGCTTCTGTGCGACGAGCCCTCGATGGGGCTGGCGCAGGCCCTGCTGCCGCCGATCCTGGGCTTTTTGAGAAACTGGGCGGAGAACGGCACCGCCGTGGTGATCGTCGAACAGCATCTTTCCGTCACCGCGCCCTATGCCGACCGCGCAATGATCATCGAGCGCGGCAGCGTCGCGCTGGAATGCCCGGCCGGCGAACTGGACGCGCGGCTCGAGGCGATGGAAGCCGCCGAGGCCGACGCGTGAGCGAACGGCATGCGGCGCCGTCTCCGTTCGTCGGCTTCGAAGGCGAGGTGGCGGCGGACTGGATCGACGTCAACGGCCACATGAATGTCGGCTGGTATGACCATGTCTTCGATATCGCCGAAGCTGCCCTGTTCGCCGCATTCGGTGTCGACGAGGACTATGTCCGCCGCGCCGCGCACGGCATGTTCCGGCTGGAAAAGCTGATCCGGTACGAGCGCGAGCTGGTGCTCGGCGATGCGCTGCGCATCGAAGGCCGCATTCTTTCCAACGATGGCCGGCTCGTGAAGCATTTCCACGAACTGCTCAACCTGACGAAGGGCGTGCGCGCCGCCTCGGCGTCCTTCGTCTCGATCCATGTCGACCTCTCGAGGCGCAAGACGGCCGCGGTCAGCGACCCCGCCGTGCTGAAGCCGCTCAACCGGCTGACAGCCGAGCACGCCGAACTGCCCCTGCCCGACCGGACCTGATCCGGCGGCGCGAATTGCGTTAGTCTCTTTGGACGATTGCGCTGCAACATCGCGCGCATAGCTTCGCCACCGATCGAGAAAGGTGAACCGATGGACGATCTCGTCCCGCCAAGAACCGCCGACATCACCTATGAGACCGACGAGCCGGTGCGCTACGAGCAGCGCGGCCAGGTCGCGTGGATCGTGATGAACCGGCCGAAATACAACAACGCCCAGAATTCGCAGATGACCTATGCGCTCGACGACGCGTTCCGCCGCGCCGTCGACGACGACGCCGTCAAGGTCATCGTGCTTGCCGGCGAGGGCAAGCATTTCTCCGCCGGCCACGACATCGGCACGCCGGGTCGCGATGTCGCGAAAAGCTTCGAGCGGCGGCTGCTGTGGGCCGATCACATCAACAAGCCCGCCGCCGAGATGCTCTACACGCGCGAGCAGGAGGTATATCTCGGCATGTGCCGGCGCTGGCGCGACGTGCCGAAGCCGACAATCGCCGCCGTCCAGGGTGCCTGCGTCGCCGGCGGCCTGATGCTCGCCTGGGTATGCGACCTGATCGTCGCCACGGAGGATGCCTTCTTCCAGGATCCGGTGGTGCGCATGGGCATTCCGGGCGTCGAGTATTTCGCCCACGCCTTCGAGCTGCCGCCGCGCGTCGCCAAGGAATTCCTGCTGCTGGGCGAGCGCATGAGTGCTGCCCGCGCCGAGCAGTTCGGCATGGTCAACCGCGTCGTGGCGCGCGAGACGCTGAACGACGACGTCCAGGCGATGGCGGAGAAGCTCGCCGCCCAGCCGCGCCTCGGCCTGTGGCTTACCAAGCAGGCGGTGAACCATGTCGAGGAACTGCGCGGCAAGCGCACCGCCATGGACGCGCAGTATCACATGCACCACTTCGCCCACGCCCAGAGCGACCTGACCTCCGGCAATCCGCTAGGCGGACAGGACGCCAAGAGCATGGTCGCGGCGAACAAGAAGCAGGCCGGCGAAGGCTGAGCCGGAGCGAACCGCCTTGGATCTCACCTATTCACCCGAGGAGCAGGAGTTTCGCGCCGAGGTGCGCGCCTGGATGGAGGCGAACGTCCCGACGGAACCCCTGCCCTCCTTCGATGCCTCGCGCGAAGGCTTCGAGGCGCACCGCGACTGGGAGCGCACGCTGGCCTCGGGCGACTGGGGCATGGTCACCTGGCCGCGCGAGTTCGGCGGACGCGGGCTGGACCTGATCCGCTGGCTGATCTTCGAGGAAGAATACTGGCGCGCCAGCGCGCCGCTGCGCGTCAACCAGAACGGCATCTTCCTGCTCGGCCCGACGCTGATGGAATTCGGCAGCGACGAGCAGAAGGCGCGCTTCCTTCCGAAGATGGCGGCCGGCGACGAGATCTGGGCGCAGGCCTGGTCGGAACCGCAGGCGGGCTCGGATCTGGCTGCCGTGCGCTCGACGGCGCGACGCGACGGCGACGACTACGTTCTTTCCGGCCACAAGATATGGTCGTCGCGCGCGGTCTTCGCCGACTGGGCGTTCGGCCTGTTCCGCACCGATCCGGACTCCGAGCGCCATCGCGGCCTGTCACTGATCTTCTTCCCGCTGGATGCACCCGGCGTCCGCGTCCAGCCGATCGCGCAGATCGACGGCGAGACCGGCTTCGCCGAGATCTTCCTCGAGGACGTTCGCGTCCCGGCTTTCAACCGCCTGGGAGAAGAGGGCAAGGGCTGGGCGGTCTGCATGGCGACCGCCGGCTTCGAGCGCGGCCTCATGCTCAGGAGCCCGGCGCGCTTCCAGGAGGCAGCGAAGCGGCTGGTCGCGCTGTGGCGCGCCCATGAGGACGAATGCGACGACCGCGACCGGTGACGGCCGTCATGCAGGCGTTCATGGATACGGAAGCCTACGCGCTGTCGATCTACGCCACCGCCTCGCGGCTGGTTGCCGGCGGCTCGATCGGCGCGGAAGCCTCGATCAACAAGATCTTCTGGTCGGAGATGGACATCGCGCTTCACCGCACTGCCCTGTCGATCCTCGGCGCACGGGCCGAACTCGTGAAGGCCGCACCGGAGGCTTCCGAGACGGGGTCGTGGCTCGACGGATATTTCTTCTCGCTCGCCGGGCCGATCTACGCCGGCTCCAACGAGATTCAGAAGAACATCATCGCCGAGCGCATGCTCGGCCTGCCGCGGGGTTGAGGCGATGGATTTCCGCTTCACCGACGAACAGCAGATGACGGCGGAGGCCGTGCGCTCGCTGCTCGACGATTTGTGCCAGCCGGCCGACCTGCGCCGGCTGATGAAGTCGGGCGAACCGCGCGACGAGACCCGCTGGCAACGGATCGTCGAAATGGGCCTGCAGGGCGCGCTCGTGCCCGAGGATCGCGGCGGGCTCGGCCTCTCGGCCGCCGATTTCGTGCTCGTGGCGGAAGCCTGCGGCTACGCCTGCCTGCCCGAGCCGCTGGTCGAGAATGCCGGCGTCGCGCTGCCCCTGCTTGCCGAGATTGCCCGCGACGACGCGATGGTGGAAGCACTCGAGCAAGCCCTGGCGGGCGGCATCACCGTCGCGCTCGCCCATCCCGCCAATCCGTTCATCGCCGACGCCGACACAGCCGGCGCCATTGTGGCGATCCGAGACGGCACGCCCTGCCTTCTCGATCTCGATCGGCTCGAACTGGTGCGGCAGCCCTCCGTCGATCCGTTCCGCCGCCTCTTCACCATCGACCAGGCCCCTGCTCCGACAGAAGACTGCCTGCCGGGCGCCGATTTCGTCGCCGCCTTCGAGGCGGCATTCGACCGCGGCGCGCTGTTCGCGTGCCGCGCAACTCGTCGGCATCGCCCAGCGCGCGATCGACCTCGCGGTCGCCTACGCCAAGGAACGCCAGCAGTTCGGCAAGCCGATCGGCTCCTACCAGGCCGTCAAGCACCTGCTCGCCGAAGCCCAGGTGAAGGTCGAGTTCGCGCGGCCGGTCGTCCATGCTGCCGCCGGCGGGTTCGGCCAAGCCGACGTCTTCTCCCGCGCCCGCGTCTCGCACGCGAAAATCGCGGCAGCCGATGCCGCCGACCTCGCCTGTCGCACGCGCCGTGCAGGTGCACGGCGCCATGGGATATTCCTGGGAGGTCGACGTGCATTTCTACCTCAAGCGCGCGCTGGCGCTGTCGGGCTGGTGGGGCGACACGGCCACGCACAAGCGGCGGGTCGCAACCCGGATGACCGAGCGCCCGCTCGGCGCGGACCGGACATTTGCCACGGAGAGCGACCATGCCTGAAGCCTATATCGTGGATGCGGTGCGCTCCCCGGTGGGGCGCAAGAAGGGGTCGCTGGCGGCGATGCATTCGGCCGATCTCGGCGCCCACTCGATCAAGGCGCTGGTCGAGCGCACCGGCATCGACCCCGCCGCCGTGGACGACGTCGTGTTCGGCTGCGTCGAGACGCTGGGGCCGCAAGCCGGCGACATCGCCCGCACCTGCTGGCTGGTCGCCGGCATGCCCGAACACGTGCCGGGCGTCACCGTCGACCGTCAGTGCGGCTCCTCGCAGCAGGCGGTGCATTTCGCCGCGCTCGGGGTGATGAGCGGCGTCCAGGATCTCGTCGTGGCCGGCGGCGTGCAAAACCTCAACCTGATTCCGATTTCCGGAGCCATGCTGGCCGGCCGCGAATACGGCTTTCCAGATCCCTTCCGCACCTCGCCGGGCTGGCTGGCCCGCTACGGCGACCAGGAGGTGAGCCAGTTCCGTTCCGCCGAGATGATCGCCCAGAAGTGGCAGATCAGCCGGCGCGAAATGGAGGAATTTGCGCTCGCGTCACACGAGCGCGCCATCGCGGCCACTGAAGCCGGCCGGTTCGAAGCCGAGATCGCTCCGATCGGCGAGCTGCGCGTCGACGAGACGCCGCGCCGCGGCACCTCGCTCGAAAAAATGGCGTCGCTTGAGCCGCTCACCCCCGGCGGACGCATCACGGCGGGCGTCGCCAGCCAGAATTCGGACGCCTCTGCCGCACTGCTGATCGCCTCCGAGCAGGCGGTGAAGGAGCACGGGTTGAAGCCTCGCGCGCGCATCCATCATCTCACCGTGCGCGCCGACGACCCGGTCTGGATGCTCACGGCGCCGATACCGGCCACCCGGCACGCGCTGGAAAAGACCGGCCTCAAGATCGACGACATCGATCTGTTCGAATGCAACGAGGCCTTCGCCTCGGTCGTGCTCGCCTGGATGAAGGAACTCGGCGTCCCCCACGACAAGGTCAACGTCAACGGCGGCGCGATCGCGCTCGGCCATCCGCTCGGCGCCACCGGCGCGCGCATCATGACGACCATGCTCAACGAGCTGGAACGGCGCGGCGGCCGCTATGCGCTGCAGACCATGTGCGAGGGCGGCGGCCAGGCCAACGTGACGATCATCGAGAGGCTGTGATGCCCTGCTACGCTTTCCAGGGCATCCGCCCGGTCGTCGATCCGACGTCCTTCCTGCACCCGACCGCCAGTCTCATCGGCGACGTCTTCGTCGGACCCGGCTGCTATATCGGCGCTGGCGCCTCGCTGCGCGGCGATTTCGGCCGCATCGTCGTCGAGGGCGACGCCTCCGTGCAGGACAACTGCACGCTGCACACCGGCGCCGGCTCGGACTGCGTGATCGGGCGCGGCGCCACGGTCGGCCACGGCTCGATCGTGCATGGCGCCAGGATCGGCGAGAACGCGCTGGTCGGCATGAACGCCGTGGTGCTCGACGAGGCCGAGATCGGGCCGGAGTGCCTGGTCGGAGCGCTGAGCCTGGTCAAATCCGACATGCGCGCGCCTCCCCGCAGCCTGATTGCCGGCAACCCGGCGAAGATCGTGCGCGAGATGCCGGAAAAGAGCATCGTCTGGAAGAACGACGGTGACGGCGAATACCAGCGTCTGGCGCGCGAATGCCTGACCGATTTCGTCGAATGCGAGCCGCTGGCCGAGGCCAGCCCCGACCGGCCGCGCGTCACCGGCAACGCACGCGCCGTGCGCCTCAAGCTTGGAGCGGAGCAGGAATGACCGGCATCTGTCAGGACCGCGTCGTCATCGTCACCGGAGCCGGCCGTGGCCTCGGTCGCGCCTACGCGCTCGGGCTCGCCGCCGAAGGCGCCAAAGTGGTCGTCAACGACCTCGGTGTCGGCACGCATGGCGACGAGACCGCCGAGCGACCGGCGGACGAGGTGGTCGCCGAGATCAAGGCCAGTGGCGGCCAGGCGGTCGCGAATTTCGACGATGTCGCCGACTGGGAGGCGAGCGCAAACATCGTGAAGTCGGCGCTCGATGCGTTCGGGCGGCTCGACGCGGTGGTCAACAATGCCGGTTTCGTGCGCGACCGCATGTTCGTCTCCTGCACGCCGGAAGAATGGGACGCCGTCATCCGCGTCCACCTGCGCGGCCATTTCTGCGTCTCGCGCCACGCCACAGACTACTGGCGCGCCGAGGCCAAGGCCGGTCGCGCCGTCGACGCGCGCATCGTCAACACCACCTCAGGCGCGGGCCTGCAGGGTTCGGTCGGGCAGAGTTCCTATTCCGCGGCAAAGGCCGGCATCGCCACGCTGACGCTGGTGCAGGCGGCCGAACTCGCCCGCTACGGCATCACCGCCAACGGGCTCGCGCCCAACGCCCGCACGCGCATGACCGAAACGGCCTTCGCCGACATGATGAAGGCGACGGAAGGCGAATTCGACATCTTCGCGCCGGAGAACACCGCGCCTCTCGTCGCCTGGCTCGTCAGCGAGCGCTCCACCGACGTCACCGGCCAGATATTCGAGCTGATCGGCGGCAAGATCCGCTTGGCGCTCGGCTGGAACGACGGGCCCGAATACGACAAGGGCAGCCGCTGGAACGCCGCGGAACTGGGCGAAAAGATCACCGAGCTGATGGCGGAACGACCCGCTGCGAAGCCGGTCTACGGCGCCGGCTGAGACTTTGTGGCCATGGCGATCGCCCGGGTCAGGCGACGCCTTCCTCTTCCCTGAGCCGCGTCTTCAAGACCTTGCCCTGCGGGCTGGTGGGCAGCGCATCGCGGAATTCCACCGCGCGCGGCACCTTGAAGTTGGCGATGTTGTCGCGCGCCCAGGCGACAAGTTCCTCCGCGCTCGCGATCTTGCCCGGCCGCAGCACGACGAAGGCCTTGCCGACCTCTCCCATCCGCTCGTCCGGAATGCCGATCACCGCGATCTGGCCGATCGCGGGATGCGCGCTCATCATCCGCTCGATCTCGGCCGGGTAGCAGTTGAAACCGCCCGAGATGTACATGTCCTTGATGCGGTCCTCGATCCTCAGATCACCGTTCTCATCGAAATGCCCGATGTCGCCGGTGTGAAGCCAGCCGTCGGCGTCGATCGTCTTTTCCGTGGATTCGGTATCGTTGAAATAGCCCTTCATGACGATGTAGCCGCGGATCACCACCTCGCCGTTTTCGCCATCGGGCAGCAGGGCACCGTTCGCGCCCATGATCCGCACCTCGGTCTCGGGAAACGGCTTGCCGGCGGTGTTGGCGATCTGTTCGTCGGTGTCCTCGGCGCTGCACATCGTGCCGTAGCCGCCGCATTCGGTCAGCCCGTAGCCGTTGACGACGCCGGCGAAGCCGAGGTCCTC
Source organism: uncultured Alphaproteobacteria bacterium (assembly GCA_963816435.1). Lineage (GTDB taxonomy): Bacteria > Pseudomonadota > Alphaproteobacteria > Rhizobiales > Rhizobiaceae > CAWFKS01. The sequence continues at coordinate 69,400 of CAWFKS010000018.1, forward strand.
CCGCATGCGGCGGATCAGGGTCGACGGCACCACGGCGCCGCCGGTAATTCCCAGCCTCAGGCTCGATCGATCGAACTCGTCCATGCGCGGGTGCTGCAGCATGCCGTGGAAGATCGCCGGCGGTCCGGGAATGACGCTGACCTTTTCACGCTCGACGCGCCTCAGCACGTCCTCCGCATCGTAGGTGCCATGCGGAATCAGTACCGCGCCGCGCATGACCGAGACGATCGCGCCGGAGCGATAGCCGAAGGCGTGGAAGAACGGCGGGATGACGAGAACGCGGTCGCCGCGGCGAATGCCGACCCGCGTCGCCCAGGCATCGATGGCCCTCAGGCACTGCCTGTGGCCGTACATCACGCCTTTCGGGTAGCCGGTCGTGCCCGACGTGAACAACATGTCGCACAGATCGTCGGGACCGACGCTTCCGGTGCGCGCATCCAGCGTGGCATCGGAGATTCCCTCGCCCGCCGCCAGGAACGCGTCCCAGCCGGTTTCGCCCTCATGCGCGCCGTCAAACACGACGACCGTGTGAAGCGCGCTGCGGGCCTCGGCGGAAAGCTGGTCGGGATAGTAGCGGCCGAGGAAGTCGCCGCAGGAAAACATCATCGTGGCGCCGCTGCGCTTGACGAGTTCGGCCACCTCGGCGCCCTTGAAGCGCGTACTGGCCGGAATGAGAACGGCGCCGGCGCTGACCAGGCCGAGGGCCGCGGCGAACCATTTCCAGCCGTTCGGCGCCCAGATCATCACCCTGTCGCCCTTGCCGACACCGGCAGCCATAACGGCTTTCGCAACGCGTCGACGCAGCGCGTCCAGCTCGACGAAGGTCAGGTGCTTGTCGCCGTCCTCGACAGCCGTCTCCTCGCCGAAGATCTCGGCGGCGCGTGCCATCAGTGCCGGAACGGTGGTGAATTGCCAGCCGTCGTCGAAGATATCGCTCATGCCATCCCTTGAGCCCTGCCACCGGCCGGTCTTGCGACGCGGCCGCCTCGCGAGAATGATGCGAAGGCTATGACGGTACCGGCCATGGGCATCGTCCGAAAGGACGAATGACGCCTTGCCGCAGCGGGCTAGCTCAATGAGGCGCACCAGGGGAGCGAATTCATGACCGAGGCGAGCGGATCCTACCTTCCAGAACGTTCCTTCGCCGGCAAGGTCGCGATCGTCACCGGAGGCACCCGCGGCATCGGCGCCGCCATTTCGACTGCGTTGCTCACCGCCGGGGCGACCGTGGTCGTATGCGCCCGCAAGGCTCCCGAGACCCTGCCCGAGGCCGGCGGTCAGAAGGCTGAATTCATCGCCTGCGACGTGCGAAAGGCCGACCAGTGCAAGGCGCTCGTCGACGAAACCGTCTCCCGCCACGGCAGGCTCGACCTGCTCGTCAACAATGCCGGCGGCTCGCCCGCCGTCGATGCGGCAACTGCGTCGCCGCGCTTTTCGGAAGCCATTGTGGCGCTCAACCTGCTGGCGCCCCTATACCTGTCGCAGGCTGCGCGCGGCGTGATGGTGCAGCAGGAAGACGGCGGTTCGGTCGTCAACATCGCCAGCGTGTCGGGCCGCCGCCCCTCGCCCGGAACTGCCGCCTATGGAGCGGCCAAGGCGGGGCTGATCAGCCTCACCGCGAGCCTGGCCCAGGAATGGGGACCGAAGGTCCGGGTCAACGCCATCGTCGCCGGCCTGATGGAGACCGCCGACGCCGAACTCACCTATGGCTCGCGCGAGGCACAGCGAGAAATCGCGGAAGCGACGCCGATGAAGCGCATGGGCCACGGCGACGACATCGCCAATGCCGTGCTCTTTCTCGCCAGCCCGCTGGCGGCCTGGGTTTCGGGCGCCGCACTCGACGTCCACGGCGGCGGCGAGCAACCGCATTTCCTCGACATCGTGCGCCGTCACATGCCTCGCGACGACGGCTGACACGTTTCTTTCCGCAGCGTAGTCGATCCGGACGATGCCCCGACCGGGCCGCGCATCGAACCTGCCGCCGAATATCGACGCACAGGGAGCGGACGCCTTGAAGATTTTGATCGTCGGCGGCACCGGCATGATCGGCGGCCATGCGGCCATATACCTGCGGGACCAGGGCAACGAGGTGACGCTCGCCGCGCGCAAGCCGGCGCCGGCCGGAACCCCGATGGCCGATTTTCCGACGATCTTCGGCGACTACACGACCGGCGGCTTCCGTGGCCCCGATCTGGCGCCGTTCGAGGCGATCGTCTTTGCCGCCGGCAACGACATCCGCCACATCCCCAAGGACGTCGATGCCGACGAGTTCTGGCGGCTGACCCAGATCGAGGGCGTGCCCTCGTTCGCGCAAACGGCGAAGAAGGCAGGCGTCCGGCGCTTCGTGCAGCTCGGCAGCTACTATCACCAGGTCATGCCGCATCTGATTGCCGAGAACGCCTATGTGCGTGCCCGCGCGCTGGCCGACGAGGGCGCGAGATCGCTCGCCTCCGACGACTTCAACGTCTCCACGCTCAACCCGCCCTCGATCGTCGGCGCCATTCCGGGCATTCCGGCCAAGCGCTACGAGACGCTGACCGCCTGGGCCAAGGGCGACATGCCGAACATTCCCGACTACGCGCCGGCCGGCGGGACCAACTACATGTCGGTGCGCTCGCTCTCGGAGGCGATCTGGGGCGCGCTGCAAAATGCCGAGACCGGCACGCCCTACCTCATCGGCGACGAGAACCTCACCTTCCGCGATTTCTTCCAGAAGATCTTCGACGTCGTCGGCAGCGACCGCCGTCTGGAGGAACGCGACCAGGAGCATCCGCTGCTGCCGGATGCCTTCATCGTGCCCGGGCGCGGCAAGGTGCTCGCCTATGAGCCGGATCCGGCTGAAACCGCCCTGCTCGGCTACACGCGCAACGACATTGACCGGGCCGTTGCCGAGGTCGTGGCCGCCGTCGGCGGAGCCTGACGGCGCCATGCTGGCCGATGCCGACGCGCTGCTTGCCGGACTTTCGCTGAGGCGGCTGGCGGAGACCTATGCGCTGGCCGCCGACCGTCGCGACGGTGCTCTCATGGCCGCGCAGTTCACTGAGGACGGCGTTCTGGTCGCACCGCGCGGCACCTTTACCGGACGGGCCGAGATCGCCACGGTCGCCGACGTGCTGGCCACGCATTATCTCAAGACGTTCCACGGCATTCTCGGCCAGGTGCCCTCGATCGAGCGCGACACGGCCGCCGCCGAGACCTACTGCATCGCAAGACATTTTCTGCGCGACAGCGCCGACCGCTATCTCTGCTACGAGATGACGATCCGCTACCTCGACGATTTCGCGCTCACGGACAAAGGCTGGCGCTTCTCGCGCCGCGAACTGGTGGTCGATGCCACCCGCACATTTCCGGTGGAGGAGCGGCCGCGCTGATGGCGCGTGGCCGGACCAGGGAGGAACCGATGACGCATACGGACGAAGCTTCCATTCTCGGCCTCGAGGGCAAGGTCGCACTGATAACCGGTGGCGGCGCCGGTATCGGCCGGGCCACGGCCGAGCTGTTTGCCAAGGCAGGCATGCGGATCGCGATCGCCGAGATCGACGCGAAGCGGGCGGAGGACGCCCGCTCGGCTCTCGAGGCCGCCGGCGCCGAAGTGCTGGCAGTGACGGCAGACGTGACCCGAAGAGGCGGACGTCGCACGGGTGTTCGACGAATTGAAGCAACGCTTCGGCCGGCTGGACGTGCTGGTCAACAATGTCGGTGATTATCTCGGCTACAAGTCCTATTTCGTCGATTCCGACGAGGAGGAATGGCAGCAGCTATACGCCGTCAATCTGCTGCACATGTTCCACGTCTCCAAGGCCGCCATCCCGCTGATGAAGGAAGGCGGCGGCGGGAGCATCGTCAACCTGTCCACAATCGAGGCCTTCCGCGGAATTCCGCTGACGGTCGTCTACGCCGCCTTCAAGGCGGCGATCACCGGCTTCACGCAGAGCCTCGCTGTCGAACTCGGGCAGGACGGCATTCGCGTCAACGCGGTTGCGCCGGAGACCACCAACTCCGCCCAAATCACCGCCACGCCGCGTGTTCCTCCGGAAAATCGCGACTACATTTCGCGCTGGTTTCCCGTCGGCCGGTTCGGCGAGGGTCAGGATTCGGCGGGCGCCGCGCTGTTCCTCGCCTCCGATCGTCTGTCGGGATGGGTGACCGGCTCGACCATTCTGGTCGACGGCGGCGCCTTTGCCGCGGGAGCGTGGATGCGGCTTCCCGACAACCGGAGCTGGACTCACCTGCCCGTCATCGTCGCGGACGGCTACACGCCCAGACCCGACGCCGCCAAGCGCTGATCGCTGCGGCTACTCCAATCCGAGTTGTTATTGCTGGGTGCGCGGAACGACATCAACCCGTCCACCGTTCTTCGCGCGTGCCGCGACGCGGGAGCGGAATTCCGCCTTGCTATCGGCCCGTGAAAGGCCGTAACACTTCGGCACCGACGATGGAGTCCGCCCTGTATTCGCAGCTTCGCCGCCGCATGCGCCGTTCCGTTCCCCTCGCCGTGCTGTCGCTCTTCTTCGCGGCAGTGCTGTCGGCATGCTCGACCACCGCCACGCTCGAAATCGCGCCGCCGAAGGCGGAGCCTTCGAAATATGCGGCGATCGTCGTCGACGCCAGGGAAGGCACGGTGCTCTATCAGGTCGCCGCGGACCAGCCGCGCTACCCCGCCTCCCTCACCAAGATGATGACGCTCTATCTGCTGTTCGAGGCGCTTGAGCACGGCCGGGTGAGCAAGTCGACGCAGATACCGATCTCGGCCCACGCCGCCAGCCGGCCGCCGACCAAGCTCTATTTCAAGGCCGGCGATTCGATCGACGTCGACACCGCGATCCGCGCGATGGTGGTCAAGTCCGCCAACGACGTGGCGACCGCGGTCGGCGAATATCTCGGCGGCAGCGAGGAGATGTTCGCCCGCACGATGACGCTGAAGGCGCGGGCGCTGGGCATGGGGCGGACGGTCTTCACCAACGCCTCGGGCCTGCCCGACGAGGCCATGACGACGACGGCGCGCGACATGGCGATCCTCGGCCTGGCGCTGCGGCGCGACTTTCCGCAGTTCTACGGCTATTTCTCGCTGCGCAGCTTCGAGTTCCACGGCAAGACCATCAAGGGCCACAACAAGGTGCTCGACATGGTCTCGGGCGCCGACGGCATCAAGACGGGCTATACCAGGGCCTCGGGCTTCAACCTCGTCGCCTCGGTGCGCCGCGGCGGCCGCTCGGTGGTCGCGGTGGTGATGGGCGGGGATTCCTGCGCGGGCGCGCGACAACCACATGAAGCAGCTGCTCACCGCAACATTCAACAAGGCTCGCGCCCGGTAGGCACCGGGCGGCGGATTTCCGCCGAACGTCCCCCCGCCCTTGCCCAAATTGCCGACAAAGCAAAACCGCGGCTGCCGGTGGGGCAACCGCGGTTGCGGGCGAATTAAAAACTGAAAGCTGGACGCGCCTAGTTGACGGCGTCCTTGAGGCCCTTGCCGGCCGTGAATTTCGGCACGTTGCGGGCCGGAATCTGCACGGTGGCGCCAGTCTGCGGATTGCGGCCCGTGGAGGCGCCGCGCTTGGACACGCTGAAATTGCCGAAGCCGACCAGGCGGACATCGCCACCCTTCTTCAGCTCACCAGAAATGACGGAGAATACCGCGTCGACGGCCGACTGAGCGTCTCCCTTGGAAATGCTTGCCTGTTCGGCGACGGCAGCCACGAGTTCGTTCTTGTTCATTAAAAACCCCTTCCTTCCCTTTGAAGACCGGAACGCCCGACTCAACCGGCGGAGACGCAACCTTAGAAAGAAGTTCGCCGGCGACCAAGCCAAATATGGGCGAAAACCCCGGAAATCCGCGGATTCTCCGGGCTCGAACGAAAAAAGCCGGGCCATTCGGCCCGGCTTTTCGTTCATTCATCCGATGCGCGGCTTCAGTCAGTGCGCGACCTGGGCCTTCGCGGCCTCGTCAGCACTGCCTGCGGCGGCTGCCGCGGCCTCGGCCGGATCGACCCAGGTGATCGGCTCGGGCATGGTGACCAGAGCGTGCTCCAGCACCTCGCCGACCCGGCTGACCGGCACGATCTCCAACGCGCTCTTCACGTTGTCGGGGATGTCGGCCAGGTCCTTGGCGTTCTCCTCGGGGATCAGCACCTTCTTGATGCCGCCGCGCAGAGCCGCCAGCAGCTTCTCCTTGAGGCCGCCGATAGGCAGAACCCGTCCGCGCAGGGTGATCTCGCCGGTCATGGCGATGTCCTTGCGTACGGGAATGCCGGTCATCACCGACACGATGGCAGTGGCCATCGCGACACCCGCCGACGGTCCGTCCTTGGGCGTGGCGCCCTCGGGGACGTGGACGTGGATGTCCTTCTTGTCGAAGACCGGAGGCTCGATGCCAAAGTCGATGGCCCGCGAGCGCACATAGGATGCGGCCGCCGAGATCGACTCCTTCATGACGTCCTTCAGGTTGCCGGTGACCGTCATCTTGCCCTTGCCGGGCATCATGACGCCCTCGATCGTCAGCAGTTCGCCGCCGACCTCGGTCCACGCAAGCCCGGTGACCACGCCGACCTGGTCCTCGCCCTCGACCTGGCCGAAGCGGAACCGCTGCACGCCGAGATAGTCGTCGAGGTTGTCGCGGGTCACGTTCACCGACTTCTTGCCGGTCTTGAGGATCTCCGTCACCGCCTTGCGCCCGAGCTTCATCAGCTCGCGCTCGAGGTTACGCACGCCGGCTTCCCGGGTGTAGGTGCGGATGATCTCGCGGATCGCCTCGTCGGAGACGGAGAACTCCTTCGCCTGCAGGGCATGATCGCGCATGACCTTCGGCATCAGGTGCCGCTTGGCGATCTCGACCTTCTCGTCCTCGGTGTAACCGGCGATGCGGATGATCTCCATGCGGTCCATCAGGGCCGGCGGGATGTTCAGCGTGTTCGCCGTGGTCACGAACATGACGCTCGACAGGTCGTACTCGACCTCGAGGTAGTGGTCCATGAACGTCGAGTTCTGCTCCGGATCGAGCACCTCCAGCAGGGCCGACGACGGGTCGCCGCGGAAATCCATGCCCATCTTGTCGATCTCGTCGAGCAGGAAGAGCGGATTGGACTTCTTGGCCTTCTTCATCGACTGGATGACCTTGCCGGGCATCGAGCCGATATAGGTCCGCCGGTGGCCACGAATCTCGGCTTCGTCGCGCACGCCGCCGAGCGCCATGCGGATGAACTCGCGACCGGTCGCCTTGGCGATCGACTTGCCGAGCGAGGTCTTGCCGACGCCGGGAGGTCCGACGAGGCACAGGATCGGCCCCTTCAGCTTCTTCTGCCGGCTCTGGACGGCCAGGTATTCGACGATGCGCTCCTTGACCTTGTCGAGGCCGTAGTGATCGGAATCGAGCACCTCCTGAGCGAGATCGAGGTCGTACTTGACCTTGGAGCGCTTGCCCCACGGGATCGACAGCAGCCAGTCGAGATAGTTGCGCACGACGGTGGCCTCCGCCGACATCGGCGACATGGTGCGCAGCTTCTTCAGCTCCGCGTCGGCCTTCTCGCGCGCTTCCTTCGACAGCTTGGTCTTCTTGATGCGCTCTTCCAGCTCGGCCGCCTCGTCGCGGCCGTCCTCGCCCTCGCCGAGCTCCTTCTGGATCGCCTTCATCTGCTCGTTGAGGTAGTACTCGCGCTGCGTCTTCTCCATCTGGCGCTTGACGCGCGAGCGGATGCGCTTTTCCACCTGCAGCACGGAAATCTCGGCTTCCATGAAGCCCATCGCCTTTTCCAGCCGCTCCTGAACGGACAGCGTGGCAAGCATCTCCTGCTTCTCGGGGATCTTGATCGCCAGGTGCGAGGCGACGGTATCGGCCAGCTTGGAGTAGTCCTCGATCTGGCTCGCCGCGCCGACGACCTCGGGCGAAATCTTCTTGTTGAGCTTCACGTAGTTCTCGAAGTCGGAGACGACGGAGCGCGCCAGCGCCTCGATCTCGACCTCTTCCTCGACGGGCTCCGCCAGCATCTCGGCGTGGGCCTCGTGATACTCGGTCTTGTCGGTAAAACCGGTAAGGCGTGCGCGCGAGGCGCCCTCGACCAGCACCTTCACGGTGCCGTCGGGCAGCTTGAGGAGCTGCAGGACGTTGGCGAGCGTGCCGACGTCATAGATGGCCTCGGGAGCCGGATCGTCGTCTGCGGCGTTGATCTGGGTGGCCAGCAGAATCTGCTTGTCCGCACCCATGACCTCTTCCAGCGCCTTGATCGACTTCTCGCGGCCGACGAACAGCGGCACGATCATGTGCGGGAACACGACGATGTCGCGCAGCGGCAAAACCGGAAAGACGTTTTCGCCGGAGGACTTGGGAGTCATGGTCATAGTCCAACCTTTCATGTCGCGGCCACCGATGGCCAGCCGCGAATCTCATGTTAGCGACTGCGGACCGATCCGCCTATAACCCACTGGATTACGCGGGAGGAGAAGCACGTAGCGGCCCCGCAGCCTGATGTCAGTTAGGTGGCGTCGTCACTGCGAAAGATCAAGGGTTTGAGGCGCCACGCAGGACGAAACCGATGCCCTGATGCAACAGCGGCGCCCGAAGGCGCCGCGATGTGTTTTCAACAAGCCGCTCAGGCGCTCGCGTTCGACTTTTCCTTCTCGCGCTCGGCGTAGATGTAGAGCGGTCGGGCGTTGCCCTGGACGACCTCTTCCGAGATGACGACCTCCTGCACGCCTTCCAGCGCCGGAAGCTCGAACATCGTGTCGAGCAGGATCGCCTCCATGATGGAGCGCAGCCCGCGCGCGCCGGTCTTGCGCTCGATCGCCTTGCGGGCGATCGCGGCCAGCGCGTTCTCGTGGAAGGTGAGCTCGACGTTCTCCATCTCGAACAGCCGCTGGTACTGCTTGACCAGCGCGTTCTTCGGGCTCCGTCAGGATCGAGACCAGCGCAGGTTCGTCGAGATCCTCCAGCGTCGCCAGGACCGGCAGGCGGCCGACGAACTCGGGGATGAGACCGAACTTCAGCAGATCCTCCGGCTCCACCTGGCGGAAGATCTCGCCCGAAGGACGATCCTCCGGCGAGGCGACCGTCGCCGAAAAGCCGATCGAGGTCTTGCGGCCGCGATCGGAGATGATCTTGTCGAGGCCGGCGAAGGCGCCTCCGCAGATGAACAGGATGTTGGCCGTGTCGACCTGCAGGAATTCCTGCTGCGGATGCTTGCGGCCGCCCTGCGGCGGCACGGAGGCGACCGTGCCTTCCATGATCTTCAGCAGCGCCTGCTGGACGCCCTCGCCCGACACGTCGCGCGTGATCGAGGGGTTGTCCGACTTGCGAGAGATCTTGTCGATCTCGTCGATGTAGACGATGCCGCGCTGGGCCCGCTCGACATTGTAGTCGGCCGACTGCAGCAGCTTGAGGATGATGTTCTCGACGTCCTCGCCGACATAGCCGGCCTCGGTCAGCGTCGTGGCGTCCGCCATGGTGAACGGCACGTCGATGATGCGCGCCAGCGTCTGCGCCAGAAGCGTCTTGCCGCAGCCGGTCGGGCCGATCAGCAGGATGTTCGACTTGGCCAGTTCGACGTCGTTGTTCTTGCCGGCGTGCGCCAGGCGCTTGTAGTGGTTGTGGACGGCCACCGACAGCACGCGCTTGGCGTAGGGCTGCCCGATGACGTAGTCGTCCAGCACCTTGAGGATTTCCTGCGGGGTCGGTACGCCCTCGCGGGACTTGACCATCGAGGTCTTGTTCTCCTCGCGGATGATGTCCATGCACAGCTCGACGCATTCATCGCAGATGAATACGGTGGGGCCCGCGATCAGCTTGCGGACCTCGTGCTGGCTCTTGCCGCAGAAGGAGCAGTACAGCGTGTTCTTCGAATCGCCGCCGCCGCTGCTGATCTTGCTCATGCTTCCGTCCTTTCACTGCCGCCGGCACTCACGAAGCACCGGTTCGGGTGAGTCTATGGCGGGAATCGAGCCCTGCCAACACCTGCCGTGCGGTCCCTGACTCGAACCAAACACAAAACGACTCACGCGGCAACGGTTCCCGCACCCCGAACAAGGCTAAGCGGCCGACAATCAACATAGGTTTAACGCCCGCCGACGCGATCCGTCAGCAAGCAATCGAAATGTGTCCGAAAAGGGCATGGAGCCGCAAAAGCGGCAGCTAATGCCCGAGCGGTTGTGGACGGCCTACTCGGATGGCGCGCCCTCGATCGCCTCGCGGCTGGAAATCACCTTGTCGATGAGGCCGAATTCCTTGGCTTCGTCGGCGGTCATGAAATGGTCGCGGTCGAGCGTGCGCTCGATGGTCTCGTAGTCGCGGCCAGTGTGCTTCTCGTAGACCTCGTTGAGGCGACGCTTCAGCTTGATGATGTCCTGGGCGTGGCGCTCGATGTCGGAGGCCTGGCCCTGGAAGCCGCCGGACGGCTGGTGAACCATGATCCGCGCGTTCGGCGTGGCGAAGCGCATGTCCTTGTGGCCGGCGGTCAAAAGCAGCGAACCCATGGAGGCCGCCTGGCCGATGCACAGCGTCGACACGGCGGGCTTGATGAACTGCATGGTGTCGTAGATCGCCATGCCGCTCGTCACCACACCGCCCGGCGAATTGATGTAGAGCGAGATTTCCTTCTTCGGGTTCTCCGCCTCGAGGAAGAGCAGCTGCGCGCACACCAGCGCGGCCATGCCGTCCTCGACCGGACCGGTGATGAAGATGATGCGCTCCTTCAGGAGCCGCGAGAAGATGTCGTAGGCACGCTCTCCGCGATTGGTCTGCTCGACCACCATCGGCACGAGGTTCATCGCAACGTCGACGGGGTTCTTCATGGAAATCTTCCTTGTTGGGATGTCTTGGCGCCGCACCAGAGGAATCGGCATGAATGCTCGTTTCCTAGATAGGATGGCCGATCGAGGTTTCGCAAGGTGCGCATGACGTTGCGAAACGCCAGGGACGGCGATGCGCATACCGACGGTTAACGACGCGGGCCATCGGCGCTTTGGAGCCGCGGGCGGCGCCCTATCCTTCTATCGGCGACGGGAAGGCTCGAACAAGACGGAGTTGCCATGACACGACCACGGATTGCGACGGCGAGCGCAATGCTTCTCGCCACGGTTTCCCAGACGGCAGCCGGCGGGCTCGCCACCTCGTGCCACGAGCCGGTACATCGGCCTCCGGTCTACACCGAATTCTCCGAAAGGGTGCTGCTTGCGCCGGGTGCGCGATATGTCGACGTCACGCCGCCAATCTATGGGACGCGCGAGCGGCAGGTGCTGGTGTCGGAAGGCTACGACGGATGGCGGCAGGTTCAAATCCGCGGCCACTGCCGGTAGGCCGGAGCTTGCGAAAGCGATTCAAGCGGATCGTCCAAGGCATTGAAGCGGCGGCCCGATAACCGACGCTGCCTCGCCGGCACCCGCCTCAGCCTTCGGCGCGGAGCCAGCGGGCAAGCCCGTCGACGTCGCCGCTCTCCAATGCGGCGGCGACACGGCGCCCGACGGCTGCGCCGAACTTGTAGCCGTGGCCCGAGCAGGCCGAGACGACCAGCGCCATGCCCCGCTCCGTGCAGAAGAAGCGCTCGTCGGCGGTGAAGGTGTAGGCGCAGGTGACGACGTTCTCGACGCGGTATTCGCCGATGCGTGCGAACGGGGGCGAGAACAGGTCGCGGATAGCCTCGCCCTCCCCCTCGCGCGCCATGCGTTCGGCGTCGGCGTCGGGGTTGGCCTCCTTGTGAAGCCCGGAGCCGAACTTCAGGCCCGCTCCTCCGGTGGGCGGCAGGATGTAGCCATCGGTTTCGCCGCCGACGTCGAGGATGACCGGCGCGGCGTTCCAGGCCGGCTTCAGGTCGTCAGGCGGATCGAGGTAGACGACGGCCGTGCGGTAGGTGGCGAGGCTCGAGGCAAGATCTGGAAACAGCTTGGCCACCCAGGCGCCGGCGGCCACGACCACGCGGTCAGCCTTCAAGACCTCGCCGTTGACGAGTTCCACGCGGCCGGCGGCGGTATCGACATCGACGACCTTTGCGTTCTCGCGCACCTCGGCGCCATGTCCGCGCAGCCAGTCGACTATGTCGACCGCAATCCTGCGACAGTGAAGTGCCCCGCCTTCGGGCGAGAAGAAGCCGAAGCGGATGGTTTGGCCGTCGAGGAACGGGTAGCGGCGTTCGGCCTCCGCCCCGTCGAACTCGTCGAACGAAAAACCGCCGGCCACCATGCCATCGCGGTAGTCCTCGGCCTCGTCGCCCGGCTCGCGCGAGATCGCCATGAAGCCGCGCGGGTCATAATGCGTGGCGCCGAGATCTGCCCACAGCTCTTCCCAGGCGTCGAATGCCTCCGTGATGGCGCCGCCGTAGCCGGAACCGGGCGCGTAGGCGCGGCGGATGATTCGATGGTGGTCGCCCGAGGCGGCCAGCGGGTTGGGGATGGAGCCCTGTTCCAGCAGCGTTACGTCGTGCCCGCGTTTGGCCAGCGCCCAGGCGGAGGAAAGGCCGGCTATGCCGGCGCCGACGACGATTGCCTTCATGAGAGCGCGTCCGGGAGGGGTTCGGCGGCAACATACGCTCTGGCCCGCCCGACGCAAGACGCGCTAGAAGGCGGCCATGAACGTCCAGACCACGCATCCGCCCTATCTTTCCTTCGACGCCGCGACCAGGCGCGTGCGGCTCGACCCGCACGAGCCAGCCTTCGTGCAGGACCCGTACGAGGCCTACGCGTTCTTCCACCGCCAGGCGCGCGCCTTCTATTGGGAGGAGTTCGGCTTCTGGTGCTTTTGCGGCTACGACGACGTCAACCGGCTGCTGCGCGACAAGCGGCTCGGCCGCGAAAACCGCTGGGGGCCGCCGATGGTGGTCGACGAGAGCCGTTCGCATCTTTCCGCGTTCGACGGCGTCGAGCGCCACTCGATGCTGGAGCTGGAGCCGCCCGTCCACACCAAGCTCAGGACGCTGGTGAACCGGTCTTTCGTGTCGCGCCAGGTCGAACGGCTGCGGCCGCGCGTCGAGCAACTGGCGAACGAGCTCGTGGACGGCTTCGAGGCAGACGGCCACGCCGACCTGCTGCCGGCCTTCGCCACGCCGATCCCGATCACCGTGATCGCCGAAATGCTCGGCGTGCCGGTCGAGATGGGGCCGCAACTGCTCGACTGGTCGCACAAGATGGTGGCCATGTACATGCATGGCCGCACGCGCGAGACGGAAGACACGGCGAACCGCGCGGCGCAGGAGTTCGGCGACTTCATCCGCGACTATTCCCGCGAGCGCCGCAAGCATCCGGGCGAGGATCTGCTCTCGGTGCTCAATTCCGCCCACGAGGGCGATCAGCGGCTTTCGGAGGACGAGCTCGTCACCTCGACGATCCTGCTGCTCAATGCCGGCCACGAGGCGACGGTGCACCAGACCGGCAACGCCATCCGCACGATCCTCAAGCAGGGCGGCGACCCCCGTCCCCTGTTCGCCGACGCCGACGCCACGGCGCGCACTGTCGAGGAATGCCTGCGCCTCGACCCACCGCTGCACATGTTCACACGCTTCGTCTACGAGGACGTCGAGCTGCCGGAAGGCGTCACGGTCAAGCCCGGCGATCAGGTCGGGCTGTTGCTGGGCGCTGCCGACAACGATGCGCAAGCCTTCGACGCGCCGCGCGAGTTTCGGCCGGAACGTGCCGACCAGAAGAACGTCACGTTCGGCGCGGGCATCCATTTCTGCATCGGTGCGCCGCTGGCGCGCGTCGAAATGCAGGCGGCGCTGAAGGTGCTTTTCGAGCGGCTGCCGGGGCTACGCCTGGCCGAGGAGCCCCGCTACAGCGACACCTATCATTTTCACGGGCTGGCGAGCCTGCCCTGTGAATGGTGACGTGAGGCGAGTCGGATCGGGGCCGCGAGCCGGATTTTCGGGAGCCCAAATGCAAGGAAAGCACCGAGATCGCTCCCGGTGCCTCCCTGTCCAGGACTTCGCCAACGGTCTCCCGTCACCGCTGCCCTGTCCGTGGTCCGGCTCAGTCCGCCAACCGCAAGGATGACATTCCTTCCGAACCCCGCCCGCGAAACCTCGAGGGTTTCTGTGGGCGTGCCATCGAAGGACTACCGGCCTTCATGGCAGCATCGGGTCTGCCTGTTGCGTTCCAGACCGCTTCCGGCAGGTCCGCTGGACCTCTGGTGGCTGCCTCGCCTGCGGGCCGAAACCCGCCGCCGCGCTGCCTCCAGTGCGGTCTCAGGCGTTGCTCTACTGCTTGTTCCCGCTGTCCGGGCGGGAGCCGTGGAGCACCTGAGATGATTGAAGGTTACGTTGCGTATGCCGCTGCGGCAATCGCGCACGGCCTGTGGAAATCGAGGATATGGGGGAATACTCGGCCTTTCCCATACCGTGAACAGCGGGCGGAAAGGCGAGTCGAAAGAGGGACGTGCCGCCGGCAACTGCGTCGGCAATTCATCCGGGAAGGCGGATGACGTATTCCTTGCGGGTGGTCTCGACCACTTCCCAGGTGCCCCTGAAGCCGGGACGGATGACGAAGCTGTCGCCCGAACGCACTCGTCGGGGCTTGCCGCCGTCCTCGGTGATCACCGAGATGCCCGACAGGATGTGGCAGAACTCCCACTCGTCATACTCGATGCGCCACTTGCCGGGCGTCGCTTCCCAGATGCCGGCGTAGAGGCCGCCTTCGGCCTCCTCGACGTTCCAGGTCCGGAAGCGCGGATCGCCTTCGATGACGCGGTCCGGTGCGGGCGCGTCATCTTCCTGGCTGGCGGAGGTCGTCCTGACCGCGACGAAGCGGCTTTGCGCCATTGCGTCGTTCCCTGCCTAGCCGACGGCCCTCAGGCGGCCGCCAGCGCCTGCTCCAGGTCGGCGATGATGTCGTCGGCATCCTCGATGCCTATCGACAGGCGGATGACGTCGTTGCCGGCACCTGCCGCTGTCTTCTGCTCGTCGGAAAGCTGGCGGTGCGTGGTGGAGGCCGGATGGATGATCAGCGAGCGCGTGTCGCCGATATTGGCGAGGTGCGAGAACAGCTCGACGCCCTCGACCACCTTGACGCCGGCATCGAAGCCGCCCTTCAGCCCGAAGGTGAACACGGCGCCGGCGCCCTTCGGGGAATATTTCTGCATCAGAGCATGGTTCTTGTCGGTGGCGAGGCCGGGATAAGAGACCCACTCCACCTTCGGGTGCTGCGAAAGCCAGGTCGCGACCTTGAGCGCGTTGTCGCAATGGCGCTGCATCCGGAGCGGCAGCGTCTCCAGCCCCGTCAGGATCATGAAGGCGTTGAACGGCGAGATCGCCGGGCCGAAATCGCGCAGGCCGAGAACGCGGCAGGCGATGGCGAAGGCGAAATTGCCGAAGGTCTCGTGCAGCACGATGCCGCCGTACTCGTCGCGCGGTGACGACAGCATCGGATACTTGCCGGATTTCGACCAGTCGAAGGTGCCGCCGTCGACGATCGCGCCGCCCATCGAGTTGCCGTGGCCGCCGATGAACTTGGTCAGCGAATGGACGACGATGTCGGCGCCATGCTCGATCGGCCGCACCAGATAGGGGCTGGCCATCGTGTTGTCGACGATGAACGGCAGTCCGTGGCGCTGCGCGACCTCGGCGATCTTATCCAGGTCGACGAAGGTGCCGCCCGGGTTGGCGAGGCTTTCCACGAAGATCGCCTTCGTCTTGTCGTCGATCTGGCTTTCGAAGCTCGAAATGTCGTCCGGATCGGCCCACCGAACCTCCCAGTCGAAATTCTTGAAGGCGTGGCCGAACTGGTTGATGGACCCGCCATAGAGCTTGCGGGCGGCGACAAAGTTCTCGCCGGCGTTCATCAGCGTGTGGAAGACGAGAAGCTGGGCGGCGTGGCCCGAAGCGGTCGCCAGCGCGGCGGTGCCGCCTTCCAGCGCGGCGACGCGCTCTTCCAGCACCGCCTGCGTGGGGTTCATGATGCGCGTGTAGATATTGCCGAACGCCTTCAGCCCGAACAGCGAGGCGGCGTGGTCGACATCGTCGAAGACGTAGGCCGTGGTCTGGTAGATCGGCGTGGCGCGCGCGCCGGTCGCCGGGTCGGGCTGGGCGCCAGCGTGAACGGCGAGCGTGTCGAAACCGGGCGTGCGGGTCATCATGTCCTCCACTCAAAGAAACGCAACGCGCGCATTCATGACAAAGCCGGCAGGCAAAGGCAAAGAAGATTATTCGCCGGCGGCAGGCGAGTTGGGGTATTTTTCGGTTGCCCGCGACCGGTTTTGCAGCGAGCCGGGCAAGCCGGTGGAAAGGAACGAAACGTGGCGAGAACGAACACCACAGCTCCGCGCGCGATGCGCCTGTCGGCCGAGCATGTCGCCCGCGTGCACCGCACGGTGCCCGATCCCGGTCCGGTGCTGATCGAAGGGTTCCGGCCGGCGACGGATGACGACCACGACAACGATGTCGCCGAAATCCTGCGGACTCGACCGGAGGGGCCGCTCTGGCTGTTCGGCTACGGCTCGCTGATCTGGAAACCGGAAACCGCGTTCACCGAAGCCCGACCGGGACTGGCGCACGGCTGGCATCGGCGGTTCTGCCTCGGCTGGGATTACCGCTACCGAGGCTGCCGCGACGCTCCGGGACTGATGATGGCGCTCGACCGAGGCGGCACCTGCAAGGGCATGTTGTATGCACTGCCGGAAGCCGGCCTCCGGGCGGAGCTCGACAAGCTGATCCGGCGCGAGGTCAGCATGGTCCCGTCGGCCTTTCCGTGGCGCTGGATTTCCGTGGCGACCGATGCCGGCAAGGTGCGGGCGCTGACATTCGCCATGAACCGCAACAGCAGCCGTTATGTGGCTGGATTGAGCGACGGCGAACTGGCCGACGTCCTGGCGACCGCCTACGGGTTTCGCGGCACCATGGTCGAATATCTGCACTCGACCGTCAGCAAGCTCGAGGAACTCGGCATGCACGATACCAATCTCTGGCGGCTGCAGGCCCTGGTGGCTGAGCGGATCGAGGCCGGCGTCGGAAATCGCTGAGCGCGGTTCGTTGCGGCGACCGCAGACGCGCTATTTCTGCCTGATGCCGAAGCTCTGGTATCCGGAACGCATCAGCGGCTTCTTCGCCGAGATCTTGCGGCTGTTGACGCCGTTCCAGCCTATCTCCCCCGAAAGCCGTGCGTATTCGATCTTCGGGCAGCGGTTCATGACGACCTTTATGCCGGCTTCCTCCGCCTTCGCTGCCGCCTCGTCGTGGCGCACGGTGAGCTGCATCCAGATCACCTTCGGCAGCGGATCGAGCGCCAGCACCTGGTCGACGATCTGCGGCACGGCGGCAGAGGGCCGGAAGACGTCGACCATGTCGATCGCGACCGGCACGTCGGCAAGGCTGGCATAGGTCATGCGGCCGAGGATTTCCTTGCCGGCCTGTCCCGGATTGACCGGATAGACCTCGTAGCCCTTGTCGATCAGATATTTGGCGACGAAGTAGCTCGGCCGTACGTCGTTGGCCGAGGCGCCGACGATGGCGATCGTCTTCACGCCGTTGAGGATGCCGGTGATGTAGGCGTCGTCGTAGAAATCGTGGTTCATGACGGCAGCGAAATATGCCCTTCGGCGTCGATGGGGAAGTCTGCATTGTGCGCGACCTCCCACAGATTGCCCTCGGTGTCTTCGAAATAGCCCTGCATTCCGCCCCAGAACGCCCGTTGCGCCGCCTTCACCACCCGCCCACCAGCCCGCTCGGCCGTGTCGAGGATGGCGGCGACCTCGTGTTCGTCTCGCGTGTTGTAGGCAAGTGCGACGCCGGCGAAGCCCGGCGAAGGCATGGAACCGCCTTCCACGCCTATGTCGCGGGCCAGTTCCTCGCGCGGCCAAAGGGCCAGGATCATCCCGCCCATCTGGAAGAAGGCGACGCCCGTCGGTAATCTTGCCGTTCCGCTGCAGTCCCATCTGCTCGTAGAAATGGACGGCGCGGTCAAGATCGTCGACGCCGAGCGTCACGATCGAAATGCGCGGCTCGAGCTTCATTCACCCGTCCACTGCGGCTTGCGCTTCTCGACGAAGGCGCCGATGCCCTCCTCGGCGTCGCGCGCCATCATGTTCTCGACCATGACGCGGCTGGCATAGTCGTAGGCGTCGGACAGGCCCATCTCGGCCTGCCGGTAGAACGCCTCCTTGCCGATCTTCAGCGTCAAAGGCGATTTGGAGACAATGGTTTCGGCGTATTTCGACGACAATCTGATTCAGGTATTCGGGCGGCACGACGCGGTTGACGAGGCCGAACTCGCGCGCAGTCGAAGCATCGATCGTCTCGCCGGTCAGAAGCATCTCCATCGCATGCTTGGGCGAAACATTGCGCGACAGCGCCACCATCGGCGTGGAGCAGAACAGGCCGATATTGACGCCGGGCGTGGCAAAGCCGGCGCGCTCGGAGGCGATCGCCAGGTCGCAGCTCGCGACCAGCTGGCAGCCGGCCGCCGTGGCGATGCCGTCGACCTCGGCGATCACCGGCTTGGGCAGCCGCACTATGGTCTGCATCAGGCCGGAACAGGCCCCCATGGTGCGCTCGAAGAACGCCCTGCCCCGGTCGGCGGTCGGCGCGATGCGCGGTGATCTCCTTGAGATCGTGGCCGGCGCAGAACACCTTGCCGGCGGCAGCGATCACCACGACGCGCACTTCGGGGTTGTCGCGGGCGATCTCAAGCTCGGCCTGGAGCGCGGCCATCATGGCCAGCGACAGCGCGTTGGCCGGCGGGCTGGAAAGCGTCAGCCTGAGGACTCCCGCCTCGAAGCGCGGCGGAAACGAGGCCTTGGGCCCTGTCGTCAGGCTTCGATACGTGCTCGGTCATTGTGGCCTCCGGGATGCGAATTCACGGTCCGCATTGTCGCGCCACAGCCGGCACGAGGCAATGGCGGCGCAACCTTTCGCAGGTGGGCCGGCCACTCGACAGGCCCGGCATGCTGTGGAATATCGCCGCGACCCTTGCGAGGCGGTGCCCGACATGCCGAACCCGATACAGACCGGCCGCATACCGCCGAACGCCTACCTCGTCGTCCTGGTCTTCCTGTTCGTCTGGCCGGCTCTTCCTGCTGATGTCGCAGGTCAATCTCGACCCTTACGGCGACATGCTGGAAACCTTTGCCTGGGGCATCGCCTGGCAGTTGGGCTACTTCAAGCACCCGCCCCTGATGGCGTGGATTGCGGCCGGCTGGTTCGAGCTGTTTCCGCGCACGAACTTCTTCTTCTACCTGCTCGCCAGCTTCAATGTCGAAGCCACGGTCCTGGTCATGGCCGCGATCGCGACGCGCTACCTGTCGCCGCGCCAGATCACCATCGCGGTCGTGGCCGCGCAATTGCTGCCGCCGCTGACCTTCCTCGGCCTCACCTACAACGCAAACTCTGCGATGCTGCCGATCTGGGCGCTGTCGTTCCTGTTCTATCTGCGGGTGCTGGAAAGAAGGCGGCTCGTCGACGCAGCGGTGCTCGGCCTGCTGCTCGGGCTGGCGATGCTGGCGAAATACCACTCGGCGGTGCTGGTGCTGGCGCTCGCCATACACGTTCTGGCCGACCGCGAGGTGCGGCCGCTGCTCGCCACGCCGCTGCCGTGGATCTCGTCGGCCGTGGCGCTGCTCGTCTTTGCGCCGCACGTGATCTGGCTGTTCGGCCACGATTTCTGGCCGGTCAGGTTCGCGGCGACCGGCCAGGGCGGCGGGGGGATCGGCGCACACGCCTATTACGCCGGCGAGTTCGTGGTCTCCTTCATCGGCTATTCGCTGCCCGGACTGGCGGTCGTGGGCCTGTTCCGAAATTTCTCGGACGGCGGGCCACTGATGGACTGGCAGGCGGTGGCCAGGCTGCGCGGCAGCGTCGAAGGACGTGCGCTGCTGGCGGTGGCATTCCTGCCGTTTCTGCTGACGATGGTCCTGGCGCTGGCGATCGCGGCCAACCTCACCTCGACATGGGAAATCCCGTTCTTCTTCTGCATCCCGATCCTGCTGACGCTGCTGTTGCCGGAACGGATCGCGGAGCGCCGCGCCGGCCGGGCACCGATGGTGGTGACCGGCATCGCCGCGCTGCTGTTCGTCGCCGCCCCTTCGTGAAGGCGGATCTCGTGCGCAAGAACCCGTGGAACAGCACGGTGCCGATGCAGGCCTTCGCGGGACAGATACAGCAGCTTTGGCGATCAAAGGACCGACCGGCCGCTGAAGATCGTCCTCGGACCGCGCCGCTATTCCTACGGATCGGCCTTCTACGCCGCCGATCGACCCTACGGCGTCGAGGCGATGGGGCTTTCGCCGTGGGTCACGCGGGCCACGATCGCGCGCGACGGCGCGGTGTTCGCATGCGAGGGCGCCGACGCTCCCTGCGGCAAGCAGGCGGCGCAGATGCTGGGAAAGGTCGACAACGCTGCCGAAGCGCAGGCGCAAGGGCCGGCTCCCGAAGGGCAGACGCGCGACTGGCACGTGCGGCTCTATTTCCGGCTGCCGGGCGCCTGAGGGCTTGCGAGGCGGATGCGGTACGGCAATGCTCCGCAATTGACGTTTACGCAAACGGAAGGAGGAGGCCGTGGCCAAGGTTCTCTACGAGAAGGACGGGCGCATCGCCCGCATCACGCTCAACCGGCCGGAGGTGATGAACGCGATCGACGACGATTTGCCGCGCGAACTGGCCGAGGCGGTCGAGCGGGCGAATGGCGATCAGGGCGTCCACGTGATCGTGCTGTCGGGCGCGGGGCGCGCCTTCTGCGCCGGCTACGACCTTCAGTACTATGCCGAGGCTGCCGGCGGCGAGGGCAACTCGGTCACGCAGGACATGCCATGGGACCCGATGAAGGACTATGCCTTCATGATGCGCAACACCGAGCTCTTCATGTCGCTGTGGCGCAGCTACCGGCCGGTGATCTGCAAGGTGCACGGCTTCGCGGTCGCCGGTGGGTCCGACATCGCGCTTTGCTCCGACATGATCGTCATGGCCGAAGACGCTGAGATCGGCTACATGCCGGTGCGCGTGTGGGGTTGCCCGACCACGGCGATGTGGGTCTACCGGCTCGGGCCGGAAAAGGCCAAGCGGATGCTGTTCACCGGCGACAGGATCAAGGGAACCGAAGCCGAGCGCATCGGGCTCGTCCACAAGGCGGTGCCGGCCGATGAACTCGACGCCGAGGTCGAAAGCCTGGCGGAGCGGATCGCCACGGTTCCGGTCAACCAGCTGATGATGCAGAAGCTGGTCATCAACCAGGCGATCGAGGCGATGGGGCTGAAGCAGACGCAGATGTTCGCGACGATCTTCGACGGCATCACCCGCCATTCGCCCGAGGGGCTGAACTTCAAGCACCGGGCCGAGGAAATGGGCTGGAAGCATGCCGTGCGCGAGCGCGACCTCGGCACGTTCGACTGGACCGACAACCGGCCGATCAACGCGGCAAAGTAGGACCGAGCGACGAGAATGGACACCAAGCCGGCAAAACCCGCCCTCGCCCCGGTGCTGAGCACGGAGGAAGTGAACGTGCTGCTCAACGAGGTCTATCCGCAGCTCAATGCCGACTACCGGGCCTACGAGGCCGTCGACGTGTTTTCCGGCGGCTGCATTGTCAGGCTAAACGCCGACCACCGCCACCTGCGGCCGGGCGACACGGTTTCAGGCCCGTCGCTGTTCACGCTAGCCGACATCGGCGGCTATGTCTGCGTGCTCTCGCATGCCGGCCCCGACGCGCTGTCGGTGACCACCAATCTCAACATCAACTTCATGCGCAAGGCCGGCCCCGGCCCGGTCGAGGGCCATTGCCGCATCCTCAAGCTCGGGCGCAGCCTGATGGTGTTCGACATCGACATCCTGGCCGGCGCCGACAAGCAGATGGTGGCGCACGCGACCGGCACGTATTCGATCCCGCCGAAGCGGTCTTCGTCTACCTGACCTGGTCGAGGAGGCGCTTGCATTCCAGCAGGTCGAACAGCGCCTCCTGCAGAAGCGCCCGGTTGTCGCGCGACAGCTTGCCGTCGCCGGGCTCCACCGGGCCGTCGTCCTCGCCCTTGCCGAGGCCGAAGAAGCGGCGATTGGGCTTTACCTTGGGCTCGCCCACCAGCATCTCGTCTTCCAAGCGCGACGGTTCGGCCTTCGCGGCCTCCGCCTGCTTGCGCTGGGTGATCGCCTCGACCGCGGCCATGTCGCCCGCGCCGATCGCCACCAGGAACTGGTTGCCGTTCTCGCGCAGCAGCTTCTGCACGCCCTTGATCGTGTAGCCCTGGTCGTAGAGCATCGTGCGGATGCCGCGAATGAGATCGACGTCCTGCGGGCGGTAGTAGCGCCGTCCGCCGCCGCGCTTCATCGGCTTGATCTGCGAAAAGCGCGTTTCCCAGAAGCGCAGCACGTGCTGCGGCAGGTCGAGCTCCTCGGCCACCTCGGAGATGGTGCGAAAAGCGTCCGGGCTCTTGTCCATGGCAATCCTCGCCGGAGGCGCGCGAGACCGCAGGACCTGCCTGCCGGATGCCGGCAGTGCGACGAGTTCAAGCGCAAAGCGGTCGCGCAATCGCGCTTATTGCAGCGGTTTGGAAGGAATTGTTCAAGCCCCGGCGCGGACGGCCGTAGCTCCGGCTACTCGTCCTTGCGATGAGCGCTCTGGTGCGCGCGCAGGATACGCTGCTTGAGAACGTTGGACGCCTTGAAGGTCATCACCCGGCGCGGAAGGATCGGCACTTCCTCGCCGGTCTTGGGATTGCGGCCGATGCGCTCGTTCTTGGAGCGGACCTGGAAGGTGGCAAAGGAGGAGAGCTTGACCGTCTCGCCGCGCACGATGGCTTCGCAGATTTCGTCCAGCACCATCTCGACCAGTTGCGCGGATTCGGTTCGCGACAAGCCGACCTTTCGGTACACGGCTTCGGCTAGGTCGGCGCGCGTAAGTGTCTTTCCCCCCATGAGGCGGCCCAACCACTCAAAATAAATACAATTCGATCAATCGACTGAACGTTAAGGGAATAGGCCGGCCAAGGTCAAGGCACCAACGCGACCGCCCCGGTCACCGCCCTGCGGGCGTCGTAAACACGAGGTTACCAGCGCACCAGCACCGCTCCCCATGTGAAGCCGCCGCCCATCGCTTCCATGAGGACGAGATCGTTCTTCTTGATCCGGCCGTCGCCGACGGCCTCGGCAAGCGCCAGCGGCACCGAGGCCGCCGAGGTGTTGCCGTGGCGGTCGACCGTGACGACCACCTTTTCGTCCGGGAATGCCGAGCTTGCGCGACGCGGCGTCGATGATGCGCTTGTTGGCCTGGTGCGGCACGAACCAGTCGAGCTCGTCCACCGAGATGCCCGCCTCCGCGAACGTCGCCTCGACGACATCGGTGATCATGCCGACGGCGTGGCGGAACACCTCGCGGCCCTCCATGCGCAGATGACCGACGGTGCCGGTGGTCGACGGGCCGCCGTCGACATAGAGCTTGTCCTTGTGGGCGCCGTCGGAGCGCAGGCTCGCGGCCAGGATACCGCGATCGGCGACCGTGCCCACACCTTCTGAGGCTTCCAGGACCACGCGCACCCGGCGCCGTCGCCGAAAAGCACGCAGGTGCCGCGGTCGGTCCAGTCGAGAATGCGCGAGAAGGTCTCCGAGCCGATGACCAGCACGCGGCGGGCATGGCCGCAGCGCACGAAGAGGTCGGCGGTCGTGACGGCATAGACGAAGCCGGAGCACACCGCCTGCATGTCGAAGGCGAAGCCGTGGTGCATGCCCAGCCGCTGCTGGATCTCGACGGCGGTGGCCGGGAAGGTGTTGTTGGGCGTCGAGGTGGCCAGCACGATCGCGTCGATGTCGAGCGGCGTCAGGCCGGCCTGGTCGAGCGCGGCACGCGCCGCCGCCTCGCCCAGCGAGGCCGTGGTCTCGTCGTCTGAGGCGATGCGCCGCTCATGGATGCCGGTGCGTTGCACGATCCACTCGTCGGACGTGTCGACCACGCCTTCGAAATCGGCGTTCTTCATGATGCGGCGCGGCAGCGCAGTGCCCACACCCCGGACGACGGATCGTATCATCGGTGTCTTGTCCTACGCGTTCTCGCCGGCGCTGGTCTCCGCCGCCCCGGCTG
Source organism: uncultured Alphaproteobacteria bacterium (assembly GCA_963816435.1). Classification (GTDB taxonomy): domain Bacteria; phylum Pseudomonadota; class Alphaproteobacteria; order Rhizobiales; family Rhizobiaceae; genus CAWFKS01. The sequence continues at coordinate 93,355 of CAWFKS010000018.1, forward strand.
GCGGCTGCGGCAGGCGCGCAGCGAACAGGTCGAACTCCGCGCGAATCGTGTCCAGCAAGCCGCGGCGGCCCATGTCGTAGGCAAGTTCGACGGCGTGCGGCAAACCCTTCGGCGTCGGTGCCGCCGTGGCTCTTCACCACCAGCCCGTTGAGGCCGAGGAAAACGCCGCCATTGTTCCTGCGCACATCCAGCTTCTCGCGCAGGCGGCGGAATGCGCTCTTGGCGAAGACGTAGCCGATACGCGCCATCAGCGTGCGGCTCATCGCTTCCCTGCAGATAGGTGCCGACCTGGCGCACCGTGCCTTCGGCCGTCTTCAGCGCGATGTTGCCCGCAAAGCCCTCCGTGACGACCACATCGACGGTGCCCTTGGAAATGTCGTCGCCCTCGACGAAGCCGTGATAGTTCATCGACGGCAGGTTGGCCTCGCGCAGCATGCGCCCGGCTTCCTTGACGTCCTCCTGGCCCTTGATTTCCTCGACGCCGACATTGAGCAGCCCGACCATCGGCCGCTTCAGCTGGAAAACGGCCTGCGCCATGGCGCTGCCGAGAATGGCGAAATCGACGAGCTGCTGGGCGTCCGCGCCGATCGTGGCGCCGACGTCGAGGACGATGCATTCGCTCTTGATCGTCGGCCAGAGCGCGGCGATGGCCGGTCGCTCGATCGCCGGCAGGGTGCGCAGGCAGAACTTGGCCATCGCCATCAGCGCGCCGGTATTGCCGGCCGACACACAGGCATCCGCGTCGCCGTCGCGCACCGCCTCGATCGCCTTCCACATCGACGACTTCCAGCGGCCGCGCCGCAGCGCCTGGCTCGGCTTGTCGTCCATGCGCACGGCGATCTCGCAATGCGTGGAACTCGCTGCGCTCGGCCAGCCGCGGGTGGGCCGCCAGCACCGGCTCGACCGCATCGGCCATGCCGAAGATCAGGAAGCGGACATCGCTGCGTCGCTCGATCACACTGACCAGGCCGGGCAGGATGTGCGCCGGGCCATGATCTCCGCCCATCGCGTCAATGGAAATGCGTATCACGCGTCAATCGTCTTTCTGCTTTTCCGTCGGCGGCCGTCGAGGTGGGGCGAAAATAGCGGTTTTGAGACGCCACACAACCACGTTTCTTCGACAAACGGGTCAGTTCCGGCGCTTCGCCGCCAGACCGGCGAGCTTGTCGTGGAGCGGGCCCCGTCTCCTGCTCGTCTTCCTCGCCAGCGTTCTCCTCCAGCGCGGCGCCGGGCTTGCGCGGATAGGGATCGATCGCGAGAGCGAAGAATTCCTCGGCAAGCGCGCCGACATCGATTCGGTCGCCCGAAAAGGTTTCCGGCGCGTCCGGACCCTCGGCGTCAAGGTGGATCTCGCCGGCTTCATAACCGGGAAGGCGCGACAGCAGCGGAGCGGTCCGGAACGAACAGTCCGTTGACTTCCTCGTCGATGTGCTGCGTCACCGGCTCGAGAGTGACCACGCAGGGCTGCACGATCTCGGCCTCGACGCGCCCCGATACCCGAACGCCGTCGCGCTTCCATTCGCTGACCAGCAGATCGGCGTGGAAGCTCTCGACGGAGGAAAGCTCGTGGGCCTCAGGCCAGGGCAAGGCGCTGGTCCGCGTCCGCCTCGAACTCGACCGGCATCCCCTTTCGCGGCAAGCGCTGGACGGAGACCTCGAAGGCAACGGGGCTTTTGGGTTCGCCGCCGCTCATGCCACTGCCTCGCCAGCCGGTGCGTCGCCCGGCTCGGGAAATTCCACGCGGCCCGGCCATCAACACGTCGAGCGGCTGCAGGGCCAGCGCGGCGTCGGCGGCCAGGACGTATTCGGCGAGTTCGGCCGCCTCGGCCCAGACCTCGCCGCCCGGGCGAACATTGCGGGCAAGCGCTGCAGCGAGAGCCGCGCGGTCGTGCGCCTCGAGAGCCGAATCATAGGCGGCGACCCGCCCGTAATACATGCGCGCCAGCTTCTTCATGCGCTTCGGCACGCCCATGTCGCCGATGCCGAACTCGCGCAGCGAATGCTCGACATCCTTGAAGAACTCGTCCGTCACCTCCTGCGCGATCTCGGCGGCGTTGCCGGTGACGCCCCGCAGGCGGCGCAGGAACAGAAACACATGCAGGCTGATCATTTCGTAGCGGCCGAGCGGCGTGTCGGGCACCTGCCACTCGGCATAGAGCACCGGCCGCCGCGCCGCCGCCACGATTTGTTCGTAGAGCGCATCCACGATGGCTCGGTTGGGGCTGCCTGCAAGGCCGAGGAATCGTCTTAACATGCCGGCGAACTCCAGAAATCAAGTCGGCGAGAGGTCAGGTTGCATCGGGGACGAAGCTGGTTTACCGGTTTTGGCCGCTGGCGCAAGGCGGCGCCCGCCGCGATAGGATGAGGTAACATTGTTGCAGACTTCGGTCATTTCCAGGGCCCGCCCGTTTCTCCGGCTGTCGTTCCTGGCCTTCATGTCGGGCGCGGCCATAGGCATTTCCGGCTGCAACGTGGCCGAGGACCTCACGCCGGGCGAGACGCTGACGCAGGGCTACGTGCTCGACGAGAAGCAGCTCGAACTGGTGCCGGTCGGCTCCAGCCGCGAACAGGTGCTGCTGGCGCTGGGTTCGCCGTCGACGACGGCGACCTTCGACAGCAACGATGTCTTCTACTACATCTCGCAGACGCGCCACCGCGGCGCCGCGTTCATGAAGGCGAAGCTGGTGAACCAGCGCGTGCTCGCCGTCTATTTCGGCGATGACGGCCGCGTCGCCGACATTCGCAACTACGGTCTGAAGGACGGCAAGGTGTTCGACTTCATCTCGCGCACCACTCCAACCGGCGGCAAGGACCAGAACTTCCTGTCGCAGTTGCTGACTGGTGTGGCCGGCGGCGGCGCACCGAGCCTGCCCGGTTCCTGATTTCGGCTCTCGCCGGCTCCGGCCGGCAAGCAGGTTTCGCCGGCTCCGGCCGGCAAGCAAAAGGCCCGCGGGATGCGCTCCCGCGGGCCTTTTTCTTTTGCTGTCGGCTGACTGCTAGTGCGCCAGGACGGCGAGCAGCAGCAGGGCCATGATGTTGGTGATCTTGATGGCCGGGTTGACGGCCGGACCGGCGGTGTCCTTGTAGGGATCGCCGACCGTGTCGCCGGTGACGGAAGCCTTGTGGGCCTCCGAACCCTTCTCGTGGCGCACGCCGTCCTTGTCGACGAAGCCGTCCTCGAACGACTTCTTGGCGTTGTCCCAGGCGCCGCCGCCGGAGGTCATCGAGATGGCCACGAACAGGCCGTTGACGATGACGCCGAGCAGAGAGGCGCCGAGGGCCGCGAACGCCGAGGCCTTGGAGCCCGAGATCAGCAGCACGCCGAAATAGACGACGAGCGGAGCCAGAACCGGCAGCAGCGAGGGGATGATCATCTCGCGGATCGCCGCTCGGGTCAGCATGTCGACGGCGCGGGCATAGTCCGGCCGCTCCGTGCCCGCCATAATGCCGGGCTTCTCGCGGAACTGCCGGCGCACTTCCTCGACCACCGCACCACCGGCGCGGCCGACCGCCGTCATCGCGATACCGCCGAAGAGGTAGGGGATGAGGCCGCCGAAGATCAGGCCGGCGACGACGTACGGGTTGGACAGCTCGAAGGAGATGTCGCCGATCCCCTGGAAATAGGGGAACATGTCGCCGTTGGCGGCGAAGATAGCTGCAGGTCGTTCGCGTAGGCGGCGAACAGCACCAGCGCGCCGAGACCGGCCGAGCCGATCGCATAGCCCTTGGTGACGGCCTTGGTGGTGTTGCCGACGGCGTCGAGCGCGTCGGTCGACTGGCGGACCTCGGCTCGGGCAGCCCGGCCATTTCGGCAATGCCGCCGGCGTTGTCGGTGACCGGGCCGAAGGCGTCGAGCGCCACGATCATGCCGGCAAGGCCGAGCATCGTCGTCACCGCGATGGCGATGCCGAACAGGCCGCCGAGCTGGAAGGCGGCCAGAATGCCGCCGACGATGACGATGGCAGGAAGCGCCGTCGCCTCGAGCGATACGGCGAGGCCCTGGATGACGTTGGTGCCGTGACCGGTCACCGACGCCTGGGCGATCGAATTGACCGGCCGCTTGCCGGTGCCGGTGTAGTACTCGGTGATGACCACGATCAGGCCGGTCACGACGAGGCCGACGAGGCCGCAGATGAACAGGTCGGTGCCGTTGATCGACGAAATCGCCGCCGCCGGTCAGCGAGGTCACGGTTGCGATGTCGCCCCAGCCGATCGTGAGCCAGTTGGCGATGGCCAGGCCGACGATCGACAGCACGCCGGTGGCGATCAGGCCCTTGTAGAGCGCGCCCATGATGGAGCCGTTGGCGCCGAGGCGAACAAAGAAGATGCCGATGATCGAGGTGATGATGCACACGCCGCAGATGAGCAGCGGGTAGAGCATGACGCTGTCGAGCACCAGGGAGGCCGCGCGAAGAAGATGGCGCCGAGCACCATGGTGGCGACGACGGTCACCGCGTAGGTCTCGAACAGGTCGGCTGCCATGCCGGCGCAATCGCCGACATTGTCGCCGACATTGTCTGCGATGGTGGCAGGGTTGCGCGGATCGTCCTCGGGGATGCCCGCTTCGACCTTGCCGACGAGATCGCCGCCGACATCGGCACCCTTGGTGAAGATGCCGCCGCCCAGACGCGCGAAGATCGAGATCAGCGAAGCGCCGAAGCCTAGCGCCACGAGCGCGTCGATGACCTCGCGGCTGGCAGGCGCCGAGGCCCATGGGGCCGGTCAGCATCCAGTAGTAGACGGAAACGCCGAGCAGCGCGAGGCCGGCCACCAGCATGCCGGTGATCGCGCCCGACTTGAAGGCGATCTCGAGGCCGGCGGCGAGGCTGTTGGAGGCGGCCTGCGCGGTGCGGACGTTGGCGCGCACCGACACGTTCATGCCGATGAAGCCGGCCGCGCCCGACAGGATGGCGCCGATGGCGAAGCCGATCGCAGGCAGCGCCCGAAAGCAGCCACCATGCCAGCAGGAACACGACGACGCCGACGATCGCGATCGTCGTGTACTGGCGCGTCAGATATGCCGTCGCGCCCTCACGAATGGCGCCGGCGATTTCCTGCATGCGTGCATTGCCCTGGTCGGCCGCCAGAACCGATTGCGTCGCCCAGATGGCATAAACAATCGAAAGCAGGCCGCAGGCGATGACGATGTAAAGGATTGTCATTGCCGATTTTCCCTTGATCTGGCCCGCAAAACCCCTCCGCGGACCCTTTCTTGTGAGCGAGACCGGGGGCCGGTCTTTCGCAGCGGCTTATGCGTAACCGCCTCTTCAACGTCAAGGTCTTGTTGGATTTCGGCCATGTTTCCCACGACTTGCGCGGGCATCAAGAGTGCGAACCGATTTAGAACCCAGTTCCCCGCTTGCAGAGACTCTCCGGGAGTTGACGGCTGTCAGCGGGTCCGAAGCGTGGGTCCGGGACGGCGCAGAACGAGCAGGACGCCGAGTGCGCCGAGGCAGATGGCGGTCACCGGGAACACGACCCAGGCGAGCATGTCCCAGCCCCAGGCGTTGTAGACCTGGCCCGATGCCAGCGAGGCGAGCGCCACGCACGAGAACAGGACGAAATCGTGGATGCCCTGCACCTTGTTCTTCTCGGAAGGACGATAGGTTTCGGCGAGGATCGCGGTGGCGCCGATGAAGCCGAAGTTCCAGCCGACCCCGAGCAGGATCAGCGCGCTCCAGAACTGCCAGAGATGGATGCCCGACAGCGCCACGACGGCGCAGGCGACCAGCAGCGCCAGGCCGGTGGCCACGATCGTTTCCTTGCCGAAGCGGGCGATCAGCCGCCCGGTGACGAAGCTCGGCGCGAACATCGCCATCACGTGCCACGAGATGCCGAGGGTCGCCTCGTCGGGGGTGAAGCCGCAGCCGACCATGGCAAGCGGCGCTCCGGTCATGACGAAACTCATAAGCGCGTAGGAGCCGACGGCGCAGAGGAAGGCGACGAGCAGGCGCGGCTGCGCGAGGATCTCGCCCAGCGGGCGCTCGGCCTGCCTGTGGTCGGTGGTGTCGATCGGCTCGTCCTTCGGCAGGCGCAGGAAGGACAGCGCGATCAGTCCTATCGCGGCAAGGCCGATGATGGCGACGAAGGAGCCGGCGAACATCACCGGCGCCAAAAGCTCACGCGTAAAGATGACGGTCTGCGGGCCGATGATAGCTGCGAAGACGCCGCCACCAAGCACCCAGGAGATGGCGCGCGGCTTGAATTCGGCCGGCGCGTTGTCGGCTGCGGCGAAGCGGTATTGCTGGACGAACGAGTTGCCGCTGCCGATCACCAGCAGGCCGAGCGCGAACAGCCAAAAGCTGGAATGGAAGAGCGCCAGCGCCGCCACGCCGCCGCCCAGCGCGGAAAACAGCGTGCCGACCATGAAGCCGTTGCGGCGACCGATCGCCCGGGCGATCATCGCGGCCGGCAATGCGCCCAGCGCGACGCCGACGTTGAAGCCGGTCACCGGCGCAGTCGCCAGCGACTTGTCGGGACCGAGCAGGTAGACCCCTGCTAGAGCGCCGAGGGAAATCGAGATCGGGGCGCAGGCGCCAACCACGGCTTGGAGCATTGCAAGGATGAGTGCGATCCGCCTCGGATGCGAGACGACGGCCGCCGTGCTCATGCCGGTTTGTCCCCGCCCCTGCCCTCGCCGCGTAGCCGGCGCGCAACGCGGTCGAGCACCGCGTTCACCAGCTTCGGCTCGTCCTCGTCATAGAAGGCGCGGGCGATGTCGACATATTCCGAGACGATGACGGCGACCGGCACGTCGGCACGCTTCATCAGCTCGTAGACGCCGGCGCGCAGGATGGCGCGCAAGGTGGAATCGAGCCGCGACAACGGCCAATCCTCGGTGAGTGCGGCGCGGATGACAGGGTCCACGGTCTTCTGGTTCTCGACCACGCCCGACAGAATGGCACGGAACCATTGCGGGTCGGCCTCGCGGTAGAGCGCGCCGTCGACCTCCTTGCCCAGCCGGAAGGTCTCGTATTCGGCGGCAATCTCGAGCAGCCCGCTGCCGGCGACATCCATCTGGTAGAGCGCCTGCACGGCGGCAAGTCGCGCGGCCCCGCGCTTGTTGGCGGGGCGAAACTCGCGGATCCTGTCCTGTGCCTCGTCAGCCAAGCCGATCACGCTCCCAGCCGGTTGCGCAGAGCGATCATGGCCAGCGCGGCACGCGCGGCGTCACCGCCCTTGTCGCCCTGGTCGATCTTGGCGCGCGCCCAGGCCTGCGCCTCGTTCTCGACGGTCAGGATGCCGTTGCCGAGCGCGACAAACTCGTTGACGGCCAGGTCCATCAAGGCGCGGGCCAACTCGTTGGCGACGATGTCGAAATGGTGCGTTTCACCGCGGATGACGCAGCCAAGCGCGACGAAGCCGTCATATTCGGTGCCGTCCTTGTCGGCGGCGTCAAGCGCGAAGGAAATGGCCGCAGGGACTTCCAGCGCGCCGGGGACGGTGACGACGTCAAACGTCGCGCCGGCGGCTTCCAGCGCTGCCTTGGCGCCGGCGAGCTGTGCATCCGCGAGCTCGTCATAGAAACGAGCCTCGACGATCAGCAGATGCGGTTTTCTGGAAGCGGTCATCGAAGTCCCTCGAAACGAGCCGCTGACTTAGGCCGGCCAGCGGTTCGCCGCAAGCCAATTCGGGACGGAAATCTTCCAAGCGACGCCGTCCGCTGCGTCAGGCGATGTCGAGAAGCAGCGGGCGATGGTCGGAGACTTCCGGCGGCGGCCGCCCCCAAATGGTCGGCGAGAGAAAGCGCAAACCGTTGACCACCGCATTTCGCAAGACACGGCCATGTGCAACGGTTCGGCGCGGCCGTCAAAGCCCCTGCGAGGACGCTTCGGCGAGCCTTGCCGCATAGCGCGCCATCGTGTCGATCTCCAGATTGACCCGGTCGCCGACCCGGCGCTCGCCCCAGGTGGTGACGGTGAGCGAATGATGGATCAGGAGCACGTCGAAACGGGTCTTTTCGACGCGGTTGACGGTCAGCGACGTGCCGTCGAGCGCGACCGAGCCTTTCGGCGCGATGAACTTCGCAAGCTCCGGCGGCGCCTCGAGCGTGAACCGCACCGCCTCGCCCTCGTCCTCGCGCGCCACGATTTCGGCCACGCCGTCGACGTGGCCGGCGACGATATGGCCGCCGAGTTCGTCGCCGATCTTCAGCGCACGCTCGAGGTTGATGCGGGTACCTTCCTGCCAGTCCGCGGCCGTCGTCAGCCGCAGCGCCTCTTCCCACGCCTCGACCTCGAACCAACGCTGGTTTGACGTCTCGTCGGGAAGTGCCACCACGGTGAGGCAGACGCCGGCACAGGAGATCGAGGCGCCGATGTCGATGGTCCTCGGATCGTAGGCGGTCTCGATCCTGAAACGCTTTCCCTCCGGCAACGGCGAGACCGAGGCGACCGTGCCCACGTCGGTGACGATGCCGGTGAACATCAGCGACTCTCTCCTGAACTCGGCAAAACGATCTTCGCCATAGACCGCTTCGCGCGTCAGGCCGAAAGCCCGCCGGGACGGTCCCCCGCGTCAATGGTGACGGGACTCCGCCCGCGCCGACCGTGTTCGGGCCGGTGAAGAGCGCGATGCGGTCGACCAGATCCTCGTCGAGAAAATGTCTCGCCGTCTCGGCGCCGCCCTCGACGAGAACGGTCGAGAATCCGCGGGCTGCGAGGTCTTCCAGCAGTTCCGGCAGGGCGATCCTGCCCTCGACTTCCTCGGCCGCGAGGAAGGTGACGCCCAGCGCGCTCAGTTGCTGCTTGCGGCCGGCATTCACACTCGCACCGGCGGCGATCATCACCGGCACGGCGCGTGCGGTGGCGGCAAGCTTCGAACCGGCGGGCAGGCGCGCCGACATGTCGAGCACGATGCGCGCCGGCGAGCGGGCTTCGAGACCGGGCAGGCGGCAGGTAAGATCGGGATCGTCGGCAAGTGCGGTGCCGATGCCGACGAGGATCGCGTCCGATTGCGCGCGCATCAGATGGACCTGGGCGCGCGAGACGTCGCCGGTGATCCTGACCTGCCCCTCGCCTTTTCGGCCGATCATTCCGTCGGCGGAAACCGCAAGCTTCAGAGTCACTTCCGGCCGCTTCCTGGTGGAGCGAATCAGGTAGCCGGCCATGCAGTCGGCCGCTTCGCTCGGCGAGCACGCCTTCGGTGACCTCGATGCCGGCGGCCCGCAGGATGGCGTAGCCGCGGCCCGCGACCCGCTCGTCAGGATCGTTGGCGCCGCCGACCACGCGTGCCACGCCCGCCGTCACCAACGCTTCCGCGCAAGGAGGCGTGCGGCCGTGATGGGCGCAGGGTTCCAGCGTGACGTAGGCGGTCGCGCCACGCGCCGCTTCGCCGGCTTCCGCAAGCGCCTGCGGCTCGGCGTGCGGCCGTCCGCCGAGCGCGGTGACGCCGCGCCCAACGATCACCGGCCCAGCGCCGTCGTCGCGCACGATCAGCGTGCCGACGGAGGGATTGGTGGAGGTCAGGCCGAGATGGCGGCGCGACAGGCGGATCGCCGCGGCCATGAAGCGGCGGTCGGTTTCGCTGGCGGACGAGCCGGCGGCGGCCATGTCAGCCGGCCTCCTCTTCCTCCTCGCCGCGCAATTCGCCCAGCACGTCGTGGAAGTCCTTGGCCTCGCGGAAATTGCGGTAGACCGAGGCGAAGCGGACATAGGCGACGTCGTCGAGCGACTTCAGCGCCTCCATGACGAGGCGGCCGATCTCGTCGGACGGCACTTCGGTCTCGCCGGTGCTTTCGAGCTGGCGCACGATGCCGGACACCGCGCGCTCGACGCGCTCTGGATCGACATTGCGCTTCCTCAGCGCGATGTCGACGGAGCGCATCAGCTTGTCGCGGTCGAACGGCACCTTGCGGCCCGACTTCTTGAGCACGATCGAGGTCGCGAAGCTGCACCCGCTCGAAGGTGGTGAAACGGCCGCCGCAGACCGGGCAGACGCGGCGGCGGCGGATCGCCGATCCGTCCTCGGCGGGCCTGGAATCTTTCACCTGTGTGTCTTCGGACTGGCAGTAGGGACAACGCATGAGCGGTTCAGTTCATCTGGGGCGCGACGAGGCGCAGATTCGGAAAATAGGTGCGGTATCGCCTCACATCGCGGGTCAGAACCGGGATGTCCAGCGCCGCGGCATGAGCACCTATGAAAAAGTCCGACAGAACCCCGGATTTTGTCCCTCCGGCCGAGCGATAGCGAACGAATGCCTTGCCCGCGAGGAAGGCTGCCGCCCTCGGTATTTCAACGATCTGCAATCCGGCCTGCGTAACGAACTCGTCGACTGCCTCGACACTCTCGTAGCGCGTCGAAAGCTCGGCATAGATGACCGCGTTGATGCAGAGCGGGCCCTTGACCGCCTCCACCTCCATCGCCTTTGCCGACCAGTCGAACCACTGCGAGTCGTCGGTCACCAGATCGAGCAGGACGTTGGTGTCGACCAGCGTCAATCGTCACCGCGCAGCATCTTCATGATCTCGTCCGTCGTCGGTCCGGCGCCGGCGTGCCCTCGAAGCTTCTCGAACCTGCTCGGCGGCCGCTCGCCGTCTGCGCGCTCCAGTATGATTTCGCGATTTGGCCCGTAGCGAAACGTCACCTCGCTGCCCGGCTTCAGTTCGAGCAGATCACGCACGGCCTTGGGGATCGTCACCTGGCCCTTGCTCGTCACCTTAGTGCTCATCCCCCAACCTCGGTATTACATTGCTCAGGCAAGGTATTACCGGTGCCAGGCGATTTCAAGAAGGACGGTGCGAGCGATCTCAATCCATATAGGAGTAGATCGGGAAGCGGTCGGTCAGCGCGATCACCTTTTCCTTCACGGCGGCCTCGACGGCGGCGTTGCCGTCGTCGGAATTCGCCGCCTTCAGCCCGTCCAGCACCTCGGCGATCAGATGGCCGATTTCACGGAACTCGGCCTGGCCGAAGCCGCGCGTCGTACCGGCCGGCGTGCCCAGCCGGACGCCGGAGGTGACGAAAGGCTTTTCGGGATCGAACGGGATGCCGTTCTTGTTGCAGGTGATGTTGGCACGGCCGAGTGCTGCCTCCGCCCGCTTTCCGGTGGCATTCTTGGGCCGCAGGTCGACCAGCATCAGGTGGTTGTCGGTGCCGCCGGAGACGATGTCGAGGCCTGTATCCTTCAGGCTTTCCGCGAGCGCCTTGGCGTTGGCCGCGACGTCCCTGGCATAGGCCTTGAATTCCGGCTGCAATGCCTCGCCGAGGGCCACGGCCTTGGCCGCGATCACGTGCATTAGCGGGCCGCCCTGAAGGCCGGGGAACACCGCCGAATTCATCTTCTTGGCGATGTCCTCGTCATTGCAGAGAATCATGCCGCCGCGCGGGCCGCGCAGCGACTTGTGCGTGGTAGTGGTAACGACGTGGGCGTGCGGCAGCGGGCTCGGATGAACGCCTCCGGCCACCAGGCCCGCGATATGCGCCATGTCGACCATCAGCCAGGCGCCGACCGCATCCGCGATCTCGCGGAACCGCTTCCAGTCCCAGATGCGCGAATAGGCGGTGCCGCCGGCCAGGATCAGCTTTGGCTTGTGCGCGTGAGCCATCCGCTCGATCTCGTCCATGTCGAGCAAGTGGTCGTCGCGGCGCACGCCGTAGGAGACGACGTTGAACCACTTGCCGGACATGTTGACCGGCGAGCCGTGGGTGAGATGGCCGCCCGAGTTGAGGTCGAGCCCCATGAAGGTGTCGCCGGGATTGAGAAGGGCCAGGAACACGGCCTGATTCATCTGGCTGCCGGAGTTGGGCTGGACGTTGGCGAAGTTGCAGCCGAACAGCTTCTTGGCGCGCTCGATCGCCAGCGTCTCGACGACATCGACGAACTCGCAGCCGCCGTAGTAGCGCTTGCCTGGATAGCCCTCGGCATATTTGTTGGTCAGGATGGTGCCCTGCGCCTCCAGCACCGCGCGGCTGACGATGTTTTCCGACGCAATCAGCTCGATCTCGTGGCGCTGCCGGCCAAGTTCCTTGCCAACGGCGGAGAAAATCTCGGGATCGCGCTCGGAAAGCGGCGTGTTGAAGAATGAATCGGCTGCGGCCGAGGCGGCATGCGCACTTGCCATGTCGGTGAAACCCTTCGAGGAAGCGTGTTGGCTAGAACAGCGGGCGCTTATCACTTTGGGCGCCGCGCGCCAAGCGTCGGCCGGCCACGACGCGGGCAGCCTGCCCCTCCGGCTACCCTGCCCTGACAACGCCGACGGTGACAAATCGGCCCCGCCACGAAGCCCGCCCCTTCCCAATTGCCGAGGGGAGACAATATTGCAGCTTGCGCAACGGAAGCCCGCCCGGCTGTTGCCATGCTTCCGCGGGTTCGTGCATATGCGCATCCCAAGGGCCGGCGTGACCGGCTCGAAACACTGAGGGAGACTTCAATGAAGAAAAAGATGGCATTCGCGGCCGCGTTGTTCGCCGCGACGATGCTCGGCGGAGCAGCCAGCGCAAAGACGCTCGTCTACTGCTCGGAGGGTTCACCGGCGGGCTTCGATCCCGGTCTCTACACCGCGGGAACCGATTTCGATGCCTCGTCGAAGCCAGTCTACAACCGGCTGGTCGAGTTCAAGCGAGGCACCACCGAGGTCATTCCCGGCCTCGCCGAGAGCTGGGACGTGTCGGATGACGGGCTGGAATACACGTTCCACCTGCGCAAGGGCGTGAAGTTCCAGACCACCGACTTCTTCACCCCGACGCGCGACTTCAACGCCGACGACGTGGTGTTCTCCTTCACCCGCATGCTCGACAAGGACAGCCCCTGGTACAACTACGCCGGCGGCCAGTGGCAGTATTTCGACGCCATGTCGATGCCCGACCTGCTGAAGAGCGTCGAGAAGGTCGACGACTACACCGTCAAGTTCGTGCTGACGCGCCAGGAGGCCCCGTTCATCGCCAACATGGCGATGGATTTCGCCTCGATCATGTCGAAGGAATACGCCGACAAGCTGAAGGCCGACGACAACATGGAAATGCTCAACCAGCAGCCGCTGGGCACGGGCCCCTTCCAGTTCGTCGCCTACCAGAAGGACGCGGTGATCCGCTACAAGGCCAACCCGGACTACTGGGACGGCAAGCAGCCGATCGACGACCTGGTCTTCGCCATCACGCCTGATGCGGCGGTTCGTTACCAGAAGCTGCAGGCCGGCGAGTGCCAGATCATGCCGTACCCGGCCCCGGCCGACGTCGACGCAATGAAGGCCGACGACAAGATCCAGGTGATGGAGCAGAACGGCCTCAACGTCGCCTATCTCGCTTACAACACCAGCCAGGCGCCGTTCGACAAGGTCGAGGTGCGCAAGGCGCTGAACATGGCGATCAACAAGAAGGCGATCATCGACGCCGTATTCCAGGGCTCCGGCTCAGTCGCCAAGAACCCGATCCCGCCGACGATGTGGGGCTACAACGACGACATCAAGGACGATCCGTACGACCCGGAGAAGGCCAAGCAGATGCTCAAGGATGCAGGCGTCGACAACCTGCAGATGAAGATCTGGGCCATGCCGGTGCAGCGTCCCTACATGCCGAACGCCCGCCGCACGGCCGAGCTGATCCAGTCCGACCTGGCCAAGGTCGGCGTCGACGCCGAGATCGTCTCCTACGAGTGGGGCGAGTATCTCAAGCGCGCCGGCGAGAAGGACCATGACGGTGCGGTCATCCTCGGCTGGACCGGTGATAACGGCGACCCCGACAACTTCCTGGCCGTGCTTCTCGGCTGCGACGGCGTCGGCACCTCGAACAACGTTGCCGAGTTCTGCAACGACAAGTTCGAGAAACTGATCCAGGAAGCCAAGACCATCCCGGACCAGGAAAAGCGCGCCGATCTCTACCGGCAGGCGCAGGAGGTCTTCAAGGAACAGGCTCCTTGGGCCACGCTCGCCCATTCCGTCGTTTACATGCCGATGCTGAAGTCGGTCCAGAACTACAAGATGGACCCGCTCGGCTCGCACCGTTTCGACGGCGTGGACATCGCCGAGTAAAATCTTCGGCCGCCTCTCACCGCTCCGCCGTTCGCGGCGGAGCACGAGGCGGCCGGACCTTTTGTTGATACGATATGCTCCGTTTCCTTCTCCTGCGCATCGGCCTGCTGGTTCCGACCTTCGTCGGCATCACTGTAGCCGCGTTCGGTTTCATCCGGCTGCTGCCGGGCGATCCGGTGCTGCTTCTTGCCGGCGAACACGGCGTCAGCCCGGAGCGGCATGCCGAACTCATGCACCAGCTCGGCTTCGACCGGCCGATCTGGGTGCAGTATTTCGATTTTCTGAATTCGGTCCTGCACGGCGATCTCGGCCGCTCGCTGGTGACACACCGGCCGGTGCTTTCCGAGTTTTCGGTGCTCTTCCCGGCGACGCTCGAGCTTTCGATCTGCGCGATCATCCTGGCCACCGCGATCGGCATTCCGCTCGGCGTGATCGCCGCGATGCGGCGCGGCACCTGGCTCGACCAGACCGTGATGGGGACCGCGCTCGTCGGCTACTCGATGCCGATCTTCTGGTGGGGCCTGCTGCTCATCATCCTGTTTTCCGGCGTGCTCGGCTGGACGCCGGTCTCGGGCCGCATCTCGCTTCTCTATTATTTCCCGCAAGTCACCGGCTTCATGCTGATCGACAGCCTGCTTTCGGGCCAGGCCGGCGCCTTCCGGTCGGCGGCCAGCCACCTGATACTGCCTTCGATCGTGCTCGCCACGATCCCGCTTGCGGTGATCGCGCGGCAGACGCGTTCGGCCATGCTGGAAGTGCTGGGCGAGGACTATGTGCGCACCGCGCGCGCCAAGGGCCTGCCCCCCCGCCGCGTCATCGGCCTGCACGCGCTGCGCAACGCGCTGATCCCGGTCGTCACCACGATCGGCCTGCAGGTCGGCGTGCTGATGGCCGGCGCCATCCTCACCGAATCGATCTTTTCCTGGCCCGGCGTCGGCAAGTGGATGGTCGATTCCATCTTCCGCCGCGACTATCCGGCCGTGCAGGGCGGCCTGCTGCTGATCGCCGTCATCATCATGCTGGTCAACCTGGTGGTCGACCTGCTCTACGGGCTGATCAACCCGCGCATCCGGCACACGGGGTGACCACATGAGCCGCATGGAAGCCGAATCCGAGGAACTCGCCGCAGAATCCCCGCGCATGGCGGTACTGGGCGAGTTCTGGGCGTATTTTGCCGAAAACCGCGGGGCCGTGATCGGGCTCGGCGTGTTCGTCCTGATCGTGCTGGTCGCCGTCTTCGCCGATTTCCTGGCGCCCTACAGCGCCAGCCAGCAGTTTCGCGACTTCTTCCTGACGCCGCCCGCCTGGCAGGACGGCGGATCATGGAAGTTCGTGCTGGGCACCGACCCGGTCGGCCACGACATGCTGTCGCGCCTCATCTACGGCAGCCGCTACTCGCTGTTCGTCGGCTGCGTCGTGGTCGCCGGCGCGCTGGTGGTCGGCGTGACGATCGGGCTTCTGGCCGGCTATTTCGGCGGCTGGTTCGACACGCTGGTGATGCGCATCATGGACATCATCCTGGCGTTCCCGAGCCTGCTTCTTGCCCTGGCGCTGGTGGCGATCCTCGGCCCCAGCCTGACGAACGCCATGATCGCCATCGCCATCGTCCAGCAGCCGCACTATGTGCGCCTGACGCGTGCGGCAGTGATGTCGGAAAAGACACGCGACTACGTCACCGCTGCGCGCGTCGCTGGCGCCGGCTCCGGGCGGCTGATGTTCAGGACCATCCTGCCGAACTCGCTGTCGCCGCTGATCGTGCAGGCGGCACTGTCGTTCTCGAACGCGGTGCTCGATGCGGCAGCGCTCGGCTTCCTCGGCATGGGGGCACAGCCGCCGACGCCGGAATGGGGCACGATGCTGGCCGAATCGCGCGAGTTCATCCTGCGGGCATGGTGGGTGGTCACCTTCCCGGGTCTCGCCATCCTGATCACCGTGCTGGCGATCAACCTCGTCGGCGACGGCCTGCGCGACGCGCTCGACCCGAAGCTGAAGAGGTCGTGACCATGGCCCTGCTCGAAATCGAAAATCTCGTCGTCGACTTTTCCACCGCCACCGGCCCCTTCCGGGCCGTGGACGGCGTCTCGCTCTCAGTCAACGAGCGCGAGGTGCTGGCTATCGTCGGCGAGTCCGGCTCCGGCAAGTCGGTCTCCATGCTGGCCGTCATGGGACTGCTGCCGTGGACGGCGACGGTGACGGCGGACAAGATGACGTTCGAGGGTCGCGACATCCTCAACCTGTCGCCCGGCGACCGGCGCAGGATCGTCGGCAAGGACATCGCGATGATCTTCCAGGAGCCCATCGCCAGCCTCAACCCATGCTTCACGGTCGGCTTCCAGATCGAGGAGACGCTGCGCTTCCACATGGGGCTCGACCGAAGGCAGAGGCGCGACCGCACGGTCGAGCTGCTGGAATCCGTCGGCATCAAGGACGCAGCCGACAGGCTCGGCGCCTTCCCGCACCAGATGTCGGGAGGCCAGTGCCAGCGCGTGATGATCGCCATGGCGATCGCCTGCAATCCGAAGCTGCTGATCGCCGACGAGCCCACGACAGCCCTCGATGTGACCATACAGAAGCAGATCCTCGACCTGCTGATGCAGTTGCAGGTCGAACACGGCATGGGGATGATCATGATCACCCACAACATGGGCGTGGTGGCCGAAACGGCGGATCGCGTGATCGTGCAGTTCCAGGGGCGCAAGATGGAGGAGGCCGACGTGCTCACCCTCTTCGAGGCGCCGAAGAACCGCTACACCAAGGCGCTGCTTTCTGCCCTGCCCGACAATGCGGTCGGCGACAGGTTGCCGACGATCGCCGACTACGACTTCATCGACCCCGTTTCCGACGAGGCGCGGCCATGAGCGAGATCGTGCTCGAGACGCGCAACCTGGTGCGCGACTACCATGTCGAGCGGCGGCCTTTTCGGTACGGCGAGGACGATCCATGCCGTCAAGGGCGTGAGCCTCAGCGTCGAGAAGGGCAAGACGCTGGCGGTGGTCGGGGAAAGCGGCTGCGGCAAGTCCACGCTGGCGCGCATGATCACGATGATCGACGAGCCGACCTCGGGCGAGCTGATCATCGACGGCGCAACCGTCGACATCGCACGGCACGGGCTGACGCCAGAACTGCGGCAGAAGGTGCAGATCGTCTTTCAGAACCCCTACGGCTCGCTCAACCCGCGCCAGAAGATCGGCGATGTGCTGGCCGAGCCGCTGGTCATCAATACCAACGTGCCGTCCGCCGAGCGCCGGGACCGGGCCATGCAGATGCTGCTGAAGGTCGGACTGCGGCCGGAGCACTTCAACCGCTACCCACACATGTTCTCGGGCGGCCAGCGCCAGCGCATCGCAATCGCGCGTGCCCTGATGCTCAACCCGCGACTGCTTGTGCTCGACGAACCGGTTTCCGCGCTCGACCTGTCGGTTCAGGCGCAGGTGCTGAACCTGCTAGCCGACCTGCAGGACGAGTTCGGGCTGACCTACGTCTTCATCAGCCACGACCTGTCGGTCGTGCGCTACATCGCCGACGACGTGATGGTCATGTATTTCGGCGAGGCGGTGGAATACGGCAGCCGCGACGAGGTCTTCACCGACCCCAAGCACAGCTACACGAAGACGCTGTTCGCCGCGACGCCGCGGGCCACCGTCGAGAGCATCCGCGCACGCCTCGAAAGGCGTGCCGCCGCCCGCGCCGAGGCCTGATCGGCCAGCCTGCCCGGCCACCTTCCTCAGCGGAATTCCGATTGCTAGCCGGCGAAATACGTGGCTAATTCCGTGATTGGCACCCGACGGGCCGCTTCATCGGACTGTCATCGGACTCGGCTAGTGCGCCTTGGTTGGCGCGTCGTGGGGCGCCGGATCAACGGAGAGAAAAATGTTGAAACCAACGGGGCAGGTACTCGCATTCGCCGCCGCGACGCTGATGACGTCGACGGCGATTTCCTCGGCAGCAAGCATGGACGACCTCGTCGCGGCCGCCAAGCAGGAAGGCTCGCTGACCACCATCGCCCTGCCGCACGACTGGTGCGGTTACGGCGACCTGATCGAGGGCTTCAAGGCCAAGTATGGCCTGACCGTCAACGAACTCAACCCTGACGCCGGCTCCGGCGACGAGATCGAAGCCATCAAGGCGAACAAGGACAACAAGGGTCCGCAGGCCCCGGACGTGATCGACGTCGGTCTTTCGTTCGGTCCCTCCGCCAAGGCCGACGGGCTGATCCAGCCTTACAAGGTCTCGACCTGGGACGACATTCCCGACAGCGCCAAGGACGCCGACGGCTACTGGTACGGCGACTATTACGGCGTCATGGCCTTCGAGGTGAACAAGGACCTCGTCGCCAATCCGCCCGCCGACTGGGCCGACCTGATGAAGCCCGACTATGCCAACGCGGTGGCGCTGGCGGGCGACCCGCGCTCGGCTGCCCAGGCCATCATGGGCGTCTATGCCGCGGGCCTCTCCAAGGGCTCGAGCGACGCCACGCAGATCGCCAAGGACGGCCTCGACTTCTATGCCGCCCTCAACAAGGCCGGCAATTTCGTTCCGGTCACCGGCAAGTCGGCCACGCTGGCCCAGGGCGCCACGCCGATCATCGTGCGCTGGGACTACCTGTCGCTGGCCGACCGCGACAATCTGCAGGGCAACCCGCCGGTCGACACCATCGTGCCGTCGAGCGGCGTCATCGCCGGCGTCTACATCCAGGCGATCAGCGCCTACGCGCCGCATCCCAACGCCGCCAAGCTGTGGATGGAGTATCTTTATTCCGACGAAGGCCAGCTCGGCTGGCTGAAGGGATACTGCCATCCGATCCGGTTCAACGCGATGACCAAGGCCGGCTCGATCCCGCAGGACCTGCTCGACAAGCTTCCGCCTGCCGACAACTACGCCAAGGCGGTGTTCCCCTCGCTCGACGACCAGGCCAAGGCCAAGGAAGTGATCGCCAAGGATTGGGACAGCGTCGTCGGCGCAGATGTCGCCAAGTAGTCAAACCGCCGCCCGCGAGGGCGACGTGGCCGGCCCGGCGGATGCCGGGCCGGTCGGCGGCGGCCGCCCATCGATCGCCGGAACGTTGCGCGCGCTTTCTTCCGCGAGTGCGCTGGGCGTCGCGCCGTTCCTGATCTTCGCTCTCCTGTTCCTGCTGTTGCCGACGCTGGGGCTGGTGAGCGGCGCGTTTTTCGATCACGACGGCAATCTGACGCTCGCGAACTTCGCGCTGCTGACGCAGCCGGTCATCGTCAACGCCTACGTCATTTCGCTCAAGGTGTCGGCGGCGTCGGCTATTCTCGGCGCACTCGCCGGTCTCGTGCTGGCGCTGGCGGTGGGACGCGGCGGCCTGCCGAACTGGATCAGGTCAACCGTCATGACCTTCTCCGGCGTGGCCTCCAACTTCGCCGGCGTTCCCCTGGCCTTCGCGTTCCTGGCCACGCTCGGCCGACTCGGCCTGGTCACCCTGGTGCTGCGCACGTGGCTGCACTTCGACATCTACCGCGCCGGCTTCAACCTTCTGAGCTTCTGGGGCCTGACGCTCACCTATCTCTATTTCCAGATTCCGCTGATGGTGCTGATCGTCATGCCGGCGATCGACGGCATCAGGCGCGAGTGGAGCGAAGCCGCCGAGACGCTGGGCGCGTCGAGCATCCAGTTCTGGCGCTATGTCGGCCTGCCGGTTCTGTGGCCGAGCATCCTCGGAACGCTGGCGTTGCTGTTCGCCAACGCCTTCGGCGCGATCGCCACCGCCTATGCGCTGACCGGCTCCTCGCTCAACATCGTGCCGATCCTCCTTTATGCGCAGATCCGCGGCGACGTGCTGCACAACGAGAACCTCGGTGCCGCCCTGGCGCTTGGCATGATCGTGATCACCGGCGGCGCGAACGTGCTCTACATCGTGCTGAGAACCCGGGCCGAGCGGTGGCTGAAATGAAGCGCTCGCGCCTCCTTCCCTGGCTCACGTTCGTGCTTGGCGGCGCGTATTTCCTGCTGCCGCTGGTCGCCACCTTCGAATTCTCCCTGCGCCTGAAGCGCAACGAATACAGTTTCGCTGCCTACGCCAATGTGCTTGGCGACCCGCTGTTTCGCCAGACCTTCACCTATTCGGTGGTGATCGCGTTGTGCACGATCGTGGTCGGTATCTTGCTGATCGTGCCGGCAGCCTATTTCGTGCGCCTCAGGCTGCCGTCGTTGAGACCGGTCGTCGAGTTCATCACGCTGCTGCCGCTGATCGTGCCGCCGATCATCCTGGTGTTCGGCTACATCCGGATGTTCAACTCGTCGTCCTGGCTGCCGTTCACGGCATCGGCGGGCGGCACCAACGTGCTGCTCACCTTCGGCTACGTGACGCTCGCCATGCCCTACATGTACCGAGCGGTGGATACGGGCCTGCGGGCGATCGACGTGCGCACGCTCAGCGAAGCCGCCACGATCATGGGCGCCAGCACGCCGACGATCCTGATGCGGGTGATCTTCCCCAACATCCTGATCGCGGTGCTCTCGGGCGCATTCCTGACCTTTGCGATCGTGATCGGCGAGTTCGTGATGGCAAGCCTGCTCAACCGGCCGGCCTTCGGCCCTTACATGCAGAACGTCGGCGCCAACAAGGCCTACGAGCCGGCCGCACTCGCGATCATGGCTTTCATCATCACCTGGGGCGCCATGGGCATGATCCAGCTGCTGGCGCGCTTCGCCCCGAAAACGTCAAGCCATCGCGACTGAGAGAGGGCGATCAAGTGAGCGACGATTTCCTCCGCCTCGAGGGCCTGACGAAGAGCTTCGGCGACCACACGGTCGTCAAGCAGGTCGACCTGTCGATCTCCAGGGGCGAGTTCGTCTCGTTCCTGGGGCCATCGGGGTGCGGCAAGACCACGGTTCTGCGGATGATCGCCGGCTTCGAGCGGCCAAACGCCGGGCGTATCCTGGTCGACGGGGTGGATGTCACCAACCTCAGGCCGAACCAGCGCAATATCGGCATGGTGTTCCAGGCCTATGCGCTGTTTCCCAACATGACGGTGGCCGGCAATATCGGCTTCGGGTTGAAGCTCGCCGGCACGGCCCGTGACGAGGCGGCAGCGCGCACCGGCGAAATGCTGAAGCTGATCGGGCTCGCCGGCTTCGAGAAGCGCTACCCCTATCAGCTTTCCGGCGGCCAGCAGCAGCGCGTGGCGCTGGCCCGCGCGCTCGCCGTGCGGCCCTCGATGCTTCTGCTCGACGAACCGCTGTCAGCACTCGACGCAAAAATCCGCGTCTCGCTGCGCGAGGAGATCCGCGAAATCCAGAAGGAACTCGGCATCACCACCATCTTCGTCACGCACGATCAGGAAGAGGCGCTGTCGATCTCGGACCGGATCATGGTGATGAACGCCGGAAAGGCGGACCAGATCGGGACTCCGTTCGAGGTCTACAATCGTCCCGCGAGCCGTTTCGTCGCATCGTTCGTGGGGACGCTGAACATTTTGAACGGCACGGTGAGCGACGCCGCCAGCGGCAGCGTCGCAGTCGAGGGCGGCGAGATCAAACTGGGCCGTCCCCTCGATGGCCGCGCTCCCGGACAGCCGGTCTCGCTGGCGCTGCGACCTGAAGCAGTGACGATCGGCAGGCTGAACGGGTCGCATGCGACGCTCGACGGCACGATTGCGGACGTCAGCTTCCTCGGCTCGGTGATCCGCATCCGCATGGATGTCGGCGGCGGGCAGATCTCGCTCGACACGTTCAACAAGCCGTCGGCGCCGCCGCCAAGGGCGGGCTCGCCGGCGACCATCAGCTTTTCGCCCGAAGACGTTCTGGTGCTGCGCGACTGACCGGGCGAGGAGGCCTGACAAAGGCTGCCGCGGTCCTGCGAAGGATCAGTTGCTGGAGATCTGCAGATCCTCGACGCCGTCGCGACCGTAGATGTCGTCACGGAACTGCACGACACCGTCGCCCGTCGACCAGGCATCGATGTAGGTGAAGTAGACCGGCACCGGATCGGCGAGCTGGACGTGCACGTCCTCGTCGGTCTTGATCGTCTGCTCGAAGCGGCGGCGATCCCATCCGGGCGTGTTCTTGAACAGCCAGGTGACGAGGTCGCGGACGTTCTGCACGCGCACGCAGCCCGAGGAGTGGAAGCGCTCCTGGTCGTTGAACAGGCTCTGCTGCGGCGTGTCGTGCATGTAGACCGAATATGGATTCGGGAAGTTGATCTTCACCGACGCCATGGCGTTGATCTTGCCCGGGTCCTGGCGGAAGCGGTATTTCGCCGCCTCGTCGGTCGACCAGTCGATCGACATCGGATCGATCTGGGTGCCGTCAGGCGCGATCACGCGGATGTTCATGTCGGTCAGGTAGTTCGGATCCTTCCGCATCAGCGGAATGATGTCCTTTTCCACGATCGACACCGGCGCATTCCAGTACGGGTTGATGATCACCTCGTTGATCTTGGAATTGAGGATCGGCGTCTGCCGGTCGATCTTGCCTACGATCGCGGTGTGGCGCAGCACGACGCGCCCGTTCTCGACAGCCTCGATCTGGGCGGCCGGGATGTTGACCATGACGAACCGCTCGCCGAGCGGGCCCGACATCGACTTCAGTCGCACCAGGTTGGTCTGGAGCTGGCCGAGGCGCACCGGTGCGGAAACGTTGAGCGCGGAATAGGTGTAGCGGCCGGTGACGCCGTCGGCCGGCAGGCCGTGACGCGCCTGGAAGCGCTTGAGGGCGGCATCGACGTAGGAATCGAAGGCCGGCGAGATGCCGGCACGCTGCGAAAGGTCGCCCGAAATCATCAGGCGGCGGCGCAACGTCTCCACGTCGCGGTCGACGACGCCGAGCTGCAGCTTCTTGGTCGGCGGCACGACCGGCCAGCCGCCGCTGCCGACGATCGTCTGGTATTGCTGGATCGCGCGCTCGACGAACGTCACCGTCTCGGGGCTGAAGACCGGCAGGTTGGACGCAACCTCGCCGGATTGCGTGGCGCGGGCGTCGAACTGGTCGTTCCAGCGTCCGTGGCGCGGCGCGTTGAGGATCTCCTGGATGACGTCCTGGGCGAAGGCCGGCCCGGCGATGCCGGCCGCGGCCAAAGCGCCTGCGCCCTTGAGAAAATTCCGGCGCCTGATCTGTGAGGACATCCCCGTCCCTCCGATTCGTTTGCTTGGGCGGACCGGCGCGCCGGTCCTGCATGCTTGCACTGATTTTAGAAGGCCACCCGGGCGGCAGTGCGGGCAGCCGGATCTGGCAGGCGGTCGTGGACTCGTGACACGATTGGCAAGACCCCTCGGCATGGCGAGCCGAGCGTCGGGCCGACCGACATTGCGTTACGCTCTTGGGGCCATCCGAATATGGCGTCAATGGGGCCGGCCGGACCGGCACTTTGCGAAGCCGGCTCTTCACGAGTTGCTGATCTGCACCACCCTGGATCGACCAATTCAGGCGCCTTCGCAACGGAAAAAGGGCAGCGCCGAGACGCTGCCCTTCCCCCTCCTGCGTGCGGCGGCGCCCGCATCGGGCGCCTGCTCGCTCACATGCGATAGGCGATGGTGTCGTTCCAGAAGCGGTCGAGCCGCTGCAGCGCGCGGTTCATGTTGCGGAACTCTTCCGCGTTGATGCCGCCGACCTGCTCGATCGAGCCGATGTGGCGCTCGTAGAGCTTGCCCACCACCTCGGCGATCTCCTGGCCCTTCTCGGTCAGGCTGACGCGGACCGAGCGGCGGTCGACGCGCGAACGCTGGTGGTTGATGAAGCCGAGATCGACCAGCTTCTTCAGGTTGTATGAGACGTTCGAGCCGAGATAGTAGCCACGCGAGCGCAGCTCGCCGGCCGTCAGTTCGGAATTGCCGATGTTGAACAGCAGCAGCGCCTGGATGGCGTTGATGTCGCTGCGGCCCTTGCGCTCGAACTCGTCCTTGATGACGTCGAGCAGACGGCGGTGAAGCCGCTCCACGAGCTGCAGGGATTCCAGATAAAGCGAACGAATTGCAGTGTGGTTGTCATCGTTTACGGCGGCGGGCTTTGCCGCATGTCGGGAAGTCATCATGGTGGTAGCCTCTCGTTTGACGCCGGTGATTTTTTGTTTTTCACCTTGAGAGGGACACTATCGAATTGCTCTAAAATTCGACTTAAACGGCAGGCTTAACAGGTGCTTACGGGAATGCCGACGGGAAAGACGCTTAACACCGGGTAAAGCGTGGCCGCTATTCGGCCGCGTGCCTGCGCCGGTTTTGCAGATAGATGACGACGCGCAGCGCCACATAGATTGAGCGCGACAGCGCCGTGGGCGACGACGACAGCCGGACGGTGCCCGTACAGTTCCGGAAAGCCGACATACATCACCGTCTCGGACGCCGCACAGATGAACCAGACGACCGGCCCCCACGACGCGAGCATCCACAGGCCGATTGCGGCGAAGGGAAACAGCACCGCCAGCGTGACCGCGGCGACCTGCCAGTGCACGGCCATCAGGTCGAACCGCCATGCCGACCCCGGATAGTAGCCGACCAGCCTTATCCAGTAGAACAGGCCGAACAGCAGGCAATAGGCCGCGATGACGCGATGAAAGGCCTGCCATGCGATCTCGGTCGCCGTCGTGCCCGGCCGCTGCGGAGCGACGCTCGCGTCCATCACGGCTCGAGTTCTCCGTCCGGCAGCGGCGCGAAATAGGCGTCGATGGCCTCCGGTTCGACCTTGTCGAGGGAATCTGGCCGCCAGTGCGGCTTCGAGCCCTTTTCGATGATGGTCGCGCGGATGCCCTCGTAGAAGTCATGGCCCTTCAGCATCCGGTTGAGGATGCGGAACTCCATCTTCATGCAGTCGTCCATCTCCAGCATCGCGCCAGCGCAGATTTGCTGAAAGGCTACATGGAGGCTGGTCGGCGAGCGCGACATCATCGTCGACAGCGTCTTCCCGGCAAACTCGTCGCCCTCCTCCGCTGCCTTGCGCAGGCCGGCAAGGACCGCATCCAGCGTGTCCATGGTGAAATGCAGCGAAATGAGATGCAGGGCAGCGTCATCCAGATCGCGCGGCGGGTTCTTGCAATGCGGCCGCAGCGCCGTCTTCGGGTTGCCCGTTTCGGCAAGCGCCTCGATGACGGCCTCCAGGTCGGCGGCTTCGACGGCGTGGGTGGCAAGCCCGCTCCACAGCTGATCGCCCCAGCGAATGCGCGCCCCGGTGAGCGCCAGATACATGCCGAAGCCTTGCGACAGACCCGGCAGGATGTGGCTGGCGCCGACATCGGGGAAGAAGCCGATGCCAACCTCCGGCATCGCGAAGACGGCGTTCTCGGTAACGACACGGTGGGAACCGTGGAACGACACGCCGACGCCGCCGCCCATCACGATGCCGTCGATCAGCGCGATGTAGGGCTTCGGAAAGCGCGCGATCGCGGCGTTGAGGCGGTATTCGTCGCGGAAGAAGCCGACCGGCGGATTTCCCGCCATGCCCGCCTTGTAGATGTCGACGATGTCGCCGCCCGCCGAGAACGCCCTGCCCTCGCCGCGAATGACGACGATTTCCACCGAATCGTCGCTCTCCCACTCGGCCAGCGCCCGGGAAAGAGCAAGCACCATGCGGTGCGTGACCGCGTTGAGCGCCTTCGGCCGCGTCAGTGTGACGACCGCCGCCTTGCCGCGCCGCTCGAAGCGTATTTCGTCACCTCCGCCGAAATCCACCGGGCGTTCCTTCCTGCATGCTTCGTCAAGTGCTTACGAAGGCTGCCACACGGCGTCAATGGCGCGACAATGCCACGCGCCTTGGCGGTCGCGGCCGGTGCTTGGTCGGCGGCGATCAGCCGTGGTAAGACCTCGCCAGTCTTGGAGCCGACATCATGAACAAGTTCACCCGCCCCGAACTCGCTGCCGGACGCAGCGTCGACGAGATCACCGGCAGCCGCAGGCTGCGCCGCATGCGCAAGGCCGAATGGTCGCGCCGGCTGGTGCAGGAGAACCACCTGACCGTCGACGATCTGATCTGGCCGATCTTCCTCGTCGAGGGCGAGAACAGGCGCGAGGAAGTCTCGGCCATGCCCGGCGTGTTCCGCTATTCCGTCGATCTCGCGGTGAAGGAGGCCGAACGCGCGGCAAGACTCGGCATTCCGGCGATCGCCACCTTCCCCAAGATCGAGATGGAGCTGAAGGACGTCGCCGGCTCCGAAATCCGCAATGCCGACAACCTGATCAACCGCGCCAGCCGCGCCATCAAGCAGGCGGTGCCGGAGATCGGCATCATCACCGATGCCGCACTCGACCCGTTCACCAGCCACGGCCACGACGGCATCCTGCGCGACGGCATCATTCTCAACGACGAGACGGTGGCGCAGATCTCGGCCGCCGCGGTGCTGCAGGCACAGGCCGGCGCCGACATCATCGCGCCGTCCGACATGATGGACGGCCGCATCGGCGCCATCCGCGACGCGCTCGACGCCGCCGGCTTCCAGGACGTTGCGATCATGTCCTACGCGACGAAGTTCGCCTCGGCCTACTATGGCCCCTACCGCGAGGCGATCGGCACCGGCGGGCTGCTGAAGGGCGACAAGAAGACCTACTACATCGATCCGGCCAACTGCGACGAGGCGGTGCGCGAGACCGAGCAGGACCTCGAGGAAGGCGCCGACATGGTGATGGTCAAGCCGGGCCTGCCCTATCTCGACATCATCCGCGTCTTGAAGGACGAGTTCGCCATGCCGACCTTCGCCTACCAGGTGTCGGGCGAATACGCGATGGTGAAGGCGGCCGCCGCCAACGGCTGGATCGACGGCGAGAAGGTGATGATGGAGAGCCTGCTTGCCTTCAAGCGCGCCGGCTGCGACGGCATCCTCACCTATTTCGCGCCGGAAGTGGCGGAGTTGCTGAAGCCGTGATCGGCCTTCCCGAACGCATCCTCGTCGCCGCGGGCGGGCTCTGCGGCGCGGCCGGCATCGCGCTGTCGGCGTCGGCATCGCACACCGGCGGGGCCTTCACCGGCACGGTCGCGGCGATGCTTCTGGCGCACGCTCCGGTGCTGCTGGCGATCGGGCTGATGGGCGGAGCGTTCGGCGGCCGGGTGCTCAGGCTCGGAGCCTACTGCCTGCTTGTTGGCGTTCTACTGTTTTCCGGCGACCTGCTGGCACGCGATTTTCTCGGCCACAGGCTGTTTCCGATGGCAGCGCCCACCGGGGGATCGCTGATGATCCTCGCCTGGCTGATCGTGGCGGCCAGCGCGCTGGTGCCGGGACGGCGCGCGTAGCGGGAAAACGCCCGCACTGCGCATCAAGCTGACAAACCGGCGGGCGGCATATAGACTGCCGATATGACCGCCGACGAAGTCATCGCAGAACTCAGACACAGGTCCGCCACGCTTCGCGCGATGGGCGCGACGGGTTTGTACCTGTTCGGCTCCGTCGCCACCGGTTCCGCACGCCCCGGCAGCGATGTTGACATCTTCATCGACCACGAAAGCGGTACACGTTTCTCCCTGCTCGATCTCGTCGGACTTAAGCAGTATCTGGAAGACGAGATCGAGATGCCGGTCGACATCACCACGCGCGACAGCCTGCATCCGAAACTCAGGCCGGAAATCGAACGCTCCGCGATCCGCGTGTTTTGAAATGCCCCGCCGAGTCGACGTCATCCTCGATGAGATTAGTGACGCGATCGCGGGAATCGAATCCGCGACAAAGGGCATCGATCAGGACGCGTTTTCGGACAGCTGGCTGATCAAGCACGCTGTCCAGCGGGGGCTGGAAATCATCTCGGAGGCTGCACGACATCTCCCGGACGAGCTGATCGCGACGGAGCCTTCGATACCGTGGCAAGGATTCGCGGGATCGGCAACCTTCTGCGGCACGAATATCACAAGGTCGCTGACGAAATCGTGTGGGCTGTCGTGGTGGACAATCTGCCGCCTCTCAAGGCTGCGCTCCAACGCATGGGCGAGCACCAGGAGCGAGGAACGTAGGCCGAGCGCAAGGCCCCTCCCTACCGGCCACCCTCCCTACCCCGCCACGCCCGCCACACTCGTCGCCTGGCCCATGCGGTTCCAAGCGTCGAGCCCGGCGATCTTGTAGGCTTCGGCAAGCGTCGGGTAGTTGAAGGTGTTCTCGACGAAGAAGTCGACAGTGCCGCCGAGATTGATGACGGCCTGGCCGATATGGATAAGTTCGGTCGCCCCCTCGCCGACGATGTGAGCGCCGAGCAAGCGGCGGGTATCGAGCGCGAAGATCAGCTTCAGGAAACCCGAGTTGACGCCCATGATGTGACCGCGGGAGGTCTCGCGGAAACGCGCGACACCGCACTCGTAGGGAATGCCCTCGGCGCGCACCTCCTCTTCCGACAGGCCGACGGTCGAAATCTCCGGCACCGCATAGATGCCGTAGGGAAACGTCTTGGGCGGCGCCGGCAGCGGCATGTTGAAAGCATGACAGGCGGCAACGCGCCCCTGCTCCATCGAGGTCGAGGCAAGGCTCGGGAAGCCGATGACGTCGCCCGCGGCGTAAATGTTGGGCACGCTGGTCTGGAACGTCTTCGGATCGACCTTGATGCGGCCGCGCCTGTCCGGCTCGATTCCCAGCGCCTCGAGCCCCAGCTGGCCGACATTGCCCGAGCGCCCGGCGGCGTAGAGCACGATGTCGGAGCGCACGGTGCGTCCGTCACCGAGCGTCACCTCGGCATGGTCGTCGAAGGCAGCGACCTTCTCGACCGGGGCTGCCGAGGCGAATGCTCATGCCGCGGTCGCGCATCTGGTGGATGAAATCCTCGACGAGCTCCTTGTCGACGAAATCGAGGATCGTGGCGCGCGGCTCCACCAGGGTCACCGGCACGTCGAGCGCAGAGAAGATCGTGGCGTATTCGACGCCGATCACGCCGCCGCCGATGACCGTCAGCGTGCGCGGCAGCTTTTCCAGGTCGAGGATCTCGTCGCTGTCGAGAATGCGGTGTCCGTCGAAGGGGACGTTGTCGGGCCGGTAGGGCTTCGTGCCCACGGCGATGAGCGCGCAATCGAAGGTGACCTCGTAGCTTTCGCCGTCGTCGCCAACGATCTCGGCCGTCTTGTCGCTCAGGAACCTGACGCTGCCCTGCGCGGAGCGCACGGCGTTGCGCATGAACTGGTGCTGCAGCACCTCGACCTCGTGGTCGAGCGTCTTTCTGAGCCGGTCGATGATGTCGCCGACCGAGATGTCCTGCTTGACGCGGTAGCCGCGGCCATAGAAGCCGCGCTCGCGCCAGCCGGAGAGATTGAGCACCGTCTCGCGAATCGTTTTCGACGGAATGGTGCCGGTGTGCACGGAGACGC
Source organism: uncultured Alphaproteobacteria bacterium (assembly GCA_963816435.1). Taxonomy (GTDB): domain Bacteria; phylum Pseudomonadota; class Alphaproteobacteria; order Rhizobiales; family Rhizobiaceae; genus CAWFKS01. The sequence goes on from CAWFKS010000018.1 coordinate 122,541, forward strand.
CGCCGAGCTGGCGCCCACGATCCACCACCAGAACGGTGCGGCCGAGCTTGGCGGCCTGCACCGCGGCGCGGCGCCCCGCCGGACCGCTGCCGATGACCAGCATTTCGTAGTGCTGCATGTTGTTGTCCCCTGCCCTTCTCCCCCTCCCGAAAAAGGGCCCGGCCGGAGAACCTCCCGACGCAGGCTAGCGCGACTGGAGCGGCAAACTCAACCGACATGCACGGTTCTTGATCAAGCCGTGCCGGGTCACCATGTGAAGGACGGACCAGACGAAAGGCGAAGGCACTCCATGACCACACGCGTTCTCGATGGCGAGATCATCAACGGCCGTCTCGACGACTGGCGCGTCTACGAGGGCGTGCGAACCCGCCGCGTGTTTGCCTTCCTGATCGACTATGCGCTGGTGGCGCTGCTGACGATCCCGGCCGCCATCGTCGTTTTCCTCCTCGGCATCGTCACTCTGGGGCTCGGCTGGGCGCTGTTCAGCGTCCTCTTCCCGGCGATCGCGCTCCTCTACGTGTGGAAGACGCTGGGCGGACCGCGCCAGGCGACCACCGGCATGCAGATGATGGGAATCCGCCTTGACCGGCTCGACGGCCGGCCTGTCGACGGAATGCTGGCGGTCGTCCACACCGTATTGTTCTGGGCCGGCAACGTGATCTTCTCGCCGCTGATCCTGCTCGCCACGCTCTTCCTCGACCGCAAGCGAACGCTTCACGACCTGCTGCTCGGCACCGCTGTCACGCGCAGCGACCGCTAGGCGCAGGGAACCGGTCCTCGCCTGGAAAAAACATCCGCTTGCGGGGCGCTTCGCAAACGGCGGGCGCCCCTTGTCACGATTCGCCGGGCAAATCCATTCTTGTGAGTGCGCGATTGCGCCCTATGCTCGCCTGATGGTGCGGGGCGAGGCGTAGTGATGGGCGACATCCAGCTGTGGGCCACCTATCTCATTATCGTCGGCACGGTCGCCGCCTATGCGAGTGACCGTTTCGCGCTCGAGAAGGTCGCACTGGCGAGTCTCGTCGCCTTCCTGGCGGTGTTCGCGCTGGTACCAGAAAGCGGCACGCGACCACCGCTCATGCCAGAGGATCTGCTCGCCGGCTTCGCAAATCCCGCGCTGATCACCGTGCTCGCGCTGCTGATCGTCGGCCAGGGCCTGTTCGCGACCGACGCCATGGACCGGCCGGCGCGGCTGGTGTCGAAGATAGCGGGGGGATCTGCCGGCCGCGCGCTGGTGATAACGCTGCTCGCCGCTGCCGCGCTCAGCGCGGTGCTCAACAACACACCCGTGGTCGTCATCTTCATTCCCGTGCTGACCATGCTGGCCGCGCAGCGGGGGCTAGCAATGTCGAAGGCGATGATGCCTCTCTCCTTCCTGTCGATCCTCGGCGGCCTCACCACGCTCATCGGCTCTTCCACCAACCTTCTGGTCGCCGGCGTAGCCGCGCGCGACGGCTATGACATGGGCTTTTTCGAGATCACCCTGCCCGGCCTGGTGCTGGCCGGTATCGGTGCCTTCTACGTGCTCGTCGTCATGCCACGGCTGCTCGGCGAGGACGGAGACACGCAGGGTGTCGGCAATCTCGTCTCCGGCGCGCAGTTCATCGGCGAATTGCGCATAGGGCCGCGCCATCCGTTTCTCGGCATGGAATCGCGCGCCGGCATGTTTCCCGGGCTCGGCGAACTGACGCCGCGGCTGATCCTGCGCGGCTACGAAGTCCACTATCCGCCGTTCGAGGACCTGACGCTCTCGGAGGGCGACCGGCTGGTGGTGACGGGCACGCGCCGCGCCTTCTCGCGCATCCTGGCCGACGGCGCCGCCGAGATGTCGGGCGAGGGCCGAGGCGGCACGGGGGAGACAGCAGGCGAACGGCCGGCTCGCCTGGGCCCCGACTACCATCTTGCCGAGGCAGTGATCGCGCCCGCCTCGCGGCATGCCGGCCGAACGATCCGCAACGCCGGTATCGAGAACACGCACGGCGTTCACATGCTCGGCGTGCAGCGCAAGAGCCGCATGGCGCGCACGCCGCTCGCCGACATCAGGCTGGAGCCTGGCGACACGGTATTGCTCGGCGGTACCGACAGCGCCTTCCGGCTGCTGCGTGACAGCCACGACCTGCTGGTGCTGGAATGGTCGGCCGAACCGGTGCCGCAGCGGCGCAAGGCGCGGCTGGCGCTGCTGATCTTCGCCGCAGTCGTGGTGATCGCCGCTTCCGGCCTCTTGCCGATCGTGGTGGCGGCGATCGCCGGCGCCTTTGCGATGATCGTCACGCGGCTGCCTCAACCTGCAGCAGGCGGCGCGCGCCTTCGACCGCCAGATTTTCCTGCTGGTCGGCGCCTCGATCGCGGCCGCCACCGCGCTCGAACATACCGGCGGCGCGGAGCTGATCGCGCAAGGCACGGTAGAGCTCCTTTCGGGCTACGGAACTGCCGTCATCCTGTCCGGGCTTTTCGCCGTGATTGCTCTTCTGACCAACGTGCTGTCGAACAACGCCACCGCAGTGCTTTTCACGCCGATCGCGCTCGGCGTCGCGCACGCTACCGGCGCGGCCCCCGGCCCGTTCCTGGCCGCCGTGATCTTTGCGGCCAACGCCTCGTTTGCCACGCCCATCGGATACCAGACCAACCTGCTGGTGATGGGCCCCGGCCGCTACAGTTTCCGCGACTTCGTCAAGGCGGGCGTGCCGCTGGTCGTGCTGATGTGGTTGACGTTTACCTTGCTGGTGCTGACGTATTATGGTCTGTGACCAGGGACGCCTACTCGCCTGCTTCGCCGCATGACACATCACGCAACCCAGTCGCCGCAGTTCTTCCTCACCGCGCCCTCGCCGTGCCCCTATATCGAGGGCCAGTTCGAGCGGAAGGTGTTTACGCATCTGGTCGGCGCCAAGGCGCCGGAACTCAACGACCTGTTGACCCAGGGCGGTTTCCGTCGCTCGCAGAACATCGCCTACCGTCCGGCCTGCGAGACCTGCCGGGCCTGCGTGTCGGTGCGCATCATCGCCGACGAGTTCCGGCCGACGCGCAACATGAAGCGGGTGCTGCAGCGCAATTCGGATCTGATCGGCGCCGTGCACGAGGCGGAGCCGTCCACCGAACAGTATTCGCTGTTCCGCACCTATCTCGACCGCCGCCACCGGCGCGGCGGCATGTCCGACATGACGGTGCTCGACTACGCAATGATGGTCGAGGACACGCATGTCGAGACGCAGATCATCGAATACCGGCGCCGCGGGCCGGACAGCTTCATCACCGGCCGGGGCGAAGGCGAGCTGATCGCCGTTGCGCTGACCGACCGAATGGGCGACGGGCTGTCGATGGTCTATTCCTACTTCAATCCGGCCATGGAGGACCGCTCTCTCGGCACCTTCATGATCCTCGACCACATCGAGAGGGCACGGGCGGCGGGGCTGCCCCATGTCTATCTCGGCTACTGGGTCAACGGCTCGCGCAAGATGGCCTATAAGGTGCGCTTCCAGCCGCAGGAGCATCTCGGCCCCAAGGGCTGGGAACGCCACCAGCCGGACTGACACGGCCCGCACCGGCCACATAACTACAAGACACCGCCGGAGCCATTCGTGGACAAACCCGCGCACGCGCAGCACGCCAGGGGCCTGGCCATCACCGCCATCGGCGGCATGTCGCTGACGATCGATATTCCGCTCATCCGGCTGGCCGATGGCGAGCCCTGGTCGATCCTGATGGTGCGCGGCGCCACCACCGTCACAGTCGCGCTGCTGGCCTGGCTGGTGCTGAGATCGCGCTCCAGCTCGGTTCCGCCGCTCATCCCCGGCAAGCCGGGATGGGCAGTGGCCGGCCTCTACGCGCTGTCGTCGATCACCTTCATCACCGCCGTCTACACGACGGCGACGGCGGACCTGGTCTTCATCCTGGCGTTCAACTCGATGTTCTCGGCGCTGCTGTCGTGGATATTCCTGAAGGAGCGGCCGCGGCCGGCGACGCTGATAGCCATGGTGGTCATGCTGGTCGGCGTCTCGATCATCGTCGGCGGGTCTCTCGGGAACGGCAACCTGCTCGGCAACGCGATGGCGCTGTGCTCGGCGCTGTGCATCGCCATGGCCATCACCATCACCCGCGCCACCGGGCTCGACATGGGCTTCACCTCGCTGATCGCGGTCAGCGCACCGGCTCTGCTGGCGGCCTGGATGGTCTCGCAGCACGGCTTCTCGATCGCAGCACCCTGGTGGATCCTGCTCAACGGCGCGGTGGTGACGCCGGTCGCGTTCTTCTGCCTGGCTTCGGGGCCGAAATACATCACCGGTCCGGAGGTGGCGATGTTCTACCTGCTGGAGACCGGTACTGGCGCCGATCTGGGTGTGGATGATCTTCGGCGAGACGCCGACGGACCAGAGCCTGATCGGCGGCGTGATCCTGATCGTGACGCTGTTCGCCCACTCTCTGTGGCAGCTTCACCAGGGCCGACGCCGCCGCGCCGTGATGGCGGTTCGCCACCCGGTGTAAGCTAGCCCAAGGCTAATCCAGCTTCTCGTCGAGCAGTTTCGACACGAACTCGAACAGGCCGGGCCGCCGGTCGCGGCGCAGGCGCTCGGCCTGCACGATGCACTGCACGGCATGGAAGGCGCGGTCGAGATCGTCGTTGACGACGATGTAGTCGTAGTCGCGCCAGTGCTCGATCTCGAGACGGGCGTTGTTGAGCCTCGCCGCGATGACGGCTTCCTGGTCCTCCGCACGGCGCATGAGCCGGGCCTTCAGTTCCTTCATCGACGGCGGCAGGATGAACACCGAGACGATGTCGGCGGGAAGCTGCGACTTGAGCTGTTCCGCGCCCTGCCAGTCGATGTCGAACAGCATGTCGCGGCCCTCCGACATCGCCAGCTCCGCCGGCTCGCGGGGCGTGGCGTAGAAATTGCCGTGAACCTCGGCCCATTCGAGCAACGCGTCGGTGTCGCGCAACACCTCGAACTCGCGCTTCGAGCGGAAATGGTAGTGCACGCCGTCGATCTCGCTGCCGCGGCGCGGGCGCGTGGTGACGCTGACCGACAGCTCGAAACCGGGATCGCTCTCCAAGAGGTTGCGGGCGATCGTCGACTTGCCCGCACCCGAGGGCGACGACAGGACCAGCATCAGCCCGCGCCGGCGGATCGCTGCGGAAATTGGCTGACCGGCCAAGGCGATTACTCCAGGTTCTGCACCTGCTCGCGGAACTGGTCGACCACGGCCTTCAGTTCGAGACCGATCGCGGTGACCGCGGCAGCGTTGGACTTGGAGCACAGCGTATTCGATTCGCGGTTGAATTCCTGCGCCAGAAAATCGAGCTTGCGCCCTACCGGGCCGCCCTCTGAAAGCAGCGAGCGACCGGAGGCGACGTGCGTCTTCAGCCGGTCGATCTCTTCGCGGATATCCGCGCGCGTCGCCAGGAATGCCGCCTCGGCGTGCAGGCGCTGCTCGTCGAGAGAAGGCGAGGCTTCGGTCAAAAGCCGCACCTGCTCGGCAAGCTTCGCGCGAATGGCAGCCGGTTCGCGCGACGGATCGGCCTCGGCCTTGAGGGTCAGTTCCTCGATCCTGTCGAGATGACCGGACAGAACCTCGCCGAGCGCCGCACCCTCCTGGCGGCGGGCCGCCGCCAGCCCGTCGAGCGCTTCTGCAAGCACGCCCAGGATTGCCGTGTCCTCGGCCGCCCGCGCTTCTTCGTCGAGGCTGGCCGCATCAGGCGTTTCCAGCACGCCGCGCAGGCCCAGCAATCCGTCGGCCGAGGCGGGCGCGAAGCCGTATTGCTGTTCCAGCCTCTGGGCCAGACCGGCGACATCCCGCAGGAAGGCCTCGTTGACGATAGGCTGCGCGGTGCCGGGCGCCCGCGAAAGGTTCAGCGATGCCTGCACGTTGCCGCGGGTGAAGCGCTTCTGGATCGCCTGGCGGGCGGGCTGCTCGAGCCGCTCCATGCCCGGCGGCAGGCGAAGCCGCATCTCGAGCGACTTGCCGTTTACGGACTTCAGCTCCCACGAGATGCCCGCGCCCGCGTGTTCGCCGGTCGCCCGCGCGAAGCCGGTCATGCTGTGCAATGCCACGATTGTCCCCCTTCCAGCCTGTTCCCGCGCGCCGCGCGGGTTCAGTCAGTTGCCTGTCCCGGCTTGGTGTCGGCGGGCTTGGTCTCGGCCGCCTTTTCGGCGTCGCGCTTGGCCTTGCGCCAGCGGGCGACGTTCTCGTTGTGCTCCTTGAGCGAGGCCGAGAAGACATGCCCGCCGGTGCCGTCGGCGACGAAATAGAGATCGTCGGTCTGCGAGGGGTTGGCGACCGCCTCGAGCGCGGCGCGCCCCGGGTTGGCGATCGGCGTCGGCGGCAGCCCGTCGATGACGTAGGTGTTGTAGGGCGTCGGCTTCTCGATGTCGGACTGGTAGATCGGCCGGTCGGCCGGTTTCCCGTCGCCGCCGAACAGGCCGTAGATGATCGTCGGATCCGACTGCAGCCGCATGCCCTTCTTCAGCCTGTTGATGAAGACGGCGGCGACGCGCGGCCGCTCGTCGGCACGGCCGGTCTCCTTCTCCACGATCGAGGCGAGCGTCACGAATTCGTTGATGTCCTTGAGCGGCAGGCCTTCCTCGCGGCGATCCCAGATGCGCTGCACCAGCGCCTTCTGGTCGGCCTCGAGCTTGTCGATGATGGCCTTGCGCTCGGTGCCGCGGGTGAACCGGATCGTGTCGGCGGCAAGCGAACCTTCCGGCGGCAGTCTCGTCGGGCATCTCGCCCGTCAGTTCGTCCGTCGCGGCAATCCTGTCGAACGCCTGCTTGACGGTCATGCCCTCCGGCACGGTCAGCGAATACAGAACCGATTTGCCCGACACCATCAGGTCCATGATGTCGTGCATGGAAGCGCCGGGCTTGATCTCGTATTCGCCGGCCTTGAGTTCGCCGTCGTTGTCGTAGGCGCGCACGCCGAGCCGGAAGATGCGGGCGTCGCTGATCAGGTCGCGGCGTTCCAGCAGGTCCGCGATCTGTGCGACGCTGCTGTTGGGACGGACAAGCACGTTGTCGACCCGCGTCGACGGCCCGGCGGACTCGAACTCCCGCTTGCCGTACCAGGCGGCCAGGCCGCCCGCGATCACCAGCAGCACCACTGCCGAGAGCAGGAAGTTGAGGAAGACGACGAGCTGGTTCCTGGAATGGCGTGAGCGGCGCGGCGGCGGTGTCCCGGCCTCGGGCCGAAGCGCCTCGCTCGCCGATTTAGGCACGATCGGCTGCCCGCCTCGCGCGGCCGAACCGTTGCCATTCCTGCCCTGTTCGTCGTTGCTCATGAAATCCCGATCGTCTGTTCACGGGCGAGTTGCATCGCCCGAGAAGGCCATCTCCGTCCAGACCCTAGTTTCGAATATGGCAAAATTGGCGGCACCGGGGACCGGCGCGCGCGCCTCATCCGTCGTATCGCTGGAAGATCAGCGAGGCGTTGGTTCCGCCGAAGCCGAACGAATTCGACAGGACCACGTCGATCTGCCTTTCGCGCGGCTTGTTCGGCACGAGGTCGATCGCGGTCTCGGCGGACGGATTGTCGAGGTTGATGGTGGGCGGCGCGATGTTGTCGCGCATCGCCAGGATCGAGAAGATCGCCTCCGCCGCGCCGGCCGCGCCGAGCATGTGGCCAATGGACGACTTCGTCGACGACATCGAGATCTTGGAGGCGGCGTCGCCGACGACCCGTTCGACCGCACCGAGCTCGATCGTATCGGCCATGGTCGAGGTGCCGTGAGCATTGATGTAGTCGATGTCGGACGGCGAGATGCCGGCGCGCTTGATCGCCGCGTTCATGCAGCGGTAGGCGCCGTCGCCGTCCTCGGCCGGGGCGGTGATATGGTAGGCGTCGCCCGACAGGCCATAGCCGGTGAACTCGGCATAGATCTTGGCGCCGCGGGCCTTGGCGTGCTCCAGTTCCTCGAGCACCAGAACGGCGGCACCCTCGGCCATGACGAAGCCGTCCCGGTCCCGGTCATAGGGACGCGACGCCTTCTCGGGCGTGTCGTTGAAGCTGGTGGACAGCGCCTTGCAGGCGGTGAAGCCGGCGATCGACAGCCGCGTGATCGGCGATTCGGAGCCGCCGGCCAGCATCACGTCGGCATCGCCCCACATGATCAGCCGCGCGGCGTCGCCGATGGCGTGCGCACCCGTGGAGCAGGCGGTGACGACCGAGTGATTCGGCCCCTTCAGGCCGTGCCGGATAGAGACCTGGCCGGAGACCAGATTGATGATGTTGCCGGGGATGAAGAACGGGCTGATGCGGCGCGGACCGCGCTCCTTGAGGATAAGCGCGTTCTCGGCGATACCCTCGATGCCGCCAATGCCCGAACCGATCAGCACGCCAGTGGTGTTCTGCTCGTCCGGCGTCTTCGGCTCCCAGCCGGAATCGGCCAGCGCCCGGTCGGCCGCGGCGATCCCGTAGAGGATGAAGTCGGCTATCTTGCGCTGGTCCTTGGGTTCGAGGAAGTCGTCGGCGTTGAACGCCGCCTCTCCCTCGAACGGAACCATGCTCGCAATCTTGGCGGGAAGATCGTCGACCTCGAAACGGTCGATGCGGCGAACCGCGCTCTTGCCGGCAAGAAGCTGCTTCCAGGTGTGCTCGTAACCGAGGCCGAAGGGCGACAACAGACCCAGCCCCGTGACGACGACGCGTCTCATCGCAGGTCCCCTGAATTCAGCGCCGCCCGAAACGGCCCGATCACGACCGGCGTCAGGCAGTCGCCTTTTCGATATACTTCACGGCATCGCCGACGGTGAGGATCGTCTCGGCCGCATCGTCGGGAATCTCGACGCCGAACTCTTCCTCGAAGGCCATGACGAGCTCGACCGTGTCAAGACTGTCGGCACCGAGATCGTCGATGAAGCTCGCGTTCTCCGTGACCTTGTCGGCATCGACGCCAAGATGCTCGACGACGATCTTCTTGACGCGTTCTGCGGTATCGCTCATGTGGGAAACCCTCGACTTGCAGTTTATATGGTTTGGTTAGCGGCAGGCAGGCCGCCAATCAAGTTGAAATGTGACAGCCAGCGTCTCTCCCGTCGCGGCCACCGTGTGTTCTCTCGTTCCTTCAGGAACTTCGCCGCAGGCCTTCCGTTGCGTGGCCACCCGCGGAGTTTGGCGTGGGATTACACGAAAAATCCGAGCTGTCCAAGGCGAAAATCAAAGCTCTCCACGGCTGCTCAGATCATCGCCATCCCGCCGTTGATGTGCAAGGTCTGGCCGGTCATGTAGGCGGCCTCGTCGGAGCACAGGAACGCCACGGCGGCGGCGATCTCGCCGGCCTTGCCCATGCGCTTCATCGGGATCGTGCCCATGATGGCGTCGCGCTGCTTTTCGTTGAGACTGTCGGTCATCGCCGATTCGATGAAGCCCGGCGCAACGCAGTTGACGGTGATGCCGCGCGTGGCGATCTCCTGCGCCAGCGACTTGGAAAAGCCGATCATGCCGGCCTTTGACGCGCAGTAGTTCGCCTGACCGGGATTGCCGGTGACGCCGACGACCGAGGTGATGTTGACGATGCGGCCGTGACGCCGGCGCATCATCGGATGAACGAGTTCGCGGGTCAGCCTGAACACCGAGGTCAGGTTGACTTCCAGCACGGCGTCCCAGTCGGCATCCGACATGCGCACGAAAAGCCCGTCGCGGGTGATGCCGGCATTGTTGATCAGGAGGTCGACGCCTTCGAGTTCTGCTTCGGCCTTCTTGCCCGAGTTCCTTGACGGCGTCGCGGTCCGACAGGTTGGCCGGAAACGTCTTCACCCGCTCGCCGAGTTCGGCCGCCAGCGCGTCCAGCTTCTCGGTGCGCGTGCCGTGCAGCCCGACGGTCGCGCCCTGGGCGTGCAGGACCCGGGCGATGTCCTCGCCGATGCCGCCGGTGGCGCCGGTGACGAGAGCCTTGCGGCCGGTCAGATCGAACATTGTGGTTGCCCTTCTTGCTTGTTGCCGGAGGCCTGGCCTCTAACGGCGGTGATTTCGTGGCGAGGCCGGATCACGCCAGCGAGGCGATCGCAGCCTCGACGTCGGCGGGAGTGCCGATGTTGACGGTGGCGATATTGCGGTCGATGCGCCGCGCCAGTCCCGACAGGACCTTGCCGGAGCCTACTTCATAGAGCGTGTCGACGCCGTTGGCTGCGAACCACTCGACCGTCTCGCGCCACCGGACCCGACCGGTCACCTGCTCGACCAACCGTAACGCGATCTCGTCCGGATCGCTGAGCGGCGCGACGGCGACGTTCGCCACCACCGGCACCGCCGGCGCGTGTTTTTGAACATTTGCCAGCGCCTCGCGCATCGCGTCGGCCGCCGGTGCCATCAGCGCGGAATGGAACGGTGCGGAGACCGGCAGCATCAGCGCGCGCTTGGCGCCCTTGTCGGTGCACAGGCGAGCGGCGTGCTCGACCGCCGGCTTGGCGCCGGAGATGACGAGTTGTCCGCCGCCATTGTCGTTGGCGATCTGGCAGACCGAGCCCTCGCCGGCTTCGCGGCAGGCGGCCTCCACATCTTCCTGAGCCAGGCCGAGAATGGCGGCCATGGCGCCCTCGCCGACGGGAACTGCCGCCTGCATGGCCTCGCCGCGGATGCGCAGCAGCCTTGCGGTGTCGGCGAGCGACAAGGTGCCGGCGGCTGCGAGCGCCGAATACTCGCCGAGCGAGTGGCCGGCGACGTAGGCGACCTTGTCCTTCAGCGAAAAGCCGCGCGCCGCAAGTGCCCGCATCGCCGCCATCGAGACTGCCATCAGCGCCGGCTGCGCGTTCGCCGTCAGCGTCAACTGCTCCTCTGAGCCCTCCCACATAAGGCTGGAAAGCTTCTGGCCGAGTGCTTCGTCGACTTCGTCGAAGACGGCGCGCGCTTCCGGAAAGGCATCGGCGAGTTCCTTGCCCATGCCGACCGTCTGGCTGCCCTGCCCCGGAAAAGTGAAAGCCACCGTCATCGTGCGTTTCCCGTCATCGTGTTTTGCCGTGCCTCTGCGGCAAGCCGGGGCGGGGAGTCAAGGGCGCCCCGCAGTTCCTGTTGGACAAATTGACAACGCACTGATGTGCATTGTATGTTACTCAAGCATGAAGGCGAAGCTGCTGATCAAGGAGCGCTTTCAACTCTCGGCAAACGCTTATCGTCGAGCGTCGTGGTCTGGCGCGTGCCCGATCCTGTGCGAGGTAGCGAGCATTCCTACAAATACTCGCCTTGCGCTGATCTCGCGCGGCATCTGTGTCATGCGTTACGACAACGAGGCGGGAAAGGGCGATCACAGGCATTTCGGCCGCAGGAGATCGCAATATCACTTCACCGACGTGAGAGTTGCTTCTGGCCGACTTCTGGGCCGATGTCGAAGAATGGAGAAGACGCCATGAGAACGATCACGATCGGCGTTAGCACGCGTCGAGGAAACCGAACGAGCGTTTCAATGCCGCCTTTCGAGGGCAGCCTCAAGGCTCGAATTCCATTCCTTCGCCTCGATCGACCTGATGTGGAGAGTTCTGGCGCCCAAGCGCTGGGAGATTCTTCAGGCGATGACAGGGGCGGGCCCGATGAGCATCCGCGAGGTTGCGCGGCGCGTCGAGCGCGACGTCAAGGCCGTGCATGGGGACGTCCATGCCCTGCTCGACGCCGGCATCCTGGAGAAGACAGAGGAAGGCCGCATCGTGTTTCCCTACGACGCCGTGCATGTCGACTTCACGATCACCAAGGCGGCGTGACGACGCTCTCGCTCGAACCTCGCCCACTGTTGCCATTGGCGCCAAAGCCCTCTATATGCCCGCGATCTGCCGGTCCTGCTGGGGGCTGAACGGAGGGCCGCGTCCATTAAGGGCGCGTCGCGGAGCAAAAGAAGCTTCCGCCTCCCGTGTCTCCGCTCTCGACCGTCTCGAACAGCGCCTTTCTTCCCTCGCATGCGAGATCAGGAGAAGTCGCAGAGGCTTAGCCGCGGGAACCGGGAGACAACGAAGAAAGGCAAGACATGGCACTTTACGAGCATGTGTTTCTTGCCCGCCAGGATCTGTCCTCGCAGCAGGTGGATGGCCTTGTAGAGCAGTACAAGGGCATCATCGAAGCGAATGGCGGTTCCGTCGGCCGGGTCGAGAACTGGGGACTGAAGTCCCTCACCTACCGCATCAAGAAGAATCGCAAGGCGTATTACACGCTGATGGACGTCACCGCCCCGCCGGCCGCCATCACCGAGATGGAACGCCAGATGGGCCTGTCGGAAGACGTGCTGCGCTTCATGACCATCAAGGTAGAGAAGCACGAGGAAGGTCCGTCCGCGATGATGCAGAAGCGCGATGACCGCCCCGACCGCGGCGGCCGTTTCGGTGATCGCCCGCGTTTCGGCGAGCGACCGCGACCGCGGCGGCGACCGTGACCGCGGACCGCGCCAGCCTCGTGAGCAGCAGCAGTCCACGGGAGGTGCCCAGTAAATGGTCGACATCAACCAGATCCCGACGCGCCGCCCCTTCCATCGCCGCCGCAAGACGTGCCCGTTCTCGGGCGCCAACGCGCCGCGCATCGACTACAAGGACGTGCGGCTCCTGCAGCGCTACATTTCCGAGCGCGGCAAGATCGTGCCCTCGCGCATCACCGCCGTCAGCCAGAAGAAGCAGCGCGAACTCGCCAAGGCGATCAAACGCGCCCGCTTCCTCGGCCTGCTTCCCTACGTGGTGAAGTAAGACCTTTCGATTTCGGCGCCGGACGGTTTTTCGCCCGGCGCCGGCCTCCCGCGATCGGCGCGGGAACGCTACGCCAAATCCGAGTTGGGCCATATCTCCTTGAGGGCCCTAACTGCCACGCAGGCAGGACAGCGACCCCGGCGCCGTCATCGCGCCCTCCCCGCTTCCCGCCTGTTTTCTCGAAAGCCGCCACAGGCGGCCAGTGAAGGAACAGTCTGATGGAAGTCATTCTTCTCGAACGCGTCGCCCGGCTTGGCCAGATGGGCGAGACCGTGTCGGTGCGCGACGGTTTCGCGCGCAATTTCCTGCTGCCGCAGGGCAAGGCGCTTCGCGCCAACGAGGCCAACAAGAAGAAGTTCGAAACCCAGCGCTCTCAGCTCGAGGCCCGCAATCTCGAGCGCAAGTCGGAAGCCGAGAAGATCGCCGAGAAGCTCGACGGCCTGACCTTCGTTGTCGTCCGCTCGGCCGGCGAGACCGGCCAACTCTACGGCTCGGTGTCGACGCGCGACATCTCCGAGCTCCTCACCGGCGAGGGCTTCTCGGTCGGTCGCAACCAGGTCGAGCTCAACAACCCGATCAAGGCGATCGGCCTGACCAACGTGGCGATCGCGCTGCATCCGGAGGTCGAGGTCACGATCACGCTCAATATCGCCCGCTCCGCCGACGAGGCCGAGCGCCAGGCACGTGGCGAGAAGCTCGATTCGGCCGAGGCGATCTACGGCGAGGACATCAACGAGAACGCCCGCCCCGAGACCTTCTTCGAGGAAGAGGAACTCTACGAGGAAGGCGAGGAGAACGCCGGCGAAGCCGAATCGGAGGACGAGGAAGGCAACGCCTGAGCCTCAGCGCGTTCCACCCGATCGAAAGGTCCGGACCCCGTGTCCGGGCCTTTTTCATTTTCGTTGCCGAGAATCCCGTCCCCCTGCTAGCCTTTGCGGATCGTCCGAGATCCAGGACTGCAGGAGGCAATGGCGCATGACGGTTCATTCCAGGGAGCCGAGCGACTACAACGGCCTCGCGCAAACGCAGCCTACTTTGCCGTCTGCCGACTACGTCTCTGCGGAAGCCTTCAAGGCCGATATCGAGCGAATCTGGCTGCGCGACTGGGTCTATGTCTGCCGCTCCGAGGAGATCGCGAAGAAGCTGTCGTTCCGCCTGTTCCGCCTCGGCGGGCAGGAGGCGCTGATATTGCGCGCCGAGGACGGGACGCTGCGCGCCTTTCACAACACGTGCCGGCATCGCGGCGCGGCGCTGAAGACAGACGAAACCGGCCGCATGAAATCTCGGCTGATCGTCTGTCCCTACCATGCCTGGTCATACTCGACCGACGGGCGCCTGATCCGGGTGCCGTCGCACTCCTGCCCCGCCGATTTCGACAAGGGCGAGCACTCGCTCTACCCGATCGCGGTAGGCGAATGGCGCGGCTTCGTCTTCGTCAATTTCGATGCCGACACCACCCAGACAATCGCCGACGGCTTCGATGGCTATGCGGACCTGCTCGCAAACTGGCCGCTGGAGGAGATGCGGGCCGCCCACACGTTTCGGGCAGAGATTGCCTGCAACTGGAAGGTGTTCTGGGAAAACTACAACGAGTGTTTGCATTGTCCCGGCGTCCACCCGGAGCTCTCGGCGCTCGTCCCTATCTACGGGCGCGGCCTGATGGAGCGAAAGGACGACCCCGACTGGCAGGCGCATGCCGACAGCGACGTGCCCGAGTTCGCCGGGACGCTCAGGACCGGCGCGCAGACATGGTCGTCCGACGGCAGCGCGCACGGTCGCAGCTTCGCGGATCTGTCAGACGCCGAAAGGGCTGCGGGTCAGAGCTACCAGACGCATCTGCCCTCGATGTTCTTGGTCGGGCATGTCGACTATTTGCGCGCCGTCAGCCTCAAGCCGCTGGCGGCAGATCGTACCGAACTTGTGGCGCAATGGTTCTTCACGCCCGAAACGCTGCCCGCGAGCGCGGCCGAGATGGAGAACATCGTTTCATTCGGCCAGCTCGTGCTCGAGCAGGACGCGGCGATTTGCGAGGTCAATCAGAGGGGGCTATCCTCGGCTGCGCACCGCTACGGTGTGCTGATGCCGGAAGAATACGAGGTGGCGCGGTTCCATTCATGGGTCCGCGGCCACGTTGAATGAACAGTGAGTCACGCCCGGGCGAATCGCTCGGCAGGAACTTTTCAACCAGGACACGATTGGACATAATCGGGTTCCCCAGACGAACGGGGCGCAAACAGAGATGAATTGGCTACTCAGAAACATTGCACAACGGCTGATCAAGGTCGGCTCCCTCGCGATTACCAGCCCCGACGGATCGACGGACCGGTTCGGCGACGGTAGCGGCGAGCACGTCCACGTCGCGGTGAGGACGAAGGAAGCGGAACGCGCCATCGCCCTCGATCCGATGCTGGCGGTTCCCGAGCGCTACATGGAGGGTGACTTCGTGATCCTGGAGGGCGACCTGCTCACCTTCCTGAAGATCGCGTTCACCAACATGCAGGTCGGCGGATACGAGAACGCGCTGACGAAGGTTGTGGAGGGCGTGCAGTACTCGCTGCGGCGGCTGCAGCAGATGAACAACGCTGCGCGTTCGCGTGAGAACGTGCGGCGGCACTACGACCTGTCCGGGGAACTCTACGACCTGTTCCTCGACGAGGACCGTCAGTATTCGTGCGCCTATTTCGAGCGCCCGGACGTCACGATCGACGAGGCGCAGCGCGCCAAGCGTCGGCACATCGCCGCCAAGCTGGCGCTGAAGCCCGGGCAGAACGTGCTCGACATAGGCTCCGGCTGGGGCGGCCTGGGTCTGTATCTGGCCAGGCAGTTCAACGTCGACGTGCTCGGCGTCACGCTGTCGACGGAGCAACATTCGGTTTCCCAGCAGCGCGCCCTCGACGAACAACTTGCCGACCAGGTGCATTTCGAGATGCGCGACTATCGTGACATCAACGAGCGCTTCGACCGCATCGTGTCCGTCGGCATGTTCGAGCACGTCGGCATCAACCACTACCGCACGTTCTTCGACAAGGCGTCCAAGCTGCTCAAGCCCGACGGCGTGATGCTCCTTCATACGATCGGCCGCTCCGGTCCTCCCGGATACACCAACGCCTTCATCCGCAAATACATCTTCCCCGGCGGATACATCCCGTCGCTGTCGGAGGTATCGACCGAGATCGAGCGCTCGGGCCTGGCCATCACCGATGTAGAGATCCTGCGCTTGCACTACGCCGAGACATTGAAGCAATGGCGCGAGCGCTTCATGGCCAATCGCGACAAGGCGATCGCACTCTACGATGAGAAGTTCGCGCGCATGTGGGAGTTCTACCTGGCAGGATCGGAAGCCGCGTTCCGCTGGTCGGAGCTGGTGGTGTTCCAGATCCAGCTCACCCACCGCAACGACGTCTTGCCGATGACGCGCGACTATATCTCCGAGACCGAACGCGCGCTTGCCGAGCAGGCTTCGGCGGAGGCGACCGCATCAGCCCCCAAATCGGCGAAGAAGCCGGAGCGCAAATCGCCGGCGAAACCGGCTACCCGCCGCAAGAAGGTCGAGCCCGGCGAATAGCGCCGGGCCCCCTCCTCGTTCCGATCGCGACTGCTTGTCAGCCGGCCCGGCGCTCGGGCACGAGCATGCGCATCAGCGCGCCCGACTTGGCGAAGAACTGCTGCCACAGAGCGCCCAATATGTGCAGGCCGACCACAACGAAAATCACCAGCTTGGCGGCTTCGTGGACCTCGCCCGCCTGCTCGACGCCCGCATACCAGGCGATCATGCCGGAGATCGGCATTCCAAATATCACTACATAGAGCAGAAAATGGGTGATGCGGGCAGTCCATTCGGCCACCCTGCTCTCCCCCGCCGGCGCTGGCGGCACCCCGCGCGTCAGGCGGATCGCGAAACGCCAGATTGCCAGCACCAGGACTGCGATACCGGCATAGGCGTGAATGCGCGCATCGAAGAGCATGTCGGCGTCGATCTCGTTGCCGCGTCGGAATGCACGGTAGGCGGGGCCGATCAGGTCCCCGAAGAAGAGCTGAAAGATGACCAGTGCGGCGATAACCCAGTGCAGGATGACCTGCATGCTCGAATAGCCGGCGGGTCTGTCGGATGCCGTCATTGCGAATATCCTCGACGTTTTCGAAACCATGGGATCACGATAGCGCCCACTACCGACCCAGGCACCTTAAAGAACGGTAATCCTTCAACACGCGCGGACTTTGCGCGGGATCAAGGCACGCGTCGATATTCCTGTTTCGTTCCGTCTGGCGGCGCTATGCTCAACCCATGATTCGGGTCAACCGGAATCTCGCTTGATCGGCCGGAGGCTGTTAACTCCTGTAAATCTTGGTGTTTGGCCGTTTCGGCGCTTTGCCGCCGCGCGAGGCGGGGTTAGGACGACCACGGGATGGGCGAGCCGCCGCCAGCGGCGGGGCGAGACGAACGACGGAAATGATGGCTGAAGCAGTCCGCAAGATCACCACGGCGGAGACCCCGCTCTATCGCGAGGCGCCGAACAACATCGAGGCCGAGCAGGCGCTCCTGGGCGCCATCCTCGTCAACAACGACGCCTTCTACCGTGTCTCGGACTTCCTGAAGTCCGGCCATTTCTACGAGCCGCTGCACCGGCGCATCTTCGAGGTCTCGGCCGAGCTCATCCGCATGGGCAAGACCGCCAATCCGGTCACCATCAAGACCTTCCTGCCGGCCGACGAGAAGGTCGGCGACATGACCGTCGCGCATTATCTGGCGCGGCTGGCGGCCGAGGCGGTGACCGTCATCAACGCCGCCGACTACGGGCGCGCGATCTACGAACTGGCGACCCGCCGCGCGCTGATCACCGTCGGCGAGGACATGGTCAACATCGCCTACGACGCACCCGTCGACATGTCGCCCGCCGACCAGATCGAGGACGCCGAGCGGCGGCTGTTCGAGCTGGCCGAGACCGGCCGCTACGACGGCGGGTTCGAGAGCTTCACCGACGCCGTCAAGACGGCCATCGACATGGCCAACGCCGCCTACATGCGCGACGGCCACCTGTCGGGCCTGCCGACCGGCTTCCGCGATCTCGACCGCCGCATGGGCGGGCTGCAGCCGTCGGATTTGATCATCCTCGCCGGCCGTCCCGGCATGGGTAAATCCTCGCTGGCGACCAATATCGGCTACCATGTCGCGCAGGCCTACGAGCCGGTGCAACAGGCGGACGGCTCGTTCGCGGCCAAGGACGGTGGCGTCGTCGGCTTCTTCTCGCTGGAAATGTCGGCCGAGCAGCTCGCCACGCGCATCATCTCCGAGCAGACGGAAATACCGTCCTCCAAGATCCGGCGCGGCGAGATCACCGAGACGGATTTCGAGAAGCTCGTCGCCTGCTCGCAGATGATGCAGAAGATCCCGCTCTACATCGACCAGACCGGCGGCATCTCGATCGCCCAGCTCGCCGCCCGTGCACGACGGCTGAAGCGTCAGCGCGGTCTCGACCTGCTGATCATCGACTACGTGCAGCTGATGACGGGCACCAGTGCCCGCGCGGCGCAGAACCGCGTGCAGGAGATCACCGAGATCACCACAGGGCTCAAGGCGCTCGCCAAGGAACTGAACGTTCCGATCATCGCGCTGTCGCAGCTGTCGCGCCAGGTCGAAAGCCGCGACGACAAGCGCCCGCAGCTCTCCGACCTGCGCGAATCAGGCTCGATCGAGCAGGACGCCGACGTCGTGATGTTCGTCTATCGCGAGGAATATTATCTCGGAAACCGTGAGCCGAAGCCCGGCACCGAGGAATACATAAAGTGGGAAACCGAGATGAACGAGGCTCGCGGCAAGGCTGAGGTCATCATCGCCAAGCAGCGCCACGGACCTACGGGGACGGTCGCGCTCGGCTTCCAGGGCGAGTTCACCCGCTTCTCCGATCTGGCCGATGACAGCCACCTGCCGGAGCGGTTCGAGTAGGTGCCCGAGCCGCTTCCATCGCTTGCCAGCGGCGGCGCCGACTATCCGCTGGCGGGCGGCGTTCTCACCATCGACCTTTCCGCACTGGCTGAAAACTACCGGCGCCTGGCGCAGCTGTCGGAACCGGCCCAGGCCGCCGCCGTGGTCAAGGCGGATGCCTACGGCATCGGCATCGCGCATGCCGTACCGGTCCTGGTTGCGGCAGGGTGCCGGCGTTTCTTCGTGGCGCTACCGGAGGAAGGCATTGCCGTGCGCGCGGCCGCGCCCGAGGCCGAGATCTTCGTGCTCGACGGATTGTTCGGAGAGGAAGCGATCGGTGCCTTCGTCGAACACGACCTGACGCCGGTGCTGAACTCCGCCGCAGACATCGCGCTTTGGGAATCGGCACCGTGGAAGGACGACCGCCCGCGCGGCGCGGCCATCCATGTCGACACCGGCATGAACCGCCTGGGGCTGAGCCTGGAGGAAGCCGAAAATTTCGTTCAGGCGAACGCGCTGACGCGTGCAGTTCGGCCGGTGCTGGTGATGAGCCATCTCGCCTGCGGCAGCGAACCCGACCACCACATGAACCGGGAACAGCTAGAATCGTTTCAGCGGGTTCGCGCGCTTTTCTCCGGCGTCGAATCAAGCCTCGCCAACTCCGCCGGCGTGTTGATCGGCGGCGACTTTCTCTGCGATCTCACCCGCCCCGGCATCGCGCTATACGGCGGCGAGGCGGTCGAGGGCATCGAAAATCCGATGCTGCCGGTGGTCACGGCCACCGCACGGATCGTTCAGGTGCGAAACGTCGCGGCCGGCGAGGCCGTCGGCTACGGCGCGTCGGCGCGGCTGTTCCGCGACACGCTGGTGGCCGTCGCCGCGGTCGGCTATGCCGACGGCTATCTCCGCTCGGTCTCTGGCGCCGGCGTGCCGCTGCGCGCCGTCGAGCCTGCCGGGGCGCACGGATATCTGCACGGGCACCGGGTACCGGTGCTCGGCCGCGTCTCCATGGACCTGACCGCCTTCGACGTCACCGAACTCGGCGCGGAAGCGGTCGCCAAAGGGGACATGATCGAGCTGTTCGGACCGAATGTCGCGCTCGACGACGCGGCGCGCGCGGCAGGCACGATCGGCTACGAACTGCTGACCTCGCTCGGACGGCGGTTCCACCGGGCCTATGTCGGCGGCGAGGCAACTGCTGCCAGCCGCGAGCTGAGGCAGCTCGATGCGGCCGATTCATCGAAGGGAAAAGTCTCCTCGTCGAGCCGTCTCGCCGAGGCGATTACCGCCACCCGGTTGACGGAAACCGCCGCCTCTGCGAAACCGAACATAATGGGAACATTTGAGATAGAAATGGCCAAGTCCCGAAGCCAGTTCATCTGCCAGAATTGCGGCGCCGTTCACACGCGGTGGGCGGGCAAGTGCGACGCCTGCGGCGAGTGGAACACGCTCGTCGAGGAAGGCACGGCCGGCGGCATCGGCTCCGGCCCGCAATCCATGCGCAGCGCGCGCAAGGGGCGACCGGTGACGCTCACTTCGCTCGCCGGAGAGATCGAGGACGCGCCGCGCATCGTCACCGGCATCCGCGAACTCGACCGGGCGACCGGTGGCGGCTTCGTGCGCGGCTCGGCGCTGCTGGTCGGCGGCGATCCCGGCATCGGCAAGTCGACGCTGCTGACCCAGGCGGCGGCCGCGCTCGCCGCGCAGGGAAACCGCGTCGTCTACGTCTCGGGCGAGGAGGCGGTGGCGCAGATCCGGCTGCGGGCGCAGCGGCTTGGCGTGGCGCAATCTCCCGTCGAACTCGCCGCGGAGACGAATGTCGAGGACATCCTGGCGACCATCGCCGACGGCAAGCGGCCCGACCTCGTCATCCTCGATTCCATCCAGACGCTGTGGACAGACATGGCCGATTCGGCCCCGGGCACGGTCACCCAGGTGCGCGCGGCCGCCCAGGCGATGATCCGCTACGCGAAATCCACAGGCGCGGCGGTCGTGCTGGTCGGCCACGTCACCAAGGAAGGCCAGATCGCCGGCCCCCGGGTGGTCGAGCACATGGTCGACGGGGTGCTCTATTTCGAGGGCGAAGGCGGCCACCACTACCGCATCCTCAGAACCGTCAAGAACCGTTTCGGGCCCACCGACGAGATCGGCGTGTTCGAGATGGGCGACAAGGGATTGCGCGAGGTCGCCAATCCCTCCGAGCTGTTCCTGGGCGAGCGCAGCGCCAAATCGCCGGGCGCCGCGGTCTTCGCGGGCATGGAGGGCACCAGGCCGGTGTTGGTCGAGATACAGGCGCTGGTCGCCCATTCGCCCCTCGG
This sequence comes from uncultured Alphaproteobacteria bacterium, assembly GCA_963816435.1. Classification (GTDB taxonomy): domain Bacteria; phylum Pseudomonadota; class Alphaproteobacteria; order Rhizobiales; family Rhizobiaceae; genus CAWFKS01. The sequence goes on from CAWFKS010000018.1 coordinate 143,427, forward strand.
CACGCCCAGGCGTGCGGTGATCGGGTGGGACTCGGCCAGGCTGTCGATGGTGCTGGCGGTGCTCGAGGCGCATTGCCATGTCAGGCTCGGCCAGCACGACGTCTATCTCAACGTCGCCGGCGGCTACCGCATCATGGAGCCGGCGGCGGATTTGGCCGTCGCGGCGGCGCTCGTCTCCTCGCTGACCGGTCTTGCCCTGCCGGCTGATTGCGTCTATTTCGGCGAAATCAGCCTGTCGGGTGCGATCCGGCCCGTTGCGCATGCGCAGCAACGCCTCAAGGAGGCGGAAAAGCTGGGGTTCGCGCGAGCCGTCGCGCCGGGCAATGGAGACGAAGCGGGCTCGGCAATGCCGGCAGGCGTGTTCCAGCCCGAAGCCCTCGTCGACCTGGTCGTGCGGATTTCGGCAGGAGCCGAGAAACGTTAGGGAAATGCGCGCCTTGCGGCCGCAGCACAAGGTTCTGGCGGACGACCGCCGCGGATATAGGGGCGCACATGCCGATCACGTTGCTTGACGGAATTCTCGTCGGCTTCACCCTCGTTTCGGCAATGCTCGCGATGGTGCGGGGCTTTTCCCGCGAGGTCCTGTCGATCGCCTCGTGGCTGGCGGCGGCTGCCGCGGCGTATTTCTTCTATCCGCTGGTGCTCCCCTACATCGCCCCCTATATCGACAACGAGAAGCTGGCGCTGGCCGCGGCTGCGGCGATCGTCTTCTTCATCGCGCTGATCATCGTCACGCTGATCACGATGAAGCTGGCGGATTTCATCATCAACTCGCGCGTCGGCGCGCTCGACCGCACTCTCGGCTTCCTCTACGGCGCGGTGCGCGGCATCGTCGTCGTGGCGGTGGCGCTGCTCTTCCTCAACTGGCTGATGGGCACCAACCCGCCGGCCTGGGTGACGGAAGCCAAGTCGCGGCCGCTGCTGGAAAGCATCGGCAACTGGCTGGTGAGCGTGCTGCCGGACGATCCGGAACACTCGATCCTCGACAAGCTGTCGACGGACGACAATGCCGACGCACCGGCTGACGCACAGCCAAGCGAATGAGACCCGCGCGGCGCGAGCCGCGCATCCATTGCTGAAAGGCCCGCACGATGGCCCATGAAACAACCTCGCCCGGCGAGGCCGACGATCATTTCCACGACGAGTGCGGAGTGTTCGGCATTTTCGGCCGTCAGGACGCCGCGGCGATCGTCACGCTCGGCCTGCACGCGCTGCAGCATCGCGGCCAGGAGGCGGCGGGCATCGTCTCCTATGACGGCAGCCAGTTCCACGTCGAGCGGCATGTCGGCCTGATCGGCGACACGTTCACCAAGCAGTCGGTCATCGACCGGCTGAAGGGCACCCGCTCGATCGGCCACACGCGCTACTCCACGACCGGCGATTCGGGGCTCAGGAACGTGCAGCCGCTGTTCGCCGAACTCGCCGATGGCGGTTTTGCCGTCGCCCACAACGGCAACATCACCAACGCCATGACCGTGCAGCGCACGCTGCAGAAGCAGGGCTCGATCTTCTCGTCCACCTCCGACACCGAGACGATCATGCACCTTGTGGCCACCAGCCGCGAAAGCGACTTCGTCTCGCGCTTCATCGACGGCGTGCGGCAATTGGAGGGCGCCTATTCGCTGGTCGCCCTGACCACCAAGAAGATGATCGGCTGCCGCGATCCGCTGGGCATAAGGCCGCTGGTGCTCGGCGACCTCGACGGCGCATGGATCCTCGCCTCGGAAACCTGCGCGCTCGACATCATCGGCGCGCGCTTCGTGCGCGACATCAAGCCCGGGGAACTGGTGATCGTCACCGATCGCGGCGTTGAAAGCCGCTTTCCGTTCGAGGAGCAGAAGCCGCGCTTCTGCATCTTCGAATATGTCTATTTCGCCAGGCCGGACTCCACCATTGAGGGGCGCAACGTCTATGGCGTGCGCAAGCAGATCGGCGCCGAGCTCGCCCGCGAAAACCCGGTGGACGCCGACATCGTGGTGCCGGTGCCCGATTCGGGCACGCCTGCGGCGATCGGTTTCGCGCAGGCAGCCGGCCTGCCCTTCGAGCTCGGCATCATCCGCAATCACTATGTCGGGCGCACCTTCATCCAGCCGACGGATTCGATCCGCCACATGGGCGTGAAGCTCAAGCACAATGCCAACCGGCGGATGATCGAGGGCAAGCGCGTGGTGCTTGTCGACGATTCCATCGTGCGCGGCACGACCAGCCAGAAGATCGTGCAGATGGTGCGCGACGCCGGCGCGAGGGAGGTGCACATGCGCATCGCCTCGCCGCCGACCATGGCGTCCTGCTTCTACGGCGTCGACACGCCGGAGGCGGCCAAGCTTCTCGCCTCGCGAATGTCGGTCGACGAGATGGCCGACTTCATCCGCGTCGATTCGCTGGGCTTCCTGTCGATCGGCGGACTCTACCGCGCCGTCGGCGAGGCATACCCGCAACGACGACCAGCCGCAGTTCTGCGACGCCTGCTTCACCAGGGACTATCCGACGCGGCTGCTCGACCACGACAGCACCGACAAGGTGCGGCAGCTTTCGGTGCTCGCCGGCGGCGGATCCTAGGAATTCTCATGACCAACAAGCCTCTCGACCTCGACGGCCGCGTCGCGCTCGTCACCGGAGCCTCGCGCGGCATCGGCTACTTCATCGCCAGGGAACTGGGCGCGGCCGGCGCGCACGTCATCGCGGTGGCGCGCACGGTGGGCGGGCTCGAGGAGCTCGACGACGAGATCAAGGCGGCGGGCGGCTCCACGACGCTGGTGCCGCTCGACCTCACCGACATGGCCGGCATCGACCGGCTGGGCGGGGCGATCCACGAGCGCTGGGGCAAGCTCGACGTGATGGTCGCCAATGCCGCGATCCTCGGCGTCGTCTCGCCGATCGGCCATATCGAGGCGAAGACCTTCGAGAAGGTGATGGAGATCAACGTCACCGCGACCTGGCGGCTGATCCGCTCGGTCGATCCGCTGCTGCGCTTCTCCGATGCCGGACGCGCCATCCTGATGTCGTCGGGTGCTGCCCACAATGCCCGCGCCTTCTGGGCGCCCTATGCGGCGTCCAAGGCCGCGGTGGAGGCGCTCGCCCGCTCCTGGGCGGACGAAACCAAGAACTTCTCGCTCAAGGTCAACTCGGTGAACCCCGGCGCCACGCGCACGGCGATGCGCGCGCAGGCCGTTCCGGGCGAGGATCCGGAGACACTGCCGCATCCCTCGGAGGTGGCGGCAAAGATCGTGCATCTCGCCAGCCCCGCGCTTGAAGAGACCGGCCTGATCTTCGACGTGCCGCAGAACCGCTTCCTGCACTATCGCATGCCGGAGTGACCACGCGGAGGTGATGCGCCGTCGCCAAAAGCCGGCCACTATCCTCGGGGATTGTGCTATGGTGCAAACGTACTCACGTCCCAGCGGCACGGAATGAACATGGTCACGAAGCTACTCCTGCCCCGCATCGCAAGCATCTGCCTGGGCTCGCTCGGCCTGGCGATGGCAGTCGCCCCGCTGCCCGCGGCGGCAGAGGCGTTCACCATGCAGCCCTTCCAGGGCGGCGGCGAGATGTTCCAGAACCTGCCCGGCGTCAACCTCGGCGACCGCGACCAGCAGCGCGAGGATGGCTGCACCCAACGCGAAGTCACCCAGTATGACGGGATGCGGTTCGGCCCCAACGGCGCAGGCGACTACGGCCCCAGCACCGCCGTCGTGAACGAGTGCAAGTACGGGAACTTCAGCATCCGGACCATGCGCAGCGGCAGCGGCACCGGCCCCAAGCGCTTCAACTTCCCCGACCCGCGCAACCCGTTCGGCGAATACATCCCGATGAACTGATTGGGGCGCGGCTCAGCTTTCGCCGGGCGACGCCTCCTTGTCGGCCTTTGAGCTGCAGGCTTCGCCGCCTCGGCGAGCTCGCGACGCCGGTAGGCGCGCATGCTCCAGCGGGATGAGCAGGAGATAGGCGACCGCGGTGGTGGCGAGCGTCACCCACGTGTAGCTGAACAGCATCAGCACGTAGAAGACGGCCAGGAGCAGCAGCGGCATGACGAGGTCGCGGCGGATGCGCTGGCCGGCGCTCTTGCCCGAATAGAGGCGCAGCCGGCTGACCAGCAGCAGCCCGATGCAGACCGTATAGGCGCTCGCCGCCAGCGCGACGCCCCTGCCCCCATCGAGCCCGAGGAAGCCGGCATAGATCGGCAGCATGACCAGCACGGCGCCCGCCGGCGCGGGAACGCCGACGAAGTAGTCGGAGTCCCAGGCGGGACGGTCCGGGTCCTCGGTCATCACGTTGAAACGCGCCAGCCTGAGGCCGCAGGCAATGGCGAACAGCAGCGCGGCGATCCAGCCCAGCGAGCCCGCCTGGTTGAGCAGGTAGGCATAGAGCACGAGCGCCGGTGCAACGCCGAAATTGACGATGTCGGCCAGCGAATCCATCTGCGCGCCGAACTTCGAGCTGGCCTTCAGCATGCGCGCCAGCCGCCCGTCGATGCCGTCGAGGAAGGCGGCGACCAGCACCATGAACACGGCGGTCTCGAAGCGGTCCTCGAAGGCGAGGCGTATGCCGGAAAGCCCGGCGCAGATGGCGAGAACGGTGATCAGGTTCGGCAGCACGGTGCGCAGCGGGATGTCGCGCAGGCCGGGGCCTCCGGCGCCGTGCGGGTCGAACGAGGTGAAAGGTCCCTGCCCCTTCATCGCACCTGCTTCCGCCCGCGACCGCGGGCGCTCGCGCGCGTTCACGCGTCAGAGTCGCGATGTTCAGCCATGATGCTGTTCTTGCGCGCCTTTTTCATCAAGGACGCCCAAGCTCAGGACACCCGTACCAGCGGGCTCGGCGCATCGCGGCCGAAATCGGCGATCACCGTTTCGCCGGCCACCGACATCTGGCCGACGGCGACACGCGGCACCGCGCCCTCCGGCAGGTAGACGTCGACCCGCGAGCCGAAGCGGATGATGCCGATGCGCTCGCCGATCGCGATATCCTCGTTCGCCTGCGACCCAGCACACGATGCGGCGCGCCACCAGCCCGGCAATCTGGACGACCGCCATCGTGCCGTGCGGGCTCTCGATCACCAGCCCGTTGCGCTCGTTCTCCTCGCTCGCCTTGTCGAGTTCGGCGTTGAGGAATTTGCCGGGACGATGCTCGATGCGGGTGATGCGCCCGCGCGCCGGCGCGCGATTGATGTGGCAGGAAAACACGTTCATGAACACCGAGATGCGCGTCATCTCCGCGCTTCCCAGACCCAGTTCGCGCGGTGGCGCGGCCGGCCCGACCGACGACACGATGCCGTCGGCGGGCGCGATGACCAGCGCGTCGTCGACCGGCGTCACGCGCTCCGGATCGCGGAAGAAATAGACACACCACGCCGTCAGGATGAGGCCGATCCAGAACAGCGGCGTCCAGATCAGCCCCAGGACCAGCGTGGCGCCGGCGAACGCCGCGATGAAGGGATAGCCCTCGCGGTTGATCGGCACGAGCGTGTTGCGGATGGAATCGACGACGTTCATCGCGGGCTGCGCAGTCCCTTTGACAGTCTGGCCTGATTATCGGAAACGCCCGACAGCCGCAACGTATCCCGCCGCGGGCCGGGCAGCGGCTACTACTTGCTGGGAACGTATTCGGGCGTGCGGCGCCGCACCACGACGCCTTCCGCATCGCTGTCGCGGGCGCGGCGCAACGCCTCCTCGGCTTCCGTGGCCGCGCGCTGGCGGTCCCACATGGACGCGTAGAGCCCTCCCGCGTCGAGCAGCGCCCGATGCGTGCCGCGCTCGGCGATCGTGCCGTGCTGGAGAACGATGATCTCGTCGGCGCCGATGACGGTCGACAGGCGGTGGGCGATGACCAGCGTCGTGCGGCCGCGGCTGACCAGGTCGAGGGCGGCCTGGATTTCCTGCTCCGTCTGGGTGTCGAGCGCCGAGGTCGCCTCGTCGAGCATCAGGATCGGCGGCGCCTTGAGAATGGTGCGGGCGATCGCCACGCGCTGCTTCTCGCCGCCCGACAGCTTCAGTCCGCGCTCGCCGACCATGGAGTCGTAGCCATCGGGCAGGTTCTCGATGAAGCCGGCGATCTGGGCGAGTTCGGCCGCCTTCTCGATCTCCTCGCGCGAGGCGTCATTGCGCCCGTAGCGGATGTTGTAGCGGATCGTGTCGTTGAACAGCACGGTGTCCTGCGGAACCATGCCGATGACGCCGCGCAGGCTCTCCTGGGTGACGTCGCGAATGTCCTGCCCGTCGATCAGGATCGCGCCGGACTGGATGTCGTAGAAGCGGAACAGCAGCCGCGAGATCGTCGACTTGCCCGCGCCCGACGGGCCGACGATCGCCACGGTCTTGCCCGCCGGCACCTCGAAGCTGATGCCCTTGAGGATCGGCCGGTTCGGATCGTAGGCGAAATGCACGTCCTCGAAGCGCACCGTGCCCTCGCTCACGCGACAGGTCCGGTGCGCCCGGCTTGTCCTTCACCTCCGGCGGCACGTCGAGCAGGTCGAACATCTGCTCGATGTCGGTCAGGCCCTGGCGGATCTCGCGGTAGATCGAGCCGATGAAGTTGAGCGGGATGGAAAGCTGCATCAGCATGGCGTTGACGAAGACGAAATCGCCGAGCGTCTGGGTGCCGCGCGACACTTCCCATGCCGACATCCCCATCACCGACATCATGCCGAGGCCGAAGATGACGCCCTGGCCGAAATTCAGCCAGCCGAGCGATGTCCAGATCCGCGTCGCGGCCTGCTCGTAGCGCTGCATCGAACTGTCGAAGCGCCGCGCCTCCATCTCCTCGTTGTTGAAATATTTCACCGTCTCGAAGTTGAGCAGCGAATCGACGGCCTTGGTGTTGGCGTCGGTGTCGGAATTGTTCATCTCGCGGCGGATCGAGATGCGCCAGTCGCTCGCCTTCACCGTGAACCAGAGATAGAGCCACACCGTCACCACGATGATCGCCAGATAGATCCAGCCATAGGCGACGGTGAAGATGATCGCGGCAAGCGCGAACTCCAGGATCGTGGGCAGCGTGCTGAGGATGGTGAAGCGCACCACCGTCTCGATGCCCTTGGTGCCGCGCTCGATGATGCGCGACAGCCCGCCGGTGCGCCGCTCCAGATGAAAGCGCAGCGACAGCTCGTGCATGTGCACGAAGGTCTTGTAGGCGAGCTGGCGCACCGCGTGCTGGCCGACGCGGGCGAACAGCGCATCGCGCGCCTGGTTGAAGCCGAGCTGCACCACGCGCACGACGTTGTAGGCGACGACCAGCATGATCGGGGCAACGAGGACAGCCGGCAGGTAGGCCGGCGCCTCGAGCGAGCCGTCGAGCGCATTGGTCGCCCACTTGAAGAAATACGGCACCAGCACCAGAACCAGCTTCGCCGCCACCAGGAAGCCGGCGGCGACGGCGACGCGGAACTTCAGGTCCGGACGGTCGGCCGGCCACATGTAAGGCCACAGATTGCGCAGCGTGCTGAAAAGCGAGCCGGAGTCGGCTGAAACGGTCTTGTCGGTCACGAAATCCCCGAAAAATCCTTGCAGGAAACTGAGCCCGGCACGGCGCAGCAGGTCGTCACCAGCCGGTCGATGGCGCGCGCGAGCCCGTCGAGCGCGGCGCGATCGACCTCGTAGATAGAGCGCTGCCGGTCGGGCGTGTAGCGCACCAGCCCGGCATCGACCAGAATCCGGAGATGCTGGGACACCGTCGACTGGGCGAGATCGAGGCTGCCGACGACGTCCTTGCAGCAGCAGGCCTGTTCGGCGCGCGCCAGGTATTCAAGGATCGCCAGCCGCGTGGGATGCGACAGCGCTCCCAGCAGCGCGGCGAGCTCGCGGCGTTTCTCGCCGCCTTCAGCGAATGCAGGTGCTACTACCATCGTTCATCGGCGATATACGATGAAGCGTCTTTCCGCAAGGCTGAGGCACGAAAAAGGGCGCGCCGGTCGGCGCACCCGCAACCAAACCCTTTGGCATTTGTCAGTCGACAGGCGCGGCGTCCGCCGCATCCTTGTCGGCGGGCACGATCGTCGCCTGCCCGCTGATCGCCGACATGTCGGCCTGCTCGCCCTGGTCGGTCTGGTCGGGCACGGTGAACACCTGCCCCGGCCAGATCTTGTCGGGATCGCGTATCTGGTCCTGGTTGGCCAGATAGATGGTCGTGTAGCGGACGCCGCGGCCGTAGACCCGCCGCGATATGCGCCAGAGATTGTCGCCGCGCCGGATGATGACCGCGCCGTCGACGTTCTTCAGCTTCGGCGCGGTGATGGCCGGCGCGCTGTCGCCCTCTGCGGAAGCGGCCTGTTCCGCACCGGGTTCGGCGGATTCAGGCTGTTTCGCCGGCACTGCCACCGCCACGGCCTGTTCGGCCTCGTTGCCCGCGGGTGCCGGCTTGCTGGCGGCCATGTCGGGTGCCTCGGTGGCCGCCTCGCCGGCCGAGTTCTCGACGACGGCGTTGCCGTGCGGTTCGACCGTGGCGGGCGTTTCGGCCGGGGCGACATTCTGCGGCTCGACCGGCTGCGGCTTTTCGGCAGCGGCAGGGCCTGCATCCGACGGGGCTGCCGTTTCGTCTCCGGACGCGGACGCGGCACCATTGCCAGACGCCGCGGTTTCGGCGGCCTTGTTGGAGGAGGAGGAGGCTTCCGCCGCGGGTGCGGCCTCGTTCGAAGCTGCCGGTGCGGCCGGCTTTGCCGCCTCGTTCTTGGCTGCGGCCTCGGTGCCGTTCTCCTCGGCGGAAGCCATCTCTGGAGCCTTTGCAGCGTCGGAAGCAGCCTCGCCGCTCTCCTCGGCAGGGACCGAATTCGCCGCCTTTTCGGACTTGTCCGCGTTTGCCGCAGCCATCTCCTGTGCGGAGCCTTCCGCACCCGTTCCCGGCGCTGCGGTGGTCTTGTCGGCCGAGGCGCTCGTCTCTGGCAGCGCGGGCGCACCAGAACCGGCCTCGGCGGCAGCCGTCTCGGTGTCGGACTTCGCATCCTTGGCGGCGGCAGTGCCCCCGGAAGCTGCACTCGGCCCGGCCGGTGCGGCGGCCTCGTCCTGCTGCGGCTTTTCGTCGGCCATCGCCTGTTGCTGAGCGGCGCCCGCGCCGGTGTCGGAGGGCTCGGACGCATTGCCGCCCTCGCCGCCGCGCCCTGCGCGACCGCGGCAACCGATTCGCCGGGCTCGCGCTCGAAGGGAACCGCGGCGCGCGCGATCACGGTCGAGCCGTCGCCATCCAGCAGATCGGCGCGGATGATGTAGTCGCCGACCGGCAGGTCGCGCTCTGTCTCGACGAGGAACCTGCCGCCGGCAGACGCCCGGGTCTGACCGAGCAGCACCTCGTTGGCATAGACGCGCACCGTGCCTCCGGCGGGCGCGGCGCCGGCCACGAAGACCTGGCGGCCCTCGATCTCGACGGCCTCGACCACGACTTGCGGCGCGGTTGCCGGCTGCGTCGCGGGCTGGCTCTTCGCCGGGGCGGTCTCGTCGGCCTGTGCGCCTTGCTGTTCGTTGTCGCTATCCGCCGCCTTCTTCTCGGAAGCCGCGATCGTGCTGTCGGCGGTCTGTTCGGGCTCGTCGGACGCCTGGCCCTGCGCCGGTTTGCCATCGGCGGCCGTTGCGATTTGGGTACTCTGTGACGCGTTTTCCCCGGCGTCCGAAGACGCGCCGGACTTTTCGCCCTCGGCTATCTGCTGGTCAGCAGGCTGTTTCGGAGCCGCGGCTTCTGCCGTCTGACCCGAGGCATTTTCCGCCGTCGCCGGCTTGGACGCCTCGCCCGCAGCCATGCCGCCGTCCGTCGTCTTCGCAGTGTCGGAGGCTGCCTCGCCTGAGCCGGAAGCATCCTCGGCGTTCATCGCCATCGCCGACTGTTCGTCGACATCGGACCCGGCCTGCCCAGCCTCGTCCGCCTGCTCGGTCTTCGCCTGCTCGCTCGCGTCCCCGGCGGCATCCCCGCTTTCTGGAACGCGGTCCTGCTTGCCGCCGGCGGTTTCGGCCGAGGCCATTTCGGTGGCCTCGTTCTCGCCCGCCTTGCCCGTTCCGGACGGGACGGAGATCAGCTCGCTCGGCTTGCCTGGCGCCTCGACCAGCACCAGCACCTCGCCCGCGTCGTTGTCCGGTACCGACACCGTCGCCGTTTCGACCGACGTGGACACGACATTGCCCGGCGCGGTGGAGCGCAGCACGAACTGGTAGTCGCCCGGCTTCAACGGCTGGTCGAGCACGATCGCGAAGTCGCCGCCAGCCCCTGCGGTGGCGGTGCCCAGCACCCGCGAACCGGTAACCAGCTCGACCTCGGAATCCGGCGCGGCATGGCCGGCCACGACCATCGACCCGTCGGGCTCGACGCGCACCACGTCGAACTGAGGCACGATCACCTCCGGCTCGGACGAGGAGGCGCCGCTGTCCGGAGCGGTGCCGGCGTCGGGAGCGGGCTGGTCGCCACTGGTGACGGCCGGCGGTATGCCGACGCGCGGTTCTACCGCGGCGCCCTGTTCGCCGGAAGGCAGGGAGGCAACGACTGTCCTTGAGCCTGGCAGGAACGGATCGAGAGCGCCGGTGACATAGGCAAGTGCAACCCCTGCCAGCACGATGCCTCCCGCGAGCAGAAGCACCTTCAGCCGATTTGCGAGCATGATTCCCGTTCCGTTAGCCGTCTGCGGCGGTCTAGCCTGTTTTGCCATGAGCTACAAGAAAAACGCCCGTAGCGCCTTGACCCGTGCGGCGCACCCACGCACCTATCCGTGCATGAATGCGATTCGATCGATCTGCGTCTATTGCGGCTCGTCTGGCGGCCGCAGCGACGCCTATGCCAATGCCGGCTACGCATTGGGACGCGCAATGGCGGATGCCGGTCTCCGGCTGGTCTATGGCGGCGGGACGAAAGGCATCATGGGTGCCGTCGCCGAAGGCGTCCTTTCCGGCAACGGCAAGGTGACAGGCATCATCCCGCGCTTCCTGATGACGAAGGAGGCGACCGAATCCGCTCTGGCCCGGATCGACGACCTCATCGTCACGGAAGACATGCACACCCGCAAACACAGCGATGTTCGAGAAATCGGACGCCTTTGTGGCGCTGCCGGGCGGCATCGGCACGCTGGAGGAGATCGTCGAGATCATGACGTGGGCGCAGCTCGGCCGGCATCGCAAGCCGATCGTCTTCGCCAACATCGAGGGTTTCTGGGATCCGATGCTGAAGCTGATGGATCACATGACGTCCGAGGGCTTCATTCATACCTCGCATCTGGTGAAGCCGCTGGTGGTGGACAACGCCGTGGACATCGTGCCCACCCTGCTCGCAGCAGAGGGCGCCGTGCCGCGGAACGGCGCCGCGGACCGGGCGGTCATCGAACGCATGTAGAAACGCCGCTCAGCCGGCGCGCAGATCCTCGGTGATGTCGCCGTAGGCCGTCGTCGCGGCCTCGTCGTCGGCATCGCGCCATTTCTCGGCAAGTGCAGCCTCGTACCATTCGCGCATCGCCGGTTCGGAAAGCAGGCGCTCGCCGTAGGCAGCAGCGGCATCGCCGCCGAAATCCAGCGCGTAGGTCATCGCGCGGAAGGCGACCGGTGCATAGAAGGCGTCGACCGCGGTGAACGCGTCGCCCGCGAGATACGGTCCGCCGAAGCGCGACAGCCCCTCGCTCCACAGTTCGCCGACGCGCGCGATGTCCCGCTCCAGCGCCGCCGGCCATTCCCGCAGCTGCACGCGGACCGCGCAATTCATCGTGCAGACGTTGCGCAGCGCCTGGAAGGAGGAGTGCATCTCGGCCGCCGCGCAGCGCGCCCATGCACGCGCCTTCGCATCGGCGGGCCACACGCCTTCATGGCGTTCGGCGAGATATTCGACGATAGCCAACGAGTCCCAGACCGGCAGGCCGTCGTCGACCAGGCAGGGCACCCGGCCGCTCGGCGAGAACTTCCGGAAGTTCTCGTAATTGGCGCCGGGATCGAACGGCACCAGCCGCTCGGTGAACGGGATGCCTTGCGCCTTCATCAGCACCCATGGCCGCAGCGACCACGACGAATAGTTCTTGTTGGCGATATAGAGCTCGTACATCGGTCAGTTCTCCCCGGGCACGGTGACAGCGATGCGTTCGGACCGCCGGCCGCGGGCCTGCGCGATCATCGACCATGTGTAGAGCGCGAGCGCGATCCAGATCAGCACGAAGGCCGCGAGGCGTGCCGGCCCGAACGGCTCGCCGAAGACGAACACCCCGATGGCCGCGATCAGGGTGGGTGCGGTGTACTGCATGATGCCGATCGTCGAGATGCGCAACAGCTTGGCGCCGAAGGCATAGAAGATCAGCGGGATCGCCGTGACCGGACCGCACATAATGAGCAGGAACATGTCGTAGGGGCTCGCGGGAACGAAATGCCCCTGCCCCGTGACGCCGAGCCAGATCAGGGCGGCGAGTGCCGGCGCCGACAGGATCAGAACTTCCAGGAAGAAGCCCTGGCTCGGACCGATCGGCAGCGTCTTGCGCAGGAACCCGTAGATCGCGAACGAAAGGGCGAGCGCCAGCGAAACCCACGGCAGGCCGCCTGCTTCGACGGTGAGCAGGAGAACTGCAAGGGCGGCCAGCCCCACGGCAGCCATCTGCAGGCGGCTCAGCCGTTCGCCGAGCACGATGGCGCCGAGCAGGATGCTGACCAGCGGGTTGATGTAGTAGCCGAGCGCGGTCTCCACCGTGCGGTCGGCCGAGATCGCCCAGACATAGGTGCCCCAGTTGATCGAGATGACGCAGGCAGTCAACGCCGCCATCGCCAGCGTCCGCGGCGAGCGCAGCGCGGCGCGGACGTCCGCGGTTCGGCCGACCGCGATCAGCACGGCGCCCGCGATCGGCACCGACCACAGAATGCGGTGGGCGACAACCTCGTAGGCGGGAATGTGCGACACCAGCTTCATGAACAGCGGCAGCACGCCCCAGAACGCGTAGGCGGCGAGCGCATAGGCGAAACCGCGCGGCGAGTTCGGGCTGGGCCGTGCCGGTCGGCGATGTCGGGCTAGTGTCCATGAGGTCCTGTCGATTTGTTGCGCCGACTGCTGCAAGAGGCGGCGCGGCCCCGTTCTAGGCCCGACCGCACGATGCGCCAGTCAAAACTTCTGATGGAAGCAACCAGTCCCGGTGATCGTTCCGGCTACTCCGCGGCCAGTGCGCCGGCGGCACGTTCTTCCTTGAGCAGCTTGAAGACGATCGAATCCATCAGCGCGGAAAACGAGGCATCGATGATGTTGTCGGAAACGCCGACCGTCCACCAGCGCGCACCGGTGGAATCGTGCGATTCGATGAGCACGCGCGTGATCGCCTCGGTGCCGCCGTTGAGGATGCGCACCTTGTAGTCGACCAGTTCGAGGTCCTCGATGCGCTGCTGATAACGGCCGAGATCCTTTCTCAGCGCGATGTCGAGCGCGTTGACCGGGCCCGTGCCCCTCCGCCACCGACAGCTTTTCCTCGCCGTCGACGACGACGCGCACGATCGCTTCCGAAACCGTCTTGAGGATGCCGTTGGCATCGAACCGGCGCTCGATCATGCAGCGGAAGCTCTCGACCTTGAAGAACTCCGGCACGCCGCCGAGCGTGCGCCGCGCCAGGAGCTCGAAGCTCGCATCCGCGCCCTCATAGGCGTAGCCCTGCGCCTCGCGCTCCTTGACCAGCGAAATCAGCGTGTCGAGCCTCGGATCGTCCTTCGCCACCGCGATGCCGCGCCGCTTCAGCTCGGCGATGAAGTTCGACTTGCCGCCCTGGTCGGAGACCATGACGCGGCGCGTGTTGCCGACCTTTTCCGGCGCCACGTGCTCGTAGGTTCTGGGATCCTTGAGCAGCGCCGAGGCATGGATGCCGGCCTTGGTGGCGAAGGCCGAGGTGCCGACATAGGGCGACTGCGCGTCGGGCGCGCGGTTCAGAAGCTCGTCGAAGGCGTGCGACAGCCGCGTGATGTCGGAAAGCGCATCCTCCGAGATGCCGGTCTCGAAGCGGTCGGCATAGGCCGGCTTCAGCATCAGCGTCGGCACGATGGAGATCAGGTTGGCGTTGCCGCAGCGCTCGCCGATGCCGTTCAGCGTGCCCTGGATCTGGCGCACGCCGGCCTCCACCGCCGCGAAGGAATTGGCGACCGCCTGGCCGGTGTCGTCATGGGCGTGGATGCCGAGCCGCTCGCCCGGCACGCCGGAAGCGATCACCTCGGCGACGATGTCGTGGATCTCGTCCGGCAGCGTGCCGCCATTGGTGTCGCACAGCACGACCCAGCGCGCGCCGGCCTCGTAGCGCCGCCTTCGCGCAGGCAAGCGCGTAGTCGGGATTGGTCTTGTAGCCGTCGAAGAAGTGCTCGCAGTCGACCAGCGCCTCCTTGCCGGCTGCAACCGCCGCCTCGACCGAGGCGCGGATCGATTCCAGGTTCTCCTCGTTGGTGCAGCCGAGCGCGACCTCGACGTGATAGTCCCAGCTCTTGGCGACGAAGCAGATGGCATCGGAGACGCTGGCCGTCAGCGCGGCGAGCCCCGGATCGTTAGACGCCGACACACCGGCTCGCTTGGTCATGCCGAAGGCGACGAAGGCGGAACTCCCGGTGCGCTTCTTCGAAAAGAAGGCCGTGTCGGTCGGGTTGGCGCCGGGATAGCCGCCCTCGACATAGTCGATGCCGAAATTGTCCAGCATCGTCGCGATGGCGATCTTGTCCTCCAGCGAGAAGTCGATGCCCGGCGTCTGCTGGCCGTCGCGCAGAGTCGTGTCGAAGAGGTAGAGGCGTTCTTTCATGAGATGACCCGCTGGGCAGGCCTCTATCGCCCGCCTCGTCCGACGGACATCTCCCATGGTGGCAGATTGGCGGCGTCCATCGGATTGCCTCCGCTCGACGCCTGCGACTGGCGAGACCTGGCGCCGGCTGATCTGCCCGTCGTGTGCGAGATGTCAGGCAGAGGCGGGCAACGTCGCCGAGCACGTTCATCATCCGCCGTCCCCGGAGTCGGCCAAGTCTCGGTGTCGTGGTCGGGATGCTGGTAGGACACCACGCTCGCGAGATAGGCGGCGTTGGAGGCCTTCTCCGCCTCGGGCCGCCCGGGCAGCGCGTGGAGCCGGTCGAACACCGCCTGCTTGTCGGCCGGGTTGAGCTGCACCGTCGGCTCGGCCAGCGAGGGATCGTCGAGCGCGCCGATCGCCACGTCGACGCCGCCCTCGTATTCGTAGGTGAGCGGCGTGCCGCAATCCCGGCAGAAACCGCGCGTGGCGGCATTGGAACTGGCGAATTTCGCCGGCGCGCCGCGCGTCCATGTCAGCCCGTGCGCGGTGACCAGCGGTCCGAAATAGGAGCCGAACGCCTTCTGGCACATGCGGCAGTGGCAGATCGAGGCACGGCCGAGGCTGTCTGCGCGGAACCGCACCGCGCCGCACTGGCAGCCGCCGGTGATCGCGTCGCTCATCGCCTGTCCTCCGGCGGCCACGCCTCGGTGTCGTAATCCGGGTGCTGGTAGGAGACGAGGTCGTCGAGATAGCCGGCCGACGTCTGGTCGGCCATCGTCTCCTCGCCGGGCAGGTCGGGAACGCTGTCGGCGTATGGCAGCTTCGCCTCGATGCCCCACTGGATGGTCGGCGCGACCTCCTCGGCCTCGTCGAAGGCGCCGATGGCGAGTGCCATGCCGTCCGGCGCCTCGAAGGTCAGCGGCGTGCCGCATTCGCCGCAGAAGCCGCGCATGCACGTGGTTCGACGAGCGGAAGCGCTTCGGCTCGCCGCGCGTCCAGGTCAGCCCGCCGTTCGGCACGGTGGCGAGCGGCGCGTAGAAGGAGCCGAACGCCTTCTGGCACATGCGGCAGTGGCAGACCGAGACGTTGGTCAGCGCGCCCTCGACGCGAAAGCGCACCGCGCCGCACTGGCAGCCGCCGGTGTAGACCGGCATGTTGTCGAGGCTCATCGCGTGGTTTCCCTTTCCCGCTGCGGGTTCACTCGGGCCTGTGGCAGACGGCTTCGACATTGTTGCCGTCCGGATCGAAGACGAAGGCGCCGTAATAGTTCGCGTGGTAATGCGGCCGCAGCCCCGGCGCGCCGTTGTCGCGGCCGCCTGCTGCGAGCGCGGCTTGGTAAAACGCGTCGACCTCGGCGCGGCTGGCCGCCGTGAAGGCGATGTGGCGGCCCTTGCCGGGTTCCTTGTCTTCGTTGAGCCAGAACCTTCCCCGGTCGTCCGGACCGTAGCCGCCGACCTTGACGCCGCCGGTGAATTCTCGATCGAGGTCCACCACCATCGAGGCGCCCAGCGCGCCAGCGCGGCGTCGTAGAAGGCCTTGGACCTGTCGAAATCGGCAACGGGTATGCCGGTATGGTCGATCATCGCTTCACCTCCCAGGTGGTCACCCGCTCGCCGGTTTCGGGGTCCTTGCCGTCCTTCAGCTGGATGCCCTGCTGAAGCAGCTCGTCGCGGATGCGGTCGGCCTCCGCCCAGTTCTTTTCGCGGATAAGGCGAGGCGGTCGGTCAATTTCGGCCTCGATTTCATGCGCTGATTCAGCGCTCGTCGCGCAACAATGTCGAGCCGGTTCCTGCAGTCTCAACGCTGAGCTTCTCAGCCTGCAGTCGAATCGTCCGACCTCGCCGAGACAGCGCTCGGCAAGCGCAATCTCATCTCCGCAGTCGAGTCCGGCTTGCAGTGCGCACGAACTTCTTGCATCGGCCATGCCGAATAGCCGCCGGAAGTCGAAGTTCATCGATCATGCAAGCGTCGAGCGATGCGGCTCGATCGAACGCGCGCTCGACGCATCGTCGCGTCGGCCGTGCACTGATCCTGCGAACATCGCGACTCGGTATGCGGCTTCGATCCAGCACGCTGCCAAGGACCAGCGTCGAGCTGATCGCCTCAGCGCCTCCTCCAGCCTCCTCACCGAAAAGTCGATCGGCTCGCGGTAGTGCGTCATCAGCATGGCAAGCCGCAGCACCTCGCCCGGCCATTGCGCCCGCCGAACTTCTCCGTCTCCAGCAGGTCGTGGATGGTGACGAAGTTGCCCTCGCTCTTCGCCATCTTCCTGCCCTCGACCTGCAGGAAGCCGTTGTGCAGCCAGTAATTGGCCATGACGTCGGTGCCGTGGGCGCAGCGCGACTGGGCGATCTCGTTCTCGTGGTGCGGGAAGATCAGGTCGAGCCCGCCGCCGTGGATGTCGAAGACGTCGCCCAGATATGCCGCCGACATGGCCGAGCACTCGATGTGCCAGCCGGGCCGGCCGCGAATGGCGACTTGCCTGCCGTCGATCGAGAAGGTCGCGTCCCAGCCGGGCTCGTTGTCGTCGGACTGCTTCCACAGCACGAAGTCGGCCGGGTTCTTCTTGTGCTTCTCGACGGCGACGCGGGCGCCCGCCTGCTGGTCCTCCAGATTGCGGCGCGACAGTTGTCCGTAGTCGGGCATCGACGAGGTGTCGAACAGGATTTCGCCATTCGCCTCATAGGCATGGCCGCGCTCGATGAGAGACTGAATCAGCGAGACCATGTCGGCCTTGCCGTCGTGCCGAGGCAGCACGAATTCGGTGGCGCGCGGCTCGACCGTCGGCGGCAGGCAGCCGAGGGCGGCCACATCCTTGTGGAATTGCGCGGCCGTCGTCTCCGTCACCTTGCGGATCGCCTCGTTGAGCGAAAGTCTTCCCGCAGTGATGTCGCCGCCAAAATCGCGCAGGGCGCGCGCGTTGATCTTGTCGTCGACGTCGGTGATGTTGCGGACATAGGTGACGTGGTCCTCGCCGTAGAGATGACGAAGCAGACGGAAAAGCACGTCGAAGACGATCACCGGCCGGGCATTGCCGATATGGGCGTAGTCGTAGACGGTCGGCCCGCAGACATACATGCGCACGTTGTCGGGATCGATGGGAACGAAGTCCTCCTTCGACCTGGTCAGCGTGTTGTAGAGCCGCAGTCCCTTGAACCCTTCAGGCATCAATTCCCCTCAGCCGGCTGGCCGGGGCGGTTTTCGTGTCTGTCAGAAGGGCGAAAACGTCCGGACCAGCTTTGGCAGCTAGCCGATAATGCAGATGTCGATAATGGCGACAGGCGTTTTCATCGCGCGCTTTATCGCCTTGGCCGCGGCCTGCGTCAAGGCTTCGCAGGCCGCGGATGCAACCGATGCGGCGCGCAGATCGTTGGCCAAGCTGAACGTTGCAGAAAGGTGACAGCAAGAAAGCGTTCACCATGACTATGCACAATGAGCCTTCAAGGCCGCCGCATGAAGGGCAAGGCGGCCACGCTTTCGACTCAATCGCCCCACACCGGGCGCCAAAAGGCAAAGCAAGCCGCGAAGGAAAAGACGATGCCCTCCACCACCGCCACCGCCGCTCAAAGCGACACCGACCGCTCCAAAGGCCTGGTCGAACAGTACCGGGCCATCGGGCCCGCGGCGATCCTAGCCGCGCTGATCTGCGCGTCGCGCAGCAAGCTGAAGTCCTCCTTCGGCCGCTGAGCGGACTGGCCGGGCACAGCCCGGTCAGAACAGATCGAGCTGCGATTTCTCGGCTGGCCGCGCGCCGGCAACGGTGGGCTTCTCACGCTCGCCTTCGCCTCGACTTCCGGCACCGGATCCAGCAGGCCGGCGTCGTCGTTGGCGACCTTGTTGACGCGATCGGAAACGGGGATCACCTCGAAGAAGCCGGGCTCCACCGGGCGCATCGCGTCGGCGACGTCGCGCGGCTCGTTGTTCAGGCAATCCAGCCAGCGGTCGAAGTCCTCCGGCCGGATGACCACCGGCATGCGGGTGTGGATCGCCGAAAGCTGGCCGTTGGCGCGGTGTCGTCAGGATGGCGGCCGTGTCGATCTCGGAACCGCCCGGCTCCGACCATGTCTCCATCAGGCCGCCGAAGGCCATCAGACCGCCGTCCTTCGGCCGCACGTAGTAGGGCTTCGCCTTGCCCTTTCCCTCGCGCTTCCACTCGAAGAAGCCGCTCGCCGGCACCAGCACGCGACGGTGCCGCATGGCGGCGCGGAACGTGTTCTTCTCCGCCGCCGTCTCGGCGCGCGCGTTGATCAGCAGCGGCAGGTCCTTCGGGTTCTTGGCCCAGGACGGCACGAAGCCCCAGCGCACGTGGTGCAGCTCGCGGCTCGGCAGGTTGGAGCCGGGCGCGCGCATCGGCGCGGCCGCCACCACCATGATCGGCTGGGTCGGCGCGATGTTGTAGCGCGGCGCGTAGAGCTCCAGGTCGGCGACCTTGAAGAACTCGACGATCGCGTCTGGATGCGGCGGCAGTGCAAAACGTCCGCACATGGTGCGTGAAGCGAGCCTTCGTCAGTATCCGTTGAGCTGATGCTCATAGATATAGCGATCGTAGTCGCGCTCGGCAAAGTGCTGACGGTTCAGCGCGGCACGAAGGTCGTCCTCCTTCTGGCGTACCTGCCGGTCCAGTTCGCCACGCTCCTTCTCGTCTTTCGAAGCATCGCGCTTGTCGCGCAGCGCGTCGAGTTCGCCCTCGATGCGAGGCCTGTCCTGCTCGGCGTCGTGAACGGCCTTGCCGGCGCGATAGGCGTCCTCGAACCCGAAGGCCACCTCGGGCGGGCACGAGCCGGCATAGGAGTGCCCCGCCCTGCCCTCGTTGAGGCCGTTCTGCGGCGTGCAATAGCGGCGGATGCCGACCTCCCAGCCTTCGCGCCACGAGGTGCGGTCGACGGGCAGGTTGTAGCGCGAGCAGGCATCGACGTGGCGCTCGACGAAATCGGAGGGCTGGCCGTGCGCGCCGTTGTCCTCGCCGAGCTGGCGCCAGTCGACGCTGGTGCATTGCTTCTCGTCGAGCGTGGCGCACGACGTCAGGGCAGCCGATGCCGTCAAGGCCCCCGCGAGCGCCAGCACGAAACGAACGCGTCCAGTTTGCATGGATATCCCCTTCCCGCTATGCCGGCCCCACCGGCATCAACCCCTCAGGATCGATAGCGGCCAATGCAAAAGCGTGCAACCCAGGCGGTGTCCGTCGCACTCGTGGCGGCGGGACGCGTGCTGCTGGTCAAGCGCGGCCGTGCGCCGGCCAAGGATCTGTTCGCGTTTCCGGGCGGCAAGGTGGAGCCCGGCGAGACGCTGGAACAGGCGGCGCGGCGCGAACTCGCTGGAGGAGACCGGTCTGACCGCCGGTGCGCTCAAGCAGGTCGCGGTACTCGACATCCAGCCTGAGGAGGGGCACGGCGTCGCCTACGAACTCCACGTGTTCGGCGCCACAGATCCAGACGGCGTACTGGCGCCGGCGGACGACGCGGCGGCCGCCGGCTGGTTCAGCCTGGAGGAAATGCTGGAACTGCGGCTGACCGATTCCACCGAGGAGATCACGCGGGAGCTGCTCGAGGGAGCGCGCGACGCCTGATCGGCGGAAACCATGTTGCCGAAACGGCCTTGCAGCCGCCCCAATGTTTGGCGAAGAAGATCGGCATGAATTTCATGCGCGCCCATACGCCCGCTTGCCGCCGCGGTACTGCTTTGCACGACGGCGGCAGTGCCCGTTTCGGCGGCGGAGGCGCCCTACGAGGGCACAGCTGATCCGGCTCGCCGAAATCCTCGGCTCGCTGCACTATCTGAGGCCGCTCTGCGGCGAAAAGGGCGACGCCTGGCGCAAGGAGATGGAGGCGCTGCTGCAGGCCGAGCAGCCGGACTCCTCCCACCGCGCCCAGCTCGTCGCCAGCTTCAACCACGGCTACAGGACCTTCTCGGAGACCTACGGCACCTGCACCAGCTCGGCGATCGCCGCCATCCATCGCTACATGGACGAGGGCGAGAAGCTGGCGCGCGACACGGCCACACGATTCGGCAATTAACTCAAAGTTTACTGATCCGGCATTGCGGCGACGGTCGCCACATTTGCCTGTGCTAGTCTTTGCACGGGACATCAGGGACGGTTTCGCAGCGACGGAGCCGGGTGGATAACACGATGCAGCAACACGGCGTGCGCGATCTCGAAGCGCTCATTCGGGAAGAACAGCGGCTCGAAGCCGCCGAAACACATACGGAAGCCTGGGCCGAAGGCCTGCTGGCAGGCATCGAGCCGGAAATCATCGCGGAGGCAGCACTGGCCACCGCGCTCGGCGAACTGGTGCGCGTCAGCGGCGAGGATGCCGCCACGGCACTCATTGAGCGCATGCGCGACAAGGTCTTTTCGGGCGAGTTCGAGGCGTTCCGCACGCGGCACTAGACGCCGTCCACCGCGAGTGCTTGCCCTCGCGGGCATGGTGTCGGATCATGGCGCTCGAAACGAGGGCCCGACCGATGACGAGCCGGACATCTCCCCACGCCGCCTTTGCGAGACGGACCGCCGCCTTCGCCACGATGCTCGCCCTTGCCGGCTGGTTCGGTGCCGCTCCCGCTTTTGCGCTCAGCGAGATCAAGCAGGAGGACGTTCCGCCCTCCCCCTCAATCACGTCGCAGCCGCTGCCGCCCCCGGCGGAAGCTCCGGCAGACGACGAGGCGCCGGCGCAGGACGGCGACAGCGCGCCGGCGGTCCAGTCCGCCGCACCGGTTCCCGAAGTCCTCTACGACACCAGCCAGCTGCCGGAGCCGGTTCGCATCCTGCGCGAAAAGATCATCGCGGCCTGCAAGGCGGGAGACCTCGAGGCACTGCGGCCGCTGCTCGGCACCGGCCAGGACGCCACCCAGCTCTCCTTCGGCGCGATCGAGGGAGACCCGCTCGACTTCCTGCGGCAGGCCTCGGGCGACGAGCAGGGCTACGAAATCCTCGCCATATTGGAGGAAGTGCTAGATGCGGGCTACGTCCACCTCGATGCGGGCACCCCGCAGGAACTCTATGTCTGGCCCTATTTCTTCGCAATGCCGCTGGAATCGCTGACGCCGCCGCAGAAGGTCGAGCTGTTCAAGCTCATCACGGCGGGGGATTTCGAGGAGATGAAGGGGTTCGGCGCCTACATCTTTTACCGCGTCGGCATCACGCCGGCCGGCCGCTGGGTGTTCTTCGTGGCGGGCGACTGAACAGCCGGCGGCGGCTTGCCGGGCGGCCCCACAGCGCCTACCTAGGGAGCCTTGCAACGAAGGCTCGCACCATGCCAACCGTCCTGCTGCCCGACCGCGCGGTGATCGTCGTCGCCGGACCCGAGGCCGAGCATTTCCTGCAGAACATCGTCACGACGGACCTCTCCGCGCTCGGCGCGGATGAGGCCAAACCCGGCGCGCTGCTCACGCCGCAGGGCAAAATCCTGTTCGACTTCCTGATCTCGCGAAGCGGCGAAGATGCGTTCCGGCTCGATTGCCGCGCCGAGGCGGCCGACGATTTCGTTCGCCGCCTGACCCTCTACAAACTGCGGGCCAAGGCCCAGATAGGCAAGCAGGATGAATCGCTTGTCGCCGCGCGCTGGCAGGACGATTCAAGTTCTTCCGAGACCGATTCGTCGTTGACTGCACTCGCCGACCGGCGCTTTCCCGCCGATGCCGGCGTCGAACGGCTCTACGGCCCCTCGATCGACGGGGATGCGGACGAACGCGCCTGGCAGGAACTGCGCATCCGCCATGGCGTCGCCGAGGGCGGCGCCGATTTCGCGCTGGGCGAAGCCTTTCCGCACGACGTGCTGCTCGACCAGATGCAGGGCGTCGGGTTCACCAAGGGCTGCTATGTCGGCCAGGAAGTCGTGTCGCGCATGCATCATCGCGGCACAGCCCGCCGCCGCGTGCTGATCGCGCAAGGCGCGCAACCGCTGCCGCCGCCGGGCACGGACCTCGTCGTGGAAGGCAAGCCGGTCGGAACGCTGGCCGGCGTCGCCGATCATTCGGGGCTGGCGCTGGCCCGCATCGACCGCGTCAAGGAAGCGATGGACGCGCGCAAGCCGATCATGGCCGGCAACGTCGAGGTGTCGCTGTCGATCCCCGAATGGGCGCGGTTCACCTTCCCCGAGGCTTCGGAGAGCGGCGAGTAATGCCGGATCGGGCCGGCGCACCGCCGCGCGCCTGGCAGCGCATGCTGTCGGGGCGGCGCCTCGACCTGCTCGATCCCTCGCCGCTCGACGTCGAAATTACCGACATCGCGCACGGGCTGGCGCGCGTGTCGCGCTGGAACGGGCAGACGCGGGGCGACCATGCCTTCTCGGTGGCCCAGCATTCGCTGCTGGTGGAAGACATCTTCCGCGCATTGTCGCCTGCCGCGAAGCCCGCGGAACGCCTCGCCGCCCTGCTGCACGACGCCCCGGAATACGTCATCGGCGACATGATCTCGCCCTTCAAGTCGGTCGTCGGCGGCGGCTACAAGGCGGTCGAGACGCGGCTGCAGAGGGCGATCCACCTGCGCTTCTCTTTGCCGCCTGATCCGCCTGCGACGCTTCTCAAGGCAATCAAGCGCGCCGACCAGGTCGCGGCCTATCTCGAGGCGACGCGGCTTGCCGGGTTCGCCGAGCAGGAGGCGCGGAAGTTCTTCGGCTTTCCGCGGGGCATCGACCCGACCGACTACGGCCTCCTGCCGAAACCGGCAAAGGCAATCGAGAAGGCGTTCCTGACTCGCTTCGAGAAGATCGAGAAGCAACGCGGCAGCGACGCCTGAGGCCGCCTAGCGGTGCTTCAGCCGTGCCGTGCGGAACACCCGGTCCCAGAAGCTCGACGTGACGCCGAAATATGTGTCGGGGTCGTGATGGTGGTGCAGCGCGTGGCGCCGCTTCAGCCCGTAGAGATAGGTGGAATGCGCCGGATGCCAGTGATGCACCATGTGGTGCACGGTGATGTACCACAGATATCCCGCCATCAAGCCGGCCGAGACGGCACTGGCCACCGTGAAGCCGAAGATCAGGTAGATCGGCAGGAACCCGAACACCAGGTGCGCGGAAAGGCTGATCCAGGTCGGCGTGCCGAGGAGCTCCTTCTCGCGGGCGTGATGCTCGAAATGCATCTCCCGGATCTGTGGCGCCTCGTGGAAGACGAACCGGTGGAGCAGGTATTCGAGCAGAGTCCACGACGCCAGGCACGCCGCGAACAGCGCCAACCACCTGGCGGCGCCGGCGGGGCTGGCCGTGGAAGCCAGGCCGGCCATCGCAAGCGCGGCGGTTGCAACGGGATAAACGACGAAGTCGGTGTAATAGCCGAAGCGCGTCAGAACCATGCGGTGCTTTCTTTCGACTCCCGTGCGGCAGGATCAGGCTGCATTCCCGAGTTGCCGGACCGCTTACGCGCGGTCGCCCCCGCTAGAGACTAATAAATATTAACATGTTGCCACAGCGTAGCCCATGCGGCGAATGAGTACGACACAAATCATTTCATCGTCCCGGCCGATCCAGCCTGTCGATGAACCACTGGGTCAGCTTGGTCCAGACTTCGTCCTTTTCGCCCGAATCCTCGCAGCCGTGGTCGAGGTTGGGATTGTCGTTGACCTCGATGACGTAGACGCCCTCCGGCGTTTCCTTGAGATCGACGCCATAGAGCCCGTCGCCGATGCAGCGCGCCGCTGCCACCGCCGTCTCGATCACCTTCATGGGCGCGTTGTTGAGCGTGAAGGTGCGGAAACCGCCCTCGTCCGGCTTGCCACGCCGGTCGTGATTGACGATCTGCCAGTGCTTCTTGGCCATCAGGTACTGCACGACGAACAGCGGCTCGCCGCCGAGCACCCCGACGCGCCAGTCGAACTCGGTGGGCAGGTATTTCTGCGCGATCAAGAGGTCGGAATCCTCCAGCCACCGCGTCGCCAGCGCCTTCAGCTCGGCCAGGTTGGCGGCCTTCTTGACGCCGCGCGAAAAGGCGCTGTCGGGGATCTTGAGCACCAGCGGAAAACCGAGCAGGTCGGCCGCCGGCTGCAGGTCGCTCTGGCCGGCGATCATCACCGTCGGCGGCACCGGCACGCGGTTGGCCGTCATCAGTTCGTTGAGATAGACCTTGTTGGTGCAGCGGATCATCGACAACGGATCGTCGATGACCGGCATGCCCTCCTGCTGGGCGCGCCGGGCGAAGCGGTAGGTGTGGTTGGAGATCGACGTCGTCTCGCGGATGAACAGCGCGTCGTAGTTGGCGAGCTTGGCGAGGTCCTTCCTGGTGATCGGCTCGACCTCGACCCCCATCTTCTCCGCCACCCGAGCCCAGTGCCTGAGCGACCCGACCATCGAGGGCGGCAGTTCCTCGGCGGGGTCGATGAGCGTGGCGAAGCTGTAGCGCGCCGGCGTGCGCGTGCGCGAATCGCGCCACTCGCGGCTGGTGTAGGCTTCCAGGCTCTCCAGGAAGCGCGGCCGGTCGTGATCGTGGACGCGGCCGAGCGGCAGCAGCGCGATGCGGCGGATCGAGGCCCATTCGCCGTCGGTGATCGTCACCTCCAGGGCCGGAGCCCGGAACCAGTCGAACAGCAGCCGGGAAAACCGGTCCCATGCCTTGGTGGGGCCGATGCCGAAGAAGATCGTCACCTTCTCGGGAAAGCCGCCGACATTCTTGCGCGTCCTGTTGAGCGCCTGCTCGAGCTCCGGCAGGGCATGCTCGTAGAGCTTCTTCTCCGACAGGTCGATCATCGTCTCGACCGACGGAATGACCTTGTGCCCGCGCGAACTCGCCAGCAGCGAGGCATAATAGCCGCGCGACTGGTAGCCGTAGGAATTGGAGAGGTTGATGAGCTTCGGTCGCTGCCCCTTGAACAGCGCCGGATGGGCGAGATAGTCGCGATTGGTGATGAGCTTGTGCGGCGTGGCGGCGTGGTCGAGATCGTTCTGTCGGCCGGTCAGTATCACCCAGGTCATTTTGCCCGTTTCTCTCCCACGATGACCGCGGCCCTCAGCCGCCGGCCGAATTGCGCCATACCCATGAAGGCGTCGTAAGGCACCGGAATGTTGGCGGCGTCCGCCTTGGTCTCGCCGCGCTCGTCCTCGACCCACGGATCATGGATGATGATGTGATCGCCGTCATCGCCGATCGCCAGCACCCAGTGCGGCACCTTCTTGCCGAACATCAGGTAGCCGCTGACCAGCACGATGACCAGCTTGCCCGCCGCCAGCGCCTGCCTGACGTCGTCGAGCGAAAAGGCGCGGTAGGAGACGGGAATGCCGTATTCGTCCGCCCTTCGTCGAAAATCCACCTGCGCGAGTTCCATGACGCGGCGCTTTTCCTCGCTCCTGACGGACTGCAGGAACAGCGCGCCGTGAAACGAAACCACGATCTCGGCCGAAAGCCCGTTCTCGTACGCGGCAACCGCCAGGCCGAAGGGCTCGCAGCCGCCCGGTCCCGACATCATGAAGACGGTCGTCGCCTCGCGCCACAGCCGGATCTCCATCACCTCGTCGGGAACGAAGCCGGGCTGGTAGTGACCCATCGCCATCATCAGGCAACTCGGGCCGCAGGTGAAATCGGCGGACTGCTCGAAATAAGGCACCTTCGTCGCCAGCGGACTTTTCGCCGCGCAGCAGCTTCTCGTAGCGCAGCGCCGTGGCGCCGTCCTCATAGTAGCTGGTCTCGCGGCCGATGCGGCGGTAGCCGTTCTTTTCATAGAGAGCGATGGCGCGCGCATTGTCCTCGCGCACTTCGAGACGCAGCAGCATGCGGTCGTGCTCGTAGGCCGTCTCCTCGGCGGCGGCGAGCAGCGCGCGGCCCGTGCCTTTTCGGCTGTCGGGATGGGCGGCCAGCGAATAGAGCCTTGCAACGGCGCTGCCGGTGCGAAACAGCACCATGCAATAGCCGACGGCGTGGCCGTCCTGCTCGGCGATCAGCGTCTCGGCAGTGTCGCGCTCGATGAGCTGGCGAAAAGACCGGCGGGATATCCGGTCGCCGGAAAAGACGGCGTTCTCAATTGCGACGAGCGCATCGAGATCGGACGACCGGGCAGACCGGATGTCGGGCATGGAAGGCGGGCTACCTCGCTCGGCGCCGCCAGCCTGCGAAGCTTCCCCGGCGCAAGAGAGCGCTAACGCTCCGGCATTGCGGCCGAATTGCGGCGGCAAGACGCCGCCACCCCCGCTTTCGCGCGCCTTGCCCTTTGGCGCCAGCGACTTCATCTTCGCCTCCAGCGAATCCCACCGCCCACAGGGAGCTTAGCCAAAGCTGATGAATATCGACACTGCCTCCATGATCGACGGCGCCGAAGCGGCGATCGACCAGGCTGCTGCACTGGCCGTCACCTATTCCTTCTCGGTTGTCGGTGCCGTGATCCTGCTGATTGCCGGCTGGATCGTCGCCGGGCTGGTGGAGCGTTGGGTCGCGGCAGGGCTCGGCCGCATTCGCGGCTTCGACGTCACGCTGACGCGCTTCCTGTCGAAGACGGCGCGCTACGGCATCCTGATCATGGTGGGCGTCACGGTGCTCGCACAGTTCGGCGTGCAGACCGCCAGCATCCTGGCCGCCCTCGGCGCCGCCGGCCTGGCGATCGGCCTGGCCTTGCAGGGCACGCTGCAGAACATCGCCGCCGGCATCATGCTGCTGGTGCTGAAGCCGTTCCGCGTCGGGGAATACGTCGCGGCGGGCAACATCGCCGGCACGGTGCAGGACATCGGCCTGTTCGCCACCGAGCTCAAGACCTATCGACGGCATCTTCGTGCTGGCGCCCAACAGCCAGCTCTGGAACACCGCAGGTGACGAACTACACGCGCAACCCCAGCCGCATGCAGCGCATCGAGGTCGGCATCTCCTACGACGACGACATCGATCTCGCCCAGAAGACGCTGCTGGACCTTGCGACCGGCGACGCGCGGGTGCTGCAAGGACCCGGCCCCCAGCGTCTTCGTCTCCAGCCCTCGGCGACAACTCGGTCAACGTCACCCTGCGCTACTGGACCGTCGGCACCGACTGGTGGCAGACGAAGCTCGACATGACTAAATGGGCAAAGCAGGCATTCGACGCCAAGGGACTGACGATTCCCTTCCCGCAGCGCGACGTCCACTTCTACCCTGCCGACGAAGCCAGCACGTCCGGAGACCAGAATGCGAAGACAGTCACGGCAGCATCCGCAAAGACAGGCAAGACGGCAGGCGCGAAGGCTGGCGGCAGCAGCCGTGCTGCTGGCCGCAAGCGCGCTGCCGGCGCTCGCGGCTGACTGCGCGCCATCGACCAGCGTCCGCTATGGCGAGACGGCCGAGCAGATCGCGCAGCGCTGCGGCATCAATGTCGAGAAGCTCAAGGCCGCCAATCCCGGCATGATCGACGGGACGACGAAAAACGGCACCTTCATCCAGGTGCCGCGGCCCGACCTGCCGTCGCCTAAGATCACGATCGGCGGCAACCGCGGCATCGTTGTGCCGCGCGCCCCCTCGCCGGCCATACTTCAGCCGACGGGCTCCTGAAGCTGCGGGATTGATTCGCGCACGACCCTATAAGCCGATGATCCTGCTGACTTTTTGGTTGCGCCCGTCGTGTCGTCGCGCTTCCCTAGGTGGACAAGCGCCTCGATCCATCAGTTTCGCTGAACGTTCGTCTCGATCAATTCACTTGAAGATGCCTGGCGGCGGGATAGAAATATCGGCTCCCGAACCGCAGAGGCTTCGCCATGCCTTCCTCCCTGCCGCAGCAACGCCGCGACCCCGGCATTCCCTGGCTGATCGTCATCTGCGGCTGCATCATCGCCGCACTTACCTTCGGGCCGCGCTCGGCCATGGGCTTCTTCCAGCTGCCGATGCTGGCCGAAAAGGGCTGGGACCGCACCACGTTCGGCCTCGCCATGGCAATCCAGAACCTGATGTGGGGTCTCGGCCAACCGTTTTTCGGCGCGATCGCCGACCGGTTCGGCACCTGGCGGGTGCTCGCGCTGTCGGGCATCGTCTACGCGGTCGGGCTGGTCATGATGGCGACGGCGGATTCCGAACTCGCGCTGCATGTCGGCGGCGGCGTGATGGTCGGCCTCGGCGTGGCCGCGGGCTCGTTCTCCATCGTCATGGCCGCCTTCGCCCGCAATGTCGGGCCCGAGCGGCGCACGATGGTGTTCGGCATCGGCACGGCCGCGGGCTCTGCCGGCATGTTCGTCTTCGCGCCGATCACGCAGGGGCTGATCAGCGCCTACGGCTGGTCGGACACGCTGATCTACATGGGCGCGGCGATGCTGGTCATCCCGCTGCTCGCCATTCCGCTGACCGGCAATGCCTCGACCGGCCGCGTCGCCCTTGCCGATGCCGAGCAGACCATCGCGGCGGCGCTGCGCGAGGCATTCTCGCATTCGAGCTACCTGCTGCTGGTATCGGGCTTCTTCGTCTGCGGCTTTCAGGTCGCCTTCATCACCGCGCACTTCCCCGCCTATATCGGCGACCTGGGCATCGCTCCGGTCTACGCCGTCGTCGCTCTGGCGCTGATCGGGTTCTTCAACATCATCGGCTCGCTCAGCGCCGGTTTCATCGGGCAGCGGCAGTCCAAGTCGATGCTGCTGGTGGCGATCTATCTCGGTCGTGCAGTCGCGATCACCGTGTTCCTGCTGCTGCCGCAGACGCCGACTTCCGTCATCGCCTTCGCGATCGTGATGGGCCTGTTGTGGCTGGCGACCGTTCCGCCGACCAATGGGCTGGTCGCGGTGATGTTCGGGACCCGCTATCTCGGCCTGCTTGGCGGCCTGGTCTTCCTGTCGCACCAGGTCGGGTCGTTCCTCGGCGTGTGGCTCGGCGGCTACCTTCACGACGTGTTCGGCACCTACAACCCGGTGTGGTGGCTCGGCGTGGCGCTCAGCCTGTTCGCGGCGGCCGTGCACTGGCCGATCAAGGATGCGCCGGTCGCACGCCTGGTCGTGCCGGCGGAATAATCAGCGCGGCCTGAGATTTTCAGCCGGGAAGATCGAGCAGGTTTCGGTGCCGAAGGCGAGAAGCTTGCCGTCGGCATCGCGCAGCCGAGCTTCGGACACGGCCGTGGTCCGGCCCCTGTGCACCACTGTGCCTTCGCAGTCGACAACGCCGGTCTTCGTCGTCACCGGGCGGATCAGGTTCACCTTGAACTCGGCGGTGGTGTAGGCCTCGCCCTTGCCGAGCAGCGTCTGCACCGCGCAGGCGAGTGCCGAATCCATGATCGTCGCCGTCCACCCGCCATGGACGCTGCCGAGCGGATTGAGGTGCCGCTCCGACGGCAGGCCGCGAAACACAGCCCTGCCCTCGCCCACTTCCACCAGGGCGAAATTGAGCCGCGCTCCGATCGGCGGCGCCGGATAGTGGCCGTCGATCACCCGCTGGAGCAGTTCCAGCCCGGTGAACTCGAAGAGTTCCTCGAACGGAATGGTGCCGACGCCGCGCGGTGCGACGTGGCCCGGAAACAGCTCGATCTCGCTCACGCTGCGTGTTCTCCGTTGGCGTCCTGTCTCGAAAGCTCGCGCCTGAGCGTGCCGATGAATCCGGCGCGCGCCTCCGGCTCGTCGATGCCGCGCGGCTCGTAGACGTGGCGGTGCAGGAAGTAACCAGTGAGCCGGAAGGCGTCCTCGAACCCCGTCAGCCCACCGCGCTGGCCGGAGCCTGCCCGCAGGAAGGACGGCAGCGCCAGCATCTTGTCATGCCATGGCCTGCCCGCCTCACGGGACACCGCGCGGCCGGTCTTCGGCGACACGTAGGCGAGGTCCTCGCGCGTGCCGGTGGCGGCGCATTGCGCGAGGTCGAGCCCGAAGCCGAGTTCGTCGAGAAGCAGCAATTCGAAACGCACGATCAGTTCGGCGGCGCCGGCCGGATCTTCCAGATGGCCGATCAGCAGTTCCAGCGTCTCGAACAGGTTTTCATGCGGGTCACGCTCGGGCAGCAGCCTCAGATGGGCGGCCAGCATCTGCAGACCGTAGACGGCCGAGGCGCTCTCCAGCAGACGTGCCGCGTTGAGCGCCACCGGTTCGACGGAAAAGTTGCCGAGATGCTCGTCGAGCCGCGCCCGCCAGACGAGCTCCACCCGGTTTCCGGCCTGCAGCACCGGCCGCTGCGCGCGCGAGCGGCCGCCGCGCACGAGGCCGAGATGGCGCCCGTGGCGTCGTGTCATCGCCTCGACGATGACGCTGGTCTCGCCGTGGCGGCGGCTGCCCAGGATGATTCCCTCGTCGCGCCATTCCATGGCCGCGACCTTTTCACCGGATTGGACCGGATGGCAAGGCGCACGTGTCAGCATGCTTGCGCGCCGGATTTTACCTGACTAAAGTCAGAGAATGGACGCCTCGCCGATCGAAACGATCCGCAGCTTCAACCGTCTCGTGACCCTGCGCGTCGGCGCGCTGAACGATTCCTATCTCGGCCGCGGCCGCCCGCTCGGCGAGGCACGGCTGCTGTTCGAGATCGGAGCGCAGGGGCGCGCCAGTTCCGAGCTCCGCGAGACGCTGGGTCTGGATTCCGGCTACTTCACGCGGCTTCTGAAGTCGCTCGAGCGGCAGGGTCTCGTCACCGTCGAACCCGCGGCGGACGACCGGCGGCGGCGGCGTGTGTCGCTGACCGAGAAGGGCAAGGCGGAGCAGGCCGCCTACGATGCGCTGGCGGACGACGTCGCACGCTCGATGATCGACAATCTCGATGAGGATCAGCGCAAACGGCTACTGGCGGCGATGTCGGAGGTGCAGCGGCTGGTGACGGCCGCGCAGATGACGCTGGAGGTCGAGCCACCCGACAGCGAGGGCGCGCGCTTCTGCCTCGAGGCCTATTTTGCCGAGCTGGCGCAAAGCTTCGAGGAGGGTTTCCAGCCGGATCTGGGCGACGCCATGCACGACACCGAGATGGTGCCGCCGTCGGGCTGCTTCGTCGTGGTACGCCTGCACGGGCGGCCCATCGCCTGCGGCGGCCTGAAATCGGTCGACGAGGAAACCGCCGAGATCAAGCGCATGTGGGTTTCGCCGGATGCCCGCGGCCTTGGCGTGGCGAGCCGCCTCGTGAAGCGGCTGGAGGAGGAAGCACGGCAGCGCGGCAAGGGGCGTGTCATCCTCGACACCAACCGTGCGCTGACGCCCGCCCAGACGCTCTACCGCAAGCTCGGCTACCGCGACATCGGCCGCTACAACGACAATCCCTACGCGGATTTCTGGTTCGAGAAGGTGCTGGTGGAGTAGCCTGTGCTACCGCGGAAACTCCAGACCCATCTCGCGGTAGCGCTCGGGGTCGTTGCCCCAGTTCTCGCGCACCTTGACGAACAGGAACAGGTGCACCGGCTGCTCGAGGATTTCGGCGATCTCCAGCCGCGCGGCCTGGCCGATGGCGCGGATCGTCTCGCCCTTCCTGCCGAGCACGATCTTCTTCTGGCTGTCACGCTCGACATAGATCACCTGCTCGATGCGCACGCCGTTCTTCTTCTCCTCCCACTTCTCGGTCTCGACATGGGAGGAATAGGGCAGCTCCTGGTGAAGGCGCAGATAGAGCTTCTCGCGAGTTATCTCGGCGGCGAGCTGACGCATCGGCAGGTCGGAGATCTGGTCCTCGGGATAGAACCACGGCCCTTCCGGCAGTGCCTTGGCGAGGTAGTCGAGCAAATCCTCGCAACCGGAGCCGGTCAGCGCCGAGATCATGAAGGTCGCCTCGAAACCGACCCGCTCGTTCGCCTCGGCCGCCAGCGCGAGCAGCGTCTCGCGCTTCACCCGGTCGACCTTGTTCAGCACCAGCACCTTGGACTGGCGCACGTCGCCGAGATTTTCGAGCATCGCCTCGGCGTCGCCCCTCAACCCGCGCTCGGCGTCGATCAGCACCAGCACCATGTCGGCATCCTTGGCGCCGCCCCAGGCGGTGGTCACCATCGCCCGGTCGAGCGTGCGCTTCGGCCGGAAGATGCCGGGTGTGTCGACGAAGACGATCTGCGTGTCGCCGTGCGTGGCGATGCCGCGCACCAGCGCGCGCGTCGTCTGCACCTTGTGGGTGACGATCGACACCTTGGCGCCGACCAGCCGGTTGAGCAGCGTCGACTTGCCGGCGTTCGGCGCGCCGATCAGCGCAACGAAGCCGGAGCGGGTGGCTGCGCCCTTTTCTTCCGCGGGCTCGTTCAATTGGCTTCCTCTCTGCCTTGCCAGACGCCCTCGCGCACCATCAGCGCGGTGGCCGCCTGCTGTTCGGCCTCGCGCTTGGAGCGCCCGCGCCCCGATTTCGGGCGCCATCTCGCCCACCTGAACCGCGATGGTGAAGACCGGATCGTGATCGGGACCGCTGCGGTCGACCATTTCGTAGACCGGCGGTTCGCCGGAGACCTGATGCGCCCATTCCTGCAGCGCCGTCTTGGGATCGCGCAGCGTCTGCGCGGCTACCCGCGAGCGCGGCTCCCAGTGGGCGAGCACGAACTTTTCGGCCGCCGCCATGCCGCCGTCGAGATAGAGCGCGGCGATCACCGCCTCGACCGCGTCGGCGCGGATGTTCCTTGCCTTGCGCGCCTTCTGGCCGCGCACGCCGGAATCGGCGTGGATCAACTCGGCAAGGCCCGTCTCGCCGGCGATCTCGGCGCATGTGTCGCCGCTCACCAGCGCGCTGTGCCGCACCGCGAGTTCGCCCTGGTCGGCGTCGGGATAGGCGTGGAACAACAGGTCGGCCACGATCAGCCCGAGCACGCGGTCGCCGAGGAATTCCAGCCGCTCGTTGTCGGTCTTCAGCCTGGCGCGCACGCTCGAATGCGTCAGCGCGCGGCGCATCAGTTCGGCATCGGCGAAGGCGTGTCCGGTTGCCTTCTCGACCGCCTGAGCAAGCGCCTCGCCGGTCGGTCGCCTGCTCATCGCTAGTCTATGAAGGTGAACAGCCTGGAGAATCGCACCAGGCTCGGCCACTTCCAGATCTCCAGCGGACTGGCGCCGCCGCCGATGGAGAAGAACAGGATGTTGGCCCGGCCCACCAGATTCTCGGCCGGCACGTAGCCGACTGTGAAGCGGCTGTCGGAGGAATTGTCGCGGTTGTCGCCCATCATGAAATAGTGGCCCGGCGGCACCACGAATTCGCGCGTGTTGTCGCCGATCGAGTTCGGCGACAGGTCGAGCGTGTCGTAGGAGACGCCGTTGGGCAGCGTCTCCTTATAGACATCAACCGGCCGCGCGACCTCGGTGATGTCGGGATTGTCGATTTGGCCGACCTTCTCGCGCTTCACCGGCTCGCCGTTGATGTAGAGCTGCCCTTCCTTCATCTGGATCGTGTCGCCGGGCAGGCCGATGACGCGCTTGATGTAGTCGACTGAGGGGTTGGGCGGGAACTTGAAGACGACGACGTCGCCGCGCTGCGGCTGGCTGCCCCAGATCCGGCCGTCGAAGATCGGCGGCCCAAACGGGAAGGAGTATCGCGAATAGCCGTAGGCCCATTTGGTGACGAACAGATAGTCGCCTTCCAGAAGGGTGGGGCGCATCGAGCCCGAGGGGATCGAGAAGGGCTGGAACAGGAAGGTCCGGATCACCAGCGCCAGCAGCAGCGCCTGGACGATGACGCTGACGGTCTCGCCGAGTCCGCCGGATTTCTTCTCGGTCTTGTCTGCCACGCTCATCTTGTCCTCGGTTCGCACCCTGTGCCCGTCTTAGCCGCTCGGAATCGATGGGGCAATGACATTGCCCCTTCGTGCACCGGCTCTACACGCCCCTAGTGTGGCGGTAGTTCGGCGGGAATGGCCTCGATAATCACGAAGGCCTGCGCCAGCGGGTATTCGTCGGTGATTGTGAGGTGGATCAGCGGCGAATGGCCGCGCGGCATCATCGAGGCCAGTCGCTCCGCCGCGCCGCCGGTGAGGTTCATCGTCGGCTTGCCGCCGGGCAGGTTGACGACGCCCATGTCGCGCCAGAAGACGCCGCGGGAGAGGCCCGTGCCCAGCGCCTTGGCGCAGGCTTCCTTGGCGGCGAAACGCTTGGCGTAGGAGGCGGCGCGCTCCTTGCGGCGATCGGATTTCTGCTTCTCGACCTCGGTGAAGATGCGATCGATGAAGCGCGACCCGAATCGCTCGATCGAGCGCTCGATGCGCCTGATGTCGCAGAGGTCGCTGCCCAGGCCGATGATCATGCGCCCGGCCTTCCCTATTGCGCCGCGGCCTGGCCGACCACCGGAGCGCCGGCGCGACGCCTTGCCCGCTCGGCCAGCCGCTTGCGGCGCTGGTCGCGGAAGCTCACCACCGCCCAGCGCGTGGCGACGTAGAAGCCGAGCGCGAAGACCAGCCCGACGGGAATGGCGCCGAGCGTCATCGGCTTCAGCAGCGGCCCCCAGAGCTGTGAAAACTCCAGGTGCCTCAAGGCGTAGCCGAAATGCAGCGGCGCGACCTCGCCAGAATGGCGGCCGTATAGGATGAAGCGGCCGACCTCGTAGGTGGCGCCCCAGATGAACGGAAACGTGATGGGATTGCCGATGCCGGTGCCGATCGCGGAGGCGACGATGTTGCCGCCGATCACCCAGGAAAGGGCTGCCGCAAGAATGAAGTGGAAGCCCAGGAACGGCAGGAACGACACGAACACGCCGGCCGCGATGCCGGCGGCCACGGCGTGCGGCGTCGCCGAAAGCCTCAGCGCTCGCTTGGCGAAGTAGGTCGCGGAACGCACGAACGACCTGCGCGGCCACAGGATCGTCCGAATCCTCTCCATCAGGTGTGCCGGTTTTCTGCGGCGAAAGAGCATCTGTTTCCGGGGCCCGGCGGGCCAGTCTCGAATTCACGCCCGCGCGCAACAATAGCCCCGCGCGGCTTAACAAATCTTGGTCCGAATGCCGCTACCGGCCAGAGGGTTTCACCTTATAGCCGGCCGCGACCGCACGGCAAGCGCGCGGCGCCGAAGCACCGGGACTCGGAGGCGCAGGAATTCGCCGCCCGCCGCGGCCAAATTGCGGCCAGCCCGGAGGATCGGTTCGAGCGGACGATATGACGCACTGGAAATCGAGAACGCCGTGCGGCGGCGCCTCAGCCGTTGACGCGGCGCACCTCGCCGACACTCGGATTGTCCTTGAGCTGGGAGATCAGGCGGTTGAGGTGCTTGAGGTCCCAGACCTCGAGATCGACCGTCATCTCGGTGAAGTCCGGGGCGGTGCGGCTCATCGCCAGATTGTGGATGTTGGCGTCGTTCTGCGCGATCACCTGGGCGATATTGGCCAGCGATCCCGGCTCGTTGATCGCGGTGACGGCGATGCGCGCGGGAAAGCGCTCCTGCATGTCCTCGTCGATGTCCCAGCGCACGTCTATCCAGCGCTCCGGCTGGTCGTCGAAGGCGGTCAGCGACGGCGACTGGATCGGATAGATCGTGATGCCAGATCCAGGCTGAAGGATGCCGACGATGCGGTCGCCGGGCACCGCGCCTTCCGGCGCGAAGCGCACCGGCAGGTCGCCCGAGACGCCGCGGATCGGCAGCGCGTCCTTCGCGCCCTTGCCGCGCCGCTTGCCGTTCTTTCGCGACGACGAGCGCCCGGGAATCTGGAACAGCATGCCTGCGGCATCGCGCAGGTTGAACCAGCCCTCCTCCCGTTC
Organism: uncultured Alphaproteobacteria bacterium; assembly: GCA_963816435.1. Classification (GTDB taxonomy): domain Bacteria; phylum Pseudomonadota; class Alphaproteobacteria; order Rhizobiales; family Rhizobiaceae; genus CAWFKS01. The sequence continues at coordinate 179,554 of CAWFKS010000018.1, forward strand.
CTTCGGCGAGGCGGTCACCCGCTCGTCCTGATAGTCGGGATAGACGGCCCGCAGCACGTCCTGCGAGGAAAGCTCGCCCCGGCCGACCGCCGCCAGCACGTCGTCGACGTCGCGGCGCGCCAGCCGTCCGAGCACAGGCTTCAAACCGTCCTTGGCGAAGCGCTTGCCCGCCCGCTCGAAAGTTCGCTCGAGAATGCGTGCGCCGAGGCCCGAATACTGCTTGCGCACGGCGTTGCGGGTGGCGCGGCGGATCGCCGAGCGCGCCTTGCCGGTGACGACGACCGACTCCCACGCAGCCGGCGGGACCTGCGCCTTCGAACGGATGATCTCGACCTCGTCGCCGTTCTTCAGCTCCGTCATCAGTGGCATGATGCGGCCGTTGACCTTGGCGCCGACGCAGGTGTCGCCGACCTCGGTGTGGACGGCATAGGCGAAGTCGATCGGGGTCGCGCCGCGCGGCAGCGCGATCAGCCTGCCCTTCGGCGTGAAGCAGAAGACCTGGTCCTGGAACAGCTCCAGCTTGGTGTTTTCGAGGAAATCCTCGGGATTGTCGCCTTCCGACAGCGCCTCGATGGTGCGCCGCAGCCAGGCGTAGGCGTTGGTGTCCTTCGATATCTGGTGGCTGGCGCCGTCGGCCACCGGACCCATGTCCTTGTAGATGGAATGGGCGGCCACACCGTATTCGGCGACGTCGTTCATCTCGCGCGTGCGGATCTGCAGTTCGATGCGCTGGCGCGACGGCCCGACGATGGTCGTGTGGATCGACCGGTAGTCGTTCTGCTTCGGCGTCGAGATGTAGTCCTTGAAGCGGCCGGGCACCATCGACCAGGTCGTGTGGATGGCGAACAGCGCCCGGTAGCAGTCCTCGACACGATCGACGATTACGCGGAAGCCGAAGATGTCCGAGAGCTGCTCGAAGGAGAGCGCCTTGGTCTCCATCTTGCGGAACACAGACCATGGCTTCTTCTGGCGGCTCTTCACCACCGCCTCGATGCCGTATTTGTCGAACAGGCCCGACAGCGCCTGCTCGATCTCGGAAATCACCCCCTTGTTGCGCTCGAACACATCGGCCAGCCGTTCCGTCACCGTGCGGTAGGCTTCAGGATTGAGAAAGCTGAAGGACAGTTCCTCGAGTTCCTCGCGCATGTCCTGCATGCCCATGCGGCCGGCAAGCGGCGCATAGATGTCCATCGTCTCCTCGGCGATGCGCAGGCGCTTGTTCTCGGGCATGTGGTCGAGAGTGCGCATGTTGTGCAGGCGGTCGGCCAGCTTGACGAGCAGCACCCGCACGTCTTCGGAGATCGCCAAGCAGCAGCTTGCGCAGGTTTTCCGCCTGCTCGGCCTTGCGCGAGACCATGTCGAGCTTCTTGAGCTTGGTCAGCCCCTCGACCAGCCGCCCCATCTCGGGGCCGAACAGCTCGTCGATCTCGGCGCGCGTCGCCGTGGTGTCCTCGATCGTGTCGTGCAGCAGCGCCACCGCGATGGTGGCCTCGTCGAGATGCATGTCGGTGAGGATCGCCGCGACCTCGAGCGGATGCGAGAAATACGGATCGCCGGAGGCGCGCTTCTGGTGGCCATGCTTCTGCATGGCGTAGACGTAGGCCTTGTTCAGCAGGGCTTCGTTTACGTCGGGCTTGTAGCGCTGCACGCGCTCGACAAGCTCGTATTGGCGCATCATCGGCGGCTCCCCGCGGCGGTGGAGCAGCCGGCGGACCGGACGGGGACGATTTCGGGCGAAGGCATCGGCGGTGCTACAAACAAATCATGCGCCGGGCGCTTGCCCGACGCATGACCATACTAGCCGCGCATGTGCCGCCGCAACAGCGCGGCGGATGCCGAAATCAGTATTCGTCGCTCTTCTCCGGCGGGACGAGGCCCTCGATGCCGGCAAGCAGCTCTTCCTCGCTCATCTGGTCGAAGGAGACGTTGTCGTCTTCGCGCTCCGGCGCCTCGGTGGTCTCGGTCGGGCTGTCGATCAGCTCCGGCGCGGCCTCCGCCTCCGGCTCGTCGACCTCGACGTGCTTCTGCAGCGAGTGGATCAGGTCTTCCTTGAGATCGCCCGGCGACAGCGTCTCGTCGGCGATCTCGCGGAGAGCCACGACCGGGTTCTTGTCGTTGTCGCGATCGATGGTGATCTGCGCGCCCTGCGAAATCTGGCGGGCGCGGTGACCGGCGAGCAGGACGAGTTCGAACCTGTTCTCTACCTTGTCGATGCAGTCTTCAACGGTAACGCGGGCCATGCGCTGCCCCTTTCATTGCGTTCATCTGTACGGGAGTTGGCCGGTCCATAGAACGAACGGCGCCTGAATTCAAGCATATGCGCACGCGCGTGCGATATATCAAGCACGAGTCGGGCGACCACAGGTTCGGCCCGACCTGAGCGCTTCAATTTTCCGTTGGCGGCAACCGCCTGGCCCTTGGAATGCCACAGGGCGAGCGCTAATTCCATGATTACAGGTTTGTTTTCATGACCAGGCGCAGCGTCCGCGCCACCGGCTCTTGGCCATTGCAGACAAGGAATTTCACCATGTTCGACCCAAGGGAAAAGATTGCGCTCTTCATCGACGGAGCGAACCTCTACGCCACGTCCCGGGCACTCGGCTTCGACATCGACTACCGCAAGCTGCTCGAAAGCTTCCAGAAGCGCGGCTACCTGCTGCGCGCCTACTATTACACCGCCCTCATCGAGGACCAGGAATACTCCTCGATCCGCCCGCTCATCGACTGGCTCGACTACAACGGCTACAAGGTCGTCACCAAGCCGGCGAAGGAATTCACGGATTCCACCGGGCGGCGCAAGATCAAGGGCAACATGGACATCGAGCTCGCCATCGACGCGCTCGAACTGTCCGACATCGTCGACCACTACGTGATCTTTTCCGGCGACGGCGACTTCCGCACCCTGGTGGAGGCGCTGCAGCGGCGCGGCCGCAAGGTGTCGGTGGTGTCGACCATGGCCTCGCAGCCGCCGATGATCTCCGACGACCTGAGGCGCCAGGCCGACCATTTCATCGACCTCGCCTCGCTGCGCGGCGATGTCGGGTCGCGACCCCTCCGAGCGGCCGCCGCGCCGGCAGGAGCCGCAGCAGGACGAGGAAGAGGACGACGACTATTGATGCCGACGCCGGTCCCGGAAAATCGCGTCGCACCCGATCCCGACTGTCCGCTTTGCCCGCGCCTGCATTTTTTTCGCCATGAGTGGCGCGAGCGCGAGCCCGGCTGGTTCAATTCGCCGGTGCCGAGCTTCCTGCCGCCGGAGGGGGCCGATGCCGTCCGGCTGCTGATCATCGGCCTGGCGCCGGGCCTGCGCGGGGCGAACCGCACCGGCCGGCCGTTCACCGGCGACTACGCCGGCGACCTGCTCTACCGCACGCTCGGCGCCTACGGCATGGCGCGCGGCGACTATGCGGCCGACCCGAATGACGGGCTGGAGCTGATCGGCACGGCGATCACCAACGCGGTGCGCTGCGTGCCGCCGCAAAACAAGCCGGATGCCTCCGAGATCAACGAATGCCGGCAGTTCCTGGTGCCGACGATCGGGTATTTCCCGAGGCTGGAGGCCATACTGACGCTCGGCCAGATCGCCCACGTCTCGACCGTGCGCGCGCTCGGGCAGCGAGTGGCCGCCCTGCCCTTCGCCCACGGCGCGGCAGCCGATGTCGAAGGCGTGCGGCTTTTCTCGAGCTATCACTGCTCGCGCTACAACACGAACACCGGCAAGCTCACCGAGGCGATGTTCTCGTCCGTGTTTGCGCAAATCCGCTCGCATCTCGACCGCTGAATGCAAAAAGGCCGGCGAATGCCGGCCCTTCGTCGAAAAGTCGTGGTGGCGAGCGCTACAGTGCGGCCATGTAGGTCGGCAGTTCCTCGAGCTGCGGCACCACGATCATTTTCTTGACCTCACCGCGCTTGAAGGCCTTCAGGAACTCCGGATAGTTCTTGAAGACGACGCAGCCATTCGACTGCGACGGGTCGCCGTGACGATACATGTAGGTGTGTGCCAGAAGCCCGTCGCGGTTGTATTTCTTCTTGCCGTCGGCCGGCAGCAGCCGCACCGCCTCCACGCCGTGGAAGCGGCGTTCGCGCATCACGAGATTGTAGACGTTGGGCGGCGTCGGGCCGCGCATCTTTTCCTTCACGTAGCGCGGATCGTCCTGGCGGTGGCCGAGGCCGGAATGCGCCTCCAGCTTGCGCCCGTCGGGCATGTAGACGGTGGCGGCGGCGATGTCGTAGACGGCTATGCCGCGCGCGCGGCTCGGAAGCTGCGCCTTCTTGCCACCGAACAGGCTGCCGAACAGGCTCTCGTTCTGCTCGCGAACCGGGTCGTCCGGCTTTGCGTAGGCGAGTTCGGTCGACTTGGCCTGCTCGGACTTTCGGCCGGCGGGCTGTTCGGTCTGCTGCGCAACTTGGCGCTCCGGACGCCAGTCCGGCACGGGAACGGTCTGCGGCAGCAGCGAATCCAGCGCCTCGGCGGCGGTCTGCGGACCCTGCGCGTCGGCATCGTCGGGAACGTCGGTCTCGAGCGATGCGACCTCGACTGCGGCTTCGGGCTCGATGTCCGGACGGGCCTGCGGCACCGGCACCTGAGCGGCGAATTCCGACGACGGGGTCGGAGCGTCGGAAAGCGCCAGTTCAACGGCGTCACGCACGCGCTTGTCGGCAAGGTCGGAAAGATCGGTCGCGGACGGCAGCGCCGCCTGTGCGCCGGCGGAAGGCTCCAGCGCGGCCAATTGGACAAGGCGACCGGACTTGTTGTCGGCGGCTTGCAGGGTGGCGGCCGGCAGCAACTCGGTTGACGAGCGCGCCGCCACCATCTTGGCGAGCGCCAGCATCATCCTGGAAGCCTGTCCGGGACGAGCGGGCTCGGTGCCGGCGGCGACCCAGGCGATGCGGCGATTGTCGAACAGCGCCAAATCCGGCTGGTGCGCCTTGTCGGCCGCCTCATGGCTGCCGTCATCCATCAGCGCCATTGCCGCGCCAGGCGGTTCGCTGCGATGCACGGCCCCGTTGGCGCCGTATGCCAGGAACGAGCCTACCGCAAAGGCCGACACTGCGCCTGCAATGCAGAGGCCCATGATGATGTTGCGGTTCGTGCCCCTGCCAGGCTGGCTGCGACGCGGCGTCCGTCCCCCGGAAGCCGCACCCTCAAATCGAAACTCGCTCAAACGTCTGTCCCTACTAGGTGGCCTTGCGCGGCCTTACCTTGTGAAGAGTTCTCCGTCTGGCATCTCGCGGACGCCTCTGCCGCGCGTGCCGTTCATTGTTGCTCCCTCAAGAATCGGACAGTTTGGTAAGCAACTCCTTTACGACATGCAGATTGCCGTGCAGCGGAGCATGAAATCCGCCGCGGAAGCCGTCGCCTGTCGTAAACTCGTTACCGGTCAAATCGTCCCTTCCCCGACGCCGCGGCCCTGGCCGGGCCGTCTTCGCATTGACGTCTTAGGCCCATCAATGCGGTGAAGCCAAGGCAACTTTGTGGCAAAGGAGAGATGAAATGTTACCAGGATGGCGAATGATCGCCCCCGACAGCAGTTTTCGGCGTCCGTAAGCCGGGATTTTCCGCATTCCGCCACTTCGCGACTTGGCGGGCAACATGCCGGTGTGCTTCACCGCGTGCCGCCGGCCGCACTCGGCAAACGCCGCAACAAGGGCATTCTCGCGCCAACACGATGGACCATCTGACGACATTCTTCTCCCGCCCGGCACCGGCGGTCGCCCGCGACCTTGTCGGCGCGCGGCTTGGCGTCGGCGAGGCTGGCGGCGTTGTCGTGGAGACCGAAGCCTACGAGCCGGACGATCCCGCCTCGCACAGTTTTCGCGGCCCGACTGCGCGCAACCGCGCGATGTTCGGACCGGCGGCACATGCGTATGTCTACCGGTCCTACGGCATCCACTGGTGCCTCAACTTCGTGTGCCTGCCCGGCAGTGCCGTGCTGATCCGGGCGCTTCGGCCCGAAACCGGCATCGACCTGATGCGGCGGCGGCGCAACACCGACGATCCGCGCCGCCTGTGCGGCGGACCCGGCTGCCTCACCCAGGCGCTCGCCGTCGACGACAGTTTCGACGGGCTGCCGCTCGCCGGCGAGCCTTTCCGCCTCGAGCTGGCCGACCCGGAAGGCGAAATCGTTGCCGGTCCGCGCATCGGCATCAGCCGCGCCGCCGAGATTCCCTGGCGCTTCGGCCTCAAGGGTTCCCCGTTTCTCAGCCGACGCTTCTGAGATACGCGCGCGGGGCAATTAGCGCGCTAGCCGCGCTCCTTCAACAGGCGGTTCTTCTCGCGTGCCCAGTCGCGCTTCTTTTCCGTCTCGCGCTTGTCGTGGATCTTCTTGCCGCGCGCCACTGCGAGCAGAAGCTTGGCGCGGCCGCGCTCGTTGAAGTAGATCTTCAGGGGCACCATCGTCATGCCCTCGCGCTCCACCGCCTGCGCCAGGCGCGCCATCTCCTTCTTGTTCAGAAGCAGCTTCCGGCGCCGGTGCGGATCGTGGTTGAAGCGGTTGGCCTGCAGATATTCGGGGATGTGCGAATTGATCAGCCAGATCTCCCCGCCTTCGACGGAGGCGTACGATTCCTGGATGTTCGCATGCCCCTCGCGCAGCGACTTGACTTCGGTGCCGCTCAGCACGAGACCGGCCTCGAAGGTGTCCAGCACCTCGTAGGTGTAGCGCGCCTTGCGGTTTTCGGCGACCGTGCGGCCGTTCGTCTTGGTTACTGCCATGATTGCTGAATGCGCCCGGTCGGCATCAGTTCATCAGGCCGGCGTGCTGCATGGCGGCGTCGATCTGCGCCTCGGTGCCCGCGCTGATGGGCACCAGCGGCAGCCTGACGGTGTTTTCGACCTTGCCCAGCCGCGCCAGCGCGTATTTCGCCCCGCAAAGCCCCGGCTCCACGAACAGGGCGCGATGCAGCGGCATCAGCCGATCCTGAAGCTCCAGCGCTCGACCATGATCGCCGTCGAGCGAGGCGGCCTGGAACTCCGAGCACAGGCGCGGCGCTACGTTGGCGGTGACCGAGATTGCGCCGACGCCGCCATGGGCGTTGAAGCCGAGTGCTGAGGCATCCTCGCCGGAAAGCTGGATGAAGTCGGCCCCGCAGGTGGCGCGCTGGTCGGAGACGCGGTCGACCTTGGCGGTGGCGTCCTTGACGCCGACGATGTTGTCGAAGTCGTGCGCGAGCCGGCCCATCGTCTCCGGCGTCATGTCGATCACCGAGCGCGGCGGAATGTTGTAGATGATGATCGGCAGGCTGGTCGCCCGCGCGACGGCGGCGAAATGCTCGTAGAGACCGGCCTGGTTCGGCTTGTTGTAGTAGGGCGTGACGACCAGCACCGCGTCGGCGCCGACCTCCTCGGCATGCCTGACAAGACCGATCGCCTCCGTGGTGTTGTTGGAGCCGGCTCCGGCGATGACGGGGACGCGGCCGGCCGCCACCTCCACGCACACGCGCACGACCTCGCGGTGTTCGTCATGGCTGAGCGTGGGCGACTCGCCCGTGGTGCCGACCGGGACGAGCCCGTTGCTGCCCTCGGCGATCTGCCATTCGACGAGGTCGCGGAAGGCTTTCTCGTCAAAACGTCCGTCCGCGGTGAACGGCGTGACGAGCGCAGTGAAGGAGCCCCTGAACATGACCTCGAACCTCTTGAAACCTCACAAAAAACCGCCGGAAACGGCGGATGGGCGGCGTTCTAGACCAATCGCGGAAGGAACGAAAGCAAATCCGCGCGCCCGCGATGAAATAGCGCCTCCCCACCATAGTCTCGACATAGGCCGGCGGCAAACTTGGCGGAACGTCCGGTCATCGAACATCATTGGCGCTCAGTGGTGGCGGCAACCTTTCATTTACCCTGCCTTCATCGCGGCCGGCTAGAATTCGCACCTTCCCGCTCCGATATGTGACGAGCATGGACCCGAAACTCCGATCAAATGCCCGGACCCGCCGCGCCGATTTCGGCATGAGCGCGCTCGGCCTCGCTGCCGGCCTGCTCGCCATTGCCGCCCCGGTGCCGCCGGCGCGTGCCGACGTCGAGCTGCCGGTCAACGAGGCGCCGGTCCCAACGCCGCGCCCCTCCGCCCCCGCGCTGGACAACGTGATCGACGAGGCCGGCTCCGCCGCCTCGCTGGTGCTCGGCTACGCCCGCGACCTCGTCCTTCCGGAAGCCGTGGTCAAGGAGCCGTCGCGGCTTCAAGCCGGGCTCGACGCGGTCGCGGCCGGCAATATCGAGGCGGCACGCACGGTGCGCGATTCGCTGCCGCCCGACGCGCTCGACCACCTGCTCGTGACATGGGCGATCGCGCTGTCGGGCAGCAACGAGGTTTCGAGCGCCGAACTGGAAGCGGCCAGCCGCCAGCTCTTCCGATGGCCCGGACAGGAGACGATAAGGCGCAATTTCGAGCGCGCTCTCGCCTCGGAGGCACCACCGCCGGAGCGGGTGATCGCGGCGTTCGAAGGCGCCGAACCACGGACGGCGCAGGGTGTGAAAGCTCTGGCGCGGGCACATGTGGCACTTGGTGATGTCGATGCGGCGCGTGGTGTGCTGGTGCCGTTCTGGCGCACCGAAAAGCTCTCCGCCCGAGACGAAAAGGCGATCCTTACCGAGTTCGGGACACTCATTCCCGCCGCCGACCATCTCTACCGTATGGAGCGCATGCTCTATGCCGAGCGCGTCGATGCGGCCGAGCGCGTCGCCGGCCTCGCCGGCGCGGCGGAACTGGAAAAGGCGTGGGGCGCCGTCATCCGAAACCGCAAGGACGCCGAGCAACTGCTCGACGCGGTGCCCGAGGCGCAACGCGATGCCGGTTACCTGTTCGCGCGGGCGAAATTCCTGCGCCGCGCCGGCAAATATCGGGAAGCCGCGCAGATACTGCTTGCAGCACCCCACGCGGCCGACAAGCTCGTCGACCCGGACGAGTGGTGGGTCGAGCGGCGCGTTCTGTCACGCGACCTCCTCGACATCGGCGATGCCGAGGACGCCTACCAGCTTGCCTCCGAGCACGACGCCACGGGTCCGGCGGCAATCGCCGAGGCCGAGTTCCACGCCGGCTGGTATGCGCTGCGGTTTCTCCACCGACCCGATACCGCAATGCGGCATTTCTGGCGCATCGCCGAGGTGGCCGACGGCCCGATCTCGCTGTCGCGCGCCTATTACTGGCTCGGCCGGGCAACCGAGGCCGGCGCTCCCGGCAACGCGAATGCTTATTACGAGCAGGCGGCGCGCTACGGCACCGCCTTCTACGGACAGCTTGCCGCCGCGCGGCTGGGGCGCAACGTGATCGCCACCGATTCGCCCGAGCCGAGCGAAGCCGACCGGTCGCGCTTCTCCGCGCGGCGGATGGTGCGCGCCATCGACCGGCTGGAAACGGCTGGCGAACAGCGTCTCGCCGCCGTGCTCTATCGCGGCCTCGCCGCCGAGATCACCAGCCCGGGCGAACTGGCGCTGCTGTCGCGGAAAGCCGAGGCCAACGGCGATCATTACCTGGCGCTGCGCGTCGGCAAGATCGCGTCTGCGCGCGGCATCGAGATCGGCTCGCTGACGCATCCGCTCGGCGCCATACCGGCCTCGGCCGACATTCCGGAACCCGCCGAGGCGCTGGCCTACGCGGTGGCGCGGCAGGAAAGCGAGTTCAATGTCGGCGCGGTGTCGGGCGCCGGCGCGCGCGGGCTGCTGCAACTGCTGCCGGGCACGGCGCGCGACATGGCGCGGCTCAGCGGCCTTTCCTACTCGCGCAGCCGCCTGACGACCGACGCCGCCTACAACGCCACGCTCGGGGCGGCCTTCCTGCAGCAGCAGCTCGACCGTTTCAACGGCTCCTACATACTCACCTTCGCCGGCTACAATGCCGGGCCGCGCCGCGCCTCGGAATGGATCGAGCGATTTGGCGATCCGCGGGGTGCGGACATCGACACGGTGGTCGACTGGATCGAGCGCATTCCCTTTACCGAGACACGCAGCTACGTTCAGCGGGTGATCGAGAACTTCGAAGTCTACAAGATGCGCCTCACCGGACATTTCGACATCGTCGGCGACCTGAAGGCCGGCAGCTGAGGTGGCGGACCAATCCGGATACGAAGATTTCTTCTACTCGGCTCCCGACGGGCTGAAGCTGCACGCGCGCGTCTACGGCGCGGAAAACCGCAACGCCCTGCCCGTTGTCTGCCTTGCCGGCCTGACCCGCAACGCCCGTGACTTCCATGACCTCGCGCTGTTCCTGTCGGGCGAAGCCAGGGTGAAGCGCAAGGTCGTGGCCTTCGACTATCGCGGGCGCGGCAAGTCGGAGTACGACCGTGACTGGCGCCGCTACGATCCGCTGATCGAGGCCGCCGACATCAGCGCCGGGCTGACGGCGCTCGACATTCCTCACGCCGCCTTCGTCGGCACCTCGCGCGGCGGCCTCATCGTGTTCGCGCTCGCAGCCACGCGACCCGCGGCGCTGAAGGCGGTCGTGCTCAACGACATCGGCCCGGTGGTGGAAGGCGCCGGCCTCGCGCAGATCCGGACCTATCTGCAACGGGCTCCGAAGCCGCGCAGTTTCGACGAAGCCGTGTCGGTGCTGAAGAGCGCCCAAGGCCATGCCTTTCCGGCGCTCGGCGAAGCGGACTGGCAGCGCAGCGCACGCGCCTTGTACAGGGAAGAAAAAGGGCGTCCGGTCCCGGATTTCGATCCGGCTCTCGTGAAGACGATGACCTCGATGGATTTCAGCAAGCCGCTGCCCGTACTGTGGCCGCAGTTCATGGCGCTCGGCCATGTGCCGGTGCTGGCGATTCGAGGCGCGAAATCGAGCCTGCTGTCAGCCGAAACGCTGGAGGAAATGGCGCGGCGCCATCCGCGCCTCGAGGCTGTCACCGTTGCCGGACAGGGCCACGCGCCGTTCCTCGAAACCGGGGATCTGCCGCAGAAGATCGCCGGCTTCCTGGAGCGGGCCGAAAAGTAGCGGCAACTCGCTGCTCATGATGACCGACCGGCGATCGCGCCGTCGATCTCCGGCGACAAGGCGCAAGACACCAAAAATTGCGCGAGTTTCCCCCGCACACTTCAAGCAGCGCAAGAACTTACCGCCAGAACCTCCACGCAAAAAGAAAACCCGGCGGTTGCCCGCCGGGTTTCCAGGTTCAGATCGCGTGAAGCGATTAGAACGAGCGGGTGAAGCGCAGCCAACCCGAGTGGGTGCCGTCCAGGCCTTCGGCCTTGGCGTAGCCGTATTCGCCACGAACCTCGAAGTTGTTGACCGGGGTCCAGACGACCGAGGCTTCCGCAGCCCAGGCAGTCGTGTTGGCGACCTTGGTCCTGGTCCGTGCAGCGTAAACGTCGCTGAAGTACTGAGCGGCCACGGACGCGCTGAACTTCGAGTTGAACGTGTGCTGGTAGGAAGCCAGAACCGACCACTCCGGAGCAGTGCCCCACGGCGAACCCGAGGTGATACTGCGTGTCGCCGGTGGCGTAGAAGCCGAGGACGCGGATGTTGTCGTTGGCCGTCAGGTTGGCCGACAGGCCGAGTTCGACGCCGAGCGCATCCTGGTTGGCAGCGTTGATGGCCTCGTCGTAACCGATCTTGGCCCAAGCGCCGCCCCAGCCCTGGTCGAAGCCAGCGACCGCAACGACGTCCGGAAGCCAGCCGTCGCCGGTGCCGAGAGCAGAACCCGAACCATAGACCGTGTCGTTTTCCAGCGACAGGGTGCCATGGAAGCCGCCACCGCCGGAGAAGCTGTAGGCGATCAACTGGCGCTGCTGGTAGCCGTAGTACATGCCCGACCACGAGTGCGAACCGAACTGGCCTGCACCGCCGTACTGCGAGGCAGTCCACGCGCCTTCGGTGTAGCCCATGCGCAGGCCGCCGAGTTCGATGAAGGCCTGGTCGATGGAGGCATTGCCGTCATTGGCGACGCCAACCGCTTCCCAGGTGCCCTGGATGCGCAGGTACGAGCGCAGCGTGCCCCACTCGGTCTCTTCGCGAGCGTCGACGTTCAGACGAGCGCGCGAGGACTTGTTCCAGCCGTCATTGGCGCCCGTGCCGTAGTGGTAGCTCGGCGTATCGCCCGCATTGCGATAGGAGTCGCCGCCCATCTGGTACCACACGTAGCCGCCGATCTTCAGGCAGGTCTCGGTGCCGGGGATGTAGTAGAAGCCGGCGCCATAGACGTCGCAGATGCGAACGTATTCCATGGGCTCCGGTTCCGGGGCGAAGACGACCGTGTCGGCTGCACGGGCTGCACCCGTCGCCGCGACCATCGCAACCGCCGAGCCGAGGAGAAGGCTCTTGGTGTTCATTTTCTGACCTCCAGTCAAAAGTTCAAAAACGGGTCTGGGCAAAAGCTGAAGGACAGCGATCCCTGCCCCATCCCCAATTGTCGAAAAAGACGCGCATGCACGCCCCTTCTTCGAAAGCGACATTACGCATGAGCGGTCGCGGTTCAACAGCGATCACGCCGCGCAAGCCCCCGGCGCAACGCTATGCCCAAGAGCTGTTGCACAAATGACACGATTTCGCCGTGCTTGGTGATAATTGAGTAACCATAGCCACCCGGCGGGCTTCAAAAAGCACCTTGCGCCGAGGCTCTTTCTGCCGCGACGGCGCCGAATCGTGGCGAGTCGAGCGAGTCGACGGCGGCGGCCGCTCGTCGGGTAACCTCACCGGCTCCACCCAGGTGATTCAGGTGGGAGCGCCGCGCGGCCAACATCCGCGCTTCAGGCTAGCAGGCACAAAAAAGGGCCGCGGGCTTTGGCAGCCCACGGCCGTCTTTCCTTGCCTTCGGCTACGCGGGTCGGTTCAGCCGCGGCCGGTCTTGACCTCGATGCCCTTGAAGACGGCTTCCACCGGCTCGGCGTAGCGCTTTCCGTTCTTCTTGTCGTGCCGCGGAAAGGTCGGCGCGGCGACTCGAATCGTCAGGTCGTATTTGCCGTCGCCCGGCAGCGCCCAGTTCATGCCATAGTGATATAGGCCCGGATGCCACAGGAACGGCATCTTTTCGGTGCCGATCTCGGTGCCATCCTCGGCCGTCACGGTAAGCGTGATATCGAGGAAGGGAATGAAGCGGTGGTCGGCGGCATCGACGACGGTCACCTCGAAGTGGCAGTTGCGGTCCTGCGGCGGCTCCACCCATTCGAGCTTGCCGTCCTTGAGGTGATACATCCCCTCGGCCTTTTCCTGCGCGTAGGCGACGATCATGTCGCCATGGTGCTGGGTAGCGCCGCTGTCGGCCACTTCGCTCGCCATGTATTCGAGCGACTTGAAATAGGCATCCCCCTCTTCGCTGGCGAGCTTGAGCTGCTTGCGGTCGGCTTCCTCCGAAGGTTTCGTCGGCGGGGTCCTCTCGTCCATTCGTCTTGCTCCTTTCGTGTCGTGCTGTGCGTGGCCCCGGCTCAGGACTGCCTGATCTCGGCGCGTCCGGCCTTGAGCCGCGCAATGGTGTCGGCGTCGAAGCCGTCGAGCCGTTCGACGTCGGCCCAACTCCAGAACGGCCGGTTCCGGCAGATCGTGCGCGCGCGCTCCGGCCCGAGTTCGGGCAGGCGCGCCAGCCATTCCTCGGGGGCGCCATTCAGGTCGACGACGTCGCCGCCGTCGTGGGGTCCCGGATCTCCGAGGTCCCGGGGTTGCACCGGGTCTTCTATGCCGTGGTTGGTGTCCATGTGCGCGCTCCCATCCTGCCGCTGTCGCAGGTTCGCATTGAGCTAACCCGCTTCACCGCTTTCCGGTTCCTTCGCGGAGAACTCGCCCGGTGCGGGATGCGGGCCCGGGTCCACGAGACAACGACACACCGCGCGTGCGATGAGCCGTGCTCGGGAAAACCGGCCGAAAACCCTTGTCCTGCCGGTCCATCCGGTCTATCCGGGCGGGCACCGGAGAGGTGGCCGAGTGGTCGAAGGCGCTCCCCTGCTAAGGGAGTAGGCCCCAAAAGGGCCTCGTGGGTTCGAATCCCATCCTCTCCGCCAGCATTCCGCTTAACTGACGGCAGTCTTCACTCACCCGATGGCCGCGCGGCACGGATGCGTGCGTTCAATCGGCGTCTATCAACTCGATGCGTGTAGATTGCCTCACATGGCGGGCACGCGCCGGACGCGTCACGCCGATCCTGGTGTGCCTAGTTGCGGAGCTCCTCGCGCCGCTTGTGCACTTCGCCCGGTTCGAGCGGCGTCTTTCGCAGCTCCGCGACGGTCGCCTGGTCGAGCGGCTGCATGTCGGCCGGGGCGAGCGCATCGTTGCCCCAGTTCGAGCGCACATAGGAAATGACGGCAGCGATTTCGGCGTCCGTAAGGAAGTCGAACGGCGGCATCGCGTTGTCGAACTCGCCGCCTTCCACCGTCAGCTTTCCCTGGATACCGTTGAGCACGACCAGCGCCGGAAACTCGCGGCTGAGAAACAGGTCGTGGTTGCCGGCCAGCGGCGGGAACTCGCCCGGCTTGCCCTTGCCGTCCTCCTGGTGACAGGCGATGCAGGTGTTGTCGAACACCTGCTTGCCGTCGGCCGAGGCAGTCTGGTCGGCGGCAGCCGCCTCCTGCGGCGGATTGGGACCGAGATAGGTGCCGAGATAATCGAGGATCTGCGCGCGCTGCTGGTCGGTAATCCGCAGCCCGAAATTCTTCATGTTGTCGAGCACGGCGTCCCAGGCGCCGCGGCGAATGCCGGCAGAATCCTCCACCGACTGCAGGTCGTGGCAGGTCTGGCAGTGGCCGTAGACGAGATCGCGGCCCGGCCCCTGCGGCAGGTCGAAACGGCTTTGCGCGAGCGCCGCGCCGGCCGTCGGCAGCGACAGCGCGGCGGCGCAGGCGAGAATTGCGATTTTCACGAGGCGGTCTCCGGCGCGGTGTCGGGCTGTCGAGGCAAGTCGGACGCGCCGCGGCAGCAGCGCGTCCGGGGTCGCGGAGCGAGCCGCCTCAGATGGTGATCTCGACGCGGTCGACGCCGTTCCACTCGTAGCCGCGCGGGTTCCAGCGCGTCAGCCCGTCCATCGGCTGGGTGCGGCCGAGCGCATCTGTCGCCCTGCACATCAGCACGTTGGAGCCGGACTTGAGATCGGCCTTCGCCGACCACCGGTACCAGGCCCACGGGCTTTCGGCGTCCTTGACGTCTGCATCCATCCACGTCTTGCCGCCGTCGGCCGACACCGCGACATTGGTGATCTTGGCCTCGCCGTCGTTGAAGGCGACGCCGGTGATTTCCGCCGGGCCGGCGCCGGGACCGTCCTCGGGCAGCGGCGAGAAGATGACGCTCTTGATCTTGTGGCCGTAGGTCGGAACGCTGTTGTAGATCGTGTAGTCGTTGGCCTCGAACTCGCCGGGCTCGACCGGCACCAGCGGCATTCGGTAGCCGACCGACTGGTAGGCGCTCGGCGACTGCTCGGCGGCATACATCAGGTTGGTCAGGAACTTGACGTTCATGTTGCCATAGTAGCCCGGGACGATCAGGCGCACCGGCCCGCCGTGGACGGCGGGGATCGGCTCGCCGTTCATCTTCAGCGCGATGATGGCGTTGTCGAGCGCCGGGTCTTCCAGGTGATAGCTCTTGGCGAAGTCTGAGCCTTCCGGCGTTGCCGGCTGGTCCCAGCCTTCCGCCGTCAGCCAGTGCGCGCCGTCGGACGGCATGGTCTGCTGGGCTTCGAGGAAGGCCCTCAGCGGCACGCCCTCCCACTCGACATTGCCGAGGCCGCCATTCTTCCACTGACCGCCGGCGACCTTTTCCTTGGCGGCATAGAAGGAGCGGCCGTTGCCGGCGCACTGGATCACGGAAACCCGCTTTTCCTGCTTCATGCCGGCGAGGTCGTCGAGGCTCACCTCGCGCGGCCGCTGCACCAGACCGTCGACGCGGATCTTCCAGTCGGGCCTGTCGGGCGCCTTGGTGGTGGCATACCAGGCGGCCTCGCCCTCGTGCGGGAAATGCAGCCGGTTGAACAGGATCTCCTTCGGCGTGTGGTCGTGCTCGCGCAGAAGCTTCAGCGGCGTCTCCATGACGCCCAGCTTCTCGTTGTGAATGACCATGCCGGAAACCTTGCCGTCGATGATCTTGGCCGAGTCGGCGGCGTCCTCGGCGAGAGCGGCGCGCAACGAGCCGGGTGCGATGCCGAAGGCGAGGCCGGCGGCGCCGGCAAGCTTGCCGAAGTCGCGGCGCGACAGCCTGGACGTGATCGAATTGGTCATGCTTTCCTCCCGATCCCGGGCACGGCCCACGCGGAGTGCGCGGTCGCGGGCGCCCGATACAGGGAAAGACGTGCCGGGGGCGCGTTTTATTCCGTCGCCGGCGAAAAAATCATGCCTTGCAGCTCGCCGCCTGGCGACGGTTCTGCGCAAGCCGCTCCCGGTCCTCGCCGGTGAGCGGCTGATTGGCGCGCGTGGCGCTTTCCACCTCGCGCGAGATCAGGTCGAAGCGGCCGGGATCCATGCCGACGGCGAACAGCAGGTAGCCGAGATCGCGCACCTGCCAGCCATAGGCCAGTTCCCTGCCGTCGACGACGCGCACGGCGGAGTGCGGCATGGCGCCATGCCCGAAGATGAACATGCTGAGATGACAGCCGTGGTGGCCGCGAAAGCCGATCTGCAAGACCCGGCCGTCGCCGGTATCGCGGTCGGTGAAATGCTCGATCGCCAGCCCGGTCGCAGCCAGGTCGGGAATGACGGGCGCCTGGCCGAAGGCGGACAGCGCCACCAGAACCCTGGCGGGCGGAACATCCATGCTTGCGGCGCCCTCGTCGCGTTCCAGCCATTCGCCATGCAGGAGCCGGGCGGTCGACAGCGCGGCGGCAGGCAGACCGGGACGGTCGGGGAAGGCATGCAGGGTCCAAAGGCCGACACACAGGGCGAGGACGGCGGCCACGGCAAGGGCGGCCAGCGCACCGCGCGGGCGCCGACGCGCCGGCAGGAGGGACTGGAGATCGGCGGGAATCTCGCCGGCGGAGGAATGGCTGGCGCCCTTGAGGCGGTAGAGCAGCGCGATCTCGTCGGCGACACCGCGATGCTCGCCTGCCGCCTCGGCCACAGCGGCCGCGTCCGCGGCCGAGAGCTCGCCGTCGACATAGGCGTTGAGCGCCTGCCATTCGGGTCGCGCGAGCTTCATCTTGCCGACCTGCGGGCGCGTTCCAGCGACGTCACGTTGACCTCCGACATCACCGCCAGCAGCGCCTTGCGGGCGCGCGACAGGCGGCTCATCACCGTTCCCTCGGCAATGTCCAGCACGGCGGCGGTCTCTGCATAGGAAAAGCCGGCGATGTCAACCAGGCCGATGACTTCGCGATGGTCGATCGACAGGCGCGCCAGCGCCAGACGAACGGTGACGACGTCGACGATACGGTGGTCGCCGTGCCAGCCTTCGGCGCTGTCGTCGGCGAAGCTGTCGGCCTCGTCGGTGGCGAGTTCGTTTCGACGCTTGCGATGGCGGTCGATGAAGGTGTTGCGCAGGATGGCGAACAGCCAGGTGCGGTAGGCCGCTTCCTCCCCCGGCCAGCGCGAGGCCGCCAGCGCCCGCACCACCGATTCATGCACCAGGTCGCGTGCCTGCTCGCGGTCCTGTGCCAGCACGAATGCCAGGCGGTAGAGCCGCTCGAGATTGGATTCCATCCAGGCGCGCAAGCTGTCGTCCGCCATGAGCCGCTCCTCCCGAGCCGACCGGCAACGCCGCCTCCGACAGCTGAATGGTCGTTGCGAGGCCGGCGATTGTCAATTGCAGGGGCTCGCGGAGCGGTGGAACGTGCGGCCAGCGCGTTGGCGAGGGCGAGTAGTGCGCCGCGCCCAGGCTCCGTCAGGACTTTCAGCACGATCGCTGACGCCGTTTTAGGCAGTTTGCAGTTCTGCCCGCGAAATAGGCGGAAAATAGAAGCTAATTTGCAACAGCGGTTCCACATCTGTCGGTTCGTCCCGAGCCGGCGAAGCAATTCCCGTTGATGTCCGCAAAACGGGTTCCATAATTCCAGCGCCACGCGGACAGGGGGCGAGAGTCGGAACGGACCCGCTTTTCCGCGCTGGCATTGCGCATTCGCTATTTTCGAGGGGTCCATGAAAAACTTCGGTCTCGCCGCCATGCTCGCGGCGGCAGCATTCGCCTTGGCGTCTCCCGCGCGTGCCGCGGACGACGACGTCGCCTCCCAGCAAGAGATCGCCTCGGCAATCGACGTGGCGTTCGGCGTCGCCGTGACGTCGCAATACGTCGCGCGCGGCATCGCCCAGAGCACCGGCCCGGCGGTCCAGGCCTATATCGAGCCGTCCTTCGGCATCTTCTATATCGGCGCCTGGGCATCGACGGTATCGCCGTCGATCATCGGCCCGGGCGACAATGTCGAGATCGATCTCTACGGCGGCGTGCGGCCGGAGTTCGGCAACCTGTCGCTCGACCTCGGCTATGTCCACTACCTCTATGACGGCTCCGGATCCTGCTGCGGCGAGGCCTATCTGAAGGCCAGCTACGCCTTCACCGACAATTTCTCGGCCGGCGCGGAAATCTACCACAACCTGACCGACTTCTCGTACGGCGAGGTCAACGCCAGCCTCAGCGGCCTGCCTTGGGAACTGGCGGCAAGTGCGGCGGTCGGCACCGATTTCAACGGCGGCACCAACTGGAATGCCGGGCTGTCGCGCACCTTCGCCGACATGTTCACCGTCGACCTGCGCTACCACGACCACAGCGCCGGGCCGGCGCGCTTCGTGGCGACGCTGTCCTTCGACACCTCATGGTCGGCGCTGAAGGGCTCCGGCAACTGAGTTCCAGCCGGCTCGACCCATCCGAAAGGCCCGGCCCGCGCCGGGCCTTTTACGTCTGGCCTGCCCGGTCGCGGCAACCGCTGGCGGCGCGGCTTCTTGTGGCGCCACCCGGTTTGCGGCTAGACCGGCCGGGACCCGCAACCGGGCCCGCCATACGATGAGCGAAGACTTTTCCCGCCGCGACGTGACGCTCGCAAACTGGCGCACCGCGCCGTTCAACCGCTGGAGCTTCCAGAACGTCGAGGAGATCGTGCCCTCGGCGACGATCTGCGAGGCGACCGGCAGCGAGACACCCTCCCCCGACGATGCCGCGCTGCGCGAACCGTTTCTCGACGACGGCGCCGGCGGCAGGATCTCGGCGGCGGCGCATTTCGAGCAATCTTCGACCGACAGTTTCGTCGCGCTGCGCGACGGCGAGATTATCGCGGCGTGGAACGCGCCAAATGCCGATCCGGCCAGGCCGCACGTCATCTTCTCGATCTCGAAATCCGTCACCGGCATGCTGGCCGGCATCGCCGCCGGCGACGGCCTGCTCGATCCCGACGCGCCGGTCACCGACTATGTCGCGGTGCCGGAAGGCGGCGCCTATGCGAGCGCGCGCGTGCGCCACCTGCTCGACATGACGGTCAGCCTCGACTTCGACGAATCCTATCTCGACGCCGGCGGCGCCTTCGACCGCTACCGCCGCTCCATGCTGTGGAATCCCGAGCGGCCGGACACGGTGCCGGAGACGCTGGAGGAATGCCTCGTCTCGCTGCAGCCCGCCGCCGAGCCGCACGGCAGGCGCTTCCACTACGCCTCGCCCAACACCGACATGCTGGGCCTGGTGGTCGAGCGCGCCACCGGCCGCCGCTATCCACGAATATCTGGCGGAGCGCATCTGGAAGCCGATGGGTGCCACCGGCCCCGCCCGCGTCACGGTCGACAGGGCCGGCGCGGCGCGCGCCGCCGGCGGCATCTGCGTGACGCCGACCGATCTCGCGCGTTTCGGCGAACTGGTGCTGAACGGCGGCGAGGCGCGCAACGGAACGCAGCTCATCCCCGCGGACTGGATCGCCGACATGCACCAGAACGGCGACCGCAAGGCCTGGGCCACGGGCGATTTCGCCCAGATGCTGCCCGAGGGGCGTTACCGCTCGTGCTGGTACGAGACAGGCGACGCGCGCGGCAGCTTCTTCGGCATCGGCATCCACGAGCAGTGGCTGTGGTGCGACCCGACCTCCCGCATCGTCATCGCCAAGACCTCGTCGCGGCCCGACCCGAGCAACGACGAGGCGACGGCGCGCAACATCTTCTTCCTGTCGCAGCTCGCCCGCCTGCTCTGAGGCGCCGAACGGCGATTGCCCCTGCATCCGTTTGGCCTTACGCAGGGCCACCGACCAGCTCCGACCGAGCCATTGCCATGACCCGCCGTCCCGCCCTCACCCCGCTCGCCGCCACGCTTCCGGCCACCGTGCCATTCGTCGGACCGGAGGCGCAGGAGCGCGCCCGCGGCAGCGGCTTTCGTGCCCGGCTCGGTGCCAACGAGAACGGGTTCGGCCCCTCGCCGCGCGTCGCCGCGACGATGGCGGAGGTCGCCTCCGACATGTGGAAATACGGCGATCCGGAGAGCTTCGACCTGAAGTCGGCGCTGGCCGCGCACCTTTCCGTCGCACCGGAAAACATCGCGGTCGACGGCGGCATCGACACGCTGCTGGGGCTGGCGGTGCGGCTTTTCGCGGAAGCCGGGCGGCCGGTGGTGACATCGCTCGGCGCCTACCCGACCTTCAACTACCACGTCGCCGGTTTCGGCTGCCGACTTGTGACGGTGCCCTACGACAACGATCGCGAGAACCTCGAAGGTCTGCTCGAAGCCGTGAAGCGCGAGGATGCGCCGCTGGTCTACCTCTCCAATCCCGACAATCCGATGGGGACGTGGTGGGAGGCCGCCGAGATCGAACGCTTCATGGAGGCGCTGCCGGAAAGGACGCTGCTCGTTCTCGACGAGGCCTATGGCGAGACGGCGCCCGCCTCCGCCATCCCGCGGCTCGACGTGACGCGGCCGAACATCTTGCGCATGCGCACCTTCTCCAAGGCCTACGGGCTCGCCGGCATGCGCTGCGGCTACGCGGTCGGCGAGGCCGAGACGGTCCGCGCCTTCGACAAGGTGCGCAATCATTTCGGCATGTCGCGCATGACGCAGATCGCCGCGCTGGCAGCACTCGACGACCAGGCGCATCTCGCCGACGTGATCGGCCGGGTCGACGAATGCCGCGGCCGCATCGCCGGGATCGCTGCCGACAACGGGCTTGCCGCGCTGCCGTCGGCGACGAACTTCGTCACCATCGACTGCGGCTCAGACGGGGCCTATGCCGGCCGCGTCATGCAGGCGCTGATCGCGCGCGACGTATTCGTCAGGAAGCCGATGGCCCCCGGTCTCGACCGCTGCATCCGCGTCAGCGTCGGGCCGGAGCCGGAGATCGCGATCTTCGCGGAGGAGCTGCCCGGCGCGCTGGCCGATGCCCGTGGCAACTAGGCTCTAGGCCGTCATCGTCGGCGTCGGCGAGGAAATGTCGAGCGTCGTGCCGGCGGGATCGCGCAGGATCATGCGGCGCTGCCCGTAGGACATGTCGGTCGGCGGCTCGATTATGTCGGCGTTCATCGCCTTGGCCTGCTCGAAAGCCGCGAGCACTTCCGGAACCACGAATGTGAGATAGCCGCCGCCCGGCGGCCTCGTCGCGGTGACAGGCGTCACCTCGCTGGTTTTGGAAATGATCCCCAGTTCGAAGCGCGGCCCCTCTCTCGGCGCCAGCACGATGAACCAGTCGCTGTCGTAGATCTGTTCGAAATCGAGCAGCGCCACATAGAAATCGCGGACGGCGCCGAGATCGTCGGCGACGACGTTGAACATGGTGCGGTCGATCGGCGAAGCCGGCATGGCGCATCCTTTCCGCTGCCACGGACGTCCGTCGCTGCGCCGGAGCCGTCAACGGCGGTGGTTGTCAGGGGGTAGCTTCGTTCCTCGGCTGGTCCGATCCTTGAATGCAGGATCGCGGCCACTTCCGCTACGCGGCCCTTGGGCAGGGGCCGGAAATCGTTCATCAGGGCCTCGTCGTTGGACGCCCAGGCATAGGCTTCGCGCAGTTCCGCCTCGTTCGCGCCGGTGCTGGCGAGTTCGGCAATCAGCGCGTTATCCACGGGTCCGAGCACATCGCGGATTGCTTCCAGTGTCAGTGCGGTCATTGCATCCTCCATTCGCTGCTTCGCGCCTGTGGCTGCACCGATGAAACTTGAAATAGCCCACCCTGTTCCCTGCCACGGGCGCGGGGCCTGGAACCGAATCGGACGCCTCATTCTCCGCGGTGCCGCACCACGGGATCGATCGGCGTGCGGGCAAAGGCGACGGCGTCCTCGACGGCGCGGGCGGCCCGCAACAGCACCGCCTCGCCGCGCGGCGGGCCGACAAGCTGAATGCCGACCGGCATGCCGCTTGCCGTGAAGCCGACGGGCATGGCCAGCGCCGGCAGCGCCGTGGTCGTCGCCAGGAAGGAAAACCGCAGCCAGTCGACGTAGTCGGCGACCTCGTGCCCGTCGACCGAGGTCGGGTATTCGACCTCGACCGGCCCCGGCTCCAGCCCGGCGACGGGGATCGCCAGCACGTCGTAGCCTTCCAGGAAGGTCCGCATCGCGTGGTAGAGCACGGTACGCTGGCGCATCGCCTCGTAGATCGCGTGCGAGGACAGGTCTTTTCCGGTCTGGATGTTGTCGCGCAGGGTGCGCTTGAAATGGCGCTGCACCGGCTCGGGCTGATAGGCGTTGACGGCGCCGTAGAAGACGCCGCGCAGCGTCACGTAGGTCTCGTAGAGGCCGGGCAGGTCCGGACAGGCGTCCTCGACAGTGCCGCCGGCGCGCGACACCTTCTCCATCGCGGCGCGCAGCACCTGCCGGATTTCCGGCTCGACCGGCGCGAACCCGCCCTGGTCCTCGCTGAAGGCGATGCGCACGCGGCCGTCGGCGCGCGCCACCTCCTGCTGGAAAGGCGTTGCCGGCGCCTCCAGCGAGATCGGCATGCGCGGGTCGAACCCCGTCATCGCATCGAGGAAAAGCGCGATGTCCTGGACGTCGCGCGCCATCGGTCCCGAAATTCCCTCGATCAGGAAGGCGGCCGCGGCCGCGCCACCGCCGCAGCGGCCCGGCGAAGGGCGCATTCCGACGACGCCGCAATAGGCGGCGGGCGTGCGCAAGGAGCCCGCCAGATCCGATCCCTGCGCCAGCCACACTTCGCCGGTAGCCAGCGAGGCCGCCGCGCCGCCCGACGAGCCGCCGGCATTCATGCGCGTGTCCCAGGGATTCCTGGTGTAGCCGAACACCTCGTTGAACGTGTTGCCGCCGGCGCCGAATTCCGGCGTGTTGGTCTTGCCGACGACGATGCCGCCGCGGTCCTCGAGGCGCTCGACCAGCGGATCGCTCGCCTCGGGCACGAAGTCCTTGAGCCCGACGGAGCCGAAGGTCGTGCGCACGCCGCCGACCATGCTCAAATCCTTGATTGTCAGCGGCAGGCCCGCGAGCCAGCCGGCTTCGCCGCCGTTCGTCTCCCCGCGAGCGGCCAGCCTGTCGAGATCGGCGCGCGCCCGCGCCTCGCAGGTCGTCACGGTCGCGTTGACGGCATCTTCCACCTGGCCGATGCGGGCGAAGGCGGCGTCCAGCAGTTCGGACGGCGCCACTTCTCCCTTCTTCAGCAGCCCCACGACCTCGCGCGCCGGCAGCCGGCACAGTTCGGGGCCGGAAAAGCCGTTCATCGGATCGTTCTCCATGGGCGTCCCTCTCCTTCCGCCATTCCTGTTGCCGATGCGGCCGCGAACGATCCCGGCCGTCACGCAGCGATGCAGGCTAGCGTTCGCCGAACAGTTCGCGCCAGCGTGGGGCGCGGGCGGCGACGACGGACAACAGCCTCTCGGCCTCCGGCTCCCCGGTCGGCAGCATCAGGGTGATGAAACCGCGCCTGGCGATGTAGATGCCGTCCTCGAGCAAGTCGAAAAACACGAGGTCGCGGATGCGCCTGTCGCAGGAAGCGAGCTCGGCAACCCGCGTCGGAGCGGCGCGCAGCGGATGAAGGTTCATCAGCGAGCCGAGGCCGGAGGCCACCAGCGGCAAATCCTCCCTGGCGAACAGCGCGTTGAGTGCCTCGCGCAGCCTGTCGCCGCGCGCGCTCAGCTCGCTTGCGGCCTCCGGCGTGTAGATACTGCCCAGCCCCACCGTACCCGCCGCCATCGTCAGCACGTTGTTGTTGAACGTGCCCGCGTGCGGCATCGAACCGGGCCGGCTTGGATCGAAGAGACGCATGATGTCCTGGCGCCCGCCAAAGGCGCCGAACGACATGCCGCCGCCGATATATTTTCCCATGGTTGTAAGGTCGGGCAGGATGCCCAGCATTTCCTGCCGTCCTCCGGGCGCAAGCCGCGACGTCATTACCTCGTCGAAGATGAGCAGCGCGCCGCCGGCCGCCGTCTCCTCGCGCAGCATCGCCAGAAACTCGGGATCGCCGGGAATGCAGCCGCCCGAGCCAATCATCGGCTCCACCAGCACCGCGGCCAGGTCGTCGCGGTGCTCGCGGATCAGCGCGCGGGTCGCCTCCACTTCGTTGTAGGGCGCCACGACGAAGCGATGCGGCACGTTCACCGGCGAACCGCCGCCGGCGAAGGTCATCAGGCCGCCGTGATAGCCGCCTTCGAAGACGACGATGGTCTGGCGGCCCGTGAAGGCCTTGGCCAGCGACAGCGCGAGAAGATTCGCCTCCGTGCCGGAATTGGTGAAGCGCACCAGTTCCACCGAGGGGAAGCGTCCGCACACGAGCTCGGCCAGTCCGGCTTCCAGCGGGCCGTGGCCGCCGAGATTGATGCCGCGCTGCAGCGCCTTCTCCACCGCGTCGCGGATGTCCGGATTGGAGTGCCCATAGATGCCGGCCGTGTACTCGCCGAGGAAATCGATATATTCGTGGCCGTCGGCATCCTCGACGCGGCAGCCTTCGCCGCGCATGAAGGTGAGCGGGAACGGGTCGTAGTAGAGCACGCTGCGCGTGTTGCCGCCCGGCAGGAAGCGCGCGGCCTTGCGGTGCATCTCGCCGCTCTTCGGATTGCGTGCGGAAAAGACGTCGGCAGCCTCGTCGAGTGCCGCCTGCAACGGGTCGGCGGAGGTGTTGCGTTGCCCGGTGGCGCTCATGGGCCCTCTCCTTTCGCGGTTACCCGGCAGTGGACGGTTCTGTATGGAGCGAAAACGCCGGCGCACCAAGCGCCGCCAACCGGAAACGCGCTGGGCCAGCAGGATGGAGCGTGCCGACCCTGCATCGGGCACCATTGGATTGGACACTTGAATTAATTGAACATTCGTTTCATTATTTGTCTCCACGGGAGGATGGAATGGCGCGAACTGCCGGATCGGTTGGCGAAAGAACGGAAGCGGCGCTGCGCGAGGCCGCGCTTCGGCTGATGGCGCTGCGCGGCTACGAGGCCGTGTCGATGCGCCAGCTCGCCGCCGACATCGGCCTGCAGCCGGCCGCGCTCTACCGCTATTTCCCGACCAAGGAAGACCTGCTGTTCACGCTGATGCGCGAGCACATGGAGAACCTGATCGAAAGCTGGCGATCGGCCCGGCCGGTCACCGGCGACCCCGTGGTGCGGCTTGCCGCCTTCGTGCGCAACCATATCGGCTTCCACGTCGCGCGCCGCCATTCCACCCACGTCTCCAACATGGAACTCAGAAGCCTGTCGCACGACAGGCTGAGCCACATATTGAAGCTGAGAAGCGGCTACGAAAAGGAGCTGCGCCAGATCCTGCGCGAGGGCCAGGAGGCAGGCCTCTTCGAGGTCGACGACGTGACGCTGACGGCCATGGCGATCATCCAGATGATCACCGGCGTCATCGTCTGGTTCCGGCCGGACGAGCGGCTGTCGGTCCAGGAAGTGGCCGAGACATACCATCGAATGACCATGCGCCTCGTCGGCGCTGAAACGACCAGGGAGAACGGCGATGTACACGCACGCCATGAACTTCGGGCTTGGTGAGGAGATCGAGGCGCTGCGCGACATGGTGCAGCGCTTCGCCCAGGACCGGATCGCGCCGCGAGCGGCAGAGATCGATCGCGACAACGACTTTCCGGCCGGGTTGTGGGCCGAACTCGGCGAACTCGGGCTGCTCGGCATCACCGCCGAACCCGAATATGGCGGCTCCGGCATGGGCTACGTCGCGCATGTCGTGGCGATGGAGGAGATTTCGCGTGCCTCCGCCGCGGTCGGGCTTTCCTACGGCGCGCACTCCAATCTGTGCGTCAACCAGATCCGCCGCTGGGGCACCGAGGAGCAGAAGCAGAAATACCTGCCGGGCCTGTGCGCCGGCACCTCGGTCGGTGCGCTCGCCATGTCGGAGACGGGTGCGGGCTCCGACGTCGTGTCGATGAAGCTGAAGGCCGAAAAGCGCAACGACCGCTACGTGCTCAACGGCTCCAAGATGTGGATCACCAACGGGCCGGACGCCGACACGCTCGTCGTCTACGCCAAGTCCGACGCCGACGCCGGCTCGCGCGGCATCACTGCCTTCCTGATCGAGAAGACCATGAAGGGGTTTTCGGTCGCCCAGAAGCTCGACAAGCTCGGCATGCGCGGCTCCAACACCGGCGAACTGGTGTTCGAGGACGTCGAGGTGCCGTTCGAGAACGTGCTGCACCAGGAGGGCAAGGGCGTCGAGGTGCTGATGTCGGGCCTCGACTACGAGCGCGTGGTGCTGTCGGGCGGTCCGCTCGGCATCATGGCGGCCGCCCTCGACGTCGCCGTGCCCTATGTGCGCGAGCGGCGCCAGTTCGACCGGCCGATCGGCGAGTTCCAACTCGTCCAGGGCAAGCTCGCCGACATGTACACGACGATGAACGCCTCGCGCGCCTACGTTTACGCGGTCGCCGCGGCCTGCGACCGCGGCGCCACGACGCGCAAGGACGCGGCCGGCTGCATCCTCTATTCGGCCGAAAAGGCGACGCAGATCGCGCTCGACGCTATCCAGCTTCTCGGCGGCAACGGCTACATCAACGAATACCCTACGGGGCGCCTGCTGCGCGATGCCAAGCTCTACGAGATCGGCGCCGGCACTTCCGAGATCAGGCGCTGGCTGATCGGCCGCGAAATGATGGTGGAGGGCTGAATGGTATTTTTCCGGTGATTTGCCATCATTCGCTGAAAATGCCAAACTCCGGCATCAGCAACAGGAGATCGTTCGATGGCTGCCCGCAAAGGTCTCGCCGAAGACGCACCCTCTTTCGATCATGGCGAAACCGGCCTCAAATCCGTGGACTACACGCAGTTGAAGATCAACTCGGCCGGGCGGGTCGTCATTCCGGCGGAGATGCGCGCGGCCATGCTGGTGGAACCGGGCGACACGCTCAGCGCGCACGTCGAGGACGGCGAGCTGCGTATCGTCTCGCCGAAGGCGGCGCTCAAGCGCGTGCAGGCCTTTGCCCGCAAGTGGAAGGCCGAGCATCCCGGCGAGAGCGTGGTCGACGAGCTGATCGCGGAGCGGCGCGAAGAGGCGAGGCGCGAGGACGAGCGCTACGAACGGTTCGAGCGGGAGGCGGCGGAAATTGCCGGCAAGGGCTCGCACTAGTGGCCGGCTATGTCTTCGACGCATCCGCCTTTCTCGCCATCGTCCGCAACGA
Organism: uncultured Alphaproteobacteria bacterium; assembly: GCA_963816435.1. GTDB lineage: Bacteria > Pseudomonadota > Alphaproteobacteria > Rhizobiales > Rhizobiaceae > CAWFKS01. Next base: position 206,904 of record CAWFKS010000018.1, read on the forward strand.
GCCGGGCGCGGATGCGGCGATCGCGAAGTTGCCCGGCGCGGCGATGTCGGCCGTCAATGCCAGCGAAGCGCTGATGCATGGCGCCGAAAAGGGTGCGCCTGTCGATATGATGCGCCAGTTGCTGAGGTCGCATCGGGTCGATCTGGTGACGTTCGGGGAAGATCTCGCCGTCGCCACGGCGCAGCTGCGTGCTGCGACGAAGAAGGCCGGGCTTTCGTTTGCCGACCGCGCCTGCATCGCCACCGCCGTCAGGCTCGACGCGACCGTCGTCACGGCGGACCGCGTCTGGGGCGACCTCGACCTGCCATGCGCGGTCGAGCTCATCCGATGATGCGCCCTTGCCGTCAGGCCACTGCGCCTCATCTGTCCGATAGCTGACGAGAAGCGAAGCAGGAGGAGACCGCCGATGCCGCTCAGCGACCACCAGATCGCGCTCACCCAGGGCCAGGCCGCACAGTTTTCCGGGCTGAAGGCGCTGTTCATCAACTGCACGCTGAAATCGTCGGCGCAGGGGCACTCGCATACCGAAACGCTGATGGCCGATGCCATGGAGCTGATGGAGCGCTGCGGTGTGACCGTCGACTATCTGCGCGCCGCCGACCACCAGATCGCCTTCGGCGTGCAGCCCGACATGCGCGAGCATGGTGCCGCGCGCGACGACTGGCCGGAGATCTTCTGGCCGAAGGTGAAGGACGCCCACATCCTGGTCATCGGCACGCCGCTGTGGCTCGGCGAGGAAAGCTCGATCTGCCGCGTCGTCATCGAGCGGCTCTACGCGCATTCGGCGCAGCGCAACGACAAGGGCCAGTACGTCTTCTACGGCAAGACCGGCGGCGCCATCATCACCGGCAACGAGGACGGCATCAAGCACGCCTCGATGACCTGCCTGTTCGCCATGCAGCATGTCGGCTACACCATCCCGCCGCAGGCCGATTGCGGCTGGATCGGCGAGGCCGGGCCCCGGCCCATCCTACGGCGACGAGCTCGACGACGGCAGCCATGCCGGGTTTTCCAACGATTTCACGCGCCGCAACCTCACCTTCATGAGCTTCAACCTGATGCACATGGCAAGAATGCTCGCCGACGCCGGCGGCATTCCCGCCCACGGCAACACGGTCTGAGCCTTCCGCGCCAAGCCCCCTCCCCGGAGCCCCGATGACGACGATCAGCAGCCAGATCAACCCCGCCTCCGACGCCTTCCGCGCCAACCGCGAACGCATGGAGGCGCTTCTCGCCGACATCGCCGACAAGGCGAGCACGGTCGAACAGGGCGGGCCGGAAGAGCAGCGCAAGCGCCACGTCTCGCGCGGCAAGCTGCTGCCGCGCCAGCGGCTCGCCCAGCTTCTCGACGCCGGCGCGCCGTTTCTCGAAATCGGCCAGTTCGCGGCCTGGGACATGTATGGCGGCGACATTGCCTCGGCCGGCATGATCGCCGGAGTCGGCCGCGTCGAGGGGCGCGAGGTGATGGTCGTCGTCAACGACGCCACGGTGAAGGGCGGCACCTACTATCCGCTGACCGTGAAGAAGCACCTGCGCGCCCAGGAGATCGCGCTGCAGAACAATCTGCCGTGCATCTACCTGGTCGATTCGGGCGGAGCCAACCTGCCCAACCAGGACGAGGTGTTTCCCGACCGCGAGCATTTCGGGCGCATCTTCTACAACCAGGCCAACATGTCGGCCCGCAACATCCCGCAGATCGCCTGCGTCATGGGCTCGTGCACGGCCGGCGGCGCCTACGTGCCGGCGATGAGCGACGAGACGGTGATGGTGAGGAAGCAGGCGACCATCTTCCTCGGCGGCCCGCCGCTGGTGAAGGCCGCCACCGGCGAGGACGTGACGGCCGAAGAGCTCGGCGGCGCGGACCTGCACACCCGCCAGTCCGGCGTTGCCGACCATTACGCGCTCGACGACGAGCACGCGCTGCAGATCGTGCGGCGGCTGGTTCGAGAAACCTCAACCGCACGCAAGCCGGCGCAGCTCGACGCTGCGCGAGCCGCGCCCGCCGCTCCACGACCCGGCCGAGATCTACGGCATCGTGCCGGCCGACACGCGCACGCCCTATGACGCGCGCGAGATCATCGCGCGCATCGTCGATGCCTCGGAGTTCGACGAGTTCAAGCAGAACTACGGCACGACGCTGGTCACCGGCTTCGCCCATATCCACGGCATGCCTGTCGGCATCATCGCCAACAACGGCGTGCTTTTCTCCGAAAGCGCGCTGAAGGGGGCGCATTTCATCGAGCTGTGCTGCCAGCGAAAAATCCCGCTGGTCTTCTTGCAGAACATCACCGGCTTCATGGTCGGCAAGAAATACGAGGCCGGCGGCATCGCGCGCGACGGCGCCAAGCTGGTGACGGCGGTCGCCACCGCGTCGGTGCCGAAATTCACGGTCATCGTCGGCGGCTCGTTCGGGGCGGGCAATTACGGCATGTGCGGGCGCGCCTATTCGCCCCGCTTCCTGTGGATGTGGCCCAACGCCCGCATCTCGGTGATGGGCGGCGAGCAGGCCGCGACCGTGCTTTCGATGGTCCGGCGCGAGGGCATCGAGCGCAAGGGCGGCACCTGGTCGGCGGAGGAAGAGGCCGAATTCAAGAAGCCGATCCTGGAAAAATACGAGCGCGAGGGAAACCCGCTCTATTCGTCCGCGAGGCTGTGGGACGACGGCATCATCGACCCGGCCAAGACCCGCGAGGTGCTGGCGCTGAGCCTTTCGGCGTCGCTGAACGCCGAGATCGAGGAGACGAAGTTCGGCGTGTTCAGGATGTGAAGGTACGAGCGCTCCCGAGCGCCTGCATCTTGAATGAATCTCATTTGAGATACATATTTGGCCCTTCAGGAGCCAGTCATGACCGCACGCACATCCATGCTTCACGTCCGCATCGAGGACGACACCAAGGTAAAGGCGACGGCCGCGCTCGAAGCCATGGGGCTTTCCGTGTCGGACGCGGTGCGCATCTTTCTCAAGCGCGTGGTCGCCGACCAGGCATTTCCGCTGGAACTCAAGGTTCCCAATGCGGAGACCCGCGCCGCGATGGAAGAGGCCGACGAGATCGCCGCGAACCGTGCCTCGCGCTTCGTCGATCCCGATGCGTTGATGGCCAATCTCGACAAGGCCGGTGGCCGGTAGGCGCGCCTACCCGCCCCGCGCGGGCGACTACACCAAGACCTTCCTCAAGGACTGGCAGCGACTGTCGCGCTCCGGTCGATTCGACATGCATCGCCTGAAACGGGCGATGCTGCTCCTCATTGCCAATGACGGCCCGCTCGGCGCGGAATGGCGCGATCATCCGCTCAAGGGTGATTGGGCCGGGCATCGCGAATGCCGTGTCGGCGGCGATTTCCTGCTGACCTACAAGTTGGATGACGGCGGCAGGACGGGACAGGTCATCTTCGTGCGTTGCGGCACGCACTCGGACCTGTTTTCCGAATAGCACAACCATCATTGGCTCTCGGCAAGACGGTCGATCCAAATCCCGTTATAGGTTCTACATGTCCTTTGGCGTCTTTATGCACCGCGCGGATTCGATCTACGACGACAGTCCGGCCGAGCGGTACCAGTTCCCGCCGCAATATCTCGCGGCGGGCAAAGGCCTGCGTCGGCGACTGGATCGTCTATCTGGAACCGACCAAGGTGCGCGACACGCGCGGCTATTTCGCCGTCGCGAAGGTGCAGGACATCGTTCCCGATCCCGGCACGCCCGGCATGTATCTGGCGATCATCGAGCCGGGCAGCTATCTCGACTTTGCCAATCCGGTGCCGTTCAGCGGGTCGCGCGGCATCATCGAGCGCGGCGTGCTCAATGAGCAGGGCCGGATTTCCGGCCGCGCACAGGCTGCCGTGCGACCGCTGTCGCCAGCCGACTTCTCGCGGATCGTCCAGGCCGGGCTCGACGAACCTGACATCCTGTTGCCCCGCACCGGCGAGGCCGAACCAGCCGGCTTCGAGGAAGACCAGGCGCCATTCGTGTTCGAGCAGGAGCGCGAGCGGGTGAGCGCGCTCACCAACCGCGTGCTGCGCGACCGCGTGTTCCGGCGCATCGTTCTCGACGCCTACGACCAGCGCTGCGCCGTCACCGGATTGAAGCTGATAAACGGCGGCGGGCGTGCGGAGGTTGAGGCCGCGCACATTCGCCCGGTCGAGCGCAACGGCCCGGACATCCATTACGCAACGGCATCGCGCTGTCGGGCACCGCGCACTGGATGTTCGATCGCGGGCTGATCTCGCTGGCGGACGACCTCGAAATCCTCGTCTCGCGGCAGGTCAACGATCAGGAGAGCGTGCGCGCCATGATCAACCGCTCCGGCCGCGCGATCGCGCCGCAACGCACCTCGCAGCGCCCGCACCCGCATTTCCTCGCATGGCACCGCGAGCACTGCTTCAAGCAGTAGGCGCGAACGTCAAATGCAGTTCGTCATCCCGGAAGACGCACGGCGCGAAGCGCCGCGGTGTCTGTCCGGGACCCATTCCGGAACAGATCGGCCACGCGAGGCGGCGGAGGAAGGTCGCCGCCGCTCTTGCCGCCAGCACGGCTATTCGTGTCGGCGTTACGGAATGGCTCCCGGACAGCCGGTCCTCGCTGCCGCTCGAACGGGCTTCCGGGATGACGAAGCGGAGATGTCGCGCGCCCCTACCTCCCCTCGACGGGGAGGTCGCGGAGGATTGCCGAGCATAAGCGAGGCGGTCTGACGCGGGTGGGGTGGGAACGCAGGGCGCGAGTCACCCCACCCGGCTCGCTTCGCTCGCCGACCTCCCCGTCGAGGGGAGGTAGGGCGCCGACGCTGCGGCCAGCCACCCGAGGATGACGGGCGAGGAGCGCGGAGAGCTCGTTCTTCTCCCCGATGGGGAGAAGGTGGCCCGCAGGGCCGGATGAGGGGGCCGGCGTGGACAGCCGCGCCTCCCCGCATCGCCCAACCCTTTGTTCCCGCTGACTACTCCCCATTCCCCACTCCCTCATTTATCCCCACCCTTCCAACCTCCCCTACCATCGCCCTCAGTCCCTTCCGCGGGAACACCGATCATGACGGTGATTGCGTGGGGAGGGACCGGCGCCTCCGTCGGATCGCGTAACGTGCGCGGTTCGTCCGGGGCGGCACTGTCCAAGGGTTCCCCTGGGGGTACTACCGGCCCCTGTGCGCTGGACGAGCGCTTAAGGGCACCCGGCGAGGCGGCGGTGAAGAGCCGCCGCCGCTGGAGGAAGAGGCGGGAAGCGACGCGAATGTCGCTTGTCGCCGAAAACCTCCTGGAGCCGGGTGCTTGAAGCGGAACGGGCGGTGACCGCAAAAATCGCCGGACGGGCGGCCGCAAGGTCGCAACGTTACTACCCCAGATGAGCGTCCGAACGGCCGCCCGTCTTCCCAGCCGGATCGCCGAGGCATCAGGACGAGGCCTGCGCGACAGGATCGCCCAGCGCGACCGCTCATGGTGAGCTTGTCGAACCACGAGGGTCGGTTCTTTGACAATGGCCAGACGCAGAGATGCCGGGCGTGGCGATGAAGAAGTATGTGCCGTGCCTGGTACAGGCGACTCCCTCCCTCCCGATGGGGAGGGACGAGGGCGTCGTTTCCGGTCGATGTATTCCGTTTGTCGAATGTATTTGACCCGGATCAACGCCGGCGTGCCGGCGGTCGGCCAAACGTGACTGCATCGGTCCGGCACCGCATTGGGCGGGCAGGATATTCGAAGGGATGGATATCACGATGTTTTCGACGAAACTGCGCACCCTGGCGCTCGTCGCCAGTCTGCTCGCCCCCGCCGCCGCGCTCGCAGGGCCGGTGAGCGACTTCGAGACGGCGATGCGGAACGCCTATGGCGACTACCGCGCCGCACTGTTCCAGACCAATGCCGGCAATGCCGGCCAGGCGGAAGCAGCGATCGCCGCCTTCACCGGCAAATGGTCGGCTCTGGCTTCGGCGGGCGAGACGCCTCCCCCGCAATATGCGGACGACCCGGCGTTCGCCGCAACCATGCGCAATGTCGGGGTGATCGCCGACAGCGCGGCGACCGAGGTGGCGGACGGCAAGCTGGCGGAAGCGCACGAGACACTCGAAGCGATCCGCGACCAGATCGGCGGGCTCCACCGGCGCAACGGCATCATCGGCTTTTCCGACCGGATGAACGCCTATCACGCGGCGATGGAGGAAGCGCTTGCCAGGGATTACACTGGGTTCGACGCGGCCGGGCTCGGACTGTTGCGCGAGGATGCGGCGGTGCTGGCCTATCTGGCGGGCGACATCGCGGCCAATCCGCCAGCCGAAGCTGCCTCGGATGCCTCCTACGCCCCGCTGCTCGCAGCCATGCAGGCCAGCGTCGAAGCACTCCACAATGCCGCCGTCGCCGGCGACGCCGCAGCCGCCAGGACGGCACTGGCCGGGCTGAAAGTGCCTTACTCCAAGCTCTTCCTGAAGTTCGGCTGAGGCCATATTGCTCCACCGGCAGACGCGGCGGCGGTCGACCGGTGTGCGGTGCGCCCTATGTTCGGTCACTGCCGAAACGCAGTGACGGGAGCATGTCATGACCGGAATCCGCGAGCGCCTGGAAGTGGTGGTCGCCGACATCACGACGCTGAAGGTCGACGCCATCGTCAACGCCGCCAACCAGTCGCTGCTCGGCGGCGGCGGCGTCGACGGCGCCATCCACCGCGCCGCGGGCAAACAGTTGCTGGCCGAATGCCGCACGCTCGACGGCTGCGCCACCGGCGATGCCAAGATCACCGCCGGCTACCAACTGCCGGCGCGCCACGTCATCCACGCCGTCGGTCCGCGCTGGCGCGGCGGCGGGCGCGGCGAGGCCGAGCTTCTGGCGTCATGCTATTCGCGCGCCCTGCAGATTGCCTGCGAGAACGACTGCCGCACCATCGCCTTCCCGGCGATCTCCACCGGCATCTACGGCTATCCGAAACCCCAGGCCGCGCATGTCGCGGTCGGCACCGTGGCGGAGCGGCTGGTGCGGCTCGACCTGCCGGAACGCGTCACCTTCTGTTGCTTCGATCGCGAAAGCGCGGCATTGCATGAAGACGAAATCGCAAGGCTCAGCGCCTGACCGGGGAGGACGGATGTTCGACAAGATCCTGATCGCCAATCGCGGGGAGATCGCCTGCCGCATCATTCGCACGGCCAGGCGGCTCGGCGTCGCCACCGTCGCGGTCTATTCGGATGCAGACGCGCGCGCCCTGCATGTCGAGATGGCCGACGAGGCGGTGCGCATCGGCCCCTCGCCCGCGGCCGAAAGCTATCTCGTCGCCGACCGCATCATCGAGGCGGCGAGAGCGACGGGGGCCGAGGCGATCCACCCGGGCTACGGGTTCCTCTCGGAAAACCCGGAATTCGTGGAAAAGGTCGAGGCGGCGGGCCTCGTCTTCATCGGCCCCTCGGCCGCCTCCATCCGCGCCATGGGCCTGAAGGACGCGGCCAAGCGGCTGATGGAAAAGGCCGGCGTGCCGGTGGTGCCGGGCTATCACGGCGAGGCGCAGGAACTGGTGGTGCTGGCCACCAAGGCGCGCGAGATCGGCTACCCGGTGCTGATCAAGGCGCGCGCCGGCGGCGGCGGAAAGGGCATGCGCCGGGTCGAGCATCCCGACGATTTCGCCGAGGCGCTGGCCGCGGCAAGGCGCGAAGCCAAGGCCTCGTTCGGCGACGAGCGGGTGCTGGTCGAAAAATACGTCGAAAAGCCCCGCCACATCGAGGTTCAGGTGTTCGGCGACAATCACGGCAACGCCGTCCATCTTTACGAACGCGACTGCTCGGCGCAGCGCCGCCACCAGAAGGTGATCGAGGAAGCCCCCGCGCCCGGCATGACCGACGAAGATGCGCGCGGCGATGACCGACGCGGCGGTGAAGGCCGCCAAGGCGATCTCCTATTCGGGCGCCGGCACGATCGAGTTCATCGTCGACGCCTCGCAAGGCCTGCGGCCGGACCGCTTCTGGTTCATGGAGATGAACACGCGGCTGCAGGTCGAACACCCGGTCACCGAGATGGTCACCGGGCTCGACCTCGTCGAATGGCAGCTGCGCGTGGCAGCCGGCGAGAAGCTGCCGCTCGCCCAGGACGACATCGCGCTGTCCGGCCACGCCTTCGAGGCGCGCATCTATGCCGAGGACGCCGCGCGCGGCTTCCTGCCGGCGACCGGCACGCTGCACCATCTCGTCTTCCCGCAGGCCGAGAACGACGCCGAGATCAGGATCGAGACGGGCGTGCGCCAGGGCGACCAAATCTCGCCCTTCTACGACCCGATGATCGCCAAGCTGGTCGTGCATGCAGGCGACCGCGCCTCCGCCCTGTCCGCGCTGGCCGAGGCGCTGGAGGCGACGGAAGTCGCCGGCTCGGTCGTCAACACCGCGTTTCTGGCGGCACTTGCCCGCGACCCCGATTTCGCCGCCGGAGACGTCGACACCGGGCTGATCGCGCGCAAGCAGGACGAACTCACGTCGGTCGCCGCGCCCTCGCCCCGGCTGGCCGCCTTCGCGGCGGTCGCGGCTTCGGGCGCCTCGATCGACGCTGGCTCGGCCGATCCCTGGACGGCGTTCGCCGGCTACGCGCATTTCCATCCGCCGGTCCGGCGGGTCCACCTGCTGCGCGGCGACACACCGCTCGAAGCCGGCCTGACGGCTCGACCGGACGGGCGTTTCGCCGTCGAGCTGGACGGCCGGGTTTCCGTCGTCGACCCCGTGGGCGCCGACGCGCCGCGCGTGGCGCCGTGGCCAGGCCACGTCACGGTGTTCGAAGGTGCCGCCGCCTACACGTTCGCCGCACCCGATCCTGAGGCGGAGGCCGAGGCCGGCGGCGGCGACAATCTGCGCGCGCCGATGCCGGGCCTGGTCAAGCTGGTGCGGGCAGCCGCCGGCGACGCGGTGAAGAAGGGCCAGCCGCTGCTGGTGCTCGAAGCCATGAAGATGGAGCACTCGATCGCCGCGCCGCATGACGGGGTGATCGCCGAGATCGCCACACAGGGCGCGCAGGTCAGCGACGGCACGGTTCTGGTGAAGTTCGAGGAGCAGGGCTGAGGCCCGCCGGAGCGCGCGCGAAAAAGGCCGCGACGGCTCCCCTCCGCCGCGGCCTTCCGAACGGCCCGGTATTCAGGGTTCTCCCCTGCCCCCGCCGCGCCAGTTCTCCCCTCGGCGCGCTGCATGACGCGCCCGGCGGAAATCAGTGCATGGTCATCCATTCGCGCGCCTCGCGCAGCGCACGGGCGATTTCCGGCTTCGACATGGTGGCGGACAGTTCGCGGCGCAGTTCGGCGGCTCGCTCGGAGCCCTTGATCGCGGCGATGTTGAACCATTTGTGCGCGGCGACGATGTCGGTCTCGCAGTCGCGGCCGGTCGCATACATCATGCCCAGCTCGAACAGGATGTCGGCCTGGGCCGAGTTTCCGATGGTGCCGACGCCGGCTTCCAGAACTTCGTAGCGTGCCATTTTCCAGTCCCCTGTCAGTCTCCCGAGAGCGGCTTGTCGCGTCCGTCTCGCTCGTTGCGTTTCTATGGTCCCGAGAATGGCAGCGAGCGTTTGAGGGGCCGTTAAATGGCGTGATTAATTGAACGAAAACAAAGTTCAAACAGTAGGTAAACTACTCAAATCATTAAGGATAGGAATCCCGGAGCTGCGCGGCCGTTTAGACAAAATAGACGAAATCCGCCACATTCGCCGAAACGGATTCTTCACCACGAAAACGGGTCGGAGCGCGCACTCCGCTAACAGTCAGGGGCGGGAACTGCCGCTCCCGCCCCCTGGAAGAGCCGGCCTCGGCTACTTCACCACCGAGACCTTGGTGGCCTCGTGCTTCCCGTTCTTCATGTCCCAGGTGACCTGAACCTTCTCGCCGGTCTTCAGGCCCTTCTCCTTGACGTGCGCGGCCAGGTGATAGGTCGTGCCGTCTTCCAGCGTCAGGGTGCGGGCGCCAGTGTCGATCGACTTGATCGAGCCGGTGGCCGACTGCGTGGCGGCGAAGGCGAGGGAGGCGGTGAGAAGACCGGCGGCGAACGCCGGGATGGTGAGAGCACGCATTGTGTCACTCCTAGGATACGGCGGTCCCTGAGCGGGAGCGCCATCTGCGAAGCCGTCTGGTCACGTCGCGTCGCGGCCTTGCCGCCGGCGAGGCCCGGCTTCGGACGGGACGCTAGGACCGCTCCGGCAGCGCGGCAAATGAAGAAAAGATAATCCCGGCGATGCCGAATTCGGCCGCAATGGGGAGCCGTGGCCGGTGATTGCGGCGTGTTTTCGGAGGGACGGTGGCGATCCCGATTTAGGCCGTCCGGGAACGCGGTGCGACGAAATTCCGTTTGCATGTCGCCGCTTCCGCGCCGAGCCGAAATGCTTTACGTTTACGTCCGCGTCAACGTCGGCCGGGGTGGAGATGGGCCGACAAAGGAGGAGAGACAATGACGAAATTTTTCGCGTCGGCGCTTGCCGGCGCAATGATCGCGGCGAGCGCCAGCGCGGCATTCGCCGCCGAGCCGATCGTGGGTTCGTGGAAACGGCCGAACGGAACCATCATTCGCTATGCCGCGTCGGGCGGGGACAAGTTCTGCGGAACGGTGCTGACAGGGGAATACAAGGGCCAGTCGATCGGCTGCATGAACGGCTCGGGCAACAAGTACAACGGCAAGGTCAACAAGCTCGACGAGGGCAAGACCTATCGCGGCAAGGCGACGGTCAGCGGCAACTCGCTGTCGCTCGCCGGCTGCGTGCTCGGCGGCCTGATCTGCAAGAGCGAAACGCTGACGCGGCAGTAAAGGCGCTTGCCGCGAAATTGGCGCCGGGCGTGGCACTGCCGCGCCCGGCTTTTTCGTGTCCGTAAATATCAGGCGTCGCTAGCGCGCGCGCTGGCCGAACAGCACCTTCTGCGCCTCCTTGTCATCGGCCAGATTGCGGCGGTACTCCTGCCCCACTTCCAGTCCCCGGCTCACGGCCGGACGCGCCGTCACGGTTTCGAGCCAGCGCTTGAGGTTCGGGAAGTCCTCGATCTCCTGTCCCTGGTTCTTGTAGGGCCGCACCCAGCCGACGCAGGCCATGTCGGCGATCGAATACTCGCCGGCCAGGAACTCGCGGTCGGCCAGCCGCCTGTTCATGACGCCGTAGAGCCGGTTCACCTCGTTGGTGTAGCGGTCGATGCCGTAGGGGATCTTTTCCGGCGCATAATTGCGGAAATGGTGCGCCTGCCCCGCCATCGGGCCCAAGCCCGCCCATCTGCCAGAACAGCCACTGGTCGACCTCGACGCGGGCGCGCTCGTCGGCCGGATAGAATTGTTCGAACTTGCGGCCGAGATATTGCAGGATGGCGCCGGACTCGAAGACCGAGATCGGCTGCCCGTCCGGGCCCTCGGGATCGACGATCGCCGGCATGCGGTTGTTGGGCGAGATCGCCAGGAAGGCCGGCTCGAACTGCTCCCCCTTGCCGATGTTGACGTATTTTACCTCGTAGGGAACGCCGAGTTCTTCCAGCATGACGCTGATCTTCCAGCCATTCGGCGTCGGCCAGAAATGGAGTTCGATCGGCTTGGTCTGGTCGGTCATGCATCTCTCCATGATGGGCGAAACGGGAGCGCGGAACTGGTGGGCTCGCGAGCTAACCACACGCCGCCTCCCGCGCCAATCGAAACGCCCTGAATGCAGCGGTCAGCAAAGCTGAACGCCAAATGAACGGGCATCTCAGTACCGGTTCAGCGCCACTGTGGCATTCCTCCTTTCAACGACGCCGAAGGGCGCCCGGACTGAACGAAGGGAAGACGAAAATGCGCCGCCACGCCACCAGACACGAAACGATCCGCCTGACCGCCAGGATGCTCGCCATCTTCGCCGTCACGCTGACCTCGATGCTGGCCGTGCAGCGCGTGAATGCCGGTTCCAGCTATTCGATCGGCTCGATGCCGACCATGTCGAGCGGCGCCGGACTGGTGCTGGCCGTCGGCCTGCAGCGCGCCCGCGCCGGCAACGAGGGGCTGCCCCGCAACCTCGTCCGCTCGCTCGACGGCTGAGGGCCGATTTCCGGCATCTCCCGGCGCTTGGGGACACTCGAAACCGTCACCATGAATCCCTATAATGGGTCATGGAAAAACGAATCTTCCCCAAACCGATCGAATCGGTCGCCCAACCCGACCCCTATCCGCGCACCAGCTTCACCGACGCCGAGGAGGCGGTGGCGGCGCTGACCAGGCTCTACGAGCGAAACACCGCCTTCCTGCGGGACTCCTTCAACGCCGTCGCCGCCGGGCACGACGAGCACACGCGCTACCGCGCCTTCTACCCGGAAGTCGGCGTATCGAGCTCCTCCTATACGCAGCTCGACTCGCGCCTGGCCTATGGCCATGTGCCGGCGCCAGGCTACTATTCGACCACCGTCACCAGGCCGGATCTGTTCAAGACCTACCTGATCGACCAGCTGCGGCTGATCATGCGCAATCACGGCGTGCCGGTCACGGTCGGCGAATCGGAGACGCCGATCCCGCTGCACTTCGCCTTCCTCGAGGGCACCTACGTGGAAGCCGGCGCCGCCGAGAGCATCAAGCGGCCGCTGCGCGACCTGTTCGACGTGCCCGATCTCAACGCCACCGACGACCACATCGCCAACGGGACCTACGAGCCGATCCCCGGCGAACCGATGCCGCTGGCGCCGTTCACCGCGCAGCGCATCGACTATTCGCTGCACCGGCTGTCGCACTACACGGCGACCAGCCCCAACCATTTCCAGAACTTCGTGCTGTTCACCAACTACCAGTTCTACGTCGACGAGTTCTGCGTGTTCGCCCGCGAGCTGATGGCGAACGGCGGCGGCGGCTACGAGCATTTCGTGGAGCCGGGCAACGTGATGACGAAGGCGGGCGAGAGCGCGCCGGCCGACGGCGTCACGCCGGGGCGGCTGCCGCAGATGCCGGCCTATCATCTGTGCAAGCCGGACCATGGCGGCATCACCATGGTCAATATCGGCGTCGGCCCGTCCAACGCCAAGACGATCACCGACCACATCGCGGTGCTGCGGCCGCATGCCTGGCTGATGCTCGGCCATTGCGCGGGCCTCAGGAACACGCAGGAGCTCGGCGACTACGTGCTGGCGCACGCCTATGTGCGCGAGGACCATGTGCTCGACGACGACCTGCCGGTCTGGGTGCCGGTTCCGGCACTGGCCGAGATCCAGGTGGCGCTGCAGGAGGCGGTGGCCGAGGTCACCGGGCTTTCCGGCTACGATCTGAAGCGCGTCATGCGCACCGGCACGGTCGCCACGATCGACAACCGCAACTGGGAACTGCGCGAGCAGCGGGGACCTGTGCAGCGGCTGTCGCAGTCGCGCGCCATCGCGCTCGACATGGAATCGGCGACCATCGCAGCCAACGGTTTCCGCTTCCGCGTGCCCTACGGCACGCTGCTTTGCGTGTCGGACAAGCCGCTGCACGGCGAACTGAAGCTGCCGGGCATGGCGACTGACTTCTACAAGCGCCAGGTGGCGCAGCACCTGACCATCGGCATCAGGGCCGTGGAGAAGCTGGCCGCGATGCCGCCGGAGCGGCTGCATTCGCGCAAGCTCAGAAGCTTCTCCGAGACCGCCTTCCAGTAAAGGCCACGGGAGAACGATCGATGGGGGCCGGCGGCGACCGCCATTTGGTCGGACAGCGCGCGGCGGCGCCGGTTGAGGCGCTGGCGCCATGATCCGTCGCTTGCTGCAGTTCTTGGCGTCGCTCGCCGCGCTGGCGGGGCTCGGCCTCGCCGTCCTGGTGGTCGTCGGCTTCTTCGGCGCGCTCCACCCGGTGCTCGACGCGTTCTCGCATTTCCGGCTGCACTTCGCCGCGGCCATGGCGGTTGCCGCGCTCTTCCTGGCGTTCTTCGCTGGCAGGCGGCTGCAGGCGGCGCTCATGATTTCCGTGGCGCTGCTGGCGACGGCGATGACGCTCGGCCTGCCCTGGCAGCAGAACGACGGCGTGCGCGCGGCGGACGCGAGCATGATCGCCGGGAGCGGGAGCGCGCGCTATCGCCTGCTTCAGCTCAACCTGCGCTACGACAATCCGCACCCCGAAGAGGTGCTGTCGCTGGTCGGCAGGCTAGAGCCCGACGTCATCACCTTCGAGGAGGTGTCGCAACACTGGCTGCCAAAGCTCGAACTTCTGCGCGCACGCTATCCCTACAGTCTCGTGTGCGAGGCGCCGTCCTTCAGCACCGGCGGCGTCGCCATCCTGTCGCGGCGGCCGTTCGCGGCCGCGCCGCACTGCCTGCCCGGCAAGACGCTTGCCATCGCCGCGATCGATTTCGGCGGGCGGCGCGCCGACGTGGCGGCGATGCATCTTGGCTGGCCCATCGTCTACCGCCAGCACAGGCAGCTGGAGCGCTATGCCGGAGATCTTTCAGACCTCGGGCGCACCGCTATCCTGGCCGGGGACCTCAACGCCGTGGCCTGGAGCGACACGGCGCGCCGCGTCGCCAGCTACGGTCGGCTGAAGCCGGCCGGCCGCGTCGGGCCCACCTGGCTGTGGCGCCGGCTGCCGGACTGGCTGCGGCCATGGATCGGCCTGCCGATCGACCACGTCTTCGTCAAGGGAGCGGTGCTGCCGCTGTCGCTCGAGCGGCTCGGCAATGTCGGCTCGGACCACCTGCCGCTGATGTTGGAATTCACCGTGCTGCCCGAAGAGCAGCCGGCACAGGTGCTGAAGGCGTCGCTGTGACGAAAAGCCGGCGGCGAGCGCCGCCGGCCGAGCCGCGCAATCCTTACATGTTGACGTAGACCGGGCCCTCGCCGCCCTGCGGCGGCACCCAGTTGATGTTCTGGTTCGGGTCCTTGATGTCGCACGTCTTGCAGTGCACGCAGTTCTGCGAGTTGATGACGAAGCGCGCCTCGGGATTGGTGTGCGAGACCTCGCCGCCCTTCTGCGGCGCGCCCGGGCCGCCGGCCAGAGAATTGCCGTCGGCATCCACCCATTCGTAGACGCCGGCCGGGCAGTAGCGCGTCGAAGGGCCGGAAAACACCTCGTATTCGGACGTCTTCTGCAGCTCCGGATCGAGAAGCTGGAGGTGCACCGGCTCGTTCTCGTCGTGATTGGTGTTCGACAGGAACACCGAGGACGAGCGGTCGAAGGTCAGCGTGCCGTCGGGCTTGGGATAGGCGATCGGCTTGTGCTTCGATGCGGGATCGAGAGCGGCATAGTCCGGCTTGCCGTGCTTCATCGTTCCGAAGATCGAGAAGCCGAAGAGCTGGTTGGTCCACATGTCGAAGCCGCCGAGCGCCACGCCCAGCCACAGGCCGTAGCGCGACCACAGCGGCTTGACGTTGCGCACCTTCTTCAGGTCCTTGCCGATCTCGGAAGTTCGCCAGGCCTCGTCGTAGGCCGAAATCTCGTCCTGGGCGCGTCCCGCCTTGATGGCCTCGGCGACGTTCTCGGCAGCCATCATTCCAGACAGCACGGCGTTGTGAGAGCCCTTGATGCGCGGCACGTTGACGAAGCCGGCCGAGCAGCCGATCAGCGCCCCGCCGGGGAAGGTGAGCTTGGGCACCGACTGCCAGCCGCCCTCGGTGATGGCGCGGGCGCCGTAGGAGACGCGCTTGGCGCCTTCGAACGTGCCGCGGATCGCCGGATGCGTCTTGAAGCGCTGGAACTCCTCGAACGGCGACAGGTACGGGTTCTTGTAGTTGAGGTGGACGACGAAGCCGACGGCCACCTGGTTGTTGTCGAGGTGGTAGAGGAAGGAGCCGCCGCCGGTCTCGTTGTCGAGCGGCCAGCCGAAGGAATGCTGCACCAGGCCCGGCTGGTGGTTCTCCGGCTTGACCTCCCACAACTCCTTCAGCCCGATGCCGAATTTCTGCGGATCGCGTCCTTCGGACAGCCGGAACTTGGTGATCAGCTGCTTGGCGAGCGAGCCGCGCACGCCCTCGCCGATCAGCGTGTATTTGCCGAGCAGTTCCATGCCGGGCTGGTAGTTGGGGCCGTGGCTGCCGTCGCGCTCCACGCCCATGTCGCCGGTGAGGACGCCCTTCACCGCGCCGTTGTCGTCATAGATGACATCGGATGCCGCGAAGCCGGGATAGATTTCCACGCCGAGCGATTCGGCGTGCGCGGCCAGCCATTTGCAGACATTGCCGAGCGAGACGATGAAGTTGCCGTGGTTGTTCATCAGCGGCGGCATCAAGACGTTCGGCACCTTGAAGGCCCCTGCCGGGCCGAGCACCAGGAACTGGTCTTCCGTCACCGGCGTGGTGAAGGGGTGGTCGCTCTCCTCGCGCCAGCCGGGCAGCAGTCTGTCGATGCCGACCGGGTCGACGACCGCCCCGGACAGGATATGGGCGCCGACCTCGCCGCCCTTTTCGAGCACCACCACGGAAAGTTCGGGGTCGAGCTGCTTGAGCCTGATCGCCGCCGACAGCCCGGCCGGGCCGGCGCCGACGATGACCACATCGAATTCCATGCTCTCGCGCTCGATCTCGCTCATCAAATCCTCTCCGCTGGCTCCAGGCCGGCCATGCCAAATACCGGGCTTTCCTCGACCAGCCGGCTATAACCCATCAGTCGGGCGGGCGAAACGCCCTTCCGGTGCGTTGGCGCCGGGCGTGGCGGTGCCATCGCAACGGCACAGGCTCCTGACCGCACAATATTTTACGCTAACGTAAACGTCAATTATCAGCGCTCGGTTCCGCGCCGCTTGCAATCCGGCGTCCGGCGGCCGATCTTGCCGCCATGCCAGCCGACACCGCCCTTCCCGACCTGCGCGATCTGCTCGCCTTCTATGCGGAGGCCGGCTACGACGAGGCGCTCGCCGACGAGCCGGTCAACCGCTTCGCCGAGGCGCGCACCGCCTCGCGCCCGCAGCCGGCGGCCGCGCGCACCGCAGCCGTCTCGCGACGTGGCCGCGCAGCCCGCCCCGCCGCAACAGCGGGCGTCGCTGCTCCAGCAGCAGCTGCCGGCGCAGCCACGACCCGCACAGCAGGCGGTCGTGCCTGACGAGAAGCAGGCGAGCCGCGCCCGCGAACTCGCGCGCAGCGCCGGCACGCTCGACGAACTCAAGCAGATCCTTGCCGAGTTCGACGGCTGCAACCTTCGCTTCACGGCCAAGAACCTGGTGTTTTCCGACGGCAATCCGGAAGGCGACCTGATGCTGGTCGGCGAGGCCCCGGGCCGCGACGAGGATCTGGAGGGCCTGCCCTTCGTCGGCCGCTCGGGCCAGCTTCTCGACCGCATGCTGGCGGCGATCGGCCTCGACCGCAACGCGGCCTACATCGCCAACGTGATCCCGTGGCGGCCGCCGGGCAACCGCACGCCGACGCCGCTGGAGACCGAGATCTGCCGCCCGTTCATCGAGCGGCAGATCGAACTCGCGCGCCCGAAGGTGCTGGTGACGCTCGGCAACCCGTCGACCAAGCTGCTCTTGGACACCCAGACCGGCATCATGCGCATGCGCGGCACCTGGAGCGTCCACCGTACCGCCGGCGGCGCGGAAATCCCGACCATGCCGACGCTGCACCCGGCCTATCTGCTGCGCAACCCGGCTCACAAGAAGCTCGCCTGGCGCGACTTCCTGGCGGTCAAGATGAAGCTTGCCGCCTCATCCTGAACCCTGACTTGTAGGCACCGTGGGTCCTCGGCTGCGCTGTATCACCACCGCCTCCGCCGTCGGGCCGGCGAAGCGGCCGTCGCAGTCACGCCGCAACCCGTGTGGCCACGCGCAAGCCGGACTGCTGCATTGCCGCGAGAGCCAGAACCGCCAGCGCCTGGGCGCTGACGAAGGCGATGCCCAAACCGTTGGGCGCGATCAGTCCGGCCAGCATGATGCCGAAGCTCGCCGCAACCCACAAAAGGTTCGCGAGCACGATGTCGAGCAGGACGAGGCGCGGAGCAGTATCGCGACGTGCCACGAAAAGCAGCATCGCGGCCCAGGGAAAGAGCACCAGCCCCGCCCAGAAGAGAAGGCCGGAGGGGATTTCCAGCCAGCGACCGAGAAGCGAGGCGCCTGCCGCCATCAGCAAGCCGGCGGCGGCGCTGACCACGGCATCGGTGACCAGCACCTTTGACAGGAAGGGAGTGATCGTCACGGACATTTCAGCCTCCATCGGCTCCCTTTCCACGGATGGCGGCGGCCGGGAGCGCTGCACGCCACGGAACGGATCGTGGCAGTGCGGATCGGGTGTGCCGATTACCCGCAAGGTAATGGAACGGCGCGGATGGCTCGGCTAATCTGCGATCCATGGAACACGTCATCCACGAAGGCGCCGGGGCGCTGCTGCGCGAATGGCGCACCAAGCGGCGCATGAGCCAGCTCGACCTCTCGGCGGAAGCCGAGATATCGCAGCGCCACCTCAGCTTCATGGAAAGCGGCCGCGCGCGACCGTCGCGCGAGATGATCCTGCACCTGTCGGACCGGCTCGAGATTCCGCTGCGCCACCGCAACAGGCTGCTGCTGGCGGCCGGCTTCGCGCCTAGCTTTTCGGAGCGCCGGCTGGACGACGCGACGCTGAAGCCGGCGCTGGCCGCCGTCGAGCTGGTGCTGAAGGGCCACGAGCCCAACCCCGCCATCGCCGTCGACCGGCATTGGAACCTGATTGCCGGAAACAACGCGATCGGTGCTTTTCTGGAGGGCGTCGACGATGCAAGCCTGCTCGCCCCGCCGATCAACGTCCTGCGGCTCAGCCTCCACCCGCGCGGTCTGGCGCCGCGTATCGTCAACCTGGCGGAATGGCGTCACCACCTGCTCGAGCGGTTGCGCCGGCAGAACGACAGCGTCGGCGACCCGGGACTCGCCGAACTGGAGGCCGAGCTGCGGTCCTATCCGGGCGGCCGCGGCACCAGCCGTCCCGGTCGGCTCGACGCGCCGGACATCGCGATGCCGCTCAGAATCCGGGCCGGCGAAACGGTATTGTCCTTCATCACTACCATAACGGTGTTCGGCACCCCGCTCGACGTCACCCTGGCCGAGCTGGCGGTGGAGTCCTTCTTCCCGGCCGATCGCGAGACCGCCGACTGGCTGCGCCAGGCGGCCGCCTGAATCCCCTCACCCCTGTGGCGTCATGACCTTGCGGGCCGCGCCGCGCGGCAGGCCCAGCCGGTGCTCGCGCCAGATGATGAACAGGCCGGCACCGACGACGATGATGCCGCCGACCACGGTGTAGAGCGTCGGCACGTCGCCGAAGACGTAGTAGCCGATCACCACCGCCAGCACGAGCGAGGTGTATTCGAACGGCGCGACCGTGGCGATCGAGGCGTGGCGGTAGGCCTGGGTCATCAGGATCTGGCCGATGCCGCCGCAAAACCCGGCCGCGACGAGGAAGGCTGCCTGCTGCGCAGTGAGATGCGCCCAGCCGAACGGGATCGTGCACAGCGAGGCGGCCGTCGCCGTCAGCGAAAACCACACCACGATCGTCTGGGTCCGCTCGGTCCTGACCAGCCGCCGCACCAGCAGCGCGGCGACGGCCGAGATGGCCGCCCCGATCAGCACGGCGAACAACCCGGTGATCTCGCTGCTTGCCATTGGCGCCCCGCCGGTCAGCAGCGTCAGCTTGGGCCAGGAGATGATGAACACGCCGACGAAGCCGATCGCGACGGCGCTCCAGCGGAAGATGCGCACCGTCTCGCCGAGCACCAGCGCGCTCAGCACCACCACCATCAGCGGCTGGGCGTAGCCGAGCGTCACCACCTCGGGCAGCGGCAGCACCGTCAGCCCGTAGAAGCCCAACCCCATGGAGCTGACGCCGACGAGCCCGCGCGCGACGTGGCTCAACGGCCGCTCGGTGCGGAAAGCGGTTGCGATCTGGCGGCGCCAGGCGAGCACCGCCAGGATCGGGACGATAGCGAACAGCGACCGGAAGAAGACGATCTGCCCCGGCGGCACCTCGCCCACCGCCTTGATGAAGGAACTCATGGCCATGAAGATGGCCACCGAGATCACCTTCAGGCCGATGCCCGTCAGCGGGCTGGCATCCGTTTCAGTGCCGGCGGCGGCCACCTTCGCTCTGTCCGTCAGGCGGCCGCCCGGTCCCGGTCGTGGATCAGGCTCCACACGCGCAGCGGCGTCGCCGGCATCTCGACATGGCCGATGCCGTAGGCGCGCCAAAGCGCGTCGGTGACCGCGTTGATCGTGGCGGGAGCCGCACCGATCGTGCCGGCCTCGCCGGCGCCCTTGATGCCGAGCGCGTTGGTGGTCGAGGGCACGTTGCGGGTCTCGAAGTGGAAGGACGGCACGGTGTCGGCGCGCGGCATGGCGTAGTCCATGAAGCTGGCGGTGACGAGCTGCCCGTCCTCGGAATAGACGGTGTCCTCGGTCAGCGCCTGGCCGATGCCCTGCACCACGCCGCCATGCACCTGGCCGGCGAGCAGGATCGGGTTCACGGTCGCGCCGAAATCGTCGACGATGGTGTAGGAGACGATTTCCGTCTCGCCGGTGTCGGGGTCGACCTCGACCTCGCAGATGTGGGTGCCGTTCGGGTAGGTCGCCTCCTCCTGCACGAACTCTCCCAGCCCCTCCAGGTCGTCCGGCTGCTTGGCGGCCTTGGCGATCGCGGCGAAATCGAGCACGCGGTCGGTGCCCACGATCCGCGCGGTGCCGTCGACCAGCTCGATGTCGGCGGGCGCGGCTTCCAGCTCGTCGGCGGCGATCTTCTTGATCTTCTCCGCCAGCGCCTCGCCGGCGCGCCCGGCCGACACGCCGCCGAGCGGGATCGAGCGCGAGCCGCCGGTGCCGCCGCCCTTCTCCAGTTCGTCGGTGTCGCCCTGGTGCAGGTCGATCTTGTCGATGTCGAGGTTGAGCTTTTCGGCGACGAACTGGGCGTAGGCCGTGGCGTGGCCCTGCCCGTTCGACTGCGTGCCGATGAACAGGCTGACGCGGCCGTCGCCCTGCAGGCGCACCTTGGCGGGCTCGGAGCCGGCGAAGGCGCAGGCCTCGATATAGGTCGCCATGCCGATGCCGCGCAGCTTGCCGGCCTTGCGGGAGGCCTCCAGCCTTTCGGGGAAGCTCGCCCAGCCGGCCTGCTCCATGGCCCGGTTCATGTGCCCCTCGAACTCGCCGACGTCGTAGAGGCGCCCGGTCTGGGTCTTGTAGGGAAACTGT
This sequence comes from uncultured Alphaproteobacteria bacterium, assembly GCA_963816435.1. Classification (GTDB taxonomy): domain Bacteria; phylum Pseudomonadota; class Alphaproteobacteria; order Rhizobiales; family Rhizobiaceae; genus CAWFKS01. The sequence continues at coordinate 227,908 of CAWFKS010000018.1, forward strand.
TCCGGCTTGATGAAATTGCGCCGGCGGATCTCGTCGGGCGTCAGCTTCATGTCGCGGGCGCAGGCATCGACGAGCTTTTCCAGCAGGAAGGCGGCTTCGGGCCGGCCGGCGCCGCGATAGGCGTCGACCGGGCAGGTGTTGGTGTAGACGCCGGTGATCGTCACGTCGAGCGCGCGGATGTCGTAGACGCCGGTCGACATGGTGGCGCCGATATAGGGGATGTAGGGCCCGAACTGGTGGATGTAGGCGCCCATGTTGGCGGCCAGCCCGACCTTGAGGCCGAGGAACTTGCCGTCGGCGTCCATGGCCATCTCGGCGGTGACGACGTTGTCGCGGCCCTGCGCGTCGGTCATGAAGTGTTCGGTGCGGTCGCCCGTCCACTTGACCGGCTTGCCCAGACGCTTGGTCGCCTCCAGCACCAGCGCATATTCGCGATAGGTGAAGGTCTTCGGCCCGAAGCCGCCGCCGACGTCGGGCGTCACCACGCGCAGCTTCTCGCGCGGCATGTCGAAAATGCCGGCGAGGATGCGCTGCATGGAGTGCACGCCCTGCGAGCCGGTGGTGAGCACGAAACGGCCCTCGTCCTCGTGCCAGTCGCCGATCGCCGCGCGCGGCTCCATGTAGTTGCACACGAGGCGGTTGTTGAGGAATTCGATGCGGGTGACGTGGGTGGCCTTGGCGAAGGCCTCCTTCGCCTTGTCGGCGTCGCCGAGCTTGACCTCGAAGGCCGTGTTCGTGCCGAGTTCCGGCCACACCAGCGGAGCCCCCTCCTCGAGTGCGGCCGCCGTGCCGGCGATGGCGTCGGTGTCGTCGTAGTCGATCTCGATGAGCTCGGCGGCGTCCTGCGCCTGTTCGCGCGTGTCGGCCACGACGAAGGCGACCGCGTCGCCGACATAATGCACGTGGTCGCGGCAAAGGATGGGGATGTCACGCGTCGGATAAGGCGTCCCGTCGGCCTTCTTGTGCGCGAAGCCGGCCGAGAGGTCGCCGAGATGTGCGAGGTCGGCGCCGGTCAGCACCAGATGGACGCCCGGCGCGGCCTTCGCCGCGTCCACCGGAGCCGATCTTGAAGGACGCGTTGGCGACCGGGGAGCGCAGGACGTAGCCGTGCAGCGTGCCGGCCGGGGAGAAATCGTCCGTGTAGTGGCCCTTGCCTGTAATGAAGGCGTTGTCCTCCTTGCGCAGGACAGAGGCACCCATGCCGAATTTTGGCGTCGCAACCGTCATTATCGTTCCTTGCCGAGGGATGTTGGAAAAGGGAAATTGGTGAGGCAAGGCAGTTTTGTCGAGCCACCCTCTCGTGTAAAGGGCACCGTCCCTATTTTGATTGTGGCAGGCAGCGAACGGTGCGACGGCTGCGGACGAAGAAAGCGAAACGCACAGCATGGTAACCGATACCGGCCAGATCTTCCGGCTCGAGGACTATCGTCCGAGCGACTACGCGATTCCCGCGACCGCGCTGACGTTCCAGCTCGCCGGCCCGCGCACCCGCGTCGTCAGCGAGCTGACAATCGAGCGGCGGGCGGGCATTGCGGCAGGACGCGCCGCTCGTGCTCGACGGCGACGGTCTCAACCTCGTGGGGCTGGAGATCGACGGGGTGCGCACCAATCTCGACGACGTCGAGGTGACGCCCGACAGCCTGACGCTGAAGAACCCGCCGGCCGGGCGAGCGATTCACGCTGAGGATCGAAACCGAGCTCGACCCCGCCGCCAACAAGACGCTGATGGGGCTCTACCGCTCCAGCGGCGTCTACACGACGCAGTGCGAGGCCGAGGGCTTCCGCCGCATCACCTACTTCCTCGACCGGCCCGACGTGCTGTCGACCTACCGGGTGCGCATCGAGGCGGACGCCGGCGAGGCGCCGGTGCTGTTGTCCAACGGCAATCCGGTGGAAAGCGGGGAACTGCCGGGCGGCCGGCATTTCGCCGTGTGGGACGACCCCTTCCCCAAACCCTCCTACCTGTTCGCGCTGGTCGCCGGCGACCTCGGCGTCACGCGCGACCATTTCGTCACCATGTCGGGGCGGCGCGTCGCGCTCGGCATCTATGTCGAGCACGGCAAGGAAGCGCGCGCGGCCTACGCCATGGATTCGCTGAAGCGCTCGATGGCCTGGGACGAGGAGAAGTTCGGGCGCGAATACGACCTCGACGTCTTCAACATCGTCGCCGTGTCCGACTTCAACATGGGCGCGATGGAGAACAAGGGCCTCAACGTCTTCAACGACAAATACGTTCTGGCCGACGAGGAGACCGCGACCGACGCCGACTTCGCCAATATCGAGGCGATCATCGCGCACGAATATTTCCACAATTGGACTGGCAACAGAATCACTTGCCGCGACTGGTTCCAGCTCTGCCTCAAGGAAGGGCTGACCGTCTTCCGCGACCACGAGTTCTCGGCCGACCAGCGCTCGCGCGCCGTCAAGCGCATCTCCGAGGTGCGGACGCTGCGCGCCCACCAGTTCCCGGAGGACCAGGGACCGCTGGCGCATCCGGTCAGGCCGCGGCGCTACCGCGAGATCAACAATTTCTACACGGCGACGGTCTACGAGAAGGGCTCGGAGGTGGTGCGCATGATCCGCACCATCGTCGGGCAGGACGCCTTCCGCGCCGGGATGGACCTCTATTTCGAGCGTCACGACGGCGACGCCGCCACGATCGAGGATTTCCTGAAGGTCTTCGAGGAGACGTCCGGGCGCGACCTGTCGCAGTTCGCGCTGTGGTACCATCAGGCAGGCACGCCGAACCTCTCGATCACCGCCGCGCATGACCCGGCAAGGGCCGAACTGACGCTCGACATCGAGCAGTCGGTGCCGCCGACGCCATCGGAAAGCCGCAAGCGATTGATGCACATCCCGCTGAAGTTCGGCTTGGTCGGCGCTGACGGCGCGGACCTGCCGATCGAGAGCGCGGAGGGTGCGGAGGTGACGGACGGGGTCATCCACGTTCGCCGGCGCCGCCAGTCGGTCAAGTTCTCGGGCATTTCCGAGCGGCCGGCGCTTTCGCTCAACCGCGGCTTCTCGGCGCCGATCACGCTGACCGTGCAGCAGGGCGAGGCCGAGCAGATGTTCCTCGCCCGCCACGACAGCGACGAGTTCTGCCGCTGGGAGGCGCTGAACCGGCTGTTCACCGAGGCGATCATTTCGGCGGTGAAGGCGGTGCGCGGCGGTTCGAGCCCGGATTTCCACTCTGCGCTGACCGGCCTGCCCGGTGCGATCGCCGAGGACGCGGCGCTTGAACCGGCATTCCGCGCGCTGGCGCTGGCGATGCCCGCCGAGGCCGACATCGCCCGCGAGATGGGCTCCAACATCGACCCCGACGCCATCCACACCGCGCGCGAGACGCTGGTCCTGGCGGTCGGCCCGTGCGAACGCCGAACTGTTCGCGCGCTGCCACGCCGAAATGAGCGACAGCGGCCCCTTCAGCCCGGACGCGGCAAGCGCAGGCCGCAGGGCGCTGAAGAACGTGCTGCTCGACTACATGGCCGCCGGGTCCGGAGACGCAGAAATGGCGAAGGCGCAGTTCGATGGCGCCACCAACATGACGGACCGTGCGGCAGCACTCGCCGTGCTGGCGCATCGCTTCGCCGGCAGCGCCGAGTCCGAGGCAGCACTCGCCGCCTTCGAAGAGCGCTATCGCGGCGATCCGCTGGTGCTCGACAAGTGGCTGCAGGTACAGGCGACCGTCCCCGGCCAAGCGACGGTCGACAAGGTGCGGGCGCTGATGGAGCACCCCGTGTTCTCGCTCTCGAACCCGAACCGCGTGCGCGCGCTGATCGGCACGTTCGCCAGCGCCAACCAGACGGGTTTCCACGCCGCCGACGGCAGCGGCTACCGCTTCGTCGCCGAAACGGTGCTGGCGATCGAAAAGGTGAACCCGCAGGTGGCGGCGCGGTTGGCGACCGCCTTCCGCTCGTGGCGTTCGCTGGAGCCCGGCCGCAAGGGGGCGGCGCGCGAGGCGCTGCTGGAGCTTTCGGGCGCCGAAGGCCTGTCGCGCGACCTGCGCGACATCGTCGAGCGCACTCTGGCCTGACCACGCCGCAAGCGGCGCGGGCGACGTAGTTCCGCCACGGATTTGTCACTTTTTAGTCCTGCGCCACTGGACAGGGCGAATCACCTCTGATTCCTTAAGGACGATTCGGGAGTGCGGCGTTGCCGGATCGCGACCCATGCAGGGGATACGAGGGAGCCTGGACATGGCAAAGGCGGACGCGTGCGGCGCGCCCGGCGAGAGGTTTTTTGCCCGGCGCAAGGGGCGTGCGAGGGCGGAAACACTGCTGACCGGCAATGCCAAGATGATTGCAGCGCCGGCCTACAAGAAGCTGCTTGCGGCCGAACCCTATCTGCGCCGCTCAATTCCCACCCTGATCATCCTGTTCCTGATCGTCGTCGCCGCCTCGCGCTTCATGTCGCTGCTGGCGATGCGCGACGAGGTCGAGCGTGACGCCAAGGCGATCCTGACGCTGGCGGCGGGCGAACTCGTCAACGCGATGGAAACCGACGGCACGAAGCCCGACGCGGCGGAGGGTCGGCGCCTTCTCGACCTCATGCAGGAGCGCGCGCCGCTCGGCACCCGCCACGTGCTGGCGGTCACCGACGGCAGCTTCCACGTGCTTGCGGAGTCCGTCCACGGAGCAGACTGGTCGGGCCGTTCGCTGGAGCGGATCGTCAATGGCGGGCAGCCGCTGTTCCTGTTCGGCCGGCGCGCCGGCGTGCTCGAGGTCAACGTCGGCGGCGAGCCCTGGTATGCCGCGCTGGCGATCAATGGCGAACACAGCGGGGCGGCCGCCGCGATGGTCCCGCAGGACGCGGTGCTGGCCGAATGGCGGCGCACGGTCTCGCTCAACGTCACGCTGTTCGTGCTGACGTCGGGCGTGCTCATCATCATCCTCTACGCCTATTTCAGCCAGGCATCGCGCGCCCAGGCCGCCGACAAGCTCTATCTCGACGCCCACCAGCGCATCGACCTGGCGCTGGTGCGCGGGCGATGCGGCCTGTGGGACTGGGACATGGCGCGCGGCAAGATGTACTGGTCGCGCTCGATGTTCGACATGCTGGGCTACGAGCCGTGCGAGGCCATGCTCTCCTTCGGCGAGGTCGCCCGCATCATTCATCCCGACGACGGCGACCTGTTCGACCTCGCCAACCAGATCGTGGCGCGCGAAACCGACCAGATCGACCAGGTCTTCCGCATGCGCCACGCCGACGGGCGCTGGGTGTGGATGCGCGCCCGCGCCCAGGTCATCGACCCGGAGGCGCCGGAAATCCACCTGATCGGCATCGCCGTCGACGTCACCGAGCAGCGGCACCTGGCGCTGCGCTCGGAAGTGGCCGACCTGCGGCTGAGGACTGCGATCGAGAACATCACCGAATCCTTCGTGCTGTGGGACGCCAACGGCAAGCTGGTGATGTGCAACTCGAAGTTCCTGCAGGACACCGGGCTGTCCGAGCAGCGAGGTCGTCCCCGGCATTTCGCGCGACACGATCGAAACGCGCATGAACGCCTTCGTCACCGAGCGACGCCTCGCCAACGCCACCGGGACCAAGGGCGGCGCGACTTACGAACGGCAGCTCGCCGACGGGCGCTGGCTCCAGGTCAACGAGCTGAGGACGCGCGACGGCGGCACAGTGTCGGTCGGCACCGACATCACCCAGCTCAAGCTGCACCAGGAGAAGCTGGTCGACAGCGAACGCCGGCTGATGGCGACGATCCACGACCTCAGCCTCGCCCGCAAGGCGGAGGAGTCGCGCGTCAGCGAACTCGCCGAGCTCAACCGCAAATACATGCGCGAGACCGAGCGCGCCGAAGCCGCCAACCGCGCCAAGTCCGAATTCCTCGCCAACATGTCGCACGAGCTGCGCACGCCGCTCAACGCCATCATCGGCTTCTCCGAGCTGATGCAATCGGCGCTGTTCGGTCCGCTCGGCTCCGAGAAATACGGCGAATATGTCCGCGACATCCACTCCAGCGGCAGCTACCTGCTGGGGGTCATCAACGACATTCTCGACATGTCGAAGATCGAGGCCGGCCAGTTCTCCATCGACCGCGAGGAGATCGACCTCGGGCCGCTGGTCAGCGAGGCGGTGCGGGTGCTGTCGTTGCAGGCGGCGGAGAAGAACATCCGCATCGACCACCAGATCGGCAAGGCGATGACGCTCTACGCAGATCGCCGCGCCATCAAGCAGATCGCCATCAACCTCTTGTCCAACGCGGTGAAGTTCACCGGCGAAGGCGGTCACATCTCGCTCAGGGCACGCAATGTCGCCGGCGCCGTCACGCTGACGATCGAGGACAACGGCTGCGGGATCCCCAAGGACGCGCTGAAGAAGCTCGGCCGTCCCTTCGAGCAGGTCGAGAACCAGTTCTCGAAGAGCCACACGGGTTCCGGCCTGGGGCTCGCTATCTCGCGCTCGCTCGCGCACCTGCACGGCGGCGCGCTGAAGATCCGCTCCAACGAGGGTGTGGGGACGATCGTGTCCGTTCGCTTCCCGGCGCCGAAGACGGAGAAGACGCAGAAGGCGGCCTGAGCGCGGCTGGAAAGGTTATCGCGCGGTGTTCCGATCCTGCACAAGGATCCGGGCTTCGACCTGACGGATCTCGCCCGCGCAGACCGTTCGACGAAGCTCTACGCTCCGACCAGCCTGCGAAAGTGCGCCTCCACCCGTCCGGCCGTCTCGCGGACATGGGCCTCCAGCACGGCGATGTCCGGAAGGCCGGTGTAGCCGGTCATCAGGTCGGCCAGGCCCGGCGGAATGTCGTCGGGCTCGAACCGGCCGGTGATGCACAGGCGGATGATCTGGGTGAGGCCCGAGAAGAGCTCGTGCGCCTCGGCCAGTTCCTGGCGTGTCTGAACATCGGCGAAGTCGGGTGCCAGCCGCGACAGCACCTCCTGCGTCGACGTCGTGCGCCCCTCCCCCTCGACGGCGTTCGACAGCACCGCCACCTGCGCGATGAACTCGAGGTCGATCAGGCCGCCGGGAACGAGCTTGAGGTCCCACGGGCCGTAAGGCGGCTTTTCCTCGGCGATCAGGCGCCGCATCTCCGCCGCGTCCTTGCGCAGCTTGCCGGCATCGCGCGGCATGGAGAGTATTTCATCGACCTCCGCCGCCGCCTCCACGCACAGCCGCTCGTCCCCGGCAACGGGCCGGGCGCGGGTCAGCGCCATGTGCTCCCACGTCCAGGCCTGCTCGCGCTGGTATTTGCGGAACGCCTCGATGTGGGTGGCGACCGGTCCCTTGTTGCCGGAAGGCCGCAGCCGCAGGTCGAGCTCGTAGAGGATGCCCTCGGCCGTCGGTGCCGACACCGCCGCGATCAGCCGCTGCGTCAGCCGCATGAAGTAGAGCGAGGGGTCGAGCCGCTTGTCGCCGTCGGATTCCTCGGCGTCCGCATCGTGGTCGTAGAGCAGGATCAGGTCGACGTCCGAGCCTGCGGTCAGTTCGCGGCTGCCGAGCTTGCCCATGCCGAGGATCGCCACCCGGCCGCCGGGCACGTGGCCGTGGCGGACCGCGAACTCGGCCTGGACCGCCTCCAGCGCGGCGGCGATCGTCAGGCCCGCCAGGGCCGAAAAGGCGCGGCCGGCCCGACTGGCGTCGATGGCGCCGGTCAGAAGCCGCACGCCGATCAGGAATTTCTGCTCCGACGCGAAGATGCGCAGCCGGTCGAGCAGGTCCTCGTGCAGTTCGGCGCCTTCCAGGAAGGTCTCCAGCCGCTCGGCGAGATAGGCGCGGTTCGGCAGCTCCGACATGATCGCCGGGTCGAGCAGCCCGTCGAAGACGTGCGGCCGCCGCGTGACGGTCTCGGCGAGCCGGGGCGCCGCGCCCATGATCGTCGCCAGAAGCTTCAGAAGCCGCGGGTTCGACTGCAGCAGCGAGAACAGCTGGATGCCTGCCGGCAGACCGGCCAGGAACGCGTCGAAGCGCACCAGCGCCTCGTCGGCGCGCCTCGTCCGGCCGAACGCCTCCAGCAGCGCCGGCGTCAGCTCGGTCAGGCGCTCGCGCGCCTCGGCCGAGCGCGTGGCCCGGTAACGGCCGAAGTGCCATGTGCGGATGATGCGCGAAATGTCGGCCGGCCGCTCGAAGCCGAGCCCGGCCAGCGTCTCCAGCGTGTCGGGATCGTCGACGTCGCCGGTGAAGACGAGATTGCCGACGTCGGAGGAAAGCTGCGGCGCCGTCTCGAACAGCGCGGCGTAGTGGCTCTCGACGTCGGAAAGCGCCGCCCGGAACTCGGCCGCGAACGCGTCGACATCGGCAAAGCCCAGCATGTGGGCGATGCGTTTCAGCTCGTGGTCTTCCTCGGGCAGAACATGCGTCTGCTGGTCGGCGACCATCTGGATGGCGTGCTCGACGTCGCGCAGGAACCAGTAACGCGCCTCCATTGCCTTGCAGGTCGCTGCGTCGATCCAGCCATGGTCGGCCAGCCGTTCCAGCATGGCCACGGTCTGCCGCCCGCGCAGGTCGGGAAAGCGTCCGCCCGCGATCAGCTGCTGGGTCTGCACGAAGAACTCGATCTCGCGGATGCCGCCGCGCCCGAGCTTGACGTTGTGGCCCTTGACCGCGATCTCGCCGTGGCCGCGATGGGCGTGGATCTGCCGCTTGATCGAATGGATGTCGGCGATCGCGGCGTAGTCGAGATATTTGCGCCAGACATACGGTTTCAGCTCGGCGAGGAAGGCCGCGCCCGCCTTGCGGTCGCCGGCCACCGGCCGCGCCTTGATCATCGCGGCGCGCTCCCAGTTCTGGCCGCGGCTTTCGTAGTAGTTCAGCGCCGCCTCGACGGGGATCGCCAGCGGCGTCGAGCCGGGATCGGGCCTCAGCCGCAGGTCGGTGCGGAAGACATAGCCGTTCTCGGTGCGGTCCTGCAGGATGCGCACCAGACGCCTGGTCAGGCGCGCGAACAGCTCCGTCGCCTCGAGCGGGTCGGTGATGGCCGGCGCCTCCTCCTCGAAGAAGACGATCAGGTCGATGTCGGAGGAAAAGTTCAGCTCGGCCGCCCCCAGCTTGCCCATGCCGAGAACGATCCAGCCCGAGCCGGTCGTGGGGTCGGCCGGGTCGGGCAGCGACAGCTTGCCCTGACGGTGGGCGTCGAGCAGCAGGAAATCGACCGCCGCCGACACGCAGGCATCCGCCAGCAGCGACAGCCGCGTCACGGTCCTGCGCGCACCGCCGTCGCCGGCGAGATCGGCCAGCGCGATCAGGAAATGCGCCTCGGTCTTGAGCTGCCGCAGCCGCGCCATGACGGATTTTTCGGTGGCTTCGGGATCGTGCGGCAGGGCCGCGATGTCGAGCAGGATCGCCTCGAGCCGGGCCGGCACCGGTTCGTCGAAAAGACGCTCCAGTATTTGCGGATCGCGGCGCGCGCAGTCGCGCAGGAACGGCGAGAGGTCGAAGACGGCGAGCAGGAATTCGGTGAGCGGCGATTTGCCGGAAAGCAGCTTCGCCGCCCTGCCCGCTCCCGCCTCGCCCGCCGCTTCGGCGAGATCGCCGAGCGTCTCGGCGGCTTCATCGGCGTCGAGCGGGACGAGCCTTCGCGCCGGCGCCCCGAACCAGGCTGAACCGTCTGTTTCGGACGCCTTCCTGCTCATGGTTTCGCCGCCTCGGCCGGAAACGCCATCGTCACCTTCAGGCCGGGACCGGCGTCCGCAAGGTCGAGCCTGCCGCCGTGGAAGCGCATCACCGCCTTGGCCAGCGACAGGCCGAGGCCGGAACCGGGACGGGTGCGGCTCTGCTCCAGCCGCACGAAGCGCTCGGTGACGCGCTGCCGGTCGGCCTCCGGGACGCCGGGGCCGTTGTCGGTCACCGTGATCTCGAAATAGCCATCCCTGCGTTCGAGCCCGACCGTGACCACGGCCTCCCGTCCAGCCCCGGTCGAATATTTGATCGCGTTGTCGATGACGTTGGACAGCGCCTGCCCGATCAGCTCGCGATTGCCCGAGATTTTCGCGCTGTCGGCGATGTTCGATGTCAGCACCACGCCCATTTCCTCGGCCGCCGGCTCGTAGAGTTCGACCACGTCGGTGACTGTCGAGGCAAGGTCGACCTCGGTCGTGGCCTCGGCCGAGTTGCCGGCCTCCAGGCGCGAAATCATCAGGATGGCGTTGAAGGTGCGGATGAGCTGGTCCGATTCGGCGATGGTGGCTTCCAGCGCGGCGCGATACTCGGCCGTGTCGCGGTCGCCTGCGAGTGCCGCCTCGGCGCGGTTGCGCAATCTGGTCAGCGGCGTCTTCAGGTCATGCGAGATGTTGTCGGAGACCTGCTTCAGCCCCTCGTTGAGCGTGGCGATGCGCCCCAGCATCGTGTTGAGGTTGTCCGACAGCCGATCGAACTCGTCGCCGGCACCCGTCACCGGCAGCCGACCCGACAGGTCGCCGCCCATGATGCGGCGGCTCGCCTCCGAGACGCTGTCGATGCGCCGCAGCGCGGCGCGCCCGACGAAGAACCAGATCAGGAAGGCGCCCAGCCCCATCATACCGAAGGCGACGACCATGGAGCGGCGCACCACGTCGCGGAAACGCTCCGGCTCGCCGAGGTCGCGTCCGACCAGCACGATCATGTCGTTGGGCAGGTGGAAGACCATGGCGACGGCCGTGTGCTCGTCGTCGCTGCCGGGTTTCGGCGCTGCACTGCCGTCCTCGCCGTAGCGCTTGTAGTAGAAGGGGATCTCGGTCCAGCCGGTCTGCATCAGCACGCCCGGCTCCAGGCTCTCGACATTGCCCGACAGGATGCGGCCGTTGGGGTCGGCGATCAGGTAGAGATTGGCGCCCGGCTGGCGGGCGCGCTGTTCGATGACCCGCACCAGGAAGGGCAGCCCTCCGCGCTGGTAGGCGCGGCCGAGGTCCAGCACTTCCTCGTTGATGGTGTCCTGCGTCTGCGCCGTCAGCATGCGCGCCGACAGGGAGGTGATGTAGAAGACGAGGAACGCCGCGCAGATGGCGAACAGGATCAGGAACAGCGCGGAAAGCCGCGCCGCCGTCGTCCTCATGACCGCCGGCAGGCCCGCCATCTCAGCGCCCGTTGCCTTCTTGATTCCGCTTCACGCTCTATCTCGTTGTTCGAACGTGATTTTCTTACCCGAGCGTGCGGACGGCCGCGAACATTTTTTCGCTAGTCGGCCTTCAGCATGTAGCCGGTGCCGCGGATCGTGTGGAGAACCGGGCGGTCGAAGCCCTTCTCGATCTTGGACCGCAGCCGCGAGACGTGGACGTCGATGACGTTGGTCTGCGGGTCGAAATGATAGTCCCAGACGTTCTCAAGCAGCATGGTGCGCGTCACCACCTGTCCGGCATGGCGCATGAGATATTCGAGCAGGCGGAACTCGCGCGGCTGCAGCACGATCTCGCGGCCGGCGCGCTTGACGGTGTGGGACAGCCGGTCGAGTTCGAGGTCGCCGAGCCGGTAGACGGTCTCCACGTCCCTGGAGCCGGACCGCCGGTTGAGCGCCTCGACGCGGGCAAGCAGCTCGTTGAAGGCGAAGGGCTTGGTCAGGTAGTCGTCGCCGCCAGCCCTGAGGCCGGTGACGCGGTCGTCAACCTCGCCAAGCGCGGACAGGATCAGGACCGGCGTCTTGATGCCCTTGGCGCGCAGGCCGGCGGTGACGGACAGCCCGTCGCGGCGCGGCAGCATGCGGTCGATGACCAGCACGTCGTAGTCGCCGTCGCCGGCGACCATGAAGCCCGCCTCGCCGTCTCCGGCGACATGACAGGTGTGGCCGGCCTCGTCAAAGGCCTTGGCCATGTAGTCGGCCGCTTCGCGGTCATCCTCGATGACGAGAATCTTCATGCTTGCCCTTATACGCGACTCGGAGGCGCGTTCCGAAACAGGAACCGCCTCCGATGGCAAATTGTTCGGGCCGTCGGCCGCCGCCGTGTCTCGCCGGGCGGCCATCGTCGTCGATCGGGTAGGGTGCGCATGATCTGCTCCGAAAACCGTTTTCCGCTTCCCGGAACCTGCTCCGGCGCGGCAGCGGGTGCCCAGAACACCCGCCGCCGCCGGAACCGGCTGGACTGCCATGACTGGATCGCCGGTTCCGATGCGATGCCGGCGCGCGGTTTCGGGGAGAACCCACGCGCGCCGGCAGGCATGGGGCGGGTGTCAGCCCTCGTTCACGGGCAGCGCGACGAAGCGGCTGACATTGTCGCGCGAAAGCTGCACGAGCACGGCCGGGCGGCCGGCATCGCTGGCTTCCTTGACGGCCTTGGTCACGTCGTCCGAGCTGGTCACCTCCTTGGAGTTGACCGAGACGATGACGTCGCCCGCCTGGATGCCGCGGTCGGCGGCATCGCTGTTGGGGTCGACGTCGGTGACCACCAGGCCCTTGCCGTCCTCGGACGGCGTGACGGTCAGGCCGAAGCTCGCCGAGCGAGTCGGTGCTCTGGTCGGGCGAAGCCTGGTCGGCCGAGGCCACCTGGTCGGGAGCCGGCAGCTCGCCGAGCTTCAGGTCGACGGTCTTCGACTTGCCGTCGCGCCACAGCGTCACCTGGGCGCTGGAGCCCGGCTGCATGTTGCCGATCTTGCGGGCCAGTTCGCGCGGGCCGTCGATCGTCTCGCCGTCGACGCCGGTGATGACGTCGCCCGACTGGATGCCGGCAGCCTTGGCCGGACCGTTGTCCTGCGCCTCGGCGACGAGCGCGCCCTTCTCGTCCTGCAGGCCGATCGCGTTGGCGATGTCCTTGGTGACGGGCTGGATCTGCACGCCGAGCCAGCCGCGCTGGATCGAGCCGTTCTTGATCAGGCCGTTGACGACGTTCTGCGCCGTCGACGCCGGAATGGCGAAGGCGATGCCGACATTGCCGCCGGAGGGCGAGAAGATCGCGGTGTTGATGCCGACGACCTCGCCGTTGAGGTTGAAGGCCGGGCCACCGGAGTTGCCGCGGTTCACCGCCGCGTCGATCTGGATGAAGTCGTCGTAGGGACCGGCGCCGATGTCGCGGCCGCGGGCCGAGACGATGCCGGCGGTGACGGTGCCGCCGAGGCCGAACGGGTTGCCGACCGCGACGACCCAGTCGCCGACGCGCACCTTCGAATCGTCGGCGAACTTGACGTAGGTGAACTTGCGGTTCGCGTCGACCTTCAGCACTGCCAGGTCGGTGCGCGGATCGGTGCCGATCAGCTTGGCGTCGAGCTCGTCGCCGTTGTCCATCACCACGGTGTAGGCGGCGCCGCCGTCGACGACGTGGTTGTTGGTGACGAGATAGCCGTCATCGGAGATGAAGAAGCCCGAGCCCTGCGCGACCGGGCGGATGCGGCCGGGACCGCGCCGCTGGTGCTGCTGGTCGCCGTCGGGGCCCTGGCGGAACTGGCGGAAGAAGCGGTTCAGCGGGCTGTCCGGCGGCAAATTGTCCATGCCCGGCAGCGAGAACTGCATGCCATCGTCGGCGGCCGGCGAGACCTTGGCCGAGACGCGCACGCTGACGACGGCCGGCGAGACCTTCTCGACGACGTCGGCGAAGCCGGTCGACTGCGGGGTCTGCACGTGCACGGCGTCGGCCAGCACCGGCTGGGTGTTGGTGGTGACGGCGCCCATGCCGATGGCGCCGGCGATCGCGACGGAGGCCGCGGCGGCGAGCAGGCGCTTGCGCGTGCTCACGGTAGCCTTGATCTTGTCTGTCATTTTGTCCTGTCCTCTTTCCTGACGGGTTCAGGGTCGGATGCGTCTTTCGGCATCGCTGACAGGACAGATAGGCTTGGCCACCTTACGCGACCATTTCCGGCGGATGAAACTTTCGTAAGGTTGGGGGTGCGAAATCCTACTCCGCGCGCTCCACCACCGTCGAGACATGGGCCACGCTCTCCAGCGTCCGGTGCACCGGGCATTTTCCCGCGATCTCGACGATCTTGTCGGCGATCTCGTCCGGCAAATCGCCCTCGATGGTGATGACGCGGTGGAACTGGTCGATCTTCGCGCCGGAATTGCGCACCTCCTCGGTGCAGTCGGCGCAGTCCTTCGAATGGATCTTCTTGTGCGAGACGTCGACCGAGACGCGCCCCAGCTTCAGCTTCTTGAAATCGGCATAGATGCGCAGCGTCATCGAGGTGCAGGCGCCGAGCGCGATCGACAGGTAGTCGTAGGGCGACGGACCGGTGTCCAGGCCACCCGCGCTCACCGGCTCGTCGGCGAACAGGCGGTGGCGGCCTGCCTGAACGGCGTTCTGGAACTTGCCCTCGCCGGTTTCCTTCACCCGCACGGTCTCGATCGGTTTGTCGCCCTGCGGCTCGTCGTGGGCGATGTAGCGCGAGGCCCAGCCGACGATGACGGAGGCCGCGAAGGCCGCGTCGGCCGGATCGGTCAGCAGATGGTCGGCGTGGTCGAGCGAGACGAAGCTCTTGGGATGTTTCGCGGCGGTGAAGATCGTGGTGGCGTTGTCGATGCCGACGATCTCGTCGCGTGGAGAATGCAGCACCAGCAGCGGCCGGCGCAGCTCGGCGATGGCGCGGCGCAGATTGGTGTCGCGCACGTCCTCGACGAAATCGCGGCCGATGCAGAAGCGGCGCCCGGCAAGCGTCACTTCCGCCTCCCCCTTCTCCTCGATCTCGGCGAGGCTGGAATGGAAGCTCTTCAGCACGTGCTCGGCGTCGGCCGGCGCGCCGATCGTGGCGACGGCCTTGACCTCGGGAATGCGGCCGGCAGCCGCCAGCACCGCGGCGCCGCCGAGCGAATGGCCGATCAGCAGCGCCGGCGCCTCGTAGCGCTCGCGCAGGAAGTCGGCCGCCGAGACCAGGTCGCCGACATTGGAGGAAAAATCCGTCGAGGCGAACTCGCCCTCGCTGGCGCCGAGTCCGGTGAAGTCGAAGCGCAGCACGGCGATGCCGGCGCGCGACAGTTCGGCGGCGATGCGGCGCACCGCGGCCAGGTCCTTGGAGCAGGTGAAGCAATGGGCAAAAAGCGCGAAGGCCCGAACCGGGCCGTTCGGCATGTCGAGGCGGGCGGCGAGCTTCGCCCCCGAATGTCCTGCGAAATCCACCCGCTGAACCGACGGTGTCATTTGCCCCTCCCCCGTTTTCCCCGGCTCCCCGCTCAGGCCGTCCCGCCGTCCGGCTCGCGCAGCATCGCGTCGAGACGCGCCTTCTCCTCGTCCGACAGCGGCTTCACCTCGCGGCGCGCACCCCTGCCCTTGATGACGAGCGCCACTCCGCCGGCAAGAAGCAGAATGACCGGCGTGCCCCACAACAGCGCGTTGCGCATGCTGAAGCGCGGCTTCAGAAGCACGAACTCGCCGTAGCGCGCCACGATGTAGTCGATCACCTGCTGGTCGGTGTCGCCGGCCACCAGCCTCTGGCGAACCAGCACCCGGAGGTCGTGCGCCAGGTCGGCGTTGGAGTTGTCGATCAATTCGTTCTGGCAGACCAGGCAGCGCAGCTGTTCGGAGATGACGCGGGCGCGGTGCTCCAGCGCCGGGTCCTTCAGTTCCTCGCTCGGCAGCACCGCAAGCGCGGGACCGGCGAGAACGACCAGCGCCGCCAACGCAAGCACGACGCGGCGCACGAGCGTCACGACGCCACCGCCTGTGCCTGCCTGCTGCGGCGCCGCGAGGGCGCGCCGACGCGCAGCCGCCTGTCGAGCAGCGAGGCGATGCCGCCAGCCATCATGACCAGCGCGCCGCCCCAGATCAGGGTGACCAGCGGCTTCCACCACGCACGCACGACCATGCCGCCACTGTCGGCGGGGTCGCCCAGCGAGACGTAGAGCTGGCTGAAGCCGCGCGTCAGGATGCCGGCTTCGGTCGTCGGCATGCCGCGGGCCGGATAGAAGCGCTTGGCCGAGCTCAGCGTGCCGAGCTCGTCGCCTTTGGCATCCATGAAGGTGAAGATGCCGCGCTGCTCGGTGTAGTTCGGCCCCTTGTCCGCCTCCATGCCCTCGAAGCGGAGCTGGTATCCGGCGAGTTCGATGGTCTGGCCGGTCTTCATCACCTGGATGCTCTCGGCCTGGAAGGCGGTGACCGAGACGATGCCGAGCAGCGTCACGCCGAGCCCCATGTGGGCGAGCGCGGTGCCGAAGGCGGAGGTCGGCAGGCCGGCCAGGCGCCGCATCGCGACACCGGCGGAGGTGCGCGGCAGCCCGGCCTTGAGTGCCAGGTCGGTCAGCGCGCCAAGGATCAGCCAGGCCGCCAGCCCGGTGCCGAGCGCGGCCAGCACCGAGGCGCCGTCGATGAAAACGAAGACGACGAGCGCCACGGCCAGCGCACCGCCGAAGGCGGCATAGAGGCGCTGCGCTGCCGCGGCGATGTCGCCGCGCTTCCAGGCAAGCAGCGGTCCGAACGGCACGGCGGCCAGCAGCGGCACCATCAGCGGCGCGAAGGTGAGTTCGAAGAACGGCGCGCCGACCGACATCTTGTCGCCGGAGGTCGCCTCGACCAGCAGCGGGTAGAGCGTGCCGACCAGCACGGTGGCCGCCGCCGTCGACAGGAACAAATTGTTGAGGACCAGCGCGCCTTCGCGCGAGATCGGGTGGAACAGTCCGCCCGGCGTGATGCTCGAGGCGCGCAGCGCGAACAGCGCCAGCGAACCGCCGATGAAGAAGGTGAGGATCGCCAGGATGAAGACGCCGCGGCTGGGGTCCGTGGCGAAGGCGTGCACCGAGGTCAGCACGCCCGAGCGCACCAGGAAGGTTCCGAGCAGCGACAGCGAAAAGGTGAGGATCGCCAGAAGCAGCGTCCAGATCTTCAGCGCGGCGCGCTTTTCCATCACCAGCGCGGAATGCAGCAGCGCGGTGCCGGCGAGCCACGGCATGAACGAGGCGTTCTCCACCGGGTCCCAGAACCAGAAGCCGCCCCAGCCGAGCTCGTAATAGGCCCAGTAGGAGCCCATCGCGATGCCGCCGGTGAGGAATATCCACGCCGTCAGCGTCCACGGGCGCACCCAGCGCGCCCAGGTGGCGTCGATGCGCCCCTCGATCAGCGCCGCGACGGCGAAGGCGAAGGAAATCGAGAAGCCGACATAGCCGAGATAGAGAAGCGGCGGGTGGATCGCCAGGCCGACGTCCTGCAGCACCGGGTTGAGGTCGCGCCCCTCGATCGGCGCCGGGATGAGCCGGGTGAACGGGTTGGAGGTGGCGAGGATGAACAGCAGGAAGGCGGCGCCGATCAGCCCCTGCACGCCCAGCACATTGGCCCGCAGCGTCGCCGGAAGGTTGGTGCCGAAGAATGCCACCAGCGCGCCGAACAGCGTCAGGATGAACACCCACAGGATCATCGATCCCTCGTGGCTGCCCCAGGCGCCGGTGACCTTGTAGAGCATCGGCTTCAGCGAATGGGAGTTCTCCCAAACGTTGAGGACGGAGAAGTCGGAGGTGACATGGGCGAAGATCAGCGCGGCGAATGACAGCGTCACCAGCGCGAAGCCGGTGATGGCGGCGGGGCTTGCCAGCGCCATCATGCGCGGATTGCCGACGCGCGCGCCGAGCGGCGGCACGACGGTCTGCACCAGCGACAGCGCGAACGCCAGCACGAGCGCGAAATGGCCGGTCTCGACGATCAAGCCGGCACCCCGCCGGATTTCGGTGCGGCGATCATTGCTGCTCCCAAAGTCCCTTTTCCTTCAACGCCTCGGCGACCTGCTTCGGCATGTAGGTCTCGTCGTGCTTGGCCAGCACCGTGTCGGCCACGAACGAGCCGTCCTGCGCGAAGGCGCCCTCGACGACCACGCCCTTGTCCTCCTTGAACAGGTCGGGAAGGATGCCGGTGTAGCTGACCTTCACGCTGCGGTCGCCGTCGGTCACGTCGAAACGCACCTTGGTGCCCTGCCCGCGCTCGACGCTGCCGTCGCCGACCAGCCCGCCGAGGCGGATGCGCTGGCCGGGCGCAAGTTTCACCTGCGCCAGCTCCGAGGGCACGTAGAAATAGGATGCCTTCTGGCCGAGCGCGTAGAAGGTCAGGCCGGTCGCCGCGCCCAGAAAGGCGAGCCCGCCCACGATCACCGTCAGCCTTTTCTTCTTGCGCGTCATTTCGAACCGGATTCCTCGATGCCAAGCGATGCCGCGAACGACACCAGCCCGTCGGCCTCCGCCTTGTTCTGGGTCAAGGCGTCGACGCCGCGCGCCAGCGCGTCCCTGGCCTTGTCCTTTTCTCCCAATACAACATAGGAGCGAATGAGCCGCTTCCACCCCTCCGGGTCGGCCGGATTGTCGCGGAGCTTCTGGTCGAGCCGCGAGACCATGGTCTCGATCATCGCCTTGCGGTCGTCGGAAGACATCGAGGCGGCGGCCTGCATGTCCTCAGAACTCGGGCCCGGCGCGGCGTTCTGGCCGTCCACCGAGGCGATCGCCTCGCCGGCGGCTCCCTTCCACGGCGAATTGTCCGGCAGGTCGGCCATCATCGACTGCCACATCTTCTTCGCCTCGTCCGTGCGACCGTCCTGGGCAAGGCCCGTCGCCAGGTAGAAGCGCGCCCGCGGGTTGTTCGGATCGAGCTTCAGCGCCGCGTCGAACGCCGCCTGCGCGTTGTCGGTGATCGTGCCGCCGGCGGCAGCCGCGATCGCCTCGCCGAGTGCCGCCTGGCGCTCTGCGTCGTCGCCCAGGAGCTGGATCGTCTTGCGATAGGCGTCGACGGCCTCCTGGTAGCGTCCGAGCCGCATGTAGATCGGCGCCAGCACCTGCCAGCCCTTGCCGTCGTCCGGGTTCGCGGCCAGATGCCGCTCGGCGCGCGCCACCAGTTCCTCGATCGTGTTGTCGGACGGATTCTTGGCGAGCCGCTCCTGAAGCGGCTGGTCGGGAATGTCGGGAGAGCCGAGGACGGCGTAGAGGCCCCAGCTCGCCACCGGCACGGCGAGAATGGCGATCGTGGCGACGATCCGCCCCAGCCGGCCGGACGAAGACGTCCGTTGCCCTCCGGTAGCGTCGAGGCGCAGCATGCGGCGGCCGATCTCGGCGCGCGCCTCTTCGGCTTCAGCCGGCGCGATCAGGCCGCGCTCGGCGTCGCGGTCGACCTCCGCCAGCTGGTCGCGATAGACCTCGAGGTCGTGCTCGCGCGGCTCGTCGGCGGCCGGCCGGGCGCGCATGAACGGAATCGCGATCGCCATGCAGGCGGCGAACGTCAGCAGTGCGGCGGCGATCCAGACAGACATGGGCCCTAATTAGTCGTGAGCTGCGGTGGTGCCAACACGGCCCGGTGCGGCCATTTGGCCTTGGCGGACGTCAGGTCAGCAGCGTCCAGCTGCCGTCCTCGTTGCGGCACGCCGTGCCGCGGCCGATCGTCGTGCGTCCGCCGACGTGGACGGTGTGCGAATATTGCCGGCAGTCCTGCGACCCGACGCGATACGGCTGGGCGGCAATCACCTCGCCGGAACTGCTGCCGTCGGAGTTCTGCCAGCTCACCTGCTGGCCGCCCGGCGTGTATTCCAGCGCCTTGTATTCGGCCTCCAGCGCCAGCCGGCGGTCGGCCCTTCCGAGGCCGGCGCCCGCCTGCCCCGCCGCGATGCCGCCCGCCATGCCGCCGATCACCGGCACCGACGGTTTCTGGTCGCCGCTCTTGGCGCCGTTGTCGACATAAAGCCCTGTCAGCATGTCGGAGGCGCCGCCAGTGCCGGTGCCGCCCGTCGTCGTGCATCCGGCAAGGAAGGCCGCCAGCAGCGCGGCCGCCGCGCCAAGCCCCGTCCTCAACGCCGCAACTCCGTTCCTGCTTGAAGAATTCGTCAAACCGGCTCCCCGATAGGCATCATCTTTGACCGAAGTTTGGCCGGTTGCGCGAGGCCTCGCCCGCATCATCCGCATTGCCTCAATGCCGCGCGGCGCGCAACCGCACTATCGCATAGAGGCCGCCGAGTTGCGATTTGCGCAGCCACAGATCGCCCCCGTATTCCTTGACCAGATCGGCCACTATCGCAAGCCCGAGCCCGGTTCCCGGCTTGGTTTCGTCGAGGCGCCTGCCGCGCTTCAGCGCCTCGCGCGCCTTGTCCTCGGGAATGCCGGGTCCGTCGTCCTCGATCGCCAGCTCGAAGACCGGCCCGTCCGCCGTTTCGGGCAGCGACGCGCCGATGCGCACCTTCCCGCGCGACCATTTCAGAGCATTCTCCAGAAGGTTGCCGCAGATCTCCTCCAGATCCTCCTTCTCGCCGGCGAAGACGATGTCGGCGTCCGGCAAAAGCAGCTCGATCTCGGTGTCCGGATTGATCTTGCGCAGCACGCGCGTCATCCGCTCCAGCGTCTCGTTGACCGGCGTGCGGAAGACAACGCCGTCGCGCTGCGCGGCGATGCGGGCGCGCTGCAGATAGTGCTCCACCTGCTGCTGCATGGCGCGGGCCTGGTCGGTCACCAGCCGGCCGCGCTCGCCGCCCAGGGAATGGCCCTCGTTGAGCAGCACCGCGAGCGGCGTCTTCAGCGAATGGGCGAGATTGCCGACCTGGGTGCGGGCGCGCTCCACCACCCGCCGGTTGCTGTCGATCAGAGCGTTGGTCTCGTCGGCCAGCGGCGCGATCTCGGCGGGGAAATCGCCGTCGAGCCGCTGCGCCCTGCCCTCGCGCACGTCCGACAACACCCGCCGGACGCGGCGCAGCGGCATCAGCCCGAGCAGGATCGCGGCGGCGTTGATGCCGATCAGGCCGAGGCCGAGCAGGCCGAGATAGGTGTAGAGCTGGCGCTCGAAGGAGGCGATCTCGGCGGCCAGCTCGCTGTGATTGCCCATCACGCGGAACCGGGCGATGTCGTTGTTGTCGTCGAGCGCCAGTTCCGCCTCCAGCACCTTCACCTCCTCGCCGGCGAGGCCGGGCGCGAGATAGGTGCGCCGGAACTGGCTGTCGAAAGGGCACTTCGGCGGCGGTCGGCGACGGGCAACGGCTGCGTCAGCGAAATCGAGCTCAGCCTGCCCTTCAGGCCCGGCGTGCGCGGCTCGACCGCCCAGTACCAGCCCGACCCGGGAATGGTGAAGCGCTGGTCGCCGAGATTGGGAACGCCGGTAAGGGTGCGGTCGGTGACCGAGACGGAGCCGATGAGGTTGTAGAGATGCGCCGTCAGCAGCCGGTCGAAATCGCGCTCGGAATAGTGCCTGAACAGCGTCGAGATGATCGCGGCGATGACCACCAGCGCCAGCACCGCCCAGATGGTGGACAGCGCCACCACCCTCAGGGTCAGCGAGCCGAACAGGCGCCGCAGCCTTCCGGCCTCGCTTGCGGACCCGGAAGCCTCCTCGCCAGGCACGGTCACGCGCCGGGCGCGCGCATGCGGTAGCCCATGCCGCGCACGGTCTCGATCAGGTCGATGCCCATCTTCTTGCGCAGGCGGCCGACGAAGACCTCGATCGTGTTGGAATCGCGATCGAAGTCCTGGTCGTAGAGATGCTCGACCAGCTCGGTGCGCGACACGACCTCGTCGGAATGGTGCATCAGGTAGGCGAGCAGGCGGAACTCGTGCGAGGTGAGCTTCAGCGGCACGCCGTCGATGTCGGCCTTGGAGCTCTTGGTGTCGAGCCGCAGCGGCCCGCAGGTCAGTTCGGAACTGGCATGGCCGGCGGCGCGGCGGATCAGCGCCCTCAGCCGCGCCAGCACTTCCTCGATGTGGAAGGGCTTGGCGACGTAGTCGTCGGCGCCGGCGTCGATGCCGGCGACCTTGTCGCTCCAGCGGTCGCGTGCGGTGAGAATGAGCACCGGCATCTTGCGCCCGTCGCGGCGCCAGCGCTCGAGCACCGAAAGCCCGTCCATCTGCGGCAGGCCGATATCGAGGATCACGGCGTCGTAGGGTTCGGTGTCGCCGAGGAAATGGCCTTCCTCGCCGTCATAGGCGCGGTCGACGGCGTAGCCGGAATCGGTCAGCGCATCGACGAGCTGCCGGTTGAGATCCTTGTCGTCCTCGACCACGAGAATGCGCATCGGTCGTCCCCCTTGGTGCTGCCCGCATTTTGGCCGAGTCTCGCCGTTCGGCAAGGCCATTGCGGAAGCCAACCTACAGCGGCACGTCCTTTTCGACGCGACTGGGATGCTGGCCGCTCTTGCCCGGCACGATCACGACGACGTGGCAGACGGTGCGGCCACCGCTGGAATTCGGCGTGGAGCTGACCAGCGTGCCGCCGAGCTGCTTCGCCACCTGCTGGCCGACGGCGTAGCAGTTCGCGGCCACCTCGACGACGAGCGACGGGCACCGAGGGGGCGGCGGACGGGCAAGGCATTGGCCGGCGCGGCGAAGCCGGCGACCGCCCAGAGGGCGGCCGCCGCGACGATCGATTTGTGGAGCGCGTGTTTCATGCCAGCCTTGTAGCGCAAGGCGCCTGAATGCGACATGAACGAAAATGCCGCTGCGGGGCCGGCGGGCTTCAGCCGATCCGGGTGGTCGCGCCGACCCTGCCGAAGATGGCGACGAGGCCGGAGATGGCGGTCACCGCCTGCAAGAGCGTATCGGTCAGCGCGGCATTGTCGACGCCGGCGAGCGGCAGGCCGAGAATGCCGCCGGTTGCCGTCACGATGGTGATCAGCGAGGCCCAGATGGTGCGCGAGAGGTACCACGGCTTGATGTCGGTCATGTCGAATGTCCTTTCAAGTGGTTTCAGGTCAGGGTGATTGTCAGCCTCGCCGGGTCGCCCGGCCCGGCGCCGGCGCCGATCTGGCGCACGGTGATTTCGGCCGCCGCAGGCAGGCTCGGGAAATCGGCGGCGATGTCGGCGGCCGCGTAGAGCCAGACTGGCGTCGGCAGTTTCCGTCGCGCGGACGACCTCGCCGCCGGCCGAGATCTCGACCAGATAGGCTTCGCTCTCTTCGCCGAGCGGGATGTCGCCGGTTCCCCAGGCGTCGGCGTCGATGCGCCCGCGCCTGATCCAGGAGACCGACAGGTCGCCGCCTTCGGTGCGCGCCGCCTTCAGGTGGACCGGCGACAGCGGGATGGCGGCGCGCAGGCCGCCGGTCGCCTCCTGCGTCGCGAACCGTTCGGCCGACACGGCCACGCCGGACGGGCCGACGCGCCAGTTGAGCGTCAGGCCGGCTTCCGCCGGCTTCAACCCGGCCGGCACGAGCGCGGCATCCAGCAGCACGAACCATGCGCCCGCTTCCGCCCCCGCGAGCATTGCCTGCCCGGTGCCCGACTGGCCGCGCAGCAGTCCCGACAGCCGCCACACCGAGGCGGCGATCTCTTCGGCCGTCTCGAACTGCAAGATCTCCCAGCTGCCGTCGGCGGCCTTGACGGCCGCGGCGTTGGCGCCGTTCAGCATCTGCAGGCGGGTGACGCTGGCGAGTTCCCCGTCGAGAAGCTCGACGTCCAGCGTCGTCGCCTCGTCGACGCGGCCCTCGAAGCCAGGCGCCAGCGCCGCGCGCAGTCGCCCGATCGTGGCGCGCTGCGCCAGCTGTGCGCGCTGCGCGAAGCCGGTATCCTCGGGCGAGGCGTAGACGAGCTGCGGCCGCCACGGCCTTGCCCGCGCCGCGACGCGGAACTGGTCGGCTTCCGACGTCGCGCCGGGGGTCATCGGCAGGTCGAGGAAAATCGCCAGCGGCGCGCCAGCGTCGAGCGCTGCGGCCGATGCCTCCTTCGTTCGCAGCACCGCGCGCCACGGCGTCGGTGGGGCGCGCAGGCGGCGCTCGGCGGTCAGCGCACGGCTGATCCCCTCCTCCACCTCGGTGACGACGAACTCGGCGTCGCCGCGTTGCGCCGGCAGGCGGATCAGCGCTCCCGGCAACGGGCGTGCGCTGGTTGACGGGCAGCGCCAGCGACACGCTTTCGCGCGCCGTCCAGCGCCGGTGCAGCATGTCGGCAGCGAGGCTTTCTCCCAGCCCCTCCTCCGCTATCGCTGCGAGGCTCTGCCGCTCCTGCCGGTCGGTTGCGTTGCCGAGACGCACGGCGCGCGCGCTGCCTGCCTGGTAGCCGTTCATCGGATCGGCGAAGGCGAGCACCAGCTCGTCCGGCAGGTCGTGCTCGGCCTGCCGGACCGACTGCAGCACCGGCTGCCCGTCCGCGACGACGAATTCGTCGAGGTCGACCGGCGCGGCCGCCGCGTTCGGGTCGGCGAAGCTGAGCACGCCGTCCCGCTCCGCCACCGAAAGGCCGAAGGCCTGGACCAGCGGCTCCAGCGCCTGCCGCGCGGTGCCCGGATCGGAGACGACGTAGCCGGTCAGCGTGCCCTCGACCTTCGCCGTGTCGGCGTCGGCGATGCCGTGGTCGGCGAGGATTTTCGCGATCAGGTCGCCGAGCCCGACACCGTTCAGCCGGCCGTTGAGCCAGTGGCCGGTCAGCCAGTCGGCGCCGTCGGCCCATGTGTCGGCGAGTTGCGGGAAGGCGGGAAACGGGCGCGCGTCCCATGCCCAGCAATAGATGCGCGCCGCGTCCACCATGCGCCCGCCATAGACGGCCGAGACCGGGTTGCCCGCCTCCGCGAAGCTTTCGCTCGTCTCGTCCCAGTGGCCGAAATGCGCCTCGAGAAACCGGCGCTGCGCGATGTCGGAGCGGCCGCCGGAGGAAAACCACGGCAGCGCGCTTTCCGCCGACTTGGGGTCGGGAAAGACGTTGGGCTGGTTCGGCCCCTTGTCGACCGCGGGGCAGCCGAGTTCGGTGAACCAGACCGGCTTGCCGCCCGGCACCCAGGCGGTGGCTTCGGCGTTCTCGATGCCGCCCGGCCGGTCGAAATGCGGGTTCGCCCACCACGCGGCGATGTCCTTGTAGCGGAACACCCAGTGCTTGCCGTGGGCGCCGTCGGCGATCGGCGTTCTGGTGCGCGCCAGTCGGTCGGCTTCGCTGGCATAGTACCAGTCGTAGCCTTCGCCGGAAGCGATGGCGGCGCGCAGGCCGGCCTCGTCGCACGGCCCCGAAAACCCGTCGGCGCCGTCGCCCGAATAGTCTTCGTCGCGCCAGTCCGCCAGCGGCATGTAGTTGTCGATGCCGACGGCGTCGATCGCCTCGTGCGCCCACAGCGGATCGAGGTGGAAATAGACGTCGCCGCTGCCGTCGGCCGGCTGGTGGCCGAAATATTCGCTCCAGTCGGCGCCGTAGGTGATCGCCGTCTCCGGCGCCGAGAACGGTCCGCACGTCCGCGGCCAGCGCGCACAGCGCCTCGACGAACGGGAACGCGTCGGCGCCATCGCGCAAAGTGGTCAGGCCGCGAAGCTCCGAACCGATCAGGAAGGCGTCGACGCCGCCGGCCATCGCGGCGAGCTGCGCGTGGTGAATCAGGAAACGCCGGTAACCCCAGTCCTCGCCACCGGAAAACGCGACGGTGTCGCCGGCCGGCATGAAATCTGCCAGGCGCCGCGTCGCCGCAGAACGCCTCGACCTGCGCACGTGCGGCCGAACTCTTGTCGGCGCTTCCCGCCGCTCCGGGGGCCGGATCGCAGGTGATGCGGCCGCGCCAGGGATAGGCCGGCTGGCCCGCATCGCCGGTATAGGGATCGGTGAGGTCGTTGCCGTCCGGCACGTCCATCATGACGAACGGGTAGAGCGTCACCTTCAGCCCGCGCGCCTTGATCTCGGCGATCGCGTCGAGCACGCTTCGGTCGCTCGGCGTGCCGCCGTATGCGGCCGAGCCGCCATGCCGCGACACCACCACCGCCGTGCCGCGGCCGACGCCGGACGACACGCCAGGCCTGCGAGATGCCGCTTTCGTCGGCGTTCGTCACCATCGGCCGGATCGTGCATTGACCGGCCCTCAGATCGTCGCCGAACCAGGCGACCACCAGCGCGACGTGCTCCAGCGTCGGGCACAGCGCCTGCAACTCGTCGAGCGAGGCGGCGAGTCGCTCGGCGCGTGCAGCACGTGGCGGTTGAGCGCGACGGTCTCGCCGGCCTCGACCTGCCGGCTGACGAGTTCAGGCGACAGCCCGTATTCGGTCGCGCCGGGGATCAGCGCCACCGCCCGCATGCGCGCGGCGAGATCGCCCACCGGGCGCATCACCTCGAACTGCAGCTGCGGCATGCGGTTGCCGTAGGGGTCGAGCGGCAGGCGCTCGAACACGACATAGGCGGTGCCGCGATAGGCCGGCGCGTTGCCCGCGCCCTGCTTTGCCGCGATCAGCGGATCGACGTCCTGCGCCTCGCCGCCGCGGTGGAGGCGGAACTCGACGTCGTTCAGGTCGAGCTCCTTGCCGTCGGCCCAGACGCGCCTGATGCCGGCGGCCTCGCCCTCGCACAGCGCGAAGGCGACGTTGCCGTAATAGGAATAGGTCGTCACGCGCGGCCCGCCCTTGAAGCCCTGCCGCTCGGTGCGGCTTTCCTCCTCGAAGCGCGTCGCCCAGATCATCGTGCCGCCGAGCCGCGCGGTGCCGTAGAGGCGCGGCAGCGGCGCGCCGTCCTCGGCCGAGAACGGCCTCGCGGCGGCAAGCCGCGGCCCTTCGATGTGGCGGGTGCCCTCGATCAGGCTGCGGTCGAGCACGTAGCCGGCGAGCGCGCCGGCGGCCGAGCCGATCGCGGAGCCGACCGAGCCGAAGGGCGCCGCCGAGGAACGCCCCGGCGGCCTGCAGGATGATGGTGGCCATGTCCTACCCGTTGGAGAAGCGCGCCGCGTCCAGCGGCGGAAAGGCGAAGACGCCGGCGATGCGGCGCCGCCATTGCGGCACCAGAGCCGAGACGACCACGGCGTGGCCCGAATAGGCGTGGACGAACTGTTCGGGCGCAACCAGGATGCCGGCATGCTTGGCGGCCATGCCCGCGCGCCAGCGGAAGACCAGCAGGTCGCCCGGCGCCATCTCGGTGATAGGCTTCTCGCGGCACCAGGTCCGCGCCGCATCGAGCAGCCGATCCGCGCCGCCGGCCTCCGCCCAGTCCGGCGCATAGGGCCCGGCTGTTGCGGCTCGGCGCCATAGAGCGCGCGCCAGACGCCGCGCACCAGCCCAAGGCAGTCGCAGCCGACGCCCTTGCGCGAGGCCTGGTGCCGATAGGGCGTGCCGAGCCACGCCAGCGCCTCGGCCACGACCGCCGCGCCGTCGTCGCGTCGTTCCCGTCCTCCATCACGGGACCAGCGGGCCGCCGTCGAAGACGCCGGCCTCGGTGGCGTAGCCGTAGGCGGCGTCATTGCCCGGCAGATGCGGAAAGCCGCGGAAATTGAGCCGGGTTGGCGAACTTCGCCTTGCAGGTCGCGAAGCGCTTGTCGCAGCCGGCGACGATGTCGAACGCATCGCCCGCCGCGGCCTCCAGCCGCCCTTCGCGCCACAGCGCGACGACCGTGCCGGCCGTCGTGTGGCGGAAGCTCGTGACGCGCTCGGTCCGCCCGCCGCTGCGCCGCTCGTCCAGGTCAGCACGCCGATGCGCGAACCAGTCGTCGGCGAAGCCGTCGAGCCCGGCCACGACCAGCCGGTCGCTGCCCTCGGCCGACACCACCGTGCCGCTGCCGGAAAAGCCCGCGCTGGCCGAGATCGAAGCCGCAGCGCGCGTCGCCAAGCTCGGCATCGCAGGCGCGCCGGACATAGCGGCCGTTCGGCTGGTCGAGGCTCGCCGCCAGGCTTTCCAGCTCGGCCACGAAAGCGCCGTCGCGCCGCGTGATCTTGCCGATCACCGCGACGCCGATCAGCATGCGCGCTCCGGGTCGCGCCAGTCGACGAGGAAGGTCTCGACCCGCGCGCCGTCGTAGAGCCCGGCCTCGATGTCGTCCTCGCTCGATGTCGAGCGAGGACAGCGCGCCCTCGACGTCCATCGTGTCGGTGGCAAGCCCCAGGGACGCACGCGCCTCGCTGGCGGTGAAGCCGGTGCGCGGCTCGAACACCGTGCCGTCGAAGGACAGCGCCACGTCGTGGTCGGTGAAGCCGCTGGCGACGCCGTCGCCGCGCGTCAGCCGCCAGCAGTGGCAAAGCGTCGTGACGGCGTTGGCGAGATGCGCCTGGAGCGCTGCGGGAATGTCGCTCATGGCTGGATCTCGATCAGCGGAATGCCGGGATCTGCCCGGCCTTGAAGGCGGTCAGGCTGACGGACAGGTGCTCGAGGTCGAAGCGCACCGGCACGTCGAACTCGAAGCCCGCCGTCACCGCCGCGCCCGCGGCCGGAACCGCGCCCGCGCGAAGGTCACCAGGCCGGTCGTCGCATCGACGGCGAAGTCGACGCCCGCCGCCTTCTCGGCCCCGTCCACGGCGACCCGCACGCTGCCGGCGACCGGCTTGGCGATCGGCCGCTGATAGGCGTCGTCGCCGTCGCCATAGGTCTTGGCGAGCTGGAAGGTCGCCGTCGTGCCGTCGCCGCTGCCGATCGCCTGGTCGTGCGGCGACACGGTGTCGCCGGCGCGCGCAGGACTTCATGTCGAAGGGATCGCGGAAGCGGAAGCCGTGCAGCGAGCCGCGCCGCGCCTCGAAGAAGGCGATCACCTCGTAGAGATCGTCGAGCGACCTCAGCCCGGTGCCGGCGTCGTAGCGGCGGCGCGAATGGGCGAACCGCGCGTTGCGATGCTCGCGCCCCGAGGTCAGCGTGACGATCTCGTTGCGCCGTTCCGGCCCGCCCGTCGCCCCGAACGAGACGGCGAGCGGAAACAGCACCTCGTGGAAGCTCTGCAGGTCGCTCATGGCGATCGTCTCCTCACATCGTGCGGGCGCCGCGCGAGACGGCGCGCGCCAGCATGCCGGCGAGCTGCGCCTCCGACTTGCGGAACGAGGCCGCGTCGGGCGTCGTGACGTTGAAGACGACATTGACGGCCGCCTGGCCGCCGGCCGCCGCCACGCCAAGCCGGCCGTCGGCCGCGCGCGCCAGCGGCAGGACGGCTTCCGCGCCCGCCTCGCCCATCACGCCCAGCCCCCCGCCGGCCGGGAAATAGGTCGGCGCCGAGACCACGCCGCCGGCGGCAAACGGGATGACGCCCGCCCTTGGCGAAGGGCAGCGCTCCCGTAAGCGCGCCGACGAGGCTCGGAGAGAAGGACGAGGCCAGCGATTTCAGCGGCGCCAGGCCCTGGTCCAGCGCCAGGCCGGCGAGGTTCAGCGCCAACCGGCGCAGCACGTCCTCGAGCGACTGGCCGCTGACGGCCGCACTCTTCAGCGCGCCGGTGAGCTCGGCGCCGAAGCTTCGGAAAGTTTCTGGAGGTTGGTGAGCGCGTCCTCGAAGGCGCTGGTGTCGGCGCCGATCGTGACGGTCACGTCCTCGGCCATTAAGCCTGTCTCCTTCTGTTGATCGGGCTGCCGATCGGGGAAAAGCCGCATCAGCCGGTCGAGCTCGGCGCGTCCCGGGGCCGCGGCCGCGCCGCCGGCCGGCGCCATGGCGCGCGCCAGCTCGCGCGGCGTCATCGACCAGAAGTCGCCGGGCGAAAGCCGCAGCCGGCCGAAGCCGAAGGACATGGCGGCGTCCCACGGGAATTCGGGCGGCGCGCCGGCCGCGGCATTCAAGGGTTTGGCGTTCCGGCTCCCGCGGCCGGCCCGCCGAAGGTGGCGGTCAGAAGCTCCGAGACGATCCTCGCGAAGCCGGCGATGCCGTCCGCGCAGCGCATGCGCCCGACCTCGTCGTCGCTCACGCTGGCGCCCGCCCCGCGCAGCCCCGCGCCGATGATGCGGATCATGTCGGCGGCCGACAGCTTGCCGGTCGAAAAGCGCGCCACCAGCGCGCCGAGATCGTCGGCCGCGAAGGCGTGTTCCAGCTCGGCCAGCGCGCCGAGCGTCAGGCAAAGCCGGTGCTCGCGCCCGTCGAGCATGGCGTAGATCTCGCCGCGCCGCGCATTGGCGCTCATGCCGCCGCCGCGAAGCTGAGCGCGCCTGCCAATTCCAGCGCCAGCTCGAAGGTGACCTCGCCGTCGTGGTTGCCGGAATATTCGAGCGCGGTGATCTGGAAAGGCCCCGCGACCGTGCCGAAATCGGGGATGGCGAGCTGCCAGTCGAGGATGTCGCCGTCGAAGAAGGCGGCGCGCATCAGCGCGTCGGAGGCGGCGTCCTTGAAGATGCCGGAGCCGGTGATCGAGGCGCGCTGCACGCCGCTGCCGGCCAGCAGCTCGCGCCAGCGCCCGGCGGAGTCGGAATCGGTGATGTCCACCGTCTCGCTGTTGAAGGCGATGCGGCGGGCGCGCAGTCCCGCCACGGTGATGAAGCTGCCGAGCCCGTCGGAATCGAGCTTGAGCAGCAGGTCCTTGCCCTTCTGTGCGGCCATTTTCGGTTTCCTGGTCGTGTGTGAATTGCAGTGGATGGCGAGATGCCCCCTCCACCGCCTTCGGCGGTCCACCTCCCCGCTTCGCAGCGGAGGATCAGGAGGGGCGGACATTCGCGGCGTCGATCCTCCCCGCTCACGGGAGGAGGACCATGCGCAGCATGGTGGAGGAGCGAAGGTGAGCTACGCCGTCTCTTCCGTCACCGCCCGGAAGCGCAGCAGGCCGTGATGGACGGCGAGATCCTCGTCGTAATTGGCCTCGGAGAACTCCAGCCGCAGGTTGACCAGATGCTGGCCCTCGAGCGCCAGCTCGGCGTCGTCGAGCGGGCCCCGGGCGAGCTCCATCAGCTCGAGCACTTCCTTCTTGCCGGTCGCCTTCGACCAGACGTGCAGCGTGAACAGCTGCTCGGTACCGCTCTCGGTGCCGGTCGACCAGTCGTAGACGCTGGTGCGCCCGAAGGTGATGTAGGGAAACGGCACGTGCGGCGGCGCGTGGTCGAAGATGCGGGGGCCGCCGAGCGCGGCGGTCAGCGCGGCATCGCCGGTGAGCGCGGCGAAGATCGCCTTCTGCAGTTCAGCGGCCGGCGCGGTCATCGCGATGCTCCCCGGCGGCCGCGCGCCGCGCGTTCCGCCTCGCCGACAGGCGGTCCGACGCCGATTCGCGGCCTCCCCGTCGCTTGCCGACACTAGCATTTTCGGCGACGTCGTGCGCCTTCAGCGCAGCGCCCGAACCATGCCGTCGAGCGTCACCTGCATGGAAAACTTCATGTCGTCTCCTCGCGTGCCAGGCAGGCGAGATACCTGCCGGTCTCGTCGGGATCGTGGACCGTCACGATCCCCAGGATCCGCGGCCCGCGCCGGAAGCGCATGCCGGCCGAAACGTCGTCGCGATGGCGCAGCGTGATCGAATGGGTGACGCTTTCCAGCGTCTGGCCGGCGCCGAACACGCTGGCCGCCCGCAGCGGCTCGATGCGCGCGAATACCGTCGCCACCTCGGTCCAGTTTTCGGCGTAGCCGCCGAGCCCGTCGGCGGCCGGCGCGACTGCCTCCAGGGCCAGCTCCGTGCGGAAGGCGCCGGGATCGATGAACTGGGTCCGCATCACAGCCTCGGCATGCGGTAGCCGGCGATCAGCCGCTCGTAGCCGTCCGGAAAGCCGACCGGCTGCTCGCGGCGCCGAAGGAGGCGCGGAACTCGAACCAGTGCGCGACCAGCATCAGCATGGCGCGCTGGGCGAGATCGGGCACGTCGGTGCCGGCCTCGCCGTAGCCTGCCGAAAAGTCGATCTCGACGCCGTTCATCGCCTGCTCGGCCTGCGGCACCGGATCGAAGAGCAGCCGCGCGGGTGCGGCGTTGCCGTCGAGCTGATAGTCGCGGGATCGACCAGCGAGGCGGCGCCGTCGGCGTCATAGACGGTCACCGAAATGATCGCCTTCACCGGATGCCGGCGCAACAGCACGAGCCCGCAGGCGGGAACGCAGTCGAGCGCCAGCCGCCAGGACTGGTCGATCATGGCGAGCCCGGTGGCGCGCTCGACCTCCTCGCGGGCGGCGCGGATCAGCCCGGCGATCAGATCGTCCTCGCTGTCGTGGTCTAGCCTCAGATGCGCCTTGGCCTCGGCGGTCGTCACCGGCTCGGCGGCCGGCTCGACAGTGCGAAACAAAGTCATGAAATGCTCTCAAGCTGTTGAAGAAAAGCGGCCCCGGCGCGAGGAAAGACGCCGGGGCCGCGGCAGCCGCGAGTGGCAGCGGGAGGAAATCGCCGCCCGCGCCTGTCGGTGCAATGTTCGAGGAGCGGAATGATGGACGGCTCCGCCGCGGCGGATGGCGTGGCCTTTCGAGAACCGGAGCGGAGCGGACTCGAGGTCCGTGAGCACCGGAAGCGCAGAAGGCCGCGCAAGGCGCCCGGCGAAGCCGAGCCGGCACCCGTTCCTAGGCGGTGCCGAACTTCAGCAGCTTGATCGCGTCGAAATCCTGCACGCCGCCGCCGACGCGCTTGGTCGTGTAGAACAGCACGTAGGGCTTGGCCGAATAGGGGTCGCGCAGCACGCGCACGCCGGTGCGGTCGACCACCAGATAGCCGCGCGGAAGTCGCCGAAGGCGATCGGCGTGGCATCCGAGCCGATGTCGGGCATGTCCTCGGCCTCGACCAGCGGGAAGCCCATCAGCATGGCGCTGCTGCCGGGCGTGGCCGGCGGCTGCCACAGATAGTTGCCCTCGGCGTCCTTGAGCTTGCGGATGGCGGCCTGGGTCTTGCGGTTCATCACCCAGCTGGCGTTCTGGCGGTAGCCGGCCTTGAGCGCGTAGACCGTGTCGATCAGCACGTCGGAGCGTTGCTGGCCGGCCAGGCGCCGTCGACGCCGGTGGCGACGTAGCCGATCTTGCCCCAGGCCCAGCTCGCCTCGGCGACCTGGGTGTAGGCCGAGGAAGCCCTTCGGCTTGTTGGTGCCGTTGCCGGTGACGAAGGCCGCGCCTTCCTGCTCGGCGAAGGCGGCCTCGACCTCGGCGGCGATCCACTGGTCGAGATCGACGACGGCGTCGTCGAGCAGCGACTGGGTGGCGGCCGGCATGGCGTAGAGTTCGGCGGTCGGGAACTGCAGCTCGTCCAGCGTCGGCGCTGTTGGTCTCGGGCCGGGCCGCCGTCTCGCCGACCCAGCCGACGGCGGGACCGGCGATCGTGAACGGCTTCTTCAGCACCGCCGCCGAAACCTGCCGCACCGAGGCGATGGCGCGGATCGGCGAGAGCGCGGCAAGCCGCTTGCCGATCTCGGCCTCGGTCTCGTCGGGCACCAGATAGCCGCCGTCCTGGCCGGAGCCGTAGGACATGGCCTTGGCCTCGATGCCGCGCAGCAGCCGGTCGTCGCCGGAGCGCATATAGGCGTCGAAGGCCTGCTTGTGCTCGAGCTCGGCAGCGAGCCGGCGTCGCGCGACAGCGGCGGGCGCGCCTTCTTCAGCACCAGCCGGTCGATGGCGCGCTTCTGCTCGTCGAGCGCGGTGGAGATGCGCTCGACCTTCTCGGTGGTCACCGCGTCGGCGCCCATGCGCGTCTCGAGCTCGGCCAGGCGCTCGTCGTTGGAGTACTTGAAGGCCTCGAACAGGCATGAACTCGTCGAACGCGGCGAGCTCGGCGCCGCCCGCGGCCTTGGTCTCGGGGGAAGTCTGTTGGCAGTCGTCATGTCGTTCTCCTTTCTCTGGAAAAATGGGTCACCGGAAGAGGCTTGCGGCCTTGCGGATCTTCGTCGCAAGGGCGGCCGGGTCGGGCGCGGCATCCCGCTCGCGCGTCAGGCTGGCGAAGCCGCGGGTGATCACGGCCCGGGCGTCGCCTCGCGTCAGCCCGCGTCCCGCGTGAGCCAGCGTTCGAATTCCCTGGTGGTCGGAAGCGCGCCTTGCGCGCCGACCCTTCACCGGCTGACGCGCGCGTCGGGCAGCATCGGGAAGGTGACGACCGAGATCTCCCAAAGATCGGCCTCGACGATGCGGCGCATGCCGGTCTGTCGGTCCTGGCGCGCCACCGTGCGAAAGCCGATCGACAGCCCGTCGAGCGCGCCGGAGCGCATCAGTTCGTGCACCTCGCGCGCCCGCCGACGGCGGTCGACAGCCGGCCGCGCACGAACAGGCCGCGCGCGTCCTCGCGGATCTCGCTCCAGGTGCCGATCGGCTGGGCCGGATCGTGCTGGAAGAGCATGCGCACGCCGGCGACGCCGCGCGCGCCAGCGAGGCGGCGAAGGCGCCGGGCTCGACCAGGTCGCGGCCGAGATCGACCTTGCCGAACAGGCTGGCATAGCCGGAGAAGGTGCCGTCTGGTCGACGCGGTCGAGCGCCAGGCCCGGCGATTTGCGCTCCATGCCTATCTTCCGGGAATGCCGTGCGCGCGTTCGGCGCGCCGGCAAGTGTCGGAGTCGGTCGCATGTTCATCCGTCCTTTCGCGATCCGGCGCGCCGGCATGTCAGTCCGCTCTAAATCATCCGCTTTCCGATCTTCGGGCCGCACGGCTGCGCATGCGCGCTCCAGCGTGCGCATCAGGAAGCCCAGCGCCCACCAGGCCGAGAGGCTGGCGGCGGCCGAGCCCATCAGCATCAGCTCCACGGCCCGAGCGCGTGCCGATCGCCAGCTCGTCGGCGATCTTCAGCCCCGCGGCGCCGCCGAAGACGAGCCCGCAGGCGACGCCGACGGCGAAGCGGATGGCCGCCTCGCGGCGGCCGCGCGGCAGCACATAGGCCAGCGAGATGGCGGAGCCGGCCACGGCGCCGGCCGCCTTCACCGCCCACAAAAGGGCGGCGAGGAGATGTCGGACATCTTGTGTACTCCGCCTCGCGAAGGAGGCGTAGGGCAGAAGGGCATAAGGCGGGACCGGCAGCGCGAGGCGCGGGGCAGTCGGGCCATGGGTCGGGGTGGGGGTCGGAAACTCGTGTCTCCGCCTCGCGAAGGAGGCAGTAGGGCAGAAGGGCTTCGCAGTGGATTGCATGGATGGTAGGAGGCAGGTAGGCAGCAGAAGGGCAATAGACGGCAAGAAGGCAGTAGGCGTGTGCAGCGGCAGTCGGCAAGAGCGCGGGGAGAAAGAGAGAGGATAGTGAGTAGGGTGGGGGGGGGGGGGGGGGGGGGGGGGGGGGGGGGGGGGGGGGGGGGGGGGGGGGGGGGGGGGGGGGGGGGGGGGGGGGGGGGGGGGGGGGGGGGGGGGGGGGGGGGGGGGGGGGGGGGGGGGGGGGGGGGGGGGGGGGGGGGGGGGGGGGGGGGGGGGGGGGGGGGGGGGGGGGGGGGGGGGGGGGGGGGGGGGGGGGGGGGGGGGGGGGGGGGGGGGGGGGGGGGGGGGGGGGGGGGGGGGGGGGGGGGGGGGGGGGGGGGGGGGGGGGGGGGGGGGGGGGGGGGGGGGGGGGGGGGGGGGGGGGGGGGGGGGGGGGGGGGGGGGGGGGGGGGGGGGGGGGGGGGGGGGGGGGGGGGGGGGGGGGGGGGGGGGGGGGGGGGGGGGGGGGGGGGGGGGGGGGGGGGGGGGGGGGGGGGGGGGGGGGGGGGGGGGGGGGGGGGGGGGGGGGGGGGGGGGGGGGGGGGGGGGGGGGGGGGGGGGGGGGGGGGGGGGGGGGGGGGGGGGGGGGGGGGGGGGGGGGGGGGGGGGGGGGGGGGGGGGGGGGGGGGGGGGGGGGCAGTCGGGCCAAGGCGGGTCGGTATCGCCCCCTACCTGCCCTACCGCCCTATTCGATACTGCCCCTACTGCCCTACTGCCCTGCCGAACTCTCACTGTCGCGACTGTTTGCCCTGTACATTTCTTCAAGATCGGCGCGGGTCAGCAGTTCTCTTCGGATGAAAAAGCTCTTCTCCGGCGGCACGCGCGTAATGACGGACTGAAGCGGCCTCGCCGCGAACGGCGTAAATATAGGCCATGCTGACCGTAGCGGCAGGTTGGAGAGCTTCTCGCACGAACCTCAAGCGATTTGCCATGATGATGCTGAAATCGGAGAGCGCCCGGTCGTAGCGGCCCGATTCCAGATACGCGCTTCCACGACAGTAAAGACAGATCAACCTCGTGTCGTTCCCGGCGGCGATTGCTCGGATAGAACCGCGACCGCCGCGTCATGGTTGCCCGCGCGTTCGAACGCGGTGGCGCGATCGATGGCGTCGCTCACGTGCGGGTTCGAGGGCGGCAAGGTTTCGTCGTCGCTGGCCTGTGGCATCAACGGCAATGGCGGGAAATGGAACGGTTTGGAATAAAAAAAAAAAAAAAAAAAAAAAAAAAAAAAAAAAAAAAAAAAAAAAAAAAAAAAAAAAAAAAAAAAAAAAAAAAAAAAAAAATCATCCGGTTTCAAACAAGCATCAAAATGAACTATTTGAAACACATTCACCGCCGTGATGGCCCATACCCCACCGCCTGCCGCTTCTCGGCGTCGGTGAGGAAGGTCGCGGCGTTGACGCGCGCCCACAGCGCGTCGCGCTCGGCCGCCAGGCCCTCGATGGTCGGTGTCGTAGCCGAGCCTCAGATCGTTGCCGAACAGCGGCCCCAGCCAGGCGGCCAGCTCGCTCGCCGTGCGCGCCACCAGCGGCAGCACGGTGAGGCGGTAGAAGGCGCGGTTGGCCTCCTGGTAGTTCGAATAGGTGTTGTCGCCGGGAATGCCGAGCATCATCGGCGGCACGCCGAAGGCCAGCGCGATCTCGCGGCGGCGCCGTTGCGGGCCTCCACGAAATCCATGTCCTTGGGCGTCATCGACATGGCGCGCCAGTCGAGCCCGCCTTCCAGAAGCAGCGGCCGCCCGGCGCGGCGCGGCGCCCGAATAGCCCTCCTCCAGCTCGGCCTTCAGCCGGTCGAACTGCTCGTCGGTCAGGTTGCCGCCCTCCTTGGGCGCATAGACCAGCGCGCCGGAGGGCCGCGCCGAATTGTCGAGCAGCGCCTTGTTCCAGCGGCCGGCGGCGTTGTGGACGTCGAGGCCGGTGAGAGGCCGCCTCCAGCGGCGGGAAGCCGTAATGGTCGTCGAGCGGGTGGAACAGGGTCATGTGCAGCGCGCCGGCCGGCGTCTCGCTCTTCAGCGGCACGCGGCGCTGGCCGCTCCCGTGCGGTATTCGAGCGCCACCGGCCAGCCGGCGGCGTCGGCGACGACCTGCACGCGGTCGGGCCGCAGCAGGTGCAGCTCGCGGCGGCCTCGCCGCCCCGCGGCGCCGACCAGCTCGACATAGGCATTGCCGGAGATCAGCAGGTGGCCGTAGAGCGCCTCGATAAAGCCGCCGCCGGCCTGGCGCTGGTTGGGCCGCGCCAGAAGGTCGAGCAGCGGATGCGCGTCGAGCTCGGCATTGCCCTCCATCAGAAAGCCACGGCACCGCGGCGGCGGCCTGCGCGATCAGCCGGATCGAGCGGTGGGCGACGGCGTTGCGCATGAAGCCTTCGCGGGCGAGCGTCGCATAGTCGCGGCGCGTCCAGCGCGCCTCGCCGGCAAGATGCAGCGCGATGAAGCCCGGCGTGCCGGCCTTTTTTTCCACGCGCGCGGCCGCGCCTCCCGGACGCTCGCCCGGGGCCAGGGGAATGCCATGCGTCGTTTCTGCCTTCCGTTCTGCCCCGGCGAGGAGAAGGTGGCCGAGCGGAGTGAGGTCGGATAAGGGGTGCGCGCGGCAACGCGCTCACGTCCGGCGCCTACTTGCCGTATCCACCTACTCCCACGAGTACTGCCTCAGCCCATCACCTCACCTTCGGCTCGCGCTGGCGGCCCAGCATCAGCTCGGTGAGCGCCCAGACCAGCGCGTCGACGCGGTCGGGCGAGCGGCCGTCGGCCAGCCCGTCGGGGCCGAATTCGCACATCTCGTCCTCCAGCGCGGAAAAGCGGCCGGCATGGGCCACCCTGCCCTGCTCGTAGAGGGCTGCGACCGGCTCGGCGCGCAGCCATTTTCCGCGCGATGCGCGCACCGGCTTGACCGGCACGCTGGCGTCGACGGTGCGGATCACCGCCGTCACCATGTCGCCGCCCTGGTTGACCTCGGCGACCATGCGGTCGGCCTCGAAGCGCGCGGTAGAGCGCCACCGCGCGGCCGGCCCAGTCCTGCGGCTGGCGCGCCGCAAGCGTGCCGTCGGCCAGCACGAAGCCCGTGCCGTCCCGCGTCCAGCCCGGCCGCGACGATGCCGCAGGCGTCCGAGCTGCTGCGCGAGCTCGCCGGCGGGTCGACCGCCACCACGATGCGCGCCAGCTCGGCCGGGCGCCGCGCGGATGCCGCCTCCAGCATGGCGCGGCTCCACAGCGCGTCGTCGCGCTCCTCGATCAGCTCGCCGCTCGAGTTCCTGCCGGCCGAGCCGGGTGCCGCCGTACTGCCGGTGCACCGCTTCCAGGAAGCCGGCGCGCGAGGTTCTCCGCGTTGTCGGCGGTCGGCATGATGCGTCACGTCGAAACCGTCGTCGGCGATCAGCCGGCGGATCAGCGGCACCGGCTTCGGCGTCGAGGTCACCATCAGCCGCGGCCGCTCGCCCAGCCGCAGCCCGAACTGCAGCATGTCGAACACCGCCTCGCCGTTCTTCCACTTGGCCGCCTCGTCGCACCAGGCGGCGTCGAATTGCGGCCCGCGCAGGCTGTCGGCGTCCTCGGCCGAGAACGCCATGCGCCACCGCGCCGTTCGCCACACCAGCCGGCGCCGCGTCGGCTCGTAGCGCGGCACGTCGTCGCGCGAGATGGCGCGGATGCCCGACGGCCCCTCGATCATCACCTCGCGCACGTCGCCCAGCGTCTCGCCGACCAGCGCGATGTGCTCGTACCGATCGGTCCGCGAACGGCGGCAGCTTGCGCACCAGCGCGTTCACCCATTCCGCGCCCAGCCGCGTCTTGCCGGCGCCGCGCCCGCCCAGCACCAGCCATTTGTCGATGATCGGAGCTGCTTGTTGACGCGGGTATTGCTTGAACCGGGCGAACTCAACCCACTGTTCCTTCGCCAGGTCCGCCCCGGCGTAGCCGATTGCTTTCCGCATGCATCTGAGCTGCGAGTTCCGTTGCGAGCTCGATAATGCGGTCGTTGATTTTGCCGAGTACCGGCGGCCAGGTCTTCATCGCGCCTTCTCTGGTTCTTCTTCGCGGCTTCTTGCGGCCGCGTTTCGTATTCCCTGAACTTTTCGAGCGTCTTCTGGAGCGCGGAGATCTCCTCCAGCTCCTTGCGGTCGATCGTGCCTTCCTGCTCGGCGCGCGCGCACAACGCCTCGAAACGGCCGATCAGCTTGTTGACCAGTGGCAGCATGCGCTCGCGAAAGTCGAAGTCCGGCGCCTCGTCCATGCGCCAGTCCTCGCGCGTCGCCTGCCGGCGCACCGAGGCATGGGTGCGGCCCGCCGCATCGGCCAGAAGCTCGATCGACGGCCGCGCTCCCTCGGCCAGCGCCCTCAGCGCCCGCGTCCTGGCATTGGGTCGCAGCACCATTTTCGAACTCCTGCTTTTCTGGAAGCGACGCCCGCACCGGCGCCTTTCCTCGCCCCCTTCAGGGGGAGAGGTGGCGCGGGCGCAGCCCGCGACGGAGTGGGGGCGGCCCGACAAGCGCGCCGCAAGTTTGGGCGAGTTATGTGAGTGAAGGCGCCCGCCACCTCCACCGCCGATCTCCCCAACGTGGGGGAGATGTCCGGCAGGACAGAGGGGGACGCGAAACGGCGCCAACGACTGCTCCGTTCGGAAGCCCGCCGCAGCGCCTCAAACGCAACTGTTGGACGATAGCTGAACCCTACAGCAGCACCGTTGCGGTGTCAAGAATAAATTCCTATGTGGGGCGATTTTTCGAGATCGGCTGCGGCGCGGGCCTACATTCACCGCTACCTTGCCGACCTCGATTTCGGTTACGACCGCCGCTAGGCTTCGGGCGTCGAACACAGAGCGTCCCAACGGCGCTTGCGCAGATCGGCGGCCAGCGTCTCACTTGGGCGATTTGATTTCGCCGATGATGCCTAGACCGAAAGCGCTGCGCCTCATGGCTTCGACGAAGAGGAAGGCAAGACCTTTGAGAATTTGCTTTCTTGTTTTTGGCTGACCCGTAATTGTCGAACCGCTACCGTGTCGGACCGATCTCGTTCTCAAATCCGTTCGGGCGGCATGTTGAATTCGTCTTCGACTGAATGTCTTCTGGTTGCGCCAATGGGCAAGAAAGCTAAAACGCGGTTCGTTGTGTCTGTAGATGGTCAGCTGCGAGAACTCATTTCGGTGAGAGAACAGCGGGGCGGAAAGTACCCGACCACTATCAGGATCAACTTCCGCCACGGTGAATTTCTCCGCGACGGCGCCGATCGCATCCCCATCGCAAATCAATACTACTCGGTCCACGAGAGTCCGAACTCGGACGGCAACCTGCTCCATCAGACAATCGAACTTGCCAACGGGATGGCGATCGACACCCCTCATTTTAGCCTCGGAATTGGGCAAGGTCGCTTTGCCTTGCTGATGACATCCATTCCGCCGGACTTGCGCAAGGAACGCTATAGCGTCAAGCGCCGAACGGCCAAGGACACCCTAATCGAGATGGGTCGGTTCGATCCGGAGCGCGGCAACATAGTGTGGTCCCTTGTCATTTCCGGAACAAGCGTTCCACTTGATCTAACCTCGCTTGGACTCAATAGCAGCTACGCGGACTTTAGCTCGTTTCGCGTGACCGTTATTTGGTCATTTATTGGCATCCGTCCCACAGCTGATGGGGACAGACTTCACTTCCTTACAGGGCTTCCGGGTGTGAAGGGACAAAGTCACGGGCACCCTCAGCTTTCCGTAGCAGCCGTGGATGGGGCAGATGCCGCGGAGGTTGATTCTCTCGTTTACGCAAGCATTGCGATGTTTCATTCAACCGCGCTCGACAAACTTCCATACACCGGACCACAGCGTCGCCTACTTGAAAGCGTCACTAGTCCTCGGTCTATCCCTTATTAAGGAGCGATATACGTCTATGAGGAGATCGAGTTCATTCGGTGGCTGTCTTCCCAAATACAGCCAGCTCTGCCGCTTCGGTCGCTCGTTCAACAACACGCGCTCCGGCAGTATGATACTACGCAATCGTAAAAGGAGCACCGTCACGGCGCCCTAAGCAGATGCCGAAACGCTTCCGAATCCAGCGAAAATGCCATAGGGACACATTCCTAATGCGAATATCACCGCAGCAATGAACGTCATGCCGATGAAAGTCCTGTCATGAATTGTGTATTGAGCGTGTTTAGCTGGCTCAATGCTAACCAAGGCGCAATTACGGGCATCTCCAGCTTGACGATTGCGCTTTTCACATTGGGGCTCTGGTGGTCCACCAGAAAGATCTGGCTCTCCGCGAGCGACGAAATTGTTGCCGCTCACCCGCCCCGTCTTGATGCGCGCCAGATATTTGTTTCACCTGACGGGATTGATGGCGATGACGATGTGGTCGCGGAGATCTTCCTCGCTAACGTCGGCGGCAACGATGCCACCGTCGTTATCCGAACTGTTGTATTCTTTGTCGGCGCGCTGCCAAATCGCCGGCCTTTCAAGGACTTCAACGATAGGCCGTTCTTGAAGCGTGTAGTGAAGGCTGGCGCTGCGGATTGGTGGCACGTCCGCAGAAGCGAAACGAACTTCTCGGACCATGTCGCAGCCGCAATGGCGGAACCGAACGGGGAGCCTGTTTACATCATTGGGCGCGTTCACTTCAATGATACGAGAGAGGTACGGCATCATACAGTATTCTGCCGAAGATATGACGCGACCAGCGGCCGCTTCGTGCCAACAGAAGATCACGACTATGAAGTGCAGACGTGAGAGGATACCATTTCCGGCTGGATTTTTCGACCTTGGCAAACTCCCTGTCAGCTGCCCATGTGACAAATCCGACGCTCGCGGCGCCTCAACCTTGCCTCACCACGCCCTGCGGCTGCGGCGAATACGCCGCTTCTTCTCCGCGAAATCTGCGGTGATTAGACTTGCGCCTGCGGCGATTGTGGCATGGGCCAGCTTATCGAATGGGGCATT
This sequence comes from uncultured Alphaproteobacteria bacterium, assembly GCA_963816435.1. Lineage (GTDB taxonomy): Bacteria > Pseudomonadota > Alphaproteobacteria > Rhizobiales > Rhizobiaceae > CAWFKS01. Next base: position 269,253 of record CAWFKS010000018.1, read on the forward strand.
CTCGGAAAGGACGAAGCCGGGGGCCGCAGCACCGGGCACCGGGTAGCAGCGTAGCCGCCCCCCAACTCCACCTGTTGCCGTTTAACCACGCCTCCTAACCGTTCCGCCCGTTTCCGCTTGTCGGCCTTCCCGCAAATGCCACAGAAGGGAACCGGTGAGGGATTTCGGGGTTAGCCTTCAAATGGCCCCGTTCGGAACCAAGTCTTCCCACGGGTGAAGTTCGGGCGACGCGGGGCATGAGCGATCCATTCGAGACGCCGAAGAAATCGAGGGGGCCAAGGGCGACCTGGCTGCTCGCGATCGATTCGTGGATCGACACGACGCTCTACGAATCCGGCTTCGCGCTCGGCGAGGTCTGGGAAAACATCACCATCTTCTTCCGCCGGTTCCGCGTGCGCGGCTGGCGGCGCGTCGTCTTCGAGCTTCTGAGCGAGGGCTTCACGCTGGGGGCGGCCGGCTCGGTGGTGATGCTGGCGCTGGCCATGCCCTCCTTCGACGCCACCGCCGGCAACTGGCGCGCCCAGGACGACTACGCCGTCACCTTCCTCGACCGCTACGGCAACGAGATCGGCCAGCGCGGCATCATCCAGCGCAATTCCGTGCCCGTCGACGAGATGCCGGACTACCTGGTCAAGGCGGTGCTGGCGACCGAGGACCGGCGCTTCTTCGAGCATTACGGCATCGACTTCGTCGGCCTGCTGCGCGCCATGTCGGAGAACGTGCGCGCCGATTCCGTCGTGCAGGGCGGCTCCACCATCACCCAGCAGCTGGCCAAGAACCTGTTCCTGTCGAACGAGCGGACGCTGGAGCGCAAGATCAAGGAGGCGTTCCTGGCCGTGTGGCTGGAGATGAACCTCACCAAGAAGGAGATCCTGCAGCTCTATCTCGACCGCGTCTACATGGGCGGCGGCACGTTCGGCATCACCGCGGCGGCGGATTTCTATTTCGGCAAGGACATCAAGGACGTCGACCTCGCGGAAGCCGCGATGCTGGCCGGCCTGTTCAAGGCGCCGGCCAAATACGCCCCGCACGTCAACCTGCCGGCGGCGCGCGAGCGCGCCAACGTGGTGTTGAACAACATGGTCGATGCCGGCTTCATGACCGAGGGCCAGGTGCTGTCGGCCAGGCTCCACCCGGCCACCGCCATCGACCGCGACCAGCAGGACAGCCCCGACTATTTCCTCGACTGGGCCTTCGACCAGGTCAAGGAGATCGCCGCCAAGACCGGCGTGCACGCCATGGTGGCGCGCACCACGATCGACATGAACCTGCAGAAGGCGGCCGAGGAGTCGCTGGAATACCACCTGCGCCAATACGGCAAGAGCTACCGCGTCAGCGAGGGCGCCATCGTGCTGCTCGACAATTCGGGCGCGGTGCGGGCGCTGGTCGGCGGGCGCGACTACGGCGAGAGCCAGTTCAACCGCGCCACCAAGGCGCTGCGCCAGACCGGCTCGTCGTTCAAGCCCTATGTCTACACCACGGCGATGGAGAACGGCTTCACGCCGGATTCGCTCGTCTCCGACACGCCGATCAACTGGGGCGGCTGGCAGCCCAAGAACTACGGGCGCAGCTATCACGGCCGCGTCACCATCAAGCGCGCGCTGGAGCATTCCTACAACATCCCGCCGGTCAGGCTCGCCAAGGACTATCTCGGCATCCCGCCGATCAAGAAGATGGCCGAGGACATGGGCGTGGAATCGCCGATCGAGGGCCACAAGACGATGGTGCTCGGCACGTCGGGCATGACGGTGATGGACCAGGCGACCGGCTACCTGACGCTCGCCACCGGCGGCATCGTCGGCTACCGCCACGGCATCACCCAGATCAGCGACCTGCACGGCAACGTGGTGTGGGATTTCTCGCGCGACGCGCCGAAGCCGCACCGCGTGGTGACGGAAAAGGCCGACGCCGAGATGAACCAGATGCTGGTCGGCGTCACCGAGGAAGGAACCGGCCGCCGCGCCCAGGTGCCGGGCGTGCGCGTCGCCGGCAAGACCGGCACGACGCAGTCCTACCGCGACGCCTGGTTCTGCGGCTTCACCGGCAACTACACCGCCGCCGTCTGGCTCGGCAACGACGACTACAGCCCGTCGCGCAACATGACCGGCGGCTCGCTGCCGGCGATGACCTGGCAGCGGCTGATGGCCTACGCCCACGAGAACATCGAGCTGAAGCCGATCCCCGGCCTGCCCGACCCGTTCGTCGACGGCCAGAAATACGTCGCGGCCGCCGACGGCGAGGCCGGCGACGCGCCGGCCCAGGACACGCGCCCGCAGGTGCTGTCGGCCGAGACCAGCCGCTTCCTGCGCGAACTGTCGCAGCGCTTCCACGACGCGCCGAAGCTCGACGCGCCGCCCAAGCCGGAAACCCTGTCGTCGCTGTGAGCGCCCCTGCCCTCGCGGGGCCCGCGCGCGGACGCTGCGCGAGCTTGCCTCGCCGGCTCGTCATGGGCTATCGAAACCGCATCCGGGGCCGCTTGTTGCGGGCGCGGAGATGCGGGGCGCGGCTTTGGCACGACGGACGGTTTCAGGCACGGCGGGCGCTGCGGCGCGGCATCGGCGCGGCGGGCGCCGGGCTCCCTATGTCGGCGCGATGCGCTGAGAGGCGGCGGGACCCGGCATGATCAGGATGGTGCTTCTGACCGCAATCGCGCTTGCCATCGCCGTCGGCGGCGGCGCCTGGTCGGTATGGGTGGCGCTCAACGCCGGCTTCGGCGTCGGCGCCGTCCAGGTCGGCGAATGGTCGGCCTTCCCGGCCGTCGGCACGCCCGACGCCGACCCCTATTCCAAGGCGCGGTTCGCCCGCGAGGGCGGGCTGGTGCTCGGCAAGGCGGAGGGCATCTCCTTCGTCGCCCAGCACGATTCCCTGGGTGCCGCCCTCAGGCGCGGCTGCTCCTACACGATCGAGGGCGAGATCCCGTCGGCCCGCTTCTGGACGCTCTACGCGGCCGATCCGAACCGCGTCGTCCTGCCGGATGTCGGCCGCCGCCGCCCGGTGCTGCATTCGCTCGGCCTGTTGCGCAATCCGCAGGGCACGTTCGTCGGTGTCGGCCGGCCCCCACCCCGCCCCCGGCAACTGGCTGGCGGTCGGCGGCAGCGGGCCGATGCGCTTCGTGCTCACGCTTTACGACACGCCGCTCGCCAGCGCCCGCGTCACCGACATGAGCCTGCCCCACATCCGCCGGACGGGGTGCAATGCTTAAGCTCGTCAACGCGCTGCTGATCGGCGTGCTCGGCGCCGGCGTCGTCCATATCGCGATCCTGTTCCTGTTGCCGCGCTACACCGAGCAGAACGCCTGGGCGCAGGTCTCCGACCTCGCCGCGCCCTACACGCCGGTGCGCCTCGACGAGGCCGGCGACGGCAGCTCGCTGCTGCATGCGGTCGACCCGCTGTTCGATTCGATCGTGTGCCGCTTCGACCTTTCGGACGGCGTGGTGCGCGTGCATGCGCCCGGCACCGTGCCGTTCTGGTCGATGTCGGTCTACGACCGGAAGGGCGAGAACATCTTCTCCTTCAACGACCGCATCGCCACCGACGGCACGCTCGACTTCGTCATCCTGACGCCGGCGCAGATGATCGAGATGCGCAAGGGCATCCCGCCGGAATACGAGAATTCGGTGTTCGTGGAGGCCGACGTGTCGGAGGGCATGGCGCTGGTGCGCTCCTTCGTGCCCGATCACACCTGGTCCAAGGTGGTCGCCGACTATCTCGACGGCATTTCCTGCGATCTCGGCCTGCTCGGCTGAAGCCTACTTGGCGCGGCGCCTGCGCCTGGCCGTCTCGCGGCCTGCCTCGGCCCCGTTGCCGTCTGCACCGCCGGGTCCGTCGAAATCGTGGCGCTCGTAGCGCACGCCGGGAAAGATCACGACCTGTCCGCCTCCGTCGGCCGCGCCGCGGCGGATGCGTCCCGAGCCTGTCGGCGGGACGAATGGAAGGATAGTCGCCATGACACGCGTTCTCCTGTCGGCTTTGCCGTAGCTGGTTGGAACGCCCCCTTGACTGCATCAACGCACGACACGGTTAACAACTTTCTAACGAAGTCGTTCTAATCATGGCCAAAAGCCGGCGCGGGACGGTCGGCCCCAGTGTTTGCGTAGCATGTCCTTCGAGTAGGCGTATCGTTCGTGTCTTCCGCCGATTTCAGGCATATCGCAGCCCGTACCGAGCGGGCAAAGTCGGAGCGGCTCTTCCGCGCCGCGGTCTCGGCCTTCTGTTCGCTGACGCGCCCGACCGGCAGGGATGCCGCCCAGCTCGACGACCTCGCGCTGCCGCTGATCGAGAACGTCTCGCCCGAAACCAAGCGCTTCTGCGCGGCCGCGCTGTCCGAATGCAGCCGCCAGCCCGCCGGCCTGGTGCGGCGGCTTTGCGCCGAACCGGTCGAGATATCGGCCGCCCTGCTCACCCGCTCGCCGGCGCTCACCGACATCGACCTCGTCACGCTGATCGGCCGCCACGGGCTCCCCCACGCCCGCGCCATCGCGCGGCGACGCCCCCTCAACCCCACACTCGTGAACCTCGTGCGAGCCCTGGAGGCCACCGTGATCGAAATGCCGAAGCCCAAGGTCGCCCCGCAGGTCGAGACGCCGGCCGCCCCGGCGCCGTCGCCGCGCAAGCCGGAGACGGCCGAGGAGACCCGCACGCTGCTGCGCGGCATGATGCAGCCCTTCGAGGCGCCGCAGCGCCCCTTTCCGATGCCACGCCACGGCGAGGAAGGCACGCGCGTCGAGATCGCGCGCACCAGCACCGCCGGCGCCTACCAGAAGCTGCGCGCCACCGCCTTCACCGGCGCATCGGGCCTGTTCGAGACGGCGCTGGCCGACCTTCTGCACGTCGACCTTTCCCGCGCGCACGCCGTCGTGCGCGCCAACTACTACTACGATCTGCTGACGGCGCTTCGCGCGCTCGACCTCGTCACCGCCGAGGCCTTCGTGATCGTGGCAGCCGTCTTCCCCGGCCGCTTCGCCCATCCCGAGGCGATCAAGGTCTTCCACGAGCGCTACGACACGTTGCATCCGCAAAAGGCGCGCGACATCGTCCGCGACTGGCGCATGGACACGGCCAGCGACCGCATCCGCGCCGCCGTCAACGAGCAGCCGTCGAAGCAGGCGGCAAACAGCGACGCCGTCGCGCCGGTGCGCAGGCAGCTCAGCGCCTGAGAGCGGGCGTGGCGCCATACGGCCGCCCCCGCAATTTCCGGAAAATTCAGGTCTTGGCAATCTCGAGCAGTTCGGTGATCGGCTGCGAGCCCGGCTCCACCTCGATCACCCAGACGTCGGGATCGAACCGCGTTTCGCGGGCGATCCGCTCGGCGAGCTTCTCCTCGTCCTCGGCCTCGGCGACCACGACGAACTGGCGGTCCTGCGGGCGCCCCTCCTCGTAGCTCGTCTGCGGCGCCGGTCCGTAGAGCGTCAGCGTGCCCATGCGGCTGCGTTCGCTGACGAACACCGCGCCGGCCTCCGTCGCTCCGCGTCTCACCACCGCCGCGTAGCCTCCCTGGCTGAAGACCCGGCGCACCAGCGCGGAAACCCAGAAATCGGTGGTGACCCGCAAGGTTCAGGTCCCCGGGATCAATCGGTCAGGCCGATTTCGCGCATCTTGGCGGTCACGGCCTCGTCCGGCTGACCGGTCTGCGGCAGGCCGAACAGCGCCTGGAATTCCTTGATCGCCGCGCTCGTCTTCGGGCCGACCACGCCGTCGAGCTCGATGCCGTCATTGCCGAACGCCTTCAGCCCCGCCTGGATGCGCTTCACCCGCGGGTCGCCGTCCAGCGACGCCACCTGCGTCTCGCCCGCGTCCGAAGGAGCGGGCGTGACCGAGGCGGTGATGTCCGGCCGGGGTGCGGGCGGCGGCGCCTGCTTCGGCACCTTCGGGGCCGTCCCCAGCTGCTCGAGCAGGCTCGCGTCGATCTTTCCGGTCGTCTCCAGCCCGACGATCTGCTGGTAGGCCTGCACAGCCTTCTGCGTGTGCGGCCCGGCGATGCCGTCGACCGGCCCGTCATAGAGATGCAGATCGGCAAGCAGGCCCTGGACCTTCGCTACGGTGGCGTCGCCGGCCGGCGCGGCCGCGCTGCCGGCGGCATCGTTCGCCGCAACGCCGCTGCGGGCGCGGATGGCTGCGGCGATGACGTCGTTGTCGGGCTTTGCGGGCGGCGCTGCGACCTCGTCGCGCTCGATGACGATGCGCGTCGCGCCGTCGTCCGTCACCGCCTTCTGCTGGGCTGTCGCCGGCCGCGTCGCGAAGAACGCGCCGTCATGGAAGTGCGGCTGGTACCACATCGCGTTGGCCGACACGTAGAACATCGCCACCAGGAACGCCGTCGTGCCGCCGACGGCCACCGGGTTGCGGCCGATCGCGGCGACGGACGCCATCAGCCCGTCGCGCAGGACGTCGCCGAGGCCCTCGGGCATGTCGGGGTCAAGCGGATCTGCGGATCTTCTCATCCCGTTCTCCGGCTGTTGTTGTCGTGGCTGGCGCACCGGGCGCGTCGAGGGTTTCGCAAGCCGGGCCGTCGGCCGGCAGCACGACGCGTACCGTGGTGCCCTGCCCCGGCTCGCTTTCCAGCGTCATTTCTCCGCGGTGAAGCTTGACCAGTCCCTTGACCAAAGCAAGGCCGAGGCCGGTGCCCTCGAACTGGCGCGTCAGATCGTTCTGCACCTGCACGAACGGCTGGCCGAGGCGGCACAGATCGGCCTCGTCGATGCCGATGCCGGTGTCGCTCACGGTCAGGACCAGCCTGCTGCCGTTGCGCCATGCCTCGACGGCGACGCGGCCGTTCTCGGGCGTGAACTTGACGGCGTTCGACATCAGGTTGAGCAGGATCTGCTGCACCGCGCGGCGGTCGCACACCACCTCGCCGACTTCCGCCGTGACCTGGGTCGTCAGCGTCACCGAGGCGGCTTCGGCCTGCGGCGCCATCATCGAGCGGCACAGCTCCACCGCCTCCGCCAGCATGAACGGCTCGGGGTGGACGTGATAGGCGCCGGCCTCGATCTTGGAGACGTCGAGGATGGAGTTCACGACCGACAGCAGATGGTGGCCCGATTCCCGGATCAGGCCGACATATTCGCGCCGGCGCGCCGCGCCGATCGGGCCGCCGATCTCCTGCAGCATCATGTCGGAAAAGCCGATGATGGTGTTGAGCGGCGTGCGCAGCTCGTGGCTGACGGCTGCCAGGAACCGGCTCTTGGCGATCTCGCTGCTGGCGACGTTGTCGCGAGCTGCAAGCAGTTCGCCGCGCAGCCTGTCGAGTTCCGCCGTGTCCCGGGCGATGGCGAAGACGTCGCCGCCGTCGGCATCGCCACCGATCAGTTCCATCTCGAAGCCGCGATAGCCGTCGGCCGGAAGCCCCGGCTCGCCTGTCGGCAGGCGCAGCCGCAGGGCAAGCTTCTTCGGTCCCCCGCCTGCGCGAACGTCGGAAAGCGCACACATGTAGGAGACGCGATCGCCGACATGGACGCGGTCGAGCAGCGGCTTGCCGATCAGCATCTCCGGCAGGATGCCGAAGCATCGTGCGCAATGTTCGGAGGTTTCGACGATCTCGCCGTCAGGTCCGATCCTCATCACCGCCGCCTCCAGCTGGCGCAGCACCGGCTGGCTGCCGATGGCCGAGCCCGCGCCGGGCGTCTCCTCCTGAAGCTCCCGGCGGCGCAACCACACCGTCGCCAGGTAGGCGCCGGGCACCAGCCAGGCGGCGAGACCGTAGGCGAGCGAGGTCGCAGGCATCAGCAGCGGGCCGACGATGATCGCCAGAAGGGCCGCGAGGGCTCCGGCTGCCACGCCGGCGAGCGTGGCCTCCCGGCTGCGCGCGACCCAGCGCGCCTCGACCGCGGGAGCGGCCGCAAGCAGAAGAAGTGGCGAGCCCGCGCCGCCACCGGCCGCGATCACGAACGCCAGAACCGGCACCGACAGCGCCAGCAGCAGCCCTTCGGTGGCGCGCCGCTTGCCGGTAACCGCGACGAGCAGGGCGAGCGCCCAGCCGCCGGCGAACACGGCGCAGGCGAGCGCCAGCACGGTGGCGATCGGAAGCAGGCCGGCCAGCAGCTGCACCAGCGCGGCGGCTGCGGGAAACGGTGCGGTCAAGCGCCAGGCCGATCAGCCTGCGATGGCCGGTCCGCTCGTCGTTGGAAACGGCACTCGGGTGAACCAGCCGCTCGCAGCCGGCTATCAAACCCGCAGTCCATTCGCCGGTTCGGGCCGTAGGAGAACTCACGTCAACGCACTCACACTCGGGGGCGCGGCGGCCGGAAGACGACGCTGCGTCCTGGCCCTCTCGACGGGCCGGTTTCTTTGAGTCCGAAACTCGCACCCACCGTTTAAGGAATGGATAAATCGTGGCCCCGGCATGCCCGCCGAGGTCTCATTTCGGACGATTGCGGCGCCGTGGCGGGGCGGTTTTGCCGGCATGGTAAACAGAGGGTAAGGCAAACGGCACTTCGGCGATCGGCGCGCGAAACGCGTCGCGGGAAGCCGGATTTTCCGAATTTTTCCGCAATTTCAGGCACTTGGGTGGTCAACGGGAGCTTGCGCGGAATGGTTGACCTTTCGTCAAGTTCGCCTCGAATGCGATTAGCTAAAATGCGAATCGAATTTGCCGCGAATGCCGAGGGCCGGATCAAGCCGGTTTTTGCGGCACCTGATCCATGCTGCGCGCGTTTGGGGGACGGCGCCGGCATTTCGGCGTCGTGGACAATGCGAGGTCGACATGTTCTTTCTCATCCGCGCGGCTTTCTGGTTGTCGCTGGTGCTTCTGGTCATCCCGTTCGGCGTGAGCCAGGGGAGCGGCTCGAATTCCGTCGGGCCGGTGCAGGCGCTGTCTGCGGCCCGCGAGGCGGTCGGCGACATCGCCGGAATGTGCGAGCGCAAGCCCGACGTCTGCGAGACCGGCCGCTCGGCCTTCCACACGATCGGCGTGCGCGCCCGCGAAGGCGCCAAGCTCGCCTACCAGTATCTCGACGAGAAGCTGGGCGAGGAGCCGGCGGGCGACGCCGGCATGGCGACCGGCAGCATCCCGGCCGCCGACTGAGCAGCCCACCGGTCAGCCGGTTTACCGGGTGACGTGACGCGCATTGGCCCCTATATCGGGGGCATGACGACGATCGACACCATCCATGAGGATTTCGCGCTGCTCGACGACTGGGAGGAGCGCTACCGCTACGTGATCGAGCTGGGCGGCGACCTCCCGCCCTACCCCGAGGACGCCCGCGACGACGCCCACAAGGTGCAGGGTTGCGTCAGCCAGGTCTGGCTCCTGAGCCAGCGCGAAGACGGTGACGATCCGGTCCTGACATTCGCCGGCGATTCCGATGCCCACATCGTGCGCGGGCTGGTGGCGATCATGCTGGCGCTCTATTCGGGCCGTCACGCCAGCGAGATTCTCGAAATCGACGCAGAGGACACGTTGCGCACGCTCGGCCTCGACGAGCACCTGACGCCGCAGCGCGCCAACGGCCTGCGCGCCATGATCAAGCGCATCCGCTCCGAGGCCGAGAAGGCGCTGTCGCCGGCGCATCAGCCAGGCTGAACGCCGCCGATGCGCGGCCGGTAGTTCTCCGCACCCCAATGGAGAATGCTGCCCGAACGCGGGCCGGTCCGCTCCGGCTCGTAGTGGCGGGCGAGCGCGGCGAGTGCGGTCTTCAGCACCACCTTCGCCGATCGCTGCGGCCATCCGCGTTCCATCTCCACCTGCTCCAGCCCCTTCAGGAAGCAGCAGACGTCGACCAGAACGCCCGAGAGTTCCGGGCCGACGGCCGCCAGCGCGTGGTCGACCCGCTGTCGCGCCGCAAGCGCGGCGTCCGTCAGTTCGGCCATGCCGCCGGCGCCGCCGTCGCGCCTTCCCGAAGCCACCGCCGCCTGCCAGTTGGCGCCGAGCCGCGGCACCAGCCGTCCGCGCGTGTAGTCGCTGCGCAGCCGCTCGCCGGCGCGTAGCTCGCGACCGTCGAGAAATGCCCGGCCCTTGCGGTCCTTGCGGGCGGCGATCGCCGTCAGCGGCGATTCCGACAGGTCGAGCTCCACCGCCTGCCGGATGCCCTCGACCTCCATCGTCTTGTGCACGCGCTCCTGGTGCTGGGCGCGAAACCCGTCGGCCGGGTCATCGCCGCGCACCGCCAGGGCGTGTCCGCTGGCCGAAAGCGCCAGCCGGTCGCCCTGCCGCTCGACCAGTCCGCGCCGCGCCGCTTCTTCGAGTGCCGGCCGCCTGACCGAAACCGTGCCGCGTTCGCCGCCCTGCAGCAGCAGCGCGTCGGTCCGCGCCGCCCGGCCGAGCGTCGCCTCGCCGTGGCGGAGAAACCGCAGCAGCCGCGCCAGGTCCTTCGCTGTCCCCGCCTTGTCGTCCTGCGTGCTCGACATCATCAGCGGCGGCGCTCCCTCAGCGCCACCGACGACACCCGCTCGGTGATCGGCGATCAGCCGGTCGAATTCCTCGTCGTCGCGCAGATCCTCGATCAGGTGACAGGCGTGCATGACCGTGGTGCGGTCGCGCCCGAAGCCGCGGCCGATGTCGATCATGCGCAACCCCAGTGCGACGTGACAGACATACATCGCCACCTGGCGAGCGCGCGCCACGTCGTTGGCGCCCCTGCCCGGCTGCCGCATCTCGCGCCCGCAAGTTCCGAACAGCGCCGAGACGATGTCGACGACGCAGTCGCAGAGCTCGACCGCGCGATCCTGCCGCAGACGACTCTCCGGCGACGTCGCCGGACCGGGCGGCGACCATGTCGGAGTGGCCGGATCGGGCGGCGTTTCATCGTCGTTTCGGCGCGGGATCGAGGATGGCACTGCGGGCTTCCCTGGCTGATATAGGAACTTATTCCTTATATCGCACAGCCGGCAGTTGTGAACAAATCAAGAACTGTTTGGCGAGACCAATTCTTGCAAGCGCCTGATTCTCCTGCGTCTTTTCTGATTCAGTCCCGAAACGAGGGCGTTTTCTATCCCCGCCCTCCACGGCGCGACGACACTTACGCCTCCACATGAAAGGACGGGTCAATGAGCGGGTTTTCGCGGCGCGAGGCGCAGGAATTCAAGGCACGCAAGCAGGAAGAGCTGGCCGAGGCGCGCCAGACGGCGGCCTTCTTCCTGGCGACGGGAATAGATCTTTCAGCCGCACTGGCGGCTACGCCGGAGCGGCGCAAGGAAATCCTGCGCAAGGTCGAGCGCCTGCTCGAGCGCGAAAGGCTGAAGGGTTTGAAGCGGCACTGGTCCTACGACCTCAACCGCCACATCGCGCTCAGCCAGGCCTGGCGCCAGCTGACGCGGCACCAAGCGGCCGCAACTCGGTTCGCGGCCGCCGAAACGAAAGCGGCGCCCGGAGGCGCCGCATCGTGAAACCCGCAATCGCGAATTGTCGGGATAGGAGGTCGTCTAGCGCTTGCGCTTGCGGCCCAGGCCCATGTCCTTGGCGAGCTTGGAGCGGGCTGCCGCGTAGCTCGGGGCGACCATCGGATAGTTGGGATCGAGGCCCCACTTCTCGCGATACTGCTCGGGCGTCAGGCCGTAGTGGGTCATCAGGTGACGCTTGAGCGACTTGAACTTCTTTCCGTCCTCGAGACAGACGATGTAGTCGTCGTGGACCGACTTCTTCGGGTTGACTGCAGGTTTCGGCTTGTCTGCAGGGGCCTGTTCGGCAGCACCACCGACACGGCCGAGTGCGCTGTGCACATCGGCGATCAGGTTGGAAAGCTCTCCGACCGGAACCGGGTTGTTGCTGACATAGGCGGCCACAACATCGGCGGTGAGTTCGATCAGCGCATCCTGGCTTCTCGAAGTGATCTCTGCGGTATCCATTCGTTTTTGTCCCAGATTGTATGCCTTCGAATTATCGCGGAACGCTCACTGGCTCGTAAGACGCGGCAAATCTGCCACTCCGCGATTCATGTCGAGCACATATAGGATATTGCTGATGATTCAAGTAAAAACTATTTGGCGCCTTACTTGAGCGCTTCTTTCCCTAAAATTCGGCGTCGCTCAAAAATGAAAGTAGATCGTCCGCGATATTTACAACCTGCAGGTGCGCCCGGCCGGCGGTTTCAAGTTGACGATACGTCATCTAAACTTGGAAATATTCGGCGATTAAACCGATTCAGAGTTGTTCGCCCGCGGCATATCGTCCATCACCGAACGATCCCATAACCGGTAGCCCGCCGAATAGGCGGCTTTCGCCAGCAGATGGGCCGAAATCGGGGCCGTGAGCATGAAGAACACGACGCCCGCGATCGCGCGCGTGGCGGTTGCAAGATCGTCGGCAAACACGGCAAGCGCGATCATCATGGCGCCCGATCCCACGGTGCCGGCCTTGGAGGCGGCATGCATGCGCGAATAGACATCGGGCAGCCGCAGCACCCCGATCGCGGCAACTCACCGCGAACAAGGATCCCACGACCAGAAGAGATCCGGCGAGATAGTTCTGGATCGTTTCGATCATTCTTCTTCCTCCGGATAGTCTTCCATGTCTTCGTCCGCGTCGAGATCGCCGTCGCCCTGGCCGTGCGTCAAAACGAAGCGGGCGAAGGCGACGGTGGCCAGGAAGCCGACGAGGCCGAGCGCGATGGCGATGTCGAGATAGAGCGTGTGGCCGGTGCGGATGCCGACCACGGCGATGAAGCCGATGGCGGTCGCCACCAGCACGTCGAGCCCGAGAATGCGGTCCGGCAGGGTCGGGCCGATGATCGACGCGCAACACGTTGAGCAGGAAGGCGATGCTGAGCAGCGCCAGCGCGATGATCTCGGCGACCTGCAGGAAGCCCGCGCCGCCGCTCACCGGAACGCCTCCATGATCTTGCGCTCGAAGCCCTCGGCGATGTCGCGGCGCGTCTCGTCGGGATCGGAGCAGTCGATGGCGTGAACGTAGAGGACCTGGCGATCCTCCGAAACGTCGACCGACAGCGTGCCCGGCGTCAGCGTGATGAGGTTGGCAAGAAGCGTGATCTCGAAATCCCGATCGACCTTCAAGCGGATAGGCGAAGATGCCGGGCTTCAGGTCCATCTTCGGCGACAGCACCAGGACGGCGACCTTCCAGGCCGACAGAAGCAGCTCGTAGACGAACAGCAGGCCCAGCGACAGCACGCGCCACGACCGCGTCAGGTAGCCGACGGAGCCGACCTGCTCGCGGATCATGTAGAGCGCGCCGGCGCCCAGCACGAAGCCGAACAGCAGGTTGGCGAGCGTGAAATTGCCCGTCATCGCCGCCCAGGCAAGCGCCAGCAGGATGTTGAACAGGAACAGCGTCATTCCACCGCTCCTCGCGGGAACACGTGCCCGACATAGCCCGAAACGTCGACGAGGCCCATCGCCGCGCCGTTGGCCAACTTGATGACCGGCTCGGGATAAACGCCGAGGATCAGGATCGGAACGCACAGCAGCACCAGCGCGGCGCGGCTGACGCCCGGCACCGTTGCGACTTCGCGGATCTCGGCCGGCTCGTCGTCGGCGGGCCCGTCGCGCCAGAAGGCCAGCGCGAAGACGCGGCCGAGCGCCAGCACCGTGAGGAAGCTGCTGACCAGGATGGCGGCGGCAAGCCACCACGCACCGGCGTCGAGCGAGGCGCGGACCAGCATGACCTTCGGCCACAGGCCCGAGCCGGGCGGCAGGCCGCCGATCGCCAGCACCAGCAGCAGCGCCATGGCCGTGAGCAGCGGCAGCGGCCTGTAGAGGCCGAACAATCGGTCCAGCGAATAGCTGCCGCCGGCCGCGTTCATCGCGCCGGCCAGCAGATAGAGCCCGGTAACGGCCAGCATGGAATGGACGGCATAGGCAACAGTGCCGGCGATGCCCGCCTCGTTGCCGATCGCCAGGCCGGCAAGCATGACGCCGATGCCGGAGATGACGAGGAAGCCGAGCAGGCGGCGAATGTCGGTCTGCGCCAGCGCGCCCATGACGCCGAGGATCATCGTCAGTCCGGCTACCCAGGCGATGACGCCGGACAGCATGGCGCGTTCGGGCGGGAACAGCATGACCAGGCTTCTGAGCAAGGCGTAGACGCCGACCTTGGTCAGCAGGCCGCCGAACAGTGCGCCGGTGACGATGCGCGGCGTATGGTAGGAGGCCGGCAGCCAGAAGTTCAGCGGGAAGGCGGCGGCCTTCATGCCGAAGGCGACGAGGTAGAGCACGGCGATCGTCGTCAGCGGCCCGGTGTCGCGCAGCCCGGCCGCCTTGCGGGCGATGTCGGCCATGTTGAGCGTGCCGAACGTGCCGTAGACATAGCCGGTCGCCACGAGAAACAGCGTCGTCGCCACCAGGTTCAGCACGGCGTATTTGGTCGCGCCGTCGATCTGCCGCCGCTCCGAGCCGAGCACCAGCAGGCCGAAGGACGAGATCAGGAAGACCTCGAACCAGACGTAGAGATTGAAGATGTCGCCGGTGAGGAATGCGCCGCCCAGCCCCGCCATCATCAGCAGAAGGAACGGATAGAAGCCGTAGCGGCGGCCCGCCTTGTTGATGTCGCGCACCGAATAGATCGCGGCGGCGAAGGCGACGAAGCAGCCGGCCGTGTTGAAGGTGACGCCCAGCAGATCGGCCGCGAACGCGATGCCGAAGGGCGGCAGCCAGCGGCCCATGGTCATCACCAGCGGGCCGGACACCACGACCTGCGCCATAAGCGCGATGTCGACGACGAGCAGCAGCCCCAGCCCCGCGACCGCCGTCCACGCCTGGGTGGTCGTGCGGTGGCGGATCATCAACAGGACGGCGCCGATCAGCATCGGCAGCACGACGGGCGCGATCACCAGCCAGTCCGCGTAGGGCGTCGGGCCGGTGATTATCGCGTCGGAAAAGACTTTCGCCTGGTCGCCTACCGCCATGAAATCCTCAATATCCCATCGGCGGCAGGCCCTCGCCGCGCGGCTCGGCGATGCGCATCTCGTCGGTGTCGTCGGTGCCGAGTTCCTGATAGGCGCGGTAGGCGAGCACGAGCAGGAAGGCGAACAGCGAGAACGAGATCACGATCGCCGTCAGCACCAGCGCCTGCGGCAGCGGGTTCGCGGTCGCCACCTCCGGGACCGAATGGCCGTCCGGAATGATCGGCGGCACCTCGCGCGTCAGGCGGCCTGCCGTGAACAGCAGAAGGTTGACGCCGTTGGACAGCACCACCGTGCCGAGCAGGATGCGGATGATGTGCCGGGACAGCATCAGGTAGACGGCGACGGCGAAGAACACGCCGACCAGGGCGGAGACGGCGGTTTCCATCAGTCGCCTTCCCTTTCCTCGAGCGCCAGCGCGATCGAGGTGATGGCGCCGACGACGACGAGATAGACGCCGATGTCGAAGAGCATCGGCGTCGAGACGTGAATGGTGACGCCGAGCAGGTAGAAGCTCGTCCACAGCCCGGTGAGGAACGGCACCTGGAAGACCAGCGACAGCAGGCCCGCGATCGCGGCGATGAACAGGCCGAAGCCGGAGATCGTCATCGGATGGAAATAGAGGGCGCGGCGGACCGGCGAGACGCCGCAGGCAATGCCGTAGATGGCGAAGGCGGAGGCCGCGATCAGCCCGCCGATGAAGCCGCCGCCGGGCTCGTTATGGCCGCGCAGCAGGACGAAGACCGAGAACAGCACCATCAGGCTGGTGAGATACGGCGCGGTGGTGCGGAAGATGACGGTGCGCATGTCAGGCGGCTCCCGTTTCCGCCGCCGGCGCCCGGCGCGCGCGGATGCGGATGAGCGCCAGGATCGCCAGGCCGGTGATCATGACGACCGAGATCTCGCCCAGCGTATCGAGGCCGCGGAAGTCGACGATGATGACGTTGACGATGTTGCGGCCGTGGGCGATCTCGTAGGAGTAGCGGGCGAAGAAATCCGACAGCGTCGGGTCGAAGGTGAGCTGCGTCACCTTCAGAAGCAGCAGGCCGAAGCCGAGACCGGTGACGGCGGCGATCGGCACGTCGACAAGCTTTTCCGACAGGGAACGGTGATCGGCCGGTTCGAGCCTCAGCCGTGTCATGACCAGCGCGAGGATGACGACCGACAGCGTCTCGACCATGAACTGGGTGAACGACAGGTCCGGCGCGCCGAGAAGCATGAACAGCAGCGCCACGGCGAAGCCCTGGATGCCCAGCGAGACGATCGCGGTCAGGCGGTCGCTGGCGTAGATCACCGCGGCCAGGCCGATCGCAGCGATGGCAATCACCGCCCATTCGTAGAAGGGAAGCACCGGGAACGCGGGCATCACCGGCAGTTCGCCGGCGCCGATCATCGGCACGAACAGCGCCAGCGCGACGACGAGGAAGGTGGCGGCCATGTAGATGTCCATGCGGCCGCCCTGCACGATGCGGGTGACGTGGAAGGACAGCCGCACGATGCCGCGCACGACCTGGTCGAAGCCGCGATCCGGTCCCCAGCCGATGGCGTGGAGCGTTCCGGCGACCGCCGCGCGCGCCGGCGCCAGCGCCAGGTAGGCGAGGATGCCGAGCCCGATGGTGACGATCGACAGCGTCAGCGGCAGGCCGGCATGCGGCGATCGGCGAGGCGTGCACCTCGACCGCCGCGCCCGCCACCGCGCTCGACATGGGGCCGGAGAAGAAGGCGTGGCTGGTCGCGGCGAGCAGCGCGGAAAGCAGGCCGCCGAGGCCGAGCACCATCGGGCCCAGCCAGAGCATCAGCGGCGCCTCGTGCGGCTTTCGCGGCGTTTCGACCTGGGCGCCGAGGAAAGGCTTCAGCGCGACCGCGAAACCGGCGGCGAACATCAGCGCGTTGCCGGCGATCGCGACGATCGGTCAGCGTCGCCGTCCAGCCGTCGCCGAAACCCAGGCCGCCATAGGTCTCTTCCTTGGCAAGAAAACCGAAGAAGGGCGGCAGGCCGCCCATCGAACAGGCGGCAAGCACCGCGGCGGCGAAGGTGATCGGCATGGCGCGGTAGAGCCCGCCGAGGCGCGTCAGGTCGCGCGTGCCGGCCTCGTGATCGACCGCGCCGGCGACCATGAACAGCGCGCCCTTGAACATGGAATGGGCGATCAGGTAGAGGACCGCCGCCGTGACCGCCTCTTCCGAGCCGAAGCCGGTCAGCATCACCAGCAGGCCGAGCGAGGCGACGGTCGTGTAGGCCAGCATCAGCTTGAGATCGGTCTGGCGGATCGCCAGCAGCGTGCCGACGATCAGCGTCGTGCCGCCGAACACCGGCAGGATCGTTTCCCACGCCGCCGTGCCCCCCATCACCGGGTTGAGCCGCATCAGCAGGTAGACGCCGGCCTTCACCATGGTCGCCGAATGCAGGTAGGCCGAGACAGGCGTCGGCGCTTCCATCGCGTTGGGCAGCCAGAAATGCAGCGGAAACTGCGCCGACTTGGTGAAGGCGCCGCCGAGCACCAGTATCAGCGCGGCCAGATAGAAGGGACTGTCCCTCAGCGCGCTTCCCGTGGCGGCAAGGGCCGACAGCGAGTTCGCGCCGGTGACGTTCCAGATCACCAGCAGGCCGGCCAGCAGCGACAGGCCGCCGATGCCGGTGACGAGCAGGGCCTGCAGCGCGGCGCGGCGCGCGGCCTCGCGGCGATGGTCGAAGCCGATCAGCAGGAAGGAGGTGATCGAGGTCAGTTCCCAGAACACGAACAGCGTCAGGAAGGAATCGGCGATCACCAGGCCCTGCATCGAGCCCATGAACATCAGGATGAAGGAGAAGAACCGCCCCTGGTGCTCGTGGCCCTTCAGGTAGCCGCCGGAATAGAGCACGATCAGCGTGCCGATGCCGGCGATCAGCAGCGCGAAGGTGAGCGACAGGCCGTCGAGCCGCCACGACAAGTCGACGCCGAGGCTGGGAATCCAGGAAACGCCGCCGAGAAGCTCGTTGCCGGCAGCCACCCGGCCGAGAAAGCCGGCGAAGTGAACGACCATGAACAGCGGCGCCAGCGCCAGCACCCAGGCGGCGTTGTGGCCGAGCCAGCGGGTCAGCAACGGCGCGGCCGCGGCAGCCAGGAACGGCAGAACAAGGGCCAGGAGCGTCAGCGATTGTTCGGCCGTGTCCATCCAGTCGGGGCGCCCCTGAGAGGTTTCGCGCGAAACCGCAGCGTCATGAAAATGTCGCGCGCCGTCCATTACCGGCTGAGGAATGGTGCGGCAAGTGCGATATGGGGACGCGTTGGCCGACGCGCCACGGTGTATTCGACGAACGGCTGACACGCGGCGGCCGGATCACTAGATAGAGGCGCAACCGACACACGAAGCGAGATCATGCAGCAGAAACGACTTTTCCCGGACATCGCCCCGCCCGCCGCCGAGAAGCGGCCCGCCACCGACACGCGCCACGGCATTTCGCGCACCGACGACTATGCCTGGCTGAGGGCCGACAACTGGCAGGACGTGTTCCGCGATCCCTCGCTGCTCGACCCGGCGATCCGCGCCCATCTGGAGGCGGAGAACGCCTATCAGGAGGCGATGCTGGAGGACACGGCGGAGCTGCGGAAGCAGCTGTTCGCGGAGATGAAGGGGCGCATCAAGGAGGACGATTCGTCCGTGCCGCTGCGCGACGGGCCGTTTGCCTACGGCACCGCCTTCGTGACCGGCGGCGAGCAGCCGCGCTTCTTCCGCGTGCCGGCGCAAGGCGGCGAACAAGAGGTGCTGCTCGACGGCGACAAGGAAGCCGCGGGCAAGGCCTATTTCCGCATCGGCGGCGTCGATCATTCCGGCGACCACGCCCGGCTGATCTGGGGCTTCGACGACAAGGGCTCGGAGTTCTACACGCTCAAGGTGCGCGATCGTCGCCACCGGTGAGGACATGGCCGAGACGGTCGCCGACACCGGCGGGTCGGGCGTGTGGGACGCCGGCAACAGCGGCTTCTTCTACACGCGGCTCGACCCCAATCACCGCCCGTCGAAGCTCCTCCATCACCGCATCGGCGGGGACCGGCGAGGACCGGCTGGTCTACGAGGAGAAGGACCCGGGCTTCTTCATGAGCGCCGGCGGCAGCCGCCGCAACGACTGGATCTTCATCGCCATCAACGACCACGAGACCAGCGAATACCGCATCCTGCCGGCCGACGATCCGGACGCCGAACCGAAGCTGGTGGCGGCGCGCAAGACCGGCGTGCAGTACGACCTCGAGGAAGGCGGCGACGTCTTCTTCGTGCTCACCAACGCCGACGGCGCCAAGGACTTCAAGATCATGACGGCGCCGGTCTCCGACCCCGCGCCGGCAAACTGGACCGAGCTGGTGCCGCACGAGCCTGGCCGGCTGATCCTGTCGATCATGGGGTTCGCCGACTTCCTGGTGCGGCTGGAGCGCAAGGACGGTCTGCCGCGCATCGTCATCCGCGAGCGGGCAAGCGGCGAGGAACACACGATCGCCTTCGACGAGGAGGCCTATTCGCTCGGGCTCGGCGGGTCGTTCGAATACGACACCGAGATGCTGCGCTTCTCCTATTCCTCGATGACGACGCCGGCGCAGCTCTTCGACTACAACATGCGGACGCGCGAGCGCACGCTGCTGAAGACGCAGGAAGTGCCGTCCGGCCACGATCCCGACCATTACGTGACGCGCCGGCTGATGGCGCCGGCCGCCGACGGCGAACTGGTGCCGGTGTCGCTGGTCTATCACCGCGACACGCCGCTCGACGGCTCCGCTCCCTGCCTGCTCTACGGCTACGGCTCCTACGGCATCGCCATTCCGGCCGCCTTCAACACCAACTGCCTGTCGCTGGTCGATCGCGGCTTCGTCTACGCCATCGCCCATGTCCGCGGCGGCAAGGACAAGGGCTTTTCGTGGTACGAGGAAGGCAAGCGCGAGAAGAAGGCGAACACGTTCACCGACTTCATCGCCGCAGCCAACCATCTGGTGGCCGAGAAATACACCAGCCACGACCGCATCGTCGCGCAGGGCGGCTCGGCCGGCGGCATGCTGATGGGCGCGATCGCCAACATGGCGCCGGAAGCCTTCGGCGGCATCATCGCGGAAGTGCCCTTCGTCGACGTGCTCAACACGATGCTCGACGACACGCTGCCGCTGACGCCGCCGGAATGGCCGGAATGGGGCAATCCGATCGCCTCGCCCGACGACTACGGCGTGATCGCGGCCTATTCGCCCTACGACAATGTCGGCGCCCATCCCTATCCGCCGATCCTGGCGGTGGCCGGGCTGACCGATCCGCGCGTCACCTATTGGGAAGCGGCAAAATGGGTGGCGCGGCTGCGGGAGCGATCCACCAGCGGTGCGCCCGTGCTGTTCCGAATCAATCTCGACGCCGGCCATGCCGGCGCCTCCGGCCGGTTCGCGCGTCTCGAGGAGATCGCGCTTTCCTACGCCTTCGCGCTGAAGGTGACCGGCCGGGCCGGAGCAGCACCGAAGCACTGATCGGGCCATCGCGGCACGCTCGCGCGTCGCAGGCGCGGCGCGTGCCGCGTCTGCGAACCAACAGGGTGCGCGCCAGCGCATCCCCCGAAGCCATGCTGACAGTGAATGGCAGCATTGCGCGCGGCACTGCTTGACTTCTCGCCATCTCTCAATCAATTGATTGATGGATGAAACCCGAACACTGCACGCCCTCCCCTGCCGACAAGCGCCGCGACGAGATCGCGGCAGCCGCCCGCGCGCTCGTGGCCGAGCGCGGCTTCGAGGGGCTGCGCACGCGCGACATCGCCGATCGCGTCGGCATCAACATCGCGACGCTGCACTATCACGTGCCGAGCAAGGAGGCGCTGATCCAGTTGCTGGCCAGTTCGATGCGCGAAGCCTTCATCGCCCAGAGCGTGGCTCGTCCGCGCGAGGGCCTGAGCGGGATCGAACAGCTACGCCTCGAATTCGGCGACTTCAGGGAAACGCTGGAGACCGATTTCGAGCTGCTGCTCGCGTTCAGCGAACTGATCGAGCGGGCCCGGCGCGACGAGAAGATCAAGGCAGAGATCGGGCCGATGCAGGAATACTGGCACGGCATGTTCGAGCGCATGCTCGCCGCCGGCAAGGCCGAGGGCAGCTTTCGCGACGACATCGATCCGGCGCTCGGCGCCACGATGCTGATCGGCGCCCTCGTCGCCTTTCCCCGTTTCCACGGCACCGACCTCGCCGCCTTCGACCGCTATGCGCTCGAAATCGAGAAGGCCGTCGTCAAGCCGGCCAGCGGCCCGACGGCCAACGCAAACCAAAGCACCTCTTCCCAGGGACAAAACACCATGAACGCGCGATCCACTTCCTCCACCGGTGCCACGGCACATCATCAACCCGGCTCCCCAGAAGAAGCGGAGGCGCATCCCCAGCGCTGGGTCGGCCTGGCCGTGCTGCTTCTTGCCGGCTTCATGAACCTGATCGACGTCACCATCGTCAACGTCGCGCTGCCGCGCATGCAGCAGGGGCTCGGCGCGACCAGCAGCCAGATCGAATGGGTGGTCGCGGCCTACGTGCTGGCGTTCGCGCTCGGCCTGCTTCCGTTCGGCCGCCTCGGCGACGCGCTCGGCCGCAAGTCGATGTTCCTGATCGGCGTGACGAGCTTCACCATCTTTTCGGCCGTCTGCGGCAGCGCGCCGACGATGACGACGCTGATCATCGCGCGCGTATTCCAGGGCCTTTCGCGGCGCAATGATGATGCCGCAGGTGATGGCCATCGTGCAGCTCATGTTTCCGCCCAATGAGCGGGGCCTGGCGTTCTCGTTCTTCGGTCTCTCGGCGGGCCTCGCCTCCGTCGCGGGGCCGCTGGTCGGCGGCCTGCTCATCAATGCCGATCTGTGGGGCCTCGACTGGCGACCGATCTTCCTGGTCAACATTCCGATCGGCATCTTCGCCGTCATCGCCGGTCGTGCGCTCATTCCCGATCTGCCTCGCCACGCCAACCTCAAACATGACATCGGCGGAATACTGATCGCAGGCATTTCGATCGTGCTGCTCGTCTATCCGCTGATCGAGGGGCATTCGCTCGGCTGGCCTGCCTGGACCTGGGCGATGTTCGCAGCCTCGTTTGTCGGTCTCGCCTGCTTCTACTTCTACGAACGCCGACAGGAACGGCTCGGCCGCAGCGAACTTCTGCCGGTGTCGCTGCTGACCAACAGGAATTTCCTGATCGGCATCTCGATGGTGACCGTGTTCTTCTCGGGCGTGGCAGGGTTCTTTCTGGTGCTGGCGGTTTTCCTGCAAACCGGTTTCGGCTTCTCGGCCCTGCAATCCGGCCTGACGACCGTGCCCTTCCCCGCAGGCGTGCTTATCGCGTCGGTGGTGACCGGCCGGCTCGGCGGCCGCTGGCCGCGGCGACGCGTCGCCGCCGGCTCGCTCGTCTTGATGGCCGGCATGTCCTTCCTGAAGCTGCGCGTCGGCGAAATCGGCGAGGAGGTCGACCACTGGCGCCTCGTGCTACCGCTGCTGATTTCCGGCTTCGGCATGGGTATCGGGATTTCCTCGCTGTTCCAGACGGTGCTCGCCAACGTGCCGCCGCAGGACGCAGGCGCCGGTTCCGGCGCGCTGCAGTCGCTTCAGCAGGTCGGTGGCGCCCTGGGCATCGCGATAACCGGGCAGATCTTCTTTTCCACGCTGGCCGGGCGTTTCCAGACAGGCTCGGCCCCGCATCCGGCCTTCGTGGCGGGTCTCGGCCAGGCACTCATCTACGAGATCGCTGCATTCGCCGTCGTCGCGGCGATGGTGTTCCTGCTCACGAAGCCACGCGTCGGGGCGGCTGGACACGGCCATCCACAGGCGGCCCAGAAACCGCCGGTCGCTGCCGAGATGTAGGTCTCAGTAGCCGTTCGGCAGCGGCGGGATCGCTTTGAGGTAGGCCGCGATCGCCGCGCGATCCTCCGCCGGCAGGCGGGCGGTGTTGTCGATGACCTCGGCCATCGCCCCGCCGGCAGAATCGAAGTCCGGCATGAAGCCGCTTTCCAGAAAATAGGCGATGTCGTCGGCGGACCAGTCGCCGATGCCGCCGGGGCCGGAGGTGATGTTCGGCACGTTGCCCTTGCCCGTCGCGGCAGGCGCCCCGGCCAGCCATTCGTCCTTGCGCATGGCCCCGGCAACGTTGCGGGGCGTGTGGCATTCGCCGCAATGGCCAGGGCCTTCAACCAGATAGCGGCCGCGCAGCACCTGCTCGTCGGCTTCCGGCAGAGCGACCACGGGTTCGCGGTCGAGGAAGGCGAACTGCCAAAGGCCGAGGCCGCGGCGGAGGGTGAAGGGAAACGATAGTTCGTGCTCGCCCGCCCTGCCCTTCACCGCAGGCAGCGTCTGCAGGAATGCATGCAGGTCGTTGATGTCGGCAAGCCGCATGCGGGCGTACGACGTGTACGGGAACGCGGGATAGAAGTGGCGGCCGTCCGGCGACACCCCGTTCAACATGGCGTTGGCAAGATCGGCCGCGCTCCATCCGCCGATCCCGTCCTGCTCGTCTTGCGAGATGTTGGGCGTGACGAAAGTGCCGAACTGCGTCTGAAGCCTTACGCCTCCGACAAGTTCGAGCCTGGCGTCGCCTTTCGCGCCCGGCCGGGCATGGCAGGATGCGCAGCCGCCGGCCCAGAACATGTGCTCGCCGCGCGCCGGATCGCCGGGGCCGAGCTCGGCGAGTTGAGAGAGGTCTGACGCGTCCAGTTCAGCCGGCCGCGTCAGCAGCCAGAATGCGAGACCGCCCGCGCAGGCGAGCGCGACCAGCGCGACGACCAGCCTGGCGAGAAAGCGCATGTGCGCCGCGCGCCGTGCGATCAGCTCTCGGGCAGCCGATAGGTCTCGTGGCAGCTGCGGCAGTTCTCGCCGACCATGCCGAGGATGGCGCCGAGCTCGGCGGCGTCCTTCGGCGACTTGCCGGCGGCCTCGGCCGCATCGGCCTTGAACTTCTCGGCCTTGGCCTTGAAGTCATCGAAATTCTCCCAGATCGCGGGCGCAGCGCGATTTTCCGTCCCGGCCTGGCCCGCCGTCCCCTCCGGGAACATGGCGACGACATCGAGTTCCTGGGAGTGATCGCCGAACTGCTTGAGCAACTGCATCACCTGGGCGGCGTCGAATTCCTTCTGTCCGCGGGCGATCGGCACCATTTCGCCAAGCAGATGCCCGTTTTCCTTCATGAAGGCCTCGCGATCCTCCACCGGCCCGGCCACGGCCGAACTCGCCAGAAGCGCCAGCGCAAGCGTCACGGATGCAGTCAGCTTCATGCCATTCTCCCATTCAATTCGCGTTCGGCGGTCTCGCGGCGACCCCCGCTCGACGGCAGGTTGCGAAATATCGGGAGCGGGCGCACTTCACGCTTGTGTGATGTCCTGGGACACACCGTCAAACAAAAAGGCCCCGCCGAAGCGGGGCCGTTTCCTTGCTCGATGTTTGCTGCGGCTCAGCCGGCGGCCTTCTCGTAGCACTCCAGGACGTAGTCCCAGTTGATGAGGTTGTCGATGAACGCCTCGAGGTATTTCGGCCGGGCGTTGCGGTAGTCGATGTAATAGGAGTGCTCCCACACGTCGACGCCGAGGATCGGCACGCCGCCGTGCACCAGCGGGTTCTCGCCGTTGGGCGTCTTCATGATCTCGAGCTTGCCGTCCTTCACCGCGACCCAGGCCCAGCCGGACCCGAACTGCGTGGCGCCGGCGGCGGCGAAATCGGCCTTGAACTTGTCGTAGCCGCCGAGGTCGCTGTCGATCGCGGTCTGCAGCTTGCCGGGCAGGCTCTTGCCGCCGCCGCCCTTCTTCATCCACTTCCAGAAATGGATGTGGTTGTAGTGCTGGGCGGCGTTGTTGAAGAGGCCCTGGTTCTTTCCGTAGGACTGCTTGACGACTTCCTCGACCGGGAGGTCGGCCATGCCGGCCTCGGCGGCCAGCTTGTTGCCGTTGTCGACATAGGCCTTGTGGTGCTTGTCGTGGTGATACTCGAGCGTCTCCTTCGACATGTAGGGCTGAAGCGCCTCGTAGTCATAGGGCAGGTCGGGCAATTCAAAAGCCATGATCGTATCTCCCTCGATAGAATGAAATCCGTTTGCGTATCCGGCGCCGGGCGGTCGGCCGCGTCGCTGCGCCGCAACGTATATATGCTTGGACGGGCGCGCCTCAACCGGCCGCCGTCGAATGTGCCCAGTCCCAGTAGAGGTCGCGGGCCTTCTTCGCCACCGGACCGGGTTGAAGGTCGCGGTTCTCGATCTTGATGATCGGCACCACCTTGGAGTGGTTGCCGGTGGAGAAAATCTCGTCGGCGTCAAGGAAATCCGCGACCGAAAGCGTCTTCTGCGTCGTCTGGAAGCCGTATTCGGCGAGCAGCGACATGGTGCGGTCGCGGGTGATGCCCGACAGGAAGGTGCCGTTGGGCGCCGGCGTGAAGACGTGGCCGTCGCGCACCATGAAGATGTTGGACGTGCCGGTCTCGGCAACGTTGCCGAGCATGTCCAGCACCAGCGCGTTGTCGAAGCCGCGCGACTTGGCCTCCATGATGCAGCGTCCGTTGTTGGGGTAGAGGCAACCGGCCTTGGCGTTGGTCGGCATGGTCTCGTAGCTCGGCCGGCGGAAAGGCGACACGGTGATGGAAAAGCCGCTCGGCGCGATCATCGGCGCCTCGTAGAGGCACAGGCAGAAGCGCGTGGAGGCCGGGTCTGCCGGCACGCTCATGTAGCCGCCGTGCTCGGCCCAATACATCGGGCGGATGTAGACGGCGGTCTTGCCGTCGAACTTCTTCAGCCCGTCCATGGTAAGGCCGATGATCTCCTCGGGCGTCATCGTCGGCTTGAGCCCGAGCGCGATCGCCGAGGCATTGACGCGCTTGGCATGCCGGTCGAGATCCGGCGCGACGCCCTCGAACCAGCGTGCGCCGTCGAACACCGAGGAGCCCAGCCACATCGCATGGCTGAGCGGCCCGAGCAGCGGCACGTTGCCCTCGTGCCAGTCGCCGTCGACATAGGTCCAGGTAGTCGTCTTCGCGCTCGTATCCACCGTCATTGCAGCCGTCCCGAATTTTTCAAAGTCGCCGTCATGGAAGATGGTTCGCAAGGCCGCGTCAATCGCTTCCGGCGAGCAAAGCGATGGGCCAGCGCGCCAATGCTTGACCCCATTGGCGGCTTGCGTTCAAGTCCCTCTGCCAACAATCGGACCGCGACATGGCTCACACCGCATTCGTCTTCGATGCCTACGGAACGCTCTTCGACGTGCATGCGGCGGTGCGCCGGCACGCCGGCGAGATCGGCCCCGACGGGCAGGCCCTTTCCGAGATATGGCGCGCCAAGCAGCTCGAATATTCCTGGGTGCGCACGCTGATGGGAGCGCATCAGGACTTCTGGCAACTCACCGAGCAGGCGCTGGATTTCGCCTTCGCCAAGGTGCCCAGCGCCGACCCCGCACTTCGCGTCAAGCTGCTCCAGGCCTACTGGAACCTCGACTGCTATCCGGAGGTGCCGGCCGTGCTGAAGGCGCTGAAGGCGGCGGGTGCCCGGGTTGCGATATTGTCGAACGGCTCGCCGGAGATGCTGGACGCGGCGGTAAAGTCGGCCGCGCTCGAGAACGTGCTGGACGAGGTGTTCTCGGTCGAGCGCGTCGGCCGCTTCAAGACCGACGCCTCCGTCTACGAGATGGTCACGACCGACTGGCGGCTCTATCCCGAGGCGGTGTCGTTCCAATCCTCGAACCGCTGGGACATCGCGGGGGCCTCGAAATTCGGCTTCCGAACGGTGTGGATCAACCGCGCCCGGCAGCCCGACGAATATCGCGATTTTCCGCCCGCCATGATCCTGCCGTCGTTGGAGGGCCTGCTGGCGGCAATGTGACGCGGTGGCGCGGAAGGCTAGTGCGTTGCACAACTCGGCCTTCACAGCGCCGTCGTGCGGTGGCGCATTAGTCATTCGTTCACCAAGAAGAGGCGAGAATCGCACCCCACCGCGGGGCCGTCTGCGATGCCGCGGGGAACCGCGCGGCGATCCGCTCGTTCTCACCTTCGCAATTTGTCTCGGAGCACCATGTCCCCCTCCTCTGTCGCCCACCCGAAACTGATGAGCCGCCGACGGCTGCTCGCCGGAGCCGCCGCAGGCGCCGCCACCGCCCTCATGTCGGGATGCACCACCGTTCCCCGCACGCCGAGGCCGGAACGCCCCGCCGCCGATCGACCCGTCGCTGACAGCATACCAGCGCATGTACGGGCCGATGATCGACGAGGGCTATGAAATCCCCGCCGTGCCGATCGAGAAGGTCGATCCCCGGTTTTACCGGCAGGTCGTGGCCGATCCGACCGGCGAACGGCCAGGCACGATCGTCATCGATACGGTCGGCCATTTCCTCTATCTCGTGCGACCGGGGGGCGAGGCGCTGCGCTACGGCGTCGGCCTCGGCCGCGCCGGCTTCGAGTGGCAGGGCCGTGCCATCATCCAGTGGAAGCAGAAATGGCCGACCTGGACGCCGCCGGAGGAAATGATCGCGCGCCAGCCGGAACTGCAGAAATACAGCGCGGAAAACGGTGGCATGGCCCCCGGGCTCGACAACCCGCTCGGCGCGCGCGCTCTTTACCTGTTCCAGGACGGCAAGGACACGCTCTACCGCCTTCACGGCTCGCCGGAGTGGTGGTCGATCGGCAAGTCGGTGTCGTCTGGCTGCGTCCGCCTGATCAACCAGGACATCATCGATCTCTACGACCGGGTGCCGGACAAGACGCCGGTCGTCGTCGGCTCCTTCGGCTTCGCCACGGTCTGAGGCTGTTTTCCCGCAATCAAAGCGGCGCCGGCCAGCCGGCGCTGCCCATTGGTGCCGGCTCTTCTAGCGCTTGAGGCTGCCCAGGATGCCGCGCACGATCGCGCGGCCTAGCGACGAACTCACCGACCGCACGATGGATTTGACCGCGGCTTCCGCAACCGTCTGGCGGCTGCCCGTCCACGGGCCCACTCGACGAGCGTTCGTAACGGTCGTCGCGATAGGTGCGCTCGGTCTTGCGCTTCTCCTTCTCGCTCGCGCGCCTGCTGTTCCTCCTCCGCCTTATGCCGTGCCAGCTCTTCGGCGGCCGCCGCCGCCTTTCTGTGCGCGGCTCTGCAGCAGCTCGAAGGCCGATTCGCGATCGACGGTATCGTCGTAGAGCCCGGCCACGGGGCTGGTCGCGACCAGCTTCTGGCGCTCGGCGTCAGTGATCGGCCCGATCCGCGAGGACGGCGGACGGATCAGCGTGCGCTCGACGACCGAGGGTATCGCCTTTGCCTGGAGGGTGGAGACAAGCGCCTCGCCGACGCCAAGCTTGGTGATCGCCTCGAAGCAGTCGAAATCGGGGTTGGGCCGGAACGTGTCGGCGGCGGTCCGCACCGCCTTCTGCTCGCGCGGCGTGTAGGCGCGCAGCGCATGCTGGATGCGGTTGCCGAGTTGCGCCAGCACCTCGTCGGGAATATCGAGCGGGTTCTGCGTGACGAAGAAGACGCCGACGCCCTTGGAGCGGATCAGCTTCACGACCTGCTCGACGCGGTCGACCAGCGCCTTCGGCGCATCGTCGAAGAGCAGATGCGCCTCGTCGAAGAAGAACACCAGCCGCGGGCGTTCGGGGTCGCCGACCTCCGGCAGTTCCTCGAACAGCTCCGACAGGAGCCACAGCAGGAAGGTGGCGTAGAGGCGCGGGTTCATCATCAGCCGCTCGGCAGCAAGCACGGAAATCGCGCCGCGCCCGTCGCGCGTGGTGCGCATCAGGTCGGCGATCTTCAGCGCGGGCTCGCCGAAGAAATGGTCGCCGCCCTGCTGTTCGAGAATCAGCAGCGAGCGCTGGATGGCGCCCACGGAGGCCTTGGTCACGTTGCCGTACTGCGCGGAAATCTCGTCGGCGCGCTCGGCGAGATTGGCCAGCATCGACTGCAGGTCCTTCATGTCGAGGAGCAGCAGGCCTTCCTCGTCGGCGATGCGGAAGGCGATGTTCATCACGCCTTCCTGCGCCTCGGTGAGGTTCATCAGGCGCGACAGCAGCAGCGGCCCCATGTCGGAAACCGTGGTGCGGATGGGATGCCCCTTCTCGCCGAACAGATCCCAGAAGATGACCGGGAACTCCTGCGGCTCGTAAGGGTCGAGCTTGATCGTCTCGGCGCGCTTGACCAGCACGTCCTTCAGCTCGCCGATGGCTGCAATTCCCGAGAGATCGCCCTTCACGTCGGCGCAGAAGACCGGCACGCCGGCGTTCGAAAAGCCTTCGGCCAGCACCTGCAACGTCACCGTCTTGCCGGTGCCGGTCGCGCCCGTCACCAGACCGTGCCGGTTGGCGTATTTGAGGAACAGCTCCTCGGGCTTCTGGTAGGAATCGTCGGGTCGCCGGCTCGCCCCGATGAAGATGCTTTCGTCCTGTGCCATGCCGCCCCCCTTGGCTGTGCCTGTAGCCGGCGTTCAGCGCCGGCCGCTCGCTTCCCTATAGTCAGGTGCGGGCGGCACGGACAACGCCTGCGGTGACGGCATGCCGGCGGCCGGCGGTGCCCGCGCTGTGGCCCCAATGCGTCGGTCCGGCAGACCATCGAACCGCCGACCGGCGAAATCGAAAACATTCCGCGCAGTCGGGCCTAGAGTTTTGCGCCCATGTCCCCTATTGGTTCCGGCAAATGCGCCGAGGCTATTCGGCCGCAGGCGATGCCAAGTGATCAGGTCGGTTGACCGGGACATGTTCCCGGATGAGGAGGCTGCCGCGTTCGCGATGGAAGCGCGACTTTTGCAAAGACAGCGATTTTCCGCCGGTCGACCGCGACCGTTGGCGGGCGCTTGCCGAGAAATCGCTCGGCGACAGCACGTTCGAGGAGGCTCTGGTCGACCGGACGGCAGACGGCATTCGCGTCGAACCCATCTACGAGCGCGCGCCCGACGCGCGCCACCTTCCCCGCGCCCACCCGGAGACGCCGTGGCGGATCGTCCAGCGGATGGACGATCCCGATCCCGCGAGGGCAAACGCGCAGGCCAAGCAGGACCTCGCCGAGGGCGCGACCGGGTTGTCGATCGCGTTCGCGGGTTCGCCCAGCGCGTTCGGCGCCGGATTGCCGGCCGACCCGGAATCGCTCGCGACCGCACTGGCCGACATTCCGCTGGCGAAGACCCATCTGAGGCTCGACCTGCATCTGATGAGCCGCGCCTCGATCGACTGGACGGCGGCCCTGCTCACCGAGCGCCGTATCGATCCCTCCAGACTGTCGCTTTCGTTCGGGCTCGACCCGGCGGGCGTGCTCGCCGGCACCGGACGCATGCGCATGTCGGTGGAAGCGGTGCGTGCCTCGCTGCCGCAGTCGCTTGCGCATTATTTCGCGATGGGGCTGCCCGGCCTTCTCCTGGAAGCCGACGGCCGCATCCTGCACAATGCCGGCGCCACGGAAGCGCAGGAGCTCGGCGCGATCATCGCATCGGCAGTCTGGTATCTGCGGCTGTTCGAGGAGGCCCGGCAGCCGCTGATCCACGCCTTGTCCAAGATCGGGTTCACTGTCGCGGTCGATCAGGACCAGTTCCTGTCGATGGCCAAGATCCGGGCGCTGAGGATGCTGTGGGCGCGCGTCGCCGAATCCTGCTCGCTCGATCCGCAGCCCGCGTCGATCCACGCCGAGACGTCCTACCGGATGATGTCGAAGAGGGATCCCGAGACCAACATCCTGCGCAACACCATTGCCTGCTTCGCGGCGGCGACCGGCGGTGCCGACACGATCGCGGTCTTGCCGCACACCATCGCCCACGGCCTGCCCGATCCGTTCGCGCGCCGCATCGCCCGCAACACGCAGGTCATCCTGGCGGACGAAAGCAATGTCGGTTTCGTCAGCGATCCGGCTGCCGGTTCCGGCGCCATCGATGCACTGACGGATGCGCTTTGCGCTGCTGCGTGGGAGGAATTCCGCCGGATCGAGGCCGAAGGCGGCATTTTCGAGAGTCTGCAAGCCGACAAGCTGCAGGAGCGGGTTCGCAGCCGCGCGTCGGCGAGCGCGCCGAGACGCTGCGGTCCGGTGAGCGTGCGATCGTCGGGACGACCCTCTACCCGGCCGAGACCGAGCGGCCGGTGAAGGTGTTGCCCGTCGATCGACCGGTCCGAGGCCGAAGAAGGCCCGATCTACTGCGAACGGCTCGACGCGATCCGTGACGACGAACTTCTCGGAGAAGCCGAATGATTCCGGATTTCACCGGGATGGAATGGAAGACGCCCGGCTGGAAGCCGGAGCCCCCGGCAGGGCCGCAATGGCAAACGCCCGAAGGCATCACGGTCGATACCGCCTACGGGGAAAAGGATCTCGCCGGCCTCGAGCTTTCTCGACACGTGGCCGGGTTTCGCTCCGTTCGTGCG
The DNA here is from genome assembly GCA_963816435.1 of uncultured Alphaproteobacteria bacterium. Lineage (GTDB taxonomy): Bacteria > Pseudomonadota > Alphaproteobacteria > Rhizobiales > Rhizobiaceae > CAWFKS01. The sequence goes on from CAWFKS010000018.1 coordinate 300,350, forward strand.
CGGGCCCGTACGCGACGATGTACGTTCGGCAGCCATGGACGATCCGGCAATATGCCGGCTTCTCCACGGCCGAGGAATCGAACGCCTTCTATCGCCGCAATCTTGCCGCCGGCCAGAAGGGCCTTTCGGTCGCCTTCGACCTCGCCACCCATCGCGGCTACGACAGCGATCATCCGCGCGTGGCCGGCGATGTCGGCATGGCCGGCGTGGCGATCGATTCCATCCTCGACATGCGCCAGCTCTTCGACGGCATTCCGCTCGACAAGATGAGCGTGTCGATGACCATGAACGGCGCGGTGCTGCCGATCATGGCGCTCTACATCGTGGCGGGCGAGGAACAGGGCGTTTCGCAGGAGCAGCTCGCCGGGACCATCCAGAACGACATCCTCAAGGAGTTCATGGTCCGCAACACCTACATCTACCCGCCCAAGCCATCGATGCGGATCGTCTCCGACATCATCGGCTACACGGCGCGGCACATGCCGAAATTCAATTCGATCTCGATTTCCGGCTACCACATCCAGGAAGCCGGGGCGACGCTCGACCTGGAACTCGCCTACACGATCGCCGACGGCATCGAATATGCGCGCGCCGGCGTGGCGGCCGGCCTCGACATCGACGATTTCGCGCCGCGGCTCTCCTTCTTCTGGAATGCCGGGATGAACTTCTTCATGGAAGTCGCCAAGCAGCGGGCGGGCCGCCTGATCTGGGCGGCGCTGATGAAGAAGAACTTCTCGCCCAGGAAGGACAAGTCGCTGGCGCTGCGCGCCCACACCCAGACCTCGGGCTGGTCGCTGACGGCGCAGGACCCCTACAACAACATCGTGCGCACCATGATCGAGGCGATGGCGGCGACGCAGGGGCACACGCAGTCGCTGCACACGAATTCCTTCGACGAGGCGCTGGCGCTGCCGACCGACCATTCGGCGCGGATCGCGCGCAACACGCAGCTCCTGCTGCAAAAGGAGTCCGGCACCACCCGCATCATCGACGCGTGGGGCGGGTCCGCCTTCGTGGAACGGCTGACGCACGACCTGGCGGCCCGGGCGCTTGCCCATATCGAGGAGGTCGAAGGCTTGGGGGGCATGGCCGCAGCGATCGAGAAGGGCATCCCGAAGATGCGGATCGAGGAGGCCGCGGCCCGCACGCAGGCGCGCATCGATTCGGGCGAACAGGTCGTGGTCGGCGTCAACACCAACAAGCCGGACGCCGATTTCGACGTCGACGTGCTGAAGATCGACAACGCCGAAGTGCGGGCACGCCAGCTCGCCAAGCTGCAGCAGCTGAAGGGCACGCGCGATGTCGGCGCTGTCGAGACGGCGCTGCAGGAATTGACGAATGCCGCGAACGGCGGCGGGAACCTGCTGGAGTTCGCCGTGCGCGCCGCACGCGCGCAGGCGACCGTGGGCGAGATTTCGCTGGCGCTGGAGAAGGCATTCGGCCGCCACGTGGCGCCGGTGCAGACGATCTCCGGCGTCTACCGCAAGTCGCTGGGCGAGAGCCCGGTCGCCGACCGCGTCCAGGAAAAGGCGGAAGCGTTCGAGAAGAAGACCGGCGCCAAGCCGCACATCCTCGTCGCCAAGATGGGGCAGGACGGCCACGACCGCGGCCAGAAGGTGATCGCCACCGCGTTCGCCGATCTCGGCTTCGACGTCACCGTCGGCTCGATGTTCCAGACGCCGGAGGAGATCGCCAAGCTGGCGGTGGAGCGGCAGGTGCAGATCGTCGGCGCATCGTCGTTGGCGGCCGGGCACCTGACCCTGATCCCCGAGCTGAAGGAAGCGCTCGCCCGGCTCGGCCACGACGACATCATGATCGTGGCCGGCGGCGTCATCCCGCCCGACGATTTCGATGCCGTGCGCAAGGCCGGCGCGACGGAGATATTCCCGCCCGGCACGGTGATCCCCGAAGCGGCGGACCGGCTGATGGACAGGTTGCTGGAAGCTAGCCCGTCATCATATGCGATCGTCTGGCAAGCTTGGGTCGTGGGATGATCAAGTACACCAATTCAGAAGAAGCGATGGAAGCCGCTCGCGGGAGTATGGTCGGGCACGAGGTCGCACTCTCCGTACTAGCAATGGGTGAGGCGTCCCCGGACTGGACGGAAGACTTCAAGAAAAAGATCGACGAAGCAGCTGAACGGCTGCGGCGCCATGCCAAGGCTGCTCGGGAGAAAAATCGGAATAACAGTCTTGGCGGCAGCCTTGCGGGCCTATCTACCAAACAAAGGCATATCGCGTTTGCCGTCGGCCAAGGAGCCGGCCACCCTATTCACTGACCCGGATCAGTGGAGCGACAAATGGCGGCGGTTCGCCGCCATCCGAAACCTCCTTCGGGGCAGGCGATATGGCGGCAAGGCGCCGCACGATCAAGCGCAGGCGGGATTCGACGCAAGAACTTGGTTATCAGAGAAAAACGGGCGATGAGCCTTTGTTTGGTGGATAGGCCCGAAGGGCATCATGAAAGATAGCCGCTGAAGCGGATCACTTATCGGTCACATCCCGTTCTTTCGGTCTTCGCTTGGGTCGATGATTCGCTTGAAGGCTTCGATGGCGTCGGGGAACGACGCGACCAAACGCTTGGCGGCGGCGAGCGACGGTCCGGCGCGACTGACATCGAATTCGCCGTAACTGTGGGTGGCCCGATGTCTGAAAGCGCGGGTTTCGTGAAGATCCTTGGCCACCGTGTCCGGGAGCACGGCAGGACGCTCATGATCTCCGGACACTGCATTGCGAAGCCGTTCGATCAGCCTGTAATGCCAGTCCTCCCCCTGCGGTGTCTCTTCATCCAGAAGATGCATCAGCCTTTTCAGAGCTGCCTCTGCTGACGTGTGAGCAGACTGCAAGGAATGCATCAGAGCCATTTGGGCGCGGTAGCCATCGAGGCCTTCCGCGTTGAATCCGCCAGCGTCGTGCAGATCGCACGCATTTTGGAAATGCCGCACCGCGGCTGCGACATCCGATTCAACGTCAAGCCATCGGGCATCGGTCATCTGATCAAAGCCCCGTCCCTGGAAACGCGGTCCAACAACTCTGGAGGGGCCTCCGAAGCAAGGTGCAGGTCCGATTTGATTCCATGCTCGATGCACAGCCTCTCGGCGTGGTCGCGAGCGTCACGTTCCGCTTCGGCGGGAAAGTCGACGAGGATGTCGAGATCGCTGTCGTGTCGTGTTTCGCCCCGCGCGGCGGATCCGAATAGGACAAACCTTCCGCTGTGCTCCGCCGCGTACGAAGCCAAATCCATTTTCACGCGCTCGATCTCCGAACGCATGCGGCTTTCCTTCAGCTTCTTGCGGTTCCCAACGGTGGCAATCATTCGGTCAACTCCTGGCTGGAAGATAGCGGCCAGCCCCGCGAGCGACAATGGGCGCCGGAGACGATGCGTCCGTTCATGGAAACTTTCCCTTGAGCGTACGGCGCTGGTTGGAACCGGCTAGAGCGACGATATCCGTTTTAGTGATTGAGATGCAGCTGAAGGAAAGCCAGGGAACCCGGTGGATTGCGTTTCTTTGGTGGATAGGCCCGCAGCCTTATCACGCCCGCAGCGACAGGATTTCCCATTCCTTGCCGTTGACGGTGACGAGTTCGCCCTGCTTCTTGCCGAACAGCGCCATCGCCAGCGGCGCAGCATGGGAAATCTTGCCCTGCGCGGCGTCGGCCTCGTCCTCGCCGACGATCTTCCATTCGTGGCGGTTTTCGTCCTCGTCCTCGATCTCGACGGTCATGCCGAAGCGCACGACATCGCTGTCCGGCTCGGGGACGGAGACCTCGGCATTCTCGCGGCGGGCGTTCCAGTAGCGAAGGTCGCGCGAGGCATGCGCCAGGTGTTCGCGGTCGCTCTCGGCCTCGGCCCTGGCGAGTTCGGCGCGCGACTGCGCAATCTCGTGGTCGATCATCGCCAGTCCCTCGGGCGTGACGAGGTTTCGGTGCTGGCTGACCGGCCGCTCACCGATATCGGTGAAGGCGGACTCGCCATCCTGCTCGCGTGTGAATGCCCTGCTCATTGACGGAGCCTATGAAATCGGCCGCCAAACCACAAGTTTCGCCGGCGCAGCGGGCGGTTTCGCCGCATTTGCATGGTTTTGCACGACGCTGCGGCGGAGGCTGAGAAAGAGATTCAGCGAACGGTGAAGTTAAATCCGGATGGCGCGGCAAGCGATTGTTTCGCCTTGGCTTTCCAGATTGCGGAAAGGATGCGGGCGCGTCACCCGAGGACGCCGACGGGCCGCAGGCCACCGATCTCGATGCCGTTCCAGTTGCTCAGGACAGGCCGCGCCAAATCATCGAGCCGCGTGGCGAGATCGGCATCCTCGCGCAGCAATCGGGCAAGTACCGCGGCGACCATCACCTCCGCCGCCCTGCCGGCACCGTCGTCGCATTTCAGCGCGATGCCAAGTCCCTAATCGGGCAGCGCGGCGCAGTAGACGCCCTCCGCGCCGGTCTTGGCGAAGATCTTTCCCGCGCCTGCCTGCATCAGCTTCAGGTCGGCGCGCCCGGTGCCCGAAACGTAGAAGGGCTCGGCCATGCAGGCGGCAAACAGGCGGCGCGCCGCCTTCGCCCGCTCGGGCGCCAACCCGGTGCCCGTCGCCATTCTGGCAAACCCGACCGCGAGGTTCTTGAGCGGCACCGCGTAGGTCGGGATCGAGCAACCGTCGACGCCGCTGTTGTCGGCGCCGTGGGCGGCACCCGTGACCTCGGTCATCACCTCGGCGATCATCTGCTGGTACGGGTGCTCGCGCTTCACGTAGCCCTCGTGCTTCAGTCCGATATGACGGCACGTGCACAGGAAGCCGGAATGCTTGCCCGAACAGTTGTTGTGCAGCGCCGCCGGCGAGCCGCCTTCGCGGGCCAGCGCGATCATGGCATCCTGGTTGCTCGGCCAGTGCGCGCCGCATTCGAGCGCCGATCCGTCGAAACCGGCCTTCTCCAGCATGCGCGTGGCGGTCGCGACATGTTCCGGCTCGCCGCCGTGCGACGCGCAGGCGAGCGCCAGCTCGCGATCGCCGAAGCCATAGGCATCGGCGGCGCCGCTCTCGACCAGCGGCAGCGCCTGGATCGACTTCACCGCCGAGCGCGGGAAGACCGGCTGATGGACGTCGCCGATCTCGAGCACCGTCGCGCCGTCCGCATCGACGACGCAGACAGAGCCGCGATGCCGGCTTTCGACGCGGCCGCCGCGAGTGACTTCGACGAGAACGGGATTGGTCATGAATGCACCTGAACGGGAGTGGATCGCGTGCCGGCACCTAGCCCCTCACCGGCGACCACGCAATGGGCCGGACGCGCCGAAATCTCAGTCCCGTCGCATGATGCCGGCGGTGGTGAAGCCGCCATCGACCGCGATGGCCTGGCCGCTGATGTAGCTGGCGTCCGGCGACAGCAGGAAGGCGATGGCGGCGGCGATCTCGGAAGGCTCGGCATAGCGCCGCTGCGGCAGACGCTCCAGCCAGGAGCGGCGCTCTTCCTCGCTGTGCAGTTGCGACACCAGCGGCGTCTCGACCGGGCCGGGGCAGATGCAGTTCACCCGCACCCCGCGGCTGGCATATTCCAGCGCCATCACCTGCGACATCATCATCACGCCGGCCTTGGAAGCGCCGTAGGCGACGCGTCCGTGGTTGGCGCGCAGGCCGGAGACCGAGGCGATGTTGACCACCGCCAGCGTGTCCGCCATGCGCTCCAGCGCCGCCCTGGAAGCGATGAAGGAGCCGACGAGATTGACGTCGATGACCTCGCGGAACAGCTCGGCGCTGGTCGCCTCGAAATTCACGTTGCGCGCGATGCCGGCGGAAGTCACCAGCGCGCCGATCGGGCCCAGTATGTCGACGGCCTGATCGAACGCCTCGGCGATTTCGTCCTCGTCGGTGACATCGGCGCAGAGGAAGGCGGCGTTCTCGCCGGAAAACCTGTCCTCGGCGCCGGCCAAGCCGTCCTCGTCGGCATCAATCAGCGCGACCGGCCAGCCATCGTCGAGCAGCCTTTCGGCCGTGGCGAGCCCGATTCCGGATGCGCCGCCCGTGATGACCGCCGACGGCCTCATTTGATCCGTTCGAGGATCGACACGTAGTTGGCCACCGCCGCACCGCCCATGTTGAAGATGCCGCCGAGTTCGGCGTTCTTCACCTGGATGCCGCCGGCCTCGCCGGTGAGCTGCATGGCCGACAGAACGTGCATGGAGACGCCGGTGGCGCCAATCGGGTGACCCTTCGCCTTCAGTCCACCGGAGGGATTGACGGGCAGACGACCGTCCATCGCCGTCTCGCCACTCATCGCCACCCTGGCGCCCTCGCCGCGCGGCGCCAGCCCCATCGCCTCGTATTCGATCAGTTCGGCGATGGTGAAGCAGTCGTGCGTCTCGACGAAGGAAAGGTCGTCCAGCGTTGCGCCGGCGTTCTTCAGCGCCCTGCCCCAGGCCTCCTCGCAGCCTTCGAACAGGAGGATGTCGCGCTTCGACATCGGCAGGAAATCCTGCACGTGCTCGTTGGCGCGGAAGGCGACCGACCTGCGCATGCCGAGCGAGGTCTGCGTGTCGGCGAGCACCAGCGCGGCGGCGCCGTCGGAGACCAGCGAGCAGTCGGTGCGCTTCAGCGGGCCGGCCACGTACGGGTTCTTGTCGCTCTCGGCGCGGCAGAACTCGTAGCCCAGATCCTTGCGCATCTGCGCCCAAGGGTTCTCGACACCGTTCTTGTGGTTTTTCGCGGCGATCATGGCAAGCGCATCGGACTGGTCGCCGTGGCGCTGGAAATAGGCGCTGGCGATCTTGCCGAAGACGCCGGCGAAACCCGGCCGGCGTGTCGCCGTCCTCCGGCAAATAGGAGGCCTTCAGCAGGTTCTTGCCGATCTCGGGGCCCGGCGTCGTGGTCATCTGCTCGGCGCCGACGACGAGCACGATGCGCGCGGCATGCGCGTCGATGGCGCGAATGCCCTGGCGGACCGCGGCCGAGCCGGTCGCGCAGGCGTTCTCGACGCGCGTCGCCGGCTTGAAGCGCAGGCGGTCGTCGGCCTGCAGCACGAGACTGGCGGTGAAGTCCTGGGCCGAGAAGCCGGCATTGAAATGGCCGAGCACTATCTCGTCGACGTCGTCGGGGCCGATGCCGGCATGGTCCAGCGCCTGCGCGGCGACCTCGACGATCATGTCTTCGAGCGTGGTGTCGGCGTGGCGGCCGAAGGGAAGATGCGCCCAGCCCACGATGGATGCGGTCATTGTCTCGATACTCCCTCGAAGAAATCTAGCATGTCGGCGCGCTGCGCGCTGCCAATTGTTGTCCTGATATCGGTCAGGTCCGGCCGAAACGCAACAAACCACAGCCATGACCTGGCCCTGCGGCGCTTTTGCGATTTTTTCTTGATTGACGGCTCAATCAAAAATAGCGTGGTGCGCGGAGAGACTTCATGCCCAAGCTCGGAATGGAACCGGTACGCCGCAAGGCGCTGATCGATGCCGCCATCCTCGCGATCGGCGAACGTGGTTCGCTCGACGTCACGATGTCCGAAATCGCCGGCCGGGCCGGCGTCTCGCCGGCGCTGGCGCATCACTATTTCGGCGCCAAGGACGAGCTGCTGCAGGCGACCATGCGGCACATACTGTCGGAACTGGGCGCCGATCTGCGCGCCGCCCTGGCCAGTGCGGCGACGCCGCGCGAGCGGCTGGATGCGATCCTTGCGGTGAACTTTTCCGACTCGCAGTTCCGTGCCGAGACGATCGCGGCCTGGCTGGCATTCTATGTCGAGGCGCAGCGCTCGACAGCGATGCGGCGGCTGTTGAGGATCTACGCCAGGCGCCTGCACTCCAACCTGATGAGCGGGTTGTCGCCGCTGCTGCCGGAGCGCCGAGGCCTCCCGCGTGGCGGAGGGCGTGGCCGCACTGATCGACGGGCTCTACATCCGCCGCGCTCTCAAGGACGGGCCGCCCGATCCTGCCTCGGCCGTCGCGCTGGTGCGCGACTATCTCGACCTGAAACTCGAACGCAGCGGAGAGCCCGCATGAGCGCGCGCCCGAACATCCTCATCCTCATGGTCGACCAGCTGAACGGAACGCTGTTTCCGGACGGTCCCGTCGACTTCCTGCACACGCCGCATCTGGCGGAACTGGCTTCGCGGTCCGTCCGCTTCGCCAACAACTATACCGCCTCGCCGCTCTGTGCGCCGGGCCGCGCTTCCTTCATGAGCGGGCAGTTGCCGTCGCGGACGCGGGTCTACGACAACGCGGCCGAGTTCGTCTCGGCGATCCCCACCTACGCGCACCACTTGCGGATGGCCGGCTACTTCACCTGCCTGTCTGGCAAGATGCACTTCGTCGGGCCCGATCAACTGCACGGGTTGGAGGAGCGGCTGACCACCGACATCTATCCCGCCGATTTCGGCTGGACGCCGGACTATCGCAAGCCCGGCGAGCGCATCGACTGGTGGTACCACAATCTCGGGTCGGTCACCGGCGCGGGCGTTGCCGAGATCTCCAACCAGATGGAATATGACGACGAGGTCGCCTTCAACGCCGAACAGAAGCTCTATCAGCTCGCCCGCCAGAGCCAGGACGAGGAACGGCGGCCGTGGTGCCTCACCGTCTCCTTCACCCACCCGCACGACCCCTACGTCGCCAGGCGCAAATACTGGGACCTCTACGAGGACTGCCCGGCGCTGGAGCCGAAGATCGGCGCGATCCCGTTCGAGGAACAGGACGCGCACTCGCAGCGGCTCTATCTGGCCAACGACTACAAGAACTTCGACATCGAGCCCGAGAACGTTCGCCGCGCGAGGCGCGGCTATTTCGCCAACATCTCCTATCTCGACGACAAGGTAGGCTCCATCCTCGACGTGCTGAAACGCACGCGCATGGACGACGACACGATCGTCGTCTTCTGCTCCGATCACGGCGACATGCTGGGTGAGCGCGGGCTTTGGTTCAAGATGAGCTTCTTCGAGGGCTCGGCACGCGTGCCGCTGATGATCGCCGCACCCGGGGTAAAGGGACGGCTGGTCGAAACGCCCGTCTCCAACCTCGACATCCTGCCGACGCTCTGCGACCTCGCCGGCGTCGAGATGCATGGAATCATGCCGTGGACGGACGGCCAGTCGCTGAAGCCACTGATGAACGGCGGCGCAGCGCAGCGAACCCGTGCTTATGGAATATGCCGCCGAAGGCTCCTACGCGCCGATGGTCGCGATACGCCAGGGCAAGTGGAAATACGTCCATTGCGAGCTCGACCCGCCGCAGCTCTTCGACCTGGAGAAGCGATCCGCTCGAGCAGACCAACCTCGCGGCCGATCCGGCTCATGCCGATGTGCTGTCGGAGTTCACGGAAATGATGCTGGCGCGCTGGGACATGGCCCGCTTCGACGCCGAAGTGCGCGAGAGCCAGGCACGGCGCTGGGTCGTCTATCCGGCGCTGCGCAACGGCTCCTACTATCCGTGGGACTTCCAGCCGCTGCAGAAGGCCTCCGAGCGCTACATGCGCAACCACATGGATCTCAACGTGCTCGAAGAGCGCAACCGTTTCCCGAGGGGAGAATGACATGATCACCGTCTGGGGCCGAGCCACGTCATCGAACGTACAGCTCGTCATGTGGGCGCTGGCCGAAATCGGGCTTGACTGCGAACGCCTCGACGTGGGCGGCGCCTTCGGCAAGACCGACACCGAGGAATACCGCCGGATGAATCCCAACCGGCTGGTGCCGGTGCTGCAGGACGGCGATCTCACCATGTTCGAGAGCGCCGCGATCGTGCGCTATCTCGGCGCGAAATACGGCAGCGAGCAGTTCTGGCCGTCCGATCCCGCGCGCCGTGGCCCGCTCGACACCTGGGCGGAGTGGATCAAGACCACCTTCGTCCCGGCCTTCATGCCCGGCGTGTTCCTTGCGCTGGTGGCGCAGAAGCCGGAGCAGCGCAACGATGCCGCGATCGCGGCATCGGTGGAGAAGGTCAAGCCACTCGCGAAAATGCTGGATGAGCGACTGGCCGAGATGAAGGATGGCTATCTCGGCGGCAAGGAGCCCTGCTTTGCCGACATCATCGTTGGCGGCCCGCTCTATCGCTATTTCACGCTCGATTTCGACCGCGCCGAGACGCCGCACCTGGCGGACTACTACCAGCGGCTGACGCAACGTCCCGCCTATGCCCGGCACGTCATGGTCTCCTACGAGAGCCTGAGGGCGAAATGATCCCGGACCTCGCCCACCTCAAGCGCGCGTACGCAGCCACGTCCAAAGCCACGCAGGTGACGCCGCTGCTCGAAAGCGCCGCTCTCGCCCGCGAGGTCGGCGCCGAGCGCGTCTTCGTGAAGCCGGAATCGCTGCAGTGGGCGGGATCGTTCAAGGTGCGCGGCGCTTACTGGCGGCTCACCCTGCTGTCGCCGGAGGAAAAGCGGCGCGGCGTCGTCGCCTATTCGTCCGGCAACTTTGCGCAGGGGCTCGCGGCCGCCGGCGAAGCGCTCGGCATTCCCGTGACCATCGTCATGCCGATCGACGCGCCCGCCGCCAAGAGCGAGGCAACCAGAAGCTACGGCGCCCATGTCGTGCAGACCGACCACGGCGATCGCGCCCGCGAGGAAGTGGCCGCCGAGAAGGCGCGCGAGATCGCGGCCGAGGAAAACCTCGTGCTGCTGCACCCGTTCGACGACGCCGAGATCGTGGCGGGCCAGGCCGGCGCGGGTCTGGAGGCGCTCGATCAGCTTGCTGCTCGTGGCGCCGAAGCCGACCTGCTGTTCTGCCCCGTCGGCGGCGGCGGACTGATCGGCGGCGTGTCGCTCTCCTTTCACTATCTTTCGCCGCAGACCGCCATCTTTGCGGTCGAGCCGGAAGGCTTCAACGGCATGGGAACTTCACTCGCCCGGGGCGCAATCGAGACGATGCCGCTGGGGGCCGCTTCGATCTGCGACGGGCTGATGGCACGCAGGCCTGGCGAGGCGCCTTTCGCTGCCGTCACCGCTGCCGGCGTAAAGGGCAGGACGGTGTCGGACGCCAGCGTCCGGCAGGCAATGAAGCTCGCCTTCGAGCGGCTCAAGCTGGTGCTGGAACCCTCGGGCGCCGCCGCGATTGCCGCAATGCTCGATCCACGGATCGACCTTGCCGGCAAGACCGTCGTGGCGATCGCCACCGGCGGCAACATCTCGCTGCAGGACTTCATGAGGCATGTCGGCAATGCTTGAGGCGGATTACGTCATCGTCGGCTCGGGCTCGGCCGGGTCGGCGCTTGCTTACCGGCTGTCGGAGGACGGGCGGAATTCGGTGATCGTCATCGAATATGGCGGCACCGACATCGGCCCCTTCATCCAGATGCCGGCGGCCCTGTCCTTTCCGATGAACATGAGCCGCTACGACTGGGGCTACTCGACCGAGCCGGAGCCGAATCTCGGCGGCCGCGTGCTGGCGACGCCGCGCGGCAAGGTGATCGGCGGCTCGTCCTCGATCAACGGCATGGTCTATGTGCGCGGCCACGCCCGCGACTTCGACCACTGGGCCGAGAGCGGAGCGGCCGGCTGGTCGTTCGCCGACGTCCTTCCCTACTACAAGCGCCTGGAAACCTCGCACGGCGGCGAGGACGGCTGGCGCGGCATCGACGGTCCGCTGCATGTCAGCCGCGGCAAGCGCGAGAACCCGCTCTACGACGCCTTCATCGAGGCCGGCAGCCAGGCGGGCTTCGAGACGACGGCGGACTACAACGGCTCCAAGCAGGAAGGCTTCGGGCCTATGGAGGCGACGATCTGGCGCGGGCGCCGCTGGTCGGCCGCCAACGCCTACCTGCGCCCTGCCCTGAAGCGAAAGAACGTAAGTCTGGTCAGCGGCTTCGCGCGGCGGATTGTCATCGAGAATCAACGCGCCGTCGGCGTCGAGATCGAAGCCCGCAACAGGCTTCAGGTCGTCAGGGCGCGGCGCGAGGTGATCCTTGCCGCCTCCTCCATCAATTCGCCGAAACTGCTGATGCTGTCGGGCATCGGCCCGGCGGCGCACCTGGCGGAAAACGGCATCGAAGTGGTCGCCGACCGGCCGGGCGTCGGCCAGAACCTGCAGGACCACCTGGAGCTCTACATCCAGCAGAAATCCGTGCAGCCGATCACGCTCTACTCGAAGCTCAACCTCTTCTCCAAGGCGATGATCGGAGCCGAGTGGCTGTTCTTCAAGTCGGGCCTCGGCGCCACCAACCATTTCGAGGCGGCCGCGTTCGTGCGCTCCAAGGCCGGCGTCGAATATCCCGACATCCAGTATCACTTCATTCCCGTCGCCATCCGCTACGACGGCAAGGCGGCAGCCAGGGCGCACGGCTTCCAGGCCCATGTCGGGCCGATGCGGTCGCGCTCGCGCGGCTCCGTCGCGCTGCGATCGGCCGACCCGCGCGCCAAGCCGGTGATCCGCTTCAACTACATGTCGCACGACGACGACTGGGCCGATTTCCGCCATTGCATCCGGCTGACGCGCGAGATCTTCGGCCAGCAGGCTTTCGACCCGTTCCGCGGCGAGGAGATCTCGCCCGGCGCGCATGTCGTCACCGACGAGGAACTGGACGAGCACATCGCCAGCCACGTCGAAAGCGCCTACCACCCCTGCGGGACCTGCCGGATGGGCAGCCCCGATGACCCGGCGAGCGTCGTCGATCCGGAATGCCGGGTGATCGGCGTCGAGGCGCTGCGCGTCGCCGACTCGTCGGTCTTCCCGCGCATCACCAACGGCAATCTCAACGCGCCGTCGATACTGGTCGGCGAAAAGGCGTCGGACCACATTCTCGGACGCGCGCCGCTGTCGCCGTCCAACCAGGAGCCGTGGATCAACCCACGCTGGCGCGACAGCGACCGCTGAGTTGTGCCATAGATGCGCCGCCGGCCCGTGACCGGCAGCACATGAGGGAAGACTGCATGAACCGCAACCAGCTCTACGCCGTCATCGGCGTTCTCGTCGTCGCCGTGATCGCGTTGGGCGTCTATGTCTGGCACGAACAGACAAGGCCCAAGGGCGTCGAGATCAAGATCGACAAGAACGGCCTGTCGGTCCAGCAGGACTGAACGACCAGCACGGAAGGGATCGCAGCATGAACGTCCAGCCAAAGGCTTCGCACTACATCAACGGCCGCTATGTCGAGGACGAGGGCGGCGACCCGCTGGAGGTGATCTATCCGGCGACCGGCGAGGTGATCGCGCGCCTGCACTGCGCCACGCCCAACATCGTCGAACTGGCCGTCGAGGCGGCGCGCGAGGCACAGCACGCCTGGGCGCGGCTGGCGCCGGTGGCGCGCGGTCGCATCCTGCGCAAGGCCGCCGACATCCTGCGCCAGCGCAACGACGAGATCGCCCGGCTGGAGACGCTCGATACAGGCAAGGCGATCCAGGAGACGCTGGTGGCCGACCCGGCCTCGGCCGCCGACGCGCTCGAATTCTTCGGCGGCGTCGTGCAGGGCTTCCATGGCGAGTATGTCGATCTCGGCGGACCGTTCGGCTACACGCGGCGCGAGCCGCTCGGCGTGTGCGTGGGCATCGGGGCCTGGAACTACCCGATCCAGGGTGCCGGCTGGAAGTCGGGCCCGGCGCTGGCGATGGGCAACGCGATGGTGTTCAAGCCATCGGAGAACACGCCGCTTTCGGCGCTGGCGCTGGCCGAGATCTATACCGAGGCCGGGCTGCCCGACGGGCTGTTCAACGTGGTGCAGGGTTTCGGCGATGTCGGCGGCGCGCTGGCCGGCCACCCGCTGGTGGCCAAGGTGTCGCTCACGGGCTCGGTGCCGACCGGCAAGAAGGTGCTGGCGCTCGCGGGCTCGCAGATGAAGCACGCCACGATGGAGCTCGGCGGCAAGTCGCCGATCATCGTGTTCGACGACGCCGACGTGGAAAACGCGGTCGGCGGCGCGATGCTCGGCAATTTCTACTCGACCGGGCAGGTCTGCTCCAACGGCACGCGCGTCTTCGTCCAGGACGGCATCTACGACAATTTCCTCGACCGGCTGACCGAGCGCACCAAGAAGATCAGGATCGGCGACCCGCTCGACCCGGAAACGCAGATGGGGCCGATCATCAACAAGGCCCAGCACGACAAGGTGATGGGCTACATCGAGATCGGCAAGCAGGAGGGCGCGAGCCTGCATTGCGGCGGCGGGGTGCCGCATCTGCAGGGCTTCGAGAACGGCTTCTTCGTCGAGCCGACGGTCTTCACCGAGGTCAGGGACGACATGCGCATCGCGCGCGAGGAGATTTTCGGGCCGGTGATGAGCGTGTTGCGCTTTTCGGCGGAAGACGAGGCGGTGGCGCGCGCCAACGACACCGAGTTCGGACTGTCGGCGGGCGTGTTCACGCGCGACCTGCCGCGCGCCCACCGGGTGGTGGCGGAGCTGCAGGCGGGAAGCTGCTGGATCAACCACTACAATCTGTCGCCGGCCGAACTGCCCTTCGGCGGTTTCAAGCAGTCCGGCATCGGGCGCGAGAACTCGATCGCCGCGCTCGAGCACTATTCGCAGCTGAAGTCGGTCTACGTGGAGACCGGCGACGTCGACAGCCCCTACTGAGCGTCGCGCGCACACAGGTGCGGCAGGGACGCCGCACCCTTTTCATGGCCCCTGGCGATGCTTATCTGCCGCGTGTCGACGCATACGCGGAGCGGCGTCGAAAATGCCGCGCCGACGCGGAAAAAAGGCCGGCCGTAATGGCTTGCGGGACATGGCTCGCAACGCTATAAGCCCGCGTCTGGTCACGGAGTGTAGCGCAGCCTGGTAGCGCACATCGTTCGGGACGATGGGGTCGCAGGTTCGAATCCTGCCACTCCGACCAGCTGATCCATTGTGCGGAATTTCCGTGCCGCTTCATTGACCAATGTTGAGCCCTCCATCAGGCCGGGCCGGGGATGGTGGTCGGAGCCTGCAGTTCCGTGAGGCCGGCCAGGATCAACGCTTTGACCGCCTCCACGCAACGCGAGCAGCACAGCCAGGCGCCTCTTCGGGCTCGCACGCAGCCATGCTGCTGCGTTCCGCCCCGCAAGACATGCGATTGCCACGGCGCGCCCGTTTACAGCTCGTTAGCTCCAGTGTCGGGAATCGTTCGACTCCTGCTGATGACGCCTATAGGGAGCCCACTCAGGTTGGGGGCTGTACACGCAACCTTGAGTAGATGGGCTTCGTCTGCGGGGGCAAGTCGCTCGGGGAACAATGACTGCAACCGGACCTGAAGGAACAACAGTCAACGAAATCAGGCACAGAACGAATCAGATCATGAAACCTCCCCGGAACAAACCCGGCCGAAGCAACGCCAAGAAGGGCTCCGGCTCGTCATCGCCGGAGGCTGCGGCCCTGCCCAAAGCCACCCATCGCGGCAACCTGAAGATCGGCGATTTCACAATTCCCTGCGCTGTACTGGACGACGGCAGGCGCGTCGTCACGGAGCATGGAATCACCCGGGCGCTTGGCTCGCGTAGCGGTGCCTCGAAGAGGATAAAGAAGGCCACAGCGCACAGCGGGGCTCCCTTGCCCATTTTCGTGGCGCCCTCAAACCTGAAGCCCTTTATCACCGATGAGTTGGCAGGGCGCTCGCTTCAGCCGATCTTCTATAGAGATGGCCGCAGGACCGTTGGGGCCTTCGACGCTACCGCTCTGCCCGCGGTTTGCGATGTCTGGCTGAGGGCAAGACAGGCGGGCGCGCTTCAGAAACAGCAGCTGGCACGAGCGTTTCGCGCCGAAGTTCTCATGCGCGGCCTTGCGCAGGTCGGAATCGTGGCGCTGGTTGACGAAGCCACCGGCTTCCAGGCGGAACGCGAGCGGGACGCCCTACACAAGGTACTGGCTGCTTACCTTTCCGAGGAGCGGCTGGCATGGGCCAAGCGCTTTCCGGACGAGTTCTACAGGCAGATCTACAGGTTGCGCGGATGGTCATGGCCGGTTCTCCGGACGAAGACGCCTTTCCTCGGCAAGATCACAAACCAGATCGTCTATGAGATGCTCCCGGAAGGGGTGCTCACGGAGCTGCGGGCCAGAAACCCCGCCAAGCCAGGCACCGGGCGCCGGAAGTGGAAGCATCATCAATTTCTGTCAGAGGATCTGGGCCAGCCCGACTTGCGCGACCATCTTCTCCAGCTGATAGCAATCATGCGAGTATCTGTGGACTGGGAATCTTTTCCTACGGAACCTGAAGCTAGGGTTTCCTCAAGCGAGTCCGCAGTTCCGAGTTCCGAATTGACGTTGAGAAGTTACAAACCCCGCGAACCCGCCTTCGAGAGAGGGGCTTAATCGGCCAAGCGGCATCACAATTGTCGAGCGACTCTGGAAGCAGCTCGCTTTGGCGCCATGAAGAAGGGTCGCCAAGGGTTGGCGTTTTCGCTTCATCGTGTGCCGGCCTTCTGGCCGGCCCACGCTTTGCGCGAAGGCGACAGCCGTCGCCGCGGATGGTGGTGACGCTGCAGTCGTGGAGCCGCCTGTCCAGGATCGCCGTGGCGACGACCGGATCTCCGATCACCATCCCCTACTCAGCGACCCGATGGTTCGACGTCGCCAGCACAGATCCGCAGCGCCTCGCGCGAGGCCGTGTCCGAGCGCGCCACCTCGTTCAGCAAGCTGTCGATCTGGTCGCCGATCGCGATCAGCTTCATGCGGTCGAGCACGGCGATCAGCGTGTCATGATCGATCGTTTCCACCATCAGTCCCCTCCCGCGGCAAGCTCATACTCGGCAAGCGGCCGCAGCAGTGAGGCCGGACGTGGCGGCTTCATCCGGCGCAAGGATCCTTCGGCACCGATCACGCCGGCAGAATGGATGACAATGCGGTCGCACAGATCGTCACCTGCACCGTTTCGCCGATCAGCCAGAAGGCGCCGACTAGCTGTTGGTGTCCACGTCCACGGCGCAGTCGGCTTGCACCCTGAGAACCGAGCCTCGCAGTTGACTGAATGGTGTGCGGCCGCCGAGCAGGGATAAGGCAGACAATTCGCGCCAAGAGCGCAAGGCCGGCACTTCGCTGATGGTGCCGTGGATGCGCTAGCCGGCGACATCGCCCGCCATGGCGAGCGACGCATCTCCATGTCGAGCAAGGTTGCCCAATTGCCGTTCGTGCGCGAGCTGGATGGCTTCGACTACGAGGCGCAGCCTTCGCTGGATCAGGAGCAGATCCGGGAACTGGCAACCTGCCGCTGGATCGCGCACGGCGACACGGTCCTGTTCCTTGGGCCGCCCGGAACGGGCAAGACTTATTTGGCCGTCAGCTCGGGCCGCGAGGCGATCCGCCAGAACTACAACGTGCAGTTCGTCACGGCGGCGACGCTGGTGGCAATGCTGGCCAAGGCGCACGCCGACGGCTTGCTCGACAAGCGGTTGACGACCTTGTCGCGGCCGAAGCTGCTGATCATCGACGAGTTGGGCTATCTGCCCTTCGAAGCCAATGCCGCCCACCTGTTCTTCCAGCTGGTATCGCGGCACTACGAGAAGGGATCGATTCTGATCACTTCCAATCGCTCCGTGGGAGAATGGGGAAGTGTCTTTGGAGATCCCGTTGTTGCAACGGCAATCCTGGATCGCCTGCTTCATCACTCAACGGTGATCACCTCCGGGGCGACAGCTACCGGCTCCGCGAGAAGCGCCGGTCCGGCCTTCTGCAGAAGGCAGCACCGGCGCTCGAAACCAATGAAACGGCAAACCCATGAAGGGGTCAGTTCCTCACTTCACCAAGGGGTCAAATCTTCGCTTCGCTTGACACCGTCTTGCTGCCGCTTCGAGTCCCACAGTCCGGTAAGCTTGCCCAATCGATTCATCCGCAACGCCGTTTACGGGAGTAACGGGGGGAATACGGTCCTGAAGGAGCAAACGGAGTTTGCGTGATGGCGTTCCGGGAGTGGCTCGAGAACGGACCTGCGGGCATGATGCCGGATCGGCCGTGGCCGACGACGGGACGGCCGGAACGGGAGCGAGCAACTGGAGCGAACCGGGGTGATCGGCAGCAGGCGTGCCGAAGCGCCAGCAAGCGCAGATCGGACTGGGGATGGCCGGGCGCGGCGATGCTCGCGTTCCAATGGCATCGGCAACAGGCAGGAACCTGCCCGGGCGACGGCCGCCGCGCGACCGAGCGAAGTCCGGCAGCTCGGCTTTCTAGCAGTGGTCTCGTCGTCGGGCAAGCCGTCGTCGGGGAAGCCGTCTTCGGGGAAGCGGGCCTGGAAGTCCCAGCCGCTGCGGTAGCGCTCCACGAGCTCGTCGAAGGCCTCGTCGGTCTTCCTGCGGTCGAAGCCCGGCGACCAGGATCGGCAGGATGCGGTCGGCGAGCTTGTCCACCATCGCTTCGTCCGGAAGGGCGCGCTTGACCGCCCAGTGAAGGGCCGCACGTGCGATGTCGTCGCGCGAGGGTTTTCGCGAAGCACGCTGCTTCCTGCGGTATTCGCGCTGGCGGAGCCTCTGCTTTTCCAGGCGATCCCTGCGAGACTGTGCCATCGGCTCTCTCCCTTCCCGGTTCCCGCCTGCTGTCCGGCACCGGTCCCGCAAACGGCGTTTCCGGTAACGCAGGTCCGGGTTACGGAATCGTTTGTCGAGAGCAGGAATCGTCCGCAAGGCTTGCGAACCCGCCACGCGAGGACTGAATCGGTTTGCGGCGGTTCTGAATTGGCAGTGGCCGGGCCTGAATCGGCTTACCGCAAATCATGTCGATGCGAGGAAGGTTGCGGGCACGTCATCGGCCTTGCCTGCGCACGGCGTGCGCTGTGAATCCTTTTCCGCACAAGCCGAATCGAATGTGCCGGCGGAATCGGCACAACACAAATCGAGATGCGTTGCGGGCGACCTGAACGAGCTCGCCCGCAACCCGCGGCGATGCGCCGACGGCGGGACCACGGGGCCGCCAATGCCTTCCTGCTCCCGGGACCGGGCCAGGCCGCGTGATGGCTCGCTTGCCCTGAAGAGATCGCGCGCAACGCCGTGGTCCGATGAGCCGGGGCTCTCCGGCCCCGCCGAGAACCCGGCCGCCTCCGGCACCGGGCGAGGTGCGGAGCTGGCAGCCCGCAGCCGACGGATCATCCGGAAGCCATTCGCGGCAGACGGCCAAACCTCAGGCTTCGGGCCAGCACCCCATCAGGCCGCATCGGGGCGCCGCGCCAGGGCGGTGTGGCGGAGACAAGTCAGCTGCGGTCAGTTGCGGGGCAGCACCGCCCAGAGCTCCTCGCCCTGCAGGGTCTCGGCTTCCAGCAGGCTGCGGCGAGATCGGTGACGGCCCGCCTGTTCCCGGCGACCAGCCTTGCCGCGGCGCGTTCGGCACGGCGCATCCGGCGATGGACGCGCCGCGCCAGGCCCGGGATGGGCCCGCGACAGCTTCGGTTGCTGGACCGGCTGGTGCAGCAGCGGCAGGCTGCTGCCGAAGCCGAAGGCGGTCTCCATCGCGAGGGCGAGCCTGGTCGCCTGCGCAAG
>CAWFKS010000019.1:0-39356 GCA_963816435.1 uncultured Alphaproteobacteria bacterium
CCTCGTGTCCGGCCTCGCTGGCTGCACGAGCATTTCCTACTACGCGCAGTCCCTGCAGGGTCAGGTGAAGATCATGACGGCGCGCCAGGACGTCAAGAAACTCATCGACGATCCCTCGACGCCCGAGAAGTTGCGCACCCGGTTGGAATTGGCGAGCGCCATACGACAGTTTGCGACGGCCGAACTCGCGCTGCCCGACAACAACAGCTATCGCAGCTATGTAGACATCGGTCAGGGCCCGGTGACATGGGCCGTTTTCGCCGCGCCGGAATTCTCGCTGGTGCCGCGAACGCAGTGCTTTCCGGTTTTCGGCTGCGTTCCCTACAAGGGATATTTCTCCAAGCGCTCTGCAGCCGAAGCGGCGGCCAAGCTTCAACAACAAGGGTTTGACGTCTATGTCACGGGCGTCACCGCATATTCGACGCTCGGTTGGTCAAGCGATCCGCTTCTGAGCACGATGTTCAGCCAGGATGAAACGTATCTTGCCGGGGTGGTCTTTCACGAGCTTGCCCATCAGCGCGTCTACGTGCATGCCAACTCGTCATTCAACGAGGCTTTCGCTGTGTCCGTCGAGACGACTGGTGTGAAGAAATGGCTGCGCGAGACCGGCAATTCCGCGGGATTGCGCAAATACGAAGCCGACAGGAAGCGTAGCGCCGATTTTCGTGGTCTGGTGCAGCAGACGCGGGACGAGTTGAGGCACGTCTATGGCGCCTCCGGCACCTCGGAGCAGAAACGGGCCGCAAAGGCGGCCGCTATCGATCGGCTTCGGATGCGCTACAGACAGATGCGCGACAGGCGCTGGGGCGGCTACCGGGGATACGATGCCTGGTTCAATGCTCCGATCAACAACGCGAAGCTCGCCGCGACGTCCGTCTACGACGATCAGGTTCCCGCGTTTCTGCGCCTGTTCGAGTTGTGCGCCGGCGACTACCCACGGTTCTACGCGGCGGTCAGACGTATCGGTGCGTTGGACAAGGCCCAGCGAGCCGAAGCGCTCAAGACAGCAAACTCGTGCAATTGAGACGAGCGCATCCGACCGTGTGAAGCGACAGCGACCCCGGAAATTCGTTTTTTGAGTGAACGGCCTACGGCAGCACGAAGACGCCCGACTGGCGGATCGCTTCGGTTGCTGCGGCCAATCGTGGACCGAAGTCGTCTTCGAAATACGCGGCCACAGCCCGGTAGCTCGGCACGGCGCAGGCGATGGCCACGAGGAGTCCGTCTTCGGTGCGCCCTAACGGAGAGGCTGCCGCCACCAGGGTGGGCCGCCAGTCGCCATATGAGACACAGAATCGGTCCGTGCGGCAGCGCGCCACCGCCGCCGCGGTTCTTTCCTCGAATGCGGCGTACTCTTCCGGATGGAGTTCCTTGATCTCGGCGAGCTTCGCTTCGGAGTCTTGCCCGTGCAACATCGACAAGAGCGCCCAGCCCAGTGCCGATCGATGCAGCGGCCCGGACTGGCCGATGTCGGGCACGAAGGGCCAACCGGGCGGGATGCCGGCGGTTTGCACATGGACGAATGAATCGCCGGACATGACGCCAAGCGAACAGTTGCCGGCGCACATGTCGGCCAGTTCGCGCATCGTCCTCACCACCTCGTGACGCCAGGGCATGCCGGCCAGAACCGGATAATTCAATGCCAGGAGCTTCGGGGCGAGGCGGAAGGCCCCCTTTCGGTCGCGGCGCAGATAGCCCAGGTGAACAAGCGTCTTGCAAAGCCGCGAAACGGTGGGGCGATTGAGGCCGACGCGACTGGCGATCTCCGCGTTGCCGAGCGCGCCTTCGGCCGAGGCGAAGCACTGCAGGACCTCGATCCCGCGAATGAGCGTCGAGCTTAGCGACGTATCGTTTGTGCCAGGGTTGTCGGACGAGGCGGCGTTCGCCGGAATGTCCGGATCACCGTCAGCGCTCATGTGATGCCCTTAGCCTTCAGCTCGGATATTTCGGTTTCATTCAGACCAAGCACGTCCCTGTAGATGTATTCGTTGTCGGCAGCCAGCGCCTTTGCTGCCCATCTGATCTTGCCGGGATTGTTGCGGAACCGCGGCACCAGGCCTTGCATGCGCACCGTGCCGAAGTCCTCGTCCTCGACATCGACAACCGCGCGACGGGCGGCGAACTGCGGGTCGGCAAAAATCTGGTCGACCGAATAGATGGGGCCGAGCGTGCCGTTGGCGGCCCGGAAGGCCTCAACCGCCTCCCTCTGCGTATGGGTCGCCATCCACTCGGCGAAAATACGATCGAGTTCCTCCGTGTGGGCGACGCGGTCGGCGTTGGTGGCGAAGCGCGGATCGTCGATGAGGTCGGGGCGGCCGATCGCCCGCGCGTTGTTGGAAAAAGTTCGATTGGTGCTGCCGGCAAGCGTCACGTAGCGCCCGTCTGAGGTCGGATAGACATTGGAGGGTGCCGAATACAGATTGAGGTTGCCGCTACGCTGTCGAACGGCACCAAGCTGGTCATACTCGATGGCCAGTACCTCGATGATGCGGAAAAGCGCTTCGGTCAGCGACAGATCGATCTCTTCTCCCCGCTGCCGGTCGCCTTTGGCTACGCCCCACAGGGCAGCCATGATCGCGAAGGCGCCGAAGAGTCCGCCAATCGGATCGCCGATCGGGTAGCCGGTGTGCATGGGCGGACGATCCTCGGCGCCGGTGATGCTGGTAAGCCCACCCATCGCCTCGAAGATGCGAGCGAGCCCTGAATCGGTGGCGTGCGGACCATCCTGCCCGAAACCGCTCATTCGCAGCACGACGAGACGAGGATTGGCCTTCCAGAGCGTCTCGATATCCAGCCCCCACCGGTCGAGCGTGCCGGGGCGGAAGTTCTCGATGAGGACGTCGGCGCCGGCGATCAGGCGCAACAGCAGGTCCTTGCCCTCGGGTCGGCGCAGATCGAGCGTTCCAAAACGCTTACCGCGATTCGTGACCTTCCACCACAGGGGCTTGCCGTCCTTGAACGGCGGAAAGCCACGCAGGCCATCTCCAACGCCCGGCAACTCCAGCTTGATCACCTCGGCGCCGAAGTCGGCCAGAAGCGAGGCTGCCATCGGTCCGGCGATGATCGTCGCGATGTCCAGGATCCGAAGCCCCTTGAGCGGGCCGGCGCCTTCCGTTTCATTCGTCACGGTTTTCCTCCTCATGAAACCTGCAAGGGCATAGAGTTTCATTATTGCAAATTGTAAGGGTCTCACCTACCGTTATTTGCACACAAGGCGGCAGATTTCCGCTGAGACGCGAAAGTCCCGTGCGGGAGACGAGCGACCGGGCGCTCGCTCCGTCCGGCATTCGTTCGCACAGGAGTTCTCGTGGAAGATCGGGAGGACGCGACCGTGAGGCTTTCGCTTGCAGACTACGCAGCGCATGTCGGCAAGGAGCTCGGCGTCTCTCGCTGGATAGACATGCCCCAGGAGCGGATTGACCAGTTCGCCGAGTGCACCGGGGATCGCCAGTACATCCACATCGATCCGGAACGCGCCGCGGCTTCGCCGTTCGGGACTACGATCGCCCACGGCTTCCTGACCCTTGCCATGTTGTCGGAGATGCACCGGGACATCGTTCAACTCGGTGGCGTCAAGGCAGCAGTGAACTATGGAACGAACAGAGTCCGATTTCTCTCGCCCGTCCCGGCCGGTAGCCGGATCCGCGGGAGGTTTGTCCTGGCGCGATTGGAGGAGATCCGCTCAGGCGAGATACAAGCAGTTTTCGAGGTGACCGTGGAGGTCGAGGGGATGGAGAAACCCGGCCTTGTCGCGGAATGGCTTTTGCGCCGCTATCTGGACGAAGCGGCCAGCAATTGACCGGGGGGGGCAAATCACCCTTCGCAACATGCGGGCTCGGCCACAAGAACCCGGCCAAACCTCAACTGTCGCGGTGGTAGCGAGCCCGCCGTCTCTCGAGAAAGGCCGACAAGCCCTCCCGCGCTTCGTCCCCGAAGCGTGCCAGGTTTATGGCGCGAGCTTCTGCCTCGAGGTGGGCGGGCAGGTCGTTGCCAGGTGCTGCGTTGACCAGCCGCTTGATGTTTGCAAGCGCGTTGGGCGGCCCGTCGGCGAGCACACTTCCCAGTTCCAGGGCGGCCTGAAGCGCGCCTCCCTCGGACGCGACACGGGTAACGACCCCGGCCGCGGCCAAGCGTTCGGCAGGTATCGGCTGTCCCAGCATGCATATCTCCATGGCCATCTGGCGCGGCAACGCTGTCCTCAGAAAATGGCTGATCCCACCGTCCGGGCTGAGTCCGACGCGAACATACGCCGCTGTGAAACTCGCCTTCTCGCTTGCGACGATCATGTCGCAGGCTAGCGCCAGAGCGAATCCTGCACCGGCGGCTCCGCCCTCGACCGCCGCGATGACCGGCTTTTCGCAGTCGACGATCGACAGGATCATGGCGTTGAGCTTGTCGGTGTTGGCCGTCGCCCCGGCCAGGGTTCCCTTCGAACTGTTCAGGAGGGAATTGATATTGCCGCCGGATGAAAAGAAGGTGCCGGCACCCGTGATTATCACGGCGCCTATGGCGGGGTCCGACCCTGCGCGGATCACACATGCCCGCAGTTCCTGGTAGACGGTCGGGCCCAGCGCGTTGCGAGTGGACTCTCCGTCCAGAGTCACGAGCATCACGGCTCCACGGCGCTCCGCGACGACCCGCGTCGCCATATTCACGAGTTCCGCCAAATCCATTCTCCCGAACCCTGGCGCTCTGCCGCGGTTCCTTCATTCGGTGCCGCAGTAGCCGGCACGCGGCACCTAATCGCGCCCGTCTTCGCGCAGCGCATCGCGCAGTTCGCGCAGCAAGGCCAACTGGTCGGCTGTCATCTCATCGTAGGTCTCTTCCTGATGATGCGGCGGGACCAGCGTATCCGCAGCGATCCTGCCCCCGCTCAGGACGGTGACGCGATCTGCCATGAGCACCGCTTCATCAAGGTCATGGGTAACGAAAACCACGGTGCGCTGCGGCCCGTCCTGCAAGAGAGATCGGAACTTGGCGCGCACGCTCTGGCGCGTGTCGGCGTCCAGTGCGGCAAACGGCTCGTCCATCAGCAGCAACTCGGGCTCGACTGCCCATGCGCGGACCAGCGCGACACGCTGCCGCATTCCCTGCGACAACTGCCAAGGCCATCGCCGGCCCGCGTCCGCCAGCCCGACGAGCGCGAGGTAGCGGGCAGCGATACGGCTGCGCTCTGCACGGGGTACGCCGCGCAGCTCCAGCCCGTACTCGACATTTCTCTGCGCGTTCCGCCAAGGCAGCAATGCGTCGCGCGCCGGAACGAAGCCGATGCCGGTCCGTGCCTCGGCAGGCGACCGGCCAAGCACGCGACGTCGCCGGACGTCGGCGCCACCAACCCGGTAAGGACGTTGAGGATCGTGGTCTTGCCGCCACCCGAGCGGCCCACGAGCGCGATGAACTGCCCCCGGGGCACGTCGAGGTTCAGGTCGCGCAGCACCTCGTGGCGGGTGCCGTCGGACTGGGTGAAAGTCACCGAAAGTCCGCTCAGCGAGACTGCCGGGTCTCCGGAAGCTGCTGACGCGCGGCTGGAAGCCACGAATTGCTCGTTCATCGGATTCTCCGGCTCGCCGCTCACAGATCGGGCGCACGCCAGCGCAGCAGCCATCGCTCCGCGGTCGCCGTGGCCATGTTCAGGATGCTCGCGATCACCGCGAGCACGATGAGGATTCCATAGACCGCGTCCATCCGGAATTCGCCCGAATACAGGGAGATCAACTGCCCGAGGCCCTCCTGCGAGGCGATGATCTCGGATCCGATGACCCCCAGCAGAGCGTAGACGAGGCCGAGCCGCAGCCCCGAGAAGATCGCCGGGACGGAACCGGCAGAAAAACCTTGTAGAACAGCTGCGGCTTGGTGATGCCGAATACGGCAGACATGCGCAGGATTTCCGGGTCGGCGCTTCGCACGCCCGCCTGGGCGGCCGAGGTCACCACGAAAACCACGATACTGAACGCCAGGGCGATCTTGGCTGCGATCCCGATCCCCAGAGCCACGATGAAGACTGGCGCCAAGGCGATCCGGGGCATGGCGTTCGCCGCGTCGAGAAAGGGTGTCAGCACCCGCTCGAGACCGCTTAGAAGGCCCAGTGTGATGCCCACCACCACGCCCACCGCCGATGCCAGGACGAACGCCACGAAGACAGCTTTCATCGTCGCTACGGTGTTGTGCCACAGTTCGCCCGAAACCGCGGAACCCCAGAGGAAGGAGAACACCTGCTCCGGGGACTTCGCAATGATCGGGTCGATCACGTCGAGCGAAACGATGAATTGCCAGATGCCGAGCCAGGCAAGGATGACCAGCACCTGCCATGCCACCAGTATCATTCTCGATCGCGACACACGCGGCGGCACTCGCATGGCGCCGCCGCCGTCAAGTGCCGCCACGAGATCCGTGCTGCTTGCTGGTCAATTGTGTCGCGGCCTTCTTGAATTCGACGCCAACCGTTCAGCGGCCGCAGGAAGCATACACGGTGTCTTTGTAGGTGGGGATGTCATCGCCCCCTCCGGTGATCCAGTCGGGTTGAGAGTTCCAGACGGATTCCGGCACCGAGTCGTGAAAGGCCGGGAGGGAATCGTGCAATTCCTCCAGGGCCAAATCCTTGGAAATCCCGACCTGCTTCGCCAGGACATCCGCCGCAGCGTCGCGGTTGGCCGGATCCTTCATCCAGGTGACCGCCTTGGTCATTGCCTTGCAATATTTGTTGAGCGTGGCCGGGTCCTTCTCCATGAAGGCCCGGGACGTCGTATCGATGACGCCCAGAACATCCGTCATCGTCGACGCCGGCGTTGCCCGGTATGCCTGCATCGACGACCGTCACGCCTTCCATCCCCTGCCGTTGCAGATCCTGCAGCGACACGACCGCGGCCAATGCGTCCACCCGCCCGTTCTTCAATGCGGGGACCGCGGTATTGGGTGCGCCCACGGCGATGATGGTGACATCGTCGGTAGACAGCCCACCGGCCTTCAGCAGCGCGACAACGAACTTGTTCACGACACCGCCCAATGAAGGGAGCCCGATCTTCAATCCCTTCAACGATTTCACGTTTTCGGGAAAGCCGGCGGTCGCAGAAGACGTGGCCTTGTCCTTAATGACGATGACCTGCCAGTTGATGAATTCGGCGAAATCATTGAGGACCAGCAGCTTCGAGGACTGCCTGGCGACGTCGAAGCTGACCGAAGACGCTCCATAGGCAACGTCGACGCTGCCGGAAACCACGCCCGCCGCCAGCGCCGGGCCGTTGTTGAAATTGATGATGTCGGCCTTCAGCCCCTGCTCGGCAAAAAAGCCCTTCTCGTCTGCCACGATCCACGGGGTGCTGCTGATATTGCCCGGGTAGATGCCGATCTTGATGGTCGTGCTCGCGTCGGAAGCCGCAGAGTCGGCATTCGCCGGCATGGTTGCGGCTGCGAATACGGCCACACTCGCGAGCGTTGCACGCAGCAAAGTTCCCGCGATCTTGAATCGTTTCGGTTCCATGATTCCTCCCATGTCGAACGGGGGCATCCTCCGCCGCCGCTCTCGCACTTACGCTACGCAAGTTTGACGATATGTCAAGGCAGATTGAACAAATGTCAATCCGACCTGACGAAGTGTCAATTACCGGCCGGAGCGTCTCTTCCCCTCAGGTCGGAGCGAGGGTGGACCAGGCGGCAAACACGCGCCGGTCCCAGTCCGGCAGCGAAATGCCCATCTCGCGTGAAAACGCTTCACGGTAGAGGGCGTGGCCGAGCGCGACGCACACGCCCGCCATCTGCCGCGTGGTCAGCCTGTCGGAGCCGGCCCGGTCGCCGAAAGGCGAAAAAGTGTCGTCGCCGTCGAGCGCCAGCAGGGCCATCAGGCGCGCGGAACGATTGTCCTGCGTTCCTGCGGCGAACAGCCGGTCTCCCGGAACCCCGCCATGGCTGGTGACCGGTCCCACGTCGGGCAGATACATCCGCAGCGCCGCCAGCAGCAATTCGCGGCGAGAGCCGAAATGGTGGTAGACAAGCCCCCTGTGGACGCCGGCTCGCGCCGCCACCTCACGCAGGTTTACTCCCGCAAGGATTCCCTGATCGTCGATCAGCTCGACCGCCGCCGCCGCCAGCGCCTTCCGAGCGCCGGTTTCGTCCGTGGAGAATTGTTGCGGAAGTGCTTCGGGGAGACGCTGAACCGTCGTGCCCCAGTCCGCAGCCGCTGCACGCCGCCCCACCGCCGGACACGAGACGCCTGAAACGCGCATCGAGAACATCGCGCGCCACGCCCATCTGGCGTGCCATCCCGTCGCGGAAGAGCACGTAGCCGTAGACGAGCGAGTTCTGCAGTCCAAGCAACGCCTCGAAGTCGGCACTCGCCGGCAGACGGTTCTCCCGGATGTCGCGCTCGAAGTTCTGCAGCATCACGCCACGCAACGGCATGACCCGCAGCCGAGGGTCTCTGTCGATGAGGAGAAGCGTCATCAGTTGGACTGCGGCGGGATAGGCCAGGGCCGCCTTCGCAAAAGCCGAGAGCCGTCTGTCATAGCTCGAATAGGGAATGGCCAGGATGGTGCCCTGCAGTTCCATAGCGCCATGCCTCAGGGCAGAGCGCAGCAGCGCCTGCCTGTCGCCGAAATAGTGATAGACGAGACCCTTGGTGACGCCGGCCGCGTCTCCCACCTGCTGCATGGTGAACCCGGCCAGGAGACCGCCACCGGTCAACAGCGTCAGCGCCGCACGCTCCAATGCCCTGTCCGTACTGTCCGACTTGTCCCGTGCGTTCCCGATATTCGGCGAGATTTGACTGGCCACGAGTTCTCCATTCGCAAGTCGGTTACTGAGGGCTTCGCCTTGGCCGAGACTTGTTCCATTCCGGACTGCCTTGTCCAGTCACCCGCCGTCAGGTCTAGCACAATAGGCGGCCTCTGCCGTAGCGGCGCCTATCCGTTCTTCCGCGTGACGCGGCGCATTCGCGATCGTAGAGTGGCCACCACGCGAGACGGGAGGCGCCGAGGTGGCAAGCGACGGAACCGGATTGATCTTCCCCAAGGGCGCCGAGTTGAAAACAGAGTTCGACGGCGGCTTTTGGCTCGAAGGCCCCTCGCAAGGCCCGGACGGGCGGATCTATTTCAGCGACATCACCACCACCTGGATGAGCGGGATGCAGGGAGGCCATCTGCTGGCCTGGGATCCGCGCTCCGGGGCGACCGAGGTCTTCCTGTCGCCCAGCTCGATGTCCAACGGCATCGTCTTCGACAGCAAGGGAAGAATGATCGTCGCGCATGGCGCCGATTTCGGGGGCCGCTGCGTGTCCCGCATCGACATGATCACCCGTCGCAGCTCGATCATAGCCGGACTTTTCAACGGCAAGCCGTTCAACGCACCGAACGACGTCGACGTCGATGCTGAAGATCGGGTCTACTTTACCGATCCCCGATACATCGGGCATGAAGCCATCGAGCAGCCGCTGATGGGCGTATATCGCATCGACACAGATGGAACGGTCGAACTCGTCATTGCGGATTGCTCGCGGCCCAACGGCGTCGCGGTCGCCCCGGACGGCCGACATCTCTATGTCGTGGAGAACAATTTTGTCTGGTTCGACAGACGGACGGTGCCCGAGGTTCCTCCGCGCTACATCGAGGTCCAGATTGTCCGCTACGACATTGGACGCGACGGCAAGCTCGGAAACCGACAGGTCTTCGTCGATGTAGCGGGCGAAGGCGGCGGACCGGACGGAATAGAAGTCGACAGCGAAGGAAACGTCTACGCGGCGATGCAGACCGCAGTACCGGGTGTGAGGGTATACGCCCCCGATGGCCGGGAAATAGACAGGGTCAACACGCCACTTCGCCCTGCGAACCTCACACTGGCCGCTGCCCCCGATGGCAGAGTCCGCATGTACATCACAGCCACCAACTCGCTCCTGTCGATTTCGGCCGACGTGTCGCCGCGCCGATTTTGAACAAAAGGAGCCGACGCCACACGGTGATGGCATGGCAAGTGGATGCGGTTGGATAGTGGCTGGGGCGGCAGGATTCGAACCTGCGAATGCCGGTACCAAAAACCGGTGCCTTACCGCTTGGCTACGCCCCAAAGACGCGGCGCCTCAATAGCCGCACTTTGGCACAACGTCCAGTGCGCGGCGAGGCGGTTCGTCGTGCCCCATCGCCTCGCGGACCCCAACCCGAGCCGCACATCAGCCGGGCCGCCTCAGCCCTTGTGGCGGGCGACGGGCGGCACGTAGTCCTCGAGTTCCGGCGCGGGAAAATGCACCGTCTCGCCGATTTCGGCCGAACGGTAGAGACCCATCAGCATCTCGACCACGGCCACCCCGTCATGAAAGGTTTCGAGCGGCGTCTCGCCTTTGCGGAAATGCTCAACCATGTGCCGGTCTTCGTCGGTGTAGCCGTAGACGCCGGCTTCGTCCTCAAGCACCGGCATCAGCCCCTGCTCGGCATTCTGTTTCTCGACGAGATCCTCGCCCTCGGAGCCCTTCACGTGGCGCGACATGAAGATTTTCAATCCCGTCGCCAGCGAGTTGAACTCCATCGCGTATTCCGGACCGAGCAGTTCGAGCTGGATTCTCAGGCCCGCGCCGACATAGGCCCATGACGTCGTGGCCTCGATCATCAACTCGTTGCCCTCGTGGTCCTCGAGTTCGATCGTGGCGCGCGCGAAATCCTCGGCCGGCCGGTTGCGATAGTCGACCTCCGGCCCGTAGCGGTTCTTGAGCTCCTCGGCGTAGGCCGGCCGCGTCCATTTCAGGTTGGCGACGGTGCCGTTGACCCGCTTCACCTTCAGCGAATCGCGCGGCGCGCCGGGTGCGGTCAAAAGGTGCCGCGCCACCTCGACGGAGTGGCACATCATGTCCGACAGCACGCCGCCGCCCTGCTTCTCGCCCTGCCAGAACCACGCCTCGTGCGGGCCGGAATGTTCTTCCGCCGCCCGCGCCAGGTAGGGCCGCCCCGTGGTCGAGGCGGCGCGCCGCCAGATGATCTCCTTGCCGCGCAGGACGGGCGTCGAGAACACCTGGTTTTCGAGATAGCCATGGTTGAGCCCGGCGTCCTCGGCCAGCCGCAGCATCTCGCGCGCGTCGGCGACTGTGCGCGCCAGCGGCTTCTCGCAGGCCACCGCGAACACCTTGCTGCGGCCGGATTTCACCTCGTCATGGATCGCCTTCATGATGTCGAGGCGGGTGTAGTTCGGCGAAAGGATCCAGATCGCGTCGACGTCATCCGCCCGCAGCAGCGATTCCAGGCTTTCATGGGCGCGGCAGGTGCCCAGTTCCTTGTCGGCGACGGATTTCACGATGCGCTCGCGGTGCTCTGCGCCGCGGCTGTAGACGCCGGTCACCTCGACATTGCGCACGCCGACCATCGCCTTGAGATGGAACTCGGCGATGAAGCCGGTGCCGACGAATCCGACGCGAAGCTTCTCCTTCGGAAAGCTGGTCATGGTCTGTCCCCTTCTGAACTAGATATTTGCGGGCGGCGGCGCCGTCGTGCCCCTGACTTTCAGCTCCGTCGGCATGACGACCGGTCCCTCGGGAGCGGGCTTGCCGGCCAGCATGTCGAGCAGCACCGACATGGCGCGAGCGCCGATCTCGCGGCGCGGCTGGCTCACCGTGGTGAGCGGCGGGTAGAACGCCTCGCTGAGGAAGAGATCGTCGAAGCCGACGACCGAGACGTCGGCCGGAACGTTTCTCCCCAGCCGGCGCAGCTCGTTCACGGCGCCGAACGCCATCGCGTCGCTGGCGGCGAAGATCGACGTCGGCGGCTTCTTCAGCGCCATGAGCGCGCGGCAGGCTTCCTGGCCGCTATTGAGGGAGAAGTCACCGCGCTGGACGTAGTCGGCCGGAACCGGCAGGCCGGCATCGTGCATGGCCGCCTTGTAGCCGTCGCGCCGCCGACGGCTCATGCCTTCCGGCAACGGGCCGGCGATATGCGCGATGCGGCGATGGCCGAGGCTAATCAGATGCTCGACCGCCTCGCGCGCCGCCGCGACATTGTCGATCTGGACATGCGGAAAGGCGCAGTTGTCGATCATCTCCAGCGCCACGACGACCGGGAGGCCGTCCATGCCGCGCTGCCTCGGCGGCAGCTTGCCGGTCATCAGGATCATGCCGTCGGCATGCGCGTCGCCCAGCATGTCGAAATACTCGGCCTCGCGCTTCGGCTCGTCCTCGGTATTGCCCATCAACACCGAGTAGCCGGCCTCGCGGGCGGTTTCCTCGACGCCTTTCAGGATATCCAGATAGAACGGATTGCCGACGTCGCGCACCACCATCAGCACGCGCATGGAGCGCCGGGTGCGCAGATTGCGCGCCGACACGTTCGGCCGATAGTCGAGCGCCCGGGCGGCATCCCGGATACGCGTCAGCGTCGGCTCGGCGACGAGGTCGCCGCCCCTGAGCGCCCGCGAAACCGTCGCCGGCGAGACGCCGACCCTGGCCGCGATGTCCTTGATCTTCGGCCGCTCGCTCATCCCCGCATGGCCTGGCCGCGACCGTAGAACAGCATCAGCACCAGCAGGGTGAGGCCGTAGACCATCTGGCGGCCGGATTCGTCGATGTTGATGGTGGTCAGGATGCTCTGCAGGATGACGAGCAGCACGGCCCCCGCCATGGTGCCGACATAGCCGCCCTTGCCGCCCGACAGCGGCGTGCCGCCGAACACCACGGCGATGATGGAGGGCAGCATGTACTGCTCGCCGACATTGGCGAAGGAGAGACCCGAATAGCCGAGCAGGCAGATGCCGGCGATCGCCGAGAACACGCCGGAGAACACGAACAGCGCGATGCGCACCACCTTCACCGGCACGCCTGCCATGTAGGCGGCCTGCTCGTTGGAGCCGATCGCGTAGACGCGGTAGCCGAAGACGGTGCGGCGCAACAGCAGCACCATGAACACGCCGATCAGCGCCCACAGCCAGATGATGCCGGGCAGACCGAACAGGAAGGATTTCGTGACGAATTCGGAGAGCGCCGGCGCCGCTCGGCCCGACGGGATGCCCTGCCGCACCACCACAAGCAGGCCCTGCAGCACGCCCAGCATACCGAGCGTCATCACCAGTGGCGGAATGCGCATGAGGGTGACGCCGACGCCATTGAACAGCCCGAACAGGGCGCCGACGGCGATACAGGCGGCGAGCGCCGGCAGGATGCCGGAATCCTGGCCGTTCATCAGATTGCCGGCGACGATGGCGGACAGCGAGACGATGCCGCCGACCGACAGGTCGATGCCCTCGCGGCCGCCGAGAATGACAAGGTTCTGGCCGGCAGCGATGATGCCGAGCAGGGCCGCAAGGATGAGCAGGCGCAGGATCTGCTGCATGCTGGCGAAGCCCGGTGAAAGGAACTCGCCGAGCCCGAGCAGCACGGCAATCAGCACCAGTGCCACCACGATCGGATGGTTCGTCAAATATTCGCCGAGACGGCCGGCGGCCGGACGCGTGGTCTCTTCGGCCATGCTCATGCCCTGGCCCTCCGGCTGACCATGACGCCCGCCATCAGCGCGATCAGGATCGTCAGTCCCTGCACGAGGTTCTGCCACTCCGACGGGGTGCCGACGAAATAGACCAGCGAATTGATGAGGCCGATGATCAGCGCCCCGATCACCGAGCCGACCACCGTGCCGAGTCCGCCGGACAGGGCGCTGCCGCCGAGCACGACGGCGGCGACCGAATAGAGCGTCATCTTGCCGCCGACCAGCGGATCGCCGCTCGCCGTGTCGCCGGTGATGCAAAGCGCCGCGAGCGCCGAGAACAGCCCGGTCAGGGCATAGCCCTTGATGCGGATCATCGTCACCGGCAGGCCGCTCTGGTAGGCCGCCTGCTTGTCGTCGCCGACCGACAGCAGGTGCGTGGAAAGCCGCATGCGCGCCAGAAGGTAAAGGATGACCGCGATGACGACGACGAGGTAGAACACGAACGGGATGTCGAATATGCGCCCGCCATAGGTGCGCCAGAAGACGGCCGGGGCCGGCGTGCCGGCGACCGGCAGGATCCACAGCGCGATGCCGGTGAAGAAGATGCTGGTGGCGAACGTCGCCACGATCGCCTGCAGTCTCAGGCTCGCCACCACGATGCCGTTGATGAGGCCGCAGGCGAGTCCGACCAGCACCCCGGCGCTGCAGGCGGCGAGCACCATCGCGCCGCTGTCGCCCCACATCTGCATCAGCATGACCACGGCGACGTTGACCAGCGACGCAATGGCGCCGACCGAAAGGTCGATGTCGCCGGCATAGACGACATAGGTCTGCGCCACCGCCAGCAGCATCAGCGGCAGGTAGGTCTTTATCAGCCCGGTGACGCCGGTCATGCTGACGCTTCGCGGCTGGTAGAAGCCGTTGAGCGCGAACAGCACCACAAGGATGATCAGTGCCGGAATGAAGGGAAAGCGCTCGAAGGCCCGCTTGATGCCGCTGCCGTGCGACTGGTGGACGGTCGCCATCACGCGGCCTCGTACGCGGCGTGGTAGAGATTGAAGCGCGTGCGCTCGGTGCCCGTCAACTCCCGCGAGACGGTGCCGGAGTTGAAGACCAGGATGCGGTCGGCGTTGTTGAGCAGTTCGGCGTCCTCCGAGGAATAGAGCACGATCCCCATCCCCTCGCCCGCCAGCCGGCGTATCAGCGCGAACAGATCGGTCTTGGTCGACAGGTCGATGCCCTTGGTCGGGTCGTCGAGCAGGAGCACGTCCGGCCGGTCGATCAGCCAGCGCGCGATGACGATCTTCTGCTGATTGCCGCCCGAAAGCGACGTGACCGGGTGCGCGAGGCTGGCATACTTGGTGTGCAGGGCCTCGAGCGCAGGAAGTGCGGCATCGCCGAGCTTCGAAGGCCGCGCCAGCGACAGCCTGCTCCTCAGGAAATGAACCGGCGTGACGTTTTCGAGGATCGGCCTGCCCTGGATCACGCCGTCGCGCCCGCGATCGCCCGACACGTAGGCGCAGCCGCGGCGGATCGAGCCGCGCGGGCTGCCCGCGGGAAGCTTTTCTCCCTTCAGCAGCACTTCGCCGGAGGTGCGCGGCAGCGCGCCGAAGATCGCCCGAAGCGTTCGCGATTGGCCCTGTCCATGCAGCCCGCCAAAGCCGACGATCTCGCCGGCCGCGACGTCGAAGCTGACATTGGCGAAACCCGGCCCCGAGACGCCCTTGACCGAAAGCAGCACGCCCCCATCGCTTCTCGCGACCGTCTGGGCGGCGGCGGCCGGCGGCGCCAGTTCGTCCTTTTCGCCGACCATCAGCCGGATGAGGTCTTCGGGGGACGTGTCGACCGTCTTCATCGTGCCGACGGTCTCGCCGTCGCGGATAACGGTGACGCGGTCGCCGATGGCGAAGATCTCGTCCATGCGATGCGAAATGAAGATGATTGCGCGGCCCTCTTCCTTCAGCTTGCGCAGAATTCCGAAGAAGCACTCGACCTGCGAACGGTCGAGGGCCGAGGTCGGCTCGTCGAAGATGAGGATCGGGGCCTCGGTCGCCAGCGTCTTCATGATCTCGACAAGCTGGCGCTGGTCGGCGCGCAGCGACTCCACCGTGGCATCGGCCGAGAAGCCCTGCCCGACCACGTCGGCGAACAGCTCGATGTAGCGCTGCGCCGTCTCGGCCACCGTCGAGCGGTCGACGACCAGGCCGCCTTTGACCGGCAGCGTCGCCAGCGAGATGTTTTCGGCCACCGTGCGATGGGCGGACGAGACTCAGTTCCTGGTAGAAGATGCCGATGCCCAGCGACTTCGCCGCGCGCGGCCCGGAGATCGTGGCGGGCCTGCCGTCGATCAGAACATCGCCGGTGTCGGGTCGCACGCTGCCGGCGACGATCTTGCACAGCGTGCTCTTGCCCGAACCGTTGGAGCCGATGAGCACGTGCACTTCGCCGGCCTCGACCTCGAGGTCGCCGCGGGCGAGCGCCACCGTCGCGCCGTAAGTCTTGCGCACGCCGCTGAGCTGCAGCTTCGCCATTGATGACGCCCCCTCGTATGCGCCGGTCCGGGGGCATCGGCGCGCGGCCGACGCCCCCGGCTTGGGAGGAAGCTTACTTGAACAGGTCCTTGGCCTCGTCGATCGAAAGCGAGTCCGTGTAGGAATAATACCCCGGCTTGCCTTCCATCTGCTTGGCGATCTCCTGCACGTTCGAGGAGTCGATGAACGGGATCGGCAGGTACATCGCGTTGCCGTACTGGCCGGCGGTGGCGGGTTCCTTGAGTTCCTTGCCCTGCAGCATCAGCACCGCGACGTTGAGGGCGCTGGCCATCACGCCGGGAGGGTTCACCGAGGCGCCCGAGTTGAGGTCGTTGGCCACCCACAGGTCGATGAAGTCCTTGCGGATCTCGCCGGTCGCCGCGATCTGGTCGGTCTTGCCGGCATCCATGATCGACTTCCATGCGCCGGCGGCCATGCCGTCCTGCACCCACACGCCGTCAATGTCGGGATAGGTGGCGAGCAGGTTCTGCATGGCCTGCTGGCCCTGCGCCTGATCCC
Source organism: uncultured Alphaproteobacteria bacterium (assembly GCA_963816435.1). Lineage (GTDB taxonomy): Bacteria > Pseudomonadota > Alphaproteobacteria > Rhizobiales > Rhizobiaceae > CAWFKS01. The sequence goes on from CAWFKS010000019.1 coordinate 16,433, forward strand.
AGTTGGCGTTGACCTCGTTGACGACCTTGATGTCGGGATACTGCGAGAACACGTCCGTGTAGCCCGCCACGCGCATCTGGTTGGCCGGATGACCCGCGACGCCGTTGATGGCCACCACGTTGCCCTTGCCGTTCAGCGTCTCGGCCAGCCACTTGGCCGAAGCTTCCGCCCACGCCTTCTGGTCGATGCCGACATAAATCGCGTCGGGCGACGACACCTCGGCGTCGGTCGAGATCACCAGGATGCCGGCATCCTTGGCCTGCGCGAACACCGGATCGAAGGCGGTCGGGCTGTTCGGGTTGATGATGATGGCGTCGACGCCCTGGTTGATGAAGTTGCGCACGTGCGCGATCTGGCCGGGCACGTCGACATTGGCGCTCTGGACGACGACCTTGACGTCGACGCCCTGGTCCTTCCACGCCGCGGCGGCGGCCTTGGCTTCGTCGATCATCTGGGTGCGCCATTCCGAGCCGACCCAGCCGTTCGACAGGCCGATCGTGTATTCCTCGGCGTTGGCCGAGAACGCGGTGACAGCGAGCGCCGCGACTGTCGAAAAGGCGATTGCAGTCAATTTCCGCATTGTAGGTCCTCCCATGCGGTTCGAGTTCGGTTCTCAGCATAGACGCAGAATGAAATCGATTTCAATGCCGATTTCCTGCGCAGAAGCTGCAATTCCTGCCTGCTGCCCTAGGCGCCGCGCGCCGACAGGGAAACTGGTTCGGCGCAGACTAGAGCGGCAGTGCCGTCTGCTGTTTGATTTCCCTCAAAACCAGGTTTGTCCGGACGTTGGCGATGCCGGGCAGCCGGAACAGGAAGCGCTCGAGGAAGGCATTATAGGCGTCGAGATCGCGACACATGACGCGCAGATGGTAGTCGGCTTCGCCGGTCGTGGCGAAACAGTCGAGCACCTCGGCGCGCCGTTGCACCTCGCCGATGAAGGTCTCGACATGGCCCTCGTCATGGCGGGTCAGCGTCACGTGGACGATCGCGTGGAACGCCAGGCCCACGCTCCTTGCGTCGAGTAGCGCGCCGTAGCGGCGAACGATGCCGGCTTCCTCCAGCGCCCGCACGCGGCGCCAGCAGGCCGAGGCCGACATGCCCGCCTTTTCGGCGAGGTCCTGATTGGAGATGCGGCCGTCCGCCTGCAGCGCTTTCAGCAGCCGCCTGTCCTGATCGTCGAGTTCCATGACAGTTCCCGCCGCGGTAAATTCTACCGAAAACCCGCTTTGTTTTGGCAGCGTCTCTCGCAAGATGCTCCAGAGCCGGCGACAATGGCAAGAAATTTCCGGCCGATGCCCTAGGTTTTAGGAGACACGTCAACGGGAGGCAGATGATGACAGTCCACCGGCCCGTCCGCGATCTCGCCCGCTACCGGCTCGCCGACCGCTACGAGCAGAGATTCCGGCCGCGTCTTCATGACCGGCACCCAGGCGATCACGCGTATCGCCCTCGACCAGGCACGCCGCGACCGCGCCGCCGGCCTCAACACGGCCGGCTTCGTCTCGGGCTATCGCGGCTCGCCGCTCGGCGGCGTCGATCTGGAGATGTGGCGCATCAAGGACCGGCTGAAGGAGGACCGCATCGAGTTCCTGCCGGCCGTCAACGAGGATCTTGCCGCCACAGCGGTGCTCGGAAGCCAGCAGGTCGAGATCGACCCGAACCGCACCGTCGATGGCGTCTTCGCCATGTGGTACGGCAAGGGACCGGGTGTCGACCGCGCAGGCGATGCACTGAAGCACGGCAATGCCTACGGCTCATCCCCGCACGGCGGCGTGCTTGTGGTGGCCGGCGACGACCACGGCTGCGTGTCGTCGTCCATGCCGCACCAGTCCGACGTCGCCTTCATGGCCTGGTTCATGCCCACCCTGAACCCGGCGAGCGTGGCCGAATATCTCGAGTTCGGCGAATACGGCTACGCGCTTTCGCGCTTCTCCGGCATGTGGGTCGGCTTCAAGGCCGTCTCGGAGACGGTGGAATCAGCCGCCTCGTTCGACCTGAAGCCCGACCGCGTTTTCAAGGCACCTGACTTCACCCCTCCTCCCGGCGGCCTGCATTACCGCTGGCCCGATCTTCCCGGCCCGCAGATCGAAGAACGCATGGAGGCCAAGAAGGAGGCCGTGTTCGCCTTCGCCGAGGCCAACCCGATCGACCGCCACATCTACGACGTGCACGACGCGAAATTCGGCATCGTCACCACCGGCAAGGGCCACGGCGACCTGATGGAGGCGCTCCGTCTCCTCGGCGTCGGCGAGGCCGAATGCCGCGAACTCGGTATCGACATCTACAAGGTCGGCATGGTCTGGCCGCTCGCCCGCCGTGACGCGTTGCGCTTCGTGAAGGGCAAGCAGGAGGTGCTGGTCGTCGAGGAAAAGCGCGGCATCATCGAGAGCCAGTTCAAGGAATATTTCTATGACTGGCCGGGCGACAAGCCGCACGCCATGGTCGGAAAGCGCGACGAGAACGGCGAGCGGCTGGTGCCGTGGACCGGCGAGCTGTCGCCGCGCATGCTGGTGCCGATCGTCGCCAAGCGTCTCGACGGCATCTTTCCCGGTCACGATTTCGCCGGGCGCGCCGAGAAGATCGCCGCGCAGGCGCCGGTCTCCATCACCGTCGAGGGCGCGACCCGGACGCCCTATTTCTGTTCCGGCTGTCCGCACAACACCTCGACCAAGGTGCCCGACGGGTCGAAGGCGCTTGCCGGCATCGGCTGTCACTTCATGGCGAGCTGGATGGACCGCGACACGACTTCGCTGATCCAGATGGGCGGCGAAGGCGTCAACTGGGCAGCCTCCTCGCTGTTCACCGGCAAGGGCCATGTCTTCCAGAATCTCGGCGAAGGCACCTGGTATCATTCCGGCTCGATGGCGATCCGCCAGGCGATCGCGGCCAACGCCAACATCACCTACAAGGTGCTGTACAACGATGCCGTCGCCATGACCGGCGGCCAGCCGGTCGACGGGCCCGTCTCGGTGCAGGCGATCGCCCAGGTCGCGCGCGCCGAGGGTGTGGAGCGCATCGCGCTGGTCTCGGACCATCCGGAAAAGTTCAACATCGGCGACTTTCCCGCCGGCACCACGATCCACGACCGCGCCGAGATGGACGCGCTGCAGCGCGAACTGCGCGAGGTGAAGGGCGTTTCGCTTCTCATCTACGAGCAGGCCTGCGCGACGGAAAAGCGCCGCCGCCGCAAGCGCGGCACGCTGGAAGATCCGAAGCGCTTCGTCGTCATCAACGAACTGGTCTGCGAGGGCTGCGGCGACTGCTCGGTGGAATCGAACTGCCTGTCGGTCGAGCCGGTCGAGACCGAGTTCGGCACCAAGCGGCGCATCAACCAGTCGTCGTGCAACAAGGACTATTCCTGCCTCAACGGCTTCTGCCCGTCATTCGTCACGGTAGAGGGCGCGACGCGGCGCAAGAAGACCGGCATCGAGCTGGACCTCGACGGCACTTGCGTCCGACCTGCCCGACCCCGAGCCGGCGGAACTCGACAAGCCCTACGACCTGCTGATTACCGGCGTCGGCGGCACCGGCGTCATCACCGTCGGACAACTCGTCACCATGGCGGCGCATCTGGAAGCGCGCGGCGCAAGCGTGCTCGACTTCACCGGCTTCGCGCAGAAATTCGGGCCGGTGCTGTCCTATGTGCGGCTCGCCGCCACGCCGGACGAGCTCAACCAGGTGCGCATCGACGCCACCGCGGCCGACGCACTGATCGGCTGCGACATCGTCGTGTCGTCCTCGCCGAAGGCGTCCGCCGCCTATCGGCCCGGCATGAAGGCCGCCGTCAACCTCGCCGAGATGCCGACGGGCGACGTCATCCGCAGCCGCGACGCCAGCCTGCGCGTCGATCAGCGGCTTGCCGCGATCCGGCAGGCGGCAGGCGAAAACGTCGCCGCGTTCGATGCCAATCGCGCGTCCGAAAAGCTGCTCGGCGACACCGTCTTCGCCAATGTCATGATGCTGGGCTTCGCCTGGCAGAACGGGCTGGTGCCGGTGTCGCTGGAAGCGCTTCGCCAGGCGATCGAGCTGAACGGCGTCGCTATCGAGGCCAACCACCGCGCCTTCCTGATCGGCCGGATCGCGGCGGCCTCTCCCGAAAAGCTCGGCAGCCTGCTGGCACCGCCGAAGGCCGGGAGGCAGACACTCGACCAGATCGTCACCCGCCGCGAGGCGTTCCTGACCGACTATCAGGATGCCGCCTATGCCGCGCGTTATCGGAGCATGGTCGATCGCGTCCGCGCGGCCGAAGCGCCGTTCCGCTCCGAGGAGCTGACCACCGCCGTGGCGAAATCGCTGTTCCGGCTCATGGCCTACAAGGACGAATACGAGGTCGCGCGCCTGCACACGCAGACGGGCTTCGCCAACAGGATCGCCGAGCAGTTCGAGGGCGACTATCGCGTCGTCCATCACCTCGCGCCGCCGATCCTCAATTCAGGCATCGACCATCGCGGCCGGCCGCTGAAGCGCGACATTCGGCCCGTGGATCCGGACGCCGTTCCGCGTGCTTGCGCGGATGAAGCGGCTGCGCGGCACGCCGTTCGACCTCTTCGGCTACACGGCCGAGCGGCGCATGGAGCGCGACCTGATCGCCTGGTACGAAGGTCTGGTGGAGGCTGCAATTGCGACGGCTGACGGCGGACAACCACGCCACGCTCGCCTCCGCGCTCGCCCGCCCGCAGGAGATCCGCGGCTATGGGCCGGTCAAGGATCAGGCGGCCGCGCGCGTCAAGCCGCAAGTCGAAGCGATGGTGCTGCAGGCCTAGGTCCGTCGCCTCATCCCAGCGCTGTGCCGACGCGCTCGTTCGGCCCGAGTTCGCCGCCGATCAGCCGCTTCCTGAGCGCGTTGGACACGTTGTCGAAGACGAAGACGACGATCAGGATCAGCACGACCATATAGCCGACGTTCTCCCAGTCCTGGTTGGTGCGCATCGCCTCCCACAGCTTCAGGCCGATGCCGCCGGCGCCCATGGCGCCGATGATCGTCGCCGAACGGGTGTTCGATTCCCAGAAATAGAGCGACTGGCTGAGAAACACCGGCAGCACCTGCGGCACCACGCCGTAGCGCTGCACCAGCGCCGGCGCCGCACCGACGGAGCGGATGCCCTCGCGCTGCTTGTCGTCGATATTTTCTAGCGATTCCGAATAGAGCTTTCCGAACGTCCCGGTGTCGGTGAAGAAGATCGCCGAGATGCCGGCGAGCGGTCCGGGCCCGAAGGCGCGTGTGAAGAACAGCGCCCAGATCAGCATGTCGACCGAGCGCATGAAGTCGAAGAACCGCTTCAGCACCTGGTTGAGCAGGCGGTTCGGCGTGATGTTGCGGGCCGCCGCGAAGGCCAGCGGGAAGGCAAGCAGCGAGGCGAGGACCGTGCCCGCAAACGCCATGACGATGGTCTGAAGCAGCTTCAGCCAGACGTCGCCGTGCTGCCAGTCGGCATTGTTGAGGATGTTGTCCCAGGCGAGCGACAGGTTGGACCGGTCGGGGTCGATGCGCGCGCCGACCGTGACCAGCCGCAGCACCTCGCCCGCCGACTTGCCCCAGAACGGCGACCTGGTGTCGAAGACGAAGTTCTCCCAGCCGAGGAAACGGCGGCGCACCTTGACCTCGTCGTCCTCGATCTCGGCGCGGCCGGCGAAGCCGAAATAGGCGATCACCTTGGAGCCGGGATATTTCTGGATCGCCCAGTCCGGCAGCTCGCCGCGTGGATGGACAGCCTTGTCGTGGTCGATGTCGAGCACCGCGGTCTCGTCGCCACGCGTCAGCGTCACCACCGAAGGCGTGATGTCGACAATATTGCCGGAGCCGAAGGTGACGACGGCATGGACCGTTTCCTCCTCGCGCACCGTCTGCGGCGGGGTGGGCTTGGGAGACGCATCGCCTCCCGGATCAGCCGGTTCCATCGCGCCGAGGAAGCCGCCACCGGACGCGCCGTCCGGCTTGGCGTCGGAGCCGAGAAAGCCGACGCCGGTGGTCGCCCCGCCATTTGTGCCGGCCGAGGGGTCGGTCACGCCGATCGTCTTTTCCACGGTCGCCGTGTCGCGCGTCAGCCAGTCCGGCTGCGGGTTGTCGCCGAGCGGCGAGAAGCGCGGGAATGAAATGGCGAGGTAGTTGTCGCGGTATTCGATGTCGGGGCGCACCTCGTAGGAGATCCAGTCGGCGAGATAGTTGCCGGCGATGTCCCAGTTGGCGTTGGAGATCACCGCGCCTATCGCGAAGAACCACCACGCGAAGACGAGATAGACGATCGCGCCGATCCCCACGCCCCAGGCGATGAGACGCTTCTTCACCGATCCCGCGAACACCGCCGGGTGGCGCGCCGCGATCGCCTCGATATCGGCTTGTGCAAGCGCCATCCCGATCAGCCTCCGAAAGAGAAAGCCTGCTCGCCGACCAGCCGCTTGCGCAGCCATGCGGAGAACTGGTCGACCGCGACGATGGTGCAGAAAAGCAGCAGCACGATCGCCAGCGTCTTGGCCTCGTGGCCACGGCTGATCGACAGCCGCAGCGCCTCGCCGATGCCGCCGCCGCCGACCGCGCCGATGATGGTCGAGGCGCGCACGTTGATCTCGAGCCTGAGCAGCGCATAGCTCAGGAAATTCGGCATCACCTGCGGCACGACGCCGAACCACACGCGCTCCACCCAGGTCGCGCCGACGGCGCGCAGGCCCTCGTCGGGCTTCATGTCGACGTTTTCGACCACCTCGAAGAACATCTTGCCGAGCGCGCCGATCGTGTGGATCGTCACCGCGATCATCGCCGGAATGGCGCCGATCGACATGATCGCCAGGAAGAAGCCGGCGAGCACGATCTCCGGAAAGGCGCGCAGCACTTCCATGAAGCGGCGCACGAAGAAGCGCAGCCAGCGCCGCGTCACCAGGTTGGAGGCGGCGAGGAAGCACAGCACGAAGCCGAGCGCGCCGCCGACAAGCGTGGAGACCAGCGCGATGTTGATGGTCTCCAGCATCTTGTAGAAATATTCGGGCATGTAGAACTGCCCGACGAGATACACGCGGCCGACGGGATAATTGTATTTCAGGCTGCCGTCGTCATAGGGCGACGGCAGGTCGAACAGCGCCCGCCACACCTCGGTGCCGTCGCGCGGCGTCAGCTGGCCGATGAAATCGAAGAAATAGGGCAGCCGGTCGAAGAACTTGCCGGCGTTGCTCTCGTTGGCGAACCACAGCGACCCGCCCATGGCGAGCACCATGAAGGCGATGCCGCCGATCGTGTAGAGCCGGCGCCGGGTGGCGAGTTCGCGCCAGTGGCGCTGCACTTCGAGCCCGGTTTCGGATAGGACAGTCGCGCTCATCGCCGCCTCTTTCATGGAAACGCGCCGCGGAATCCAGATTCCGCGGCGCGTCGCATTCAACGGGCGATCAGGAGCCGATCTGCGCCTTGCGGGCGTCGATGATGGGCTTGTAGAAGGCCGGCGTCACCTCGGTGAAGCCCTTGAAGTCACCGCCCTCGACGGCCGAGAAGCACTCCGGATCGCTCTCGGGCAGCTTCATCATGAAGTCCTTGAACTTGGTCTTCATGTCCTGGTCGAGCGAGGCGCGCACCACCAGCGGACCGTTCGGGATGAGCGGCGAGATCCACAGCTGGACGAGGTCGTCCATGTCGAGGATGCCCTTGTCGACCATCTTGCGCAGATTGCCGGAGGTATAGCCCTCGTCCCATTCGCCGACGCCCGAGGCCCAGGTCGTGCCGGCGTCGAACGTGCCCTTGACGACTTCCAGCACCAGGTTCTCGTGGCCGCCGCCAAAGCCGGTGGAAGCGAAGAACTTGTCGACAGGCATGCCGACGGCATCTGGCAGCGTGACGGAGGGAACGAGATAGCCGGAGGTGGAGTCGGGATCGGCGAAGCCGAGCTTCTTTCCCTTCATGTCCTCGAGCTTGGTCATGCCCGAATCCTTGCGGGCCACCATCACCGAGTGATACCCGGTCGAGCCGTCGGTCTGCACCGTCGTCAGGATCGGATCGACGGCGTTGGCGTCCTCCAGGTAGACCTTGGCATAGCCCGACGCGCCAAGCTCGGCATAGTCGAGCGTGCCGCCGAGCAGGCCCTGGATCACGCCGTCATAGTCGGCGGCCGGGAACAGCGACACCTTTTCCACGCCCAGAACCTCTGGCAGCTTGTCGGTCAGGCACTGGAAGTTGCGCAGGCGGTCGGCTTCGTTCTCGCCGCCGAGAATGCCGATGCGGAATTCCTTGAGGTCTTCGGCCTGGGCCGCGGCCCCGACCAGCAGCGCGCCGAGGGTGACGGCGCCGAGAATGACGTTCCTGATCATGGCTCTCTCTCCTGTTTCGCCGGCCCGTGCCGGTCCCATGAGTTCTTCGGCCCTTGACGCGGGCGAGACGATCGCCGCTCCTCAGGCGCCCGCGTAGACGGGTGTCATCGAGCCGGCGGATTTCCTGGCCGCGAGATGGCCGATACTGGTCGAGGTGATGTCCTCGGAGATTTCGTGCCCCTCGGCGTCGGCGCCGTAGATCGCGGCGACCGCCTCGGAGGTCAGCTCGTCGGGCGCGCCGTCGAACACCACTGCGCCGGCCGCCATGCCGATGATGCGGCTGCAATAGTTGCGCGCGGTGTCGAGCGTGTGCAGGTTGGTGACGACGGTGATGCCTTCGCGGGTATTGATGTCGGCCAGCGCGTCCATCACCACCTTGGCGTTGAGCGGGTCGAGCGAGGCGATCGGCTCGTCCGCGAGCATGACGCGCGGCTCCTGCATCAGCGCGCGGGCAATCGCGACACGCTGCTGCTGGCCGCCCGACAGCGTGCCGGCGCGTTGCAACGCGGTCTGCGCGATGCCCAGGCGCTCCAGCGAGGAAATCGCCATGGCGCGCTCCTCGCGGCTGAAGACGCCCGCCATGCTGAGCATCGGCGAGCGGTGGTTGAGCCGGCCGAGCAGCACGTTGGTCATCACGTCGAGGCGCGGCACCAGGTTGAACTGCTGGAAGATCATCGCGCAGTCGCGCTGCCAGCGGCGCAGCGCGCCGCCCTTCAGCGCCGACACCTCTATGCCCTCGAAGTGGATCGTGCCGAGGCTCGGATCGATCAGCCGGTTGATCATGCGAAGCAGCGTCGACTTGCCGGCGCCCGAGCGGCCGATGATGCCGACCATCTGGCCCTGGCCGATCTCGATCGTCACGTCGTCGACGGCGGTGTTCCTGCCGAAGCGGCGCGTAACCTTGCGGATTTCGAGCATGCGGAGCCTTCCCTGCCACGCCGGTTGTCCGGTCGTTGTGGGGATTCCGCTAAGCCACGCGGATGAAGCTGCGATGTCAGGTGAATGTCAGTTTTGTAACGATCCACAACGCCGCACCGAACTGCCTGCCAGGCGAGCGGCAGGTCTGCTCAACCGGTGTGCTTTTCGAGGAATTCTTCGGCAGAGAGGCTGCGGAAGTCGTCGAGCGCGGCGCGGATGCGCGCATGGTCCCAGTCCCACCAGGCGAGCGCCTGGAAGCGCTCGGCGGTTCTTCGGTCGAACCGCTCGCGGATCGGCTTCGCCGGCACGCCGCCGACGATCGTGTAGGGCGCGACATCCTTCGACACGACAGCCCCCGCGCCCACGACCGCGCCGTCGCCGACGCTCACGCCCGGCAGGACGGTCGAGCCATGTCCGAACCAGGTATCGTGACCGACGGTGACGGCGTTGGAGCGCCGCCATTCGAAGAATTCGTCCTCGTTGACGGCGTCGTCCCAGTAGTCTCCGGCGCGATAGGTGAAGTGGTGCAGCGTCGCCCGCCAGGTCGGATGATTGGTGGCGTTGATGCGCACGGCGGCCGCGATGTTGGCGAACTTGCCGATCGTGGCGCACCAGACGCCGCAATCCTGCATCAGGTAGGAATAGTCGCCGAGCGTGGAATCGTGGAACCGCGTGCGGTCTGCGATCTGCGTGTAGCGGCCGAGCGTCGACCCGGTCACCTCGGCGGTCTCGTGGACCAGCGGCTCCTCCGACAGCTTGGCCATCACGCGGCCTGCCGCGGTGCGAATTCGGTGACGTCGATGACGCGGTCGGCGATCTCGCCGCGCACGTCGGCATCGTGGAAGATGCCGAGCATCGCCACGCCCTTCGCCTTCTTGGCCCGGATCATGTCGACCACGACGTCGCGGTTGGCCTTGTCGAGCGAGGCGGTCGGCTCGTCGAGCAGCAGGATCGGATGATCGGTGATGAAGCCGCGCGCGATGTTGACGCGCTGCTGTTCGCCGCCCGAGAACGTCGCCGGCGGCAGCGACCACAGCCGTTCCGGCAGGTTGAGCCTGGAAAGAAGCTCGCGCGCCTTGTCGCGTGCCGTTTCCGCCGCCTCGCCCAGCGCCACCAGCGGCTCGGCCGCCACATCGAGCGCCGAAACGCGCGGCACCACCCGCAGGAACTGGCTGACATAGCCGATCGTGTCGCGCCGCACGGCCAGCACGGTGCGCGGGCCGGCCGTGGCGAGGTCGACCAGCCGTCCGTGATGCGACACGATGATCTGGCCGGCGTCGCACGCATAGTTGCCGTAGAGCATCTTCAGCACCGAGCTCTTGCCGGCACCCGACGGGCCGCCGAGCACGGCACATTCGCCCGCGTCAGCGAGAACGACACGCTCGACAGCACCGGCAAGCACCAGCCCGTCGCGCAGATGCATGGTGAAGCTTTTCGAGACGTCGGAGACGACGAGCGGCGTGGGCATGGCTAGACCTGCAGGATCGAGGAGACGAGAAGCTGGGTGTAGGGCGCCTGCGGGATCGTCGAGCACCCGGTCGGTGAGCCCGGTTTCGACCACCCTGCCCTCCTTCATCACCATGATGCGCTGCGACAAGAGCCGCGCCACGGCGAGGTCGTGGGTGACGACCAGCGCCGCGAGCCCCAGGTCGTTCACCAGCCCGCGCAACAGGTCGAGCAGGCGCGCCTGCACCGACACGTCGAGCCCGCCGGTCGGCTCGTCCATGAAGACGAGCCGCGGCCCGGTGACGAGGTTGCGCGCGATCTGCAGGCGCTGGCGCATGCCGCCGGAAAAGGCGCGCGGCTGGTCGTCGATGCGGTCCTGCTCGATCTCGACGCGCGACAGCCAGTCTAGGGCGGTGGCGCGGATGTTGCCGTAGTGCCGATCGCCGACCGCCATCAGCCGCTCGCCGACATTGGCGCCGGCCGATACCGTCATGCGCAGCCCGTCGGCCGGGTTCTGGTGCACGAAGCCCCAGTCGGTGCGCATGAGAAAACGCCGCTCCGCCTCGCTCATCCGGTAGAGGTCGTGGAAGGCGCCGTCGCGCATGCGGTAGACGACGGTGCCCGATGTCGGAAGCAGCCGCGTCGACACGCAGTTGAGAAGCGTCGTCTTGCCGGAGCCGGACTCGCCGACCACCGCCAGCACCTCGCCAGGCCACAGGTCGAAGGAGACATCCTGGCAGCCGATCCGGCCGCCGTAGGATTTCGACAGCGAGGTGACCCGCAGCAGCGGTTCGTCGGTCATTGCACTTCCTCCGCCATCGCGCCTTTATGGCCGGCCGCGCGCCGCTCCTCGCAATAGTCGGTGTCGGAGCACACGAACATGTGGCCGCCCGCATCGTCGAGGATCACCTCGTCGAGATAGACGCCGGTGCCGCCGCACAGCGCGCAGGGCTCGTCGAACTCCTGGATCTCGAACGGATGGTCCTCGAAGTCGAGGCTGACTACATCCGTGAAAGGCGGGACGGCGTAGATGCGCTTTTCGCGACCGGCACCGAAAAGCTGCAGAGCCGCCGAACGATGCATCTTCGGATTGTCGAATTTCGGCGTCGGCGACGGGTCCATCACGTAGCGCCCCTCGACCTTCACCGGGTAGGCGTAGGAGGTGGCGATGCGGCCGTGGTGGGCGATGTCCTCGTAGAGCTTCACATGCATCAGCCCGTATTCCTCGAGCGCGTGCATCTTGCGCGTCTCGGTCTCGCGCGGCTCCAGGAAGCGCAGCGGCTCGGGGATCGGCACCTGAAAGACCAGCACCTGGTTTTCCGTCAGCGGCCTTTCGGGGATGCGGTGACGCGTCTGGATGATCGTGGCGTCGGCGGTGTGCGTGGTCACGGCGACATGAGCGACCTTCTGGAAGAAGGCGCGGATGGACACCGCGTTGGTCGTGTCGTCGGCGCCCTGGTCGATCACCTTCAGCGTGTCGTCGGGACCGATGATCGACGCCGTCACCTGCACGCCGCCGGTGCCCCAGCCATAGGGCATCGGCATCTCTCGGCTGGCGAACGGCACCTGGTAGCCCGGAATGGCGATCCCCTTGAGGATGGCGCGCCGGATCATCCGTTTCGTCTGCTCGTCCAGATAGGCGAAATTGTAGGCCGCGATTTCGCCGGCGGCGGCAACTTCAGCGCCCATTGCGCGTTTCTCCTGCCAAACGGAGACATGAACCATGGATATCGGCATCTTCTTCGCAGCCCTGATCGCGGCGGCCGGCGGCATCGGCGTCTGGAGCGCCGTGCATCACGCCAGTCATGACGATGTGACCGCCAACCGCGACGTCCACGCCTAGGGCTTGCATAACGGGACTCATTCGGCCGCCTCCCGCCGTTCCTCGTCGGCTTCTTCCACCTTGCGGCGCAGACGGCGGACGAGGTCGAGTTCGGCCTGGAAATCGACGTAGTGCGGCAGCTTCAGGTGCTCGACGAAGCCGGTCGCCTGCACATTGTCGGAATGCGAGATGACGAATTCCTCGTCCTGCGCCGGCGCCACGACATCCTCGCCGAATTCCGAGGCGCGCAGCGCCCGGTCGCACAGCGCCATCGCCATCGCCTTCCGTTCCGACTGACCGAACACCAGCCCGTAGCCGCGCGTGAATTGCGGCGGCGCCTTGGCCGATCCGCGGAACTGGTTGACCATCTGGCATTCCGTGACGCGGACGCGCCCGAGCGGAACCGGAAACGGCAGTTCCGGCACGTCGAGTTCGACTTCCACCTCGCCTATCCTCACCTCGCCGACGAAGGGATGGGAGCGCGCATAGCCGCGCTGTGTGGAATAGGCGAGCGCCAGCAGGAACCCCTCGTCGCCGCGCGAAAGCGCCTGCAGCCGCGCGTCACGATCGAGCGGAAACTCCAGCGGCTCGCGCGTGATGTCGCCGGTGCGGTGATCCTCCGGCAGCGCGCCGTCCTCCTCGATCAGCCCTTCGCGCGCCAGGATCGACGAGACGCGTGGCATCGCCGCCTCCCCACTCTCTTGCGCGACGGGCGCCTCCACCTCGCTGCCCTCGGCCAGATTCGGATCGAGCAGCCGGTGCGTGTAGTCGAAGGTGGGCCCGAGCACCTGGCCGCCGGGCAGGTCCTTGTACGTCGCCGAGACGCGCCGCTCGACGCGCATGGCGGCGGTATCGGCGGGCCGCGTGTAGCCGAAGCGCGGCAATGTGGTGCGATAGGCGCGCAAGAGGAAGATCGCCTCGATCATGTCGCCACGCGCCTGCACGATCGCCAGCGCCGCCAGATCGCGGTCGTAGAGAGAGCCCTCCGCCATCACGCGGTCGACGCCGAGCGCCAGTTGCTCGACCACCTGGTCGAGCCTCAGCGCCGGCACGGAACGGTCGCCGCGCCTGCGATCGGCGAGCAGCCGGTGGGCGTTCTGGATGGCGGCCTCGCCGCCCTTTACCGCGACATACATCGCCTCATCCCTTCTCGCCGACGCGCGTCGTGCGCGGCAGCGCCGCCACCGCGTCCGGCCCCGCGAGGATCAGGTCGATCCCGCGCGGAAAGCGTTGGTTGTTCTGGCGCCACTGCTCGATGAAATGGCGCGGCATCGGCGTCGGCGCGAGCGAGGCTTCATCCTCGATTCCCGGGCCGCGCAGCGTCAAAGCCGGACCGTCGTCCAGGCTGCCGACCTGCAGGATCAAGGTCGTCGAGCGGTCCGGATATTCCTGCGTGCCCTGCGAAAAATTCTCGAACGCCATCAGCTCGCCGGGCGCCGCCACGATGGCGAAATGCGCGTCGGCCGGCGTGTGCGCTGCCGGCGCGCCGGTGTGGAAGCCGAGCCAACCCGCCACGTCCGCACGCTCGCGCAATGCCGGGTCGAGCCAAACCGGCGTGTCCTGGTCGCACAGCGTCAGCGCCACCGCGCCGGCAACGGCCGAAAGCGGCTTCGGCGGCTTGGGAAGTGCCGCGAGCCGGCGCCCCGTCCCCGGCCGTGCCATCGCATCCATGACGGCGCGGAAGGTGGACTGCGCGTCGAATACGGGACTGGCGAAGCCACCGTCGATCGTGTCGGCTTTCGCAGCCATCAATCCTCTCCCCTGACCATGGTGAAGAAGTCGACCTTGGTGGCGGCGGTCTCCTCGCGTCGGCGGCGGTCGGCCTCGTCCTGTTCGGCCGCAAGGGGAGTCAGAATTCGCGTCTCGATCTCGTCGCGGCGCGCCGGGTCCTGCCACAATGCGTCGCAGATCGCAGCGAGCCGTGCCTTCGCCCTGTCGCGGCCGAGCGCGTAGGAATGGCCGATATGGCCGGACGCCAGCCGGACCGTGGCGCGCGTTACCGTCGCATCGCCGAAATTGAACGGCGAGCCGCCGCCGCCGATGCGTCCGCGCAGCATCACCAGCCCGGTTTCGGGCCCGCGCAGCGTCTCCCCATCTTCCGGCAGCCCTGCCGCACGCCAAAGCTCGGCAAGGCGCTCGCCCGGCGCGGACGCCAGCACCGCCATCATGCGCCGCCGCCCTTCGTGCAGTTCCGCCTCTCGCATGCCCATTCCCGATCGGTCCCTCTGCTATTTGTCTATTGTTGTAGACAATCCGACAAATGCTGTCTATGCCTAACCTGCGTTCGTGACGCGGCGATGACAGGAGCGGGTATGACTGCGGCAACGGCGATGGCGGGGATGGAACGGCGCAGCGGTGTCGCGCTGTGGCGTCAGATCGCCGATCGCATCCGCTACGAGACGGCTGCCGGCGCACTTGGCGCTGATGGCAGGTTGCCTACCGAGATGGCGCTGGCCGAGCGTTTCGGCGTCAATCGCCACACCGTCAGGACGGCGATCGCAGCGCTCGTGCGCGAGGGCGTGCTGCGGGCCGAGCAGGGCCGCGGCACTTTCCTGGAAAGACGCGAGAAACTCACCTATCCGATCGGCCCGCGCACCCGCTTCCGCGACGGGCTCTCGAGCCAGGCGAGCGAGCTCGGGAGCCGTCTGCTCGACCACGCACTGGAGCCGGCGGACGAGCGTATTGCGAAGGCACTTGAACTTGCACCCGGTTCGACGGTGTTGCGGCTGGAGACGCTGAGCGCGGCCGACGGCCGGCCACTGTCGCGCGCCACGAGCTGGCTCGACGCGACACGCTTCGCCGGGTTCGAAAAGGCGCTCGCGCGAATACGGGCTCCGTCACCCTCGCCTTCCGCGACTACGATGTTTCAGATTATCTGCGCCGCTCGACGGTCGTGTCGGCGCGTCACGCCTCCGATGCCGACCTCGGCGACCTCGGCCTGTCGCCCGGCGCCATCGTGCTGGTCACGCTGGCCGTCAATGTCGACACGGCCGGGCAGGCGATCCAGTTTTCCGAAACCCGATTTGTCGCCGACAGGGTGGAGCTTTCGATCGCCGGCGCGGATTCCCTGCCCGGCTGAGCGGTCCCCGGCTGGTCGGATCGCCCTCAGATCGCCAGGTACTCGTTGCGCAGCTCGACATTGTCGAGCACCGACTGCGCGGTGTCGTCATGCACGATGTTGCCCATGTCGAGGATCAGCGCCCGGTCGGCGAGTTCGAGCGCGGCAACCGCGTTCTGTTCGACGATGATCGTGGTGATGCCCAGCGCCTTGATCTGCTCGACGATCTTCTCGATCTCCTTGACGATCACTGGCGCCAGCCCCTCGTAGGGCTCGTCGAGCAGGAGCAGCTTGACCTCCCGCGCCAGTGCGCGTGCGACCGCCAGCATCTGCTGTTCGCCGCCCGACAGCGTCACGCCTTCCTGCTTCCGGCGCTCGGCCAGCCGCGGGAAATGCTCGTAGATCTTCTCCAGCGGCCAGCCTTTCGGCTCGGCGATCTGCGCCAGGATGAGGTTTTCCTCCACCGTCAGTCCGGCAATGATGCGCCGGTCTTCCGGCACCAGCTGGATGCCTGCAGACGACGCCTGATAGTCGTGCATCTTGTGCACGGCATTGCCGTTCAGCCAGATCTCGCCGCCCTTCAGCTGCGGGTCGCGCGCCCGCGCAAGCGTTCTCAGCGTCGAGGTCTTGCCGGCGCCGTTTCGGCCGAGAAGCGCGACGACGTCACCCTCCCTGATCTCGAAGCTGACGCCCTGGACGATGTAGCTCTCGCCGTAATAGGCGTGGATGTCGTTCACGGTGAAGAACGGCGCCCGCTGCGTCTCGCTCTCCTTGCTGGAAGTCGCGCCGGTGTCCGGCATCGTCATCGCGTTCATCAATGCGCTCCCCCCAGATAGGCCTCCTGCACGACGGGATTGCCGCGCACCTCGTCCGGCTTTCCGTCGGCGATGATCCTGCCTTGCGCCAGCACGGTGATGCGGTCGGCCAGCGAGAACACGACATGCATGTCGTGCTCGATGATGACCTTGGTTGTGCCGCGTTCCTTGAACTTGCGCAACAGCTCGATCATGGAGTTGGTGTCGTGGCGGGACATGCCCGCCGTGGGCTCGTCGAGCAGCAGCAGCCTCGGGCTCTGCACCACCGCCATCGCCAGTTCCAGCCGCCGCTTGTCGCCGCGCGACAGGCTGCCCGCCAGCGCGTCCTTCTGTCGGATGAGGCCGAAATCGTCGAGCCAGTGCTCGGCCTCGTCGCGCACTTCCGTCTGTCCGGCTGCGGTCTGCCAGGCGTTGAGGCGGAAGGCCCCGTCGCGCTTGGCGAAAGCGGGCACCATGACGTTCTGGATCAGCGTCAGGTCGGGGAAGATCTCCGGCGTCTGGAAGACGCGGACGACGCCGAGCTGATTGATCTCGTAGGGCTTTTTGCCGGTTAGCACGGTGCCGTCGAAGATCACCGCGCCGGTGTCGGGCGCAATGCGCCCGATGCAGACGTTGAGCAGCGTCGACTTGCCGGCGCCGTTGGGACCAATGATGGCGTGGGTGGTGCCCTCCGTCACCTCCAGGTCGACGTCGGCCAGTGCCTGAAGCCCGCCGAAGTTCTTGTGCACGTCGGCGATGTGCAGAACCGTGTTGTCCATTTCCGCTTTTCCCTTATTCCGCCGGAGCGAGCTTCGGCGAGCCTTCGGGGCCCGACGGCTTGCGACTGAAGGACGAGCGGATGCGGCGCAGGCCTTCCATCAGCCCGCCCGGCAGGAACATCACGACCAGCACGAAGGTCAGGCCGAGCGTCAGCTGCCACCCTTCGCCGACGAACGGATTGACGATGGCGACCATGAAATCCTGCAGCCCATCCGGCAGCCAGCTGAACCAGTGGTGCAGCACGCCCGCGTCGATCTTGGAGAAGATGTTCTCGAAATACTTGATGAAGCCGGCGCCGAGGATCGGCCCCATCAGCGTGCCTGCGCCGCCGAGGATGGTCATGAGGACGACCTCGCCCGAAGCGGTCCACTGCATCCGCTCCGCACCCGCGAGCGGGTCCATGGCGGCCAGCAACCCGCCGGCCAGCCCCGCATACATGCCCGAGATGACGAAAGCGGTCAGCATGTAGGGCCGGGTGTTGACGCCCGAATAGTCGAGGCGACGGCGGTTGGTCTTGATTGCCCGCAGCATCATGCCGAACGGCGAGCGGAATATCCGCATGGCGATGTAGAAGGCGACGATCGCGATGATCGCGGTGAAATAGTAGCCGACGTTGAAGGTGAACTCCCAGCCGCCGAGATGCACGTTCGTGCTGTCGATCATCAGCAGCCCGAAGAAGTGCGGGCTGGTGGGCGAACCCGGATGCATCAGGTACTGCGGATCGTTGGAATAGACCTGCAGGCCTGTCTCCCCGTTGGTCAGCGGCGTCAGCACCGAATAGGCGAGGTTGTAGGACATCTGCGCGAAGGCGAGCGTCAGGATCGAGAAGTAGATGCCCGACCGCCTGAGCGAGATGTAGCCGATGAACAGCGCGAAGATGCCGGACGCGATGACGGCAAGGATGAGGCCCGGCACGACGTTGAAGCCGAGCAGCTTGTACATCCACACGACCGAGTACGAGCCGATGCCGAGGAATGCGGCGTGGCCGAAGGAGAGGTAGCCGGTCAGGCCGAACAGGATGTTGAAGCCCATCGCGAAGATGCCGAAGATCGCGAAGCGCTGCATCAGGTCGGGATAGCCGGCGTTGAACTGCGCCAGCGAAGACGTCGCCGGGAAGGGCTGCAGGATCACCGGGGTGGCGAGCGTCAGGAACACCACCAGCAGAAGCAACAAATTGTCCTGTCGTTTCAGTCCCCACATCGGATCAGTCCTCCATCTGGCCCTGGCGGCCCAGAAGGCCGCGTGGCCTGGTGAGCAGAATGACGATCGCGACGAGGTAGATGATCACCTGGTCGATGCCCGGAAGGATCGCCTTGACCTCGTTCATCGAGGCGAACGACTGCAGGATGCCGAGCAGGAAGCCGGCAAGCACCGCGCCGGCCAGCGAGCCCATGCCGCCGACCACCACGACGACGAACGACAGCACCAGGAAGTCCATCCCCATGTGATAGTTCGGCGCCAGGATCGGCGTGTACATCACGCCGGCAATGCCTGCCACCGCGGCCGCCAGCCCGAACATGATCGTGAAGCGCCGGTCGATGTTGATGCCGAGAAGCCCGACCGTCTCCCGGTCGTTCATACCGGCGCGCACCACCATGCCGAACGTGGTGAAGCGCAGGAAGGCGAACACCGCACCGATGATAACCACCGCGAAAAGGAAATAGACCATCCGCCAGTAGGGGTAGATGACGACGCCGGGATGCATGCCGATCATCGCGCCGAAGTCGAACGAGCCGAACAGCGCCGGCGGCGCGCCGGTCTGGATCGGGTTGGCGCCGAAGAAATACTTGATGATCTCCTGGAGCACGATGGCCAGACCGAACGTCACCAGGATCTGCTCGGCGTGGGTGCGCCGGTAGAAATGCTTGATGATCCCGCGTTCCATCGCGACTCCAGGATCAGCATCACCGGGATGGCAAGGAGGATCGCCAGCGGCACCGACCAGTTGATCAGCGCCTCGCCGAAATGCACGCCGAACCACTTCTCGACGTAGGGCACGTTGACCTTGAGCGGGTTGCCCAGGAAGTCCTTCTGGGTCGGGTCTTCGGTGACGTAGGAGATGTTGATCAGCCTCTGCAGCGTCACCGCGCAGAACGCGCCGATCATGAACAACGCGCCATGCGCGAAGTTGACGACGCCGAGCGTGCCGAAGATCAGGGTCAGGCCCAGCGCGATCAGCGCATAGGCGGCGCCCTTGTCGAGGCCGTTCAGGATTTGCAGGATTATGGCGTCCATTCGAGCCGCACCAAGAGCTTCTTCACGCCGGATGACCGGGCGCACATGAGAGAGACCAACCGCGCCGGAGCGCGGTTGGCCGTTTGCATGGCATCAGGAACGCGTCAGGCGCCCGGGTTGCACTTGCCGAGGTCGCCGCCGGCGAACATCTCGTTGTCGGGCTCGTACCAGACCTTCTCGACCGGCGTGGTTTCGACGATCTCCAGCACGTCGTACTGGTTGGTCGGGTTCTCCTTGCCCTTCATGACCAGCACGTCCTTGAAGCACTGGTGGTCGGCTGAGCGGTAGAGCGTCTTGCCGTTGCCCAGGCCGTCGAACATGAAGCCCTTGTTGGCGTCGGAATCGATGCCCTCGAGGCTGCCGGTGTTCTTCTCCAGCGCTTCCACCACACCGCACGGGTTGAAGGTGCCTGCCCGCTCCACGGCGTCGGCATAGAGCAGCACCTGCGCGTAGCAGGTCTGCGCCGAGTTTGACGGCGGGTGACCGTATTTCTCGCCGAACGACTTGGTGAAGGCCTTGGTGGCTTCGTTGTCCATCTGCCAGTTCCAGTTCATGGAACCGTAGACGCCCTTGATGTTGTCGCCGGCGCCTTCCGCCATCAGCTCGGAGTAGAGCGGAACGACGATCTCGAAGTTCTTGCCGTTCGCCTGCTTGTCGCGCAGGCCGAACTGCACCGACTGCGTCAGCGAGTTGACCATGTCGCCGCCGTAGTGGTTGAGGATGAGCACGTCGGCGCCGGAATTGGCTACCGGCGTGATGTAGGACGAGAAATCGCCCGCGCCGACCGGCGTGCGGACGTCCTTGACCATCTCCCAGCCCTCGGCCTCCAGGAACTTCTTCATCGAGTCGGCCTGCGTCCAGCCCCAGGTGTAGTCGGCCGTCAGCATGTAGAACCGGCGGTCCTTGCCGTAGGCTTTGGCCAGCACCGGCGCGAGAGCCGCGCCCGACATGTAGGCGTCGAAGAAGTGACGGAAGCCGTTCGCCTTCTTGTCCTTGCCTGTGGTGTCGTTGGAGTGCGTCAGGCCGGCCATGAAGATGATGCCCGCCTCTTGGCAAAGGCCCTGCACCGCGACGGCGACGCCCGAGGACGAGCCGCCGTTGATCATCACGACGCCGTCCTTCTCGATCATCGAGCGGGCCGCGGCGCGCGCCGCGTCGGACTTGGTCTGCGTGTCACCGGTGACGTACTGCACCTTCTTGCCGAGCACGCCGTTGCCCTTCAGCATCTTGGAGCTGAAAGTGTTGATCATGCCGCCGTCGCCTTCACCGTTGAGGTGCTCGACGGCAAGCTGCTGCGCGAGCAACTCGTCCTTGCCCTCGGCGGCGTAGGGGCCGGTCTGCGGCACGTTGAAGCCGAACGTAACCGTCGAGCCTGTCGGTTCATTCAGATACGCGGCATGCGAACGGCTGGTGATGATTGTCGGCAGAGCCAGCCCCGCGCCTAGCGCGGCACTGGTTTGCAGAAACCTGCGGCGATTGAATTTGCTGAAGTCCATCGAATTCCTCCCTTGGAATTGCAGTTCGGCGCCAGGCCGAGTCAGCGGCGTGAAATCCGCCCGAGCCCACTTTGGCAGCAACCAGTCAACTTGGCAATAACCCGTTGGTTTTATTGTGAAAAGTTGTAAACTCTTGAGCTTCACTTCCCTTTGATGAGTAAATTCTTTACAGATTCAATCGAGGGAGGAGATGGTGATGGCCCGCCGGCTGACGGGAGTGAAGATACGCGCGCTGCGCAAGCAGATCGGGTTGACGCAGGGTGAACTGGCGCGGCGCGCCGGCATTTCGCCCTCCTATTTGAATCTCATCGAATGCAACCGGCGGCCGATCACGGGCGCGCTGCTGGAACGCATCAGCACCGAGCTCGGCGTGGCGCCGGACAAGCTCGATGGCGAGGCCGAGCGGCGCATGGTCGCCGATGTCGAGGAGGTCGCCGCCGAGCCGGCGCTCGAAGGCGGACCCGGCAATGCCGAGGACCTGGTCGCCCATCATCCGGAATGGGCGGCGTTCCTGCTTAGGCTGCACCGGGCATGGCATGACCGCAACGAAGCGGTGCTGGCGCTCGCCGATCGGCTCAACCGCGACCCGTTCCTAGGCGAGAGCGTGCACCGTATCCTCACCGACGTGACCTCCATCAGTTCGGCCGCCGAGATCCTCGGCGAAGGCGACGCGCTCGGCCCGGACGCGCGGGAGCGCTTCCTTTCAATCATCGCCGCCGGCGGGTCCCGTCTGGCCGGTACGGCGCAGTCGCTGCTGAGCTTCTTCGACAGCGCCCGGTACAGGGTGCGCTCGGCCACGCCGATGGAGAATGTCGACACGTTCATCTACCAGACGGACAACTATTTTCCCGAAATCGAGGAGATCGCCGCGCGGCTCCTTGGCCGGCCCGATGCCAGCGAGACCCTGCGCGAGACGACTAGCGCCGATAGCGACCGGTCGACCTTCGGGCGCCTGCGAAACCGGCTCGGTCATGTCGCGGGCGAAGCCGTAGACGAGATTGTCGCAAACCACTCCGCCTTGCCCGACGCGGAATCGCGGGCGCTCGCCGCCTCCGCACTTCACCGCTACGCCGCCGCGGCCGTGCTGATGCCCTATGACGAGTTTCTCGAATCTGCCGAGAAGCATCGCTATGACATAGACACGCTTTCGCATCTGTTCGGCGTCTCCTACGAGCAGACCGCGCACAGGATGGCGACGCTGCGCCGGCCCGGGGCGGAAGGCGTGCGCTTCGCCTTCATGCGTTCCGATCCCTCCGGCTACGTCACGAAGCGCCTGCCGCTGTCGGGCCTGCCCCTGCCGCGCTACGGCACCGCCTGCCCGCTATGGGTTGTCTACGGAGCGTTTCAGACGCCCGGCGTCACCGCCCGCAGCTTCGGTGAATTGCCGTCGGGAGACCGCTTCTTCTTCTTCGCGCGCGCCGTCGAAAAGGGCACTGCCGCCATCGGCCGGCCACGCCGACTGCTGTCCGTGATGCTCGCCTGTTCGGCCACCGAGGCGAACCGGCTTTCCGCCGCCGACGGGCTCGATTCGGGGGGCGCGATGCTGCCAGTCGGCACGGTCTGCCGCCTGTGCCCGCGCGAGGCCTGCCAGCATCGCCAGGAGGCCCCGCTGATCGCCAAGGCGACCGCCCGGGACGAAAAGTCTATGTCAGCCGGCCGACAGGCGGTATTATGATGCCGACCCGGGGGAGGAGTGGGTTTTGGGACGCGAACGCATCCTGATCGTCGAGGACGAGCCGAATATCGTCGAATCGCTGCGTTTCATTCTCGAACGTGCCGGTTTCGACGTGGAAATCGTGTCGGATGGCGCCGAGTCGCTTCGCCGGCTGGCCCGGCAGCGCTTTGCCGCGGTCGTGCTCGACATCATGCTGCCCGGCATGAACGGCTTCGACGTGCTTCGCGCGATCCGCGCCGACACCGCCATCGCCGACCTGCCGGTGATCGTGCTCACCGCCAAGGGCCAGGCCAACGACCGCCGCACGGCCGAGGCGATCGGCGCCAGCGCCTTCATCACCAAGCCCTTCTCCAACAGCGAGGTCGTTGAAAGGGTACGCGAGCTTGCCGGGGCATGACGCCGAACGATTCCGGG
>CAWFKS010000020.1:0-250464 GCA_963816435.1 uncultured Alphaproteobacteria bacterium
CCGCCAGGCCGAGGATCTCTCCGGGCGCGTGCGCGAGCTCACGGCCTTGCTGCGCCAGAACAAGTTGCTCAACGACCGCATAAAGACCGCAACGCAGCGGACGACGACGCTCAACGAGAACTACCTGCGCCGCCTCGGCGCCGACTTGCACGACGGTCCCGCGCAGCTCATCGCCTTCGCCTCGCTCAGGCTCGACAGCGACGCGCTCGCCAAGGCTGCCACGCCGGCCGCCCGCGAGGAATTCCCCGCGATACGCGCGAGCCTCGAAGAGGCACTGCAGGAGATACGGGACATCTGCCAGGGCCTGGTGCTCCCGCAGATCGAAAACCTCGGAGTGGCTGAAGTGATCGAGCACGCCATCAACGCCCACGAACGCCGCACCGGCTCGAGCGTGGCGCCGCAGTTCGCGGCATCTGCTCCGGCGTTGCGGGTTTCGGAGCGGATCTGCATCTACCGGTTCCTCCAGGAAGCGCTTAACAACGCCTATCGCCATGGCGGGGGCGCGGCGCAGTTCGTGACGACCTCTTGCAGCGCCGGCTCTTTCCACATTTCGATCCGAGACGAGGGACCGGGCTTCGACCCCGAGGCCATTGACGGCAGCCACATCGGCCTGTCGGCCATGCGCCAGCGAATCGAGAGCCTGGGCGGCCGCTTTGAGCTCGCCACGTCGAGCCGCGGTACCACCGTCACCATGTCCGTGGCGCTGGAGGAATGAATGCCATGAACAAGGCCATCTCCGTCGCCGTCGTCGACGACCATCCGCTCTTCCGCGAAGGTGTCGTGCGCACGCTCGGCGAATTCGACGAGTTCGACGTGGTGGCCGAGGGCGGCTCATGCGAGGATGCAATACGGATTGCGTCCGAGACCCGACCGGATGTCCTCCTGCTCGACCTGTCGATGCCCGGCGGCGGCCTCAACGCCATCGCGCCGATTCTGACAAAGTGCCCGGAGGCGAGAATTGTCGCGTTGACCGTATCGGAGGCGAGCGACGACCTTGCCGCCGCGCTCAACGATGGGGTCAAGGGCTATGTCCTGAAGGGCGTGGGCTCGCGGGCGCTGGCCGAGGTGCTTCGCTCAGTCGTGGCGGGAGAGACCTACGTCACCCCGACCCTGTCGGCGCGGCTTCTCTCGCGGCTGTCCGGTGCCGGCAGCTCGCCAATTCCGTCCAATCCGGTGCGGCTCCTCAGCAATCGCGAACGCGAGGTGATCGAACTGGTGGCGGAGGGGATGAGCAACAAGCAGATCGCGCTCAGGCTCAACCTCCACGAAAAGACCGTCAAGCACCACGTCTCGTCCGTGCTGTCCAAGCTCGGGGCCAACAACCGCACGGACGCGGCCATGAAATACCGCGCCGCGACCAGCTAGCGGCGCCCCCCTTATTTGAGCCTGAGATAATCCATCACGGTGGCATTGCGCTCGACGATCAAGCGGCCCTGTGCGTCGAACATCCTGAAATGTCCGTCGACGATGACCTCGCGCATCCCGTTTTTGTGAACCACCTCGACCTGGGGCGCAGTTTCCTGCGTCGCGGCCGGCCCGGTTGCGCCTGGCGATTGACCATGAGAATCGGCGTTACCCCCGCCACGTCCACCGCCGTGGCCGTTGCCTCCACCATTTCCGCCGCCGTTGCCATTGCCTCCGCCGTTTCCGTTCCCCCCGCCATTTCCGCCGCCGTTGCCGTTGCCTCCGCCGTTTCCGCCACCATTGCCTCCTCCATTGCCGTTGCCGGCAGCAAGCGCGTCAAACGACAGGATGGGTGCGGCGGCTGCGATGGCGCCAACGGATCGGATCAGCAATATGCGACGTGTGATCATGGCCGAACTCTAGCGTGTCGGCGGGCCAAACGCACGAAGCGAAACCCGCCGGGGCGAGGCCCGGCGGGTATACGGCGCATGAGGGACGATAGTGCGCCGTATTCCGGCTCGTATCCCGTCGCGGGCTCAACCGAGCGCGGTTCCGATAACGAAGATGCCAACCGCCAGACTGAGCACGGGCCAGATCAGCCATCGGGCCTGGTGAACGCTGTTGTCCATTGTCTTTTCTCCGCTCGTTGTTCTGGGCCGGAGAAGGCGTCTCGGGGCTTGTTCGTTCCGCACCGGAGGGCTCGCTCGGACCAATGCGTGCTCTCGATAGGGCGAAAGTCTGAATTCGCCTGGCGCCGTGGTCGCATCGGGATGGGCCCGACGTACCCACCGGGAACAGTGCGGGGCGTCCCCTGTTGTCCGGAGGCTCCCGACAGGGGCATCTCCCCGGACACGAACGAAAGGAAACATGATGAAACGCTTCGAGAAATCCGCCCTCGCCATGGCCCTGCTCGCCGGTTCGGCGCTGGTGACCGTCCCCGCAATGGCGAAAGATCTGTCAAACTGCGGCGCCGGCGAGAACTGCCAGTCCGGCATGTCGGCCAAGTCCGAGGCACCGGGCCAGTTGCAGAAGTCGACGGACATGTCGGCGAAGGAGGTCGCGCCGGGCCAGAAGCAGCTTTCCGGTCAGATCGACAGCGCGAAGGACGCCGCCCCCGGCCAGCTGAAAAGCGAGGACTCCGTCGCGGTCGACGCCGACAAGACCGACCGGCTGAACGCCAACGCCGCGACCGAGGCAGCACCCGGCCAGAAGCTCAAGAACGGCGAGGTCGACCAGGCGGCGGATGCCGCACCTGGCCAGCAGCAAAAGGCCGGCGACATGACCGCCAAGGAGGCCGCGCCCGGCCAGCAGCAGGCGGCAGACCAGAAGCCCTCGGACGAGACGACGGCCAGCATCGAGATTACCAGCGAACAGAAGACCGAAATCCGCGATGCGATCGGCTCCGCGAGCGTTCAGCCGGCCGACGTCGACATCGACGTGGTTGTCGGTGTCGCGGTGCCGCAGAGCATCGAGTTGCACCCGCTGCCTGCGCGCGTCGTCTCGATCATGCCGCGCTACGAGGGATATGACTATTTCATATTGGCCGACGGCCGCATCGTCATCGTCGATCCAGCTGACTACACCGTCGTCTACGTGATCGCGAGCTGACCAGGGCCGAACGGCACCGCGTTCCGCGAAGCCAACGGCCGGGCTGGGTGCCAGCCCGGCCGTGATCTTGCGCGCTCTCTGTCGAACACTTCTCACACGTTGCCCGAGGGGGCGCTGGTCAGCCGATCAACTCTTCCAGCAGCAGCAGACCCAGGAAGCCTACGAAGAACATCGCCGTGATCGCCGGCGTGTCTTCCACCTCGTGAGCCTCGACCAGAAGCTCTTCGGTCACCAGATAGAGCAGGGCTACAAGGGCCAGCGCCAGCGTCGAGGTGAAGTAGATTTCCGAGAGCAAGGAGACCGGCGTGGCGAGAACGGCGCCGAGAGGCAGCATCAGGGACAGTCCCCCTATGGCAGCGACGACCTTCAGGCGCGACTTCCACTGCTCCGACAGCGATGCCGTCAGCGCCAGCCCCAGCGACAGCACTTCCGTCGTCAGCGCGATTCCAAGCAGCAGTCCGGCGGTGCCGGCCGCGTGAAAGGCCACGCCGAGCACCAGCCCGTCCACCAGCAGGTCGATCCCCACCGCTGCAATCAGGCCGGTAGGGCCCTCGATCCAGTCTTCCGCCTTCTTGATCAGCAGCATCAGGGCGACCCCGGCCGCGCCGCCGACCAGGGTGGCGACAACGGGAGAACCGCCATGCAGCACGTCGGGCAGAATCTCGCCGGCGGCGGCCGCGAACACGACGCCGGCCGCGAAGTGACGGATTGCGCTCACCACCCTCTGCCCCGGCGCCAGCCATGTCGAAAGCGTCGCGCCCGCGATGGCGGCAATGACGGGTGAGAGTGCCAGAAGCCAGAGAGACGAAAATGCCATCATTCAGAACGAGCGATCTGGTCATTCGTGCCATCGCCGCGAGGAGCGGCCGCTCGGCTAGCGCTGGAAGACCAGCGCCGGCAGCCACTCGGTCACCCAAGGCACGTAGGAGATAATGGCCAGTCCGGCCAAAAGGGGCAGCATGAAAGGCAGCGTGGCGCGGAACACCGCTTCCGGCGTTATCCCGGCAACCTTGCCGCCGACGAAGAGACCGATCCCCATCGGCGGGGTGATCATTCCGATCAGCAGGTTGAAGGAAAGCATCAGCCCGAACTGCACGGGCCCCATGCCGAAGGCTTCCACGACATGCAGCAGGATCGGTGCGACGATGAGGATCGCCACGGGCCCCTCGATGAACATCCCGACGACCACCAGGAAAACGTTGACGAGCAGGATGCCCAGCACCGGACTGCCGACATGGGTGCTGAGGAACTCGGCGGCATTGTGGGCGACGCGCTCGCGGGTGATGACGAAGTTGAGCGCCTGGGCGATGGCGAACAGATACATGATCACCGAGGTCATCGTGATCGTGTTGATGAAGGCGCGCTTCAGCTTTGCCCACGTGATCTGCCGGTAGAGCAGCCCGACGATCAGCGCGTAGACCGTGGCGATCGAACCGAGTTCCGACGGAGTGGAAATGCCCATCACCAGCGAGCCGAGGATGATGACCGGAGCGAGCAGCGCCGGCAGGCCATGGACGCCGGTCCGCAGCACGTCGCCGAACACCAGCGGTTCGGGCTTGCCCCAATCCGGCTTGCGGATGCGCACGTAGGCGTAGACGTAGACCATCAGGCACAGTGCGACCGCCAGCCCCGCCCCGATGCCGGCGAGGAAGAGCTGCCCGATCGACGTGTTGGTGGCCAGGCCGTAGATGACCAGGATGATGCTCGGCGGGATCAGTGGCCCGATCGTGCAGGAGGCGAGCGTCACCGCCGTCGAGAACCCGACGGGGTAGCCGTTGGCGCGCATCGCCCTGATCTCGACCGCGCCGAGCCCGGCGAGGTCGGCCAGCGCCGATCCCGACATGCCGGCGAAGATCACGCTTGCAAGGATGTTGACCTGGGCCAGCCCGCCGGCGATCCAGCCGACCAGCGCGCGCGCGAAGGCGAAGATGCGCTCTGTGATGCCGCCGGCATTCATCAGGTTGCCGGCCAGGATGAAGAACGGCACGCTGAGCAGCGCGAACCCGTCGACGCCCTGCATCATCAGGTTGGGGATCACGGCAGGCGGCACATGCAGCAGGTAGAAGCCGACGAACACGCCGATGCCCATCGAGATCGATACCGGAACCCGGATCAGGAACAGGCAGAAGGTGATCACGAGTATGGTCAGGGAAACCATGTGGCGGTCATCCGTGCGCGCGGCTGGAGGAAGGGGGTGCGGCTACCATTCTTCGGCGTCGTCGAGCGGCGTCGTGATGAGGGCGATCGCCTCGATCTCGGCCACGTCCTTGCCGCGGACGCCATTGGCGAGCGCCCAGACGCCGAACACCAGGTAGTAGAGGCTCGTCAGGACAATCGCCGCCGAGGCGAATGCCAGCGGGATCGGCGCGATTATCGCGGGCAGGCTGAGCACCGGCGAGCGCATGTTCAAGAGCGTAGGCAAGAACCTGAAGAGCAGCCAGATCGTGCCGCCGGCGAACACGATCGCGGCGACCTGCGCCAGGCAGTAGAAGACCATCTGGACGCGGATCGGCAGCTGGTAGCTGACGAACTCGATGAGGATGTATTGCCGGGTCTTGAAGATGTAGCTGACGCCCAGGAAATAGGAGACGAAGACCGCGTATTGGGCGATTTCGCCGGCCCACCACAGCGAGGTTCCGAAGGCATATCGCAGCAGCGCCTGGGCGGTGGACAGGACGACCACGACGGCAAGACCGATACCCGCCAGCACGAGCTCGGCCCTGCCCAGATACGCGAGGAACTGGCGGCAAGCCGCCAGTCCCGTCGGGAGAAGCGCGGCGGCAGATGCGGGCGCCGCCCCGTTCCCGCGCATTTCGCTCATGTTACTGGATCGCCTGGATCTTCTCGACCAGTCCCTTTTCGATCAGGCCGCGATTCTCGAAGTCGGCGACGGCCGGCTTCATCTTCTCGATCCACGGCGCGATCGGCGGATAGATGAGCGACACCCCGAACTGCTCCTGCGCCTTCTGCTTCGATTCCTCGTTCGCCTTCGCCATCAGATCGGCGAACACGGCGCTGGCCTCGTGCGTGGCCTGGTCGATCGCCTTCTGCTGCTTCTCGGTGAGGCTGTCCCAGGTCATCTTGCTCATCCACGGATGCATCATCTGGAAATATTCGTGGATGTCCGTCCAGTAGGCCGCGTTCTCGAAGTGCTTCATTTCGAAATTGTCGGTCACCGTGCCGGTCAGCCCGTCGATGGCACCCGTCGCCAGGGCGGTGTAGACGTCCGGCCACGGAACGACCTGCACGCTCGCACCGAGCTGCTGCCACGACTTGATCGGGATTTCCGATTCGTACATGCGCATCTTGAAGCCCTTGAGGTCGTCCGGCGTGAACACCGGCCGCTTGCTCACGATACCGCGATCGTAGGGGCGAACCCAGTTCTTGGCTTCCTGCGGATCGCTGAGGAACTCCCTGCCGGGGAACATGATGCCCTTGCTCTCCAGCCCGTCGAGGAAGCTGCCGAAGATCGGGCTTCCGACGAAGTGGGCGAAGTGGTCGCGGTCCCGGAAGACCAACGGAAGGCTCAGAATGCCGATGCGCGGCTCGAACGTCACCAGGAGTTCGATGACGTCCATCTGCATGTCGATCGAGCCGGCAGCCACGCCCTGCACCATCTCCTTGGCGCCGCCGAGCTGCGAACTCCAGAAGATGTCGACCTTCAGTTCGCCGTCCGAAAGCTCGTTGATGCGCTTGGCGAAGAAGCGGAAGCCGTCGGCGATGAAGTCGTTCTCGTTGTTGTTCGCCCCAAGGCTCAGCGTCCGCTCGGCGGCATGCGAGGCCGCCGCAGGCAGGATCGCCATGGCGGCCGCCACGGCGACGGATGCCAGCGCCTTTCGCAGGAATGTCGAAAACATCAGGTTCCTCCCGTTTTGTGAAAGCTTACTCCGGAAACCTCCGGCAGGCCGATAGAGAGCCGCGTTGTCCGCTTGCATGCGGTCGGCTGCGGCTCTTGCGATCGAGCTCCCGCCCCCGAAGTCGATTGTCCTGAAAGCCGGAATGGATGATTGCCGATGCTCGTCAGCGGCTCCAATCGATTCAGGGCGAATTTCAATGGGTGAAAACGGCAGGCGCGGCGGCGGGAGGATGGTTATCGCGCTCGGCGAACGCATGGGCAACGCAAAGCGCTCGCACGGCGGCCCGCCGGGGCAACTACATGATGAGCGAAAATGCTGGCCGCGCGCCGTCGGAAGACGGCCGAACCGTCCGCAACCGCCACGGACTGGGGACGCGGCCTCAGGCCTTGGAAGAATAGCCGCCGTCGATCACCAGCTCGGCGCCGTTGATGAAGTCGGAGGCCGCACTGGCGAAGAACACAGCGGCTCCCGCGAAATCCTCGGGCACGCCCCAGCGTCCGGCCGGGGTGCGGCCGATCACGGTATCTTCAAGGCCCGGAATGGAGGCGCGCGCCGAGACGGAAAGCGGCGTGTCGATCCAGCCCGGCAACAGCGAGTTCACCTGGATGTTGTCCTTGGCCCAGGCGACGGCGAGCGCCCGCGAAAGCTGCACGATGCCTGCCTTCGAAGGCGAATATGCGACACCGACCGCGCTCGCCATGAACGAAGCGATCGAGGCGATGTTGATGATCTTGCCGCCGCCCTGGCCCACGAAATGTGGATACACCGCCTGGCTGAGCACGAAGGCCGCGGTCAGGTTGGTGTCCATCACGTTGTGGAATTCCTCGAGCGTGAACTCCTGCGGCTGCTTGCGGTAGTTGATGCCGGAATTGTTGACCAGAATGTCGACGCGCCCGAATTCCGCGACCGTTTTCGAGATCAAGGCCTTGCACGCCTCGGGGTCGCGAATGTCGGTCGAGACGGCCATCGCCCGGACCCCTTCCGCGCGCACGGTAGCTTCTGCCGCGGCGTTCTTTTCCGGATTGCGCGACGCGATCACGATCTCGGCGCCCGCCTGGGCGAGCCCGACCGCCATGCCAAGCCCTATGCCGCCATTGCCGCCGGTGACCACCGCGACCTTCCCGGTCAGGTCGAACATCTTCATCTGCGGCCCTCCCCTGCAAGCAATTGAGCGTCTCCGACCACTGGCGATGCACCTGTGGCGGTCGCAGTTCCCGCGCCTCGTAGTCACAATCGCAGCGAGGGCACAGCATGAACAGGTTTCAATTTCGGCTGGAGAAATTCCCCTGTCGACCAACTCGCGTGATATGGAATTCGGCGGCACAATCGCGCCGGAATTGACTGCGGGAGGAACACCATGCCGGACCAGCGCCCATCGTTTCGCGAATTCCGGCGACGGCTCGTCGAGCGAGCGCACCTGATGGGAACCTTCGTCAAGACGCCGACCAGCCATGCGACCGAGATCCTCGGCTCGATCGGCTTCGACTTCGTGGTCTTCGACCAGGAGCATGCGCCGCTCGACGCCGGCGCGCTGGAAATGATGATACTCGGCGCTCGCGCCGCCAATATCGCCGGCATCGTGCGCGTGCCCGAAGCAAGCCCATGGATGATCCAGACGGTGCTCGACGCCGGCGCGACCGGCGTTCTGGTGCCGCATGTAGCGACCGCCGAGACGGCGGCGCGCATCGTGCGTGCCTGCCGCTACAAGGGCGGCTCGCGCGGCTTTGCCAACACGACGCGTGCAGGCGGCTTCGGCACGGCCAGCATCCCGGAACACAAGCAGACCCAGGACAGCGAGGTCGTCTGCGTGGCGATGATCGAGGACATCGAGGCGCTCGACGAGATCGACGACATCGTTCGCACGCCAGGCCTCGATGCCATCTTCATAGGCCGCGGCGACCTCACGGCGGCGCTCGACGCCCCGTCGATGACGTCGGACGAGACGATGCGGGTGGTGGAGCCGATCATGGCGGCGGCGCGCGCCGCCGACATGCCGGTGATCATGCTCTGCCCCGACCGCAAGGATGCCGAGCGGGTCGCCGAACTCGGCGCCAGCGCCTTCCTGGTGGCCAGCGACCACGGCTTCATGCGCCAGGCCGCACTCGCGGCGCTGGGCGAGTTCAAGCCGCCGCTGGGGTAGCCCGGACGCGCGCCTTTACGTGAAGTAGAAGCGCAGCGCCGTCTCGTCGATCCTGCGCCGGACATTGGCGTCGGGCACCAGCCGGTAGTAGTCGGCAAGCGCCTGCTCGTAGGTCATCGTGTTCTCGAACGCAGCGAACGGCCAGTCGCTGCCCCACAAGAGGCGCTCGCCGCCCGACACCCGCAGCAATTGCTCGGCGAACGGCTCCGCCTCTTCCGGCGGCTCGAAGCGGAAGCGGCACGAAACCTTCACCCAGGTGTTGCCGCGCTCCACCGCTGCCAGGATCTCCTTGAAGGCTGGCGACTCGACCCGGTCGCGCGTCTTCAGATCGCCCATGTGGTCGATCACCAGCCGCGCACCGGACTTCTCGATCGTGCGGATAGCCGAGGCGAACACGTCGGGCTTTGCGACCAGGTGCACGTGCCATCCGACGTCGGCCACCCGGCGCAGGAACATGCGGTACTCGCCGCTGTCGAGATCGGGGTTCTTGTCGTTGAAGGCCCACATCAGCCGCACACCGACGAAGCCTTCCTCCTTCATCCGCTCCATCTGGCGGATGTCGGTGCGCGGCGAAAGCACGGCGGTGGCGCGCAGCCGCTTGTGCGCCTTCAGCGCGGCGCGCACGTAGTCGTTGTACTCCCCGAAGATCGAGGCCGCGGCGACCACGCCGAAGATGACGCCGTGCCGGTCCATCAGCTCGACGAATTTTTCGATCGGCGCGTCGGTGGGCGGGGCATGCCAGGCGGTATCGGTCAGGGGGTGGTCGAGCCGCCAGGCGTGGAAATGCGCGTCGACGATGGGCGCCCGGATGTCGGACTTGTCGTTCATGTACGGGGTCGGCTCTGCTGTTTTTCCGAGTCGCTGGAACTAGGACACAATAACGGGCCGGGAAAAAGGGGCCTCTATTTCTCCCAATGAAAACGTCTCACGAAGGCGGGCGCGACAGCGCCTATTCGGTCGCGGCGAATGCTCCTCTGGGCTACCAATTGCCGGCCTGGAACGAGTTGCGGAGCTTGAGGGGAATGAGGATTTCGGACGATCGACTGGCGCTGACGCATGAGCTCCATGCCCTCGTGGTCGACTATTGGTACGACGTTGACACGAACTGGGGCCGCAACGCCACGGAATACTACACGCCAGACGGCGAGTTCATCGGCCCCGAGGCAAGCTACAAGGGCCGCGAGAACATTCGCCGCTTCTACAAATGGCGCGAGGATCGCGGTGCGCGCACCGTCATTCACGCGGTCGCCAATTTCAGGGCGCTTGCGGAGGGTGACGACAGGGCGACGTGCCACTGGGTGCTGATGCTCTACGCGGCCGACGGCAAGCCGGTGCTGCCGACCCACCCGCCGATCCAGATCGCCTACATGACCGACAGGATGGTGCGCGACTCTGAGGCCGGCTGGCTGATCGAGAGCCGGCACTTCGACAACTGGTTCATCGGCGGGATTCCCGCGACCAACCCGAAATTCGACGAATAGGCGGGCCTGAGGCGCGCCGTTGGCAGGGGCGCGCCTCTTTGCCGGTCAGAAGCCGAGTTCGAGTTCGTGCCCCCCGGAGTGCGGCTCGACCGTGCCGGTCTCCATGAATTCCAGCGCCGCCTCGATCTTCTGGATGGTCGCCTTCAGCGGCTCGATCACCTTCTCGTGGATCTCGCGCGGGCTCACCGCGGTGCGGTAGACACTGAGCGAAATCAGTGCCCGCACCTCATCGCCCTCGCGAAGCGGCATGCCGATCGTCGTGGTGCGAAACGGCGGTGTCCTGGGATTGCGGATGGCGAATCCGTCGGCGCGAACACGTTCGAGCGTCGAGCGATAGCTGCGCTCGTCCTGCTCGCTCAGCGCGAGATCAGGGTCTCGTCGCATCGCCGCGATGCGCGTCTCGCGTTCCTCGTCGCCGCAGAAGGCCATGTAGGCCCTGCCCATCGCCGAATTGTGGAACTCCGGCCTCAATCCCAGCACCGTGTTGGTGTGGGCCCAGGGGCTGATCGTTCCCGTCCAGAACTGGATGGCGATGGCATCGCCGTCCGGAACGCCGAGCCCGATCGGCCAGTTCTTGCGCCGCGTCAGGTCGATCGCGAACGGGCGCGCCACTTCGATCACCCGGCTCACCGGATCGTAGCCGGCGGAGAGTTCGCGCACGTGATGGGTGACACGGTAACCGCCGCACATGTTGTCGCGTGCGACGTAGCCCTCGGCCATCAGCGTCTCGAGCATCCTCACCACGGTCGATTTCGGGATCCCGGTCCTGTCATGGATCCCGTTGACGGTGGCGATGCGGCATTCGTTGACGATGCGAAGCACGTCGAGAACCCTGCACGCCGCCTCGACCGGCGGATAGGAAGAGCCGGACATGTCGGTCAGGCCGCGGCGCGAATTGGTGCGGCATCGTTGCGTCTCGGACTGCAAGACCGCCGGCCTGGCGACGAGCTGCGTCGCTGCGTCCATCTTTTTCCCTCCCAATGGCCACGGCGCGGCGGACATCTGCCGCGCCTGCCCCGGCCGCAGCCCGTGGTTCCTCCCGGGGCGCCGCCGATGCGGATCGTAGCCGCAATCTGCGCGAAGGGCCAGTTGGCGTCGGGCCCAATCCCGGCCGCCGGAGTCCTTCGCTATCTGCCATTATCGCGCGTTGCGGCCGATCCGGCTGTCCACCGGCGCGCAATTTCACGACGCGAAATACGGGCCAGTTTGCGGTGGTCCGGAAGGCACTGCTTGCTCATCATCGCACGAGGCTCGCCGTGTGCGGGACCAATCCGCTCCAACAAGCACCGCGAGAACGACCGATGACCGAACTGTCGCTGCGCAAGGCGTCCAAATCCGTTTTCCACGAGCAGCAACCGCAATTCGTTTCCGCCGACGGAAGGGAACGCACCTGGGTCACGCGCGGCGGCAATTTCGCGGTCTGCTATTCCGAGGTCGCCGACGGCGCCGTGCTGGAGCGTTCCGACAACCCCGAGGAATACATGCTCATCCTGCCCCCGGACGGCGCGACCGCGCTTGTCGAGGCCGGCACCGAGAGCATCGAGGCGGGGCAGGATTCGCTGACCATCGTGCCGCCGGGCGCAAGCCATATCCGCGTCACGTCCGGCGGGGTTCTCGTGCGCATCTTCTCGAAGGCCTCGGCCGACATCATGGAGATGGCTTCCAACGCCACAGCCTATGCCGACGGCGCGCCCGAGCTGGCGCCTCCCGACCTGTGGCCGGAGCCATATGACGGCTATCGGCTGCGCCACTATCCGCTCGCGCAGTATGCGAGCGCCGACGGCCCCCGCATCCAGCCGCGCGCCTTTCGTTCGACCAACATGCTGGTCAACATCTTCGTCCACTACCGAACGAGGCGCGGCGACACCGGGCTCAGCCCGCACTGGCACGACGATTTCGAGCAGGGCTCGCTGTGCCTGAGCGGCACATGGGTCCACCACATGCGCTACAACTGGGGCGCCGAGGCCTCCAAATGGTGGCCGGACGATCATTCCGAAACGGCGACGCCCTCGGTGATGATCATTCCCGCCCGCGCCATCCACACCAGCCAGGATGTAGGCGCCGACGGTCCGGAATCCTCGCTCTACGACATATTCTGCCCGCCGCGGCTTGATTTCGCGCTCAAGAAGGGTTTCTGCCTCAACGAGGACGAGTACCCGCTGCCGGCGGATGCGGATGCCGGAACGGTCAAGACCGGCGGCACGCTTTTGAACTGGCAGAAACCGGGCTGACGCGATCCTGAGAGACGAAAAGGCCCGACGCGGCGTTGCGCTGTCGCGGTGGGCAAACGCGCCGGGAGCAACGAATGAGCGAACAGATGATCGGCATCGTGGGTGTCGGATTGATGGGGCACGGCATCGCGTCGAGCCTGCAGAGGAACGGCTGGTCGATCGGCTTCGTCGATCATCCCGGCAATCAGCCGACCGACGATCTGCGCCAGAACGGCGCCTTCTCGGTCGACAGCCCGGCAGCACTCGCCGAACGATGCGACACGATCATCCTGTGCGTGACGGGAAGCCCTCAGGTCGAGGCCGTGCTGACCGGCCCGAAGGGCGTTCTGGAAGGCCTGTCCGCCGGCAAGGTGGTGATCGACTGCTCCACCGCCGTGCCTGAATCGACCCGCAAGATGGCTGCGCTGGTGGAAAAGGCCGGCGGCGCGATGATCGACGCGCCGATGACGCGCACGCCGAAGGAAGCAGCCGAGGGCCGGCTCAACCTGATCGTCGGCGGCGACCGCGAAATCTTCGATGCGAAGCGCCCTGTGCTCGAGGCGTTTGCCGAGAACATCACCTATGCCGGGCCGATCGGCTCCGGCCACACCCTGAAGCTCCTGCACAACTTCGTTTCGCTCGGCTTTTCCGCGCTTCTGGCCGAAGCGGCGGCCGCGGCCGACAAGGCGGGGATCGACCCCGCGGTTTTCCGCAACGTGCTCGCACATGGCGGCGGCGCGGGCGTCGTGCTGGACCGGCTTTCCCCGTATATCCTGGACAAGGACACCGGCAATTTCCGCTTCACGATCGCCAATTCGTTCAAGGATCTGGATTACTACTGCACCATGGCCGGCAATCTGGATGCTGCCTCGACCGTCGCCTCAGCCGTCAGGACTACCTACGAGGCCCAGGTCGAAAGCGGCAACGAATCGCGCTTCGTCCCCGAACTGGTGACACTGCTCGGGCGAAACGGCTGAGCGCGGCCAGATCGAGCCAGCAAGCACCCTCGCTCTGCGTATTTAGCCGGCTTCTCGCTCGGCTACGCGAGCCATTCCGACGCCGTTCCTGGCGCGGTCGCGAATGAAAAAAACAACTCGCTCGGCAATGCATCCTGTTGATGGCGATCGCGGATCGTTTCGGGCAGCGACATCGGCCCGATTCGAGGTTGCCGGTTTCATCGCCGCTGCTATGGTCGGCGCAGAAGGTACGCGATCACCATGTGCCTTGAGTGAGGGAGGAGTTCAAATGATCAGGAAATTCAGGCTCGCGGCGCTGGCCGTCGCGATGGGAGCCGCTGCCTTTTCGGCGGGTCTGGCCAATGCCCAGAGCCGCATCACGCTCGGCACCAACCCGCAGGGTTCGATCTATTACACCGTCGGCGGCGGGATCGCCGCGGCCCTGCAGGACGCGCTGCAGCGTCAGGTGACGGTGCAGCCGTACACCGGGTCGTCAGTCTATCTGCCGCTCGTCGCCAGCGGCGAACTGACGCTCGGCATCAATTCGAGCCTCGACACCGGCGGCGTCTACCGCGGCGACTACGGTTCGCAGGCCGAGCCGAAGCTGCGCATGCTGGCGCGGCTGTGGCCGCTGCGCATCGCCTTCATGGTTCGCGCCGACAGCGGCATGAAGGAAATCAAGGACCTCAAGGGCAAGCGCGTCGTCACGGACTTCTCGGCGCTGAAGGCCGTGGGCCTCGCCAACCAGGCCATGATCAAGGCCGGCGGGCTGAGCCTCGATGACGTCCAGGGCGTCACCGTCGCTGGCCTCGGCCAGGGCATCGAGGGGCTGACCGAAGGCAATCTCGATGCGACGTCGATCGCCGTCGGCATTCCGCTGACGCAGCAGGCGAATGCGTCGATCCCCGGCGGCATACGCTATCTCTCCATCACCGGAGACGGCGCCACCGACGAGAACCTCGACAGCATCTTCCCCGGCACCTACCTGCTGCCGGTCGAGCCGAGCCCGCGCCTGCCGGAGGTGACCGAGCCGGTGACGGTCCTCGGCTACGACGTGTACGTCACCGCATCCGCCGACCTTTCCGACGAAGACGCCACCGCCATCCTCGAAGCGCTCTACGCCGCCTGGCCGAAGATCCGCCAGGACTATCCGGCGGTCAGCGCCGGCACGCAGGACCAGATGGCCAAGGCCTCGAATACCGCTCCTTACCACGAGGCGGCCATCCGCTTCTTCAAGGAGAAGGGGCTCTGGACCGAGGCCAACGACAAGAGGGAAGCCACCTTCTCCAAGTAAGCGGCGTTTGTTGAAGGGCAGGACCGAGGCATGGCTCGGCGTTATTTTGCAGCGGTCCTGCCGGTCATCGGCATCCTCTGGATGCTCGATGCCTACAGGTGGTTCGGCCAGGTCTATCTGACCGAGCAGTATCTCGGCGTCATCATCGGCGTCACGGTGCTCATCGGGCTGCTGACCATGCCGCTGCCGGGGGCGCTCCGCTATGCGGACTACGCCCTCGGCATCGCCGCCTGCCTCTCGTGGTTCTGGCTTTCCTGGAACTACGAGCAGTGGCTTCTCGAAATCACCAATCGGGGACCCGAGAAATGGATCCCCGCCGTCATCGCCGTCCTCGGTGCACTTGAGGCGACGCGACGGCATTGCGGGCTCGTGCTGGCCCTGCTCGGCGTCGCCTTCCTGGCCTACGGCTTTCTCGGCTGGATGGCGCCGGGCATCTTCGAGGCGGCCTATCTCAGCCCCGTCCGCTACATCCTCTACATCTACAACGATTCCAACGGCGTGCCGGGGCTCGTCCTGCAGGTCGTCGCCACCCAGATCCTGGGCTTCATCGTCTTCGGCGCGGTGCTGAACGCGGTCGGCGGCAGCCACGCACTGACCCAGCTTGCGCTCTCGACCATGGGCCACCGTCGCGGCGGTCCGGCCAAGGTCGCGGTCCTGGCATCCTCCCTTTTCGGAACGCTGTCCGGCTCGACCGTCGCCAATGTCATGTCGACCGGCGTCGTCACCATCCCGATGATGAAGAAGGCCGGCTTCCCGGCGCGCTACGCCGCGGCTATCGAGGCCGTCGCCTCGAATGGCGGCCAGATCGCGCCGCCGGTGATGGGCGCGACGGCTTTCGTCATCGCCGAGTTCCTGCAGGTGGCCTACACCGACGTGGTGCTGGCGGCGCTCCTTCCGGCCGCCTTCTACTACTTCCTCCTCTATCGCCAGGTCGACCGTTACGCGGCCGCCCACGGGCTCCTCGGCGAGCCTCGCGAATCCCTGCCGACGCTGCGGCGCAGCCTCATCGAAAGCTGGCCGCTGCTGGCGCCGCTCGGCGTCCTCATCTGGTTCCTCTTCTATCTCGGCTATTCGCCCGGCAAGGCGGCGCTCTATTCGGCCGGCGCGGCCTATCTGCTGCATGTCATCCGCAAGCCGCGCGAAGTGCTGCGGGTCATTCCGGAGATATCCTGCTGAACAGCGGCACGACGCTGGTGCCGATCCTGCTTGTCGGCGCCATTGCCGGTATCGTCATCGGCACGATCAATGTCAGCGGTCTCGGCTTCGCGCTGACGCTTGCGCTGGGCCACATCGCCGAACTCGGCGGCGTGATGGCGCTGCTGGCCACCACCGCCGTAATCGCCATCATTCTCGGCGTCGGCATGCCCACGACCGGGGTCTACGTCATCGTCGCCACGCTGCTGGCGCCCGCGCTCGTCCATCACGGCATCGCCCAGATGTCGGCGCATCTGTTCATCTTCTATTTCGGTCTGCTGTCGATGCTGACGCCGCCGGTCGCGGTCGCCTCCTATTCGGCGGCCAGCATCGCCAACAGCGACATGTGGCAGACCGGCGTCACCGGCGTTCGGCTCGGCGTCGTCGCCTACCTGCTGCCCTTCGTCTTTGCGCTCAATCCGGCGCTGTTGATGAGCGGCACGTGGCTCGAAATCTGTATCTCCTGTCTCACCATCATCGTCTCCGGCTTCGTGCTCGCCGAGGTGCTGGCGAGCCGGCTGGCCTACGGTGGCGGTGCGATGCGCGCACTAGCTGCGCTCTTCTCGCTCGCCGTCGGCGCCAGTTCCGCCGTCCTTGCCCCCGCCAGTGCGCCCGAGATTGCCATCGCGCTCGTCTCGGTGCCGGTTGCATGGGCTCTGACGCGCTTTTCACCCTCCCAACCCGTCATACCCGTCGAGGAGCCAACGACATGACAGAACGCTACCCCGCCATGCCTCCACGCAATCCCAATCCGCCCTACAAGCGGATCGCCACGGAAGAGGCGTGGCTGACGCCGGAGATCATGAGGCTCTACAAGAAGGAAATCGCCGAGCAGAACATCAAGGATCCGGGCTTCAACCAGCTCTGGGGATTCTTCGTCGGCGAGTCGGAACTCGCGCAGAACCAGCAGCGCCGCATCCAGTCGCTCGACGACGAGCGGCTGGCCGACATGGATGCCAGCGGCATCGACATGGCGGTGCTGTCGCTGGGTTCCCCCGGCGTGCAGATCTTCGATCCCGCGACTGCGACTTCGCTGGCGGCGGATTCCAACGACCAGCTCGCCGAGGCGATCGCCCGGCACCCGGATCGCTATGTCGGCCTCGCCGCATTCTCGCCGCTCGACGTGGACAATGCCGCGAAGGAACTGGAACGCGGCGTCACGAAGCTCGGCCTGCGCGGCGGCATCCTGAACGGCCACACGCTCGGCACCTATCTCGACGACGAGAAATACTGGCAGGTCTTCGAAGCCGCGGAGGCGCTCGGCGTGCCGATCTATCTGCACCCGAACATGCCCTCGGCGCAGATGATCGAGCCCTTCCTCAGCCGCGCGCTCGATGCCGCGGTCTACGGCTTCGCCTGCGACACCGGCCTCCACGCGCTCAGGCTCCTCGTCGCCGGCATATTCGACAAATACCCCAAGCTGCAGATCATCCTCGGGCATTGCGGCGAGGCCCTGCCGTACTGGCTGTATCGCATCGACTTCATGCATACGCGCATCGCCGCCAACGGCCGCCATCCCAACGTCAAGCCGCTGAAGCGGCGCGCATGGGACTATCTGTGCGACAATTTCTACTACACCTCTTCGGGTGTCGGCTGGGCGCCGCCGATCGAGTTCGTGCAGGAGCAGGTCGGCGTCGATCGCATGATGTACGCGATGGACTATCCCTGGCAGTTCGTGAAGGAGGAAGTCGGCGCGCTCGATGCGATGGACATTTCCGACTCGGCCAAGAAGGCCTTCTTCGAGGACAATGCGCGCAAACTCTTCAAGATCGACTGATCCGAAGTTCCGATGAGCGATTTTGACGTCGTCATCAACGGTGGCGGCCCCGTCGGCATGGGGCTCGCCATCGAACTCGGCCAGCGTGGCGTCAAGACCTGCGTGGTCGAGCGATATCCCGAGCCGCAGCAGGTGCCCAAGGGGCAGAACCTGACCCAGCGCACGGGCGAGCACATGCGCGCCTGGGGGTGTGAAACGCAGATGCTCGCAGCCCATCCGCTGCCGCCGGACGCCGGCATCGGCGGCATGACGATGTACAAGACGCTGCTGTCGGACCACGCGCACGACTGGTTCAACCGCGGCCGTGTCGGAGAGTTCTACGCCGGTCGCAACCAGCGCATTCCGCAATACAAGACCGAGTCCGTCCTTCGGGCCCGTGCCGCCGATGTTCCGGCGGTCACCATCGAATACGGCTGGTCGGGAGAGAGCTTCGAGCAGGACGAGGAGGGTGTCACCCTCACGGTCGGTGACGGAACGCGGCATCGCCGGCTGCGCGGCCGCTATCTGGTCGGAGCCGACGGCAGCCGCTCGACGATTCGGGAAAGTGCCGGGATCACGCAGACGCGCACCGATCACGATCGGCTCATGGCGCTGCTCGTCTTCAACTCGACCGAGCTTCACGAACTGCTGCAGCGCTACCCGGGGAAGGCGATCTACAAGGTCCTGCATCCAGATCTCGAGGGATACTGGATGTTCTTCGGCCGTGTCGACCACGGGAAGAGCTGGTTCTTCCACGCCCCGGTCCCGCCGGGCACGACCCTCGAAAACTACGATTTCACGGCCCTGCTCCACCGCGCCGTCGGCCAGCGCTTCGAACTCGAACTGGAACATGTCGGCCTGTGGGACCTCAGGATAGCGCTGGCTGATCACTACCGCGCCGGCCGCGTCTTCATCGCCGGCGACGCGGCGCATTCCCATCCGCCTTATGGCGGCTATGGCATCAACACCGGCTTCGAGGACGCCCGCAATCTCGGCTGGAAGCTGGCGGCTGTGCTGCAGGGCTGGGGCGGTGCCACGCTCCTCGACAGCTATGAGGCCGAGCGGCGGCCGGTCTTCGCCTCGACGGCCCGTGATTTCATCGCCCGCTACATCGAGAAGGACCGGCAGTTGCTGGCCCGTTTTTCACCGGATCAGGATCCGGACGCCTTCCAGGCAGCCTGGCTGGAACGCACGCAAGATACCTGGGACGTGGACGCGTTCGAACCGAACTACGAGAATTCGCCCATCGTGCAGGAGAAAGGCGACGGCTCGCCGAGTGCGGTAGGAACGCATAGGCACGAGGCGCGGCCGGGCCATCATCTGTCGCCGCAGGCACTCTCCGACGGCCGGCCGGTCTTCGACGTTCTGGGACCTGACTTCACCCTGCTGACGGCCGATGCCCCGACCGGGGCTGCCTTCGAAGCGGCGGCCGCACGGCTGGGCGTCCGGATCGGGGTCGCGGAGACACTCGGCGACGATGCCGTCGCTGCCTACGGCGCCCGTTCGATCCTGGTTCGACCGGATCACTTCGTGGCCTGGGCGGGAGACAGCGTGGAGGATGCCGACGCCGTCCTGTCGCGCGCAGCAGGAGAAGAACCGGCTGCGGCCTAGACTTGGCCGGTGCAGCTCCTTCGCACCGCTTCGGCGATGCGGTTCGCGCAATGAACCGGAAGCGTTTGCAGGCGTTTCGTCATATGCGTCGTGCAATTCCGCACGCGCAGTCCGGATGGTGAGTTCATGGCCGACACCCTGCCGATCGAGTTCGAGGAAACCGCGAAGGGCGGCCGCTACTTCATCGACATGCCCAACGGCGAGCAATCCCGGCTCACCTTCGTCCGCGTCTCACCCGATCACATCGTCGCGGACCACACCTTCGTGCCCGTGCCATACCGCGGCGACGGCCACGCGGAGCGCCTGGTCGAGCGGCTGTTCACCGACGCCCGCGCTTCCGGCACCGTCATCACCGCGACCTGCTGGTTCGTCGCCGACGAGTTCCGGCGACTGAGCCCCGAATGGGACGACGTCTGGAAGCGCTGAACCGATTGCACGGTGCGGCACCGAAACCACGCCAGCCCGCGCCATGATCTGCAT
Organism: uncultured Alphaproteobacteria bacterium; assembly: GCA_963816435.1. Taxonomy (GTDB): domain Bacteria; phylum Pseudomonadota; class Alphaproteobacteria; order Rhizobiales; family Rhizobiaceae; genus CAWFKS01. The sequence goes on from CAWFKS010000020.1 coordinate 19,992, forward strand.
CAAGGCCGGGCGCGCGAGGCCGCCGCTAACAATGCCGGGTGCGAGTGCCTTCCATGTGGATACCGATTTCCAGCGCGCCGTTCGACAGGGATATCGAAGTTGCCGTCATCAACGGAGATGGCGAGCACGCGCTGGCGTTTCCCTGCCGGCGCATTCTCGGTGGCTGGATGAATGCGAAGACGATCGAGCAGATTGCGATCCATCCGACCCACTGGCGTGAATGGCGGCATGAGGAAAGGCGCTGATCGTATCGGGGACGGCTGCGTCAGCCCTGCTTGCGCTCTGCATGCCTGCGGGCGAGCAGTGCGCTCAACTTGGCCTCTTCCGCCGCCAGAAGAGCGAGAATCTTCTCGCGCTCTTCCTCGCGCGTCTCTTCGTCCAACCGCTTGCGGAAGTGCTCGATATTGAGGCGTGCTATCGTTTCATCCACGATTGCGGACCCGCATCTGGTTGCACCCGGACGGCTAACATACGTTACCTGCTTGCTCCGGCACGGGCAAGGCGGGCGGGATGCGGCATCGACGACGCTGCAATGGCAGCCGCGCGGCCCGGCTCAGTCCCCGAAGCGCTCCAGCCAGCCGGCGCCGACACCGCGCTCGCGAATGATCGGCAGCGGATCCTCGGCATCGAGGCGCGAGCACAGGCGGTAGACCTCGAGCGCCTCGGCGCTCATCGCTCCCCGCCGGTAGAAGAACATCGCCGCCGCGTAGCGTGCGCGGCCCGACCACGGCTGCCCGAGCGGCGTGGTGACGAGCCTCCACTGCTCGCGTTCTTCGGCCTCCGCGCCCTCGTCGGCGCCGGCCATCAGAAATCTCCGGGCGGCGTCGCCGTGCGCCGCGGCAGGCTGAGGAACGGTCGCTCGACGATTCTCGCGCGTTTCATCAGCTTCTGGTAGCGCAGCTCGCGCATCGCGTAGATCTCGACCCATAGATCGTCGACGATCCTGTCGCCGTAGGGCCGCTCCAGCGAGGCGATGGCAATGTTGCGCTTGGCTGTCGGCGACCAGATCGCCGCGCTTACCAGCCCGGCTTCCTTTTTCCGGCGGTGGTAGACGATCGCGTGTTCGGCCGGCACGTTGCCCTCGATCTCAAGCCCGACCAGCGCGTAGCGCAGCCGGCCCTCGGCGCGCGCCGCGAGGATGGCGCGACGGCCGTTGAAATGGCCTTTGTCCATGTCGACCATCCAGCCGAGCCCTATCTCGTCGGGCATGCGGGCGCGATCGGCCCTGAGCGCATGCTCGGCCGCCATGAAGTCGCCGTTCGAGACGATGAAGCCGGCCTCGATGCGCGCCCGGTTGAGCGCGGCATAGCCGATCGCCGTCAGCCCGTACGGTCCCCCGGCCGCAAACAGCCGGTCCCACAGCGACAGCGCGGCCCCCGGCGCCACGAACAGCTCGTAGCCGAGATCGCCCGTGAAGCCGGTGCGCGACACCGTAACCGTTCCGCCCTCGTGAGGGAACTCGGCGATCCCGAACGGCTTCAGCGTCTCGATCCCCTCGAAGCCCGCCGCCTTCAGCAACGCCGCCGAGGTTGGTCCCTGCAGCGCCAGCCCGGCGACGTCGAGGGTCTCCTCGTCCACCGCCACGTCGAAGCCGACGGCGGAATCGAGCAGCCACGGCAGATGCCGCTCCTGGCAGCACAGGCGGAAGCGGTGGCCGGTAAGGCGGAACAACGTGCCGTCGTCGAGCACCAAACCCTCGCCGTCGCACCACGCCGTATACTGCACGCGGCCGGGCTTCAGCTTCGCCACGTTGCGCAATGTAAGCCGGCTCAGATACGCCTCGGCGTCCGGCCCCTCGATGCGGTATTTCACCATCGGCGACAGGTCGAACAGCGATGCCTGGCTGCGGATGGCGAAATACTCCATCTCCTCGTCCCACAGCGACATCGGCGCCTTGCAACCGGCCCAGTCGTACCAGTCGTTCTTCTGCGAAAGCGCGGCGAGACGCGAGTGAAACGGCGTCTCCAGCCGCAGCTGCTCGATGTGAGACTGCGCCGCCTTGCGGGCAGCCGGCGTGAGCGGCGGCGTCATCGTCTCGCCCTCCCCATCACGTGTTTCGCCGCGTTCATGCCCGGCACGCCGGAGACGCCGCCGCCCGGATGCGACCCCGCGCCGCAGAGGAACAGCCCCTCGACGGGCGTGTCGTAGCCGGCAAGGCCGGCGACAGGTCGGGAGACGAACATCTGGTCGGCCTGCAGCTCGCCGTGATGCCAGTGGCCGCCAGGCATCCGGTAACGTTCTTCGATGTCGGCCGGCGTCAGCAGTTCGGCATGGCGCACGAACTTGCCGATGCCCGGCGCGTACGCCTCCAGCCGCGTCATGATGGCGGCGAGCAGCTTCGGCTTGCCGGCCTCCCAGCCCTCGCGAAGCTCGTATGGTGCGTATTGCACGTTGGCCGACAGCACGCAGGCGCCATCGGGCGCCAGTGACGGGTCGGACAGGCTGGGCAACGTGATTTCCATCACCGGCTCGGTGGAGAACTCGCCGTATTTGGCCGGGTTGAAGGCATTCTCGACCGCGTCCGCCGAAGGCGCGATCAGCAGCCGCCCGCGGAGATCGCCCGGCGCGACGCCGGCAAACTCCGGCACGGCGTCGAGCGCGAGGTTGAGTTTGGCGACATCACCCTTCATGCGGATGTTGCACAGCTTGCGCACGAGGTCGGTGTCGAGTTCGCGCGGCCCGACGAGGTCGAGCAAGGTGGTGCGCGGGTTTATGGCCGACATCACCAGCGGGGCCGTGAACGTGCTCCCGTCGGCAAGCCGCACGCCGGTTGCTTTGCCGGCTTCGACGAGAATTCCATCGACCTCGGCACCGGTGCGCATGTCGACGCCGGCCTCCCGCGCCGCCGATGCCAACGCGGCAACGACCGCGCCCATGCCGCCGGCAGGAAGCACCTGGCCGCCGGGCGCGCCGCCGATTTCACCGGCGAGGCGGTAGTAGAGACCGAGCAGCGAGGTCGGCGAGCGTGGCCCGAGATGGCTGCCGAGCACCGCGTCGAAAGCGAGCAGCCCCTTCAGCCGGTCGTCGGAAAGATGCTCGTCGACCACGTCGGTGACGTTCATCAGGATCATGCGCAGGAAGTCGCGCATTTCCTCGCGCCCGAGCCGCTTGAGCGACAGCGCCGCACCCGCGAATGCCGCCTTGTCCGCCGCGCCCGGCCCCTCGAATGAAGGCGGCCGGCGCGTCAGGAACGGCTTCAGCACGCCGGCGAAGCGCAACAGCCGCGCCCGCAATTCCGTCCAGGCGGCCTGCTCCTCGGCGCCCGCGCCTTCGAGCGTCTCGCCATAGGCGCCGCGCAGCATCAGCGGTCCGGCGGACGATCCCGGCGGGACGAGCGCCACGCTCGGCATGGCGCGTCCATCGAGCTTCAGCCCGTGCTGTTCGAGGTCGAGCGCCTTCGCCACGTCCGGGTGCAGCCGGTTCAGCACGTGCGCCACGCGCGGGACGCGGAAGCCGGCAAAGAATTCTTCCGTCCGCGCCGCACCGCCAAGTTCGGCCGCTGCCTCCAGAAGCAGCACCTTGCGCCCGCTCTTGCCGAGCAGCGCGGCGGTGGTGAGGCCGTTGTGCCCGCCGCCGACGACGATGGCGTCAAATGACGTCATGGGCCGGGCTCATGTGCTTTTGTCCGCGCTTCAGGTCGCGCAGGATCTCGGATGCCGCGTTGCGGCCGGGCGCCCCCATCACGCCGCCGCCGGGATGGGTGGAGGAGCCGCAGATGTAGAGCCCCTCGACCGGCGAGCGGTATTGCGCGTAGCCCGGCACCGGCCGGTTGAACAGCAACTGGTCGAAGGTCAGTTCGCCCTGGAAGATGTTGCCCTCCGTCAGCCCGACCTCTTCCTCCAGCTCGCGCGGCGTGCGCACTTCCATGTGGACGATGCGGTCGCGGAAGCCCGGCGAATAGTCGGCAATCTGGGAGATCACCGTTTCGCCGAAGGCGTCGCGGTCGGCATCGGTCCAGTCGCGCCCCTCCACCTTCGGCGGGCAGTACTGCACGAAGCACGACATGAAATGCTTGCCGGGCGCGGCCATGGTCGGGTCGAGCGTGGTCGGTATCACCATGTCGAGGAACGGATCGGCCGACCAGCGCCCGGCCTTCCAGTCGTCGTAGCCGCGCTCCATTCGCTCCACCGTGTCGGTGAAATGCATGTCGCCGCGCACGCATGGCGAGCCCTTCGGCAGTGCCGGAAACTCCGGCATGGAATCGAGCGCGATGTTCACCTTGCCCGACGAGCCCCGCATCTTGAAGTTCCTTACCCGGCGAAGGAACGGCTCGGGCAGGTCTTTTTCCTCGACCAGCTTGAGGAAGGTCCGCTTCACGTCTGCGTTCGAGATCACCATGCGGGCGCGATGCTCGTCGCCGTTGTCGAGCACCACGCCCTTCGCTTCGCCGCGCTCGACCAGCACCCGGGCGACGGGTGCCGAGCGCTTGAGAGTGCCGCCGGAAGCCTCGAAGCTCGCCGCCAGCGCCTTCGTCACCGCTCCCATGCCGCCGCGTGCGTAGCCCCACGCGCCCACCGAGCCGTCGACCTCGCCCATATAGTGGTGGAGAAGCACGTAGGCGGTGCCTGGCGACATCGGCCCGAGCGCGGTGCCGATGATGCCCGACAGCGCCAGATTGGCCTTGATCACGTCGGTCTCGAAATACTCGTCTAGAAAATCCGAGATCGACATCGTCCAGAAGCGCAGCGTCAGCGCCATTTCGGCCGGCGTCATCTCGCCGAACTTCTTCGCCAGGAACAACAGCTCGCCGAGATCGCGCGGCTTCAGGCTCGTCGGATCCGGCGCGGTGCGCATCAGAAGCGGCTGGATGAATCGGCACTGCCGCGTCACGTCGCGTGCGTAGCGTTCGTAGGCTTCCGCGTCCCGCGGCGACCAGCGCGCGTATTCGCGCCGGTGCGCGTCATGGTCACGGTAGCTGGCAAGATAGTCGCCATCCTGCGTGAACACGGCTCCGCCCTCGTAGGGAATTACCTGCAGGCCGAAGCGCGGCAGCTCCAGGTCGCGCATGATTTCCGGGCGGAACAGCGAACACACGTACGAGCAGTTCGAATAGAGGAAGCCCGGCGTCAGCGAGCGGCTGACCGCGGCGCCGCCGACCCATTCGTTCTTCTCCAGCACCAGCACCTCGAGCCCCGAGCGCTGCAGGTAGCAGGCGGCGGTGAGGCCGTTGTGGCCGGAGCCAATGACGATGGCGTCCCAGGTTTTCATCGAGTCCGAGCTGCCCCCTTTGACGTGCCGTTTTTCGCATGCACGGCGCGTCCCTGTCCAGCCATATTGAATGAATGTTCAGCAAATACGATTGCGTTTTCTCCAATCTTGAGTAGGCTTTGCACGCAATCGGTACGATCCGGTCGATGCCGCAAACGGGAGAATGTCATGGCGGACGCGCTGCAACAGGCGCCCGAATATGACGACAAGGCGATACGCTTTCTCGAGGCTCTGTGGGGTGAGGGTTATCTCTCGCCCGGCGGTCCGGAGGAGGTCGATCGCGTGCTGGACGGCCTGTCTCTCGAGGGAAAGTCGGTACTCGACATCGGCTGCGGCTCCGGCGGCATCACCATCCACATCCTGCAGCGCTTCGGTCCAGCGCATGTCACCGGCTTCGACGTCGAGGAGCCGGTCATCGCCGCCGCGCGCCGCCGCGCTGCTGAAAAGGGCCTCTCGGACCGCGCGACCTTCGTTCAGGGCCCACCCGGCCCCCTGCCCTTTGCCGACGGCACGTTCGACGTCGTCTTTTCCAAGGACGCGCTGATCCATGTTCCCGACAAGGAATGGCTGTTCGGCGAGATCTTCCGGCTCCTGAAACCGGGCGGCGACTTCGCCGCCAGCGACTGGCTGACCAGCCACGATGGCGAGCCGTCGCCAGCGATGAAGGCTTATCTCGCCGCCGAGGGGCTGAGCTTCGGCATGGCCTCGCCGCAGCGCTACGACAAAGCGATGCGCGCCGCCGGCTTCGAGGACATCGTCATAAAGGATCGCAACCCCTGGTACCGGGATGTCGCGCGCACCGAGCTGGCGCGGCTGAAGGGGCCGCTGCGCGAGGAGATCGGCCGCGCCATCGGCCATGACTATGTCGACAAGAACATCCGCACGTGGGAAGCCATGCTGACGGTGCTCGATTCCGGAGAGCACCGGCCCACGCATTTGCGCGCGAAAAAGCCCGCGGGAGGCGGATAAGCATGGCGAGACAGACGACGGCCACCGTAGGCGAGCCGCTGCAGGACAACGAGAAGCGCGGCCGCAAGGCCTCCAAGGAGACACGCCGGCTGCAGCTGATCGAGGCAACGATCAACTCGCTCGCAAGGCGCGGCTACGCCGACACGACCATGGCCGATGTTGCCGACGGCGCCGGGCTGTCGCGTGGCATCGTCAACTTCCACTTCGAGAGCAAGGAAAAGCTGCTGGTCGCGACGCTGCAGCACATGGCCGACGAATATGCCGGCCACTGGCGCGCAGCGCTGGAAAAGGCCGGCGACGATCCAGCCGACAGGCTTGCCGCGCTCGTCGCCGCGGATTTCGACAAGACCGTGTGCAACCGCCGCAAGCTTCCCGCCTGGTGCGCCTTCTGGGGCGAGGCGCGGTCGCGGCCGACCTACCAGGCGCTGTGCGGAGTGCGCGACGAAGCCTACCAGAACGTGCTCGCGGAACTTTGCGGCGCACTGATCGCCGACGGCGGCTATCCCCACCACGCCCGCCAGACCGCACTGGCGCTCGATGCGCTGCTGGAAGGCCTCTGGCTCCGGCTGATGATGGCCGAGACGATGACTCGCGAGAAGGCCTATGCCGCCGCCCGCGAAATGCTCGGAGCGCTGTTTCCGAAGCATTTCACGCCGGAGGGCGAGGTGCGCCGCAAGGACGAGGGAACCCGGAAATGACAACAATGGGAGTAGCGAAATGACAGCACATCACCACGGGCGGCTCTTCGCCGCGACGGCGGCGCTGGCCGTCTGCATGGCGACGCGGGTGCTCGCCGCCGACCCTGACCTCACGGTCTTCGACTGGGCCGGCTACGAAGACCCGGCCTTTCATCCCAAATATTCCGAGAAATACGGCGATTCTCCTACCTTCGCATTCTTCGGCGACGAGGACGAGGCGTTTGAAAAGCTGCGCGCCGGCTTCAAGGCCGATCTCGGCCATCCCTGTTCGCAGAGCGTGGTGAAATGGCGCGATGCCGGCCTGCTGCAGCCGATCGACCCGTCGAAAGTCGCCGGCTGGGACGACCTCCTGCCCGGCCTCATGAGCATGAAGAACCTGTCGACCGACGCCAACGGCACGGTCTGGTTCATGCCGTGGGACTGGGGCAATACCGCACTCACCTACAACGCCGACAAGATCGACGCGGCCGACGTGCAGTCGTTGCAGGCTTTCGCCGATCCCAAGTTCAAGGGCCGCGTGTCGATCGGCGACAATGTCGACGACGCCTATGCGCTCGCCAGCCTGGCGATCGGGCTGAAGGACTGGTCGAACATGACCGACGAGCAGTTCCAGCAGGCCTCCGATTTCCTGCGCAAGGTGCACAAGAACGTCCGCCTCTACTGGCTCGACACGACCGAGATCGTGCAGGCCATGGGTGGCGGCGAAGTCGATCTCGCCTGGGCGTGGAACGACGCGGCCACGCAGCTCTCCAACGAGGGCATGAACATCAAGATGAACAAGGACACCAAGGAAGGCCTGTCGACCTGGGTGTGCGGCTACGTTCGCCTGAAGGACGCCCCGGGAAGCGAGCAGAAGGCCTATGATTTCCTGTCGGCCGTCAACGATCCCGATGTCGCCAACTACATGGTCAGCGAGTGGGGCTACGGCGTCGGCAACGCCAAGGGCATGGCAAAGGTCGATCCGGAGGTGCTGAAGGAGAAGGGCTACGACAACGTCCAGCAATTCGTCGACAAGACGCTCTTCCAGTCGCCGGTTTCGCCCGAGCTCAAGCAGAAGATGATTGCCGAGTTCGAGAAGATCAAGGCGGGCTACTAGGCTCGCAGGCACCGTCGGGGGACGGGCAAAGGGCGGCTTCCGGGCCGCCCTTTTTCATACGCGCTGAACTACCAGCGCGTCGGTTCGCCGGGCGCGGCCGGCTCTATCGCCAGCGCATGCACGCCGCCGACGCCGAGTTCGTCGCCCAAGAGCTCGTTGACGGCGCGGTGGCGCGCCACCCGGCTCATGCCGGTGAACTTCTCCGACACGATCCGCACGCGGAAATGCGTCTCGCCCTGACCGTCGAAGCTCGTATGGTGGCCGGACTCCGCGTGATGATGTCCGGCATGCAGGTGGCTTTCGTTCAGCACCTCCAGACGGTCCGGCGCGAACGCCTCCGTCAGCTTGGATTCGATCGTCTCCTGAATGGACATTTCGCACTCCATGCACCATATCGGGGCTGTTCCCCGATTCATCGCGAATTCAGGCGTTAGGTCCATCCTTCGCCGAAAGTCAATTCTTGTTTCGAGGCGCGTAGCCCCCATAATTCGGACTGATTTGGTCACGACGAGCCCGGGATGAAGCCTTACCCGAAATATTTCGAGAAGATCCGCGTCCGCCCGGACCGGGACGCCGAGGTGAAGACCGACGCGCCGCCGTGCCAGTGGGACGGGTGTCAGGCGCCTGGCACCCATCGCGCCCCCGTCGGGCGCATGAAGGAAGGGAGAGTATTTCCGCTTCTGCTTCGACCACGTGCGCGAATACAACAAGGGTTTCAACTACTTCTCCGGCCTGTCGGACACCGATGTGGCACGCTACCAGAAGGAGGCGCTGACCGGCCATCGCCCGACCTGGAAGATGGGAGGCGGCGGCGACGTGCGCGCCGCGCCGGACTTCGCGCGCCAGCGCTCGGGCCGCGCCGGCTACTACGCGCGGCTGCGCGATCCCTTCAACCTGTTCGGTGACGGGCACGAGGCGCCGAGGCCGCGCCAGCGCAAGCTCAAGTCGCTGGAATCGAAGGCGATCCAGACGCTCGGCCTTGACGACAAGGCCTCTGGCGCCGACATCAAGGCGCGCTATAAGGAACTGGTGAAGCGCCATCATCCCGACGCCAATGGCGGCGACCGGGGTTCGGAAGACCGGTTCCGGGACGTCATCCAGGCCTATCGCGTGCTCAAGCAGGCCGGCCTGTGCTGACCGCCGGAGGCGGACGGAACGGAAACTCTTTACCTCCGGCCTGAAAAGGCTCTAAGACCGCCCCCGAACGACGAGAAAGAATACCGGCGGAAACGCCGTTTCCGCGCGTGGAGACATGATGAACAAGGTCGATCGCGACATCGCAAACCTGCCCGACACCACGGTTTCCGTTAAGGACACCTTCGGCTTCGAATCCAGCATGGTGGTCCCCGCCTACTCGGCCGCCGACGAACACGTGCCGGACGTCGATCCCGACTACCTGTTCGACCGCCAGACGACGCTGGCCATCCTGTCGGGCTTCGCCTTCAACCGCCGCGTCATGGTGTCGGGCTACCACGGCACCGGCAAATCGACGCACATCGAGCAGGTCGCCGCCCGCCTCAACTGGCCGATGGTGCGCGTCAACCTCGACAGCCATGTCAGCCGCATCGACCTCGTCGGCAAGGACGCGATCGTCGTCAAGGAAGGCCAGCAGGTCACCGAGTTCCGCGACGGCATCCTGCCCTGGGCCTACCAGCACAACGTGGCGCTGTGCTTCGACGAATACGATGCCGGCCGTCCCGACGTGATGTTCGTCATCCAGCGCGTTCTGGAATCGTCCGGCCGCCTCACGCTGCTCGACCAGAGCCGCGTCATCCGGCCGCACCCTGCCTTCCGCCTGTTTGCCACCGCCAACACGGTCGGCCTCGGCGACACGACCGGCCTCTATCACGGCACCCAGCAGATCAACCAGGCGCAGATGGACCGCTGGTCGATCGTCACCACGCTGAACTACCTGCCGCACGACAACGAGGTCGAGATCGTCACGGCCAAGGCCAAGCACTACGCCAACGAGAAGGGCCGCGAGACGGTCGGCAAGATGGTGCGTGTCGCCGACATGACCCGCTCGGCCTTCATGAACGGCGATCTGTCGACCGTCATGAGCCCGCGCACGGTCATCATGTGGGCCGAGAACGCCGAGATCTTCGGCGATGTCGGTTTCGCCTTCCGGCTGACCTTCCTCAACAAGTGCGACGAACTCGAGCGCGCCATCGTGGCGGAGTTCTACCAGCGCGCCTTCGGGCAGGAACTGCCCGAGAGCGCCGCCAACGTGGTGCTGGCCTGACGGCCGGGAGACCATGGCAGGGCCAGGCGACAACACCCGCAACAAGCCCCCGGCGGGGATCGACACGGACGTCTTCAAACGTGCCGTGACGTCCTGCATGCGCGCCATTTCCGGCGACCACGACCTCGAGATCGCCTTCTCCAAGGACAAGCCCGCGCTGACCGGCCACCAGGCGCGGCTGCCGGACCTGCCCAAGAAGCCGTCGAAGACCGACATCTCGATCACCCGCGGTCTCGGCGATTCCATGGCGCTCAGGCGTGCCTGCCACGATACGCGCCTGCATTCGCGATTGGCGCCGGAAGGCCGGCAGGCCCGCGCCATCTTCGACGCCGTCGAGCAGGCACGCGTCGAGGCGATCGGCTCGCGCGCCATGTCGGGCGTTTCCGACAACATCGCGTCCATGCTGGAGGACAAGTACGAGCGCGCCAATCTCGCCGCCGTCACCGACCGCGCCGACGCGCCGATGGAAGAAGCCATCGCGCTGATGGTGCGCGAGAAGCTGACCGGCCGCGCCGCGCCGAAGAGCGGCGAGAAGCTCGTCGACCTGTGGCGCGACTTCGTCGAGGAGAAGGCCGGCACCGACATCGACGGGCTGGTCGAAAAGCTCGACGACCAGCAGGCTTTCGCCCGCGTCGTGCGCGAGATGCTGGCCTCCATGGACATGGCCGAGGAACTCGGCGACGAGGACCAGAGCCAGGAGAGCGAGCAGGACGAGGACAACCAGCCCCAGGGCGAGGAAAACTCGGAGGAAGGCGGCGAGCAGGACACCGGCTCGGAGGACGCCGAGGCCGAAGAGTCCGACGCCAGCAGCGAGGACCAGGACAGCGGCGAGACCGAGACGGCCGACGCCTCCGCCGACGAGATGACCGACGAGGACCTCGACGCCGAGACGCCGGGCGAGACCCGTCGCCAGAACGACCCGTTCGCAAACCTGCCCAAAGAGATCGACTACCGCGTCTTCACATCCGAGTTCGACGAGACCGTGGGCGCCGAGGAACTGTGCGAAGAAGAGGAACTCGACCGGCTGCGCGCCTTCCTCGACAAGCAGCTGGCCAATCTGCAGGGCGTCGTCGGCCGCCTCGCCAACCGGCTGCAGCGCCGCCTGATGGCGCAGCAGAACCGCTCCTGGGACTTCGACCTCGAGGAGGGCTACCTCGATCCCGCCCGCCTGTCGCGCATCATCATCGACCCGATGCAGCCGCTCTCCTTCAAGCAGGAGCGCGACACCCAGTTCCGCGACACGGTGGTGACGTTGCTGCTCGACAATTCCGGCTCCATGCGCGGCCGTCCGATCACCGTGGCCGCGACCTGTGCCGACATCCTGGCGCGCACGCTGGAGCGCTGCGGCGTCTCGGTCGAGATCCTCGGCTTCACCACCCGCGCCTGGAAGGGCGGCCAGAGCCGCGAGAAGTGGCTGAAGAACAACAAGCCGTCCAATCCGGGCCGGCTCAACGATCTGCGCCACATCGTCTACAAGTCGGCCGACGCGCCGTGGCGGCGCGCACGGCGCAATCTCGGCCTGATGATGCGCGAGGGGCTCCTGAAGGAGAACATCGACGGCGAGGCGCTGCTGTGGGCGCACAGCCGCCTTGTCGGCCGACCCGAGCAGCGCAAGATCCTGATGATGATCTCCGACGGTGCGCCGGTCGACGATTCCACGCTGTCGGTCAACCCCGGCAACTATCTCGAACGCCATCTGCGTGCCGTCATCGAGCTGATCGAGACGCGCTCGCCGGTCGAGCTTCTGGCCATCGGCATCGGCCACGACGTCACGCGCTACTATCGCCGCGCCGTCACCATCGTCGATGCCGAGGAACTGGCCGGTGCCATGACCGAGCAGCTCGCCGGCCTGTTCGAGGAGGAGACGGCTGCGCGCGGGCCCCGGCAGGGCACGCGGGCGCAGCGGCGCGCCGGCTGACGCCGCGGTGCGCGCTCGCGGCGCCATCCTGCTTGCCGGCGTCGTCCTGGCGCTCGGCGCCGTCACGGTGCGCGCCGAGGCGCCGACCCACACCATCGACATTTACGCCAGCCGCATCTCGCAATTCCGCATAGGCTCCGACCAGACGACCTTCGGCCCGTTCGAGTTCGTCGGCGGGCTGGAGATGACTTCCGGCAGCCGCGATTTCGGCGGCCTGTCCGGCTTCCGCTTCCGCACGCCCGGCAGCGATTTCGTCGGCGTCGCCGACACCGGTTTCTGGTATTTCGGCACGGTCGAGCGTGACGCCGAGGGGCGGCCGGAAAACTTCGGCGACTTCCGCATGGTCCGCATCGTCGACGCCGACGGCCATCCCATCGAGGACAAATGGGACAGCGACGCCGAGGGCATCGCCGTCAAGGGCGACCTCGCCACCGTGTCGTTCGAGCGCGCCGCCCGCATCTCGGAGTTCCGGCTGCGGCCCGACGACATGCAGGGCGCGATCCGCGATCTCGATTTTCTCGTCCCCGCCACGGAGCTCCGCCGCAACAAGGGCTTCGAAACCGTCGCCTACGCGCCTCAGAACGGGCCGCTGGCGGGCGCGCGCGTCGCCATTGCCGAGCGAAGCATCGACAAAAAGGGCAACATCTTCGCCGCCGTGCTGGAGGGACCGCGCAAGGGCGTGTTCAAGGTGGCGCGCCGCGACGGCTTCGACATTTCCGATGGCGTGTTCCTGCCGGATGGCGACATGCTGCTCTTGGAACGCAGCTATGCGGTCACGCAGGGCGTCAGGCTGCGTCTCCGGCGGCTGAAGGTCGATACGATCCGGCCAGGCGGCCTCGCCGACGGACCGGTGCTCATGGACGCCGACATGTCCTACCAGATCGACAACATGGAGGGCATCGACGTGTGGAAGCGCGCCGACGGCGCAACCATGGTCTCGATGGTGTCGGACGACAACCAGTCGCTCCTGCAGCGCAATCTCTATCTCGAATTCCGGATGATGGGCGAATAGCACGCCTCGTCAGACGGAAAGAACGTGCGGGCCGGACGGGACAAGGGTGGGAGCCATTCCCCTGGCCAGGCGGGAAACCGGAAAAACCTAACCTGTGCCCTGTACCGCCACGTCCGGTTGACACGGCCCGCACTGCCCCGAAACGCGAGGCGCCGCCGCCGGGTTCCGCTGCAAATTCGTGCGGCTGCGGATGATCAGGTGCGCGCGATCTGGGCAGGCCTCAACACCGAAAGCAGCGCCCCGTAGGGCACCAGCATGATCAGGCCCACGGCGAGCTTGACGCTGAAATCGCCGAAGCCGAGCGACACCCACAGCGGCACCTGCATGCCGAACCAGGACACCGGGAAGGCGAGCGAGCCGTCCTCAAGCCCGAAGCCTGTGTCGAGCAGCGCGAAGGCAGCTGCGAACGCCAGCGAGAAGAAGATCACCGTGTCGAGCGCCGACCCGACGATGGTCGACAGCAGCGGCGCGCGCCACCAGCTCTGACGGCGCAGCCGGTTGAACACGGTGAGATCGAGCATCTGGCCTGCCAGGAAGGCCGTGCCGGACGCGATCGCGATGCGCGGGCTAGAAAGCCACACCGAGATGACGACGGCGATGGCAAAGCCTGCGAGCACCACCTTGCGCGCCGCGGCAGGGCCGAAGCGGCGGTTGGTCAGGTCGTTGATCAGGAACGCGACCGGATAGGTGAAGGCGCCCCAGGTGAGGATCTCGCCGAGCCCGAAATGCTCGAAGGGAAACTGCACCAGGTAGTTGGAGGCGGCCACGACGGCGACCATCGCGGCCACGAAGGGCGCGAGCGAAGGACTTGTGACGGAAGACGAGCGTTCCATTTTTTTATCCTGGGTGATGGCACCAGCGAAAACGAATACGGCGGAACCCTGCGGGGCCCCGCCGCGGTATGTCGAAGCGATCGGCCGCTCAGGCGGCCGCGACTTCCTGCTCGGCCAGCTTCTTGGCGACCTGCTTCTTCAGAAGGCGGGCGCGCTGGGAAAGCTCGGCAGTGTCGGCCTTCATCAGGAAGGCATCGAGGCCGCCGCGATGCTCGACGCTGCGCAGCGCGTTCGCGGAGATACGAAGGCGAACGTTCTGGCCGAGCGCTTCCGACATCAGCGTCACGTTGACGAGATTGGGCAGGAAGCGGCGCCGGGTCTTGTTGTTGGCGTGGCTCACATTGTTGCCGGTGAGCACGGCCTTGCCGGTGAGTTCGCAAGAACGGGACATGATACTGGCCTTCGATATCTGTTCGGTTTTCGGGACCAAGCCTTCCGGCTCGCACCATGACTGGCTGGCGCGCGGACGGTAGCAGGCGGGCCCGGGAAAAGTCGCCGTTGCATAATGGCATTTGCCGCGCCGGTCAAGCCGCCGACGGCATTCCGGCAGCGTTGGGCCCGGCGTTCACGAAACCGCCGAAATCATATAATCAGGGGGTGCGGTCGAACGGCGGAATTCCGCCATCAAGATCACACGCGGAGTTCGCATTCATGGCCGCCCGACCGGCTCTTCTCGCCCTAGCCATTGCTGCCGCGACCCTGCTGCCTGCCACCACCGGCGAGGCTGAGACGGCCCGGTCGCTCGATTCCAGTTACTCGGTGAGCTTCCTGCGCCTGCCGGTCGGCCGCGTCGATGCCGACGTCAAGCTGGATGGCGATGCCTTCAGCGTCAACACCAGTTTCTCCAGCGCCGGACTATTGCGCATTTTCGAGAGCATGCATGGCACGATGCAGGCGCGCGGGAAGCTCGCCGCCGGCCGCGTGCGGCCCGACCGGTTCCACATCAACTATGTCGAGGGCGACGACAGCGGCGCCACCACGGTCACGTTTCGCGGCGGCAACGTCGCGGACGTGAAATTGGTGCCCAAACCGAACCCCGACAAGCCGAAAGACTACGTGGCCATTCGCCCCGACGACCTGAAGTCGGTCGCCGATCCGTTGTCGGCGCTGTTCCTGGCGCCCGGCAATCAGGGCGAGATCTGCCGGCGCACGCTGCGACTCTTCGACGGCGAGACGCGCGCCGACCTCGTGCTGTCGCCCGGTCCGATCGGACCGGTGGTCGGCTATTCGGGCGATGCGGTGACTTGCAATGCCGGCTTCGTGCCGGTTTCGGGCTATCGTCGCAGCGACGACACCTACGAATATCTGCGCCGTCGCGGCCGCATCTCGCTGCAATACGTGCCGGTGCCGGACGCCGGCGCCTACACGCTGCTGCGCCTCGAGGTCCACACCTCGATGGGCACGATCCGGCTCGACGCTTCCCGCATCAAGATCGAATAACACGGGACACCAAAAAGGCGGGCTCGAAGCCCGCCTTTTTCGAATGTCGGCATGCCCTGGCGCTTGCGAGCGATCAGGACGCAGCCTCTTCGGTCGCCTCGGCGGCCGGCTCGGCGCTCGCGCTCTCGGTGGCGGCGGACGCCGCGGCCTCTTCGTCCGCCTTCTTCGCGGCTGCCTCTTCCTCGGCCTGCTTGGCGGCGGCGAGACGCTCCTGCGCCTTCTGGCCGGGCTCGGCCTTCTTCGGGTTGCTGCGCGCCGGGCGCTTGGCCATGCCGGCCTGGTCGAGGAAGCGAAGGACGCGGTCGGTCGGCAGCGCGCCGTTGTCGATCCAGTGCTTGATGCGCTCCTCGTTGAGCTTCACGCGCTCGGCGTCCTTCGGCAGCATCGGGTTCCACGAGCCGAGCTGCTCGATGAAGCGGCCGTCGCGCGGGCTGCGCACGTCGGCGACGACGATGTGGTAGTAGGGACGCTTCTTGGAGCCCGCGCGCGCGAGCCGGATTTTCAGTGCCATTTCAGTCTCCTGTTCAGTCTTTGCGTGTGTCAGGTGGTTTGCTTGGCGCCGCTTTCGGCGGCGATCTGCTCGTGATGCCGGATGACTTCCTTGATCACGAAGTTGAGAAACTTTTCCGCGAAGTCCGGGTCGAGATGGGCGTCGTCGGCAAGCCGGCGCAGCCGCGCGATCTGCTGCTGTTCGCGCGCCGGGTCTGCCGGCGGCAGCCCGTGCGTCGCCTTCAGCACGCCCACCGCCTTGGTGCAGCGGAAGCGCTCGGCCAGCATGTGGATGAGCGCGGCATCGATATTGTCGATCGAGGCCCGATAGCCGGCGAGAACCTCGCGCACGTCGGTCCCGTCGAGTGTCTCGCTCACTGCAGCCTCCCCCCGTTGCGCTCGAAAAATTGCCGCGGCGGCAGGTGCCGGTAGACCGGCAGCATGCCAATCGGTTTGAACTCGGCCTCGCCCTCGCACGTGGCTCCGAGGCTCTCGGCAAGCCGGATCGAGGCGGTGTTTTCGGCATCGATGCACGAGATCGCGGTCTGCCAGCCGAGTTCCTCGTAGGCATAGGCGAGCGTCCGGCTTGCGGCTTCCGCGCCGTAGCCGCGCCGCTGGAACTGCGGCAGGATGATCCAGGCAATCTCCGCCTCCGGCCAGCCTCTCGGATACCAGGGGCCGACCATGCCGACGAACGCGCCGCTCGACTTCTCCTCCACCGCGAACTCGCCGAAGCCGCGCAATCCCCAGCAGCCGATGCTGATAGCCATCGAGCGCCACGCGTGCTCGGCATCCAGCGGTCCGCCGACGAAGCGCGACTCCTCGGTGGCGAGGAAGGCGGTGTAGGGCGCGAGGTCGCTCGGCCGCGGCGCCCGCAGCGTCAGCCGCTCCGTTTCGAGGGTCGGGATCATTTCTTGCCGCCTCTCGGCAGGCCCGGCAGTCCGCCACCACCCGGCAGGCCGGGCAGCCCGCCACCGGGAAGCCCTGGCAGGCCGCCGCCCTTGCCGCCGCCGAGCCCGGCCGCTTCGGCCTGCTTCTGCAACTGCTCGAGCTGTTTCGGGTCCATCTTCGACAGGTCGGGCATGCCGCCCATTCCGCCGCCGAGGCCTCCGAGCCCCATCTTCTGGGCCATGCCGCCCATGGCCGCGCGCATCATGCCGCCGCGCTTTCCCTTGCCGCCCATCGCCTTCATCATGTCGGCCATCTGGCGGTGCATCTTGAGAAGCTTGTTGATCGCGGCCGCGTCCGTGCCCGAACCGGCGGCGATGCGCTTCTTGCGGCTGTGCTTGAGCGCGTCGGGATGCGCGCGCTCGTATTTCGTCATCGACGAGATGATGGCGAGCTGCTGCTTGAACATCTTGTCGTCGAGACCGGCGGCGGCGATCTGGTCCTTCATCTTGCCCATGCCGGGCATCATGCCCATCAGGCCGCCCATGCCGCCCATCTTCTCCATCTGGCGAAGCTGGTCGGCGAGGTCGTTCAGGTCGAACTTGCCCGACTGCATCTTCTTGGCCATCGCCGCGGCCTTTTCCGCGTCGATGGTTTCGGCAGCCCTTTCGACCAGCGAGACGATGTCGCCCATGCCGAGGATGCGGTCGGCGATGCGCTTGGGGTGGAACTCCTCCAGCGCATCCATCTTCTCGCCGGTGCCGATCAGCTTGATCGGCTTGCCGGTGACGGCGCGCATGGAAAGTGCCGCACCGCCACGCCCGTCGCCGTCCATGCGGGTCAGAACCAGGCCGGTGATGCCGACGCGTTCGTCGAAATTGCGGGCGAGGTTGACGGCGTCCTGGCCGGTCAGCGCATCGGCGACCAGCAGGATCTCGTGCGGGTTCGAGGCCTTCTTGATGTCGGCCATCTCGACCATCAGCGGCTCGTCGATATGCGTGCGGCCGGCGGTGTCGAGCATGACCACGTCGTGGCCGCCGAGCTTCGCCGCCTGCACGGCGCGCCGCGCGATCTCGACCGGCCCCTGCCCGGCGACGATCGGCAGCGTGGCGACCGAAACCTGCTCGCCGATCTGCTTGAGCTGCTCCTGCGCTGCCGGCCGGCGCGTGTCGAGCGAGGCCATGAGCACCTTCTTGCCCTGGCGCTCGGTCAGCCGTTTCGCGACCTTGCCGGTGGTCGTCGTCTTGCCCGAGCCCTGCAGGCCGACCATCATGACGACGACGGGCGCCGGCGCGTTGAGGTCGATCGTCGCGCCTTCCTCGCCGAGCATGGCGACGAGTTCGTCGTGGACGATCTTGACCACCATCTGGCCGGGCTTGATCGACTTCAGCACCTCGGCGCCGACAGCCTTCTCGCGCACGCGGTCGGTGAACGAGCGCACCACTTCGAGCGCGACGTCGGCCTCGATCAGGGCGCGGCGCACCTCGCGCAGCGCGGCCGAGACGTCGGCCTCCGACAGCGCGCCGCGGCCGGTCAGGCCATTCAGTATCGATCCAAGTCGCTCTTGCAGCGATTCAAACATGCGTTCTTCCCGTTCCCTGTCGGTTCAATGACTGCCCGACAGGTAGTGGCTCGGCGCGCCAAGCGAAACCGTGCAAAGCCGAAAAGCACCCGGGGGCGCATCGCGCTGCCGGATGTTGACCTCCGGGATCGTTTCCAGCCCATGTGGCTGGCCGCCCCGGTCGGCTGCTCGGAGTTGTCACTCGTCGCGGATTTCGGTGGCGATAGACCGCAAAACCCGCGACGAGTTAAGCTGCGTATGTCCTAGGGCCGCGGCGGGCGGCGTCCCGGCGGCGGCCTCAACCGGCCGAGCGGTTGGCGCATGTTGCGTTGCCGTCCGGCAGATGCCCGGATCGACTGCGTGGTCGTCGCGGTCTCGCCGGTGAAGCAGCCCATGATATAAGGATATTCCTGCGTCAGGCGGTAGGCGTAGTCATAACGCCTGCCCTCGACCGTGACGCTTTCGGCGCGGCCGTGGCAGGCGTCGAGCTCGGCGTTGGTGATGAGCCCGCCCGAAGCGTCCCGCATACCCAGAATCGGATAGCCGTCGAGCGCCCAGCCGACCAGAGAGTTGCCGCTCGCGCCCGGAATGCAGGGCGAGCCGCTGTGATAGTGATACTGGCCCCGCATCTGCGGGTGCCCGTCGCAGACGTCCTGGATCTCGTGCGCCGCGGCATCGCGACCGCCGTCGTCGAGCGCGTTGTAGAGCGCGACGCCGGTCTTGGTGACGCCGATCATGCCCATCGGCAGGCAGCCCGGCTGGCTCGCCCGCACCGGCTCGGCCGGGATGTGGAACGACATGTTCTGCGCGCGGATGGAGTTGGGATTACGGTCGTATTTGTAGGCGACGTCGTTGCGCGAGATCGGAAACGTTCCAGTCGGCTGGCCGACCGGCAGTCCGTTGCCGCGCACGACGAGGCTGTCGCCGCTCATCGACACGTCGAAACGCGCGTTCGGCCACATGACGCGGCCCGACACGTGCGGCTTGGCGTCGGGGTCCCATGTGTCGCCGTGGAACCAGGAGCCCGTATGCTCGGCGCCGCCGCCGCGGAAATGAGTCTGGCACGCGTAGACATTGCCCT
Organism: uncultured Alphaproteobacteria bacterium; assembly: GCA_963816435.1. Lineage (GTDB taxonomy): Bacteria > Pseudomonadota > Alphaproteobacteria > Rhizobiales > Rhizobiaceae > CAWFKS01. The sequence continues at coordinate 39,427 of CAWFKS010000020.1, forward strand.
TGGCGGGATGGCTGGTCACGTGGCCGTCGCCGACTGGCAGCTCATGGGCGCCGGCCGCAGGCGCGGTCAACGCGAGCGATGCTGCGAGCGGGAGCATGGCGATCACGCGCGAGCGGCCGGCGCGCGGTAGGCGCGGTATGTGCGATGGTGAGCGTGGCATTGTTTCTCCTCCGTTAGTTTCCACGCCTTCAATCATGAAGAAGCTAACCTTACGTGAGAGTGGCCATAAAGTTACAATCGGGCAATGTGGAACCTGCGCCGCAGCTCGCGCCGGCACTCGACAGCACCGCACGCGGACACGATATGAACGCGGGCACAAGCTCAGCGGAGTAGATCCATGGCACGGACCGTCCTGGTCACAGGCATTTCCGGCTTCATCGCCAAGCACGTGGCACTGGCGTTTCTGCAGGCGGGCTACGAGGTGCGTGGCACAGTGCGCTCGCTAGCCAAGGCGGACGCCGTGCGCGACACGCTCGCCAGGCACGCCGACGCCTCGAAGGTGACGTTCGTCGAAGCCGACCTCATGGCCGATGCCGGCTGGGAGGCGGCGGTGGCCGGCGTCGACGCCGTCGCACATCTGGCTTCTCCCTTCCCGCTCGCCGACCCGCGCGATGAGGAGGAACTCATCCGCCCGGCCGTGGACGGCACGCTGCGCGTGCTGAAGACGGCGGCCAGGCACGGTGTGCCCCGCTTCGTGCAGACATCGTCGGTGGCCGCGGTCTGCTACGGCTATCGCCAGGGCGACCACGCCGGCCCGTTCACCGAGGACGACTGGACCAGGCTCGACGGCCCCGGCGCCTCCGCCTATTCCAAATCGAAGACGCTTGCCGAGAAGGCCGCGCGCGACTTCGTCGCCGGCGAAGGTGCCAACATCCACTACGCCTCCGTCAATCCGGGCTTCGTGCTGGGCCCGGCTCTCGACCGCGACATCGGCACGTCGGTGGACGTCATCCGCTCGATCATGAAGGGCAAATATCCGGGCATGCCGCGCGTCTCGTTCGCCGTGGTCGACGTCCGCGACGTGGCGGCAATGCACGTCAAGGCGATCGAGACGAACGAACCGTCCGGGGGGCGCTATCTCGCGGTCGCCGGCACGCGCTGGTTCGTCGACATGTCGCGCGCCATCCACGACCAGCTTGGCGATGCCGGCCGAAAGGCGCCGACGCGCCAGCTTCCGGATTTCATGGTGCGCCTGGTTGCGCTGTTCGATCCCGGCGCGCGGGCCATCCTGCCGGAGCTCGGCCGGGAGCTGATCTTCGACAACGCCCGCACCCGCAAGGCGCTCGGCATGGATTTCATCGCGCCCGACGCGGCAGCCGTCGCCACCGCGGAAAGCCTCGTGAAACTGGGTCTCGTCTAGAGTAAAAAGTGGAAACCGGGTTTCCGTCCGGATTGCGCAGCCACGAGAATCTGAAGCGCCTTGTCGATTCCGTGAACCGATGAACCGGCCTAGAACGCACCTGCCTCGCCGGAAGGCCGCGCGGCCGGAAGATCACGCAGCAATCGGTCGATGAAGCGCAGCTTTTCCGCCACCCCGTCCGAGATGATGAACGGATAGGCGTCCCGCAGGCCCATGCAGCGATTGATCGAGTTCGCTGCCACCGAAAGCTCCAGCCAGCGCTTCAACATCTCGTCGAAACTGGCGTCGACCCGCTGCGGCAGCCGCGCCGCCACGCTTGGCTGAGAGTCGGCGGGGCTTGCGGGCGCCACCAGCCCCGGCAGCAGGTCGAGCGCGCACGCCATTTCCAGCGTGTCGACGATGTGCAGGTAATGCGCCCAGGTCTCCGCCCAGTCCTCCCACGGGTGGCTGGTCGCATAGGTGGAGATGAAATGCTGCGGCCAGTCGGCGGCCGGCGGATTGGCATAGTGCCGCTGCAGCGCCTCGCCGTAGTCGGCTCGATCATCGCCGAACAGCTCGCGAAACGCGGCGCGCTGGGCCTCGTTCTCGCGGAACAGCCTGTCCCAGTAGAAATGGCCGATCTCGTGGCGGAAATGGCCGAGCAGCGTGCGGTAGGGTTCGTCCATGGCGACCCGCATACGCTCGCGCTCGACATGGTCTGCCTCGGCGATGTTGAGCGTGATCAGACCGTTGTCGTGGCCGGTCAGGATGCGCTCGCCGCCCGGCCCGCCGCCCTGGTCGTCGGCCAGGAAGTCGAAGGCGATGCCGGCCTCGTCGTCGGCCGATCGCTTCGGCCGCACCTCCAGCCCGAACGCCAGCAGTTCGTAGACCAGCCGGCGCTTGGCGAGTTCGATGCGCCGCCAGCGGTGCCTGTGCTCCGGCTGCGACAGGTTGGGGATCGTCTTGTTGAGTTCACAGGCGCGGCAGAAGGCGCCCTGTGCCGGCGCACGCCAGTTGCAGGCGGCGTCTTCGGCGTTGACGCAGGTGAACGCGCCGGGCGCATCCGCGCGGATGAAGGCCTCCGACGCCGGATCGTAGAGCAGCGGCGTGCCGCAGGCGAGGCAGACGGAATTCTCGAAGAATATGCGCGCACCGCAATGGGGGCAGGAAAACAGCTTCATGACATGCCGGCGAAACGCCGCCTCGCGAGGGGTGAAGAAGTATGGAGCAGAAAAAGGGCCGGCGGAAATCCGCCGGCCCTTTCCAGGCTTATACCGCTTCGATCAGCGGAACACATAGACGATGCGGCGGTCCGACGGACGCACCAGCACCGGCTGGCCGTTGACGTTCACGTAGCGATAGTCGGAATCCGGGATCGGCTGCAGCGCTACGTTGTCGGGCACGCCGGCGCCGACGACGACCTCGCCGTTCAGATAGACGGGGTCGAGGCTGTTCTGGCTGACATAGGTCCGCACCGTGCTCGGCGGGTTGATGGCCGCGCCGGTGGCTCCACCGGCAGCCGCGCCGGCAATGCCGCCGACTGCGGCACCGACCGGTCCGCCGACCAGCGCGCCCACGACCGCACCGCCGGCAGCGCCGACGGTCGCGCCGGCCGAGCCGCCGCCTTCGTCATACTGCACGACCGGCACGCTGGCGTCTGCCGGGCGCTCGGCAAGCACCGTTTCGTGGCCGGAGTAGTCGGCGACCAGATAATCGGAATAGGCCCAGCCGTCCGTGCCGTTGTAGCTGACGCGGCACCACTTGCTGTCCTGCAGGCAGCCGTCGAGCTGCGCCTTATGATCGACATCGATCACGCCGACGACATTGTACTGCGGCCCCGGGCCGGACCGAATGTTGAGATCGGAGGTGGCGGTGACCGCGGTCTGGGCGAACGCCGCACCGGAAAATGCGAGCAGCGCCGCTGCGGTCGCACCTGTAAGCATTCGGGTCTTCATAGGATGACTCCTTTGGCTCGTGTCCCTCGGGGCGCACAACAGCCCCTGCCGCCAAAGGTTCCGAACGTCGCGAAACCGCCGCATTTGCACCCGTTGTTCCGCCTTCGGCGCGAAGGCCGGCACGATGACAAGCCGCCCGAAGACTGGCAAAGTGGAAACGAAACAGGCGCACGACGGCCTGGTTGCCCCTGGTGATCGGCGTCGGCCTCGACACAAAGGGATCGCGGTGCGGCTGCGGCCGGCCGCGGCGAAGCTTTCAGAAAGGACCAGAATGAGAGTCGTCAGATATTTCGGGCTCGCGCTCGCCGCCGCGATCATGATCGCCGCCGCCGGGGCGGCTCAGGCCGCGCAGTGCGGCAACAATGCCAGCGGTTTCGAGGCGTGGAAGCAGCAGTTCGCCCAGGAAGCGCGAAGTGCCGGCGTCGGCAGCCGCGGACTTTCGGCGCTGGCCGGCGCCAGATACGCTTCTGCGACGATCAAGGCGGACCGGGCCATCCACAAGGCTTTCAGCGGGTCCGTCGAAAGCTTCATGCAGCGCCGAGGCGCCGCCACGATCATCTCCAAGGGAAAGTCGCTCAAGAGGTCGAATGCCGCCCTGTTCGACGACATCGAGCGCCAGTATGGCGTGTCGCCGGGCGTGCTGCTCGCCATCTGGGGAATGGAAACCGGGTTCGGCTCCTTCATGGGCAATCAGAATACCGTTTCGGCGATTCTCACGCTCGCCTATGACTGCCGCCGCCCGGAGTTCTTCACCCCGCATGCGATCGCGGCTCTGAAGCTGGTGGACATGGGCGCGCTGAGCGCCGGGACAGTCGGGGCCATGCATGGCGAGATCGGCCATACGCAGTTCCTTCCCGGAAATGTCCTGAAGTATGGCGTCGGCAGCAAGAACCTGCGCGACAAGTCCATCGCGCTCAAGTCGACTGCCAACTATCTCAGAGCGCATGGCTGGCGCCGCGGCGTCGGCGCATCTGGCAACATGGGCGCCATCGCCGAATGGAACGCAGCCAGCGTCTATCAGCAGGCGATCGCCCGCATCGCCATGGCGATCGACGGAAGCTAGAGCAATTCCAGGAAAAGTGGAAACCGGTTTTCCGTCCGGAATTGCGCGAAAACAAGAACTTGGAGAGGTTCATCGATTCCTGGAACCGATGAACCTCTAGCGTCCGCGCGGCACGGACCCGGCCTGCGGCCGGGTTCGCGTCAGCTGTTCCTGTCGCGTGCCGCCAGCGTCCGCAGTCGCAGGGCGTTGAGGCGGATGAAGCCCTCTGCGTCCTTCTGGTCGTAGGCGCCGCGGTCGTCCTCGAAGGTCACCAGCGCATCCGAGTAGAGCGACTTGGGCGACTTGCGGCCCGTCACGATGACGTTGCCCTTGTAGAGCTTGAGGCGCACCGTGCCCTCGACGTCTTCCTGGCTCTTGTCGATCAGCGCCTGCAGCATCTCGCGCTCCGGCGAGAACCAGAACCCGTTGTAGATGAGCTCGGCATAGCGCGGCATCAGCTCGTCCTTGAGGTGCGCCGCGCCGCGGTCGAGCGTGATCGACTCGATGGCGCGATGCGCCTGCAGCAGGATCGTGCCGCCGGGCGTCTCGTAGACGCCGCGCGACTTCATGCCGACGAAACGGTTCTCCACCAGGTCGAGCCGGCCGATGCCGTTGTCGCGCCCGAGATCGTTGAGCGCTGCCAGAAGCGTGGCCGGCGACATCTCCTTGCCGTCGATGGCGACCGCGTCGCCCTTGCGGAACGAGATGGTGATCTCGGTCACCTTGTCGGGCGCGTCCATCGGCGAGACGGTGCGCTGGTGGACATATTCCGGCGGCTCCTGCCACGGATCCTCCAGCACCTTGCCCTCCGAGGAGGAGTGCAGAAGGTTGGCGTCGACCGAGAACGGCGCCTCGCCCTGCTTGTCCTTGGTCACCTGAATCTGGTGCTGTTCGGCGAAGTTGAGCAGGTCGGTGCGCGACTTGAACTTCCAGTCGCGCCACGGCGCGATCACCTTGATGTCGGGGTTGAGCGCGTAGGCCGACAGCTCGAAGCGCACCTGGTCGTTGCCCTTGCCGGTGGCCCCGTGGGCGATGGCGTCGGCGCCGGTCTCGGCGGCGATCTCGACGAGGCGCTTGGAGATCAGCGGCCGCGCGATCGAGGTGCCGAGCAGGTAGAGGCCCTCGTATTCGGCGTTGGCGCGGAACATCGGGAACACGAAGTCGCGCACGAATTCCTCGCGCACGTCCTCGATGTAGATCTCCTTGATGCCGAGCATCTCGGCCTTCTTGCGAGCCGGCTCCAGCTCGCCGCCCTGGCCGAGATCGGCGGTGAAGGTAACGACCTCCGCGCCGAGTTCGGTCTGCAGCCACTTGAGGATGATGGAGGTGTCGAGACCGCCCGAATAGGCGAGCACGACCTTCTTGACGTCCGAAAGCTTCGACATGGAGTGGTTCCCGTTGAGATGCGTGGCCGCGCCTGGCGGCGCCGGGCCTGTCGGGGCGGCACTATTAGCAGGAATGAAGTGCCGGACAAGTCCACGCCGGGGACGAGGCTCGGCACGAACCGCAGCGTTCAATCGATTGCGGGTTGCCCGCGCGCTAGGCGTGTATAGACTCCGGCAGCCTGCTTTTCCCACCGGTGAGATATTCCCTTGCAGCGTCCGACCCGAGCCTCTTCCAGGTTTCTTCCTTGGCGGCATGGAGCCGCCCGCCATTTCGCCGCGCTGGCGGCGGCGGCGCTTGTCGTTCTTGCCGCCGTTCCGCCCGCTGCCGCGCAATATGCCTGGAGCGCCATCGACAACGAGGCCGCGGCGACCCTGCCCACGCCGGAAGGTGACGCCGACTTCGTGCTCGGCGCGAAACTGGCCTGCGCCGAGCAGAAATGGACGCTGTCGCTCGACACCGCCGCCGGCGCGCTGCTGCCGGCCTCGGGCGACGCGACGCTGTCGATCGACGGCAGCGACGACGTTTCGTCCACCTATACGACCAGCCCCGGCGCGGTGGTCATCCCGGTTCCGCGCGAGGCGATCCAGCCTCTGCAGCAGCGGCTGCGCCTCGAGATCGCGTTGTCGGGCATCGAGGGCACGGCGCGGTTTTCGCTGCGCGGCTCGAAGAGCGCGATTGGTGCGGTGCAGCAAATGTGCACGCCGCGCGTCGTGGCGGGCTTCAACAAGGTCGTGCTGACGCCCTATTCGTCCTATCTGAACCTCGCCCGACAGCTGCGCGCCGACGACATCAAGGCCTTCGCCAGCGCCACCAGCTCGCAGCCGGAAGTCACCGCGGCGATGCTCGACCTGCCGCAAAACCGCCGGCTGCTTTTCGCGCAACTATGCGGATCTTATTGGTATTTCGGCGAATCCGGCTGCAACGTCACCGGCTACGCGCAGGAGGGCGACGGCGACTGGACGCAGGTCTACGACGCGGAAGGAATGTTCCTTTTCGTCGATCCGGAAAAGGGAAAAAACGGCTGGCCGGACATCACCGGCATACCGCTGCAGGACGGCTACGACGAGCTGCACTGGACCTGGAGCGACGGCCGCTACGCCTTCGAGGGTCCGGCGGAAGTCGTGGGCCAGGGCGACTAACCCCATGAATTTCCTGCCGGATTTTGCGACCTTCGTGCAGTTCGCGCTGGCGACCTTCGTCATCGCGATCACGCCCGGGCCGGACATGACGCTGTTCGTCGGCCGCGCCCTTTCGGACGGCCGCGCGGCGGGACTGGCCTGCATGTTCGGCGCCATGACCGGCGTGGTTATCCACACCACGATGGTCGCGCTCGGCCTGTCGGCGCTGATCGTCGCCTCGCCGGAGGCCTTCCTGGTGCTGAAGGTGTTCGGCGCCGGCTACCTCGTCTGGCTGGCCATCCAGGCGATCCGCCACGGCTCGGCGTTTTCGCCCGAGGCCAAGCAGAAGACCGGCCGCTCGCTGCGCCGGCAATGGGCGACCGGGCTCGGCATCAACATGCTGAACCCGAAGATCATATTGTTTTTCATGACGTTTCTGCCGCAGTTCGTCGACGCCCACGACCCGCACGCGCCGGCGAAACTGTTCATCCTTGGCCTGAGCTTCATCCCGCTGTCGCTGCCGATCACCACGCCGATGGTGATCGCGGCCGACCGGTTCGCGGCACTTTTGAAGAAGAGCCCGCGCCTGACGCGCGCCGCCGACTACCTGTTCGCCGGCGTGTTTTCCGCCTTCGCGCTGAAGATCATCACCGCCCAGGCGCGCTAGAACCGGGGATAGCGGCTTTCGCCGAAACGGGGATAGCGCAGGCCGCCCGCCCGAACTGAATCGCCAGGACCGCTTTGCGAATCAGACACTTGCGGGGGGTCCGCCCGCGCGAGGCGGCGGAATTTGTCAACAAGCCGGATACAGGGTGCGAAAGCGCGCGTTTTCGCGCGCCCTCAGGCCTCGCCGTGGCCCGAAATCATCATCGCCTCGAGCGCCAGCCGCTCCGACTTCTTCATGCGCTCCGATTCCGACTTGAGCTGGCCGCAGGCGGCGAAGATGTCGCGGCCGCGCGGCGTGCGGATCGGCGAGGCGTAGCCGGCCTGGTTGACGTAGTCGGCGAACTTTTCGATCTGCTCCCAGTCCGAGCACTGGTAGTTGGAACCCGGCCACGGGTTGAACGGGATCAGGTTGATCTTGGCGGGGATACCGCGCAACAGCCGCACCAGCTCCTTGGCGTCCTGCATGCTAGTCGTTGACGTCCTTCAGCATCACGTATTCGAAGGTGATGCGCCGCGCGTTCGACAGGCCGGGATAGGCGCGGCAGGCGTCGAGAAGCTCTTTGAGCGGATACTTCTTGTTGATCGGCACCAGCATGTCGCGCAGATCGTCGCGCACGGCATGCAGCGAGATCGCCAGCATGACGCCGATCTCCTCGCCGGTGCGGTAGATCTCCGGCACCACGCCCGAGGTCGACAGCGTGATGCGCCGCTTCGACAGCGACAGGCCCTCGCCGTCGGAGGCGATCAGCAGCGCCTTCTTGACCTCCTCGAAATTGTAGAGCGGCTCGCCCATGCCCATCATCACGATGTTGGACACCTTGCGGCCTTCCGCCGGCACGATCGCGCCGTCGGGCGTATCGCGGTCGGGAAAATCGCCGAGCCGGTCGCGGGCGGTCAGCAACTGCGCGAGGATTTCCTCGGCGGTCAGGTTGCGCACCAGCTTCTGCGTGCCGGTGTGGCAGAACGAGCAGGTGAGCGTGCAGCCGACCTGCGAGGAGACGCACAGCGTCCCGCGCCCCTCCTCGGGAATGTAGACGGTCTCGATCTCGACCGGCCGCCCGGCGCCGCGCGGCGGAAAGCGGAACAGCCACTTGCGGGTGCCGTCGTTGGAGATCTGCTCCTCGACGATCTGAGGCCGCGCGATCGTGAAGCGGGAAGACAGCCCGGCGCGCAGATCCTTCGAGATGTTGCGCATGTCGGCGAAGTCGGAAACGCCGCGCACGTAGAGCCAGTGCCAGAGCTGCCGCGAGCGCATCTTCACCTGCCGCTCCGGCACGCCGGCATCGGCGAGCGCGGCGGCAAGCTCGTCGCGGCTCATGCCGATCAGCGACGGCTTCGCCGCCGCGGCAACGGGCGAAGCCGGCCGGCTGGCGGCGCGTTCGGTAAGGTCGAGCGTGACGGTCATGACATCTGCAAATAATGTCGGGCCGGCGAAAACGCCAGCCCGTAAAGGTTTTCGCGATTTGCGAGGCGCCGCACCCCGTCCGTCAGGACCGGGTGCGATCCGCCGCTACTTGCACTGCCGCTACTTGCACTGGTTGATGGAATCGAGCGCGGCGGTGATGCCGCGCAGCGAGAAGGTGTATTTGGTGTCGTTGCCGCGGCCCGACACCGCCTTCACCGTCATGTCCATGCCGCCCTTCATGGCCGCCACCAGCTTCGGCTCCTGCGAGGCGTCTTCCAGCCAGGCAGACTTGCCGCGCGTGAACATGGAGAAGGTCTGGTTGCCGACGATGACGGAGACCTTGGAATCCTTCTTCATGTCGTAGGAGGTGATGAACTGCGGCTCGAACGAGCCCGCCTTGCCGGGCTTCTGGCTGACGAAGAAATAGATGTCGCCATGATCGAGATTCGTCGGCTCCTTGAGCGTCGGAACGGTCAGCACGTAGCAGACCTTGCCGCTGTCGGCGTTGTAGGAATAGGTGCCCCATGCGTTGTGCCGGGCGATCTGGACGGCCGCCTCGGCATAGGACGGTGTGGTCAGCGCGAGCGCGCAAAGGCACGCCAATGTCGAAATCAGTCCTCGCATCGTGTTCTTGCTGTCCTTCGTGCCATGCGTGAAAGCCGGGGAGCTTTTGGCCCCCGGCGACAGGAAGCTTCATTTTGATTTAATCAGGGTTACCAAACGGTGAACCTCCCGCGCGGGCCCCGATCTCATCTTCTCTTCGCCAGTGGCGCGCGGTCTCGTCCCTCGAAAAGCGCGGCGCCTTCAAGGGTTCAAGAACACGAAAACGGCAAGAGTTTGACTCTTTTCGTGAGGTGCGGGCGGGTCCGCAGGCTGTCGGAGCGGCTTACGCGGCGTCCGAAAGCGCCTCGCGGGCGGCGGCGCGGTGCGCCTCGGTGATGTGCGGGGCGAGCGAGGAGAGAGCGGCCGTCAGCACCGCGAAATCGTCGCCGAAGCCGATGCCGAGAAGGAAATCGGGGATGATGTCGGTGGGCAGCACGAAATAGGCGAGCGCGGCCAAAAGCGTGGCGCGCACCCGCACCGGCGTGCGGCGGTCGAGCGCGCAGTAATAGGCGGCGACCACCTCGTCCATGAACGGGATCTGCCTGGCCGCCCGCTTGGCGGTGCGCCAGAAGCGCGCCCGCACGCGGCTTTCGCGGCGCGCCTGCTCTTCCGCGCCGACGGGCGCGAGGATTTCGCCGATCCTGGCGTCGTCGAGTGGTTCGCTCATCTCGCTCATGGGGCGTGTTCCGGCATCCGTTCCGCGTGTCATGGATATTATCTGGGTCCGCCGCGCTGTCCGCGCAAGACGAACTCAGATGCCGGCATATTTGTTCATCTTGCCCGCCAGCTCGAAATCGAGCTCGGTCAGCCCGCCGGCCGAATGGGTGGTGAGCGTCACGTCCACGGTCTTGTAGACGTTCGACCATTCGGGATGGTGGTCCATCTTTTCGGCCGCCAGCGCGCAGCGGGTCATGAAGCCGAAGGCCTGGGAAAAATTCCTGAAGGTGAACACGCGGCGGATCGAAGCGCCGTCGCCGGCCAGCTCCCAGCCTTCGAGGGCGGAGAGGCGGTCGGTCACTTCGTCGGGGGAGAGTTTTTCGCGGGACATGGAGGGCTCCTTGGATGGCGCAAACGGAGAGGGGATTCACAAGCGAAAGCGGCGGTGTTAAAACACCGCCGCTCCATTCTAGCTAGGGGCCCACCTTGGGGCTCTGCGACCGGCCGGTCGCGGAGCCCCTTCGTTTATCCCGCGCCGCGTCCGTGGGCCGTGACCGCGGCTGGGGCGACCCTCCTGAGCATGACGCCCTCCTTTCCCGAGCACCGGCTCGTGCGCAGCATCTGCGCATATCGGAGCGATTCGCGCAAGCCTCCCTGAACTGCGTTGGAGAACTGTCGGCAGGAATTTCTGTTGAAACCTGAACTGGACTCGAATATCCTGTTCTGCATGACAGGAGGGTGATCATGGCCGACGAAGCGACAACCCGGTTCCCGTTTATCAATCTCGAAAAGGCCCTTCCGAAGGCCAAGCAAATATTTGACGGTGATCGATCAGGAAAGGCAATGCCAGTTGCGACCGCGTTCGAACTGTGGGGCTATAGCCCGAAAAGCTCTGGCGGATTTCAAACCGTTGGTGCGCTGAAATACTACGGACTATTGGAAGACGAGGGCGCCAGCAATGACCGAAAGGTCAAATTAACGGAGCAGGCGCGCCACTATTTTCTGGATGAACGAGATGACACCCGCGCCGCAATGCTAGCTGATTTTGCACTGCGCCCGGCCTTGTTTCGATCGCTTTGGAAACGAGACAAGTGGTGTGAAGGTGTTCCCGCAGACACGGTTGCACGAAGCCACCTCAAGCTGCAACGTCATCTGAACGATCAGTCGGCCCGCTCGGCGCTCGCCATCTTCAAGGAAAACATTCAGTTCGCAGGCCTGACTGCTGGCGTAGTTCCGGCAGACCCTTTCGAGCAGCCTGCTGATCCCGAGCCATTTCGCAAGGGTCCAGAAGATGCAGACGACGCCACGGTCCAACCGGAGATAAGAGCTAATTCTGATCGCTTTGCGTCTTCACCTCCTACGCCGAGCAGGGATTCTCCGGTGGATGCGCGCGTCTCTGGCGATCGCGTCATCATAAGCGCCAACGTTGATCTGAAGGGGCTGCGCCGCCTCAAGAAACAAATCAACCTGCTTGAGCAGATACTGATGTTGGAGGACGACGAAGACACCGGGTGGGCCGGATAGGCATGAACGGGGTTCAGCAAGCCTTGCGCGATTTCCAAACGGAGGTCGGGGAGGGCCGATAGGCGTGAGCCCCACCTTGCCTCCGCTCCCACCACGCCGTAAGAAATCGCCGCCGAAAAAGACATGGCCGGTTTGGTGAGTCCGGCCACTTCCACGACTGGAAGCCTGTCCCCGCTCGCTTGCGGGAGACCCGCGGCCGGACAGACTGGCACGAGCCAGCCTGCCGGCGGGTCTTTGGCGCTCTTGACGAAAAGCTCCTCCGCCGGCACGATGGCTGCGCCAAACAAAACCCTGTCCGAACCCGAAACCTTTGGACAGGAGAACCGACATGCATCTCAACCACCTCAACCTCGTCACGCCGGACGTCGCCGCGCTCGCGGCGTTCTTCCGGCGCTTCTTCGGCTTCGAGCTCGCCGCCATGAGGGGCGCCGACGCCTTCGCGCTGCTGCGCGGGGCCGACGGCTTCACGCTCAGCCTGATGAAGCCGGGCAAGGCCGAACAGGCGGCCTATCCCGAAAACTTCCATGTCGGGTTCTTCGTCGAGACGCCCGAGAGCGTGCGCGCCAAACACGCCGAGCTTTCCGAGGCCGGTCTTGCGCCCGGCGAGGTGCAGGAACTCGGGCGCGCCGGCAGCGTCATGACGACGTTCTACTGCAAGGCGCCGGGCGGGCTGCTGGTGGAGGTCGCGTCCACGGCCGAGGGGTAGGCCGGAGCGGTTCGTCGTTTCGCGGAATCGACGAACCGCACCACGCACTTGTTTTCAGCGCATCATCCGCGAGAAATCGGCCGGGCTTTCGGCGTAGTGGATGCCGCGGGCGGCATCGGAAAGCGGCCAGGCCTCCTCGATGATGTAGGGGCCGCCGCCGACCGATTCCTTCGCCGACATCAAGCACGAAGCGGCCGACCTTGAACGGGCCGGCGTAGAAATTGCCGCGGCCGGAAAGGTAGCGGGCGACCTCCTGCGGGCTGGAGTTCCTGAGCCGCGCCAGCGTGACGTGCGGGGTGAACTTTCGCGGGTCCGGCGGCAGGCCGAGGCGCTGGCAGATGCGCTCGATCTCGCCCTGCAGCGCGGTCAGGTCCGGCGAGGCGGCCACCCCCGCCCACACCGCGTGCGGCTTCTTCTGGCCGAAGGCGCCGACGCCCGACAGCGCCATCTGGAAGGCCGGGCGGCGCACCCGGTCGAGCGCGTTGGCGATTTCGTCGGCGACATGGCCTTCGACGTCTCCGATGAAGCGCAGCGTGAGGTGGTAGTTCTCGACGTCGACCCAGCGGGCGCCGGGCAGGCCGCCCCTGAGCAGGGAGAGCGACAGGGCGGCGTCGCGCGGTATCTCGAGGGCGGTGAATAGTCTGGGCATTGCTACCTCCTCGAATCGACTACCTGAACGTCAGCGAATCATCGTTTGGCGGCAGGGGCAAGCGCTTTGTCCGCCGCCCCGTCGGAGGTCTTGCCGGCGGCCTGGTTTTCGAGACTGCCGTCGGCCGCCTGCCGCGCGGCCAGTTCCTTCTCCATCACCGGCAGCATGCCTTCCACCATGCGCGCCACGCCCTTGGCGTTCGGGTGCATGCCGTCGGCAAGCTGCAGCGAGGGATGGGCGGCCACCCCGTCGAGGAAGAACGGGTAGAGGGTGAGGCCGTATTCTTGCGCCAGGTCGGGGAAGATCGCGTCGAAGGCCTGCGTGTATTGCTGGCCCCATGCTGGGCGCGGCCAGCATGCCGGCGAGCACCACGTCGATGCCGCGCTCCTGCAGCCGCTCGATCATCTCGGCGAGGTTCTTCCGGGTGAGCGCGGGGTCGAGGCCGCGCAGCATGTCGTTGGCGCCGAGCTCGAGGATGACCATTTCGCGTGCCGTCGGGCACCGACCAGTCGAGCCGCGTCAGCCCGCCCGACGTGGTGTCGCCGGACACGCCGGCATTGGCGATCACGACATCGTGACCGCGCGCCTGCAGCGCCGCCTGCAGCTGTTCGGGGAAGGACTGGCCGGGCGCCAGCTGGTATCCGGCCATCAGGCTGTCGCCGAAACCGACGATCCTGTAGGGCTCGGCAAGCGCCGCCGATGCCGCAAGCGTTGCCGCGGCAAGTGCGAACGCAAGGGCGGCGGCGGCCCGCAACTGTTTGAAACGCATCGAACCCTACCCATATCTGGGCGGCCGACATCGCCGCCTGTCTCCCCCAATATAGGAGCCGTCTCCCGTGACAGAACCCGTCATCGAGCTGCGGGACGTTTCGCTGACGCTCGGCCACGGCGCCTCGACCGTGCACGTGCTGAAGCAGGTCAGCCTCCAGGTGCCCGCCGGCGAGGCGACCGGCATCGTCGGGCCGTCGGGCTCGGGCAAGACGACGCTTCTGATGGTGGTCGCCGGGCTGGAGCGGGTCGACAGCGGCACGGTGACGATCGCCGGGCAGAAGCTGAACGGCCAGAGCGAGGACAAGGTGGCGGCGTTTCGCGGCCGCAACATCGGCATCGTCTTCCAGTCCTTCCACCTGATTCCCAACATGACGGCGCTCGAAAACGTCGCCGTGCCGCTGGAGCTCGCCGGCCGCGCCGACGCCTTCGCGGTGGCCGAGGCCGAGCTCGCCGCCGTCGGGCTGGCCGACCGGCTGACGCACTATCCCGGCGAACTGTCGGGCGGCGAGCAGCAGCGCGTGGCGATCGCCCGGGCGCTGGCGCCGCAGCCGAGGCTCCTCGTCGCCGACGAGCCGACCGGCAATCTCGACCAGGCGACCGGCCGGCAGATCGCCGACCTGTTGTTCCAGAAGGCCGGCGAGCGCGGCATGACGCTGCTGCTGGTCACCCACGACGCCACGCTCGCCGCCCGCTGCGCCCGCCAGGTGTCGATGCGCTCCGGCCGCATCGAGGCGGACGCGGCAGAGGCGGGAGCGAAGGCGGTGGCGGGCCTGTGACACTCTCCCGCACGCTCGCCCTCGCAATCCGCTTCTCGCTGCGCGAGATGCGCGGCGGGCTTGCCGGCTTCTTCGTCTTCATCGCCTGTATCGCGCTCGGCGTCGGCGCCATCGGCGGCGTCGGCTCGGTGGCCCGCGCCATCACTTCCGCCGTCGCCGGCCAGGGCCAGGAACTGCTCGGCGGCGACATGCGCTTCGAGCTCGTCCACCGCGAGGCCGACAGAGAAGAGCGCGCCTTCCTCGACAGCCTGGGGCAGGTGGCCGAGACCGCCAACATGCGCTCGATGGCAAGGCTCACCGACGGCTCCGACCAGACGCTGGTCGAGGCCAAGGCGGTCGGCGGCGACTACCCGCTCTACGGCGAGCTGAAGACCGAGCCGGCGCTGCCGCACGCCGAACTGTTCGCCGAAAGGGACGGCGTGTGGGGCGCTGCCGCCGCCGACCTTCTGATGGACCGGCTCGGCCTGAAGCTCGGCGACCGCATCATGCTCGGCACCAGGACGTTCGAGCTGCGCGCGCGCATCGTCAACGAGCCCGACGCCATCTCCGACGGCTTCGGCTTCGCGCCGCGGCTGATGGTGTCGCTGGCCGGCCTGCGCGCCTCCGGCCTGATCCAGCCGGGCAGCCTGGTCGAATACGCCTACAAGGTGAAGCTGCCGCCCGGCGCCAGCGACGACGACATCAGGCAGATCCGCGACCGCGCCACGCAGGAATTTCCCGAGGCCGGCTGGAGCATCCGCGTCGCGCAGCAACGCAGCACCCGCGCTCGCCTCCAACATCGACCGGTTCTCGCAGTTCCTGACGCTGGTCGGGCTGACCGCGCTGGTCGTCGGCGGGGTGGGCGTGGCCAACGCCGTGCGCGCCTATCTGGAAGCCAAGCGCGGCGTCATCGCCACCTTCAAGAGCCTCGGCGCCTCGGGCGGCTTCGTCTTCACCGTCTATCTCGTGCAGATCGCCATCATCGCGCTGATCGGCATCGCGGCGGGGCTGGCGATCGGCGCGGTCATGCCGTTCGCGGCCGCCACCTTCCTGTCCTCGGTGCTGCCGATCCCGGCGGCCGGCGGCGTCTACCCGGCAGCACTCGCCGTCGGCGCGCTGTTCGGCCTGATGGTGACGCTCGCCTTCGCGCTTCTGCCGCTCGGCCGGGCCCGCGACGTGCCCGCCGCCTCCTTGTTCCGCGAGATGGGGTTCGAGTCCGGCGGCTGGCCGCGCCCGGTCTACCTCGCCGGTTCCGCCGCGATCGCCGCCGCGCTCGCCGGGCTCGCCATCTGGCTGTCGGACGAGCGGCGCATCGCCGCGATCTTCGTCGGCGCCATCGTGCTTGCCTTCCTGGTGCTGCGCGCCGTCGGCTCCGGCGTGCAGGCGCTGGCCCGCCGCAGCCCGCGCGTGCGCTCGACCGCGCTGAGGCTCGCGATCGGCAACATCCACCGGCCGGGCGCGCTGACGCCGTCGGTGGTGCTGTCGCTCGGGCTCGGCCTGACGCTGCTGGTCGCGCTGGCGCTGATCGACGGCAATCTGCGCCACCAGATCAGCGACAGCCTGCCGGCGCGCGCGCCGAACTTCTTCTTCGTCGACATCCAGCCGAACGACGTCGACGCGTTCTCCAAGCTCGTCACCGGGCTGACGACGAACGCCACGCTGCAGAAGGTGCCGATGCTGCGCGGCCGCATCATGGCGGTCAACGGCACCGACGTGCGCGACCTGAAGGTGCCCTCGGAAGGCGCCTGGGTGCTGCGCGGCGACCGCGGCATCACCTACGCGGCGACGCCGCCTGAAAACTCCACCGTCACCGAGGGCAAGTGGTGGCCGAAGGACTATGGCGGCGAGCCTCTGGTTTCGTTCTCCGAGGAGGAAGGCAAGGCGATCGGGCTGGCGGTCGGCGACACCGTCACCGTCAACGTGCTCGGCCGCAACATCACCGCCAGGGTGGCGAATTTCCGCCGCCTGGAATGGGAAACGATGGGCATCAACTTCGTCATGGTGTTCTCGCCCAACACCTTCGCCGGCGCCCCGCACGCATGGCTGGCCACACTCGTGGCGCCCGACGCCGACAGCGCCGACGAAGCGAAAATCCTCAACGCGGTGACGCGCGCCTTCCCGGCGATCACCACGGTGCGGGTCAAGGACGCGCTCGACATCGTCAACCGGCTGGTCGCCCAGCTCGCCGCCGCCATCCGCGCCGCGGCATCCGTCGCGCTGGTCGCTTCCGTGCTGGTGCTGTCGGGGGCGCTGGCTGCCGGCAACCGCGCCCGCATCCACGACGCCGTGGTGTTGAAGACGCTTGGAGCGACCAGGCGCACGCTGATTGCGGCGTTTTCGACCGAATACATGCTGATCGGGCTTGCCACGGCGATCTTCGCGCTCGCTGCCGGCGGTGCGGCGGCATGGTTCGTGGTGGCCAGAATCATGTCGCTGCCGTGGATGTTCCTGCCGCAGGTCGCCGTCACCACGATCGTGCTGGCGCTGGTGCTGACCGTCGGTTTCGGGCTGATCGGCACCTGGCGCGTGCTCGGCCACAAGGCCGCTCCCGTGCTGCGAAACCTGTGACGCGGCACCCCTGCGCGACGCGATGTCGCTCACGGAATGGAAACATTACGCAAACTTCACGTGAAACCGGCGCGCTCTCAAGGGCCGCGGGTCTTGTTCTTGACGTAATAAATGCTCATATTTCGCGCAGGCATGCTGGAGTCCCGACAGCGGCGCCCGGGCGCTTGCTCACACCCAACGGGACAGGTGCAAAAGAGGAAACCATGGCTGAACTTCGCAACTATCAGGCTCGCGTCGCGACCGGCCGTGCGGATGCGGTAATCGACGAAGGCCTGCGCGCCTACATGATCAGGGTCTACAACCTGATGGCGCTTGGCCTGGCGATCACCGGCGTAGCCGCGCTCGGCACGGTCTGGCTTGCCACCACCAGCGATCCTTCCGCCGCAGTCGCCACGCTTGGCAACGGCAAGATGCTGACCTCGTTCGGCGTCGCGATCTACGGGTCGCCGCTGCGCTGGATCGTCATGCTGGCGCCGCTGGCGGCAGTGTTCTTCATGTCGTTCCGCATCAACAAGATGAGCGTATCGGCCGCGCAGACCACATTCTGGGTCTACGCCGCGCTGGTCGGGCTGTCGCTGTCGTCGATCTTCCTGGTCTACACGGCGGCCTCGATCACGCAGACCTTCTTCATCTCCGCCACCGCCTTCGGCGCGCTGTCGCTGTGGGGCTACACGACCAAGCGCGACCTGTCGGGCATGGGTTCGTTCCTGGTGATGGGCGTGTTCGGTCTCATCCTGGCGATGCTGGTCAACATCTTCCTGCAGTCGTCTGCGCTGCAGTTCGCCATCTCGGCGATCGGCGTTCTGGTGTTCGCCGGCCTGACGGCCTACGACACGCAGAACATCAAGGAGATGTATTACGAGGGCGACGGAGCGCTGGTGGCCGGCCGCAAGGCGATCATGGGCGCGCTGAGGCTCTATCTCGACTTCATCAACCTGTTCCTGTTCCTGCTGCAGTTCCTGGGCAACCGGAACTGATCCGGACAGGCGGACAGACACGAAAGGGCGGCTTCCGGGCCGCCCTTTTTGTTTGTATCGAATCTGCCGGTTCAACGATGTTCCGGGACAGGAGATGAGAGGCATGACGATCCGGCCGGCAACCGCGGCCGACCTCGAGGCGATCACGGCGATCTACGCCGACGCGGTGGAGAACGGCACGGCGAGCTACGAGCTGTCGGCGCCGACGCTGGCCGAGATGACGGCCCGCTTCGCCGCACTCGCCGACGGGCGGTTCCCCTATCTGGTGGCGGAAGAGGGCGGCCATGTGCTCGGCTACGCCTATGCCGGGCCGTTCCGGCCGCGGCCGGCCTACCGCTTCATCGTCGAGGATTCCATCTACGTGTCGCCGCAGGCCAAGGGCCGGGGCATCGGGCGCGCGCTGCTGGAGGCGCTGGTCGAGGAGGTGCGGCGCCTCGGCTTTCGCCAGATCGTCGCCGTGATCGGCGACGGCAGGCCGGACAGCGCCTCGGTGCGGCTGCACGAGAAGCTCGGCTTCCGCCATTCCGGAAGGCTGGAAGGCTCCGGCTACAAGAAGGAGCGCTGGCTGGATACGGTGTTCATGCAATTGCCGCTCAACGGCGGCAACACCGCGCCGCCGGACCCGGACTCGCTGCCGGAGCGCAAATTCCGGGGGGAGTAGCCTGTCGGGATGCAGGGTCGCGAGGCGTTCGGTAGGACCACCACCAATACCTTACCTTTGGCATATTCGTTCCCGCCCCTACTCCAAAGGCGGCGAATGAGCGTCATCCTCGGAAGCTTGTCCAAATGGGCCTTGCACTTAGGAGCCACCAGTTGCTGGCCCTTCGATCTGCTTAGGCGGCTCCTCAGTCTCGCCCTCGTCAAGTGCCTGGGAATAGCCTTCCAGATCGGCTTGGGCCATACGTGGCGGAGCAGCTACAAATCTCAATACTTCCAATATCTTGTACATCGGCTTCCCAGCCTTCTCCGCATCTGGATATGTAAGTTCTAAGCGCACTTGGTATGCGTCTTCCGCCATCGCGCCGCCGCGTGCCAATGCATCCTTGGCGATCGTCGTTTCCGAAATGTCGGCATATATATGGTCTGTCCCGAGCTTGAAGCGCCACTTTTCAGCCTTCTCGTCGTAGACTGGGGCGTAGACGCTCAACCACGCTGTGGTGACATCCGGGGCCGGCAATTCCTCTTCTTCGTGAGGGAGTTCGACGTTGCAAGAAGCTATGATCGCTTCCGCATCTGGTGTGTCAATTTGTTCTATCAGCTGGTCGTCTTTCCGCACCTCGACGCGTGAAAACCCGTCTGAACCAACCGGTGATATTGCCTCGCGCGTCGCGCGTAACGCCTTCGGGTTCTCAGCCAAATTGTAAACATGCTGATGGACCTCAACGTGGTTTTTCTCCCCTTCGAAAACCACGCGGATCATGCCTTGACCTGATTCATCGGTTATGTGTCGAGCACTCTCAATTTTCCTCCCATTGCGAATTCTCAAGAATCCAAGATAGCTCGCGGCCAGACCCACTGGTGGCCCACCGACCAGCCCTATCCACTCAAGAATATTCTTCGCGCTCTGAACCTCGCTCGTTTCTAGAAATGTCTTCAGCTGCTCATAGTACGTAAGTACGGTTTCAAAATTGATCTGGAAGCATTTGTGTTCGAAGTCGGATACAACACGCACATTTGCCTTAGCGCGGTCGCCATTGAACTCGGTGTTTGCCTCGCGAATGAGCTTTCCGAATCCCAAGAGGGCTGGCGCAAGCAATTCGACGTCCATTGTATGGTCGTCGAAGCGATCATCTCCATTGTACGCGATAGTGAAGCTTGCCTTGCTCACATCAGCATCATCCATTTGCTCGGATTCTCCCCCACATGCCGCGTGTTCATCGAAACACGAATCCGCGAAATGCGAAAGAGTCGGCAAATATAGGAGTATGTTAGACCAAATCGAGATACACGTCTGACGGTGTTCATCACTTGACCACCGTTACGCCGTAACCGTCCGGCCTGGGCCGCGGCTGGATGAGCTGCAGAGATGCAGTTGCTATGCGGCTGCTTTTTCGATCCGCAGATTTCCGACGGTCCAATTCCATGGCAGAAGTTCGTCGAGCCGGTTCTGCGGCATGTCGGCGATGCGGGCGAGCACATCGGCCAGCCAGGTCTGCGGATCTATATTGTTCAGCTTCGCTGTTGCGATCAGCGTCAGCATGAATGCCGTCGCGATCCGCTCCACGTTCGGAGCCGGCAAATAGCCATGAGCGGCGGCCGAGGGCGAGACCGCGGATTGCTCGTTCGGCGGCATTGTTCGAGAGGCATATTCGCCCGTCCGCTGTGAAGCGGGCAAAGGCGTCCCAGCGCTTCAGCATATAGTCCATTGCCTTGGCGACAGGAGCATGACGCGACATTCGCGCCCGCTCTGTTCGCATCCAGTCTTCCAAATCGGCAAGGACAGGCTCACTGCGCTCGCGCCGAGCGACCAGGCGTTCGCCGGCGGCTTTGCCGTTCACCTCGCGCTCGATGTCGAACAGCGTGTCGATGCGCTTGACCGCCTCCAGCGCCAGCGGCGAAATCGGCGTCGCGTTCCGGCCTCGCCGGGCGCTAGCTTGCGATGTCGGCGAGTTCGAAGAACTTGCGTCGGGCGTGGGACCAGCACAGTGCCTCGGTCAGCAGGCCCAGGACTTCGGTCGGCCTGATACAGGCGAGTGTATCCCGCATAGGCGTCAGCCTGAAGGATGCCAGCATAGGCCCGCGAGATGACGTTCAGGATGCTGTGCCGATCGATCCCGCGAGGCATAAGAACAGCGCCGCCGGCGGCGCCGTGCCACCAAACGGCTGATCATCGCGGACATAGACCCAGACCCGGCCGGTGGTCGTCTTGCCCTTTGCAAGGATGGGCACCGTCGTATCGTCGCCGTGAAGCCGGTCCGCCGCCAGCACGTGGTTCTCGATCAGGTCATGAAGCGGGCGAAGGGCGTGAGTGCATGCGCCGACCTGGTCGGCCAGCGTCGACAGGCTGAGATCGATCCCTTCGCGGGCGTAGCGCTCGGACTGCCGGTTCAGCGGTTGGTGCTGGGCGAACTTCTCGAACAGGATCATCGCCAGGAGGTTCGGGCCGAGAGAACCCGCGAGGCGTCGGGTGGAACGGCGCTGGCGGCTGGGTGATCCGCTCGCATTCGCGACAGGAGAACCTCTCGCGGACCGTCTGAATCACCTTCCACTGGCGCGGGATCACCTCCAGCGTCTCGGTGATATCCTCGCCAAGCTTCGACAGGCGGCCCGAGCCGCAGCACGGGCACGATGTCGGGCGCGTCAATCACGACGCGCTCGCGCGGCAGGTGCTCCGGGAATGGCTTCTTCGATGGACGCTTGCGCGTAGAAGGTCTGAACCATCGTTGCCTTCGATGCCACCTGCTCGGCGGCGAGTTCGTCCTCGGTGGCGCCGGCCTGAGCATCCTCAAGCTGCATCTCGAGTTGGTCGAGAAGACGCGTCTTCTTCTCTGAGCGGCTACCGTAGAGTTCACGCCGCAGCTTCTCGATCGTCAGCGTCAGATGGGCAATCAGAGCCTCGGCATTCGAGGCCATCGCCTTCCCCCGGGCCGCTTCCGCTTCGGCGAGTTCGGCCCGCAGTTCTGCCTCTGCAAGCGCAGCCTTCAGGGTGGCGATATCGTCCGGCACAGCGGCCATGGCGGAAAGTGCGAAGCAGTTCGTGACAGTGTCGATTCTGCCACAGAACCCTTGGAATGCAAGGCTTTCCTGCCTATCCGACGGTGCTCGGACGCCAGGTTCTCTGAGGGATTGCGCCAGTCTATTCCTTCGAGCAGATAGCCGAGTTGCGCCGCCGAGATCGTCACCACGCCATCGGCCGGCGACGGCCATAAGAACCGGCCGCGTTCCAGCCTCTTCGTAAACAGGCATGCGCCCTGGCCGTCGTGCCATATCACCTTCAAAAGGTCGCCTCTGCGACCACGGAAGCAAAACAAATGACCACTGTTCGGATCCCGCTTCAGTGTCTCCTGAACCAGCAAACTCAGGCCCGGGAATCCTTTGCGCATATCTACATGGCCAGTCGCCAGCCAGACCCGGACGCCGCTCGGAACCGGGATCAACGCCGCCGGTCCACGACATCGAGAATGCGGCCCAGCGCCTTCTGATCGATCCCAGCATCGACACGCACAATGCGGCCACACGATAGCTCGATCTCGACGCGAGAGGGTTCCGCCGCTGGCAACGTCTTGCCAGCCGCAGAGGCATCGGCTGAGTGAACCGAAACCGACAGGAAGGTGGGCTCCGGCGTCGCCGCCCGCGAACCACCCACACCAAACTCCCTTCGCCAGCCGAACAACTGCGAGGGCGAGATTCCGTGCCGGCGAGCCGTCGTTGAGACAAGCCGGGGGCCACGTTCGCTCTCGGCAATGATCCGAAGCTTGGCTTCACCGTCCATCGGCGCCGGCGACCAGTCTCCACCACCTCCAGCCGGGAAACTTCGTGAGTGTGAGTATGCATATCCATACGCACAATCTCTTGGCCGTCTTCCAACCCCACAAGGCGTCCTACGCCGAAGGGTTACGTTACGCCGACCCTCTGCCGTTCACAGGGGAGTTGCAGGACGTACGAGAAACGGCCGCCCAACGATCTATCCAGACATTGTGGAGGGCGCGATTGAACAAGTGCTGCGATCCCGCTGAAGCGGGTAGGAAACAATTTGGGAGTGAAAAGCCGCCTACGCCTTCACGACCTTCAGCGTCTTGTCGAAGACGCCGAGCACGCGGGAAAGCTCGTGGCCGCGCTTCAGCACCATGCCGGTGGCCGCCACCACCGAGTAGGCGCCCTGGCGGTGCCTCAGCTTCGGCGTCTTGACGATCTGGAACAGCGGCACCTCGCTGGTGCGCCGGAACACGGAAAAAACCGCGCGATCCTTGAGGTGGTCGATGGCGTAGTCGCGCCACTCGCCGGCCGCGACCATCATGCCGTAGACATGCAGGATCTGGTTGAGCTCGCGCCGGTCGAAGGTGACCGGCAGTTCCAGGCGCTCGCGCCGCGCCTCGGCGAGCGGGATGAGTATTGCGGAATCCTCCCTACCCTCCCCGCCGGAACTGCTGTCCATCATGCGCCCGATGCCTTTCACGACGATTATGCGACGCGAGAAGGTTCGCCCGGCAGGCGCCGAATTGCAAGCCCGCGGGTGGACGCCTGAAGGGCCGCGGGACCCCGCCGGCCGCTCACAGAAGTTACATCGCCTGTTTGAATTGGTGATGGCTCTGCCACATTCTCGCCGCGGTTTGTCCCATCTGCCGCCCCATTCGACGCCCACGTTCGCGCTGTTGCCTGAGACGGTTCGGTCCGGCACGGTCCCGCAAACCCCAAGCCCCCCGCCCACGGGGCCGGTCGGATCGAACCAATTCGGGCGACTGCGATCCCAAAGCAGCAAAGTGCCGGTGCTGGTTCCCAGCGCCGGCTTTTTGTTGTCCGGGGAGGGGTTTGGGGAGCGTCTGGCGGCTCAGGCGGCAGGCCGGGTCATCACCGCAGCCCCCAGGATCGGTCCCGGCAGGCCCGTATCGGTGACGGCCTGCAACAGCACGGCACAGCCGCCGCCCTGCTTTTCGACCTCGCTCAGCGGCAGCTCGAAGCGCTTGGCCTGGCCGTGCCACATGCCCGCGGTCTGGAAGTCGGTGACGGCGTTCCAGTAGGTGATGGTCTTGCCGCTGTTCTCGCCGCGCTTGATGACCACCGGCTTGGCCGGGTCGAAATAGACCAGCACGAGATGCGCCTCGCGCGCCTTTCCGGCGGGCGCGTCGCCCGTCTCGATGATCAGGCTGTCGCCCTTGCGCTCCAGGCTGACGTCGACGCCGAGCCCCTTGCCGTCCTCGTCGAGCCTGTCGAGCGTGGCGGCGACGGCGTCGCCGTGCGCGCCGTTGACGTGGGTGCGGCCGTTGATGACGGCTTCCGGCGTGTAGACGGAGCTCTGGGCGAGCGCGCGGCCGTATTCGCGCTGGCGCCCGGTGTTTTCCGGGCTGGCCATGGTGTCGCGCCAGCCGAGATAGTCCCAGTAGTCGACATGGTAGGACAGCGCCACGACGTCGCCGCGCCCGGCGAGATCGCCGAGCACCTTGTCGGCCGGCGGGCAGGAATTGCAGCCCTGGCTGGTGAACAGCTCGACCACGCCGAGCGGCCGGTCGCCGGCTGATGCCGGCCCGGCGAGCGCGGCTGCCACGACGAGCCCGAAAGCCGTCGCCAGCCCGATGATGCCTGGGCGTTTCATTCGAAAGAAATCCGATCGCTTGCGGCGGGGTCGCCCGCCTTGCTCGGATGTCACACTAGCCGGATGCCCGGATCAAGCAAAAGTCACTTTGAGGTTACACACCGCTGACCGAACGTCAGCATGCCGGTTTACGGCCGGGCCTCGCCGTGCCAAGCATTTCGCCCGAACAAAGGGGGAGTTCACCGACATGAACAGCACGCTTCTTGCCGCCGTCGACCTCTATTGCGAGCGCACCGGGCCGGAGCTGTGGTCGGAGCCGCTCAACGCGCTGTCGAACCTCGCCTTCATCGCCGCCGGCATCTGGGGCCTGCGCGAGATCAGGCGGCGCCGGGCGGGCGGCTTCGCCGAGATCCTCGGCTGGTGGGTGGTGGCGATCGGCGTCGGCTCCTTCATCTTCCACACCTGGGCGACGCGGCTGACCGTGTGGTTCGACGTCGTGCCGATCGCCGCCTTCACGCTCGCCTATTCGCTGTTCGCCTTCCGCCACCTGATCGGGCTGGCCTGGCCGCGCGCCGTGCTGGCGTTCGTCGTCTTCTTCGCCGTCGCCGCCGTGCTGACGCTGCTGGTGCCGCAGTCGCTGGCCGACGCCACCAACGGCACCACCGGCTACC
Organism: uncultured Alphaproteobacteria bacterium; assembly: GCA_963816435.1. GTDB lineage: Bacteria > Pseudomonadota > Alphaproteobacteria > Rhizobiales > Rhizobiaceae > CAWFKS01. The sequence continues at coordinate 64,409 of CAWFKS010000020.1, forward strand.
TGCCGGCCTTCCTGGCGCTGGTCTTCTTCGGGCTCTACCTGCCGGCGACCGGCAAGCCGTTCGGCTGGTTCATCTTCGCCGCCGCGTGCCTGTTCCTGGTCAACTGCTTCTTCCGCATCGTCGACATGAGCGTGTGCCCGTGGCTGCCGATCGGCACGCATTTCCTCTGGCACCTCGGCAACGGCCTGATGCTGGGCATTCTCTTGGCCGCCGCCGCCCGCCGCGGCGAGGCGATGCGCGCGGGGATGGCGGGGGCGTAGGGGGAGACCGAGGCTGTATTGACATTGTGGATACAGACGCTCACATTGCCGGCATGACGAAGCTTCATCCCTCTCCGACTGTCGACCGCTCGCCGGCAAGCGAGACGAAGTCCAGCATCAACCTGCGGCTCGAGGCCCAGACGCGCCACCTCATCGACGAGGCGGCGGCCGCGCTCGGCAAGACGCGCACCGAGTTCATGGTCGAGACTGCTCGGCGGCAGGCGATCGACGTGCTCGTCGAGCGGCGGCTGTTCACGCTCGATCCGGAAGGCTACGACGCCTTCGTGCTGGCGCTCGACAATCCGCCGGCGCCGGGACCGAAGCTGAAGGCGCTGCTCGGTCGCGCTCCGGCATGGCGGGGCTAGGCGGCAACAAGGCGCCGACCCTTTCGGCGCCGGTTCCGATCTCGGCAAGTCACGATCTCTCGCGTTTCGATTGCGGCGAGCCTGCGCTGGACGACTGGCTGCGGCAGCGCGCCCTGAGAAACGAGAGCCGCTTCTCGCGCACCTATGTCGTGTGCGAGGCAGAGCGGGTTGTCGGCTACTACTGCATCTCGGCAGGCGCGGTGGGGCGGGCGGCAGCACCCGGCAAACTCCGCCGCAACGCGCCCGACGCCATTCCGGTCTCCGTGATCGGGCGGCTCGCAGTCGATCGCGCCTACGCCGGCAAGGGCCTCGGTGCCGACCTTCTGGCAGACGCCCTGCGGCGCATCGCGCTCGCCTCGCGCGCCATCGGCATTGCCGCGGTGCTGGTGCACGCCAAGGACGACGCCGCCCGGCGCTTTTATCTGCGCTGCGCCGAGTTCATCGAGTTTCCGAACCACAGCCGTACGCTGTTCCTGCCGGTCGAGACGCTGGTGCGGGCAATATCGCAGTCACAGTGACCACGACACAAAAAACCCCGGCGTTTCCGCCGGGGCTTTTTCGTTTCAGCTGCGATGAAGCCGATCGCTTGCCCTACGCCGCCAGATCCCTGAGCACGTAGTGCAGGATGCCGCCGTTGCGGAAATATTCGAGCTCGTCGAGCGTGTCGATGCGGCAGATCACCGGCACGTCCCGCTTCGAGCCGTCGGCATAGGTGATGTGCGCGGTCAGCGTCTGGCGCGGCTTGATCGTCTCCAGCCCGTCGATGGAGACGGTCTCGTCGCCCTTGAGGTTGAGCGCCGACCAGGTGAGCCCGTCGCCGAGCACGAACGGGATGACGCCCATGCCGACCAGGTTGGAGCGGTGGATGCGCTCGAAGCTTTCCGCGATCACCGCGCGCACGCCCAGAAGATTGGTGCCCTTGGCCGCCCAGTCGCGTGAGGAACCGTTGCCGTATTCCACGCCCGCGAAGATGACCAGCGGCACGCCTTCCTTCTTGTATTCCATGGCCGCGTCGTAGATCGACATCTCCTCCTTGGAGGGATAGTGGATCGTGTAGCCGCCCTCGCGCCCGTTCTCGCCCAGCATGTGGTTGCGGATGCGGATATTGGCGAAGGTGCCGCGCATCATCACCTCGTGATTGCCGCGCCGCGTGCCGTACTGGTTGAAGTCGGCCACGCCCACCCCGTGTTCGGTCAGATACTCGCCCGCCGGCGAGGCCGCCTTGATCGAGCCGGCCGGCGAGATGTGATCGGTGGTGATCTTGTCGCCGAACAGGCCGAGGATGCGCGCCCCCTCGATGTTGGAGATCTTGCCCGGCGTCTTGTCCATGCCGGCGAAATAGGGCGGGTTCTGCACATAGGTCGAGTTGTCGTCCCAGGTGTAGGTCTGGCCCGTCGGCGCCTGCACGGCGCGCCAGTTCTCGTCGCCCTTGAACACGTCGGCATATTTCGAGGCGAAGATGTCGCGCGTGACGTTCCTGGCGATGAAGTCCTGGATCTCCTTGGTCGAGGGCCAGATGTCCTTCAGATAGACGTCGTTGCCGTCCCTGTCCTGGCCGAGCGGCTCGCTGGTCAGGTCGATCTTGACGGAGCCGGCCAGCGCATAGGCCACCACCAGCGGCGGCGAGGCGAGGTAGTTCGCCTGCGCGTCGGGCGACACGCGGCCCTCGAAATTGCGGTTGCCCGAAAGCACCGAGGCCGCGATCAGCTCCTTCTCGTTGATGGTCTTGGAGATCGCCGGCGGCAGCGGGCCGGAATTGCCGATGCAGGTCGTGCAGCCGAAGCCGACGAGGTTGAAGCCGAGCTGGTCGAGCTCGGTCTGCAGGCCGGCCTTTTCCAGATATTCGGCGACCACCTGGGAGCCCGGCGCCAGCGAGGTCTTCACCCACGGCTTCTGCTTGAGGCCGAGCCGGTTGGCGTTGCGCGCCAGAAGCCCGGCGCCGATCAGCACCGACGGGTTCGAGGTGTTGGTGCACGACGTGATCGCCGCGATGACGACGTCGCCATGGCCGATGTCGAACTCCCCGCCCTCGACCGGGTAGCGCTTCGAGGTGTCGCCGGTCTTGCGGTATTCCTTCTCCAGCGCGGCGGCGAAGGTGGAGGGAATGTCCTCGAGTGCGGTACGCCCTTCCGGACGCTTCGGGCCGGCCATCGACGGCACGACGTCGCCGAGATGCAGTTCGAGCGTGTCGGTGAACACCGGGTCGGGCGAGCCCGCCTCGCGCCACATGCCCTTGCGCCTTCGTGTAGGCCTCGACCAGCGCCAGCCGCTCCTCGGTGCGGCCGGTGGTGGTCATGTATTTGACGGTCTCGCCGTCGACCGGGAAGAAGCCGCAGGTGGCGCCGTATTCCGGGCTCATGTTGCCGATGGTGGCGCGGTCGGCCAGCGTCATCGAGTTGAGGCCCTCGCCGTAGAACTCGACGAACTTGCCCACCACGCCCTTCTTCCTGAGCATCTGGGTGACGGTCAGCACCAGGTCGGTCGCCGTCACGCCTTCCCTGAGCGCGCCGGTGAGCTTGAAGCCGATGACTTCCGGCAGAAGCATGGAGACCGGCTGGCCGAGCATGGCGGCCTCCGCCTCGATGCCGCCGACGCCCCAGCCGAGCACGCCGAGGCCGTTGATCATCGTGGTGTGGCTGTCGGTGCCGACGCAGGTGTCGGGATAGGCGATCTCGACGCCGTCCTCGTTCTTCGACCACACGACCTGGCCGAGATATTCGAGGTTGACCTGGTGGCAGATGCCGGTGCCGGGCGGCACGACGCGGAAATTGTGGAAGGCCTGCTGGCCCCATTTCAGGAAGCGGTAGCGCTCGCCGTTGCGCTTGTATTCGTGCTCGACATTGTGGGCGAACGACAGCGGCGTGCCGAATTCGTCGACGATGACGGAGTGGTCGATGACGAGATCGACCGGCACCAGCGGGTTGATCTTTTCCGGATCGCCGCCGAGGTTCTTCATGGCGTCGCGCATGGCGGCCAGGTCGACCACCGCCGGCACGCCGGTGAAGTCCTGCATCAGCACGCGCGCCGGGCGATAGGCGATCTCGACGCCGGCCGAGCCCTTGTCGTCCAGCCACGCCGCCACCGCCTCGATGGACTCTTTCGTCACCGAGCGGCCGTCCTCGTTGCGCAGCAGGTTTTCCAGCAGCACCTTCATCGAGAAGGGCAGCCTGGAAATGCCGGAAAGGCCGTTCTTCTCGGCCTCCTTGAGGTCGAAATAATGGTACTCGGTGTCACCCACCTTGAGGGTGCGGCGGCAATTGAAGCTGTCGAGCGATTTTGACACGGACGGTCCCTAACTGTCTGTTGCCGGGATGGAAACGGACGTCCGTGGCATGCTGACACGCGCAAGGTGCGGGTGCGGTCATTTCCGCGGTCCGTTCCCGGTGTCCCGACATAGATAGGCGGAACACGGTTCGGCGCAATGTGGAAGCACGCCGACCGCTGGCGTGGTTGCCGGTTCCATACAGAATTTCGTAGAAGGATTCCAGAGCGGTACGGGCGATTTTGCCGCATCGCGCGGCTTGCGGCCATGCGATGCCGCCGAACCATGGATTGAACGGGGACGCGATGCGGCTGGTCGCCGAAAACCTGAGCGGAGCGCGCGGCGGCGAGATCCTGTTCTCCGGGCTGTCCTTCGCCGTCGAAGAGGGCGGCGCGCTGTTGCTGACCGGGCCGAACGGCTCGGGCAAGTCGACGCTTCTGAGGATCGTCGCCGGCCTGTTGCCGGCCGAATCCGGCACGGTGGCGATCGAGGGCGGCGGCGAAGGCAAGGACGAGGGCAAGGACGAGGATTGGCCGGACGTCGCGTCGGCCTGCCACTATCTCGGCCACCAGAACGGCATGAAGACGGCGATGAGCGTGGAGGAGAATTTGCGCTTCTGGCGCGACTTCCTCGGCGAGCCGCATCTGGAAGTCTGGGAGGCGCTGGAGATGGTGGGGCTCGGCGACCTCGGCCACCTGCCCTACGGCTATCTGTCGACCGGGCAGCGCCGGCGCGTGGCGATTGCCCGGCTGCTTTCGAGCTGGCGCCCGGTCTGGCTGCTCGACGAGCCGACCTCCGGGCTCGACAAGGCATCCGAGGCGCAGTTCGCCGCGCTCATGCGCGCCCACATGGAGGACGGCGGCATCGTGGTGGCCGCCACCCATCTGCCGCTCGGACTGGACGAGGCGCAGGAACTGCGGCTGGGGGAGCGCTGAATGATTTCGTGTTCGACGCCCCCTCCACCGCCTACGGCGGTCCCCCTCCCCCGCTTCGCAGGGGAGGATCAAAGCGGTGCGGCCAGTCTCGACCCCGATCCTCCCCCGTTCACGGGGGAGGGGGACCATGTGAAACATGGTGGAGGGGGCGCAGTCCGGCGCCGGCCGGAGGTGCGCGTATGCTAGCCCTCTACATTCGCGACGTGCGGCTCGGCGTGCGCGCCGGCGGCGGAGCGCTGGTCGGCGTGCTGTTCTTCCTGGCCGTCGTCGCCGTGGTGCCGTTCGGCGTCGGCCCCGACCTCAAGCTGCTCGCCCGCATCGGCCCGGCGATGCTGTGGATCGGCGCCCTGCTGGCGTCGCCTGCTCGGCCTCGACCGGCTGTTCCAGGCCGACCGCGAGGACGGCGCGCTCGACCCGCTGGTGCTGGCCGCCGGCCGCCACCCGCTGGCGCTGACGGTTCTGGTCAAATGCCTCGCCCACTGGACGGCGAGCGTGCTGCCGCTGGTGGTGGCGGCCCCCGTGCTCGGCCTGTTCATGAACATGGACGCGCTGGCGATCGGCGCGGCCACGCTGACGCTGTTGGTCGGCACGCCGGCGATCGCCTTCATCGGCGCGGTGGGTGCGGCCGTCACCGTGGCGCTGCCGCGCGGCGGCCTGCTGGTCTCGGTTCTCATCCTGCCGCTGGTGATCCCGGTGCTGATCTTCGGCGTCTCGGCGAGCTACGGCGCCGTCGCCGATCCCGAGCCGTTCGGGCCGCCCTTCATGATATTGTGCGCGCTGACGCTGTTCTTCGCCGTGCTCGGCCCGCTGGCCGCCTCCTTCGCGCTGAGATGGGCGGATTGAAACGGTGCACGAACCGTCAAGCGAACCGGTGATACGGCAATGTTGATACTGCCCGCGCAAACCCTCATCTGAGCGCCATGAAAAAGATCGGATTTTTGTCCTTCGGCCACTGGTCGCCCTCGCCCCAGTCCGGCACCCGCTCGGCCTCCGACGCGCTTCTCCAGTCCATCGACCTTGCGGTCGCGGCGGAAGAGATCGGCGCCGACGGCGCCTATTTCCGCGTCCACCATTTCGCCCGGCAGCTCGCCTCGCCGTTTCCGCTGCTTGCGGCGGCGGGTGCGAAGACGAAGCGCATCGAGCTCGGCACCGCCGTCATCGACATGCGCTACGAAAACCCGCTCTACATGGTCGAGGATGCGGGTGCGGCCGACCTGATCGCCGGCGGCCGGCTGCAGCTCGGCATCTCGCGCGGCTCGCCGGAGCAGGTGGTCGATGGCTGGCGCTATTTCGGCTACGTGCCGCAGGAGGGCGCCAGCGACGCCGACATGGCGCGCACCAACGCCGAGATCTTTCTCGAGGCGCTGAAGGGCAAGGGCTTCGCCCAGCCGAGCCCGCGCCCGATGTTCCCGAACCCGCCCGGCCTGCTGCGGCTGGAGCCGCATTCGGAAGGCCTGCGCGACCGCATCTGGTGGGGTGCGGCGACCAACGCCACCGCCGAGTGGGCGGCGAAGCTCGGCATGAACTTGCAGAGCTCGACGCTGAAGTTCGACGAGGGCGGCAAGCCGTTCCACGTCCAGCAGGCCGAACAGATCCGCGCCTATCGCGCCGCCTGGAAGGAGGCCGGCCACGACCACGAGCCGCGCGTCTCGGTCAGCCGCTCGATCTTCGCGCTGGTGAACGACATGGACCGCGCCTATTTCGGCCGCGACGCCGACAGCCGCGACCAGTTCGGCTATATCGAGGCCAATACGCGCGCCGTGTTCGGCCGCAGCTATGCCGACGAGCCGGACAGGCTGATCGAACAGCTGAAGGAGGACGAGGGGATCGCCGAGGCCGACACGCTGCTTCTGACCGTGCCGAACCAGCTCGGCGTCGACTACAACGCCCACGTGCTCGACGCGATCCTGAAGCACGTCGCACCGGGACTGGGCTGGCGGTAGGGACGCCGGCAGCCGCTTTCCCTCCCGTCGGGAAGAAGGAAGACCCGCCACCCGCGGCGCCGCTCCCTCCCCGCTGGGGGAGAGGACGCGAGGCTCGATCAGCCGGGCGGCATCCGCTCGAACGACGGCAGCGACGGATCCATGACGTCCCATGGCAGGCCGCGGACGGCATAGGTGACGACCTGCGGCTGAAACCGTTCCGGATCGTCCAGGCTTGCCGCCGGGATGGCTATCAGCTCGGGCATCGCGGCGAAGGCCAGATGGACCGGCGTTCCGCAGGTCGGGCAGAACGCGTGGATCTTCACGTTGCCGCTGTCGCCCGTCACCCGCCAGGTTTTCGCTTCGCCCTTGATCGTCACCTCGGCGCGCCGTGGAAAGGTCAGCCAGGAACCGTGTCCCGTGCCGCTGCGCCTCTGGCAGTCCCGGCACTGGCAATGGTTCTGGAAGATCGGTTCGCTGGACGTCTCGTAGCGTATCGCCCCGCACGCGCATCCGCCGGAATAGCGCATCCCCATGGTCACGCGGCCTTCGGCTTGGCGAAGATGTCGAGCGGGGTGCCGGTTTCCAGATAGGATTTCAGGCTGGAGAGCACGATCGGCCAGCCCTTGCTGACGCCGTTGGCCATGCCGCTGTCCGCAACGAGATCCGCGTGCGTGACGGTCAGCCTGACCATGCCTTCATATTCCACGACATCGAAGGTCACGCGGCTGTAGGCGGACTGGTCGTCAGCCTGCGATGCGTTGGCCCAGCTCAACACGAGGCGCGTGGGCGGTTCGGACTCGACGACCTTTCCGACAAGGTTGACCGTGTGCTCCTCATTGTCGCGGATGTGCTGCCAGTCCGAGCCGGGCTTCCAGTCGGAGACGTTCTCGTGGCCCCAGTAGAGCCGCGAAATCTCGGGCCGGGTTATTGCATCGAACACCTTCTGCGGCGTCGAAGCGATATAGGTCACGTAGACAAGGCTGATCGTCTCGGCACTCATGGTCACTCTCCTTCGAGTTCATTCTTGAGATCGTGCAGCAGGCTGAGCCGCTGGCGTTCGAATTTCCGCACCCACCGCTCGTAGACCTCGTGCAGGGGGACCGGATTGATGAAATGCAGCTTCTCGCGGCCGCGCCTGACGGTGCTCACCAGGTTGGCGTCCTCGAGGAGTCCGAGGTGTTGCGTGGCCGACTGCCGCGTCATTTCCAGGTTCTCGCAAAGCTGCCCGAGCGTCTGGCCGTTCTTCTCGCAAAGAAGATCGAGCAGCCTTCTGCGGGTCGGGTCGCCCAGCGCCTTGAAAACCTTGTCAGCGTCCACGTGTCCTGCCTGTTCCTGGGGCCGTAATATGCAGGTAAATACCTGCATGTCAAGCGCGTGCCATACGACAAGGCCCGGCCGACCACACCGCCCACTCCGACTGAGGGCCGCGACACATCACCCGCCTTTGATGCCGGTCAATTGCCTGCCGCATTCCCGCGGACTATGTAACGGCCCATGAGCGACACGACCGTCACGACCTCGCGCTGGACCGACCTCGCCAACCCGACCCGCTTCATCGCGTTTTCGGGCCGCGTGCTGCCGTGGCTGTCGGCGATCGCGGTGATCGTGCTGGCGATCGGCCTCTATCTGGCCGTCACCGCGCCGGAGGACGTGCAGCAGGGCATCACGGTCAGGATCATGTTCCTGCACGTGCCGTTCGCCTGGCTGTCGATGATGATCTACGCGATCATGGCGGTGTCTTCGCTCGGCACGCTGGTGTGGCGGCACCCGCTGGCCGACGTGGCGCTGAAGGCCGCCGCCCCGATCGGCGCGGTGTTCACCTTCCTGGCGCTGGTCACCGGCTCGATCTGGGGCCGGCCGATGTGGGGCACCTGGTGGGTGTGGGACGCGCGGCTGACCTCGATGTTCGTGCTGTTCCTCGTCTATCTCGGCATCATCGCGCTGACGCGCGCGCTCGACGATCCCGGCCGCGCGGCCCGTGCGGCGGCGCTGGTGACGCTGGTCGGCGTCGTCAACCTGCCGATCATCAAGTTCTCCGTCGACTGGTGGAACACGCTGCACCAGCCCGATTCCATCTCGCTGACCGGCTCCAGCATGGACCCGGCCTATCTCTACCCGCTGTTCATCTGCATGGGCGGCTTCACGCTCGCCTTCTTCGCGCTGCATCTTTTCGCCATGCGCACCGAGATCTGGCGCCGCCGGGTGGCCGCCATGCGCCGCATGGCCGCGCGCTCGGCCGACCGCCGGCAGGAGGCGTCATGAACCACGCCGCCTTCGTCGGCGCCGCCTACGCGGTGTCCGCCGTCGTCATCGCCGCCATGCTCGCCTGGCTGTTCGTCGACCAGCGGCTGCGCCGGCGCGAGCTGGCCGAACTCGAGGCGCGCGGCGTGCGCCGGCGTTCCGAGAAGGCTTCCCCGCGTGGCCGATAGCGAGACCGAGACCCCGCCGCGCAAGCCGCGCCTGTGGCTGGTGCTGTTGCCGCTGGTCGCCTTCCTGGCGCTTGCCGGCGTGTTCCTGATGCAGCTGGAATCCGGGCGCGACACCAGCGCGATCCCGTCGGCCCTGATCGGCCAGCAAGCGCCGGCGACGAACCTGCCGCCGCTGGAAGACACGGGCCTGCCGGGCATCTCGTCTGACAAGTTCAAGGGCCGCGTGACGCTGGTCAACGTCTGGGGCTCGTGGTGCGTGCCGTGCCGCGAGGAGCATCCGTTGCTCCTGCAGCTCACCGGCGACGACCGCTTCGTGCTCGCCGGCTTCAACTACAAGGACAAGGCCGAGAACGCCCGCCGCTTCCTCGGCGAACTCGGCAATCCGTTCGACGAGATCGGCGTCGACCCGACCGGCCGCGAGGCGATCGACTGGGGCGTCTACGGCGTGCCCGAGACCTTCGTCGTCGGCAAGGACGGCAAGATCCTCTACAAGCATGTCGGCCCGTTCACGCAGGACTCCATCGACAACGAGCTGATGCCCGAGGTCGAGAAGGCGCTCGCAGCGTCATGAGCGGCGAAGACGATATCCGCGCGGCGTTCCGCCAGCAGGCGAAAGCCTGTCATGGGCTGGGCTCGCCGTTCACCGGGAGGCTCTGCGAGCTTGCCGCCGAACGTCTCGGCCGCGACACGGCGGTCGGACGCGCGGTGCTCGACTGGCAGGGCAAGCCGGTTGCCGACGCGCTGGCGCTGCGCTTCTGCGGCGGACTGCACGCGCTGGTGCTATCCGATGCCGACGACACGCTGGCGGCCGTCTATCCGCCGCACGATGCCGGCGACGAAGCGGTGTGGGACGCGGTCGCCCGCGCGCTCGTCGCGCACGAGGCCTTCCTGCTGGACTTCCTGAAATCGCCGCCGCAGACCAACGAGACGGCGCGCTCGGCGATGCTCCTGCCGGGCTTCCTGCTGCTCGCCCGCGAGACCGGCCTTCCGCTGGCCGTCCACGAGATCGGCGCCAGCGCCGGGCTGAACCTCAACTTCGACCGCTTCCGCTACGACTATGGCGGCGCAGAGCTGGGGCGACGCGGCCTCGCCGGCCAGGATGTCGCCGGAGGTGCGCGGCGACACCGCACCGCCGCTGCAGGGCGAGCTGGTCGTGGCCTCGCGCGACGGCTGCGACATCTCGCCGATCGACATCGGCGACCCGGCGCAGCGGCTGCGGGTGCGCTCCTATGTCTGGGCCGACCAGACGGCGCGGCTGGAACGGCTCGACGCGGCGATCTCGATTGCCGACGAGGCGGGCGTGTCGGTCGAAAAGGCCGACGCCGCCGATTTCGTCCGCCGCCGGCTGGCGGAGCGAAACCGGGCACGGCCTTCGTGCTCTTCCATTCGATCATGTGGCAATACATGCCGCAGGCCTCGAAGGACGGCGTGCTGGCCGCACTCGAGGAGGCCGGCCGCGAGGCGACGGCGGAAGCGCCGGTCGCCCGGCTGAGGATGGAGCCGCGCGGCGAGACCGGCTTCGCCACGCTAAGCCTGACCACATGGCCGGGCGGCGAGACGCGGCGGCTGGCGAAATGCGACTACCACGGCCGCTGGATCGAGTGGACCGGCGGCTAGCGCAATTCCAGGAAAAGTGGGACCCGGTTTTCCGTCCGGATTTGCGCGAAAACGAGAACCTGGAGCGGTTCGTCGATTCCGTGAAGCGATGAACCGCTCCAAGGCGCTGCGGCGCCCGCGCTACCACATCGACTTGCGATAGGATTCGTCGAGCCCCTGGTCGAGCTCGGCGACCGACTGCGCCAGCGCCAGCTGGTCGCGCAGGATGGCGCCGAGCGTCGGCATGTCGGCGCGCGCCGGCCAGCTTTCCGGCGCCCAGAGCTGCGAGCGCATGAACGCCTTGGCGCAGTGCATGTAGACGGCGTTGACGGCGACGACCAGCACGGTGGCGGGCTCCTTGCCGTCGACGGCAAGCTCGCGGCGCAGGCCGGCATCGGCGGTGATGCGGCCCTCGCCGTTGACGCGCAGCGTCTCGTTCATGCCCGGCACGAGGAACAGCAGCCCCACCGCCGGATTGGCGACGATGTTCTCGAACGTGTCGAGGCGGTTGTTGCCCGGGCGGTCGGGAATGGCCAGCGTCACGTCGTCGAGCACCGCGACGAAGCCCGGCCTGTCGCCTTTCGGCGTGACGTCGGCATTGCCGTCGCCGTCCTGCGAGCCGATCAGCACGAAGGGGCTCTTCGACAGGAAATTGCGGGCGTGGGCGTCGAGGAAGCGCAGTTCCTTCTTCAGCGAGTTGCCGTGAGCTTCCCTGTAGTGCGCGCGCAGTTCCTCTCGCGAGGTGATGAATTCCATTCGCCCTATTCCCCCGGCTTGCCCGCTGGCTCCTCCACCGCGTGGCGCATGATCAGCGGCATCTGGCTGAGCGTGAAGACCAGCGTGATCGGCATGATGCCCCACACCTTGAACGTAACCCACGCGTCGGTGGAGAAATTGCGCCAGACGATCTCGTTGAGCACGGCCAGAAGGATGAAGAACAGGCCCCAGCGCAGCGTCAGCTTGCGCCAGCCCTCGGCGTCGAGCCGGAAGGCGGAATCGAAGACGTAGCCGAGCAGCGACTTCCCGAACGCCAGCCCGCCGAGCAGGATGACGGCGAACAGGCCGTTGATGATGGTCGGCTTCATCTTGATGAAGACGTCGTCGTGCAGATAGAGCGTCAGCCCGCCGAACACGAACACCACGACGCCCGAGACCAGCGGCATCATCGGCAGGCTGCGGGTCAGCAGCCACGACACGACCAGCGCGATCGCGGTGGCGGCCATGAACAGGCCGGTGGCGACGAAGATCGGCCCGCCGAAGGCGCCGAGCGCGGGGAATTTCGCGACCAGCCACTCGCCCTTGGTGTTGGCGAAGAAGAAGACCATCAGCGGCCCGAGTTCCAGCGCCAGCTTGAGCAGCGGGTTCATCGCCGTCTTCTTGCGCTCGGCCTCGGTCTCTTCCGACGGGTCCGGCTCGATGATGTGGTGGTGCTGGTTCATGCGGGCTCCGGCTCGGGGGTTTTGTTGCGAGAGGTGGCCGCTCCTTCGCGCCCCCCTCTGTCCTGCCGGACATCTCCCCCACATGTGGGGAGATTGGCTGCCCGCAATGTGGGCTCTTCATCCGAAGACAATGGCGAAATCGTGAAAGACGGCCGATCTCCCACCGCGTGGGGGAGATGCCCGGCATGGCAGAGGGGGGCAAAATGGGGCGTCAGCATATCCGCACTACCCCACTCCCGCGATTGCCCTGGCGAAATCGCCGGCGGAGAACGGCTCCAGATCCTCGACCTGCTCGCCGACGCCGATGAAGTAGACCGGCAGCTTGTGCTTGGCGGCGATGCCGACGAGGATGCCGCCGCGCGCCGTGCCGTCGAGCTTGGTCATCACCAGCCCGTTGACGCCGGCGATGTTCCTGAAAATCTCGACCTGGTTGAGCGCGTTCTGGCCGGTGGTGGCGTCGACCGTCTGCAAGCACCGTGTGCGGGGCGTCCGGATCGAGCTTGCCGAGCACGCGCACGATCTTTTCCAGTTCGGCCATCAGCTCGGCCTTGTTCTGCAGCCGGCCGGCCGTGTCGATGACGAGCACGTCGGACCCGGCTTCCTTCGCCTTCTCGAAGGCGTCGTAGGCGAGCCCCGCCGCATCGGCGCCGAGCTTGGAGGAGACCACCGGCGAGCCGGTGCGCTCGCCCCAGATCTTCAGCTGCTCGATCGCCGCGGCGCGGAACGTGTCGCCGGCCGCCAGCATCACCGACAGCCCGCCGTCGGTCAGCTTGGCGGCGAGCTTGCCGATCGTCGTGGTCTTGCCGGTGCCGTTGACGCCGACGACCAGGATGACGTGCGGCTTGTGGGACAGGTCGAGCTCCAGCGGCATCGCCACCGGGGTCAGCACCTTCTCGATCTCGGTGGCCATGATGGCGCGCACTTCCGCGTCCGAGACGTCTCGCCCGTAACGGCTCGACGACAGCGCGTCGGTGACGCGGATCGCCGTTTCCATGCCGAGATCCGCCTGGATCAGCACGTCCTCGAGGTCCTGCAGCGTGTCCTCGTCGAGCCGGCGCTTGGTGAAGACGCCGGAGATCGACGACGACAATTCGCGCGAGGACCGCGACAGGCCCTCGCGCAGCCGCTGGAACCATGGCGTGCGGGGGGCGGCCTGCGGCGCTGGTTCGGCCGGCGCGGCGGCGGCGCGGCGCTCGACGGTTTTCGAGACGGTGACGCGGCCGGCTTCGCCGCCCGGCTTGTCCCCCGAAGGAGAGGGAGAGGGCGCGGCAGCCGGCGCCGGCGTCTCTCCCCCCTCGAGGGGGAGATGGCCCGAAGGGCCAGAGGGGGTCGCCTCGGCAGGGCGCGACGCCGTGCTCATTCGGACGTGCTCGGCGCTGCCGTGTCGGCAGAAGGCGGCGTCGCGGCGGCGTCACCGACCCCACCCCGGCCGGCTTTGCCGTCCGACTTGTCCCCCGAGGGGGAGGGAGGCGCCGCCGCCGGCTCGCGCGCGGCAGCAGCTTCGCGGTGCAGTTCGGCGTCGCTCGGCGCGGCGTGCTTTTCCGCAACCGGCTGTTCGCTCTCCGGCTCGCCGAGAGGTTCGATGCCCGGCTCGGGCGGCGTCTCGGGTTCGTCGGCCGCACCCGGCTGCCCGGCCGGCAGCGCCGAGCCGGTGTCGCCGCCGGCATCCTCCGGCCTCACCGGCTTTTCCGGCTCCTCGGCTTCGGGGCCGGGCGTCGGGTGGGGCGGCGGCTCTTCCACGACCGAGGGACGTTCGGGCGTCTGCGGCGTCTCGGGAATCTCGCGCGGCTGCGCCGGGCCGACTTCGGGCGACGGCTCGGGTGTTTCGGGCGCGGCAGCGTGCGCAGGGGGTGGGGGCGCCTGCGTTTCCGCGGCCTGCTCCGCCGCGGGCTGCTTTTCCGCCTCCTCGGGCGGCGTCTCCTCGACGCGCTTGTTGCCGAAGGAGAAGACTTTCTTGATGAAGCCGAGTGCCATGCGTGTCCCGTCAGGCGGCGCGCGCGCGGGCGCTCTTGGTATGCGAAGGCGCGGCGATCAGTCTGTCGCCGTCGTGGGCGGCGATGTCTGCGGCAACGATCTCGCCGGGCGCGCCGTTCCCGAGCGCGACCAGCGCGAAGCCTTCCGTGCGCCCCAGCCCCTCGCGCTCGACCAGAACGTTCTGGCTGGTGCCGACCAGCGCGTCGAGATGGCGGCGGTGCGCCGCCTCGCCGGCAGCCCTCAGCCGCGCCGCGCGTTCCTTGACGATCGCCGCGGTCGAGTTGCGGCATGCGCGCGGCCGGCGTGCCCTCGCGCGGGCTGAACGGGAAGACGTGGAGATGGGTCAGCCCGCATTCCTCGACGATCTTCAGCGAGTTCTCGAACATCGCCTCGGTCTCGGTCGGAAAGCCGGCGATGATGTCGGCGCCGAAGACGATGTCGGGCCGCAGGCGCCGCACGTCCTCGCAGAAGCGGATGGCGTCGTCGCGAAGGTGGCGGCGCTTCATGCGCTTCAGGATCATGTCGTCGCCGGACTGCAGCGACAGGTGCAGATGCGGCATCAGCCGCGTCTCGGTCGCGATCGCGTCCATCAGCGCCGCGTCGGCCTCGATGGAATCGATCGAGGACAGCCGCAGCCGATCGAGCTCCGGCACCTGCTTCAATATGGTTTGAACCAGACGCCCGAGGCGCGGCGCGCCCGGCAGGTCGGCGCCGTAGGAGGTGAGGTCGACGCCCGACAGCACCACCTCGCGATAACCGTTAGCCGCGAGCCGCTTGACCTGCTCGACCACCGAACCCATCGGCACAGATCGCGAATTGCCGCGCCCGTAGGGGATGATGCAGAAGGTGCAGCGGTGGTCGCAGCCGTTCTGCACCTGCACGAAGGCGCGCGCCCTGCCCTCGATCGCGTCGACCATGTGGCCGGCGGTCTCGGTGACCGACATGATGTCGTTGACGCGGGCCTTCTCGAAATCGTTGACGCCGAAATCCGGCAGCGCGCGGTAGTTGTGCGCCTTCAGCTTTTCCTCGTTGCCGAGCACGAGGTCGACCTCGTCCATTTCGGCGAAGGTGGCGGGCTCGGTCTGCGCCGCGCAGCCGGTGACGACGATGCGGGCTTGCGGGTTCTCGCGGCGCGCCTTGCGGATCGCCTGCCGCGCCTGGCGCACGGCTTCCGCCGTCACCGCGCAGGTGTTGACGACGATGGCGCCGCCGGCGAGCGCGGAAAGCCCGGCCTTCTCGGCCTCGCGGCGGATGACCTCGGACTCGTAGGTGTTGAGCCGGCAGCCGAAGGTGACGATGTCGAGGCTCATCAGGCGGTCTCCTCGACTTCGCGCTCCCAGGCGCCGGTGGCCGGGTCGAACAGGCCGGAAAACTCCCACTCCGCGGGACCGGTCATGACGACGTGGTCATCCTCGCGCCAGACGATGTGGAGCGGGCCGCCGGGCACGGTGACGGTAACGTCGCGGCCGGTGCGCCTGGTGCGCGCCGCGCAGACGGCGGCCGCGCAGGCTGCCGTGCCGCAGGCCTTCGTCAGCCCCGCGCCGCGCTCCCACGTGCGGATGGTCACCGCGTCGCGCGCCGTCACCTGGGCAATGGTGATATTGGCGCGCTCGGGAAAGATCGGATGGTTTTCCAGCAGCGGCCCGAAGCGTTCGAGATCGTAGGCCCAGACGTCGTCGTCGACCCAGAACACGGCGTGCGGATTGCCCATCGACACGACCGAGGGCGAATGCAGCACCGGGGCGTCGATCGGCCCGACCTGCAGCTCGATCATGCGCGTGTCGCGGAATTCCTCCGCCAGCGGAATGTCCTGCCAGCCGAAGCGCGGCTTGCCCATGTCGACCGAGATCGTGCCGTCGGGATGCTCCTCGGCGTTGAGGATGCCGGCGCGCGTCTCGAAGGTGAACTTCGCCGTGCCGGTCTCGGCCGACAGCGCCTGCACCACGCAGCGCGTGCCGTTGCCGCAGGCTTCCGCCGGCGAGCCGTCGGAATTGAGGATGTCGATGTAATAGGCCGTGCCGGGCGTCTTCGGGTCATGGATGGCCATGATCTGGTCGAAGCGCGTCGCCGGGTCGGCATTCAGCGCGACCGCGGCGGCCGGGCGTCACCCGGTCGCGACGGCCCCGCATGTCGGCGACGATGATCTCGTTGCCGAGCCCGTTCATCTTGGCGAAATGCGCGCGGCTTTCCATGCCCGGCTATATGGCGGAATAAGGCCGCGATTGCCAGCCCGGCATGCGACGGCGACGGAAGCGGAGAACCGCTCCCGTCGCCATCCGATGCGAGCAAGGCTCGACTGTTTCCTGCGGGCGGCGAAGGAACAGCGTTCCCCCGCCCTCGCTCAGGCGATCGCGATGACGCCGAACAGCACCAGCAGGAACAGGATCAGCACGATGCCGATCAGAATCTTGGCGCCGGTCAGCGCAACGCCCGAAACGGCGTTGAAGCCGAGCAGGCCCGCAATGGCCGCGACTGCGAGAAGGATAAGAATCCATTTGATCATGCAAAATTCTCCCGTGACTGGATAAATCGCGGCCAAAACGTGGCGCGGGCCGAATTTGTTCCGGCAACGGGAATGTTCGAGATGTCTGCCGGCGGCTCAGCCCGGCACGTCCCACACTTCGCCGGCCATCAGCGGGCGGAAACGCTCGCGCGCGATGCCGGCCTTGTCGAGCGCGGCGTGCAGCCGCTCGCGCGGCTCGTCGATCGGGCTCGTTGGTGAGCTGGAAGGTCGCCCAGTGGTGGCCGGCGACATGGGCGGCGTTGGCGAGCTTCATCCCTTCCACCGCCTCGTCCGGGTCCTGGTGCTGCGCCTTCATGAACCAGCGCGGCTCGTAGGCGCCGATCGGCAGGATGGCCAGCCGGAAGCCGCCGTGTTTCTCGGCAACCGCGCGGTAGTTGATGCCGGAATGAAAGCCGGTGTCGCCGACATGGTAGATCTTTCCCGCCGCCGTCTCGACCACGAAGGCCGCCCACAGCGCCATGCGCCGGTCGTTGATGCCGCGCGCCGACCAGTGATGCGCCGGCTCGAAATGGATGGTCGCGCCGCCGGTCTCGACGCTCTCGCCCCAGTCGCGCACCGCCATGCGCATCTCCGGGAACCGCCTTCTTGACGATCGTGTCGTTGCCGAGCGGCGTCACGACCAGCGGGTCGTGGGTCGCCTGCAGCCGCTTCAGCGTCGCAAGGTCGAGATGGTCGTAGTGGTTGTGGCTCAGACAGCACCACGTCGATCTTCGGCAGGTCGGCGAAGGCGATGCCGGGCTCGTTGACGCGGCGCGGGCCGGCGAAGGAGAACGGCGAGCAGCGCTCCGACCACACCGGATCGGTGAGGATGTTGAGGCCGGCCGTCTGCACCAGCAACGTGGCGTGGCCGACCATGGTGACGCGCAGCCCCTCGCCTTCGACGCGCGGATCGGGCCGCGCCGCGGCGACCGGTGGCGGAAACCGGTCCGGCCATTTCGCCCGGCCGTGCGAGAGCTGCCATTTCAGGAGATCCATCGCCTTTCCCGGAGGCTCGCCGCCGGGATTGAAGAAGATGGCGCCGTCGAAATGGTCGCTCGGCGGGCCGCTATAGTAGCGATTGGCCTTTTTCGCCGCCTTGGCCGCCCTGGTGCCGTGCATGTGCCTGCCTTTTTCGCCGCCGCTTCGTTGCCTTGTCAGATAGCTATTGCCGGGGATGGTGCAAGAACTCCGCCGCGCTGGCGCTAGAATGGCCCTGCCGCAGGCGGCAGTTTCGGACCGGCAAGGAGACTGGCGACGGAGACGAAGGCATGGTGTCGAAACGCACCGGTGAGCCGTGGATGGCGCCCGACGAGTTCGGCCGCTCGCTGCCGTCCGGCATCGGGCTCAACCTGCTGGTGCCGGAAATCGCTCCGATGGAAGCGTTCTGCCGCGAGGTGCTCGGCGCGCGCACAATCTATGCCGACGCCGACTTCGCCGCGCTCGAATGCGGCGGCTCGACCCTGCTCCTGCATGCCGACCATTCCTACGCCGACCATCCGATGAGCGGCGTCTTCGCCGGCGTGGAAGTGCGCGGCGCGGGCGTCGAGATCAGGCTCTACGGCGCCGATCCGGACGCGGCGGAGGCGCGGGCCCGCGAACGCGACGACATCGTGCTTTCGGGCGCGGCCGACAAGCCGCACGGGCTGCGCGAATGCCACATCGTCGGGCCATTCGGCTATGTGTTCGCCGTGGCCGCCGCTACGAAGCCCTGAACCGGGGCGCCCGGCCCGCGTCTTGACAGCGCCCCGCAATTGCGGCTTTCCGGGCCGACCGAAACCGGAAATTAACCCTGCCGCGCGAAAACCAACATCCAAACATCGCCACACTTGTGGTGATTGAAGGAACCCAGCGCGCGATCAGTCGTTCAACTGGCCGACGGAGGACGGGAATGACCCTTTCGAAAACCGGCATTGCCGCGGCGATGCTTGCCACGCTCGTTCTGGCCGGGTGCCAGAGCCAGCGCTTCGCATCCATGGACACCCGCAGCAGCACGGTTGCCCAGCCCCTCGAGCCGGCGCCGTCCGGCCAGGTCAGCAGCGGTCAGCAGCTGCCGCCCCCATCGGGCCCGGACAGCAACGACCCTTCCGCCTTCCCCGAGCCGCCGTCCACCGGCGAGCAGTCGATGCAGGACCAGCAGATGGCCTCGGCCAGCGCGCCCGACCTCACCAAGTCGAGCCTCGTCGGCTCGTGGAGCGTGAATTCGGCCGGCGCCAGCTGCCAGATGTTCCTGACGCTGACCAAATACGGCAACGCCTCGCGCGGCGGCACCCGCGGCTGCGGCGGCGACCTCACCGCGATGCGCGGCTGGGACGTGGTCGGCAAGCAGCTCGTGCTCTACGACGATAGCGGCACCACCATCGCCAGCCTCTATTCCAGCGGCAACGAGCGGCTGAACGGCCAGACGTCGAGCGGCTTCCCGGTGACGCTGTCACGCTGACGGGCAGGACGGCTTTTACTCCGCGAAAGTAGCCGGACTGGCTGATCCCGGTCCGGGCAGAATTCGGGAACAACGATGTCGCTGCGCGACGGCCTGACGACCCATCCGACCGTCGTCCAGCACTACCGCCACCTCGTCGAGACCGGCCAGATCGCCGAGGACCCGGCGCAGCTCGCCGTGGCGGCCGATCTCGACCGCCTGATCGACGAATTGTCGCGCAAGCGGCTGGCGGCGAAGTCGAGCTCGCTCGGCTGGCTGTTCGGCCGCCGCAACACCAACCGCGAGCCGATCAGGGGCATCTACCTCCACGGCGCGGTCGGCCGCGGCAAGACCATGCTCATGGACATGTTCTTCGAGCGCGTGCCGGTGCGCCGCAAGCGCCGCGTCCATTTCAACGCCTTCATGGCCGACGTGCACGACCGCATCGGCCGCCACCGCGCCGCGCGTGAAGGCCGGCGAGGCCAAGGGCGACGACCCGATCCCGCCGGTCGCCGCCTCGCTCGCCGCCGAAGCCTGGGTGCTGTGCTTCGACGAGTTCTCCGTCACCGACATCGCCGACGCCATGGTTCTGTCGCGGCTGTTCTCGGCGCTGTTCGCCGAGGGCGTGGTGCTGGTGGCGACCTCCAACGTCGCCCCCGACGATCTCTACAGGGACGGGCTCAACCGCGGCCTGTTCGAACCCTTCATCGACATATTGAAGCGCCATGCCCACGTGCTGGCGCTCGACGCGCGCACCGACTACCGGCTGGAGAAGCTGGAGCGCCTGCCCGTCTACGTGACGCCGCTCGGGCCCGAGGCCGACGCGCGCATGGACGAGATCTGGAGCGCGCTGACCGAGGGGCGGCGCGAGGAAGCAGTCGAGATCGAGGTCAAGGGCCGCAAGGTCAAGGTGGCGCGCGCGGCCGGCAACGCCGCCCGCTTCAGCTTCGCGGAGCTTTGCGAACGGCCGCTCGGGGCGCGCGACTATCTGGCCATTGCCGAGCGCTTCGACACGCTCGTCGTCGACCGCGTTCCGGTGATGGGCGACGACCGGCGCAACGAGGCCAAGCGCTTCATCCTTCTGGTCGACACGCTCTACGACAACCGGCTGCGCCTCGTCGTCAGCGCCGAGACGACGCCGGACGGGCTCTATGCCGGCCGCCGCGGCAACGAGGCGTTCGAGTTCGAGCGCACCTCGTCGCGGCTGATCGAGATGCAGAGCGAGGACTGGCGCAACGAGATCGCCGCGCGCGGGCGCCGCACGGCGGACGAAAACAGGTGAGCCTCGGCCCCGCTCTCGCCGCGACCCTGCTTGCGGCGGCCGTGACGGTCCACAACATCGAGGAAATGATCTGGCTGCCGGGGTTCCCGGCACCGGCTTCGCGCGGCATGCGCATGGGGCGCGGCGACATTTCGCGTCGCGGCCACCGTGATCGCGCTGGCCTTCTGGCTTGTCGCGCTCGGCCTGGCCCTCGGCGCGGACCGGCTGCTGGCGGTGCTGGCGGGCTGGCGCGGCAGCCATGGCGATCAACGCCGTCGTTCCCCATCTCGCCATGACGCTGGCGCTGCGGCGCTACTATCCGGGGACCGCCACCGCCTGGCTGCTGGTCGTGCCGGCAGCGTGGATCGCGATCGCCTCGGTGGGTGGCCTTTCCGCCTTTCGCGACCCCGCCTTTGCCGGCATCGCCGTGGCGAGCATCGTCGCGCTCGCCGCCTCGCTGCCGGTGTTTGCGTGGCTCGGCGGACGGGTGGAACACCACAATTGACCTCTCGTCTATCAGCCGTACACGGCGGCGCGGCTGCAACCAGACGCACGCGAGATGCAACCTGCATCTGGACTCTGCAACCGGCAGATGGTCTTCTGCCGCGGGGACATCGCGGGGGGATGAACGATGCGCGGGAAACTTGCTCTGATGGTGTTGGTCGGCGGGGTTCTGACGAGCTGCGCCACGCCGCCGAAACCGACGCAGTTCGAGAAATCCAGGACCTATGCGCTGACCAAGGATCAGGTCTGGAGCAATCTCCTCGGCTATTTCACGTCGAACAGCATCCAGATCAAGACCATCGAGAAGGCCAGCGGCGTCATCTACGCCGAACGCGCCGTAGCCGACCCCACGATGGCCGACTGCGGCTCCGCACCGCTCTCGATGGAGTTCGGCCGGCCGGCCACGCTCAACGTCTTCGTCAAGCCGGTCGACAGCGGCCACACCCAGGTCACGGTGAACGCTTCATTCGAGGTCGTCAGGAATTTCGAGAACACGACCTGGAAGGACCAGTGCCTTTCCACCGGGGTGCTCGAGCGACAAATCCTGTCCAGCATCGCCGAGTGACCCCGCGGCGGCAGCCGCAATCCGCCCAGCAACACCACCGAACCGCAGGATCAATTGACGTTTACGTAAATCCCTCGACATCTAACCGTTTGAAAATGCTCGCATTGCAGGAATCGGTTGAATTTGCGGGTCAATGCGTCTATCGCTGCGCGCTATCGCCGCACGTCCCGAAGGACGCCCCCGGCAGCAGGATTGCACAGTGTTATCATGCCGTTGCGCTTTCCAGCGCCGGCGCAATCAGGGGAAATCAATCGAAATGGCTCGCAACAAGATCGCCCTCATCGGCTCCGGCATGATCGGTGGCACGCTCGCGCATCTGATCGGACTGAAGGAACTGGGCGACGTCGTCCTCTTCGACATCGCCGAGGGCATCCCGCAGGGCAAGGGCCTCGACCTCGCCGAATCCTCGCCCGTCGACGGCTTCGACGCGCGCTTCGACGGCGCCAACGACTATTCGGCGATCGAGGGCGCGGACGTGTGCATCGTCACCGCCGGCGTGCCGCGCAAGCCCGGCATGAGCCGCGACGATCTGCTCGGCATCAATCTCAAGGTGATGGAACAGGTCGGCGCCGGCATCAGGAAATACGCGCCGAACGCCTTCGTCATCTGCATCACCAACCCGCTCGACGCGATGGTCTGGGCGCTGCAGAAGTTCTCGGGCCTGCCCAAGAACATGGTGGTCGGCATGGCCGGCGTGCTGGATAGCTCGCGCTTCCGCTACTTCCTGGCCGAGGAGTTCAAGGTCTCGGTCGAGGACGTCACCGCCTTCGTGCTCGGCGGCCACGGCGATTCCATGGTGCCGCTGACGCGCTACTCCACCGTCGCCGGCATCCCGCTGCCCGACCTCATCAAGATGGGCTGGACCTCGAAGGCCAGGCTCGACGAGATCGTCAAGCGCACGCGCGGCGGCGGCGGCGAGATCGTCGCGCTCCTGAAGTCGGGCTCGGCCTACTACGCGCCGGCGGCCTCCGCCATCTCGATGGCCGAGAGCTACCTGAAGGACAAGAAGCGCGTGCTGCCCTGCGCGGCGCACCTGTCGGGCCAGTACGGCGTCAAGAACCTCTATGTCGGCGTGCCGACGGTGATCGGCGCCGGCGGCGTCGAGCGCGTCATCGAGATCGACCTCAACCGCTCCGAACAGAAGATGTTCGACAAGTCGGTCGAGGCGGTCACCGATCTGTGCGAGGCCTGCGTGGGCATCGCCCCGAACCTGAAGAAGTGAGGCCGGCGACCCGATGAACATTCACGAATACCAGGCAAAGCAGCTCCTCAAGGGCTTCGGCGCCCCGGTCGCCGACGGCGTCCCGATCTTCTCGGCCGACGAGGCGGAAGCCGCGGCAAAGAAGCTGCCCGGGCCGCTCTACGTGGTGAAGAGCCAGATCCACGCCGGCGGACGCGGCAAGGGCAAGTTCAAGGAACTCGGCCCCGACGCCAAGGGCGGCGTGCGGCTGGCGAAGTCGGTCGACGAGGTCGTCGCCAACGCCAGGGAAATGCTCGGCCACACGCTGGTGACCAAGCAGACCGGCCCGGCCGGCAAGCAGGTCAACCGTCTCTATATCGAGGACGGCGCCGACATCGACCGCGAGCTCTATCTGTCGATCCTGGTCGACCGCGCCGTCGGCCGCCCCTCCTTCGTCGTTTCCACCGAAGGCGGCATGGACATCGAGACCGTCGCCCATGACACGCCCGAAAAGATCGTCACCGTGGCGATCGATCCGGAAAAGGGCGTGACTTCGGCGGACGTGCAGAAGATCAACGCGGCGCTGAAGCTCGAGGGAGACGCGGCCAAGGACGGCGAAAAACTGTTCCCGGTGCTCTACAAGGCGTTCGCCGAGGACGACATGAGCCTGCTCGAGGTGAACCCGCTGATCGTCATGGAGAACGGGCACCTGCGCGTGCTCGACGCCAAGGTCTCCTTCGACAACAACGCGCTGTTCCGCCATCCCGACATCGCCGAGTTGCGCGACGAGACCGAGGAGGACGCCAAGGAGATCGAGGCGTCCAAATACGACCTCTCCTACGTGGCGCTCGACGGCGACATCGGCTGCATGGTCAACGGCGCCGGGCTGGCGATGGCCACCATGGACATCATCAAGCTCTACGGCGCGGAGCCGGCGAACTTCCTCGACGTCGGCGGCGGCGCGACGAAGGAGAAGGTGACGGCCGCCTTCAAGATCATCACCGCCGACCCGAACGTGAAGGGCATCCTGGTCAACATCTTCGGCGGCATCATGCGCTGCGACGTCATCGCCGAAGGCGTGGTCGCCGCGGTCAAGGAAGTCGGCCTGAAGGTGCCGCTGGTGGTGCGACTGGAAGGCACCAATGTCGAGCTCGGCAAGAAGATCATCGACGAGAGCGGCCTGGACGTGATTTCGGCCGACGATCTCGACGACGCCGCCAAGAAGATCGTCAAGGCGGTCAACCGCTAGAAAATGGGCATCGGCTCGTGGACGCTGGTTCTGGGCATATTGGTGGGCATCCTGATCGCCCTGACGATGCGGGCGACGCTGAGGAGTGCGACCACGCCCGGCTTCATCTGGCGGATGCTGGCCGGGCTGGCCGGGATCGGAATTGCGACCGTGGCCGCGACCTTTGCGGCGGTGTCGTGGGCCGACGCCAAGGTGGCCGAGTGCCAGGCGCTGCCGGATGCCTCGGGCTGCCAGCAGATCAACATCGTGGTCGGGCTGACGATGCTGTGCGGGCTGGGCGCGGCCGCGGCCTTCGCGACGCTCGGCGCCGGCATCCGCTTCTGGCCGGGGCGGGGGCGCACCTGATGAGCGGGGACCAGCCAGGCTCCACGGCATTGTCGTTTCACACATATTCGCACATATTCCCTATGTGTAATTATGTGGAGTTGCGGCGATGAAGAACATCACCCTGGCCATCGACGAGAAACTTCTTGAAAGCGCGCGTGCGCTGGCGGAGCGCCGCAAGACGTCGCTCAACGCCATGGTGCGCATGTTGCTGGAGCACGAGGTCGAGCAGGAAGACCGGATCGCCTGGGCAAAGGCGGGAATGAAGCGGTTGATGGAAGAGGCGCGAGCCAAGGCCGCGCTTGATGACGGCGAGCCCTACGTCTGGAACAGAAGGGACGCATATGCCGAGCGAGAAGATCGACTGCTTTCTCGACACGAACGTCCTCATCTACGCGGCTTCGGAGAAGAAGAGTCGTGATGCGCGGTGGACATCGCATCGCGGAACGCCTCGTGCACGACACGCTGTTTGGCCGGCCGGGCAGGTTCTGGCGGAGTTCGTCGCCGTTGCGCGCCGAAAGAAGCTGCTCGCCGACGAATCGATCGATCAGTGGCTCATTTTTCTCGGGACCTGCCCTCTGGTGCCGGTCGACGAGGCTTATGTCCGCGCCGGCTTCGAACTCGCCCGGCGCTACCGCATCCACTACTACGACGCCGCCTTGCTGGCGGCGGCCGAACGTCTCGGCGCGCCGATCTTCTACACCGAAGACCTCAACCACGATCAGCTCTACGGCTCGGTCCGGGCCGTCAATCCGTTTCTCTAGTTTCTAAGGCACAGGGTTCTTTCATCTCATGTCCATTCTCGTCGACACCAACACCAAGGTCCTCGTCCAGGGGCTGACCGGCAAGACCGGCACCTTCCACACCGAGCAGGCGATGGCCTATCACGCCGGCACGATGGTCGGCGGCACGCACCCCAAGAAGGGCGGCGAGACCTGGGAGGGCGCCAACGGCGAGACGCTGCCGATCTTCGCCACCGTCGCCGAGGGCCGGGAAAAGACCGGCGCCACCGCCTCAGTCATCTACGTGCCGCCGGCAGGCGCGGGCGCGGCGATCATCGAGGCGATCGAGGCCGAGATGGAGCTCATCGTGTGCATCACCGAGGGCATTCCGGTGATGGACATGGTCAAGGTAAAGGCCAGGCTCGACCGGTCGGGCTCGCGCCTCATCGGGCCGAACTGCCCGGGCGTGCTCACCCCCGACGAGTGCAAGATCGGCATCATGCCCGGAAACATCTTCAAGAAGGGCTCGGTGGGCGTGGTGTCGCGCTCGGGAACCCTTACATACGAGGCGGTGTTCCAGACCACGAATGCAGGGCTCGGGCAGACCACGGCGGTGGGCATCGGCGGCGACCCGGTGAAGGGTACCGACTTCATCGACGTGCTGGAGATGTTCCTGGCCGACGACGCGACGGAATCGATCATCATGATCGGCGAGATCGGCGGCTCCTCCGAGGAGGACGCCGCGCAGTTTTTGAAGGACGAGGCCAAGAAGGGCCGCAAGAAGCCGACGGCCGGCTTCATCGCCGGACGCACCGCCCCTCCTGGACGCACGATGGGCCATGCCGGCGCGGTGATCTCGGGCGGCAAGGGCGGTGCGGAAGACAAGATCGCCGCGATGGAAGCGGCCGGAATAAAGGTGTCGCCCTCGCCGGCGCGGCTCGGCACGACGCTTCTGGAAGCGATCAAGGGGTGAGGAACGGTCCGCGGCAGCGGACGAA
This sequence comes from uncultured Alphaproteobacteria bacterium, assembly GCA_963816435.1. Taxonomy (GTDB): domain Bacteria; phylum Pseudomonadota; class Alphaproteobacteria; order Rhizobiales; family Rhizobiaceae; genus CAWFKS01. The sequence continues at coordinate 90,316 of CAWFKS010000020.1, forward strand.
AAGCCAACGATTTGGCTTTTCGAGTGACGAACGCCCGGAGCCGTAGCGAAGGGCCGGCAAACCAAGGAGACGGAGCGAAAACTCCGACACGAAAAATGGCACGACAAGATCAGGCCAACGACCAGTTCTCGCTGACCTCCTTCCTCTACGGCGGCAACGCCTCCTATATCGACGGACTCTACGCAGACTGGGAGAACGACCCGCAGTCGGTCGATCCGGCCTGGCGCGACTTCTTTTCGGCACTGAAGGATGACGCCGATACGGTGCGCAAGAACGCCCGCGGCGCCTCCTGGAAGGCGAAGAACTGGCCGCAGGTCGCCAACGGCGAACTCGTCTCAGCCCTCGACGGCAATTGGGGCGAGGTCGAAAAGCACTTCGAGAAGAAGGCGCGCGCCCGCGCCAGCGAGGGCCAGTCCGAGGACGACGTGCTGCGCGCCACGCGCAATTCGGTGCGCGCCATCATGATGATCCGCGCCTTCCGCATGCGCGGCCATCTGCACGCCGACCTCGACCCGCTGGGCATCGCCAAGCCGCTCGAGGACTACAACGAGCTGTCGCCCGAGGCCTACGGCTTCACCGAAGCCGACTACGACCGGCCGATCTTCATCGACAACGTGCTGGGCCTGGAGACCGCCACCATCCGCGAGATGCTGGGCATCCTCCAGCGCACCTACTGCTCGACCATGGGCGTCGAGTTCATGCACATCTCCAATCCCGAGGAGAAGGGCTGGATCCAGGAGCGCATCGAGGGTCCCGACAAGACCATCGAGTTCACCGAGAACGGCAAGCGCGCCATCCTGCAGAAGCTGATCGAGGCCGAGGGCTTCGAGCAGTTCATCGACGTCAAGTACAAGGGCACCAAGCGCTTCGGCCTCGACGGCAGCGAATCGCTGATCCCGGCGCTGGAGCAGATCATCAAGCGCGGCGGCGCCATGGGCATGAAGGAGATCGTGCTGGGCATGGCCCATCGCGGCCGCCTCAACGTGCTGTCCCAGGTCATGGGCAAGCCGCACCGCGCCATCTTCCACGAGTTCAAGGGCGGCTCCTTCACCCCCGACGACGTCGAGGGTTCGGGCGACGTGAAGTATCATCTCGGCGCCTCGTCCGACCGCGAGTTCGACGGCAACAAGGTGCATCTTTCGCTGACGGCGAACCCCTCGCATCTTGAGATCGTCAACCCGGTCGTCATGGGCAAGGCGCGGGCCAAGCAGGACCAGGTGTTCGGCCGCAGCCGTGAGGAGCAGGTGCCGCTGGAGGAGCGCGCCAAGGTGCTGCCGCTGCTCCTGCACGGCGACGCAGCCTTCGCCGGCCAAGGCGTGGTGGCGGAGTGCTTCGGCCTGTCGGGATTGCGCGGTCACCGCGTCGCCGGGACCGTGCACTTCATCATCAACAACCAGATCGGCTTCACCACCAACCCGCGCTTCTCGCGCTCCTCGCCCTACCCCTCGGACGTCGCCAAGATGATCGAGGCGCCGATCTTCCACGTCAACGGCGACGATCCCGAGGCCGTGGTCTACGCGGCGAAGGTCGCGACCGAATTCCGGATGACGTTCCAGAAGCCGGTCGTCATCGACATGTTCTGCTACCGCCGCTTCGGCCACAACGAGGGCGACGAGCCGGCTTTCACCCAGCCGCTGATGTACAAGAACATCCGCAACCACAAGACGACGGCGCAGATTTACGGGGAGAAGCTGATATCGGAAGGGCTCTTGACCGAGGACGAGCTCGAGAAGCTGCGCGCCGACTGGCGCGCTCATCTGGAGATCGAGTTCGAGGCCGGCCAGTCCTACCGCCCCAACAAGGCCGACTGGCTGGACGGCGCGTGGACCGGGCTGCGCACCGCCGACAGCCAGGACGAACTGCGCCGCGGCAAGACAGCGGTGCCGGTCAAGACGCTGAAGGAGATCGGCAAGAAGCTGACCGAGGTGCCCGACGGTTTCGAGGCGCACCGCACCATCCAGCGCTTCCTGGACAACCGCAGGAAGATGATCGATTCGGGCGAGGGCATCGACTGGGCGACCGGCGAGGCGCTGGCCTTCGGCTCGATCCTCATGGAAGGCAACCCGATCCGACTGTCGGGCCAGGATTCCGAACGCGGCACGTTCTCGCAGCGCCATTCGGTTCTCTACGACCAGAACGACGAGCACCGCTTCATCCCGCTCAACAATCTGGGACCCCAGCAGGCCTACTACGAGGTCATCAACTCGATGCTCTCGGAGGAAGCCGTGCTCGGCTTCGAATACGGCTACTCGCTGGCCGAGCCGCGGGCGCTGACCCTTTGGGAGGCGCAGTTCGGCGACTTCGCCAACGGCGCGCAGGTCGTGTTCGACCAGTTCATCTCCAGCGGCGAGCGCAAGTGGCTACGCATGAGCGGCCTGGTATGCCTTCTGCCGCACGGCTACGAGGGCCAGGGGCCGGAGCATTCCTCCGCCAGGCTGGAGCGCTTCCTGCAGATGTGCGCGGAAGACAACATGCAGGTCGCCAACGTGACGACGCCGGCGAACTACTTCCACATCCTGCGCCGCCAGCTGAAGCGCGACTTCCGCAAGCCGCTGATCCTGATGACGCCGAAGTCGCTGCTGCGCCACAAGCGGGCGGTGTCGACGCTGGCCGAGATCTCGGGCGAATCGACCTTCCACCGGCTGTTGTGGGACGACGCGCAATATCTCGACGGGCAGGAGATCAAGCTCGTCAAGGATTCCAAGATCAGGCGCGTCGTGCTGTGCTCGGGCAAGGTCTATTACGACCTCTACGAGGAGCGCGAGAAGCGCGGCGTCAACGACGTCTACCTGCTTCGCGTCGAGCAGCTCTACCCGTTCCCGGCCAAGGCGCTGATCACCGAATTGTCGCGCTTCCGCAACGCCGAGATGGTGTGGTGCCAGGAGGAGCCCAAGAACATGGGCGCCTGGTCCTTCATCGATCCCTACCTCGAATGGGTGCTCGCCCACATCGACGCCAAGCACCAGCGCGTGCGCTACGCGGGACGGCCGGCGGCCGCCTCGCCGGCCACGGGGCTGATGTCGAAGCACCAGGCGCAGCTCGCCTCCTTCCTCGAAGACGCGCTGGCCGAATAGGCGCGTCCCGACCAACCCGAAAGACACGGACAGGCACGATGGCTACCGAAATCCGCGTTCCGACCCTTGGTGAATCCGTCACCGAAGCGACGATCGGCAAGTGGTTCAAGAAATCCGGCGACGCGGTTGCCGTCGACGAGCCCCTGGTCGAACTCGAGACCGACAAGGTGACGGTGGAGGTGCCGGCGCCTGCCGCGGGCACGATCTCCGAGATCACCGTTCAGGAGGGCGAGACCGTCGAGGTCGGCGCCCTGCTCGGCATGATCGCCGAGGGCGAAGGCGCGCCGGCCAAGCCGGCGGCGAAGAAGGAAGCGGCCAAGGAGGAATCGGGCGCCGTCGCCCAGGCTTCCGGCAAGTCCGCCGCGGGCTCGACGAAGGAGGCCGCAGAAAAGACCGCCGAGGTCGCCGGGCCGCCGCCGACCGCCGAGCGCGGCGGCGACATGCCGCCGGCGCCGTCCGCCGCCAAGATGATGGCCGAGAAGGGCGTGTCGGCCGAGCAGGTGTCGGGCTCCGGCAAGCGCGGCCAGGTGCTGAAGGGCGACGTGATGGATGCGATCGCCCGCGGCGCGCCCTCGCAGCCGGCCGAGACGCCGAAGGCGGCACGCGCGCCGTCATCGGCCGACGAAGAGAGCCGCGAGGAGCGGGTCAAGATGACCCGCCTGCGCCAGACGATCGCGCGGCGCCTCAAGGACGCCCAGCAGACCGCCGCCATGCTGACCACCTTCAACGAGGTGGACATGAAGGCGGTGATGGACCTGCGCTCCAAATACAAGGAGATGTTCGAGAAGAAGCACGGCGTGAAGCTCGGCTTCATGGGCTTCTTCACCAAGGCCGTCTGCCACGCGCTGAAGGAAATCCCGGCCGTCAACGCCGAGATCGACGGCACCGACATCATCTACAAGAACTATCGCCCATATCGGCGTCGCCGTCGGCACCGAAAAGGGCCTCGTCGTGCCGGTGGTGCGCGACGCCGACGCCATGACGATCGCCGAAATCGAGAAGGAGATCGGCCGGTTGGGCGCGGCCGCGCGCGACGGCAAGCTGTCGATGGCCGACATGCAGGGCGGCACCTTCACCATCTCCAACGGCGGCGTCTACGGCTCGCTGATGTCGACGCCGATCCTCAACGCGCCGCAGTCGGGCATTCTCGGCATGCACAAGATCCAGGAGCGGCCGATGGTCGTCGGCGGTCAGGTCGCCATCCGCCCGATGATGTACCTGGCGCTCAGCTACGACCACCGCATCGTCGACGGCAAGGAAGCCGTCACCTTCCTGGTGCGCGTCAAGGACGTGCTGGAAGACCCCGAACGGCTGGTGCTGGATTTGTAGCAGGGCGGTGCCGACCCTGGCGGTTGTCGCGGGCGTGAAGATACAGATCTTCGCGCTCGAGCATCCGCCGCCGCACTTCCATGTCGTCTTTGCCGAACACCGGGCGCAGGTTGAAATCGAGACGCTCACGCTGCTGAACGGAGAAATCCCGCGAGCCAAGCTCGCGGCTGTGCTATCGTGGGCCGAGCCGCGCAAATCGGCGCTGCTCAAGGCATGGCAGACGATCAGGTCGGGGAACCGCCGGAGAAGATCGGATGAAGGATATTCTGCGCATCACATCGGCCGAAGCGGTCGTCCCCGGCGTTCTGAAGGTCACGTGGAACGACGGCCACGAGGGCGTGGTCGACCTGCGCGGCATCATCGTGCGCGGCGAGATGTTCTCGAAGCTCCGCGATCCGCAATATTTCGCCACCGTTCGTGTCTCCGACTACGGCCATTCGATCTACTGGGGTCCCGACGGGGATGAGGATGCCGATTTCGGCTGCGAGCGACTGCGGGAAATCGCCGACGAGCAGGCCGAACTCATCGCTCATGCGAGCTAGCGACGGCCCGAGGACAGCCCCATGACCCCCGAATTCCTGCTGACCTCGCTAATCGTCGTGCTGATCCCCGGCACCGGTGTGATCTACACCGTGGCGACGGGCATCTCGGCCGGACGCAGGGCGAGCATCGCCGCGGCACTCGGCTGCACGTTCGGCATCGTGCCGGCCATGCTCGCCTCGGTGCTGGGGCTGGCGGCGATCTTCCATGCCAGCGCGGTGGCCTTCCAGGTGCTGAAATTCGCCGGCGCGGCCTACCTGCTCTACCTGGCGTGGATGACGCTCAGGGAAGGCGGCCCGCTCGGCATCGACCGGACACGGCGGCAACCGGCCGGGCTGGTGCGGACGGCGCGCACCGGCTTCCTCATCAACATCCTCAATCCGAAGCTCTCGGTCTTCTTCCTCGCCTTCCTGCCGCAGTTCGTGCCGGTCGACGCGGTCGCACCCCTGACGCGCATGATCGGGCTCGGCCTCGTCTTCATGGCGATGACCTTCGCCGTCTTCGTCGTCTACGGCGTCTTCGCCTCGGCGCTTGGCGAGCGGCTTTTCCGCAGCGAGACGGCGATGCGCTGGATGCGCCGCACGGTGGCGGCGACTTTCGCCGCGTTCGGGCTGCGGCTCGCTCTTTCGAGCCGCTGACCTAGATAGGGACAAAGCCTCCCAGCCACGCGAAGCGAAGCAGCACGCATTGTCCATCGAACTGACCTATCTCGTCTGGAGCGCGGCGCTCGCCTTCGCCTATCTCGGCACGCAGACGATCCTGTTTCGCCGCCAGGTCGGTCTGGCGAAGGCCAACGGCAAGCGCGACAACGACCCGCCACCCGACAAGTGGACCGGCCGCGGCGAGCGCGCGCTGCGCAATTTCCTCGAGACCTATGCGATCTTCGTGGCGCTGGCCGTGGCGGTGGAGCTTTCCGGCCGCTCCGACTTTCTCACCGTGTGGGGAGCCGGCCTCTGGTTCTGGGCGCGCGTCGCCTACCTGCCGCTCTACATGTTCGGCATCACGCCATGGCGCTCCCATGTCTGGGTGCTTTCCGCCCTCGGCCTCGTCATGATGTTCGCCGGCGTCGTCGCCTGATCTTCCCGTCTCCGCCGCGCCAACTGGCGCGAAGTCTTCACGCGAAATGCTATGCTGATTACGCTGGGGCAGCGCCCCGGCGCACGAGGCAACAGGGGGAGATGTTTGCCATGGAAAATGCCGCAGCGACCGAAATCACCGTGCTCGGCTGGAGCGTGGTGCTGCTGATCGTCCACATCGTCATCCAGGTGCTGCTCGCCTGGAAGGACCAGGGCGTGCCCTATTTGATGTCGGCCCGCGACGAGGCGAAGCCGGTGACGGCGATGACCGACCGCGATGACGCGTGGCCTGCAGGAACTTCGTCGAGACCTACGGCGCCTTCGTCGGCCTGGCGCTGGCGCTGGTGGTGACCGGCAAGGCCGGCGGCATCGGCGCGACCGGCGCATGGGTCTGGTTCTGGGCGCGCGTCGTCTACGTGCCGGTGTTCGCGGCCGGCATTCCGGCGGTTCGCACGCTCGTCTGGGCCGTCTCGATCGTCGGCCTCGTGATGATGCTGATCCAGCTGTGGAGCTGAGGACGCAACCTGCGAAGACTCCGCGAGAGGCGGCGCGGCATGAACGGACCGGTCGTGCTCGTGACCGGCGGCAGCCGCGGCATCGGTGCGGCTGTCTGCCGGCAGGCGGCAGCCGCCGGCTGGCGCGTCGCGGTGAACTACGCCTCCAACGGCGCGGCAGCCGACGAGGTGGTGGCCGCCATCGAGGCCGACGGCGGCGAGGCTTTTGCCGTGAAGGCCGACGTCGCCAACGAGAGTGACGTGCTCGCCATGTTCGCGGCAGTCGAGGAAAAATTCGGCGCACTGGACGCGCTGGTGAACAATGCCGGCATCGTCGGCGCGAAGGCGCGGGTCGACGAGATGAGCGTCGAGCGCTGGCGCCGCATGTTCGACATCAACGTGATCGGCACGCTCCTGTGCGCCCGCGAGGCGGTCAGGCGCATGTCGACGCGCCACGGCGGCAAGGGCGGCGCCATCGTCAACGTCTCTTCCGTCGCGGCCAGGCTCGGCTCGGCCGGCGAATATGTCGACTACGCCGCCTCCAAGGGCGCCGTCGACAGCCTTCACCCTGGGGCTGGCGCGGGAAGTCGCCGAGGAGGGCATTCGCGTCAACGCCGTGCGGCCGGGCGTCATCGACACCGATATCCACGCCTCGGGCGGGCAGCCCGACCGCATCGCCCGCGTCGCGCCGCTGGTCCCGATGAAACGCGCCGGCACCGCCGACGAAATCGCCGCGGCGGTGCTGTGGCTATTGTCCCCGGCGGCTTCCTATGCGACGGGAACCGTGATCGATGTGAGCGGCGGGCGCTAGCCAACTCCCATGCCTGCCGCCAAGCGGAAGGACAGCAAATGCCATACGATGTCGTCGTGATCGGAGCCGGACCGGGCGGCTATGTCTGCGCGATCAAGGCCGCGCAACTGGGCCTCAAGACCGCGGTGGTGGAAAAGCGCGACACGTTCGGCGGCACCTGCGTCAATGTCGGCTGCATTCCCTCGAAGGCACTGCTGCACGCCACCGAGATGTTCGCGGAGGCGGGACATTCCTTCCCCGCGCTCGGCATCGATGTCGGCAAGCCGAAATTCGATCTGAAGAAGATGATGGCCCACAAGGACCAGACGGTCGAGCTCAACACCAAGGGCCTCGACTACCTGATGAAGAAGAACAAGATCGACACGCTCAAGGGCACCGGCAAGCTGGTCGGAAAGGGCAAGCTGACGGTGACCGGCGAGGACGGCAAGGAAGAGCAGGTCGAGGCGAAGAACATCGTCATTGCCACCGGCTCCGACGTTGCCGGCATCCCCGGCGTCGAGGTGAAGTTCGACGAGAAGGTCATCGTCTCGTCCACCGGCGCGCTGTCGCTTGCCAAGGTGCCGGGCCATCTCGTCGTCGTCGGCGGCGGCGTCATCGGGCTGGAGCTCGGCTCGGTGTGGGCGCGCCTCGGCGCCAAGGTGACGGTGGTCGAGTTCCTCGACACCATCCTCGGCGGCATGGACGGCGAGATTTCCAAGCAGTTCCAGCGGCTGCTGGCCAAGCAGGGCATGGACTTCAAGCTCGGCGCCAAGGTGACCGCGGTGAAGAAGGCCGGCAAGGGCGCCTCGGTGACCTTCGAACCGGTGAAGGGCGGCGACGCCGAGACGATCGAGGCCGACGCCGTGCTGGTGGCGACCGGCCGCAAGCCGTTCACCGAAGGGCTCGGGCTGGAGGAAGCCGGCGTGGCGCTCGACGAGCGCGGCCGCGTCAAGATCGACGAACACTTCGCCACCTCGGTGGAAGGCGTCTACGCCATCGGCGACGTCATCGCCGGGCCGATGCTCGCCCACAAGGCCGAGGACGAGGGCGTCGCGGTGGCCGAGATCATCGCCGGCCAGGCCGGTCATGTGAATTACGACGTCATTCCGGGCGTGGTCTACACCACGCCTGAGGTCGCCTCCGTCGGCAAGACCGAGGAGGAGCTGAAGAAGGCGGGCGTGGAATACCGCGTCGGCAAGTTCCCCTTCTCCGCCAACGGGCGCGCGCGCTCGATGTTGAAGACGGACGGCTTCGTGAAGGTGCTGGCCGACAAGGCGACCGACCGCGTGCTCGGCGTCCACATGCTGGGCTTCGGCGCCGGCGAGATGATCCACGAGGCGGCGGTGCTGATGGAGTTCGGCGGCTCGGCCGAGGATCTCGCTCGCACCTGCCACGCCCACCCGACCATGTCGGAAACGGTCAAGGAGGCGGCGATGGCCGCCTGGTCGAAGCCGATCCACATGTAGACCGGCGCCTCGCGCACACAGCAAAAAGGCCCGCGCGACACGCGGGCCTTTTCGTTTGCGGCAAGTCTCAGCCGATTATTCGCTCGGCTTCGGACCCTGCTCCGGCGTCGCGGCGGCCGGGGCCTGATCGGTATTGGCGGCCGGCGCCTGGGCGTTCTGGTCAGCCGGCTGGGCGGGCTGCGCCTGGTCGGTGGCGGCCGGAGCCGTGGTGGTGTCGGTGGTCACGGCCGGGCTGTTGTCGATCGAGGCGGTCGTGCCCGAATCGGTCGAGGGGCCGGTGAAGGCGATGACGGCAACGACGACCAGCACGGCGATGATGCCGGCCACGACCCAGCCGCCATATCCACCGCCGCCACGCTCGACGACGGTATTGTTGGTCATGCGGGGTTCGGCGGCCGGATCGGTGTAACGGGGGTCGGCGTTGACCGGGGGTTCGACCCGGGGATCGACGGGATCGACCGGATCGACCGGCCGGCGGGGCTCACGGGGATCATTCATCGACATTTTTTTGCTCTCCATTCCTGCGTCAAGACGCGATGTTTCGCGTCATAACGTCACGGAATGAAAGGCGGTTCCCGTGCGGCAGTGCACGGAATGTGTCAGCCTGCTGGCGAAACCGTGAAGCCGTCGCGGCGCAGCAACTCGATGAGCCCGTCCTCGCCGGGAAGATGCAGCGCGCCGACGGCGATGAAGGCGTCGCCCTTGTCGAGGTACTGGCGCGCGCTGTCGGCCATGTTGCGGTTGCGCGAGGTGATCATGCGCTCCTGGAACTCGGCATAGCCGGTCTCGTCGGCGGCCTCCTCCGGCATGGCGACGCGGAAGAACGGCCAGAACATGCCGGTCTCTTCCTTCTTGTAGAGCCCGATCATCGTCTCCGTGACGTCGTCTATGCGGTCGCCGAGCTTCAGCGTCTCGACCAGTCCCTTGAGGTGGAAGTCGAGCGGCAGCGAGGCCATCGCCTCGAGCTGGTCGGCGGCACTTTCCAGCCCGCCGATCTGCTTGCCGTCCTTCTTGGCCTCCGCGGCGAGGCTGGTGTCGAGCACCGGTTCTCCCGACCCCTGGCGGGCCAGTTCGCAGGCCGGCAGCGCCACCATTGCCGAAAGCATCCACGGCTTCATCTTCTGCACGGCGGCCAGCGAGATGCCGCGCTCGGCCAGCGCCTTCTCGACCTCGTCGCGCTCGTCGGCCGGCAGCAGCTTGGAAAGCGTCGTGTCGTCGGTGAACATGACGAGATCGGGATGCTTGACCATGACGTCGGCCATCGCCGCCTGGTCGAGCACGTCGGTGGTCTCGATGACCAGCGTGTCGCTGGCGTCGAACGCTTCCTGCGCTTTCGGCGGAAGCTTGGTCACGCGCGGATCGGTCATGTGCATGGTGCCGAACAGCCACGACGCCGGGCGGCCGTCCTTCTCGATCTTCCAAAGAAGCCCCTTGCCGTTCGGCGTCTCGGCGGCCTCCTTCCGCATCTCCGCGACGAGATCCGGGTGATCGGCGGAAAGCTCGGCCATCATGTCGTGGCCGTCGCAGACCGGCGTTTCCGCCCGCGCCTGCAGGGTGGCGAGCGCGGTGACCAGCAGGAACACCGCGAAGAACAGCATGTTGAGCGCGGCGAGCCCCCACTGCGTGGCGGCGGCGGCGCGATCGGCGATGGCGACGGGTTTTCTCATGGCGCCGAGACTACGCGCCAAAGACGGTCAAACCGTTAATCCGGCTGCGCAAACTGGCCGCAACTCAGGCCCTTGGATGGGCGGAATCGTAGATTTCCAGCAGCCGGCTGGTGTCGACGCCGGTGTAGATCTGCGTGGTCGACAGGCTGGCGTGGCCGAGCAGTTCCTGGATGGCGCGCAAATCGCCGCCGCGGCCGAGCAGATGCGTGGCGAAGGAGTGGCGCAGCGCATGCGGCGTCGCGGTGGCGGGCAGGCCGAGCGCGGAACGCAGCCGCTTCATCTCGCGCTGCACGATCGCCGCCTGCAGCTGACCGCCCTTCGCGCCGCGAAACAGCGGCCCATCCGGCCCGAGATCGTAGGGGCACAGCCGACGATATTCGGCGACCGCCTTTCGCGCCGCCGGCAGCAGCGGCACCATGCGCGTCTTGCCGCCCTTGCCGGTGACCCGCAGCATCTCGGTGCGCTCGCCGATCTCGGCGCCGGTCAGCCCCAGCGCCTCGGAGATGCGCAGGCCGCAACCGTAGAGCAGCGTCAGCACCGCCGCGTTGCGCGCCGCGATCCACGGCTCCTCGGCGAGCTGCTCGCCGGCCGCGACCACGCGCCTGGCGTCGGCGGCCGTCAGCGGCTTGGGCAGCGATTTCGGCTGCTTCGGCGAGCGCAGCGCCGTCACGCCGGCGGCGTTGGCGAGACCGCGCTTTTCGAGGAAGCGCAGCAGCGACCGGATGCCGGCCAGCCCGCGGCCCAGCGAACGGGCGCCGGCGCCGCCGACACGGCGATAGGCGAGGAAAGCGCGCAAATCGGCCGGCCGCAATTCGGCGATGTCGGCCAGACCGGGAGCGCCGGCGCGGTGGCCGGTGAGGAACTGCAGGAACTGCCGGGTGTCGCGCTCGTAGGCCTCGACGGTGAGCTTGGCCAGCCGCCTCTCGTGCGCCAGCGAGGCGAGCCAGTCTGCCCGCGCCTTCTGCAGGTCGGGCCTCGCGGAGACAAGGAATTCTTCCATTCCGCCATGATGCGCCGGCACGGTTAGCGACTGGTGAAGGGCCGCGTCCGCAAAGCGTGACGATTGAACGCGCGCCCGCGCGGCGATAGACAGGCGCAGGCAAGGAAGCGAGCGCTGGAGCCGCAGGCAGGGCCGCATGCGATGAAACTCGAAAATCCCATCCAGATGGCCGTCATCGGCGCACCGCACGGCATTGCCGGAGAGCTGAGGGTGAAGACCTTCACCGGCGATCCGCTGGCGCTCGGCGACTACGGGCCGCTCTACGCCGCCGACGGCCGCAAGTTCACGGTGGCCGGCATCCGCCCGTCGAAGAACGTCGTGGTGGTCCGGTTCAGGGAGATCGCCGACCGCACCGCCGCCGAGGCGGCGACGGGAATCGAACTGTTCGTCGACCGCTCCGTCCTGCCCGACGATCTGGAGGCCGACGAGTTCTACCACGCAGACCTGATCGGACTGCCGGTGCGCGACGAGACGGGCGAGGAAATCGGCAGGGTCGAGGCCTTTCACGATTTCGGCGCCGGCGACGTGATGGAGGTGCGGCTGTCGACGGGACGCACCGTGCTGGTGCCGTTCACCGCCGCCGCCGTGCCGGCGGTCGATCTCGACGCCGGCATCGTATCGGTGGAAACCGTCGCCGCCGGCCTCGCCGAAACCGATGACGACGAGGAGACGGACGAGGCTGAGGCTGGTCGTCGTTTCGATCGCGCCAAAAGGCCGCGCGGACCGAGGGACGCCGGGGGCAACCGGTGAGCTTCCGCGCCACGGTTCTCACCCTCTATCCCGAAATGTTTCCCGGCCATCTCGGCCTGTCGCTGGCCGGCAGGGCGCTGGCCGAGGGGACATGGTCGCTCGATGCCGTGCAGATCCGCGACTTCGCCACCGACAAACACCGCTCGGTCGACGACACGCCGGCAGGCGGCGGCGCCGGCATGGTGATGCGCGCCGACGTGCTGGCCGCCGCGATCGACCACGCGTCGCCCGAAGGCGACGCGCGCCCGCGCCTTCTCATGAGCCCGCGCGGCAAGCCGCTGACCCAGCGCCGGGTGCGCGAACTGGCCGCCGGGCCGGGCGCGGTCATCGTCTGCGGCCGCTTCGAGGGCGTCGACCAGCGGCTCATCGAGGCGCGCGCGCTCGAGGAAGTGTCGATCGGCGACTACATCCTGTCGGGGGGCGAGCCGGCCGCCCTGGTTCTGCTCGACGCGGTGGTGCGCCTTTTGCCCGGCGTCATGGGCAACGCCGAATCCGGCACCGAGGAAAGCTTCGAGGGCGGGCTGCTGGAGCACCCGCACTACACGCGGCCGGCGGTGTTCGAGGGCCGCGAGATTCCCGAGGTGCTGGTCTCCGGCAACCATGCCCGGATCGCGAAATGGCGGCGCCACGAGGCCGAGAAACTGACGCGCGATCGCCGGCCCGACCTGCTGCCGGCCGACGACAAGGGCCTGGGCGAATGACCGTCCTGCTGCGCATCGAACATGCCGCGCTCGCGGTCGCCGCGCTGGTCGGCTACCACCTCGTCGGCGGCAACTGGTGGCTGTTCGCGCTACTGATCCTCGCGCCCGACCTTTCCATGCTCGGCTATCTCGGCGGGCCGAGGCTCGGCGCCTGGTGCTACAACGCCGTGCACTGCTGGCCCGCGCCGGTGATTTTGTGGCTGCTGGCGCTGGCCGGCGGCTGGCCGCTGCTGACGCAACTGGCGCTCATTCTGGCCGCCCATATCGGCATCGACCGGATGCTCGGCTACGGGCTGAAACACGAAACCGGCTTCCAGGACACCCATCTCGGCCGCATCGGCCGCGGCTGAGGCTCTATCCGCCGACGAAATAGTAGACGGCGAGAAACAGGCCGACGGCGATGACGAAGATGCGCACCGCCGTCTGCGGCACGCGCTTGGCCGCCCACACGCCCGAATAGCCGCCGAGCGCCACGCCCGGCACCAGAAGCAGCGCATGCAGCCACGACACGACGCCGCCGGACACGAAGACGGCGATGGCGACGGCCGCGATCACGATCGACAGGAAATTCTTCATCGCGTTGAGGCGGTGATAGTCGCCGGGCTCCGTCAGCCCCAGCGTGGCGAGCATCATCACGCCCATGCCGGCGCCGAAGAAGCCGCCATAGATCGACGCGAGGAATTGCACGATGGCGCCGGCGACAGTGCGCTTTTCGCCCTCGCCGGCGCCTTCGCGCGGCTTCGGCTTCAGCCATGGCCCGGCGGCGAACAGCGTCGTGGCGGCGATCAGCAGCCACGGCACCAGCCGCTTGAAGGACGGGTTGTCGAGCGCCAGGAGGATGAGCGCGCCGGCGAGTGCCCCGAGCGCCGAGACCACCGCCAAGAAGCAGCGCGCTGCGCCAGATGCGGCCGATGTCGTTCCAGTAGGCGAGCGTCGAGGTGATGTAGCCGGGGATCTGCGCGATCGAGGACGTGGCGTTGGCGCTGATCGGCGGCACGCCGGCAAGGCTCATCGCGCCGAAGGTGATGAACGTGCCGCCACCGGCCACCGCGTTGATGGCACCGGAGACGAAGCCCGCCAGCACGAGGAGTGCCGCCTCGAAAAGTCCCATGCTCCCCTCCCCTTCGCGAGAGCTATCGCCTAGATGAGCGACGGGCCGGACGCAAGCCCGGCGGCCGGCACCGGCGGGCGCATGACGCTGGGGAACCGGGCGGCGTGCGGGCCATTGTCCCGGCAGCGCGAGAGGCGGCCCGCACAGTTGATTCGACGGCGCGCATGGTGTATGTGCGCCCGCATTGAAGCGGCCAAGGCCGAATACCCAAACAAGAACGCGTGAATTCGCCCCTGTCCTGCTCCGGCGGGACACTCCTCAGGCGGTCGAAACTGCCGACGAGACGGGCGCTCTGACGGTCGAAAGAACAAGGACAGGACCCATGGACATCATCCGTCAGCTCGAGGCCGAGCAGGCCGCCAAGATCACCGAGAAGCGCACGCTTCCCGAATTCCAGCCGGGCGACACGGTGCGCGTGCAGGTGCGCGTCACCGAGGGCACCCGCACCCGCGTGCAGGCCTACGAAGGCGTGTGCATCGCGCGCTCCGGCTCCGGGCTGCACGAGAACTTCACGGTCCGCAAGATCTCCTACGGCGAGGGCGTCGAGCGCGTGTTCCCGGTCTACTCGCCGCTGGTCGAGGGCGTCGAGGTCGTGCGCCGCGGCAAGGTGCGCCGCGCCAAGCTCTATTATCTGCGCGCGCGCCGCGGCAAGTCGGCCCGCATCGTCGAGAACACCGGCGTTCGCGCCAAGAAGCTGAACGACGACGAGCGTCAGGCCGCCGCCGCCGAGCGCGCCCGCATCGAGGCCGAGAAGGTCGCCGCAGCCGAGGCGCTGGCCGCCGAGAAGGCAGCCGCGGAAGCCGCCGAGAAGCAGGCCGCCGAGACCGCCGCCGCCGAGGAGCAGGCGTAAGCCTTGCGGCAATCGCAGTGAACGAAAGGCGGCTTCGGCCGCCTTTTTTGTTGGCGAGACCAGGGGGAAGCGGATGGACGACTACACGCAGGCGAACCTTCGCAACTGGGACAACCGCGCCGAGCTTCACGCCACCGACACCACCGGCAGCTATCGCATCGCCCAGGTGCTGGCGGGCGGTTCGTCCCTGCACGCGCTGGAGGCCGCCGAGATCGGCGACATCGCGGGCAAGGACATCGTCCACCTGCAGTGCCACATCGGGCTCGACACGATCAGCCTGAAGCATCTGGGGGCGGCAAGCGTCACCGGCCTCGATTTCTCGGCAAAGGCGATCGAGGCGGCGCGCGATTTCGCGGCCCGGGCCGGCACGGAAGCCACATTCGTCGAGGCCTCCGTCTACGACGCCGAGCAGGCGCTGGGGCGCAGCTACGACATCGTGTTCGTGACCTGGGGCACGATCATCTGGCTCGACGACATCTTCCGCTGGGCCAAGGTGGTTGCAGCACTTCTGCGCCCCGGCGGCCGGCTCTATCTGCTCGACGCACACCCGCAGATGATCCAGATGGAAGCGGTCGACGGCAGTCTGGTAGCCACGCATGCGTGGCGCACGCCCGCCGACGCGCCGCTGACCTGGGACGACAGCCAGACCTACACCGGCGACGCGCGCCCGCTGACCCATACGCGCAGCCACGAGTGGCTTCATCCGCTCGGGGACGTCGTCAACGCGCTGATTTCAGCCGGGCTGCGGATCGACTTCCTCAACGAGCACGAGGTTCTGGTGTGGCGTCAGTTCCCCGACATGGTCGAACTGGCGGGCGACCGGTTCGTGCTGCCCGACAGCTTCCCGCGCATCCCGCTCTCCTTCTCGATCGGCGCGACGAAACCGGGGCCGTGACCCGCCGGCGCCGGGCGCGCTTGCGCGCCTGTCGGACTCGCCGCTAAGCTTCCTTCAGCGCCCGGGGGAACGGGCCGAAGAGATTGTCTCGTCAGGGAGCCTGCCATGCACCGTATCGTATCATTCATCGCGGCCGCCGCCGCGCTTTTCGCCGTTTCGCAGGCCGCGCAGGCCGACGACCTGCCGGACCTCGGCGGCCGCAAGGTGGTCGTGGTGACCGAGAACGCCTATCCGCCGCTGCAGTTCGTCGATCCCAAGACCGGCAAGCAGATCGGCTGGGAATACGACGCCATGAACGACATGGCCAAGCGCCTGAACTTCGACGTCGAGTACCAGAACACCAGCTGGGACGCGATGATCCAGGCCGTGTCCGACGGCCAGTACGACATCGGCATGACCGGCATCACCATCAACGACGAGCGCAAGGAGAAGGTCGACTTCTCCGATCCCTACATGCGCAACCAGCAGTTCATGCTGGTGCGCGGCGACGAGGACCGGTTCACCGACGCCAAGAGCTTCGCCGCGCTCGACGACGGGCTGATCGGCGCGCAGCCGGGCACCTCGCCCTTCTACACCGCCGTCTACGCCATCCTCGACGGCAACGAGGCCAATCCGCGCATCAAGCTGTTCGAGACGTTCGGCGCCGAGGTGCAGGCGCTGAAGACCGGCGACGTCGACCTGGTGCTGACGGACGGCACGGCCGGCAAGGGCTACGTGGCCGCCTCCGACGGTGCGCTCAAGCTGATCGGCGAGCCGCTCGGCACCGAGGATTTCGGCTTCATCTTCCCGAAGGGCTCCGACCTCGTCGCGCCGATCAACGCCGCGATCGCGCAGATGAAGGCGGACGGGACGTTCGACGCGCTGAACAAGAAATGGTTCCTCGACTACAAGATGGGTGAATAGGCCGGGGCAGCGATGATCGAGATCGAGGGTTATCGGCCGGGCGATCTCGGCGCCATCGTGGTCCTCCACGCGCGCTACTATTCCGTTCACTGGGGCTTCGGCCTTGCCTTCGAGACCAAGATCGCGACGGAAATGGCGGAATTCCTGTCGCGCATCGACCCTGCCCGCGACCTTTTTCTGGTGGCGCGCGACGAGGGACGGGTGCTCGGCTCGGTCGCCATCGACGCCAGCGGCGGCGGCCCGCGCGGCGCCCATCTGCGGTGGTTCATCGTGACGGACGGCGCGCGCGGCGCGGGGCTCGGCGGCAAGCTGCTGGCCCGCGCGATCAGCTTCTGCGACGAGCGCGGCTATCCACTCGTCTGGCTGACCACCTTCGCGGGCCTCGAGCCTGCCCGCATTCTCTACGAGAAGCAGGGCTTTCGCCTCGTCGAGGAAAGCGACGTCGACCAGTGGAAGGGCGGCGTGCGCGAACAGCTTTACGAGCGCGTGGTGCCGCAGCGCGCCGGCGGGGCCTGACCGGTGCGGGCACCGACCCGGCGGGGCCGCGAATTCCCCTGGTGGCTGGCGGTGGCGATCGCGATTGCGCTGGCCGTCGCGGTATTCGTCGCCACCAGCGATCTCTACCGCCAGGTCTTCCAGGTCGTGGCCAAGGGCGTGTCCATCACCGTCTTCGTCACCGTGGTCGGCTTCGCGCTGGCGAGCGCGCTGGGGCTGGCGATCGCGCTGATGGCGCTTTCCGGCTCGGCGTGGCTGCGCCAGAGCGCGCGCTTCTATGTCGAGATCATCCGCGGCGTGCCGATCCTGGTGCTGCTGTTCTGGATTGCCTTCGTCGGCGCCCCGGCCCTCGTCGCCGGCTGGAACGCCGTCACCGCCCCGCTGGTCGACGCGGGCTGGATCGAGCCGCTTCTGGTGCGCGACGTCTCGTTGCTGTGGCGCGCCGTGCTGGCGCTGATGATCGGCTATTCCGCCTTCATCGCCGAGGTCTTTCGCGCCGGCATCCAGTCGGTCGACCCCGGGCAGATCGAGGCGGCCAAGGCGCTCGGCCTGTCGCGCTTCCAGCGTTTTCGGCTTATCGTCTTCCCGCAGACGATCCGCACAATCCTGCCGCCGCTCGGCAACGACTTCGTTGCCATGGTCAAGGATTCCTCGCTGGTGTCGGTGCTCGGCGTCGCCGACATCACCCAGATGGGCAAGATCTACGCCTCCGGCTCGTTCCGGTTCTTCGAGACCTACTCGATCGTGGCGTATATCTACCTCATCCTCACCGTCGGACTGTCGCTCGCGCTGCGCGCGCTCGAGCGGCGCATGAGAAAGGGATATTCGGCATGAACGAACGCAAGCAGGCACTCGATCTGGTCTATTCGGCCAGGACCCAGGACGAGCTGGCGGAGGGCTACGCCGCCTGGGCGGCGAGCTACGACCGCGAGACGCTGGAGATGGGCTACGCCCTGCCTTTCGTGATCGCCGCCTGGATTGCGCGCTACGTGAAGCCGGACAACGACCGCTGCTCGACGCCGGCTGCGGCACCGGGCTTTCAGGGCCGTATCTGAAGGCGCTCGGCTATGGCGATGTCGAGGGGCTCGACCTTTCCGGCGACATGCTGAAGATCGCCGAAAGCCGCGGCGCCTATTCGAAGCTCACCAAGGCCGCGCTCGGCGAGGCCCTGCCGTGGGCGGACGGCCACTTCGCCGGCTTCCTGGCAAGCGGCGTCTTCACCGAGGGCCACGCGCCCGCCTCGTCCTTCGACGAGCTGGCGCGCATCACCCGCAAGGGCGGACACGGCGCCTGCACGATCAGGCTGGAGCTGCTCGACAAGCACGGTTTCGCCGACAAGATCGCCGAAATGGAAAAGGCCGGGCGCTGGCGCGTGGCGGAGGAAAGCCCGCCCTACCGCGCCTTCGCCATCGACGAGCCGGAGGTATTCGTGAAGACCTACGTCTTCGAGATGCTCTGACCCTCGGCCCTTGCGGCCGGAACCGGGCGCGGGCAGGCTCGTTCGGACCACCTGAAGACGACGGACCGAAGACACTGGACGGGAACATATGGACGACATGTTCACCGGGTTCGGGCAACCCAACTACCTGCCGATCGCCGTCATCGTCGCCCGTCTCGCCATGGCGACGGTGCTGGGTGCGGCGATCGGCTTCGAACGCGAATGGCACAAGCGCCCCGCCGGGCTGCGCACCCACATCCTGGTCTGCCTGTCGGCGGCGACCGCGGCAGTGCTCGCCATCGAGATCGTCCACGTCTCCGATTTCCAGGACCAGTCGATCCGCATCGACCCGATCCGCCTGATCGAGGCGGTGACCGCCGGCGTTTCCTTCCTGGCGGCCGGCTTCATCATCTTCTCGCGCGGCGAGGTGCACGGGCTTACGACGGCGGCAGGCATGTGGCTCGCCGGCGCGGTGGGGCTCGCAAGCGGCCTAGGCTTCTGGCAGATCGCACTGATCGCGGTGGCGCTCGGGCTTGTCGTGCTGTGGGTGATGAAGCGCATAGAGCACGTGTTCCATCTCAATCCCCGCGACGAGATCGGCGGCCTCGACGACGAAGAGAAAAGCTGAAGCGGCTCCTCAGCGCCCCAGCGGGTAGCGCGAGAGCGTGACGAGTTCTTCCTCGTCGCGGACGCCGGCGAGATAATTGGCGATCACCCTGGAGGCGAGCTGCTCGCGCTTCTGCACGTCGTCGGAAGCGTTGACGCAGCGGTCGAAGACCCGGCCGAGAAGAACCATCTCGTCTGGCCGGTAGACGCCGTTTCGTTCAGCGAGCGCGCGGATCGGCATCGATCATGTTCCTCCACATGCACACCGGGCAATTCTCGTGATGGATTTCTGCGTCCACCCGCGGCGAGCCGTGTCCAGGTGATTATGTGCGCATTTTTCGCTCATGAAAACCTCCCCTCGCCTGTCAACCGAGCCTTGCGTTGTGTGCGCATGACGTCGCGCGCGGCGGCGACACGAATCCCTGGCGGCGCGGGAACATCGCGGCGCTGCGGCTGGTTTCGGCCGGACTCACCAATTCGAGGCCGTCATGAACCAGAACCCGCAGACGAAATACCCGCAGCCGCCGTTTCCCGCGCACAAGCAGCCCATGCCGGGGCGCAGTGCCGAGATGGACCCGAAGCCCGATCACGGCGAGCAGAGCTACCGCGGCAGCGACAAGCTGAAGGACAAGGTTGCGCTGATCACGGGGGCGGATTCCGGGATCGGCAGGGCCGTTGCCGTCGCCTTCGCGCGCGAGGGCGCCGACGTGCTGATCGCCTACCTCAAGGAGGACGAGGACGCACGCGAGACGGCCAAATGGGTCGAGGAGGCGGGCCGGCGCGCCGTGCTGCTTCCGGGCGACATCGGAAAGGAAGCCCATTGCCGCAACCTGATCGATAAGGCGATCGAGGAATTCGGGCAGATCGATATCCTCGTCAACAATGCCGCGCACCAGGCGAGCTTCTCCGATATCGAGGACATCTCGTCGGAGGAATGGGACCTGACCTTCCGCACCAACATCGACGCGATCTTCCACCTGAGCAAGGCCGCGCTGAAGCACATGAAGCCGGGCTCCACGATCATCAACACCTCGTCGATCAACGCGACGTCGCCGAGCCCGTCGCTGCTGGCCTATGCGACGACCAAGGGGGCGATCGCCAACTTCACAGCCGGGCTGGCCGGTCTGGTCGCCAAGAAGGGCGTGCGGGTGAACGCCGTGGCGCCCGGTCCCGTCTGGACGCCGCTCATCCCCTCCACGATGCCCGAGGAGAAGGTCAAGAACTTCGGCGCCTCGACCCCGATGGGGCGGCCGGGCCAGCCGGCGGAACTCGCTGCCACCTACGTGCTGCTCGCGTCGGAGGAATCCAGCTTTACGACCGGCGCCCTCTACGAGGTGACCGGCGGCCGGCCGATGCTCTGATTGGCAAGCCGCGCCACCGTGGCGGCGGTGGCGCCGACCCGTTGGTCACCAACATACGCCGACGAGACCGACCGGCTTGCCGCAGTCCAGATTGCCGGACCCGCAAAAGCTTGGTATGAGCCGGCGCATGGAAAAGCTGTTCGGCATTCCCTCCTACAAACGCTTCGTGCTGCAGGACCACAAGCGCCTGCCGTCGCGCTTTTCGGCGCGTATCGCCGGCACGCTGCTGTCCCGACTCGGCTGAGCGCTTCCCCGCTCGCGGCCGCATCGCGCTTGCGCCGCTCGAGCCTGCTTCCCAAATTCGAGTTCCGGAGGAACCAAGCATGTCCGCTCCACGCACACTGTACGACAAGATCTTCGACGACCACGTCGTCGACCGCCAGGACGACGGCACCTGTCTGCTGTATATCGACCGCCATCTCGTCCACGAGGTGACGAGCCCGCAGGCCTTCGAGGGCCTGCGCATGGCCGGGCGCAAGGTGCGCCAGCCCGAAAAGACGCTCGCCGTCGTCGACCACAACGTGCCGACAACCGACCGCAGTCACGGCATCGCCAACGAGGAAAGCCGCATCCAGGTCGAGGCGCTGGCGAAGAACGCCGCCGATTTCGGCATCGAGTATTACGACGAACTCGACAAGCGCCAGGGCATCGTCCACATCATCGGCCCCGAGCAGGGCTTCACCCTGCCCGGCATGACCATCGTGTGCGGCGACAGCCACACCTCCACGCACGGCGCGTTCGGGGCGCTCGCCCACGGCATCGGCACGTCCGAGGTCGAGCACGTGCTCGCCACCCAGACGCTGATCCAGCGCAAGGCCAAGAACATGCTGGTGCGCGTCGACGGCAAGCTGCCGGAAGGCGTCGGCGCCAAGGACATCATCCTGGCCATCATCGGCGAGATCGGCACGGCCGGCGGCACCGGCCACGTCATCGAATATGCCGGCGAGGCGATCCGCGAACTGTCGATGGAAGGCCGCATGACGGTCTGCAACATGTCGATCGAGGGCGGCGCCCGCGCCGGCCTGATCGCGCCCGACGAGAAGACCTTCGCCTACATCAAGGACCGCCCGCGCGCGCCCAAGGGCAAGGCCTGGGACATGGCGCTCGACTACTGGAAGACGCTGAAGACCGACGAGGGCGCGCATTTCGACAAGGTGGTGGTGCTCGACGCCGCCAACCTGCCGCCGATCGTCTCCTGGGGCTCCTCGCCCGAGGACGTCGTCTCGGTCACCGGCGAGGTGCCGAACCCCGACGACATCGCCGACGAGAACAAGCGCGCCTCCAAGAAGCGGGCGCTCGAATATATGGGCCTGACGCCGGGCACGAAGATCACCGACATCGCCATCGACCGCGCCTTCATCGGCTCGTGCACCAACGGCCGCATCGAGGACCTGCGCGCCGTCGCCAAGGTCGTCGAGGGCAAGCAGGTCGCCCCGACCGTGCAGGCGATGATCGTGCCGGGCTCCGGCCTGGTGAAGGAGCAGGCCGAGGCCGAGGGGCTGGACAAGATCTTTCTCGCCGCCGGCTTTGAATGGCGCGAGCCCGGCTGCTCGATGTGCCTGGCCATGAACGACGACCGGCTGAAGCCCGGCGAGCGCTGCGCCTCGACCTCGAACCGCAATTTCGAGGGCCGCCAGGGCCACAAGGGTCGCACCCATCTGGTGTCGCCCTCGATGGCCGCGGCCGCCGCGATCGCCGGCCACTTCGTCGACATCCGCGACTGGAAATAGGCACCGCCTTCATCCGCTTGCACGCGAAAGGCCCTCCCCGCCCGGGAGGGCTTTTTTGTGCGACGCAGGGGCGCGAAATCGTGCCCGGTTAACCTTCCCTTTGGCCGCCCCGTGCAGGATGGCCTCAGTTGATTGGACAGGTTCATGAGCGGCGCGGTCTTCATTCTCGCGATCAACCTGGCGATGGCCGGACTCTTCGCGTCCGCCTTCGCCGCGATCTCCATGTACGAGCGCAGCTTCGTCTCGGCGCGGCTGTTCGCGCTGAGCTTCGGCTTCGGCATGGCAAATTTTCTGGCCGAGTTCGCCGTCCCGCTGACCGGCGGCGCCGAGATCATGGTGCTCGTCGCCTACTCGGCGTTCCTCGGCGCGCTGATCTGGCTGAACGCCGGGCTCGCCCGATTCTATGATCGGCGCCCGCCGTGGCTGGTCATGGCGCTGATCGCAATTGCCGGCCTCGCCACCCAGATATTCACGCATGACATGGCACGCGAATCGCTGGTGCGGATGACGCTCTACCAGGTGCCGTATTTCCTGCTGCAGGCGATCGGAGCGGCCACGGTCTGGCGCGCCAAATGGAGCAGCCGCCGCGACTTCAGCCTGGCGGTGATGCTGACGCTGACCTCGCTCCACTATCTGGCCAAGCCGCTGATCGCAGGCGCCACCGGCGGCATGGGCAAAGGTCCCGGCAACTTATCTCGACAGCGCCTACGCGATGTTCTCGCAATCACTGGGCACCGTGCTTGGCGTCGCCGTGGCGCTGACCCTGCTCAGCATCATGATCAGTCGGATGCTGCGGGAGGCGACCAGCAACTCCGAGACCGACAAATTGTCGGGCCTGCTCAACCGCCGCGGCTTCGAGGATCGCTGCGACAAGGCACTGGGCGGC
Organism: uncultured Alphaproteobacteria bacterium; assembly: GCA_963816435.1. Classification (GTDB taxonomy): domain Bacteria; phylum Pseudomonadota; class Alphaproteobacteria; order Rhizobiales; family Rhizobiaceae; genus CAWFKS01. The sequence continues at coordinate 113,478 of CAWFKS010000020.1, forward strand.
CGCCCCGGCAACGGAATGCCGGTGTCGCTGGTGATCTGCGACCTCGACGACTTCAAGTCCGTCAACGACACCTATGGACACGCCGCCGGCGACAGGGTGATCGCGGCTTTCGCCGACATGTTGCGTCAGACGATCGGGGAGGGCCACTACGCCGCGCGCATCGGCGGCGAGGAATTCGCGATCCTGCTGCCGGGCTGCAATCTCGCCGCGGCGCGCCTGGTCGCCGAGAATGCGCGCGTGGCCTTTTCGCAAGTGCGGCTCGACGGCCTGCCGGCGCAACTCAGGCTGACGGCGAGCTTCGGCGTCGCCGAACATATTGCCGGCGAAAGTGCCTCGGAACTGCAGCGCCGCGCCGACGAGGCGCTCTACGCGGCCAAGCGCGCCGGTAAGGATCGGGTCAAGACGGCACGCCTCGTCGACGGACGTCCCGCCCGCCGCATCGACGACGCCGAGGGCAGCGAACGCGGTTCGGAAAAGAGAACCGCCTGATCCCGCGACGAACCGTCAGTTGCGCGCGACGGCCACCGGACGCGTCACCAGCCGATACTGCGCCAGCTCCTTCGGCGACAGGTAGTAGAGCGCGCGCGGCGGCGTCTCCAGCGCGTGCAGCCACAGTGCGGGATCGACGCCCATGTCGGACAGGTGACGCGAGATTCGCGCCGTGGTGATCTGCGCGTCGGCCATGACCTGCTCCGGCGCCTCCTGTTCGCTGCCGAGCTGGGCGTAGAACTGGTGGACGCCGATCGCCGCCCTGTCGCCGGCATGGCGCTCGACGCCGCCGGCAAACAGCAGCGGACAGGACGAGGCGCAGATCGCGCCGTTTTCGACCGAGGTTGCCAGCCCGAGCTTGCGTATCAGCCGGGCCATCTCCATCGCGTCGTCGAGCGAGCCGCCGGGCGAATCGAGCGACACCGTCTTCACGTATTCGCCGCGCGCCTCCAGTTCGGCGGCAAAGCGCGCCGCCGCGCCGTGGTCGATCGTGCCGGTCGCCGACAGCACGCCGCCCGAGCCGAGCTCGAACCGGATCGGGCGCTGCAGCGCAGCCTCTTCGGTGGTGATGAACTGGCGCGGATCGCCGCCCGAGGGTTCGGCCGGGGCGTCGGTGCGGACCTGCGGCGGCAGCACCGGTTCGGAAATCTCGGTGGCCGCCCTGGCGTCGTTCGCCCACAGACCGCCGTTCTGTTCGATCAGGTTGGACAGGTCGAGCGCCAGCACGCCGACGGTGCCGACGAGCAGCCCGCGGAACGCCCACTTGACCACGAGCGCGTCGTCGAAGCGGGAAAAGTAGCGCACCAGCACGTTGCGCGTGCGTGGCTGCGAGATCTGTTCGGCGTTGTGCATGGCGGACCCTGTGGAACGGACTGACTCTTAAGGATCGAGCCGCTTGCGCTCGGACAGCGAAAGCGGCGTGACGTTTTCGGCCGGCCGCGGCGCCTCGGCCTCGGACGGCGCCTGATAGGCGGCGGGCCGCAGCGGAGCGGCCTCCGGCGCTTCGGCGGGCTCGGCGGCGGGAGCTTCGCGCCGCGCCATCAGCTTCTCGTGGAGTTCGAGCGAGCGCAGCATGTCGCCGGCGGTGATGCGGTCGAGGTCGTCGAGCCGGTCCTCGCCGCGCCGGATCGCGCCGTAGACGACGGCCAGGATGCCGACGAGCACGCCCGGCAGGAGGTCGATGGAGATGGCGCCGGCCCAGCTCGGCAGGAAGCTCGGCGCATAGAGCAGCACGGCTTCCGCCGACGACAGCGGCACGAAGCGCCGCTCCGGCACCTTGGGCTGCGACAGGATCTCGTCGGCCGCCTGCGACAGCGCCTGCGACTGGGCTGCCACCGATTGGCGCACCGTCGTCATCACCTGGTCCTGCCGCCCGGCCAGATCGGCGGTGCCGCCGTCGGCGACCGGCGCGATGAAGCCGGCCGAAAGGTCGGCGGCGGCGCGGCTGACCGACGGCGCGATCGAGGTCTGCTCGAGCGAGGCGATGACGCCGGCCAGCGCCACCGACTGCTCGGCAAAGGCATCGGCGCGCTCCTGCACCGGGCCGGAGGCGGAGACGAGGCCGCGCATCGTCGCCAGATGCTCCTGTCCCTGCTGGAACAGGTCGGCCACGGTCTCGCGCGACCCCTGGATCGTGCCTTCGAGCTCCTTCATCTGCGCCGACATCTGGGTGAGAAGCTGCACGACGCTGCCCGGAACCCGAGGTGCCGGTGAGCGCGCCGGAATTGCGCTCGTCCTCGGCCAGTCGCGCGAACCGCTCCTCGGCGCGCTGGATGTCGGGCAGCAGCGAGGCCGCGGCGAGCGCGTTGGTGTGGGCCTGGTCGAGATCGGATGTGTAGCCTTCGAGCGTTTCGGCCAGATGCTGCTCGACCGCCGCCGAGCCGGCAAGTGCGGCGGCGTTGAGCCACGACGACATCGCCACGATCATCAGCGAGCCGAGCGCCATCACGCCCATCAGCGCGGCCCGCGAGGTGCCGTCGCGCATCTCCGGCAGGAAGCGGATCAGATAGGTCCAGAACCCGTAAATGCCGACCGAGACGGCGGCCGAGTAGATGATGGCGGCCAGGAAGACCATCGTCGCGGTGCCGTCGAGCAGGCTGCGCACGCCGAGATAGGTATAGACGCCGCTGGCCAGCGCCAGCGTCGCCAGCACGAAGCGCGTCATCGTCTCCAGCGACGCCGTGTGGGCTCTGAGCGCCCGTGCGGTATGCGCCTGGCTCATGGTTAACAGACTCCTAATCCCGCCGGAGCAGGCGGGAGAAGTATGACCAAATCAGGGCCTGCCGGCGGCAGGCCTCCGGCTTCGGCCTCACTCGCAGATCAGCGGCGGCGTCGGCAGTTCGCCGTCTGAAAGGCCGTACATGTAGCTGCGCCCGTGCCACAGCACGCCCGGCCGGTAGCAGTGCCGCTCGGCGCGGTAGTGCGAATGACCGTTCTCGCCGTAGACGACGCGCGGCCCCTGCTGCTGCTCCAGTTCGGCCGCGACGTGGCCCATGCCGACGACGATGCGCTTGTAGCCGGACGGGCTGAGCACGATCAGGTTGCCGAAGGAATCGTCGTAGACGCGTTCCCTCACGAACCCGCCGGCCGAAGCCGGGGCGATGGCCGCCAGCATCAGTCCTGCGGCGGCGCAGGCCGCCGCAACGCGCGGCAGGCGGCGAGAATTCACGGTGTTGCGGCGCATGGCGCGTCTCCTTCGAAAAAGGCCACGGCCCCCTCGCACTCAACATTAACCTCTCCTTAACCTTTGTCACGGGGGACAGGGGCGCCATGCACCGGCCTATTGACGGGTATGGTTAACGTCGGCGGCTCAGTGAGCGCCGCTGCCGCTGCGTCGCGGCGGGCTCGGTTGATCTCGGGCCGACAACGGGAATAGCTTGCCGGCCATGATCGCGAATCGAACCGCCCGCCGGACCCTGGCAAACCTGTTCGTGCTGGCGCCCGTGGCTCTGGCAGGCTGCGTCGATGCGCCGGGACCCGCGACTTCGGTCGCCCCCGACCAGCCGCGGCATCTGAGCTACGATTGCGGCGACGGCGGCAAGCTTGCCATCGAGAGCTTCGGCGGCTCGGTCGTGGTGACAGACCCCGAGGGCGAAGCGATCGAGCTGCCGGCATCGCCGCCCGCCCAGCGCAGCCGCTACGGCAAGGACGCCTACGCCCTGGTGGTCGGCGACGGCGAGGCGCTGTGGATGAAGGCAGGCAAGCGGCCGATCACGTGCCACGGCTGATTTTTTCCAGGCCGGAGCAGCGACCGGCGCTTCAACCGATTTGATCCCGATTGCGGGCTAAGCATTCGTCCGCGCACGGGTTTTACGGCTTTGACGCAGTGCGAGAACCGGATTAGAACCACCTTGCTCCGGGGGTTCCCGTCCCTCACTGCCGCGCCGTTCGCGCGCGGCCGGGACCCCGCCGGTGACCAACAAGGGGGAGCCATGCCCAATCCAGCAGCCATGCGTCCAAGGCCCTTGTCGCCTCACCTGCAGGTCTATCGCTTCATCCCGACGATGGCGATGTCCATCATCCACCGCATCACCGGGCTGGCCCTCTATTTCGGCACGCTGCTGGTCGCCTGGTGGCTGATCGCGGCCGCCACCTCGCCGGACTGGTTTGCCACGGCGAACTGGGTGATGGGCTCGTGGATCGGCCTTCTCGTCCTGTTCGGCTTCACCTGGGCGATGTGGCAGCACCTGCTCGGCGGCATCCGCCATTTCCTGTGGGACACCGGGCTCGGCATGGAAAAGCACACCGCGACCCAGCTCGCCTGGGCGACGCTCATCGGCGCGCTGATCCTCACCGTGGCGACCTGGATCGCCTTCTTCCTGATCTATTGAGACCGACCATGACCGAAATGCGCACACCACTCAGAAAGGTTCGCGGCCTCGGCTCGGCCAAGGGAGGCACCGCTCATTTCTGGCGCGTGCGGGTGACCTCCGTGGCGCTCGTGCCGCTGACGCTGTTCGCGCTGGGGCTGGTCATGTCGCTGCTGGGCAAGGACTACCTGACGGTGACCGCCGTGCTCGGCCAGCCGCTGGTGGCCGTGCTCCTGGCGCTGTTCATCGTCATCAGCCTCGACCACATGCGCCTCGGCATGGAGGAGAGCATCGCCGACTACATCCACGGCGAACTCCTCAAGGTGATCCTGCTGATGCTCAACATCTTCTTCACGGTGGCGATCGGCGCGGCCTGCGTGTTCGCCCTGCTCAAACTTTCCTTCGGAGGCTGACGCGTGGCCGAGACCCAGACAGCACAAACCAGTCGAGGCAAGGCCGGCTCGTCTTACGAATTCGTCGATCACAAGTTCGACGTGGTGGTGGTGGGCGCCGGCGGCTCCGGTCTGCGCGCCACGCTCGGCATGGCCGAGCAGGGGCTGAAGACGGCCTGCATCACCAAGGTCTTCCCGACGCGCTCGCACACCGTGGCGGCACAGGGCGGCATCGCCGCCTCGCTGCAGAACATGGGCCCCGACAGCTGGCAGTGGCACCTCTACGACACGGTCAAGGGCTCGGACTGGCTGGGCGACGTCGACGCCATGGAATACATGGTCCGCGCAGGCGCCGGCCGCCGTCTACGAGCTCGAGCACTACGGCGTGCCGTTCTCGCGCACCGAGGAAGGCAAGATCTACCAGCGCCCGTTCGGCGGCCACATGACCGAGTTCGGCGAGGGCCCGCCCGTGCAGCGCACCTGCGCGGCCGCCGACCGCACCGGCCACGCCATCCTGCACACGCTCTACGGCCAGTCGGTGAAGAACCACGCGCAGTTCTTCATCGAGTATTTCGCCCTCGACCTGATCATGGACGACGACGGCCGTTGCACCGGCGTGGTGGCGTGGAACCTCGACGACGGCACGATCCACCGCTTCTCGGCCAAGATGGTGGTGCTGGCGACGGGCGGCTACGGGCGCGCCTATTTCTCCTGCACGTCGGCCCATACCTGCACCGGCGACGGCGCCGGCATGGTGGCGCGCGCCGGCCTGCCGCTGCAGGACATGGAGTTCGTGCAGTTCCACCCGACCGGCATCTACGGCGCCGGCTGCCTGATCACCGAGGGCGTGCGCGGCGAAGGCGGCTATCTGGTCAATTCCGAGGGCGAGCGCTTCATGGAGCGCTACGCGCCGTCGGCCAAGGACCTCGCCTCGCGCGACGTCGTCTCGCGCTGCATGACGATGGAGATCCGCGAGGGCCGCGGCGTCGGCAAGAACAAGGACCACATCTTCCTGCACCTCGACCATCTCGACCCGGCGGTGATCCACGAGCGGCTGCCCGGCATCGCCGAATCGGCGCGCATCTTCGCCGGCGTCGACGTCACCAAGGACCCGATCCCGGTGCTGCCGACCGTGCACTACAACATGGGCGGCATCCCGACGAACTACTGGGGCGAGGTGCTGAACCCGACCGAGGCCGAGCCCGACCGCGTCGCGCCCGGCCTGATGGCGGTCGGCGAGGCGGCCTGCGCCTCGGTCCACGGCGCCAACCGGCTGGGCTCGAACTCGCTGATCGACCTCGTCGTGTTCGGCCGCGCCGCGGCGATCCGCGCCGCCGAGATCATCGACCGCGACACGGCGATCCCCGACGTCAACGAGGCGGCCTGCGACAAGATCATGGACGCGCTTCGACACGATCCGGCACGCCGACGGCGGCACGCCGACAGCCGTGCTGCGCGACAGGATGCAGCGCGCCATGCAGGAGGACGCCGCCGTCTTCCGCACCGAGGAATCGCTGAAGCAGGGCTGCGAGCGCATCTCCGCGCTGTGGAAGGAGATGCCGGACCTGCACGTCACCGACCGCTCGATGATCTGGAATTCCGACCTGGTCGAGACGCTGGAGCTGGAAAACCTGATGGCCTGCGCCATCACCACGGTCTACGGCGCCGAGGCGCGCACCGAAAGCCGCGGCGCGCATGCGCGCGAGGACTATCCCGGACCGCGACGACGCCAACTGGCGCCACCACACGCTGGCCCACGTGAACGCCGACGGCCAGGTGACGCTGACCTACCGGCCGGTGCACACCGAGCCGATGCTGAAGCCCGACGAGGGCGGCATCGACCCGGCCAAGATCGCGCCCAAGAAGCGGGTGTATTGAGAGAAGAAGATGGTCGAACTCACCCTCCCCAAGAACTCCAAGGTCGGACAGGGCAAGACCTGGCCGAAGCCGGAAGGCGCGACCAATCTGCGCGAATACAGGATCTACCGCTGGTCGCCGGACGACGACGAGAACCCGCGTCTCGACACCTACTATGTCGACATGGACGATTGCGGGCCGATGGTCCTCGACGCGCTGTTGTGGATCAAGAACAACGTCGATCCGACGCTGACGCTGCGCCGCTCATGCCGCGAGGGCATCTGCGGTTCCTGCGCCATGAACATCGACGGCACCAACACGCTGGCCTGCACCAAGGGCGCCGACGAGGTGTCCGGGGCGGTCAAGGTCTACCCGCTGCCGCACATGCCGGTGGTCAAGGACCTCGTGCCCGACCTCACCGTGCCCTACGCGCAGCTTTCCTCCATCGAGCCGTGGCTGCAGACCGTGTCGCCGGAGCCCGCCAAGGAATGGCTGCAGAGCCACGACGACCGGCAGAAGCTCGACGGGCTCTACGAGTGCATCCTTTGCTTCTGCTGCCAGACCTCGTGCCCGAGCTACTGGTGGAACGGCGAGCGCTATCTGGGCCCCGCCGTGCTGCTGCAGGCCTATCGCTGGCTGATCGACTCCAGAGACGAGGCGACAGGCGAGCGGCTCGACAATCTGGAAGACCCGTTCCGGCTCTACCGCTGCCACACGATCATGAACTGCACTCAGGCCTGCCCGAAGGGGCTCAATCCGGCAAAGGCGATCGCCGAGATCAAGAAGATGATGGTCGAGCGGCACGTGTGACCGCCGCCTCGGCGGCGTTCAACTGAAGGAGAATGCCCCCCGTGGAGAAGCCCATGCTCGACAGAGGGCTTCTCCCGCATCTCGACCGCGAGCGCATCATGGCGCTCTACCGCGCCTCCCCCGGCAACGAGGAGGCGAGCGGGAAGTTCGAAAACGTCCAGTCTTCGGCCGCCCTCGCCGCCAACTTCTTCGGCTTCTTCATTGGGCGGCCGGACGAGTTTCCCGGGCTGCCGGGTCTGGAACTCGATGGCGTGCCACAGACGGTGACGCCGGAGCAATCGCTGCGGTTTCCGTGGTCGCGCGGCCGACACCCCTGGCTCGATGCGGTGATCGTCACCGAAGGGATGCTGGTGGGCGTGGAATCCAAGCGCTTCGAACCGTTCAGGACGAAGCGACCGGGAAGCTTCGCCGAGGCCTATTTCAAGCACGACTGGGGGCCGGATATGGCACACTACTGCGCCATGCGCGACGCGCTCGCCGACGGCAGCACGACGTTTCGGCATCTCGACGCCGTACAGCTCGTCAAGCACGCGTTCGGCATCGTCACGCAGGCACGAAAAACCTCGAACACGGCGGTCCTGTACTATCTCTACGCCGAGCCTACGCGCTGGGCCGGCACGACGGAAGCGCCGATCCCTGATGCCGACAGGGAACTGCACAGGCAGGAAGTCGCGCGCTTCGCCGAGGCAGTGGCCGGCGACGAGGTGAAGTTCGCCTCGGGATGCTATGCCGATGCGCTCGCGCTCATGTCTTCCTCGCCGATCGCCGAGGTGAGACACCACGCCGAAGCGGTGGCCGCCGCCTTCGCCCCGCTCTAGACCTCTCACGCGCAAGGCCCTTGTGAACCGCCACGCAGTGCGCTCATATCCCGCCCGCCATGTCTGTCGTCTTCCAGATTGCCGCAGGCAGCGGCGTATTGCTCCTGTGCACCCTGCTGCACGTCGCCGTGCTGCTCAGGCTGATCGAGTTCTTGCTGAGACGGTCGGCGCTGGGCAAGCCGCACGGCAATTTCCGCTCCGACTTCGCCCACGTCATCGTGCCGGTCATGGTCATCGTCGTGTCGCACACGATCCAGATCTACATCTGGTCGATCGGGCTGGCGCTGGCCGGCGCGCTGCACGGCTACGAGCGACCATCTACTTCGCGCTGGTCACCTACACGACGGTCGGCTATGGCGATCTCGTGCTGACCCGGACTACCAGATATTCGGCGCCATGGCGGCGGTCACCGGCATCATCAATTTCGGCATCAGCACCGCCTTCCTGGTCGGCTACTTCGCCCGCGCGCTGCGCCTGCAGAGCGACGAGTAGAGGCCGACGGATGAGGCGCGTCGCCTCGGCGACGGCGCTCGTTCTTGTTTTCTCGCAATTCCGGACGGAAAACCGGCTTCCACTTTTCCTGGAATTGCCCTAGCGCGCCGCCGCGATCCGTTCCTCGGCGATGCGCTGCGCGACGTCGTTGGTCGGCAGGTTTTCGGCATCGGCCCGCGCGAAGATGTCGGCGAGCGTCGCCGGTATCTCGGCGACCTTGGCCATCGTCGCCTCCCGGTCGTAGCCGCCCGGCGCCAGTTCGGCCGCCACGTTGATGAGACCGCCGGCATTGATGACGTAGTCGGGCGCGTAGAGAACGCCGCGCTCCTTCAGCCGGCGCGCATCCTCGTGCTTCTCCAGCTGATTGTTGGCCGACCCGGCTACTATTTCTGCCTTCAGCGAGGGAATCGTCCTTTCCGACAGCACGCCGCCGAGCGCGCAGGGCGCGAAGATGTCTGCCTCGACGGCAACGATCTCCCCGGGCGTCGACGCAGTGGCGCCGAGGTCCGCCACGGCCTTGTCGACCCGGGCGCCGTCGATGTCGGCGACGACGAGCTCCGCGCCCGCCGCCTTCAGCCTTTCGCACAACGCACGGCCGACCGCGCCCAGCCCCTGCACGGCCACGCGCCTGCCGGCGAGATCGTCGCTGCCGAACGCATGCGCGTGCGCCGCCTTCAGCCCGAGGAAAGCAGCCCTCGGCGGTGACGGGCGACGGGTTGCCGCTGCCGCCCTTGGTGGTGCCGGTGACGTTGGGCGTGCGGGCACGCAGGAAGTCGGCGTCGGCGAGCGTCAGCCCGACATCCTCGCCGGTGAAATACTGCCCGTCGAGGGCCGCCAGCATTTCCGAATAGGCTTCCAGCAGCGCCGGCGTCTTGTCCGTCTTCGCGTCGGCCATGATGACGGCCTTGCCGCCGCCGAACGGCACGTTGGCGATCGCCGCCTTGAAGGTCATGCCGCGCGACAGCCGCAGCGCGTCGGTGAGCGCGGCCTCGAAGCTTTCGTGCGGCCAGATGCGCGTGCCGCCGAGCGCCGGGCCGAGCGTGGTGTCGTGGATCGCCACGATCGCCGTCAGCCCGCGCCTGTCGTCGCGGCCGAGCCAGATTCGCTCGTGTCCGTCGAAGGCCGGCAGCCTCGCCGCCTTCTCGGTGATGTCGGTGATTTCGAGAGTGGAATTCCCGGCCTGCGGGCGCAGGGTTCGCGGTTCGCTCACTTGCAGCATGTCGTTCCTCCCGACGGCTTTGGTTGCGTCGAAAACTATAGGGTCGGGAACGGGTTCTTTGGTTGCGAAGTGGGCAGCCGGCGGGACCCGACCTTGCGGGTCCAACGCTTGAGACTTTGCGATTGTTTCTGAAGACGGTCGCGACGGATCGCCGCGACCGCGTGTTCGAGGCCGAGCCGGCTCAGGCCAGCCGCGCCTCCAGCGTACACCTTGATCGCGCCGAGCGCCTTCGACACCGGGCACTCGGCCTTGGCCTTGTCGGCGAGTTCCTTGAACTTGGCCTCCTCGATGCCCGGGACCGTGCCGACCAGCGTGATCGCGCTTTCGGTGATGCCGGTGCCGGGAATGAGCGTGACGACGCCGCGCGCCTCCAGCTTCTCGGCCGGCGTGCCGTTGTTTTCCAGGAAGGCGGAAAGCTGCATGGCGAAGCAGCCGGCATGGGCAGCCGCGATCAGCTCCTCCGGATTGGTGCCGGACTTGCCGCCCTCGTCCTGGAAGCGGGTCTTGAAGGAATAGGGCTGGGCCGACAGCGCGCCGCTCTGCACGTCGAGCGTGCCGCTGCCCTCCTTGAGCGTTCCCTTCCAGACGGCCGTGGCGTTGCGCTGCATGATGGTTCTCCTTGTCGGTGGGCGGCTTGATCGCCGCGAAATGAAAACCTAGCGCTGCTCGCCTGCCAAGGCAGGCCCCCCGGTGCAAAATTTGTCGTGAACGAAGGACCGGCGGTTCAGATCGGCTCGCCCTGCAGCAGGCGCGGCGTCGCGCCGGTCAGGCCGGAGGCCTGGCGGATGAAGAAGCTCTTCAGCCCCGGCATCCGGTCGACCAGCCCGAGCCCGATGTCGCGGACTGCTCGCAGCGGCCCGAAATCGTTGGAGAACAGGCGGTTCAGCACGTCGGTGGTGACGCCCATCTGCCAGGTGTCGAAGCGCCGCCAGGTCTGGTAGCCCTCCAGCACGTCGAGCGCGCCGATGTCCTGGCCGAGCCTGTCGGCCTCGACGATGGTCTCGGCCAGTGCCGCGGCGTCCTTGAAGCCGAGATTGAGGCCCTGCCCGGCGATCGGGTGAATGCCGTGGGCGGCGTCGCCGACCAGCGCGATGCGGTCGGCCACGAAGGCGCGCGCCAGCGTCAGCCCCAGCGGCCATGCGCGCGGCGTGCCTTCGACGCGGATCTCGCCGAGCTTCAGGCCGAAGCGCCGCTCGAGCTCGGTCTCGAACACCAGCCTGTCTTCCTTGACCAGCCGCTCGGCCTCCGCCGTCCGCTCGCTCCACACGATCGAGGAGCGGTTGGTGCCGTCGCTGGCGGGTTTCAGCGGCAGGATGGCGAACGGCCCGGCAGGCAGGAAGTGCTCCTCGGCCCTGCCCTCGTGCGGACGCTCGTGGACGACGGTGCAAACGATGCCGGACTGGCCGTAGTCCCAGTGCACCGTGCCGATGCCGGCCATCTCGCGCAGCCGCGACTTCACGCCGTCGGCGGCGACCAGCAGCCTCGCCTCGAAGACGGTGCCGTCGGCGAGCGTCGCCTCGACACCGGCGCCGACGCGCTCGAAGCCGTCGACCGCCACGCCCTCCACCATGTCGATGCCGAGTTCGCCCGCCCGGCGCCGCAGCGCGCCGTTAAGATCGACATTGGCCACCATGTGCGCGAACGGCTCGCCCGGGGCCACCTCGCCATCGAAGGTGAGGAACACCGGCCGCACCGGGTCGGAGCTGCGCGAATCGGTGACGATCATCTCCGTCATCGCCTGCGCTTGCGGCGCGATCTCTTCCCAGCATCCGAGCCGGTCGAGCATGCGCGAGGCGGCCGCCGCGATCGCCGAGCAGCGCCCGTCCTTCTTCCACACGCCCGCGGGCGCGGCGTCCACGACGGCCAGCGAAAGGTTCGGCCGCGCCTGCTTGATGGCGACCGCCGTCGCCAGCCCGACATAGCCGGCGCCGGCCACCAGCACGTCCACGCTGCGCCGTCCGGCCTTGCTGTTGCCCGTCTTCCGTGCCGCGGCCATTCCTGCTCTCCCTGCGAGCCTGCGCCCGTCCGACCGGCCAGCCTGGCCGGCGAGCCGACGTGCCCGCTTGACTTGATTCGGCCCTTCCTGTTGGAACCTTGCAACCGGCGCCACCTGGAAGGGCAATTGCACATGACATCGGCCATGCAGGAGCTTCTTTCAATACTCGACCTCGAGAAGCTCGAACACAACCTCTTCCGCGGCCGCAGCCCGCAGACCGGATGGCAGCGCGTTTTCGGCGGCCAGGTGATCAGCCAGGCGCTGGTCGCCGCCCAGCGCACCGTCGAGACGGACCGGCACGTCCACTCCCTGCATTGCTATTTCATGCTCGGCGGCGACCCCGCCGTGCCGATCGTCTACCAGGTCGACCGGCTGCGCGACGGCGGCAGCTTCGCCACCCGCCGCGTCACCGCCATCCAGCACGGCCGCGCCATCTTCTCGCTGGAGTGCTCCTTCCACGTCGACGAGGACGGGCCGGAGCACCAGATGCCGATGCCCGAAGGCGTGCCGCAGCCGGAGGAGCTGAAGACCCAGTTCGAGCTGCTGGAGCAGGTCGGCGCCGACCTTCCCGAGGGCGTGCGCCGGTTCTGGGCGCGCGAAAGGCCGCTCGAGGTCAAGCCGGTCAACATCGAGCACTACACCAGCCGCGACAAGCTGCCGCCGCGCCAGAACGTGTGGCTGCGCATGACCGGCGAGGTGCCGGACAGCCGGCCGCTGCAGGCGGCGATCCTCGCCTATCTGTCGGACATGACGCTGCTCGACACGTCGAACTTCGCGCATGGCCGGGCGGGCTTCGATCCGAACCTGCAGATGGCCAGCCTCGACCACGCCATGTGGTTCCACCGGCAGCACCCGCTCGACGACTGGCTGCTCTATTCGCAGGACAGCCCGAGCTCGGGCGGTTCGCGCGGCTTCGCGCGCGGCCAGCTCTACTCGCGCTCCGGCGTGCTGATCGCCTCGACGGCCCAGGAGGGCCTGACGCGGCTGCGCACTCGGCAAAAGAAATAGGCAAAATCGCGATTCTGCCTATTTCGTAGGCACATACGCGGGCACCATTGCCCGGCGTTTCGTCATCTGCCGAACGATTCCCCTTTGTTTCCAAAGCGTTAATGCCCCGTCTGCCGCAACTGGCACGGAGCTTGAATCCCATGTTGTCACTCACCGGTCGCCAGCTCGTCCGGCGATGTGATGCAACGCGGGGGACCCGCACCAGCGAAGGGTGAAACCTGATGAAAATCGTGATGGCAATCATCAAGCCGTTCAAGCTCGACGAGGTGCGCGACGCGCTCACCGAGGTTGGCATTCAGGGCCTGACCGTCACCGAGGTCAAGGGATACGGACGTCAGAAGGGGCACACGGAAATCTATCGCGGCGCCGAATACGCCGTCAGCTTCCTGCCGAAGATCAAGATCGAGGTGGCAGTGAGCGCGGACATGGTGGACAGGACCGTCGAAGCGATCAGCGGTGCGGCCAAGACCGGCCAGATCGGCGACGGCAAGATCTTCGTCTACGGCATCGATCAGGCGGTGCGCATTCGCACCGGCGAGACCGACGCCGACGCGCTTTAGGCAGCCATTTCGAGTTGATGGAGACAGAAATGAACATCTCGAACACTTTCAAGAATGCGATGCGACCCGCATTGCTCGGCGGGTTGGGGCTCGTCGCATTCGGCACGCTGGCCGCCTTCGCGCAGGACGAGGCGGCGCCGATCATGGACAAGGGCGACACCGCCTGGATGATGACGTCCAGCCTGCTCGTGCTCTTCATGCTGATCCCGGGACTGGCGCTGTTCTACGGCGGCCTGGTGCGCACCAAGAACATGCTGTCGGTGCTGATGCAGTGCACGATGATCGGCGCGGTCGTCATGATCGTGTGGGTATTGTGGGGCTACTCCTTCGCCTTCGGCGGCGGCACCAGCCCGTTCTGGGGCGGCTTCGGCAAGGTCTTCCTGGCCGGCGTCACGCCTGACACCACGGCGGCGACCTTCACCGACGGCGTCGTGCTGCCGGAATACGTCTTCATCTGCTTCCAGATGACCTTCGCCGCCATCACCCCGGCGCTGATCGTCGGCGCCATCGCCGAGCGCATGAAGTTCTCGGCCGTCATCCTGTTCGTGATCCTGTGGGTCACCTTCGTCTACTTCCCGATCGCCCACATGGTCTGGGACGGCGCGGGCTTCCTGTTCAACCTCGGCGCCCTCGACTTCGCCGGCGGCACGGTCGTCCACATCAACGCCGGTATCGCCGGCCTGGTGGGTGCGCTCATGCTCGGCAAGCGCATCGGCTACGGCAAGGACAACATGGCCCCGCACTCGATGACGCTGACCATGGTCGGCGCCGCCATCCTGTGGGTCGGCTGGTTCGGCTTCAACGCCGGTTCCAACCTCGAGGCCAATGGCGGCGCAGCGCTCGCCATGATGAACACCTTCGTGGCGACCGCCGGCGCGATCGTCGGCTGGGTGGTCATCGAGGCGCTGGCCCGCGGCAAGGCCTCGATGCTGGGTGCGGCTTCCGGCATGGTCGCCGGCCTCGTCGCCGTCACCCCCGCCTGCGGCACCGTCGGTCCGATCGGCGCCATCGTGCTCGGCATCATCGCCAGCGCGGTCTGCTACTACTTCGTCTCGGTGGTGAAGATCCGCATGGGCTACGACGACTCGCTCGACGTCTTCGGCGTCCACGGCATCGGCGGCATCATCGGCGCCATCGGCACGGGCGTGTTCACCGCGCCCTATCTCGGCGGCACCGGCGGCGAAGACTTCTCCATGGCCTCGCAGGTCTGGGTGCAGATCATCGCCGTCGTCGTCACCATCCTGTGGAGCGGCATCATCTCGGCGATCCTCTACAAGGTGGTCGACCTGATCATCGGCCTGCGTCCGACCGAGGAAGCCGAGCGCCAGGGCCTCGACCTCACCTCGCACGGGGAGTCGGCCTACAACATGTGATCGTGCCGGGCGCGCCAGCGCCCGCACCGGACAATCCCGTCGTGGCGCCCGCGCGCCACACCTTGGGCCCGGGTTCTTCCCGGGCCCTTTTTTCATCTGCAGAAGGCGCCCGCGCCGCTCCATGGTTAATGCCGCCTTAACCAAGGGCTGGCTACGTTCGCCTTGAAATGCGCCGGTGCGCCCATGCGTCCGGCGTCTCGTCGCGGGCAAACGACAGGATGGGGAAGTGGGCATGCGTTCCGGCAACACGGCACCGATTGCGATCGACGACGGCATGGGATCGCTCCAGGCCTTCGCGCGCCGGCAGATGGCGCGGCTGACGGGGCTCGCCCTGCTGGCGATCGTTGCCTGCGCGCTTGCGGCACTCGGCACCTGGAACGTCGAGGACCCGAGCTTCAGCCACGCCACCGCCAACGCCGTGACCAACGCCGCCGGCTATCCGGGCGCGGTATTCTCCGATCTCGCCATCCAGTTCTTCGGCCTCGCTGCCGTGCCGGCGCTGGTGCCGCTGACGGTATGGGCGCTGCTGCTTCTGGCGGCGCGCCGCATCGGCCATCCCGGCCGCCGCGGCTTCGCCTGGTTCGGTGGAGCGGTGCTGGCGGCCGGCGTCGTCGGCTGCATTTCCGCGCCGCCGACTTGGCCGCTGCCGTCCGGCCTCGGTGGCGTCGTCGGCGATCTCGTGCTGGCGCTGCCCGCCGCCCTGACCGGCGGCTATCCGCACGGCTGGCTCGGCGGCATCATCGCCATCGTGCTTTCGCTGCCGGCGCTCTGGCTTCTGCTCTACGCCGCCGCGCTGCGTGGCCGCGACGGCGCCCCGCTGCTGGCGCGCCGCGAGCAGGTCGCCGCGCACGAACCGCAAGACTTCACCGACGAGGACGAGGAGAAGACGAAGAGCGGTCCGAGGGCCTGCTGGCGCTTGGCGCGCTCACCCACTGGTGGCTGTCGTCGCGCGCCTTCCTGCGCCGCCGTTTCGGCGGCCCCCGGCCCGCCGCCGTCAGCCGGCGTGCCCCCGCGGTGAGACCGCGACGAGATGTGGGAGCCGCCGATGACCCGCGGCAGCGCCGGGCGCGTCGAACCGGAGTTCGAAGGCGACATCGTGCCCTCGCTCGCCCCCGACGAGGACGAGCTGTCCGCGATGCCGCGCGATCGCGGACGCACAGCCGCAGGCGGCACCAGCGCCAGGCCGGGCCGCAGCGGGTCGAAAAGCCGGCGCCGCGGCCGCAGCAGGGCGCCCGCGTCACCCGCGAGGCGCAGACCTCGCTGATCGCCAGCGGCGAGTTCGAGATGCCGTCGCTGCATTATCTCGCCGAGGCCAAGAACGTGAAGCGCGACCCGTCCGTCTCCGACGAGGCGCTGGAGCAGAACGCCAGGCTGCTCGAAGGCGTGCTCGAGGACTTCGGCGTCAAGGGCGAGATCATCCACGTCCGCCCCGGCCCCGTCGTGACGCTCTACGAGCTGGAGCCGGCGCCGGGCATCAAGTCGTCGCGCGTCATCGGGCTTGCCGACGACATCGCCCGCTCGATGAGCGCGATTGCCTGCCGCGTCGCCGTCGTGCCCGGCCGCAACGCCATCGGCATCGAGCTGCCGAACGCCGGCCGCGAGACCGTCTACCTGCGCGAGCTGCTGGCCAGCCGCGACTTCGAGACCGCCAAGGCCAGGCTGGCGCTGGCGCTCGGCAAGACGATCGGCGGCGAGGCGGTGATCGCCGACCTCGCCAAGATGCCGCATCTGCTGGTCGCCGGCACCACCGGCTCGGGCAAGTCGGTGGCGATCAACACCATGATCCTGTCGCTGCTCTACCGCATGACGCCGGAGCAGTGCCGGCTGATCATGATCGACCCGAAGATGCTGGAACTGTCGGTCTATGACGGCATCCCGCATCTGCTGACCCCGGTCGTCACCGATCCGAAGAAGGCGGTCGTCGCGCTGAAATGGACCGTGCGGGAGATGGAGGACCGCTACCGCAAGATGTCGAAGGTCGGCGTGCGCAACATCG
Source organism: uncultured Alphaproteobacteria bacterium (assembly GCA_963816435.1). Taxonomy (GTDB): domain Bacteria; phylum Pseudomonadota; class Alphaproteobacteria; order Rhizobiales; family Rhizobiaceae; genus CAWFKS01. The sequence continues at coordinate 130,297 of CAWFKS010000020.1, forward strand.
ACGGCTTCAACCAGCGCGTCGCCGCCGCCCAGAAGAAGGGCGAGACGATCTCGCGCACCGTGCAGACCGGCTTCGACCGCGACACCGGCGAGGCGATCTACGAGACCGAGAGCCTCGATCTCGAGGCGATGCCCTACATCGTCGTCATCATCGACGAGATGGCCGACCTGATGATGGTCGCCGGCAAGGACATCGAGGGCGCCGTGCAGCGGCTGGCGCAGATGGCGCGCGCCGCCGGCATCCACGTCGTCATGGCCACGCAGCGCCCGTCGGTCGACGTCATCACCGGCACGATCAAGGCCAACTTCCCGACCCGCATCTCCTTCCAGGTCACCTCCAAGATCGACAGCCGCACCATTCTCGGCGAGCAGGGCGCCGAGCAGCTGCTGGGCATGGGCGACATGCTCTACATGGCCGGCGGCGGCCGCATCCAGCGCGTCCACGGCCCGTTCGTCTCCGACGGCGAGGTGGAGCAGGTGGTCGCGCACCTGAAGCAGCAGGGCGTTCCGGAATATCTCGAAGCGATCACCGAGGAGGACGACGGCGGCGACGATTCGTCGGGTGCCGGGCGTTCCGGCGGCGGCAATTTCGAGGACTCCGACGACCCCTACGACCAGGCGGTGGCGGTGGTGCTGCGCGACGGCAAGGCCTCGACCAGCTACATCCAGCGCCGCCTCGGCATCGGCTACAATCGCGCCGCCTCGATCATCGAGCGCATGGAGCAGGAGGGCGTCGTCGGCCCGGCCAACCACGCCGGCAAGCGCGAGATCCTGGTGCCGACCGAGGAAGACCACTACGTCGACTGACGGCGGGTCTTGCAACCGCGCCGGCACGCACCAACTTCGCCTCAGCGACCATCGGTAGGCCGGCGCCGCCAAAGTTCGGCCCCACTGCCCGCCTAGCCGTGGTCTCCGAGATCGAGGACAGGAACGAGATGAGCATGACGAGCCTTTTCGCACCAACGCGACGCGCCCTGCTCGGCGCCGCGCTTGTCGCCGCGGCCGCCGTCGCGGCCCCGCAATTCGCCGGCACGGCCCACGCCCAGGCCGGCAGCACCGCGCAGCGCATCGCCGACCACTTCGCCAGCGTCAAGACGATGATGGGCGAGTTCGTGCAGTTCGGGCCGCGCGGCGAGCAGACCGGCGGCAAGTTCTACATCGAGCGGCCGGGCAAGATCCGCTTCGACTACGAGCCGCCGGCGCAGTTCAAGGTGACCTCGGACGGCAACTCGGTGGTGCTCGAAAACGACAAGCTGCACACCGCCGACCTTTATTCGCTGTCCCAGACGCCGCTGAAGCTGCTGCTCGACGACCACATCGACCTGTCGGGAAACAAGGTTCAGGACGTCAAGGAAGAGAAGGACCTCACCACCATCAAGCTCGCCGACAAGTCGGCCTTCGGCAACTCGACCATCACCATGATGTTCGATCCCGAGACCTACGAGCTGAAGCAGTGGACGATCCGCGACGCCCAGGGCAAGGACACCACGGTGATGATCTTCAACGTCAAGCAGGGCGTCACCTTCGATCCCAGCGTGTTCAAGATCAACTACTCCCGCATCAGCGAGATGAACCAGTTCAAGAAGAACCGGTAGCTCCATAGCGCAGACGGCCGGTCGCGCACTCGAGCGCGCCGGCCGCGCCCATATCCGTTTCCGCGACATCCGGTCGCTGCACGACCCGGCTTAAGGTTCGGGGAAGATTGCTGCCGCAAGGTGCCGGCTCCTTTCTGCCGCCGACATCGCCGGGAGGCCGCCGTGGACGCAGCCGTCACGCACTGGATCAACTCGCCCGCCGGAACACTGCCCGTCCTCGACTTCGTGATGATCGCGGCGACGCGTGCCGGCGTGCCGCTGATGGTGGTTGCCGTGGCACTGCAATGGTGGAGCCGCACCGACCGCGTGCACGTCCGCCACGCCATTCTGCAGGCTGGCCTCTCTTTCCTGCTCGCGCTGGCGATAAATCAGCTCATCCTGCTCTTCGTGCAGCGCGTCCGACCCTATGACGCGGGATTGACCCACCTGATCATCGCCAGGAGCGCGGACTGGTCGTTCCCGTCCGATCACGCGACGGCGTCGCTGGCGATCGTCGCCGCCTTTGCGATGCAGGGCCTGCCGCGACGCACGGCCGCACTCGCGGCGGTCGCGCTGCTGATCTGCTGGTCGCGGATCTATGTCGGCACCCACTACCTGACCGACGTGCTCGGCGGCATGGCGACCGGCATCGTCGGCGCAGCGATCGTGAGGCTCGGCTACCGGGAAGGCTCCAGGCTCGACCGGTTCGCGACCGGCATCCTGTGACGGGCCGCGCCTGAGTCCACGAGTGCCTGACGCGGACGTCTTGCGGCGCGCCGCCTCGCCTGCCATTTAACGGTCTTCCAACGAGACCTTCCCGCAGCATGTCCTTTTCGCTCGCCACCTGGAACATCAACTCCGTTCGCCTGCGCCTGCCGCTGGTGCAGCAGTTCCTCGCCGACTACCGGCCGGACGTGCTGTGCCTGCAGGAGACCAAGTGCCCCGACGAGCTGTTTCCGGCCGACGGGATTCCGCGAGCTCGGCTACGAGCACGTCGCCATGCACGGCCAGAAGGGCTATCACGGCGTCGCCACCATCTCGCGGCGGCCGATCGAGATCGTCGAGAAGCGCGAATATTGCGGCAAGGGCGACTGCCGCCACCTGTCGGTGAAGGTGGAGGCGGGCGGCCGCAAGCTGCTCCTGCACAATTTCTACGTGCCCGCCGGCGGCGACGAGCCGGACCCGGACGTCAATCCGAAGTTCCGCCACAAGCTCGACTTCATCGAGGAGATGCGCGCGGTGCGCGCCGCCCACGACGGCGAAAGCGCCTCGATCCTGGTCGGCGACCTCAACATCGCGCCGCTGGAAACCGACGTCTGGTCGCACAAGCAGCTTCTCAAGGTGGTCAGCCACACGCCGGTCGAGACCGAGGGACTGGTGTCGATGCGCGACGGCGGCGGCTGGGCCGACCTGATGCGCCAGCACATTCCGCCGGAAGAAAAGCTCTTCACCTGGTGGAGCTACCGCAACCGCGACTGGGCCGCCTCCGATCGCGGCCGCCGGCTCGACCACGTGTGGTCGTCGCCCAATCTGGCGCCCGACCTGCGCGAGATCGAGGTGCTGCGCGAGGCCCGCAACTGGGACAGGCCGTCGGACCACGTGCCGGTGATCGCCCGCTTCGGCTTCGACTAGCATTTCGTGGCGTGGCAGGACGCTACGCATCGCGCAAATGCGAACGCGGAATTTCGCGGCGCGGCGGAACGCCGCACATCGCACAATGCGGCGGAGCGGTGCGACTGGAACGCGCCTAGAACCGCGGCGCCAGTTTCTCCAGCCGCGCGATCAGCCCCGAAAGCCGCTCGGAAATCTGGTGGTGCAGCCGCGCTGCGAGGTCGGGATGTTCCTCCAGGATGCGGCGAAACAGCGTGCGGCTGATCCGAATCACTTCCGTATCGGTCCTGGCGACGGCGCCGGTGAGGCGGCTCGCGCCGCTGATAAGGCCGAGTTCGCCGAGCATCGAGCCCGGGCCGGCCGAGCCGACCGCCACCTGCTTGCCGTTCAGCGGGTGGGTGAGCGCGACCTCTCCGCTGACCACGACATAGGCGCAGTCGGCCGGTCGCCCCTCCTGGTAGAGCTCGCGGCCGGCAGCGATCCTGAGTGTCTCTGCCCCGAAGGCGAGCAGGCGCAAGTGATCCTGCGAAAACTCCTCGAACAGCTCCACCCGGGCAAGGATGCGGATATCGTCGTCGAGCGACATTCAGGCGTTCCCAGGTCCCCTCTCGATCACCTGCCGGCCCGCCTGTGAAGCCGGCTCAGGGAACGAGCTTGTATCCGCCGCTTTCTGTCACAAGAATTTCGGCATTGGAAGGATCGCGCTCGATCTTCTGGCGCAACCGATAGACGTGGGTTTCGAGCGTGTGCGTCGTCACCCCGGAATTGTATCCCCACACCTCCTCCAGCAGGACGTCGCGCGTCACCACCTTCTGGCCGGCGCGGTAGAGATATTTGATGATCGCGGCCTCCTTTTCGGTCAGCCGCACCTTGCCGCCGCGCTGGTCGACCAGCAGCTTCTGGCTCGGCTTGAACGTGTAGGGACCGACGGCGAAGGTGGCGTCCTCGCTCTGCTCGTGCTGGCGAAGCTGGGCGCGGATGCGAGCCAGAAGCACGGCGAAGCGGAACGGCTTCGTCACGTAGTCGTTGGCGCCGGCCTCCAGACCGAGGATCGTGTCGGAATCGGTGTCCTGCCCGGTCAGCATGATGATCGGCGCCTTGTAGCCGCCCTTGCGCAGGATCTTCACCGCCTCGCGGCCATCCATGTCGGGCAGGCCGACATCCATGATCAACAGGTCGACGACGCCGGCGCGCGCCGCCTGGATGCCCTTGGAGGCGGTCGCCTCCTCGAGCACGTCGAATTCCTCGTAGAGCGACAATTGCTCGTGGAGCGTGGTGCGCAGGTCGGTGTCGTCGTCGACGATCAGGATGGTCCTGGCAGTCATGTTCAATCCATTGTACCGAAAGGGGAAATCTGGTTGACCGGTCCCCGTTTATGCGGAAGGGTCGGCTCGCGGAACCCTCTCACGTCGATTTGTGCCCCGATGCGATCATACTCCAAATTTCGTGATCGCAAGGTTGCGGCCAAAAAAAACGGTGCACTGTCGCGGCTCGTCGTGCGCGCCCGGCCCGGCCGGCCATCTCAGGGGCTGCTGCGGGCAGGCGGCAGCGTGTTCGCCTGCGCGCTCGGCCGCGGCGGCATCTCGGCCTTCAAGCGGGAGGGCGACGGCGCCACGCCGCTGGCAGCGATGCGCCTGCGGACGGGCTTCTTCCGTCCCGACGGGCGCATTCGCCGCATCTCGCGGCTTCCGCTCGTCGCGATCGGCCGCGACCTCGGCTGGTGCGACGCCGCAGCCGATCGCAACTACAATCGCCCGGTGCGCCTGCCCTACCCGGCCTCGCACGAGAAAATGTGGCGCGACGACCGCCTCTACGACGTCTGCGTCGTTCTCGACTGGAATGTCTCGGTGCGCCGGCGCGGCCGGGGAAGCGCGATCTTTCTGCATCTCGCCCGCCCCGGCTTCACGCCGACCGAGGGCTGCGTGGCGGTCGCGCCGGCGCGTGATGCGACGCCTGCTGCCGCGGCTTTCGCCGCGAACGGTGCTCGAAGTGGTGCGTTGAGACGCCGCCCCGGCGGGCGGCGATGCCAGCTTGTATGTCCAGTTGAATGGGAGTAGAGACCTGCGCCTTCGCGGGGATCGTCCTTCCTTGAATCGCCGGCAGATTACCTTCGTCGCCTCGGTCAACGGCATTTTCCTCCTGGCGCTCGCCGCCGTCATGCTGGTGCCGATGGCGGTGGACCTCGCCAACCACGACGGGGATTTCAGGAGCTTCCTGTTCGCCGGGCTGGCCACTACCGCCTGCGGCGGTCTCATGGCGGTCGGCTTCTGGCATTCCTCGCGAGACGATCTCGACCGGCGCAGCGGCTACGTGCTCACCGTCTCCAGCTGGCTGTCGATCAGCGTCTTCGGCTCGCTGCCGTTCCTGTTCTCCAACCAGCACCTGTCGTTCACCGACGCCGTCTTCGAGACGATCTCCGGCCTGACCACCACGGGAGCGACCGTGCTCAGCGGCCTCGACACCATGCCCGAGGGCATCCTGCTGTGGCGCTCTCTCCTGCAATGGATCGGCGGCATCGGCATCGTCGCCATGGCGATCGCGCTGCTTGCCGATGATGCGGGTGGGCGGCATGCAGCTGTTCCAGCTCGAATCCTCGGAAAAGTCCGACAAGCCGTTCGCGCGCATCATCCAGCTGATCCGGGCAATCGCCATCGCCTATGTCGGGCTGACTTTCGCCTGCACGCTGGCGCTCGCGGCTGCCGGCATGAACTTCTTCGATGCCGTGAACCACGCGATGACCGCATTGGCGACCGGCGGCTATTCGACCAAGGACGCCTCGATCGGCTATTACCACTCGGTGCCGATCGAAATCGTGCTGATCGTCTTCATGACGCTCGGCGCCCTGCCGCTGCTGTTCTACACGATGCTGCTGTTTCGCGGCCGCCGCGCCTTCCTGGCGGACGGCCAGATCAGCGGCTTCCTGAAGGTTCTGGGCGTCGCCATCTTCCTGTCGACCGCATGGAACGTCGCGCACGGGATGCGGCCCGGCGAGGCGCTTCGCACCTCGGCCTTCAACGTCACCTCGGTGCTGACCGACACCGGCTTCGCCACCGCCGACTTCTCGGCCTGGGGCAGTTTCGCGATCGCGCTGTTCTTCGTGCTCTACTTCATCGGCGGCTGTGCCGGATCGACGGCGGGAGCCGTCAAGATCTTCCGCTGGCAGCTACTCTACGCCAACGCGATGGGGCATCTCAGGCGCGCGATTTCGCCGAACCGCGTGCTGGTGCTGAAATACCAGGAACGCCGCGTCGACAACGACACGATCGACGCGGTGACCAACTTCCTGCTGCTCTACGTGCTCACCTTCGTCGTGCTCACGCTGCTGATGACCGCGACCGGGCTCGACTTCCTGTCGAGCAGTTCGGCGATCGCCGAGGGCATGGCCAATGCCGGCCCGGGCCTCGGCCCGATCGTCGGCCCCGCCACCAATTTCGATTCCATCCCCGCCGCCGCCAAATGGCTGACCATGATCTCGATGGTGCTCGGCCGCCTCGAACTGGTGACGGTCTACGTCACCTTCCTGCCGGAGCTGTGGCTGCGTTAGAGCAATTCCAGGAAAAGCGGGAACCGGTTTTCCGTCCGGAATTGCGCGAAAACAAAAACTTGGAGCCGTTCAGGGTTGGCTGCGCCTCAGCTCCACCAGCCGAGGATGGCGCCCATGATGACGGCAACGCCCAGCCAGTGGAGGGCGTCGATCACCGTCAGGTTCCAGCCGTAGCCCTGGTAGCGCTGGTTGATCGAAACCGTCGTCGCCATGAAGCCGAGCCAGGCGAAGAAGGCGACGACGATGCCCGCCCACACGCCGGCGCCACCGGTCAGCGTCACGAACACCGCCAGCACCCAGGCCATGATCAGTTCGCAGACGATCGAATTGATGAGCAGGGCCGGCGGCGGCATCATGCCGGTGCTGCCCGGCTTCGGCGTGATGCGCGCGGCCTTCATCCACGGCTTGCTCAGCGCGCCGTAATAGATGGCGCCGAATACGAACGCGGCGACCGCCGCCACGACGACGGCGAGATAGTTCACGCCCGAAAAGCTCATTCGTTCCTCCCCTTGCGGCACCGAGGCCGCACGCGCGGATTGAATGGGCGGCTACAGGCCCCGTCAAGCAGGACCAGCGCGGGAGGAACTTCAAATCTCCGGCACCAGCCGCCACACCGTGGTGCGCTTGACCTCGGCGTCCTCCAGCGCCCGCGTCACCGGCACCTGGTAGGTGGCGAGCGCTTCAAGCCCGGTCTTCGGCAGGTAGGAGCGGCCGGGATCGCCGACGAGCACGGTCGTCCCGCGCGCCGCCAGCCCTGCGAACCACGGCGCAACGCGGGCGGCGAGTTCTCGGTCGTAGAAGACGTCGCCCGCCAGCACCACGTCCCATGGTCCCGCCGTGCCGACGAGATCGGCTTGCGAATAGGCGATCGCGACATCGTTCTGCGCCGCGTTGAGCGCCACCGCCGCGGCACAGAACGGATCGACGTCGCTCGCTTCGACGCTTGCCGCGCCGGCCTTCGCCGCGGCGATGGCGACAAGGCCCGAGCCGCTGGCGAAATCGAGCACGCGCTTGCCCGCGACAGTCTCGGGATGGTCGAGCAGATAGCGCGCCAGCCCCTGCCCGCCGGCCCAGGCAAACGCCCAGAACGGCGGCGGCAGGCCGATTTCCTGCAGCTGCTCCTCGGTGCGGTGCCACAGATCGTGCGCCTCGTCGGCCAGGTGCAGCACGATCTCCGGCACGTGTGGCGGCGTCATCAGCGCCGTGTTGGCGCGGATGAACGCCTGCGGATCGAGGCGCGGCTTGCGGTTCGCTCACGGCGCCTTGTCCAGCCCTCCCATGCGGCAGATCTCGGCCCATTCGTCGTCGGCGACCGGCTGCACCGAAAGCCGCGAATTGTTGACCAGAACCATGTCGGAAAGCTTCGGGTTGGCCTTGATGTCGTCGAGGCTCACCGGCTTCGGCATGTCTTCGACCGCGCGGATGTCCACGCATTCCCAGCGCTCGTCCTCGGTCGAGGAATCGTGGTGCGCCAGCGCCGACACCTCGACGATGCCGACGACCTCCTTGCCCTGGTTGGAGTGATAGAAGAAGCCGCGGTCGCCGACCTTCATGGCGCGCATGTTGTTGCGCGCCTGGTAGTTGCGCACGCCGTCCCACTCCTGTCCGGCCTTGCCCTTCGCCTTCTGCTGGTCCCACGACCAGGCGTCCGGCTCCGACTTGAACAGCCAGTAGGCCATCACGCGTTCTCCGGGTTGTTGATGGCCCAGGTCCACGGCCTGATCTCGACGGATTCGAACAGGCCCGCATGTGCGTAGGGATCGGCGTCGGCGATCGCTTTCGCCGCTTCCGCGCTGTCGGCCTCGAGCGCGATCATCGAGCCGTTCGGCTTGCCGTCCTCGCCCTGGAAGGCGCCGGCGAACTTGATCCTGCCCTCGGCATTGAGCCCGTTCAGCCAGTCGAGATGCTGCGGGCGCGTCGCCATGCGGGTATCGAGCCCGCCCGCCTTGTCCTTGCACAGAATGACGAAGATCATGTTCGCTTTCCCTCCAGCGTCAGTCGGATTCACTCTTGAGCGGTCGCGACATCAGGTCGGCGACCGCGTCGCGGATCGTGGTGCGGCCGGCGAGCAGCTGGTCGACGGCGCCGATGATCGGCGCCTCGATGTCGCGCTCGCGGGCGAGCCGCGCTGCGATCGCCGCCGTCGGCACGCCCTCGGCAAGCGGCAGGTGGTCGACCGGCTTGCCCGCGCCGAGCGCCAGCCCGTAGGAGAAATTGCGCGACTGCGCCGACCCGCACGACAGGATCAGGTCGCCGAGGCCCGAAAGCCCCATCAGCGTCTCCGCCCGCGCCCCGAACGCCTCGCCGATGCGCCGCAATTCGACGAAGCCGCGCGTCACCATCGCCGCCTGGGCGCTGGCGCCGAGCCCGGCGCCCGCCACCGTGCCCGAGGCGATGGCCAGCACGTTCTTCAGCGCGCCGCCGATCTCGACGCCGATCAGGTCGTCGGTCGAATAGCAGCGGAAATCCATGGTCGAAAGCTGCCTTGCGATGCGCGCGGCGAGCGCCTCCTCGCGCGCCGCCACGGCCACCGCGGTCGGCAGGCGCCGCGCCACGTCGGCGGCGAAGCTCGGCCCGGAAAGGACCGCCACCGGCCGGGCGGGCGTAACCTCTTCGACCACCGCGGACAACAGGTCGCCGGTCGACCTCTCGATGCCCTTGGCGCACAGCACCAGCGTCGCGTCGGGGCCGAGATGCGGCGCGGCATCGGCAAGCACGCCGCGCAGCGTCTGCGCCGGCACGACGGCCAGAACGTCGCGCGCGCCGTCGAGCGCCTCGCCGAGATCGGCGGTGGCAAGAATGCCCTCGTCGACGGCGATGTCGGGAAGGTAGCGCGGATTGCGGCGCTGCTCGTTGACGGCGCGCACGGTTGCGGCGTCGCGCGCCCACAGCGTCACCTCGTGGCCGGCGCGCCGCGCCACCATGGCGAGCGCAGTACCCCAGGCGCCGCCACCGAGCACCGCGAATTTGTGGCGATCGCTCATGCCTTGGCTCCCCGGCGCCCCGCACCGTAGAGCGGGGCCGCCAGCTCGTCGAGCGGCCAGCGCGGGCGCGGCGCGGCCTCTTCCGCGTGCTCATCGACCAGCCCGGCGGCAAGCCTTTCCAGCCCGACCCAGGCGACCATCGCCGCGTTGTCGGTGCACAGCTCCAGCGGCGGCGCGAGGAAACGGAAGCCGTGCCGGTTGCACAATTCCTCCAGCGTCGCGCGGATCGCCTTGTTGGCCGCGACACCGCCGGCCACGACCAGCGTCGGCGTCGCCGCATCCGGGAACTCGGCCGAAAACCGTTCGAGGCTGCGCGAGACGCGGTCGGCGAGCGTTTCGACGATCGCCTGCTGGAAGGAAGCGCAAATGTCGCTGACGTCCTGGTCCGATAGCGGCGCGACGGCGCTCGCCGCCTGCCGCACCGCCGTCTTCAGGCCCGAAAACGAAAAGTCCGGCCGCGCCTCGCCCTTCAGCGGCCGCGGCAGGGCGAAACGCGCGGGGTCGCCGCTGGCTGCCGCCTTTTCCACCGCCGGGCCGCCGGGATAGGGCAGCGACAGGAGCTTCGCCGTCTTGTCGAAGGCCTCGCCGAGCGCGTCGTCGATGGTCGAGGCCCAGCGCTCGTAGTCGCCGACGCCGCGCGCCAGCAGGATCTGCGTATGGCCGCCGGAGACCAGCAGCACGAGATAGGGAAACCCGATGCCGTCGGTCATTCGCGCCGTCAGCGCATGCGCTTCCAGATGGTTGACGGGCACGAGCTGCTTGCCGGACGCGGCCGCGATCGCCTTGCCGGTCATCAGCCCGACGATGAGGCCGCCGATCAGCCCGGGCCCGGCGGTGGCCGCGATGACGTCGAGATCGGAAAGCGAGACGTCGGCCTCCGAAAGTGCTGCCGCGACGATGCCGTCCAGCGCCTCGACATGGGCGCGCGCGGCGATCTCCGGCACGACGCCGCCGAAGGCCGAATGCTCCTCGACCTGGCTGAGCACGACGTTGGAACGGATCGCTGCGCTGCCGTCGGCACGCATCTCGACCACCGCGGCGGCGGTCTCGTCGCAACTCGTCTCGATGCCCAGCGCCAGCCGGCCTGTCGCCGCGTCCTGCATTGCCCGCGCGCACTCTCTCTTATAGGTAGGGCCGGAACCGGGCGGATCGGCCGGCCGCCAGCGGGTTACCACGCTCGACACGCCAATGAAACAGGAACTCGCCTCTTGAAGACGCCGCTCAGGATCGGAACGCGGGCCAGCAAGCTGGCGCTCGCGCAGGCCCACGAGACGCGCCAGCGGCTGATGGCCGCGCACGGCGCGGAAGAGGCCGACTTCGAGATCGTCGAGTTCTCGACCAGCGGCGACCGCATCCAGGACCGGCCGCTCGCCGAGGCAGGCGGCAAGGGGCTGTTCACCAAGGAGATCGAGGAAGCGCTTGCGGATGGCCGCATCGACATCGCCGTGCATTCCTCCAAGGACATGCCGACCGTGCTGCCGGCCGGGCTGGAAATCTCGGCATTTCTCGAGCGCGAGGATGTTCGCGACGCCTTCATCGGCGGCAAGGCGCCGAAACTCGCCGATCTGCCCGACGGTGCCGTGGTCGGCTCCTCGTCGCTGCGCCGCCAGGCGCTGGTGCGCCGCATCCGCCCCGACGTCGAGGTCGTCACCTATCGCGGCAACGTGCAGACCAGGCTGCGCAAGCTGGAGGAAGGCGTGGTGGACGCCACGCTGCTCGCCTCCGCCGGGCTGAAGCGGCTCGACATGGAAAACGTCATCACCGAGCTGCTGCCGGTCGAGTATTTTCCGCCCGCGCTCGGCCAGGGCGCGATCTGCATCGAAAGCCGCATCGGCGACGAGGCGGTGACGGCGATGCTGGCGCCGATCGACCATGCCCGCACCGGCGCCGAACTCGCCTGCGAGCGGGCGTTCCTCGCCGTCCTCGACGGTTCCTGCCGCACGCCGATCGCCGGCCACACCCGCATCGAGGGCGAGCGGCTGACCTTCTTCGGCATGGTGCTGACGCCGGACGGCGCGGAAGCCCACGAGACCGAGGAGAGCGGAACGGTCGCCGAGGCCGCCGCGATCGGCCGCCGCGCCGGCGAACTGATCCGCGAGAAGGCCGGCGCCCGCTTCTTCGACAGCTGGACCTAGGTTCCTCGGTGCGTGTGCTTGTGACTCGGCCCGAACCCGGCGCGAGCGCGACCGCCGAGCGGCTGCGCGAACGCGGCCACGAGGCGGTGAAGCTGCCGCTCACGCAGATCGAGGCGATCGTGCCGGAATGGCGGCCCGACGCGGCGAAATACGACGCGGTTGCCGCGACCAGCGGCAACGCGCTGCGATCCGCACCGGACGATCTGCTACGGCAATTCACCGGCATCCCGTTCTTCGCGGTCGGCGCGCGCACGGCCGAAGCGGCGCGCGAGGCCGGGTTTTCCGACGTCCGCGAGGGCGGCGGCACCGCCGATACGCTCGCCGGCGACATTGCCGGCGCCCTGCCGCACGGCAGCCGCGTGCTCTACCTCGCCGGACGGGTGCGCACCGGCGATCTCGCGGGAGACCTCGCCCGCCGCGGCCTGCAGGTCGACACGCTGGAGACTTACGACACTGTCGCCGCGGAGATCGACGAGGCCGCATTGGCCCGCGCTGCCGGCGATACCGGCTTCGACGCCGTGCTCGTCCATTCGGCGGAAGGAGCCAGGCGGCTGGCGGAACTCGCGGGCGCGGCCGAAAAACGCGCCGCTTCTTCGACGGCGCGAGGTTCGTCGCGATTTCCGACCGCGCCGCGCAACCGCTCGAGGCTCTCGCTCGTTCGTCTTTGGTCGTAGCCGCGCGGCCAAACGAGGATGCAATGCTTTCGCTGCTTGCCGTTCCGGGCCCCCGCGACCGATAGCGCCCCTTTTTTCGCCGCGCTTATGTGCTAGTTGAAAGGGACTGTCAGACCTTGGGGTGAAGGGTGCGGAACGGGCCGTGCCGACGCCCCCCAACCGGAGCCCCGCATGGCCAATTCGCCGAAGTCACGCCATTCGAGGACGCGGAAGGATCCCGTCACGATCGATCTCGATCCCAAGGACGTGTCGAAGACCGCAGTCCGGCTCGCAAGCGGGCGAAGGCGGGACCTCGAAGGACGCCGGCGGTTCCGCGAAGAAGGCGGACGCGGAAACCGCGGGCACGGCGACGGCCAGCGGCAAGGACGAGAAGACGACGACCGACGCCGGCGAAGACGCTGCGTCGGCTTCCGACGCGAAGAAATCCGCCTCGAGGACGAGCGAAAAGACGGGCCGCGAGCAGACGAAGTCCGATCCGGCCGCGGCCTCGAAACCGGAGACCGGCGGCAAATCGTCCAGCACCTCGAAAACCGGCCCGGATACCGACAAGGGCAAGGCGGCGTCGGCAGGCGCCAGCGGCGCAGCCGGAGCGAACCCCGCTTCCGCCGACCGGCCCATCCCCTCGGCCTTCGGCCGCGACGCGACGCAGCGCCCCGCTCAGGCGTCCGGCGCAGGCAAGGAACAGCCGCGGCGCGGCGGCGGCTTCGGACTGTTCGTGGCCGGCATCGTCGGCGGCGTGATCGCGCTCGCCGGCGCGGGCGGCCTCTACGCGGCCGGCATCATCCCGATCGCCGGGGGCGGACAGGACGACAGCGCCGCCATCCAGAGCCTCCAGCAGGACGTGGACACGCTGAAATCCAATCTCGCCGACACCCGCAAGATCGCCGAGAGCGGCGCCGATTCCTCCGCGCTCCAGGACAGCGTCAACGCCAACCAGACCCGCCTCGACCAGCTTTCCTCGACCGTCGACGGGGTGCAGTCCGACGTCGCCGACCTGAAGTCGGCGCTCGCCTCGGGCAATGGCGGCGAGGCACCCGCGCTCGCAGCACTGCAGGACCGCGTGGCCGAACTCGAGACCCGCCTGCAGTCGCTCGGCGATAATGGCGGCCAGACGGTCGATCTCGGCCCCCTGCAGGACCGCATCTCCGCGCTCGAAAGCAAGGTTTCCGACCTCGCCGGCGCGGCCGGCCAGGACAGCGGGCTCGCCGACCGCATCGACCAGATCGCGCAGAACCTTCAGTCCGCCGCCGACAAGGCATCCTCGGCCGCCGACAGCGCCAATGCCGCCTCGCAGGCCGCGCAGGCCAATTCCGGCCGTATCGACAAGCTGGAATCCTCCGTCGCCTCGCTGTCGGACAAGGTCGCGAGCCAGGCGAACCAGCCGGATGTCGGCCGTGCCATCGCGGCCTCGGCGCTCAAATCGGCGATCGAGAGCGGCGCACCGTTCGCGACCGAGCTCGACACCTACGCCGCACTGTCGCCGGACGCGCAAGGCCTCGACGAGTTGCGCCAGTGGGCCGACAGCGGCCTTCCGACACGCGCAGCTCTCGCCGCGCAGGCCGACGCCGCCGCCGAGGAGATGATCGCCGCCGCCGAACCCGCCAGCCAGGGCGGCGGGTTCTTCCATCGGCTCTTCGCCAGCGCCCAGTCGATGATCAAGGTTCGGCCGGTCGGCGAGGCCGAGGGCGACGGCGTTCCGGCTATCGCCGCGCGCATCGAGGCGGCGGTCCGCGACGGCGACTACAAGAAGGCCGTCGACGAATACGAGACGCTGCCGGACGGCCCGAAGGCCGCCGGCAAGGACTTCATCGAAAAGGTGCGCGCCCGCGTGCGCGCCGACGCGCTGGCCAGCAAGCTGCTCGCCGACGCGCTTCGCGCCTGAGGGGTAAATTCGAGATCATGCTGCGCGTCCTCGTCTTCCTGATCATCGTCTTCGCCCTCGGCGTCGGCTTCGCATGGCTGGCCGAGCGGCCCGGCGACATGGTGGTCACCTTCAACGGCTACCAGTACGAAGTCTCGCTGATGGTCGCCGCCGTGATCGTCGTCGCCGTCGTCGCGGCGGTGATGATCCTCTGGTGGCTGCTGAAGAGCATCTGGAACAGCCCCTACACGGTGGCGCGCTATTTCCGCGTGCGCCGCCGCGACCGCGGCTATCAGGCGCTGTCGACCGGGATGATCGCCGCCGGGCGCGGGCGACGCCGCGCTGGCCCGCAAGAAGAACCGCGAGGCGCAGAAGCTGATCAGCGCCGACCGCGAGCCGCTGATCAACCTGCTCGACGCACAGGCCTCGCTTCTGGAAGGCGACCACGACGCCGCGCGCGAAAAGTTCGAGGCGATGCTGGAAGACCCGGAGATGCGCCTGCTCGGACTGCGCGGCCTCTACCTCGAAGCCGAGCGGCTGGGCGAGCGCGAGGTGGCGCGCCACTATGCCGACCAGGCGGTGGAAGTGGCGCCGCAGCTCGGCTGGGCGGCCGACGCGCTGCTCGAGCGCCGTTGCGCCGAGGGCGACTGGGATGCCGCACTGAAGCTGCTCGACGCCCAGCAGGCGACCCGGCAGATGGAGCGCGAAACGCTGGCGCGCCGCCGCGCGGTGGTGCTGACGGCCAAGGCGATCGCCACGCTCGACACCGATCCGGCCGGCTCGCGCGCCGCCGCCGATCGAAGCCAACAGGCTCGCGCCGGAACTGGTGCCGGCAGCCGTCGCTGCGGCAAGGGCGCTGTTCCGCCAGAACGAGCTGCGCAAGGGCACCAAGCTTCTGGAGACGATCTGGAAGAAGAACCCGCATCCCGAGATCGCGGAGATCTACGTCCACGCCCGCCCCGGCGATTCCGTTCTCGACCGGCTGACCCGCGCCCGCAGGCTTCAGTCGATCAAGCAGAACCACCCCGAATCCGCCTTCGCCGTCGCCCGCGCGTCGCTCGACGCCGGCGAATACAAGGAGGCGCGCGAGGCAGCCGAGCAGGTGATCCGGCAGGAGCCGCGCGAGGGCGCCTACCTGCTGATGGCCGACATCGAGGAAGCCGAGACCGGCGACCAGGGCAGGCTGCGCCACTGGCTCGGCAAGGCGGTCAAGGCGCCGCGCGATCCCGCCTGGGTGGCCGACGGCTACGTCTCGGAGCACTGGGCGCCGGTCTCGCCGGTGACCGGCCGCCTCGACGCCTTCGAATGGCGCGCCCCGGTCGAGCGGCTGGGCGAACTGATCGAACAGGAGGACGAGCTTCCCGAACTGCCGCCGCCACCTGCTGCCGCGCCCGTCGTTCCCGAGCCGGCGCAGAAGGCCGCCGAGAAGCAGGCGATGGAAGAGGTCGTGGAGGCGCAGACGCTGCCGGTGCGCGAGCCGGAGCCGAAGCCGGCCCAGCCCGCCGAGGTCGCCGCCGCCGCAAAGGCCATGGAGCCGCCCGAGCAGCCGGTCGCGCCGGTGGAAAAGCCCGCGCAGGCAGTGCCGGCGAAGGAAGTCAGGCCGGAACTGAAGCCGGCCCCGAAAGCCGAACCGCGCCCCGAACCGGTGAAGAAGCCCGAGGTCAAGGCCGAGCCTGCGAAGAAGCCCGCCGCCGCGGGTTCGGTGCCCGTCGATCCGAAGCCGGCCCGCCAGGACCGCGCGACGGAAGCGCCGCGCCGCCCGCCCGACGATCCGGGACCGGATGGCGACTCCGACGACGGCAAGGAGCCGGCCCAGGCAGGGCGGTTCAAGCTGTTCTAGCCGTCCGGGCCGCTGCCCAGTGTCGCAGTGGCGGCCGCGTGGCCGCGCGCTAGTTTCACACCCATGGCCGGCTCACGGCCAAAGACCGCAACCGGAAGAAGCCACATGCTCGACCGCATACTCGTGTTCCTGCGGGACCTGCCCGGCGGCGCCGGCGCCGGGCGCAGCAGGTCGTCCGACGACGATCCGCGCGTCGCCGCCGCCGCGCTTCTCTTTCACGTCATGGATGCAGACGGGGTGCGGGACAAGGTCGAGCGGGAGCGTCTGGAGAAGGTACTGTCGGAGGCCTACGGCATTGGCGGCGACGATCTGGAGGAACTGGTCGAGGCCGGCGAGCAGGCCGACCAGGAGGCCGTCGACCTCTACGCCTTCACCAGCGTGCTGATGCGGCATCTGGACCACGAGGCGCGCGTCGATTTCATCGAGATCATGTGGGAGATCGTGCTCGCCGACGGCGAGATCCACGAGCTCGAGGACAATATCGTGTGGCGCGTCGCCGAGCTGCTCGGCATCGACAGCCGCGATCGCGTCAACGCCCGCCATCGGGTGCAGGCGCGCATGGCGGACGCCGGCGACAGCGCCCGCGAATAGCGCGACTGCGGGAAGAGTGGAACTTAGACCCTGCCGCTGAGATGCCTGGTGCGGCGCAACTGCGGGAACATCCACGCCCACAGTCCGGCGACAGCGACGGCGCCGATGCCGCCGAACACCACGGCCGGAACCGTCCCGATGAACGCTGCCATCGTGCCGGCGCGGAACTCGCCGAGTTCGTTCGAGGCGCCGATGAAGACCATGTTGACGGCGTTGACGCGGCCGCGCAACCGGTCGGGCGTCCATAGCTGGATCAGCGTCTCGCGCACATAGACGCTGAACATGTCGGCCCCGCCCATGAACGCCAGCGCGGCGATCGACAGCCACGGGATCGTCGATACGCCGAACAGCACGGTAAAGACGCCGAACAGGCCGACGAAGAAGAACATGATGAGGCCGGCGTGGTCGCGGATCGGGTGTCCGGCCAGCCACACGGCAACGCAGATCGCGCCCATGCCGGGTGCGGCGCGCAGCAGCCCCAGACCCCACGGTCCGAGTTCGAGGATGTCGCGCGCATAGACCGGCAGCAGCGCGGTGGCGCCGCCGAGCAGCACGGCGAACAGGTCTAGCGAGATCGCGCCGAGCACGATCTTCTCGCGCCAGATGTAGCGGAAGCCGGCGAACAGGGAATCGAGCGACGGCCGCTCCGTCTCGGTGCGCTGCGGCGGCTTCGGGATCGAGAAGGCGAGAAGTGCGGCGCCCGTCATCATCACCGCGGCGGTTGCGTAGGCGGCTTCCGGCGACACGCCGTAGAGCAGGCCGCCGGCGACCGGGCCGACGATCGTCGCGGTCTGCCAGGCCGACGAATTCCAGGCGATGGCGTTGGCGAAATCTTCCGGCGGCACGAGGTTGGCGACCAGCGACGAGGAGGCAGGCGCGAAGAAGGCGCGGGCAAGCCCGAACACCGCCAGCAGCACGAAGATCGGGCCGGGGCCCGCCAGCCCGCGCAGCGTCAGCACGACCAGCGTCAGCGCGCACAGCGCTTCAAGGCCGCTGGCCAGCCCCATGATGAGGCGCCGGCCGAACCGGTCGGCGACCGCGCCGGTCACCAGCACCAGGATCAGCGACGGCGCGAACTGGATGATGCCGACCAGCCCGAGGTCGAACGGATCGCGCGTCAGATCGTAGATCTGCCAGCCCACGGCGACCGAGACGATCTGCGTGGCGAAGGTCGTCAGGAAGCGCCCGATCCAGTAGCGGGCGAAGGCTCCATGGCGGAAAGCGGCGTAGCGGTTTTCGACGGGCTGGGACGGTTCGGACAATGCGGTGAGGCTCTTGGGCGGGCAGCGGGGAACCCGCCGTTTAGCCCATCACGCGGCGTCATGCGCGCCTAAAACGCGCTCTGGCCCAACGAATTTTGATGAGGAAATCCCGGCTGGTGGAGCTGAGGGGAATCGAACCCCTGACCTCATCATTGCGAACGATGCGCTCTCCCAACTGAGCTACAGCCCCGTCCAGCGGATGCCGCGCATATATTGACCCGCCGGCCTCACTGTCAAGCAGATCGCACCGTCGCGAACGGCTCACGGCGCGGTGCGGCGCCGCAGCCGGGGCCGCGCACTTGCCGCAACCGGCCTCAATGGCTACATGAGGGCCGCTTTCCGCAGCATTTTGCGGCGCGGCGGACACCGGCCGCGTTGCACGAATGCGGCAAGTTCAGTTAGTTGCGCATGATCCGGCGCGAAAGCCGGCTGCAATGTTCGGGATCACGCGCCAGGAGGCAGGCATGCTCGCTCTCATCCAGACCATCGTTCTGGCGCTCGACATCTACTGGTGGCTGATCATCCTGTCGGCCATCTTCTCGTGGCTCTACGCCTTCAACGTGGTCAACCCGCGCAACCAGTTCGTGGGCACGGTGGGAACCATGCTCTATCGGGTCACCGACCCGGCGCTGCGGCCGATTCGCCGCGTGCTGCCCGACCTCGGCGGCATCGACATCTCGCCGATCATCCTGCTTCTCATCATCTTCTTCATCCGCCAGTTCCTGCTGACCACGGTGGCCCCCGCCATACTGTGACGGCCGAACGATGCCGGGCTTCTGGCGCGAGACGGCCGACGGCGCCGAGATCTTCGTCCGGCTGACGCCGCGTGCCGCTTCCGACCGGCTCTCAGGCATCGGCGAAACCGCCGACGGCAAGATCCACCTGAAGGCGCAGGTGCGCGCGGTGCCGGAAAAGGGCGCGGCCAACGCCGCCCTCGAAAAGCTGGTGGCCAAGCGACTGGGCGTGCCGAAGGGCGCGGTCTCCGTCGTATCCGGCCAGACTTCGCGCCTGAAGACGCTGCGCATCGTCGGCCGAACGATCGAGCCTCATCTCGCGCTTCTGGCGCGCATCGCGACCGAAGCCGAATAGGCAATCGGCGGCGGCGCGGCTATCATCCCCGGCGTTCACCGGGGGAGAAACCGTCATGCGCCACCTCGTGCTGTCCGCCGCGCTTTTCGGCCTGCTTGCCGGCACTGGCCATGGCGCCGGCCGGCCGCCGGGCGAGATCAGCAGCGTCTACACCGATTTCGAAGTCGACAAGGCCTGCACCAAGTTCTCCGCCTCCGAAGACGGCGAAGGCGACTGGGCGGATTTCGTGTGCGACGGCTGGCGCGGCTATCCGGTGTTCCTCTACTACGCCGATCTTCGCGAGGCGCTGTTCTACGGCTTCCCGCCGGCCGGCGACCTGGCACCCGCCTGGGAGAGCTTCAGTGCCTTCAATTCCAGCGGCACGAAGATCGAATGGCGGCTGGAGACCAACGGCGAGATCGTCATCCCCTTCGCCACGATCCACCGCTGGTTCGTCTCCGATCCGGAGGACGCCGAAAAGCAGACACAGGTTCTGGTCGTCGAGAAGGTCGGGCAGCCGCACGAGCGCGACGGCTGCGTCGTCGGCTACGTGGTGGCAACGGGCAATTCAGACGCCAACGAGAAGGCGCGCCGCATAGCCGACCAAAAGGCGCGGGACTTCGCCTGCGGCAGCGACGAGCCGGCAATCGAGGCGGGAAGCGTTCCGCTGCCGCCCGTCACCCGCTACGAGAACTGAGCCGTCGCGCGCCAGGCGCGCGTCCTCAGCGACCCCGCCGCTCAGTGCAGCACGATCTCGCCGTCGACCTTGCGCCACTCGTTCGGCGCGATCAGGCGCTGGTGGGTGTAGTTCACCGAATGCAGCGCACCCTCGAGCCTGTCCTTCCAGAAGTCGAGGAAGCCGTAGAGCTTCGGAAACTTCGGCGCCAGGTCGTAATGCTGCCAGATGAAGGTCTGCAGCAGGTGCGGATGGTCCGGCATGTGATAGAGAATCTGCGCGGTGGTCAGGCCGTAGCCCTTGAGCATCAGTTCGGTCTCGGCATGGCTTTGCATGCTGTCGTTCCCCTTTGCGATTCACTCCTCCTGGAAGGAGTTTGCATCAACAAACGTCGTCCGTCCACCGCCGGTTCCGCATTTTGTTCAATGAAATCAGGATGTTGGCAGCCACGCTCGGGGAGTGCTGACAACCGGCATCTGTCCCTGCGTCACGCGGTCGCCGGCCCACAAGGTCTAATGTTGTGTGCAAACCCGTAATGTTAATAATGCGGGCCGAAACGGGAGGCCCCGGCCGGATGTCTCATTCCGGTAGCATCGAGTTGGAGGAGAAGCATGTCGGACACCAAGATTCACCGCGTCAAGGCAGCCTGGAAGAAGCATGCCCTCATCGACAACGACACCTACCTGAAGTGGTACGACGACTCGGTGAAGGACCCGGAGAAATTCTGGCGCAAGCACGGCAAGCGCATCGACTGGTTCAAGCCCTACACCAAGGTCAAGAACACGTCGTTCGAGGGCAAGGTCTCCATCAAGTGGTTCGAGGACGGCACCACCAACGCCTCCTATAACTGCATCGACCGCCACCTGAAGAAGAAGGGCGACCAGACCGCCATCATCTGGGAAGGCGACAACCCCTACGACGACAAGAAGATCACCTACAACGAGCTCTACGAGCACGTCTGCCGGCTCGCCAACGTGATGAAGAAGCACGGCGTCAAGAAGGGCGACCGCGTCACCATCTACATGCCGATGATCCCGGAGGCCGCCTACGCGATGCTCGCCTGCACGCGCATCGGCGCCATCCATTCGGTGGTGTTCGGCGGCTTCTCGCCGGATTCGCTGGCCGGCCGCATCGTCGACTGCGAATCGACCTTCGTCATCACCGCCGACGAGGGCCTGCGCGGCGGCCGCACCATTCCGCTCAAGGAAAACACCGACCGCGCCATCGAGATCGCCGGCCGCGACGGCGTGCGCGTCAAGAACGTGCTGGTGGTCCGCCGCACCTGCGGCAAGGTCGGCTGGTACGAGGACCGCGACCTCTGGTACCACGAGGAAACCGCCTCGGTGAAGCCGGACTGCAAGCCGGAGAAGATGAAGGCGGAGGATCCGCTGTTCATCCTCTACACCTCCGGTTCGACCGGCAAGCCGAAGGGCGTGATGCACACCACCGGCGGCTATCTCGTCTACACCTCGATGACCCATCAATACGTGTTCGACTACCACGACGGGGACATCTACTGGTGCGCCGCCGATGTCGGCTGGGTCACCGGCCACAGCTACATCGTCTACGGACCGCTCGCCAACGGCGCCACCACGACCATGTACGAAGGCCTTCCGAACTGGCCGTCGGCCTCGCGCATCTGGCAGGTGGTCGACAAGCACAAGGTCAACATCCTCTACACCGCGCCGACCGCGATCCGCGCGCTGATGGGTGCCGGCGACGACTACGTGAAGAAGACCTCGCGCAAGACGCTGCGCGTGCTGGGCTCGGTCGGCGAGCCGATCAACCCGGAAGCCTGGGAGTGGTATTTCAACGTCGTCGGCGAGGGCAACTGCCCGATCGTCGACACCTGGTGGCAGACCGAAACCGGCGGCATCATGATCACGCCGCTGCCGGGCGCCACCGACCTCAAGGCGGGCTCGGCGACGCGCCCCTTCTTCGGCATCAAGCCGCAGCTCGTCGACGCCGACGGCAAGGAGCTGGAAGGCGCAACCGACGGCAACCTCGTCATCACCAATTCCTGGCCCGGCCAGATGCGCACGGTCTACGGCGACCACGAGCGCTTCGTGCAGACCTACTTCTCGGCCTACAAGGGCAAGTATTTCACCGGCGACGGCTGCCGCCGCGACAAGGACGGCTACTACTGGATCACCGGCCGCGTCGACGACGTCATCAACGTGTCGGGGCACCGCATGGGCACGGCCGAGGTGGAATCCGCGCTGGTTTCCCATGACAAGGTGTCGGAGGCCGCCGTCGTCGGCTACCCGCACGACCTCAAGGGCCAGGGCATCTACTGCTACGTCACGCTGATGGCCGGCGTGGAACCGTCGGATGCGCTGAAGAAGGAGCTGGTCGCCCATGTGCGCAAGGAGATCGGGCCGATCGCCTCGCCCGACCTCATCCAGTTCTCGCCCGGCCTGCCGAAGACGCGTTCGGGCAAGATCATGCGCCGCATCCTGAGAAAGATCGCCGAGGACGATTACGGAGCGCTGGGCGACACCTCGACGCTGGCCGATCCGGGCGTGGTCGACGATCTCGTCACCAACCGCCAGAACAAGAAGAAGTAGCGACTGTCAGGGCAGCGCCGCGCCGACATCGTCAAGGCCGGCGCTGCCTTCATCCGCTCCCGGTTGCGGGCTGGCGATCTTGGGGCGGAGCCCCTCGCCCTCAGCCCTTCCTGGCGCGCTCGATGGCTTCGGCGATCATCCGGCGCGCGGCCGCCGCGTCGCCCCAGTCGCCGAGCCGCACCCACTTGCCGGGCTCCAGATCCTTGTAATGCTCGAAGAAGTGCCTGATCTGGTCGAGCGTGATGTCGGGCAGGTCGGAATAGTCCTCCACGCCCTCGTAGCGCTTGGTGAGATGGGGCGACGGCACGGCGATGATCTTCTCGTCGAGTCCGGAATTGTCTTCCATCGTCAAGACGCCGATCGGACGCACGTTGATGACGCAGCCGGGCACCAGCTCGCGCGTGTTGCAGATCAAGCACGTCGATGGGGTCGCCGTCCTCCGACAGCGTGTGCGGCACGAAGCCGTAATTGCCGGGGTAGCGCATCGGCGTGTAGAGGAAGCGGTCGACGACGAGCGTGCCGGCCTCCTTGTCCAGCTCGTATTTGATCGGCTGGCCGCCGGCGGGCACCTCGACGATGACGTTGACGTCGTCGGGCGGGTTGTTGCCGATGGCGATGGCATCGATGCGCATGGCGAAGAAATCCGGTTGGGGTTGCGGGCTTCCCTAGCCGAACCGCGCTCATACCGCAATGCAGCAAAGACGACGGCGTATGCCCGCGCGGGTCAGCCGTGCCGACGCTGTCGGGCGGTCAGTCCCAGACGAAGGCGACCTTCTTGAGCGCCTTCTGGTCGAACACCTCGACACCCTCGGCGACGTCGCGGCCGCCGAGCCCTTGGTAGAAGGACAGCGCACCGGTGTTGTCCTCGAGCGCCCAGACCACCAAGCCACCAAGGCCGTGCGCGCGAAGCTTGTCGCGGGCCGCGCCGAACAGCCGGCTGCCGAGCCCGATGCCCTGGCATTCGGGGCGCAGGTAGAGCTCGTAGATTTCGCCCTGCTGCGGCAGTTCGCGCGCCCGGTTGCGGCCGAGCGTGGCATAGCCGGCGACCTCGCCGCCCATCTCCGCGACCAGCACGGTGGCGGACCTGCGTATGGCGCCCGCCCACCATTTCGGCCCGCGCCGGCCGATCATCGCATTGAGCGCGCGATGCGGGATGATGCCGGCATAGGCGCCGCGCCATGCTTCGAGGTGGACGTCGGCGATCGCATCGGCGTCCCGCTGCACCGCACGGCGAATGTCGATGGTCAGCGTATTCATGGTTTGTTAACCATACGCGCAGCCGCGCGCTTGGCGCAAGCGCGTTGACGCGCCCTTTCCGCCACTTTCCAGGAGGGGCAAATCCGCTCGCGCGGCCGCCGGCAATCACATCTCGGCGACGTGATCCTCGAGCTCGTTGCGGTCGCCTTCCAGCCGCGGAAACTCTCCGGCGAGCATCGCACCCACTTCCGCGATGGCAGCCTCGAAGCCGGCCGCCAGCCTGCCCGCGCCGGCGTTGGCGACCAGCAGTTCGACGACGGCGTTCCACTTTTCCTGCTTCACCCGCGCGTTGATGCCGGAATCGGCGACCACCTCCGCGTAGCGCTCGGCCATGGACACGAACAGCAGCACGCCGGTGCGGTTTTCGGTGGAGTGGATGTTGCGCGCCAGGAACTGCGCCACCGCGTTGGCGTGGGCGCGGCGCCAGCAGACGGAGCGCGGCACGAGATGGATCGCAAGTCCCGGAAACAGCCGCAGCAGCACGAGCGTCGCACCGAAGGCGGCGACCTGTGCGGCGACCAGCACGAGCGGGTGGACGACGACCCAGAAATAGTCGAGCAGCGCCGCGGCGACGAGGCTGGCGATCATGACCGCTACGGTGACGGCGAAGGCCGCGGCGAAGAAGTAGCTGTCGCTGCGCCGCGCCAGCACGCAGTAGATCTCGCCCGAGGTCGACTGCTCGGCGTGATGGATCGCTTCGGCGATGCGCTTGTGTTCGGCCTCGGTCAGGATACCCGGCTGCATGCTCCGCCTCCTACCAGCTTCCCGAGGCGCCGCCGCCTCCCGACGAGCCGCCGCCGCCGGAGAACCCGCCGCCGCCCGAAAAGCCGCCGCCACCCCATCCCGAGCCGGATCCGCCGCTGCGCCGGCCGCTGCTGCCGCCAAAGGCGAAGTCCATGCCGAGCCAGTGGTAGCGCCCCGGGCCTAGCTTGCGCCCGAAGATGCGCGCGCCGAATGCCATGCCGAAGCCGCCGAAGAACAGGAAGCCCCAGACGATGAAGAAGATGACCACCGGCCATGTGGATTGGCCGGAACTCTCCTGGTTGCGCTCGCGGCGCGCCTCCAGCTCCGCACCGTTGCCCTCCAGAACCGTGATGATGTCGTCCACCGCCTTCGAGATGCCGCCCGAATAGTCGCCGGCGCGGAAGGCCGGCACCATGTCGTCCTCGATGATCAGCTTGGAATGGAGATCGGTCAGCGTGCCTTCCAGCCCGTAGCCGACCTCGATCCTCATGCGCCGGTCCTTGACCGCCACCAGCAGCAGCACGCCGTTGTTCTCGCCGGCCTGGCCGAGCCCCCAGGCCCGGAACAGCCGGTTGGCATAGGGTTCGATCGCCTCGCCGCCGAGGCTTTCGACGGTGGCAACGACGATCTGGTCGGACGACTTCTTCTCGTAGGCGGCTAGTTTCTCGGTCAGCGCCGCCTCGGTCTGGGCATCGATGATGCCGGCATTGTCGACCACGCGCCCCGTCAGCTTCGGCAGATCCTGCGCGGACGCGGGAGTGCCGCCGGCGATCAGCGCCGCCAGTAGCAACAGCGCGGCGCCGATCAGCCGCAGGCCGGAGGATTTCGCCAGGTCGGGCATCGTCGAGGCCGGCTGCCTCAGCCGCCGTCGCCGAAATCGACCTTCGGCGCGTTCATCTTGTCCTGGTCGATGGTGAAGGTCTCGAACGGCTCGGCGTCGGTGAACCAGATCTTGGCCCAGATCATCGTCGGCATCGTCTTCAGCGCGGTGTTGTAGACCCTCACCGCCTCGATGTAGTCGCGCCGCGCGACCGCGATGCGGTTTTCGGTTCCCTCGAGCTGCGCCTGCAGCGCCAGGAAGTTCTGGCTGGCCTTGAGGTCGGGATAGTTTTCGGCCACGGCCAGGAGCCGCGACAGCGCGCCGGTCAGCTGCGACTGGCTCTCCTGGAACTTCTTGAACTGCTCGGGATCGGTTATCGTGCTGGCGTCGATCTTGACCTGCGTCGCCTGCGCGCGCGCCTGGACCACCGCCTCCAGCACTTCCTTCTCGTGCGTGGCGTAGCCCTTCACCGTCTCGACCAGGTTGGGAATGAGGTCGGCGCGGCGCTGATACTGGTTCAGCACCTCGCTCCACGCCGCCTTGGCGCGCTCCTCGTTGGTGGGGATCGTGTTGAACCCGCAGGCCGACAGCAAGCGGCAGCAGCGCCGCCAGAACCATGGCAGCCAGAACCGGCCTGCCCCTCGCCGGCCGTTCGAGACTCGTTGCATGCATGGTGTGACGCCCCCGGAAATTCGCTTGACCGGCCGCACAATACCGGCAAAGCCGCGTGAAGAAAACGGCATTGCGCCGGCAGCGGACGGACACGACGACGCTGCTTCATGCCGCGCCTTGGACCGACTAGAATGGAACCGGCCAGACTGGACCGGCGCGCAACGGACGAAACGACATGACGGACGAGGAACGCCGCCGGGAAGCAGAATCGAAGCGCCTGCTGGAGCGCGTGCGGCGCGATTCGCAGACTTCCTTCTTCAGCCACACGGCCAGTTCGGCGCGCGACCACATGACCGCCAAGGACGCCGACCAGAACGACTGGCCCGAACTTTGGGGCAAGCGTGTGGGCCGGGCGCTCGCCGCCGTCGCCGCGATCGTGCTGATCGGCTGGCTGTTTTCCTTCCTCACCCGCGGCGGCTGACAGATGGAAAGCGCCTCTGCCGCACCGCGCGCTGTCATTGTCGTTTCCAGCCACGTCGTTCGCGGCACGGTCGGAAACCGCGCCGCCGTGTTCGCGCTGGAGACGCTGGGCTTCGCCGTCTGGGCGGTGCCGACCGTGACGCTCGCCTGGCATCCCGGGCCACGGGGCCTCGACGCGCATCGTGCCACCCGACGAAGCCTTCGCTGCCTTGCTCTCCGATCTTGCCGGTTCGCGCTGGCTGGGCGAGGTCGCGGCCGTCGTCAGCGGCTATCTCGGCGCTCCCGCGCAGGCGGACGCGGTCGCCGGACTGGTCGCGGCGGTAAAGGCGCGCAATCGCGATGCGCTCTATGTCTGCGATCCGGTGATCGGCGATGCCGGCGGCCTTTACGTGCCCGAGGCGACCGCCGGCGCGATCCGCGACCGGCTGCTGCCGTTGGCCGACGTCGCCACGCCGAACCGTCATGAGCTCGCATGGCTGACCGGGCGCGATACGGCTACGCCGCAGGCCGCGGCCGAGCGCCGCGCAGGCCGCCGGCCCGGCGACGATGCTGGTCACCTCGGTGCCGGTGCCGGGCGAGAACGCCATCGCCAACCTGCTGGTCGCCGGAGACAAGGCGCTGCTCGCCGCGCACGGCATGGTCGAGAACGCGCCGAACGGTCCCGGCGACCTTTCCGCCGCGCTCTTCACCGCGCGGCTGCTCGACGGCGAGGACCCCGCCACGGCGCTGGAGACGACGACGGCCTCGGTCTACGACGTGCTGGCGCTCGCCGCCGGCCGCGGCGCCGACGAGCTGATGCTGGAGACCGACGCGCGAAGCCTCTCGCGGCCGGTGACGTCGATCCGCGTGCGCGCCCTCTAGAGACTCAGAAAAAGTGGAACCGGTTTTCCTCCGGAATTGCGCGAAAACGGAACCTGGAGCGGTTCATCGGGTCCGTGAAACGATGAACCGCTCTAGCCGTCGGCGGACGGCTCCCGGGCACGAGCCCCGGTTCGGGCTCAGCGTCGGCCGCCGGCACGGGATGCAGGCCAATCCGCCTGTTGAGGATCTCGACGAGGTTGAAGGTGATGACGATGATCACCGGTCCGAGCACCAGCCCCGACGCGCCGAACAGCACGATGCCGCCGACGGCGCCGATGAAGGTCACCAGCGTGTGCAGCTTCAGCCGGTTTCCGACCAGCATCGGGTAGAGCAGATTGTCGATGCCGCCGATGATGATGGCGCCCCAGATGGTCAGCACCGCCGCGCTCACCCACTGCCCCTCGATGACCAGGTAGAGGGCCGCCGGGACCCACACCACGAAGGCGCCGAGCACCGGCACGATCGCCAGCAGGCCCATGACGAGGCCCCAGAAGACCGGTGTCGGCAGGCCGAGCCACCAGAACATGATGCCGCCGAGCGCCCCCTGCACGGCGGCGACCAGCACCGTGCCGACCAGCGTGGCGTGCACCGTCTCGGCGACGCGCGACAGGATGTGGCCGGTCTCGTGCGGCTGCAGCGGCGAGACGTTCATCAGCGCGTGGATCGCCCGGCGGCGGTCGCGCAGGAAATAGAACAGGATGTAGAAGGTCAAAACGACCGTCAGCACCTGGTTGACCGAACCCAGCACCAGCGACGTGCTGCGCCGCGTCAGCCACTGGCCGATCGAGGCGAACATCCCGGCCGGGTCGAGCCGCTCGAAAACCCATTGCGCGGCGGCCGAAACGCCAGGAAACCGGACGAGCAGGGTGTTGGTGCGCAGGTCGCCGACGACGTGCTCCAGATAGGCTGCGCCGCTGGCGGCGTCGCGCACCAGCTGCTGGACGACGAAGACCAGCAGCAGCACCACGACCACGGCCGCGATGCCCGCCGACACCAAGGCGGCGAGGTTGCGGTTCGGCAGCCGCGCCTCGATGCGGCTGTGCATCGGCTCCAGCACGACCGCCAGCACCAGCGCCCAGGTGAGTGCCGAGAGAAACGGCAGGGCGAGCAGGTAGCAGAGATAGAGCCCGATCGCGACGGCGATCGGCAGCACGAACAGCCTTGGTTGCGCGGCTTCGGCCATCTCTCTCGGTGATCCCTCGACCGGCTCGCAGGCGCCCGGCCCGCAAGGCATGGTCGCCTGCCTGCGAGCGGCAATCAACAGCTGGCGCCATTGCCTCACATGCACTCGCCCGCTGCCCGCGGCCTTGATGTGCCGCAAAAGCCCGGGCGGCTTGATTCCGGTCAAGGTGCGGCGTCCGCGCCGGCGCTTTACTCGGGCTCTGCCGACCCTCAGCCGGCAGGCGGACATTTCCGGCCGCCGCATCCCGCGTCGGCCTTGTTTTTTGCCGTATTGCCCGCCGGCGGGGTTGCGGTCGCGCACCGGGGTACCGGACAGTCCCGGCGCCCGACAACAATCACCGCCGAGGACGCCGACACATGCTCGTAGACGACCAGAAGGCCGCGATCGCACTCCTGAAGGACCCGGCCACCCATGGCGGCGCCGGGCCGGTGGAGACGGTCGAGACCCACATCTCGCATATCTTCCTGGTGGGCGAGCGTGCCTACAAGCTGAAGCGCGCGGTGAAGCTGCCTTATGTCGACTTCTCCACGCCCGAACTGCGGCTCGCCGCCTGCGAGAAGGAGGTCGCGCTCAATTCCGCTACCGCGCCCGGCCTTTATCTCGGCGTGCGCCGCATCGTCCGCGGCGCCGGCGGCGGGCTGAGACTCGCCAACGAGGGCCAGGGCGAGGGCGAGACGGTCGATTCCGTCGTCGAGATGGTGCGCTTCGACCAGCAGCATCTGCTCGACGGCATGGCCGAAGCCGGCACGCTGACGCCGCGCCTGATGACGGAGGTCGCGCGCATGGTCGTGCGCTTCCACCGTTCCGCACCTGTCGTCCATGAAGGCGGCGGCGCAGCCAACATCGCCGGCGTGCTCGACATCAACGAGGCGGGCTTTGCCACCAGCCATCTGTTCTCCGACGAGGAGACGGCCGACCTGAACGGGCGCTTCCGGGCCGCGCTCGAACGCCACGCGGCCGCGCTCGACCGGCGCGAAACGGCCGGCCGCGTCCGCCGCTGCCACGGCGACCTGCACCTGCGCAACATCTTCCTGGCGAACGGCGAGCCGCGGCTTTTCGACTGCATCGAGTTCAACGACCAGATCGCCACCGTGGACGTGCTCTACGACCTCGCCTTCCTGCTGATGGACCTGTGGTATCGCGGCCTGCCCGAATTCGCCAACCTGGTGATGAACCGCTATCTGGACGAGGGCGACGACGAGGACGGGTTCATGCTGCTGCCCTTCCTGATGGCGGTGCGCGCGGCGGTGCGCGCCCACGTCACCGCAACCCAGATCGAGGAGGACGGAAGCGACGACGAACTGGCGAAAACCGCGCGCTCCTATTTCGAGCTCGCAAGATCGTTGCTTGCCGACGGCACGCCGCGCCTGGTCGCCATCGGCGGGCTGAGCGGCACCGGCAAGACGACCGTCGCCGAGGCGCTGGCGCCGAAGCTCGGGGTTCCGCCCGGCGCGCGCATCGTCGAGAGCGACCGCATTCGCAAGGCCATGCACGACGTGCCGGCCGAAACCCGCCTGCCGGACAAGGCCTACCGGCCGGAAGTCTCCGAAAAGGTCTATCGCGAGGTCGCCTGGCGCACCGGCATGATCCTCTCCGAAGGCGGGACGGTGGTGGCCGACGCCGTCTTCGACAAGGCTGAAAACCGCAAGCGCGTCGAGAACGCCGCGCGCGAGCGCGACGTGCCGTTCACCGGCGTCTGGCTGGAGGCGGACCCGACTGTGCTGTGGGAGCGCGTCGGCAGCCGCGCCGTCAGCGCCTCGGACGTCACCGTCGACATATTGTCGAGGCAGCTCGAGCGCGAGAACGACCAGACCGACTGGGTCCGTGTCGACGCGGCGCGCGCGCCCGCCAGGATCGTCGACGACATTCTCGACATGACGCGCCAGCGGCAGGAGGAGGAAGACTGATTCCGGCAGCAGGCCCGGCCTTGTCGTGAATCAATCTGGAAACATTCAAAAGTCACTATATATGTGTCGGACGAGGCCGCCGGACGGCCAGGCAAACGCGAAGCACGGGAAGGTTCCGATGAGCTACTATTTCAGCAAGACGCTTAACATGCCATTCGACGAGGCCGTCGATCACGTCACCGAGGCGCTGGCCGGCAAGGGGTTCGGCGTTCTCACCACCATCGATGTCGCCGCCACGATGAAGAAGAAGCTCGGCGAGGACATGAAGCCCTACAAGATCCTCGGCGCCTGCAACCCGCAGTTCGCCTGGCGCGCGCTGCAGGCCGAGGACAAGATCGGCACCATGCTGCCGTGCAACGTCATCGTCACCGAGCAGGAGCCGGGCAAGGTCGAGGTTTCGGCCGTCGATCCCATCGCCTCCATGCAGGCGATCGACAATCCGAGCCTCGGCGACATCGCCGGCAACGTGCGCCTGCTTCTGGAGGAGACGGTGCGCGACCTCTGACGGTCGCGCACGGTTCGGCCCGATGCTGGCGCGGCTCGCCCTCTTGACCGGTTTTACCGCCGCGGGACTGGCGCATGCATCGGCCTTCGATGCCGAGAGCGCCTTTCGCGGCCGCAAGCTGGCGGAGGCGAACTGCGAGGTTTGCCACGCCATCGCGCTGACCGACGCCAGCGTCGAGGACAAGGCCCCGCCGTTCCGCGAGTTGTGGAAGCGACCGGCATTCGCCGAGCTGAGACAGCAACTGCGCGGGCCGCTGTTCGCGCGCCATCCCGAGATGCCGGACTTCCAGCCGACGGCGGAGCAGGCCGACGATCTCGCCACCTATATCGAAAGCATACAGGTCCGTTCAAAAGAGGATCAGACCGATGAGTGACACCCATGTCGTTTGCTCCGAGTGCGGAGCGACCAACCGCCTGCCGCCGGCGCGCGCCGCCAGCGAGGCCAAGTGCGGCAAGTGCGGGGAAAAGCTGTTCTCCGGCCATCCGAAGGACGTGACCGCCAGGAACCTCGAGCACCAGATCGCCCGTGGCACCGTGCCGGTCGTCGTCGACGTGTGGGCGCCGTGGTGCGGGCCCTGCCGGATGATGGCGCCTGCCTACGAGGCGGCCTCCCAGCAGCTCGAACCCGACGTGCGGCTGGTCAAGCTGAACTCCGACGTCGAGCAGCAGATGGCCGCGCAGATGGGCATTCGCGGCATCCCGACGATGATCCTCTACGCCGGCGGCCACGAAGTGGCGCGCACATCGGGCGCCATGGCGGCCGGGCAGATCGTCAACTGGGTGCGCCAGAACCTCGGCAAGGCCGCGGCCTGAGATCATTCCCCGCCGAACGCGGCCTCGAACTCGGCCCTGAGTTCGGCCTCGCGCTCGGCATAGCGGGCGGAAAAATGCATCGGCACGGCGCGTTTCGCGCCCGCCTGCCGCGCGATCCGCCCGGCCTGCGCGGCGGTCAGGTGCAGGCGCTCCGCCGCGTGGTGGCGGTCCTCGTCCAGAAAGCCCGCCTCGACGAACAGCGTGTCGGCGTCGCGGGCAAGACGCGTCAGCCGCCGCGCGTTCTCCTCGGTGAAGGCGAGGTCGGTGGCATAGCAGACGCGCTGCCCCGGCGCCTTTACCAGCGCCCCCGAAGCGAACAGCTCGCCGAGCGTCACACGCCGTCCCTCGATCGGCTCGAACACGCGTCCGGCGCGATCGCCGCGCCGCGCGGCGGCCTTCGCCTCGGTCAGCCACGGCCCGACCGGAAGCTCCATCTCGTCGAGCCGCGCCTTGTGGACGTTGACCCGCACGCTCTCCTGAAGCGCGAAGGCGAGGCTCGCAATGCCGTGGTCGAGCTCCGCCGCCTCGACGCAAAGCTCCGGCTCGGCGAGCACGGTGCCGGACGAGAAGCTCGGGCGGCTCCGCTTCTCGGCGGCGAAACGCTTCGCGCGCCCGGAACAGGCTGCGCGCGACGAAGCCATCCTGCCGCCATTCCGACACGTCGAGCCCGAAATCGGGCGAGCCCGGCCCCAACAGGTTCCACGTGTAGGCGGCGAGCTTGGCCGCCACGGCGTCGCCCAGCCCCGGCGGGCCGACGAGGTTCAGCGTCGTCTCGCGGTAGAGGAACAGCCGCAGCAGCCGGTCGAAGCCGACGAAATGGTCGAGATGCATGTGGCTGACGAAGACGTGCGTGATCCGCAGCGCCTCGCGCGGCGACAGCGCCGCGATGTCGCCGAGGTCGAACAGCATGGCCCGCCCGCCGAAGCGGAAGTCGAGATAGCAGACCGAATCCGAGAACGGATCGTTGAGCAGTCTTGGTTGCACGAGGAGCGGCACGCGACGGTCCCGGTTGGAGATCCCACGCGCCGCATATCGCGCGGCCGGCCGGTGCCGGCAAGCCGGCGGCGGCCCGCCGGCCTACTCGATGACCGGGTCCTTCGCGGTGCCGATGTCGGCGAGGTCGAACGGCGTCGTCTGGTAGACCTGGTTGATCCAGTTGCCGAACAGGAGATGCGCGTGCGAGCGCCAGCGGTTGAGCGGCCGGCGCGACGGGTCGTCGTCGGGATAGTATTCGTGCGGCACCTCGATCGGCGTGCCGGCGGCCACGTCGCGGTCGTACTCCTCCTTGAGCGAGGTGGAGTCGTATTCGATGTGGTTGAACATGTAGAGCCGGTTGCCGGTCTTCTCGGCGACGAGGCAGGGGCCGGTCCGGTCCGAATCCATCAGCAGTTCAAGCCCGGGCACCGCCTGGATGTCGGCGGCGCGCACCTCCGTCCAGCGAGACACCGGAATGGCGAAATCGTCCGAGAACCCGGCGAGATAGGGCGAGGCCGGCGCGTTGTTGCGGTGCCGGAAGACGCCGAACGCCTTCTTCTGCAGCGTGTATTTGGGGATGCCGTGGAAGTGCCAGGCAGCCGCCATCGCCCCCCAGCAGATGAAGAAGGTGGAATGGACGTGCGTGGTCGTCCAGTCGAGGATGCGCGTCAGCTCGCGCCAGTAGGTGACCTGCTCGAAATCCAGAAGCTCGATCGGCGCGCCTGTAATGATGAAGCCGTCGAACTTGCGCGCCTTCACCTGCTGCCATGTCTGGTAGAAGGCGATCAGGTGTTCCTCGGGCGTGTTCTTCGACCGGTGGTTGCCGATCCTGACCAGCGTCAGTTCCACCTGCAGCGGCGTGGCGCCGATCAGCCGGGCGATCTGCGCCTCGGTGCGGATCTTGTCCGGCATCAGGTTCAAGAGCGCGATCTGCAGCGGGCGCACGTCCTGGCGCAGCGCCGTCCGCTCGTCCATGACCGAGACGCCCTCGCGCGCCAGCACGTCTCGGGCGGGGAGTTGGTCAGGGATCCTGATCGGCATTTTCAGTCTGCTCCAAACAAAAAGACCGGCGGCGAAATCGCGGCCGGTCCCAGCGGACGTCAGATTGGCGGCCCCTTTAGCGAGTTGTTTATCGTGGCTGCAAGCCGACCGGCCAAATCACCACGTATGCGTGGCGAAGGTTTTAGGAGCGCCGGCCGATGCCGTCAATAGTATGCGCCGCCCCATGCCCGCGGGCCGGGCGCGGCAAGCTTTCCCTCGACAAGCAGGCTGCTCGCCGCTATTCCGCTGGCGGCCCGGCCCCTCGGGCCTCAACAGCGCCGGAAAATGTGCCATGACCAGCCCGATCGAAGCATCGCGACCCCAGCCCCGCAAAGGCGTGATGGACATCGCCGCCTACGTGCCCGGCAAGGACAGCGCGCCTGGCGTCGCCAAGGTCTGGAAACTGTCGTCCAACGAGTCGCCGCTCGGCGCCTCGGAGGCGGCCAAGGCCGCGATCCGCGCCATCGCCGATCACGCCGAAATCTATCCGGACGGCCAGTCGACGGCGCTGCGCGAGGCGATCGCCGAGACTCACGGGCTGAACCCGGCCAACATCGTATGCACCAACGGCTCGGACGAGGCGATCTCGCTGCTGGCGCAGATCTATCTGAGCGCCGGCGACGAAGGCATCTTCACCGAGCACGGCTTTCTGGTCTACCGCATCTACATCCAGGCCGCCGGGGGCGTACCGGTCGTCGTCAAGGAGAAGGACGAGCGCGCCGACGTCGACGCCATCCTCGCCGCCGTGACGCCGAAGACCAGGATCGTCTTCCTCGCCAATCCCAACAATCCGACCGGCACCTATTTGCCCTTCGAGGAGGTGCGGCGCCTGCACGCCGGCCTGCCGGACGACGTGCTCTTGGTGCTCGACGCCGCCTATGCCGAATATGTCAGGCGCAACGACTACGAGGCCGGCATCGAACTGGTGTCGTCGGCGCAGAACGTCGTGATGACGCGCACCTTCTCCAAGATCCACGGACTTGCCGCGCTCAGGATCGGCTGGCTCTACGGTCCCGCCCACGTCGTCGACGCCATGAACCGCGTGCGCGGTCCCTTCAACGTCAACGCCGCGGCGATTGCCGCCGGCCGTGCGGCGATCCGCGACCGCGCCCATGTCGACCGCGCCGCCGACTTCAACGACAAGTGGCGGGTGCTGCTCACCGACGGGCTGGAGAAGCTGGGACTGCGCGTCACGCCGTCGGTCGGCAATTTCCTGCTCGTTCATTTCGACGGCAGCGGCAAAACGGCCGAGGAAGCCGACGCCTTCCTGACCTCGCGCGGACTGATCCTGCGCCGCGTCGCCGGCTACGGCTTCCCGAACGCGCTGCGCATGACGATCGGCCCGGAGGAAGCCAACCAGGGCGTTCTGACGGCACTCGCCGAGTTCCTGAAGGGCTGAGCCATGCCCGCCCCGATGTTCGAGAAGATCGCCCTCGTCGGCATCGGCCTGATCGGCTCGTCCCTGGCGCGCGTCATCAGGCGCGAGGGGCTGGCCGGCGAGGTCGCGATCTCGACGCGGCGTCCGGCGACCCTGGAGCGCGCCCGCGAGCTCGATCTCGGCGACAGCTACGCCGCCGATCCCGCCGAAGCGGTGAAGGACGCCGATCTCGTCATCGTCTCCGTTCCGGTCGGCGCCTCGGAGGAAGTCGCGCGCGCCATCGCCCCGGCGCTGAAGAAGGGCGCGATCGTCACCGACGTCGGCTCGACCAAGGCCTCGGTGGTGGCGCAGATGCAGCCCCATATGCCGGACGGCGTGCACTTCATTCCCGGCCACCCGATCGCCGGCACCGAGCAGTCCGGTCCGGACGCCGGCTTCGCCGACCTGTTCGCGGGCCGCTGGTGCATCCTCACCCCGCTGCCCGGTGCCGATGCCGGGGCGGTGGAACGGCTGACGAAATTCTGGGAGGCCTGCGGCTCGACCGTCGACACGATGGACGTCGCCCACCACGACATGGTGCTGGCGATCGTCTCGCACCTGCCGCACATCATCGCCTACAACATCGTCGGCACCGCCGACGACATGGAGACGGTGACCAAGTCCGAGGTCATCAAGTATTCGGCCTCAGGCTTCCGCGACTTCACCCGCATCGCCGCCTCCGACCCGACGATGTGGCGCGACGTGTGCCTGCACAACCGCGACGCCATCCTGGAGATGCTGGCGCGGTTTTCCGAAGACCTCGCCTCGCTGCAGCGCGCCATCCGCTGGGGCGACGGCGACAAGCTCTTCGACCTTTTCACCCGCACCCGCGCGGTGCGCCGCTCGATCATCGAGGCGGGCCAGGAAATCGACGCGCCCGACTTCGGGCGCCACGTCGTGGCGCAGCCGGGACGCTCAGAGCGGCGGGATTTCCCCGACGGGCAGGAAGCCGAGCCACACCTTGCCGGCGGCGATTCGAAGCGGGATTGACGGTTCGTCCCCAAGCGCGGCGAAGCCCGAAAGCACCGAATCGATCTGGTCGCGCCATTGCGGCAACGCCTTGCCGAGCAGCCGCGACAGCTCGGCCGGGTCATGAATGACCACCGACAGCGTCGCATCGACCAACCCGTTCTTGCCGACGGCCACCGGGCCGGACAGCGTCACCCCGGCCTTGTCGCCGAGGCTGAGCGTCAGGTGGCGCACCACCCCGGCGCTGCCGCGAAGATCCTTCGGGCGTGCGGCGAGCATCGCCACGCCGTCGGTCAGCGACAGGTCGGCGGTGCCTGACAGCGGCGGCAGGTCGCCGGTGCCCGTCAGCCGGGGCGACAGCGCCAGCCCGTCGAACCCGGCTGCCATCTCGATGTTGCGGCCTTCCGGATGCACCTCCACGCGAGTCGCCTGAACGTCGGCCGCGGCCTCTTCCGCGCCGTCGAGAAACAGCCGCACCGAGCGCCCCTGGACCGCGACAGTGCTGGGGACCGGCGTCGCCAGGCCGAGATTTCCGGTCAGCTTGTCCCACGTCACGAGCAGCGCGGGTCCGTCGCGGCTTTCGATGTGCGCCGGCCCGGCGAGCGAAGCCGTGATATGCGCCGGTCGATACACCTGCGCGCTGGACTCCAGGCTTCCGGTGCGCACGCTCACGCCGTCCCGCGGGTCCTCGTAGGACAGCGCGGCGCACGAAATCCCGATGCTGAAGGGAAAGCCATGCGCCGAGGCGTCGGCGCAGGTGGCGGTGCCGGACGTGCGCTCGCTGCCGGCGCCGAGCGTCCCGGCGCGGCCCACCAGCCAGTCGGCGGCGAAATACCAGCCGGCGCTGTAGAGCGCGGCAAGCACGACCACGATGCCCGCCAGCCAGGCGGCGATCGTGCGGCCCCGGCGCTTGCCACCTTCCCTTGACGTCATGGTGCGGGCCTCGCTACGTCCCCTGCGCGCCGACGCGGCGCTCCGATCTCGGTGGTCTCAGCAGGCACGGCATATGGGCGATTTTTGGGTGTTCGGCTACGGGTCGCTGATGTGGCGGCCGGGTTTCGCCCATGTCGAGACGCGGCGCGGCCGCCTTCACGGCTACCGCCGGGCGCTTTGCGTGTTCTCCCACGTCCATCGCGGCACGCCCGACCGGCCGGGCCTCGTGCTCGGGCTCGACCGCGGCGGCTCCTGCATCGGCATGGCCTTCCGCGTGCCGGGCGACCTGCACGGCGAGGTCATGACCTATCTGCGCGAGCGTGAGCTGGTCACCAGCGTCTACCTGGAGCGCCATCTGCCGGTTCGCCTCGACGGCGGCGAGACGGTGGAGGCCGTCAGCTACGTGGTCGACCGCGCCCACGACCAATATGCCGGGCGCCTGGACGCGGAGACGGCCGCGAGAGGCGTCGCCGGCTCGGTCGGACAGTCGGGCCCCAACGAGGAATACGTGCTGAACACGGTCGCTCACATGAAGGCGCTCGGCATCCGCGACCACTGGCTCGAGGATGTCGCGCTGCGGGTCGGCGGCGGAAGAGCCGTCTAGACTAGCGCGGCGACGCGGGCGCCAGCGGCGCATTGCCGGTGCCCGCACCCAGCTCCTCGAGCCGCTTCACGGCTGTCGGCGGCAGCGGCGGCGGGTTCTTCGAGTGCGCGGCCTCGACCAGCAATTCGTCGCAGGCCGTCTCGGTATCTTCGACCAGCCGCTTCAGGAAGGTTTCGCGGTCGAGCCCCGGCGGGATCGGCGGCAGGAACCGCGCCTTGATGGTGCCGGGAAAGCGCAGGAAGCGCCGGCGCGGCCAGTAGAGCCCGGCATTGTGGGCGACCGGCACCACCGGCAGGCCGAGTTGCGCGTAGAGCTCGACGATGCCGTATTTGTAGGCCGGCTCGGCGCCGGGCGGGCGGCGCGTGCCTTCCGGATAGATGATGAGCTGGCGCCCTTCCTTCATCCGCTCGTGGGCGATCTTGACGGACTTGCGCAGCGCCTTGGAGCGGCTGCCGCGGTCGATCGGGATCATCCGCATCTTGGCGATGTACCAGCCGAACAGCGGGATCCACATCAGCTCGCGCTTGAGGATGTAGATGGCGTCGGGAATGTCGGGCAGGAAGGCGATGGCGTCCCAGAAGGACTGGTGCTTCGGCGCCAGTATGTAGGAGCCCTGCGGCAGGTTCTCCTTGCCGGTGATCTCGACGCGCGTGCCGGCCAGCACCTTGTGCAGCCACATCTCCGTGCGCACCCAGAACTTGGGCACGAACCAGGCATTCTTGCGCGGCGCCAGGAAGTAGAACGGCGTGAACACGATCATCTGGACGATAAGGTTCAGATAGAACGCGGCGTTGAAGAGGGCGGAACGCAGGGCGGTCATGTTTCGGCCGTGCCTGAACGGAGATGACGTGCCGGCTGGTTAC
This sequence comes from uncultured Alphaproteobacteria bacterium, assembly GCA_963816435.1. Lineage (GTDB taxonomy): Bacteria > Pseudomonadota > Alphaproteobacteria > Rhizobiales > Rhizobiaceae > CAWFKS01. The sequence continues at coordinate 168,666 of CAWFKS010000020.1, forward strand.
ACGCCCGCCGCTCAAAACGCAAAGCTCGAAACAGCGCTATTCGGTTCCCGCCGCGCTGCGCGCTTCGACCATCCGCAGATTCTCCTGGCTCGCCGAGGCCGGCAGCATGCCGCGCGCCAGTGCCGCCAGGTATTTCACATATTCGGTGAACAGCACCCTCAGCGCGTCGGGCTTGGTCAGCCACCCGCCATTGTCGAGCGGCGCGTTGACCACCGGATAGGGTTGCAGGTCGGCGCCGCGCATCAGCCGGCGCATCTCCAGGAGGCTGCGCGGCATGTGGTAGTTGTTGGTGACCACGATGAGGCTGGCATAGGCGTTGGCGCTCACCCACTTGGCGCTCTGCTCGGCGTTGCCGATAGTGTCGAGCGCGGCATGGTCGATGTCGACGCAACAGTCGAAGAGGCTGGCGTCGCCGCCGGTGGCGCGGCGCAGATCATCGAGCCCTGCGGCAGGGTTGACGCCGCTGATGAGCAGCCGCTTGCCCTTGCCGGACTTCAGCAGTTCGACGGCGGCGTCGATGCGCGACTGCCCGCCGGTCAGGACGACGATGGCGTCGGCCGGCCGCAGATGTGCCGGCGGCTTCATGCGCCCGACATGGGTCGAGAAGGCCGCGAAGCCCAGCACGAAGGCCAGGGCAACCGCCCCGAGCGCGCCGCCGAGCGCCACCCTGCGCGGCGCGCCGGGCGAAGGACGGGCCGGCCTTCTCCGGCCGGTCGCACACCGGTCCGGACTGCTCCTGATCGGTCAGCTCCTGCCCCTTCATGGGGTCATCGTTAGTCCCGAAATGCGGCAATGAACAGTCGCCCTGGCGATCGCCGGCCAAAATTCCTTTCAGCCTGTTTTCGGCCCGTGATCAGCTCTCGTGCTGGCGCGCGTCGATGTCGCGCAGATAGGCGAGCACGGTGAGATGCGAGGTCGCCGCCGTCATCGCCGCGATCACCAGCACCACCAGCAAGACGCCGGCATAGCCGGAAAGCCCGATGGCGAAATCCCCGAACAGCGCCGCCGCCTGGTCGCCGCCGGGCGTCGCCAGATTGTGTTGCGACCACCAGGAAAAGCCGACGAAGATGATCGCCGCCGCCGCGCCGCCCGCGGCCGCGCCCTTCATGCCGGTCACCAGGAAATGCCGGCGGAACTGCCGCGCGATGAACCGCGCCTCCGCACCGACGAAATGCAGCACCTCGATGATGTGGCCGTTGCCGGCCATCGCGCCGCGCGTCGCGAAGACGACGGTGAGCGCGGTCGCCGCCAGCATCAGCACCAGCACGCCGAGGCCGATCGACACGGTCGAGCGCGCCATGCCGATCAGCCGGTCGACCCAGTTGCGGTGATCGTCCAGCGAGGCATCCGGCACCTTCTCGGCCAAGCGCCTTGCCGCATCGCCGCGAAGTCCGGCGGGTTGCCGGGATCGATGGCAATGATGACGAGGCGCGGCACCGGCAGTTCCTCGATGTCGAAATCGGACCCCAGCCACGGTTCGAGCAGCCGCTTGGTCGCCGCCTGGTCGACGATCGTCGCCGAGCGCACGCCTGCGAAGCCGCCGGCGAGCGCCGCCGCCTCGGACAGCGCCGCGTCCATGTCGAGGCCTTCGACCGGCTTGATCTGGATCGTCGCCTCGCGCGCGATCTGGGTCTGCCAGGTCGCGGCTGTGTCGCGCACCAGGCTGACGGCGCCGAGCGTCAGGCACGACAGGAAGGTCATGATGGCGATGACCGACAGCATGGCGTTGCCGGCGGTGCCGGCGCTCGGCACGATCGGCGTGATCGGCCGGTGTGAACGCGGCGGCACGGCGGCCCGGGCAGGTTCCTTCGAGGCGGCGGCGTCAGTCATAGATGTCGAGCCTCCCGCCCGACAGGATCATGCGCCTGGCGTCCACCTGCTCCATCAGGCCGAGATCGTGGGTGGCGATCACCACCGCGGTGCCCAGCCGGTTGAGCTCGATGAACAGCCTCAGCAACCGGTGCGCCAGCGGCGGATCGACATTGCCCGTCGGTTCGTCGGCGAGCAGCACCTGCGGCTGCTCGATGAGCGCACGGGCGATCGCCGCCCGCTGCTTCTCGCCACCCGAAAGCACCGGCGGCAGCACGTGCATGCGGTCGCCGAGCCCCACCCATTTCAGCAGCTCGGTGACGTCGGAGCGGTAGCTCGCCTCCTCGCGCCCGCGCACCCTCAGCGGCAGCGCCACGTTCTCGTAGGTGGTCATGTGGTCGAGCAGGCGGAAATCCTGGAAGACGATGCCGATCCTGCGCCTCAGCAGCGGCAGTTCGGCGCGGGTGATTCGCGCCCGGTCCTTGCCGAACACGGTGATCAGTCCGCGCGTCGGCTTCAGCGACAGGAAGAGCAGCCTGAGAAGCGTCGTCTTGCCGGCGCCCGACGGTCCGCTCAGGAACTGGAACGAGCGTTCGGGGATCTGAAAACTGATGTCGCGCAGGATTTCCGGGCCCATCCCGTATCGCAGGCCAACATTCTCGAAGCGAATCACTGTGGGCGACCCTGACGTTTCGCGGTGCGCGCGGTACGTGTCGGTGGAACGCCAACCTTCGAACCGCATGGTTAACGGCCGGTAAACATGCGAACCCCGAACCCGGTGGTGAAGCATTAACCATTTCGGTTTACCCCGGATGCGAGGTTCGCGAAAAGGCATCATGCGAGATCATCGCACCGCACGACCGGTTTCCGGCGAAATCATGACCGACGCTCCCGCGGCGGCCGGGCGACGAGCATCCGTCGACGGCGACGAGATCCTCGACGCCGATTTCGAGGACGTGACGCCGGCTCGCCAAGAACGTCCTGCCAGCGATACGGCGCACTCCGAGGGCATCCGGCCGGCCGACGCCGCCAATCCCGCCGGAATGGCTTCGCTGCGTCGCGGTGGCGGCAACGGCGGCGGAGGTGCGACCGTCATCGAGCGTTCGAGCACGGCGGTGCGGCGTTCTGGGCGACCGGCCTTCTGCTGATCGCCGCGGCCTTCTGGTTCTCCGGCGGCTATTCCCTGCTCCTGCGCACGCCGCTCGGCATTCCCCGCGGCCCGCAGGCGACTTCCGGCGCGCCCGCCTCCACCGAACCGTCCGAGCCGCTGCACATCGCCAACGTCACCACCGACATCCAGGACCACGGCGGCCGCCAGATCATCCTGGTCGACGGCGATGCGGTGAACGACGGCGACAAGCCGCTGCCGATGCCGCAGATCGCCATCGAGGTCGCCGACGGCAACGGCACGGTGACGCGCTATTTCCTGGGGACAAACGGCCGCGTGCTGGCGCCGCGCGAGCGCTACGCCTTCTCCAGCCGCCTCATCGCTCCTAAGAACGGGGCGACCGACGTGTCGGTGAAATTCGACCGGGACGGCGACTAGAACCTCTTCGCACCAATCTCTTTCGGCAGGGGCGCTTGCGATGCCGGTCGTTCGCGGCAAGGAAATCGAGGTTCTGTTCAGCGCGTCGGCGATCGCCCGCCGCAATCTGGAACTCGCCAAGGAAATCGCCGGGCGCGACTACGAGAACCTGCTGGTCGTCTCGATCCTCAAGGGCTCCTTCATCTTCGCGGCCGACCTGATCCGCGCCATGCACGACACCGGCCTGTCGCCGGAAGTCGAGTTCATCTTCATCTCCAGCTACGGCGCCGGCACGACCAGCGGCGAGGTCAAGGTGCTGCGCGACATCGACAACGACGTCGAGGGCCGCGACGTGCTCTTGATCGACGACATCCTGGAATCCGGCAAGACGCTGAAATTCACCCGCGAGCTGATGCTGTCGCGCGGCGCGAGGAACGTCTCGATCGCCGTGCTTCTCGACAAGCACGTGCGCCGGCAGACCGAGCTCGATGCCGATTTCGTCGGCTTCGAGTGCCCCGACTACTTCGTCGTCGGCTACGGGATGGACGTCGCCCACGCTTTCCGCGAGCTGCCCTTCGTCGGCGTCGTCAAGGGCGACGCCTGATCGGCGGCAAAACACCGTCTTCGGGCGGAAATTTCAAATTTTCTCAACATTTACCGGGCACGAATCGGCCATGGCAAAGATTCTGATCGTCGAGGACGACAACTCCGTCCGCTTGTTCACGGCCCGCGCGCTCGCCGCCGGCGGCCACAGCACCGATACCGCCGGCGACGGCGACGAGGCGCTTTACAAGATCGAGCAGGCCAAGGGCGGCTACGATCTCGTGCTGTCGGACATCCGCATGCCGGTAATGGACGGCATCGAGATGGCCACGAAGGCTGCCAGCGCCTTTCCGGGCCTCCGCATCATGCTGATGACCGGCTATGCCGAGCAGCGCGAACGCGCCGCCGAGCTCGACGGTACCGTTCTCGGCGTCCTGCAGAAGCCTTTCACGCTGGCCGAGGTCCGCTCCTGCGTGGCGCGCTGCCTCGCCGACCGGGCGGCGTGACGAACCCTACGACTTCACCGGCACCGTGTAGTTCAGCGGCAGGCGGCCGCCGTCGGCGTAGATCGTCTGCCCGGTGACGTAGCTGGCGTCGTCGGAAGCCAGGAACGCCGCGACCGATGCGATCTCGGAAGGCTCGCCGACGCGGCCCATCGGGGTGCGCGACAGGACGCGGTTCTTCGCCGCCGGATCGCTGTTCACGCTGGCCAGCATGTCGGTCATGATCGAGCCGGGACCGATCGCGTTGACGCGGATGCCGTAGGGCGCCAGCGACAGCGCCATCACCTTGGTAAGCTGGTTCACCCCGCCCTTGGAAACCGAATACGGCACCTGGTTGGCGATCGCGAAGACGGCGTTGACCGACGACATGTTGACGATAACGCCGGCCGGGCCGTCGTTCTTCACCTTGTCGACCATGTAGCGCGCCACGGCCTGGCCGACGAGGAAGCAGCCTTTCAGGTTGGTCTTCAGCACGCGGTCGAAATCCTCCTCGGTGATGTCGAGGAAGTCGGCGCCGTGCACGATGCCGGCATTGTTGACCAGAATATCGATGTCGCCGAACGCGTCGATCGCGGCGGCCACCAGATTGTGCGCGTCGAGCCGCTTGCCCACATCGGCCTTGATGAAGCGCGCCTCGCCGAGCTTTTCGAGATCGGCCAGCGCCTTGGCGCCCTTGTCGGCGTCGATGTCGGCGATCACCACCTTGCAGCCTTCGCGCAGGAAGCGTTCGGCGATGGCATAGCCGATGCCGCCGGCCGCGCCGGTCACGATTGCCGTCTTGCCGTCGAGTGCCATGGGGTTCTCCTTCTTAGACACGCACCGGTTTTGGCGGCAGTTAGGCCCTTGGACGCGGCGGGGTCAACCGCCGCGACCGCCGGGCCGCGTCCTGGTTACTCGCCTGCCTTGTCGAAGTCCGAGGCGTCGTGGCGCTCTGCGAGCTGCAGCTTCGGATCGCCCGACACGCGGTTGACGCGTCGGCCGCGCTGCACCGCCGGCCGCTTGCCGATCTGGTCGGCCCAGCGCAGCACGTTCTTGTATTCGTGAACCGACAGGAACTCGCCCGCCTCGTAGAGCAGGCCCTTCACCAGACCGCCGTACCAGGGCCACACCGCCATGTCGGCGATCGTGTAGTCGCCGCCGACCAGATACTCGCTCTCGGCCAGCCGCCGGTCGAGCACGTCGAGCTGGCGCTTCACCTCCATGGCGAAGCGGTTGATAGGGTATTCCCACTTCTCCGGCGCATAGGCGTAGAAATGGCCGAAGCCGCCGCCGAGATAGGGCGCGGCGCCCATCTGCCAGAACAGCCAGTTGAAGGTTTCCGCCCTTGCCGCACGCTCGCCGGGCAGGAAGGCGCCGAACTTCTCGGCCAGATAGACCAGGATCGAGCCGCTCTCGAAGACGCGCACCGGCTTCGGCTCGCTGCGGTCGAGCAGCGCCGGGATCTTCGAGTTCGGGTTGATCGACACGAACCCGGAGCCGAACTGGTCGCCCTCGTTGATGCGGATCAGCCAGGCGTCGTATTCGGCCTCCGCGTGGCCGGCCTCGAGCAGTTCCTCGAGCATGATCGTGACCTTCTGGCCGTTCGGCGTCGCCAGCGAGTAGAGCTGCAGCGGGTGCTTGCCGACGGGCAGTTCCTTGTCGTGCGTGGGCCCGGCGACCGGGCGGTTGATCGAGGCGAAGCGCCCGCCGCTCTCCTTGTCCCAGGTCCAGACTTTCGGGGGCGTGTAGGTGTCGGTCATGGTGGATTGCTCCGTGCTTTTGGGAGGCACGCCCGGCGGACGCCCGGCGCGGTCGATAGAAATCCTGTCGCGCAGCAATACCGCGCGATCGCACTATCTGGTCTACACGATAGCGCGATCAACGCTGCCTGCCAGCATGGCGTCCTGGTTCAGATGCCGATGCCGCGATTGTTGAGCGCCGCGGTGATCTCGTCGAGGATCGCCGGGTCGTCGATCGTGGCCGGCATCGACCAGGCCTCCTTGTCGGCGATCTTCTGCATCGTGCCGCGCAGGATCTTGCCGGAACGGGTCTTCGGCAGCCGCTTCACCGTCACCGCGACCCGGAAGGCCGCGACCGGGCCGATGCGGTCGCGCACCAGCGCCACGATCTCCTTCTCGATCTCGGCGTGTTCGCGGGTGACGCCGGCGTTGAGCACGACGAAGCCGCAGGGCGTCTGGCCCTTCATGTCGTCGTGCATGCCGATGACCGCGCATTCGGCGACGTCGGGATGCTCGGCGATCACCTCCTCCATGGCGCCGGTCGACAGCCGGTGGCCGGCGACGTTGATGATGTCGTCGGTGCGCGCCATGATGAACAGGTAGCCGTCCTCGTCGAGGAAGCCGGCGTCCGCCGTCTTGTAGTAGCCGGGGAACTCGGCGAGATAGGCGTCGCGGAAGCGCTTGTCGGCATGCCACAGCGTCGGCAGGCAGCCGGGCGGCAGCGGCAGCTTGATGACGACGTTACCGAGCTTGCCGGGCTCCAGTTCGTGGCCGCCGTCGTCGAGGATTCGCATGTCGTAGCCGGGCATCGGCACGCCCGGCGAGCCGTATTTCACCGGCAGCATGCCGAGGCCGACAGGGTTCTGGCTGATCGGCGCGCCCGTCTCGGTCTGCCACCAGTGGTCGATCACCGGAACGCCGAGCTGCGCTTCGGCCCACTTGATCGTCTCCGGATCTGCGCGTTCGCCCGCCAGGAACAGCGTGCGGAAGCCCGACATGTCGTATTTTTTGACGAACTCGCCCTTGGGATCCTGGCCCTTGATGGCGCGGAACGCCGTCGGCGCCGTGAACAGCGCCGCCACGTCGTGCTCGGCGATGATGCGCCAGAACGTACCGGCATCGGGCGTTCCGACCGGCTTGCCCTCGAACAGGATGGTCGTGCAGCCGTGCAGCAGCGGCGCGTAGACGATGTAGGAGTGGCCGACCACCCAGCCGACGTCGGAGGCCGCCCAGAACACCTCGCCGGGCTTGACGCCGAACTCGTTCTCCATCGACCACTTGAGCATGACCATGTGGCCGCCATTGTCGCGCACCACGCCCTTCGGCTGGCCCGTCGTGCCGGAGGTGTAGAGCACGTAGAGCGGGTCGGTCGCCGCAACCGGCACGCACTCGACCTCGACGCCTGCGGCCTTTGCCGCGCCCACGGTATCGGCATAGTCGAGGTCGCGCCCGTCGATCAGGTCGCAGGTCTGCTGCTCGCGCTGCAGCACGATGCAGCGGCCGGGCTTGTGCTTCGACATCGCGATGGCGCGGTCGAGCAGCGGCTTGTAGGCGACGACGCGACCGGGCTCGATGCCGCACGAGGCCGAGATGATCATCTTGGGCTGCGCGTCGTCGATCCGCGTCGCCAGCTCGTTGGCCGCGAACCCGCCGAACACGACGGAATGGATGGCGCCGATGCGCGCGCAGGCGAGCATCGCGAACACCGCTTCCGGCACCATCGGCATGTAGATGATGACGCGGTCGCCCTTCTCGATGCCCTCGGCCTTCAGCACGGCCGCGAGCGCGGTGACCTCGTCCTTCAGCTGCGCGTAGGTGAAGCTCTTCTTCGAACCGGTGATCGGGCTGTCATAGATCAGCGCCGTCTGGTCGGCGCGGCCCGCGGCCACATGGCGGTCCACCGCGTTGTGGCAGGTGTTGCACGTCGCTCCGTTGAACCAGGTGCCGTAGGTGCCCTGGTCGGGATCGAAAACCTTGTCCCAGCTCTTTATCCAGTCGATGTCGGCGGCGGCCTCGGCCCAGAATGCCTCGGGGTCGCGCTTCCACTGCTCGTAGACCGCCTTGTATCGTGACGTCATGTGCTCCTCCACTCGACTTCGCCATCCAAATAGCGGCGGCGAATGTGGCATGTCCACCGAAACCGCCGCCTTGCGCCTGCGCAAACCGGTCGCACACGGCTTCATCGGCTGGCCGGGCATTGCACCGGGCGGCACATGCTTTATGCAGGGCGCGGCCCCGGTCGGGCCAAGCGGAGAAGGGGAAACGATGGGCAAGATCGCCGCATTGCTGCTTCTGGCCGTCATGGTCATCCAGATCATCAGGCCGCTCGGCTTTCCCGGGCTCCGGCGGCGCGGCGACTTCTGGAAGATCGCGCTTGCCGCGATCTTCATCATGATGCTGACGGTGCTGCTGCGGCCGGAGTGAGGCCAGCGAGGCTGCCTCAGCCGGCGTCGGGCCGGAACACGGCGTACGGGTTCTCGCGCAGGGAAAAGACCGTGTGGCGCTGCAGCGCGGCGGTGAGATCGGCCGCCTCGCCCTGCAGCGCGTCCGGTTCGATGGGCCTGCCGACCGTGAGCATGAAGCCCTTGCCCTTCTTGTTGAGCAACTCGTGGAACAGCGTCATGTCGCGCAGCTCGTTGGAGTATTTCGACAGGAAGTAGAACAGGCCTGAATTGCGCGCGGCGATGTTGACCGGCACGATCGGCACCTCGAAGCGGCGGGCCAGCGCCACCAGCGAGTTCTGCCACGGCCGCTCGGTCAGCACGCCCTCGTTCCAGAAGGCGATGCGCCCGGAAGGAAACAGCACCACCGCCTTGTCGCCGCTGAAGGCGCGGGAGGTCAGTTCCAGCGTGTCGCGGCTCTTGGCATGCGTCTTCTCGCCCGGCCGCCATTCGACGGGGATGATCAGGTCGACGAAGCGCGGCGTCACCCGCAGCGCATCGCGATTGGCGAAGATCGCCATGTCCGGCCGCACGTCCTTCAGCATGTCGAACACGGCGATGCCGTCGGCGATGCCGGTCGGGTGGCTCGGCGCCAGGATGAAGGCGCCGTTGGCCGGGATGTTCTCCACCCCGTTCGCCGCCACGTCCAGCGACAGCAGTTCGCTGATGAAGCTCATCGCGTCCCAGCCGGACATCGGGTGGATGTGGTCGGCCATCTGCACGGCCTGGCGGTAGTGCAGGAAGCGGTAGAGCGGCGGCCGCACCAGCGGCCACAGCGGATGGCTGGCGAGCCCCGTCGTGCGCTCTGAAATCAGCTGGTCGACGATGTGGGGAGTCGTCTCGGCGCCTGCACCGAAAACACCGCGTGCGCGCAGGCTGGCAATCGAAGACGTCATTGTCCGGAGATCCATGCTCGTTCGATCCGTGACCCGCTGTGTGCGTGAACTTCGTGACGCCCGAATGACACCGAACTGTTGAACCCGGCAACCGCGACTCGGTTCCGGACGGCTGTTCCTATTGTACGCCGATTCGCGACAGATCCTGCGCCACGGCCAGGTGGACCTGCTCCGCGGCCTCGCGCGCCGCGCGGTTTTCGGCGTCACGCCGGGCGCGCAGGCCCGCGAATTCCTGGCGCGGCACGTCGAAGGCGGCCGAAACCCTGCGCGTTCCGGTGGCCACGCGTTCGTTGGTCGCCGTGTCGATCAGCACATAGCTCGCCGTAACGTTGGCGACCGACGATGTGACCTGGCTGTCGCTGGTGCTCTGGACGACGGCCGCCGGCGCGACCGTGCTGGTTACCGCGAGCGACATCGTGTAGCGCGGATTGGCCGGCTGGCCGGAACCGCCGCCGAGCAGGAATATGAGGTGGTTGCGCACCTCCAGCGCGACGCGCGTGGTGACCGGCTTCACCTCGATGGAGGCGAGCTCGGCGACCGCCGACGGAGCGCCGGCCGGCGTCGGCCCGGCGCGTAGAGCGGACGCACCGTGCAGCCCGCCAGCAGCGCGGCCACAAGAACCAGTCCGGCGGCGAAAACCGCCGTCCTCGGCGTTTCGGCCGGGTGAACCCTGCGCTCAGGCGACGACATTCACGATCCTCTGCGGAACCACGATGACCTTGCGCGGCGGTTTCCCGTCGAGCGCCTTCACGACGAAGTCGAGTTCGAGCGCCGCTTTCTCGACGGCAGATTGGTCTGCGTCGCGTGCGATTGTCAAATCGCCGCGCTTCTTGCCGTTGATCTGCACGGGCAGCGTGATTTCGTTCTCGACCGTCAGCGCCGCGTCGTAGGTCGGCCATTCCTGTTCGGCGACCAGCCCGGCGCCGCCGATCTCCGCCCAGCACGCCTCGGCCAGGTGCGGCATCATCGGCGCGACCATGACCAGCAGCCGCTCCACTCCCTCTCTCAGCGCCGCCTTGGTCGCCTCGTCCGCGCCGGACGCGTCGGCGAGCTTCGGCGCCAGGGCGTTGACCAGTTCGTAGAGCCTGGCCACCGCCTTGTTGAAGCCCAGCCGCTCGATCTCCTCGCCGACGGCCTTGACCGTCTTGTGGACGGTCTTGGAAATCGCCGCGGCATCGCCCTCGGTGGCGGACTTCGCCGTCACGCCGGAAAGCACCGGCGCGGCCTCCGTTACCAGCCGCCAGACGCGCTGCACGAAACGGTGGGCGCCCTCGACGCCGGCCTCCGTCCAGATCACGTCGCGGTCGGGCGGCGAATCCGACAGCATGAACCAGCGTGCCGTGTCGGCGCCGTAGCTGGCGATGATGTCGTCGGGGTCGACCACGTTGCGGCGCGACTTCGACATCTTCTCGATCGGCCCGATGGCGATCTCCTCGCCGGTGGTCACCAGGTAGGCGCGGCGGTTGCCGTCGCTTTCCTCGACCCTCACCTCGGCGGGCGTGATCCACTCGCGGCCCTTGCGATAGGTCTCGTGGACGACCATGCCCTGCGTGAACAGGCCCTCGAACGGTTCCTCGACCTCATTGACGTGGCCGGTGATCTTCATCGCCCGCGTGAAGAAGCGCGAATAGAGCAGGTGCAGGATCGCGTGCTCGATGCCGCCGATATACTGGTTGACCGGCAGCCAGCCCTTCGGCCCGTCGACCCATTCCAGCGTCGTCGGCGCCTCGGTGTTCCACGGGTCGGTGAAGCGCGCGAAATACCACGACGAATCCACGAACGTGTCCATCGTGTCGGTGTCGCGCACCGCCGCGCCGCCGCATTTCGGGCAGGTCGTGTGCTTCCACGTCGGGTGATGGTCGAGCGGGTTGCCGGGCTTGTCGAACGTCAGGTCGTCGGGCAGCTCGATCGGCAGCTCCGAGGCCGGGCGCCGGCTGGGTGCCGCATGCCTCGCAATGGATCGCCGGGATGGGGCAGCCCCAGAAGCGCTGGCGCGAGATCAGCCAGTCGCGCAGGCGGAACTGCACGCGGCGCTCGGCCATCGGCGCGCCGTCGGGCGCGGTCTGCTTCTCCAGCCGGGTGGCGACTTCGTCGAAGGCGGCCTTCGGCTTCATGCCGTCGAGGAAGCGCGAATTGATCATCACGCCGTCGTCTGTGTAGGCCTCCTCGGTGATCTGGAAGCTCGCCGCGTCGGCGCCTTCCGGCATCACCACCGGGATCACCGGCAGGCCGTACTTGTTGGCGAAGTCGAGGTCGCGCTGGTCACCGGACGGGCAGCCGAAGATGGCACCCGTGCCATAGTCCATCAGCACGAAATTGGCGACGTAGACCGGCAGCGTCCAGCTCGGATCGAGCGGGTGCACGGCGCGGATCCCGGTGTCGAAGCCCTTCTTCTCGGCCGTCTCCAGGGCAGCCGCCGACGTGCCGGTATGATGCACCTGCTCGATGAAGGCCGCCAGTTCCGGATTGCTCTCTGCGGCCTGCCGCGCCAGCGGATGGTCGGCCGAGATCGCCATGAAGGAGGCGCCGAAGATCGTGTCGGGTCGCGTCGTGAAGATGTCCAGCTGGCGTGCGCCGCCCGGCGCGGTCGCCTCATCCAGCGGCCAGCGGATCAGCAGCCCCTCGGAGCGGCCGATCCAGTTGCGCTGCATGAGGCGCACCTTCTCCGGCCAGCGGTCGAGATCGTCGAGCGCCGTCAGCAGCTCCTCGCTCATCGAGGTGATCTTGAAGAACCACTGCGTGAGATCGCGCTGCTCGACCTCCGCGCCGGAGCGCCAGCCCTTGCCGTCGATCACCTGCTCGTTGGCGAGCACCGTCATGTCGACCGGGTCCCAGTTGACCTTGGCCGACTTGCGCTCCACCAGCCCGACGTTCCAGAAGTCGAGGAACATCTTCTGCTGGTGCTTGTAATAAGACGGGTCGCAGCTCGCGATCTCGCGCGACCAGTCGAGCGACAGGCCCATCGTCTTGAGCTGGCCCTTCATGGTCTCGATATTGGCGTAGGTCCACTCGCGCGGATTGACCTTGTTGTCGCGCGCCGCGTTCTCGGCCGGCAGGCCGAACGCGTCCCAGCCCATCGGGTGCAGCACGTTGAAGCCCTTGGCCCGCTTGTAGCGCGCCACGACGTCGCCCATCGTGTAGTTGCGCACGTGGCCCATGTGGATGCGCCCCGACGGATAGGGGAACATCTCGAGCACGTAGTATTTCGGCCGCGGATCGTCGTTGCGGGTCTCGAAGAGCTGCCGCTCCGCCCAGGCCTTCTGCCATTTGGGCTCGGAAATGCGCGGGTTGTAGCGTTCGGTTGTCATGTGAGGAAAATCACCTAGAAACGTGACTCTCACGCTTTGCGTGAAAAGGTGGCGGACCTTCACCATGGTTTGCCGAAACCGTCAACATGAACGCGGGTCGAACGGAGACGAACGGATGACGAGCGATGCCGCGGCCGGATTGGCGATCAGTCAGGGAAAAGATCGCAGCCGCCGAGGCCGAGGCCGGCCGCAATGCCGGGTCGGTGACGCTGGTCGCGGTGTCGAAGACCTTCGAGGCCGACGAGATCCGCCCGGTGCTCGACGCCGGGCAGCGCGTGTTCGGGGAAAACCGCGTGCAGGAGGCGCAGGCCAAGTGGCCCGGGCTGCGCGAGGACTTCGCCGACGTCGAACTGCACCTGATCGGGCCGCTGCAGTCCAACAAGGCGAAGGACGCCGTCGCGCTGTTCGACGTCATCGAGACGGTCGACCGCGAGAAGATCGCCGCCGAACTCGCCAAGGAGATGGAGAAGCAGGGCCGCAGCCCGAAGCTCTACGTCCAGGTGAACACCGGCTCGGAGCCGCAGAAGGCCGGCATCGAGCCGCGCGAGACGGTCGCCTTCGTCGCCCGCTGCCGCGACGTCCACGGTCTCGCCATCGAAGGGCTGATGTGCATCCCGCCGGCCGACGAGAACCCGGGTCCGCATTTCGCGCTGCTGGAAAAGCTCGCGCGCGAAGCCGGTGTTTCGGGCCTGTCGATGGGCATGTCGGGCGACTACGAGAAGGCGATCGCCTTCGGCGCCACCATCGTGCGGGTCGGCTCGGCGATCTTCGGCAACCGCGCCTATCAGGTCTGAGCCGCACGACGAGAGCCTCTCCCTCGTCCTCGAAATCCGCTAGGATAAGGCCATGGACCTTTCCTCGCTCCTTATCTTCGCCGCTGCGCTCCTCGTGGCGGCGGGCTCGCCCGGCCCCAGCATCGCCGCGATGGTCGCCCGCGTGCTGACGCGTGGCGTCCGCGACGTGCTGCCGTTCCTGGTCGCGATGTGGGTCGGCGAGGCGATCTGGCTGTCGCTCGCCGTGTTCGGCCTGTCGGTGATCGCCCAGAGCTTCGCGCTAGCCTTCACCATCGTCAAATGGGCGGGTGTGGCCTATCTCGCCTGGCTCGCCTGGAAGATGTGGATGGCACCGGTGAGCGACGGCGGCGATTCGTTGCCGCGCTCGGACTCCCCGCTGAAACTGTTCATGGCCGGCATGGCGGTGACGCTCGGCAACCCCAAGATCATGGTCTTCTACCTGGCGCTGCTGCCGACCTTCGTCGATCTCGAGACGGTGACGTTCACCGGCTGGGCCGAGCTGACATTGACCATGGCGCTGGTGCTGGTGGCGGTCGATCTCGGCTGGGCGCTGGCCGCCTCGCAGGCGCGCCGCCTCCTGAAGAGCCCGCGCGCGGTGCGCTTCACCAACCGCCTCGGCGCCACCGCGATGGCGGGCGCGGCCGCCGCGATCGCGGTGCGGTCGTGAGCCGGCTCAGCAGCCGATCTCTCGCCTGATCTTCTCCACCTCGCCCAGCGAATGACAGACGTTCTCGCATGGAATGCCGTCGTGGTCGCCGTCGGCGCGGGTGTAGCCGCTGCACCACAGCTCCACCGCCTCACGGCATGACGACACCTGCTTGCATGTGCGGCCGGCAGCCGCAAACTGAAGCAGCCCATCGGTCTGCTTCGTCCCGGCGGGGTCTTCTCCGACGCCTGCGCAAATCGCCGCCGACGTCCCCCACACCAGCAACAGCATCGCGAACGGGGCGGTCAGGCCTCTCATGTCGCCGGCCTCTCATCGATTGTGGCAACCTCCGGACGTATTCTACCGTGGATTGCATGTTCCCGCCACACGAGACCGCTCGGCAAATTAGTTTCCCCTGCGGAAACCGTGTTGGTCTTGCCAAACCATTTTCCGGCCCCCATCATCAGGTCGTGTTCAACAAACTGAAAGGAGGTGATCCAATGTCGAGTGATTTCCTGTGCGGTGCGGGCTCGGTGGATCGTCCTTTCAGGAAGCAGCCTTCCTGAAACCGGCGTGAAGCGCGGCAGGCGTCCTGAACGGGACAGCCGCCACGAGCCGCGCCAGCAGCGAAAGCACGGGGCCGTCCTTCGGGGCGGCCCTCGCTTTTTTCGGGCCCTCGCGAGGCGGTCCCGGCGGACATTCTCCGCCTGGCCCGTCCGGTAGCCGGCCCTCAGTCGCAGGCAGCGCGCAAGCGTTTTCCCCCGCCATAGGCGCGAGCCAGCGATCGCGACAGCATCACCTGCGCGACAGGCCTGCCGTGGCGGTCCGCGACGTCGGCCAGCACGCGCCCGTAATATTTCCCGCCGCCTATGTTGCTGATCGTCACCGGACCGCCGGCGATCATTGCTTCCAACGCCTGACGCGACTGAGCCGCCGCCTCGCGCTCGGAAGCGCAGTGGCTGTGCAGTTCCGGCGCGTCGATGCCGCGCACGCGCACCGCGACGGTAATCACCTGGCCCGGCCAGACATGGGCGGCGGCCACGAACGTATCGCCGTCGATGACGCGCACCACGTCGGCTTCCACCGGCCCGGCGATCGTCTCGCGCGAAACCGCTGGCGAAAGGCCGCCGGACAGCATCGCCGCTACAGCCGTTGCGCAGGCGGCCGCGAACGCGGCGAGCCGGCGTCGGGTTCTGGTTGCTGGCAGCGGCGGAATCATTTGGCGGAAAATATTCCTATATTGCTGCAAAGGCAAGCCGCAGGCGAGCGCCATCGGTTCGGCCCAACTCACTCGCAAGCAAAGTCTAATGCACCAATAGGTTGTTTTCCAGATCGAGCTCGCGCAAGCTCGCCCGTCAGCGTTCGACGAATTCGCGCAGCCTAAGTTGCGCGTTCAGAAATCGCTGGCGCGGCCCTTCACTTCCCAGTCGCCGTAGCGAACCGGCTCGGGGCCGTCGCGCCCGCCGATCTCCCTGGGCATGGCAGCCGCCTTCTTCTCGTAGTCGGCGCGCCTTGCCTCGGCTTCCGCCAGCGCCCGCTTCGCCGCCGGGGTGAGTTCGCGTGCGGGCTGTGCGCCGGAAGGCATCTGACCGTCGCCCGTTGGCCTGGAATCTGTCATTGCATGCTGTCCGCCGGCAGGCGGCCCCAATATTGAAAGCACCGGAATCGCTTCCCATCATATAGTCGATCGACCGCCGCCGATCGACCGGGCATCCGGAGCTTGCCGCGGCGCAGGACCAAAGGCGATGAACACCATCCGCACAGCCATGCTGCTGGCCTTCATGACCGCGCTCTTCATGGGCGTCGGCTATCTCGTCGGCGGCACCGGCGGCATGATGATCGCCTTCGTGTTCGCCGCCGGCATGAACCTGTTTTCCTACTGGAACGCCGACAAGATGGTGCTTCGGATGCACCATGCCCGCGAGGTCGACGAGCGCGGCGCCCCGCAATACTACGCGCATCGTGCGCGATCTCGCCGCACGCGCCGGCCTGCCGATGCCGAAGGTCTACATCATCGACAATCCGCAGCCCAACGCCTTCGCCACCGGCCGCAACCCGGAAAACGCCGCGGTGGCGGCCACCACCGGCCTGCTGCAGCGGCTCAGCAACGAGGAAGTCGCCGGCGTCATGGCGCACGAGCTCGCCCACGTGAAGCACCGCGACACGCTGACCATGACGATCGTGGCCACCCTTGCCGGCGCCATCTCCATGCTCGGCAATTTCGCGCTGTTCTTCGGCGGCGGGCGCAGCAACAACAACAATCCGTTCGGCTTCGTCGGCGTGCTGGTGGCGATCATCGTCGCGCCGCTCGCCGCCATGATGGTGCAGATGGCGATCAGCCGCACCCGCGAATACGAGGCCGACCGTGGCGGTGCCGAAATCAGCGGCCATCCGCTATGGCTCGCCTCCGCGCTCGGCAAGATCGCGCGCGGCGCCGAGGCGACCGTCAATCCCGACGCCGAGCGCAACCCGGCGACCGCGCATTTGTTCATCATCAACCCGCTGCACGGCCAGCGCATGGACAGCCTGTTTTCCACCCACCCGGCGACCGAGAACCGCATCGCCGCGCTGAGGGAACTGGCCGGCGAGATGGGCGCCACGGCCGATCAGGCGCCCGCCCCTTCCTCCAGGCCGGCCGCTCCCGCGCCCGATCGGGAGCCTGCCGGCCCGTGGGGCGGATCGAAACCCGCCGGCCGGCCGGCGCCGCGCCCCGAGCACGCCCAATCCCCCGCCTGGCGCGGCCATCCGACAGCGCCGAAATCCGGCACCGGCCAGAAATCCGAGCCGAAGGGCCCGTGGTCGTGAACGCCGCCCGCAAGGGGCGGCCGCAAGGCAGTCGAAAACAGGCCAGTCGGAAGCAACCGCAGGCAGCGACCGTGCCGGCAGCCGAGGTGCCCGGGCTTCCCGCGCGCATGGCGGCCGCACGGCTGCTCGCGGCGATCGTCGACGCGCACACGCCGCTCGACGGGCTGACCGACGACGAGCACGGCCATCCGCAATACCGCGCCCTTGCCCAGCGCGACCGGGCGCTGGTGCGCGCCATCCTCGTCACCGCGCTGCGCTTTCGCGTGACCATCGAGGCGCTGATCGCGGCAAGGCTGGAGCGCCCGCTGCCGGCCAATGCGCGTTCGCTCTCCCACATATTGCATGTCGCCGCCGCGCAGATGCTGTTCCTCGACGTGCCGGACTCGGCCGCCGTCGATCTCGCCGTCACCCAGGCCCGCGCCGACACGAGGACCACCCGCTTTTCAGGGCTGGTCAACGGCGTGCTGCGCGAGATCGGCCGGCGCAAGGAGCGCGCCCTGCCGGCCGCGCTCGCCGCCTCCGTCGACGCGCCGGAATGGTTCGCCGCGATGCTGGAGAACGCCTACGGCGCCGACAAGGCCGCGGAGATCCTCGCAATCCACCGCACCGAGGCGCCGATCGATTTCACCGTGAAATCCGATCCCGGGCATTGGGCGGAAAAGCTCGGAGGCATCGTGCTGCCGACCGGCACGGTGCGGCTCGCCCGCCTGCCCGCACCGGTGCCGGACCTGCCCGGCTTCGCCGAGGGCGCCTGGTGGGTTCAGGATGCGGCAGCCGCGCTGCCGGCGCGGCTATTGGGCGACGTCGCCGGCAGGCGCGTTGCAGATCTTTGCGCCGCGCCGGGCGGCAAGACGGCCCAGCTGGCGCTCGCCGGCGCCAACGTCACGGCCGTCGACCTGTCGAAGAACCGGCTGAAGCGGCTTGCCGCCAATCTCGGCCGGCTGGGGCTGGAGGCCGAGACCGTCGAGGCCGACATCCTGGAATGGCAGCCGGACGAGCCGTTCGACGCGGTGCTGCTCGATGCGCCCTGTTCCTCGACCGGCACCGTGCGCCGCCATCCCGACGTGCCGTGGACGAAATCGCCCGCCGACATCGACAAGCTCGCCGACCTGCAGCGCCGCATGCTTGCGCGCACGGTCGATCTCGTCCGGCCGGGCGGCACGATCGTGTTTTCCAACTGCTCGCTCGATCCCGCCGAGGGCGAGGAGGTGGTCGCCTCGGTGCTTGCCGGCACCCCCGGCCTCGTCGCCGATCCGGTCGCGCCGGGGGAATTGCCCGGCGCCGACGGGTTCGTCACGGCCGAGGGCTGGCTGCGCACCACCCCCGCGGGCTTGCGCCTCGAGCGCGCGGAACTGTCCGGCTGCGACGGGTTCTTCGCCGCGCGCTTCACCAGGCAGGCGGCGGACTGAAGTCGAAATCGGTGGCAATTTACATATCTGTTCGCACAAACCCCTGAATCATATAGATTGCCGGGCGGGACGGATGATGAACAAGGGTGCGGCGATTTGGCGTATGCCGGGGCAACTACCCCGCATGTGTGGGGTCTTGTCGCCAGGGAAATCTGGCGCAGGATGCGGCGTCGGCTGCGCGCCGGGCCCATCTATCGCTGGCGCTATGTCGGTCGCACGCCCGAACGGGTACTGGTCGCCCCGCCCGACCTGAGGCTCGCCGACGCCCAGATCGCCGACGAGATCTATCACGGCCGCTTCGCGCTTGCCGGCCAGATGGTCGAGACCGGCGGCGACTCGCCCTTCCACATCCGCGTCGGCAACCGACCCTGGCAGGAATCGCTGCACGGCTTCCGCTGGCTGCGCCACATGCGCGAGGCCGGCACCGAGCTTGCCGCCGCCAATGCGCGCGCGCTGGTGTCCGACTGGATCAACGCCCACGGCCGGCACATTTCCGGCGTCGCCTGGGAGCCGCACGTCACCGCAAGGCGCATCATCGCCTGGCTGCAGCATTCCACCGTCGTGCTGCAGGGCGCGGAATACGCCTTCTACCGCTCCTACCTGAAGTCGCTCGCCCTGCAGATCCGCTATCTGCGCTCGATGGCGCCGGAGATGGTGGACGGCGAGGAGCGGCTGAGGGTGCGCGTTGCCCTTGCCTTCGCAGCGCTTTCCCTGCCGGTTCCGATCGGCACCGTGCGCGGCGCCACGCGGCAGCTGGTCGAGGAGCTCGACCGCCAGGTCCTGCCCGACGGCGGCCACATCTCGCGCAACCCCTTCGCAGTGCTGGAAATCCTGGCCGACCTCCTGCCGCTGCGCCAGACCTATGCCAACCAGGCCGAGGCGCCGCCGCAGGCGCTGATCGGCGCCGTCGAGCGCATGCTGCCGATGCTGCGCTTCTTCCGCCACCGCGACGGCAGCCTGGCGCTGTTCAACGGCATGAGCGCCACCGTGCAGGACCGCATCGCCGCGATCCTCCACCACGACGACACCGGCGGCGCGCCGCTGCTGCATGCCCCCCACTCCGGCTACGAGCGCCTGGTGATGGGCGATACCACGGTGATCGCCGACACCGGAGCGCCGCCGCCCTCCGACGTCAGCCACGCCGCGCACGCCGGCTGCCTGTCCTTCGAGCTGTCGTGCGGCAAGTACAAGTTCGTCGTCAATTCCGGCGTCGACCGGTTCGGCCATCCCGAGTTCCGGCCACTGGCGCGCGCCACCGCGGCGCATTCGACCGCGACCCTCAACGACAGCTCCTCGGCCCGGTTCGCGCTCGGCCACGGGCTCGGCGACCTCGTCGGCTCGCCGCTGGTCGGCGGCCCGCGCAAGGTGACCTGCCGGCGCACCGATTCCGACGGCGTGCAGGGGTTCCTCGCCTGCCACGACGGCTACGTGTCGCGCTTCGGCATCTTCCACGAGCGCGAGCTGGCGCTGTCGGCCGGCGGCGAAATCCTGGAAGGCGCCGACCGCTTCTTCCGTGCCGGCGGCAAGGTCCCGGCCGACAACGGCCGCGATGCGGTCGCGGTGCGCTTTCACGTCGATCCGCGCGTCGGCCTGTTCCGCGATCCCGACGACCGGCTGGTGCTCAAGGCGCCGCATGGCGACGCCTGGGTGTTCTCCTGCGAGCAGGTCGTGCCGGAGATCGAGGAGTCCATCCACTTCGCCGGCCTCGGCGGCCCGCGCAAGAGCCTGCAGATCGTGCTCGCCTTCAAGGCCTCGTCCCTGCCCGAGATCGACTGGCGCTTCGCCCGCGCCGACCTCGGCTGAACGGGGGAACATTGCTTCCCCGCGCTTGCCTTGTGCGCCGCCTGTGCTAGGCAACCTGCCATTCCCCTGCAGGAGATCGCCATGGCCGTCGCAGCCAAGAATGTTCCCGTCCCCGATCTGGTGCCGGTCAGGCGCGCGCTGCTGTCGGTTTCCGACAAGACCGGCCTGAAGGAGCTCGCCGCCGCGCTCGCCGATGCCGGCGTCGAGCTGGTCTCGACCGGCGGCACCGCCCGCGCCATCGAGGAGGCGAACGTGCCGGTGCGCGACGTCTCCGACCTCACCGGCTTTCCCGAGATCATGGACGGCCGCGTCAAGACGCTGCACCCGGGCGTTCACGGCGGCCTGCTCGGCATCCGCGACGACGCGGACCATGCCTCGGCCATGGACGAGCACGGCATCGCCCCGATCGATCTGGCCGTGATCAATCTCTATCCGTTCGAAGAGGTGCGCTTTTCCGGCGCCGACTACGCCACGACGGTCGAGAACATCGACATCGGCGGCCCGGCGATGACCCGCGCGGCGGCCAAGAACCACGCCTATGTCGCTGTCGTCGTCGATCCCGCCGACTATCCGCGCCTTCTCGCCGCACTTGCCGAAAACGGCGGCAGCCTGCCCTACGCGCTGCGCCGCGAACTGGCCGCCAAGGCCTTCGCGCGCACCGCCGCCTACGATGCGGCGATCTCCGGCTGGTTCGCCTCCGAACTGGAACTCGAGGCCCCGACCTGGCGCGCCTTCGGCGGCCGTCTCCAGAGCGTCATGCGCTACGGCGAGAACCCGCACCAGAAGGCCGCCTTCTACGTCACCGGCGAAAAGCGGCCGGGCGTTGCCACCGCCACGCAGATCCAGGGCAAGCAGCTCTCCTACAACAACATCAACGATACCGACGCCGCCTTCGAACTGATCGGCGAGTTCGATCCCGCCCGCACCGCGGCCGTCGCCATCATCAAGCACGCCAATCCCTGCGGCGTCGCCGAGGCCGCTTCGCTGAAGGACGCCTACGAGCGGGCGCTTGCCTGCGACCCGGTGTCGGCCTTCGGCGGCATCGTCGCGCTCAACCGGCCGATCGACGCGGCGACCGCCGAAGAGATCGTCAAGGTCTTCACCGAGGTCATCATCGCGCCCGAGGCCGACGAGGAGGCCCGCGCCATCATCGCGGCGAAGAAGAACCTGCGCCTGCTGGTCACCGGCGGCCTGCCCGATCCGCGCTCGGCCGCCGCAATGGTGAAGTCGGTGGCCGGCGGGCTTCTCGTCCAGGACCGCGACAACGCCGTCGTCGACGATCTCGACCTGAAGGTGGCGACGAAGCGCGCGCCGAGCGAGGCCGAACTCGCCGACCTGAAATTCGCCTTCCGCGTCGCCAAGCACGTCAAGTCGAACGCCATCGTCTATGCCAAGGGCGGGGCCACGGTGGGCGTCGGCGCCGGCCAGATGAGCCGCGTCGATTCCTCGCGCATCGCCGCGCGCAAGGCCGAGGACGCCGCCGAGGCCGCCGGCACGAACGAGCCGCTGACCAGGGGCTCCGTGGTCGCCTCCGACGCCTTTTTCCCGTTCGCCGACGGCCTGTTGTCGGCCATCGAGGCAGGCGCCACCGCCGTCATCCAGCCGGGCGGCTCGATGCGCGACGACGAGGTGATCGCCGCCGCCGACGAGCACGGCATCGCCATGGTGCTTGACCGGCGTGCGGCACTTCCGGCACTGAGAAGAAGCCGCTTCTACGTCCGCGATTTCACCGGGATCAGGAGCAGCGCGCCGATCGCGAACAGCGCGAAGATCGGCGTGATGCCGATGCGCTGGCTGTGGAACAGCGCGGTCATCAGCCCGATCGACCACGGCGCGATGAAGGCCGTGGCGCGGCCCGAAAGCGCATAGAGGCCGAACGCCTCGCCCATGCGCTCGGGCTCGGCCTGGTCGACCAGCAGCGGCCGGGACGAGGCCTGCAGCGACCCGCCGGCAGCACCGATCAGCGCCCCGGCGAGGTAGAACATGATGTCAGGCGCGCTGGAACCCGCCGCGACCGGCATGAAGAACACCTCGGCGTCGCTGGTCGAGATGATCAGACCGCTGGCGACCACGAGGATCAGGATCGACGCGATCACCACGTTGCGCGTGCCGATGCGCGTGTCGAGCCAGCCGCCCAGTATGCAGCCGAAGATGCCGGTGATGCTGGCCAGGATGCCGAACACGCCGAGCTGGATCGTCGTCCAGCCGAGCATGCCGACGGCGTAGATGCCGCCGAACGTGTAGAGCCCGTTCAGCGCGTCGCGGTAGATCATGCTGGAGATCAGGAACGCGAACAGGCTCTTCTGCCGGGGCAGTGCCCGGATCGTCTGGTAAAGCTCGGCAAGACCCGCCCGCACCGCGCCCTTCGCCAGCTTGCGGCGGTGCGTGTCGGGCGTGTAGAGGAACATCGGGATCAGGAAAACCACCATCCAGATCGCCGTCAGCGGGCCCGACGCGCGATCGCCCTCGTGCATGGCCGGGTCGAGCCCAAGGATCGGGGTGAGGCCGGCCAGCGTCTTGCCGCTCTGCGGGTCGGCCACCATCAGGAGCAGCATGAGGATCAGGCAGATCAGTCCGCCGGCATAGCCGAGCGCCCAGGCATTGCCCGACAGCCCGCCGAGTTCCTCCCGCTCGACCAGCCCCGGCATCATCGCGTTGTTGAACACCGCGGCGAACTCGACGCCGATCAGCGCGATGGCGAAGGCGGTCAGCGCCCAGCGGATTTCCGGCGAGGTGGCGTTCGGCGTGACGTACCAGAGCGAGAAGATCGCGATCACGGCGACCACGGAGAAGCCGAAGATCCACGGCTTGCGGCGGCCGGTGGCGTCCGAGATCGCGCCGAGCAGCGGTGACAGGATGGCGATGACGAAGCCGCCGATGCCGGCGGCGAGACCCCATAGCGCCTGCCCGTCGGTTGCGTTCGGCGCGACGGCGGATGCGAAATAGGGTGCGAAGACGAAGGTGATGATGAGCGTGTGGAAGGGCTGCTGCGCCCAGTCGAACAGCATCCATCCCCAGATGCCGCGTCTCGACACGCGCGCTTGATCGGCCATTTCGAACCCCGCCCCTCTCGAAGCCGAACACCGGCCGATCCGCGCCGAACGGCGCTGCTGGAAGCCGGCTAAATGCCGGCGATGTCCGCCATCAGTCCCGACGCGACCGACATGCGCGAGACGGTGAGGTCGCTGCCCTCGGTCAGCGCCTGCAGCCGCTCGCGCGCCCGCGCCACCCGTGCGCCGCCGGCCTCCAGCCACGAGGCCACCGGCTTGTCGTTGTCGGAAGTGGTCTGCAGCGCCGACACGGCCATCCCCCTGCGTGCGGCGCCGATCATGTCATTCGCCCGCGAAAGCGCAAGCCCGTCATAGTAGTCGGCCGGCTGGATTCCGCGCGCCGCCTCCTCGATGCGGCCGATGCGGAAGGCGTCGGTGATCGCGAAGAAGGCCCGCGCCGCCACGATCGGGTCGGCCCCCGATGCCGCGGCCACGGACGCGATGTCCGGCACCAGCTCGGCGATGCCGAGGAAGGCCAGCCGCGCCGCCAGCTCGTCGGGCGCGCCCAGCGCCTTCAGCGAGCCGGTGCGTTCGGCCAGCCTGTCGCGCGTGAAGTTCGGCAGCATGTCGCCGATCTTCGGTTCGAGCACCTTGCGGGCGCGCCGCAGCGCCTCGATCCGCTCGCCGAGTGTCTCCGTGCCGCGCTCGTTCTTCAGGTGCCAGGCCGTCGAAGCCTGGATCAGCCGGCCGATCGCCTCGTAGAGCGTCAGCTGCGCGTCGCCGTCTATGTGCGTGTCGAGCGCATCGACGGCGGCATAGAGCGGCGCCAGCTCGAACCCGTCGCGCACCAGCACGAAGGCGTCGACAACCTCGTGCGCCGCCGCTCCGGAAACGTCCTGCATGCGGCTGACGAAGGCCGGGCCGCCGCGATTGACCGTGTCGTTGGCGAGTTCCGTCGCGATGATCTCGCGGCGCAGCCGGTGGCCCCTGATCTCGTCGGGAAATTTCTTGGCCATCCGCTCGGGGAAATAGCCGAACAGGTCGGTCGCGAAGTGTTTTTCGTCCGGCACGCCGCTTTCGACGATGTCGTTGAAAAGCACGATCTTGGCGTAGGCCAGAAGCACGCCGATCTCGGCCCGCGTCAGCGGTTCGCCACGCGCCTCGCGGTCGGCCAGCGCCTGGCCGGTCGGCAGATATTCGACGTCGCGGTCGAGCAGGCCGCGCGCCTCGAGTGCTGCCATCATGCGCACCTGGTGCGGCAGGTCCGACATGCCGCGCCGGGTGGCGAGCGAAATCGCCAGCGTCTGCTGGTAGTTGTTGGCAAGCACCAGCGAGGCCACCGATTCCGTCATCTCGGCCAAAAGCTTGTTGCGCGCCGGCCGGGTCAGGCTGCCGTTGCGCATCGCCGCCGCCAGGCCGATCTTGATGTTGACCTCCATGTCGGAGGAGTTGACGCCGCCTGAATTGTCGATCGCGTCGGAATTGCAGCGGCCGCCGTTCAGCCCGTATTCGATGCGCCCGAGCTGCGTCACGCCGAGATTGGCGCCCTCGCCGATCACCTTGGCGCCGACCTCTCGCGCGGTGATGCGGATCGCGTCGTTGGCGCGGTCGCCGACATCCTGGCTGGATTCGGTTGCCGCGCGCACATAGGTGCCGATGCCACCGAACCACAGAAGGTCGACCGGCGCCTTGAGGATGGCGCGCATGATCTCGGCCGGCGTCGCCGCGTGTTTCGTCATGCCGATCGCGGCGGCCGCCTGCGGCGTCAGCGTGACCGATTTCTGGCTGCGCGGCACGATCATGCCCCCGGTCGACAGCGCCTTGCGGTCGTAGTCCTGCCAGCTCGAGCGTGGCAGCGCGAACATGCGCTCGCGCTCGGCGTAGGAAAGGGCAGGATCGGGATCGGGGTCGATGAAGATGTCGCGGTGGTCGAAGGCGGCGATCAGCCTTGTCTCGCGCGACAGCAGCATTCCGTTGCCGAACACGTCGCCCGACATGTCGCCGACGCCGACGACGCTGAACGGTTGGCTCTGGATGTCGCGGTTCATCTCGCGGAAATGCCGCTTGACCGCCTCCCACGCGCCGCGCGCGGTGATGCCCATCTTCTTGTGGTCGTAGCCGGCCGAGCCGCCGCTGGCGAAGGCGTCGTCGAGCCAGAAATCGTGCGCCTGGCTGATCTCGTTGGCGGTGTCGGAGAAGGTCGCCGTGCCCTTGTCCGCCGCGACCACGAAATACGGGTCGTCGCCGTCATGGATGACCACGCCCTCGGGATGGACGACGTGGTCGCCCTCGATATTGTCGGTGATCGACAGCAGGCTGGCGACGAAGTTCACGTAAGCCTGTTTGCCGGCTTGGAAAATCTCGTCGCGGGTGCCGCCTGCCGGCAGCCGCTTCGGGAAGAAGCCGCCCTTCGCCCCAACCGGCACGATGACGGCGTTCTTGACCTGCTGCGCCTTGACCAGCCCGAGCACCTCGGTGCGGTAGTCCTGCGCGCGGTCCGACCAGCGCAGGCCGCCGCGCGCCACCGGGCCGAAACGCAGGTGCACGCCCTCGACCTCGGCGCCGTAGACGAAGATCTCGCGCCACGGCCGCGGCTCCGGCAGGCCGGTGACGGCGCGCGAGTCGAGCTTCAGCGCCAGCGACTTGCCGAGCTTGTCGGTTTCGGGTGCGTAATGGTTGGTGCGCAGCGTCGACTTGATGAGGTTTAGGTAGCGCCGCACGATCGTGTCGTCGTCGAGGTTCGGCACTTCGTCGAGTGCGGTCTCGATGCGTTCCTCGATGCCTGGCGCTACGGTTTCCACCTTGCTGGCGCCGGCCGGATGGAAGCGCACCGCGAACAGTTCGAACAGGTTGCGCGCGATATCGGGATAGCGGTTCAGCACGCTCGCCACGAAACCCTGGCTCTGCGGAATGCCGGCCTGCTGAAGGTAGCGGCCATAGGCGCGCAGGATGGCGATCTCGCCGGCCCTCAGCCCCGCGGTCTGCACCAGCGCGTTGTAGCGGTCGTTGTCGTGCTCGCCGTTCCACACGCTGATGAACACTTCCTCGAACAGCGCGCCGCTGCCGCCGAGGTCGATCGGCCGGCCGTAGGCGCTCTCCAGTTCCATGTCGTGCAGGAACACCTGCTGCTCGCCGTCGCTGGTCGTCTCGAAGGTGCGCTCGCTGATGACCCGGAAGCCCATGTTTTCCAGAAGCGGCACCCGCTCCGACAGCGGCACCGGATCGCCGTAATGGTAGATCTTCAGCCCGGCATGGTCCTGCGGCTGGCCGGGAGCCCGGTAGAAGTCGATGGCGATTGTTTCGTCGGGTGAAAGCCGGCTAATGAACTCGGCGTCGCGCAACGCCGTCTCCGGCTTGAAGCTGTTGCGGTAGTCCTCCTGGAACCGCGCCGCGATCGTCGTCAGCCCGGCGCCGGCCTCGAGGTCGGCTGCGGCCTCGCGCAGCGCGTCGTCCCAGGTGCGCACGATGGCGCGCACCGCGTCCTCCAGCGTCGCCTGGTCGATCTTCGGCGTCTTGCCGCCCGAGCGGCCGATGATGAAGTGGACACGCGCCAGATGCCCCTCGGGAAATGCCGGGTAGAAGGCCGACAGCCGCCCCTCGAACACGGTCTTGAGATAGTTGCCGATCTTCTCGCGCACTTCCGAATCGTAGCGGTCGCGCGGCACGAACACGATCAGCGACACGAACCTGTCGAACTGGTCGACGCGGAACAGCACCCGCACGCGCGGACGCTCGCCGAGCGCCAGGATCGCCTCGGCGTGCTTGCGCAGCACCGGCACGCTGATCTGGAACAGTTCGTCGCGCGGATAGGATTCCAGCACGTTGATCAGCGCCTTGCCGGAATGGTCGCCGGGATCGAAGCCGGAGCGCGCCACCACCGCCTGCGCCTTCGAGCGCAGATAGGGGATCTTCATCACCGAGCTGGTGTAGGCGGTCGAGGTGAACAGGCCGACGATCCTGAGTTCGCCGGTCAGCTTGCCCTTCTGGTCGAAGGTCTTGATGCCGACATAGTCGAGATAAATGCGCCGGTGCACCAGCGACTTGGCGTTGGCCTTGGTGACGATCAGCGGTTCCGGCCCGTGCAGGAAGGCACGGATTTCGGGCGTTGTCGTCACTGCCTCGGTGCCGCGCCGCAGAACCAGCACGTCGGGATCGGACAATATGCCGAGCCCGGTCTTGCCGGTGCGCTCCAGCGTGCCGGTGTTCTCGCCGCCGGAATAGCGCAGCTCCCGCATGCCGAGGAAGGTGAAATTGTCGTCGCGCAGCCATTCGAGAAAGGCGATCGCCTCCGTCACCGCGTCCTTTTCGAGCGGCACCGGCGCATAGCGGAAATCGCTGATGGCGCGATCGAGACGCGCCAGCATCGGCTTCCAGTCGGAGACCGCGGCGCGCACCTGCGTCAGGATCTTTTCGAGCCGCTCTTCCAGCCCCGCGCATTCGGATTCCGGCAGGCGCGGCACGTGGACGTGGATGATGCTGACCCGGTCGACGTCCTCGGCATTGCCGCGTCCGCCGCCGGCCTCGCCGATGATCTCGGCCACGCCGGACTTGTCGTGGCGCACCAGCACGATCGGGTGCATGACCAGCGTCGGTTCGCCGGCGGTATCGGCGATCTCGCCGAGAATGGAATCGAACAGGAAGGGCATGTTGTCGTTGACGACGGTGACGACCGTCACCTGCCGCCCGTGGCGAACGACTTCGGAATCGTTGTCGACCGCCACCACGCTGCTGCCGCGTCGATGCCGCTTCAGCGCCGCTTCCGCCAGCGCTGCCGAGCGCGCCAGCACGCCCGGCTGATAGGCGGCGGTGTCTTCGGCCGGCGCCCGGGCGTCGAGCAGCGCCTGCAGCTGCGCGGAGGCGGCTGCGGGCGCCTTCTTCCCGGCAGATTTTCGAGCGGCCATCGGCTTTTTCCTCCCGCCAGCGCTTTTTTCTGTATCGTAGCAGACTGACAATGTTTGGCGAGCCGTGTCGATCCGTCATTCGGCACGTTCGGCCGCGGCGATGAAGGGAGGATGACAGGATGAACGACAGGACGACCGCGCTGACGCTGGAACCGACGGGCGAACTCAGCGACGCGACCAAGGCCTACTTCGCCAAGTGCGAGGAAAAGCTTGGCATGGTGCCCAACGTGCTGCAGGCCTACGCCTTCGACGAGAAGAAGCTGCGCGCCTTCACCGACATGTACAACGACCTGATGCTCGGCAATTCGGCCCTGTCGAAGCTGGAGCGCGAGATGATCGCGGTCGCCGTCTCGTCGGTGAACCACTGCTTCTACTGCCTGGTCGCCCACGGCGCGGCGGTGCGCCAGCTGTCCGGCGATCCGGTGCTCGGCGAGATGATGGTGATGAACTACCGCGTCGCCGACCTGACGAAAAAGCAGAAGGCGATGCTCGATTTCGCCGTCAAGCTGACGGAGACGCCGGCCAAGATCGAGGAGGCGGACCGCCAGAAGCTGCGCGATGTCGGCTTTACCGACCGCGACATCTGGGACATCGCCTCGGTCGCCGGCTTCTTCAACATGTCGAACCGCGTGGCGGCGGCAACCGACATGCAGCCCAATCCGGAATACCACTCGCAGGCGAGGTGACCGCGCCCGCGAGCTGTCGGGCTCAGGGCTTCAGCCGATAGCCGGTGCGGAAGATCCAGGCCGTCACCGTCAGGCAGGCGCCGAGGAAGACGAAGGTCATCAGCAGACTGATCCCCACCGACACGTCGGACTGGCCGTAGAAGCTCCAGCGGAAGCCGGAGATCAGATAGACGACGGGGTTGAACAGCGTCACCTTCTGCCAGAAGGGCGGCAGCATGTCGATCGAGTAGAAACTGCCGCCGAGGAACGTCAGCGGCATCACGATCAACAGCGGCACCAGCTGCAGCTTCTCGAAATTGTCGGCCCAGATGCCGATGATGAAGCCGAACAGCGAGAAGGTCAGCCCCGTCAGTACGAGGAAGGCGAGCATCCAGAACGGGTGGTCGATATGGACGTCGACGAACAGATTGGCGGTCGCCAGGATGATCAGGCCGAGCGTCACCGACTTGGTCGCCGCGGCCCCCACGAAGGCGGCGACGATCTCCAGGTGAGAGATGGGCGCCGACAGCAGCTCGTAGATCGTGCCGATGAATTTCGGGAAATAGATGCCGAACGAGGCGTTGGAGATGCTCTGCGTCAACAGCGACAGCATGATCAGGCCGGGCACGATGAAGGCGGCGTAGCTGATGCCGTTGACTTCGTCGATGCGCGAGCCGATCGCCGCGCCGAACACCACGAAATAGAGCGAGGTGGAGATGACCGGCGACACCACGCTCTGCAGCAGCGTGCGGAAGGTGCGCGCCATTTCCTGCCGGTAGATCGCCCAGACGCCGCGAAGGTTCATCGCTTGCCCTCCACCAGGCTGACGAAGATCTGCTCCAGTGTGCTCTGGCTGGTCGAGATGTCGCGCAGCCGCACGCCCGCCTCCGAAAGCGCCGAAAACAACGCCGTGATGCCGGTGCGTTCGCCCTGCGTGTCGTAGGTGTAGACGAGTTCGCAACCGTCGCCGGTCAGCTCGAGTTTGTAGTCGGCCAGCGCCGCCGGCACCGCCTTGATCGGCTCGCGCAGCTGCACGCGCAACTGCTTGGTGCCCATCCGGCGCATCAGCGCATCCTTGTGGTCGACGAGCACGATCTCGCCCTTGTTGATGACGCCGACGCGGTCGGCCATCTCCTCGGCTTCCTCGATATAGTGCGTGGTCAGGATGATGGTGACGCCGCGCTGCTTGAGCCGGCGGACCATGTTCCACATGTCGCGGCGCAGTTCCACGTCGACGCCGGCGGTCGGTTCGTCGAGAAACAGGATCTCCGGCTCGTGGCTGAGCGCCTTGGCGATCAGCAGCCGCCGCTTCATGCCGCCCGACAGCGTCACGATTGCGGAATCGCGCTTGTCCCACAGCGACAGTTCCTTGAGCAGCCGCTCGAGATAGGCCTCGTCCGGTTTTCGCCCGAAAAGGCCGCGGCTGTAGCGCACCGTCGCCAGCACGCTGACCCAGGCGTCCGTCTGGATTTCCTGCGGCACCAGCCCGATCATCGAGCGCGTCTGGCGATAGTCGGAAACGATGTCGTGGCCGGCCACCGTCACGCTGCCCTCGGTGCGGTTCACCAGTCCGCATACGATGCCGATCAGCGTCGTCTTGCCGGCGCCGTTGGGGCCGAGCAGCGCGAAGATCTCGCCCTTCTCGATCTCGAGGTCGACGTTTTTCAGCGCTTCGAAGCCGCTGGCATAGCGCTTGGTCAGGCCGGAAACGGTGATGATCGGAGCCATGGGTGTCCCGCCGAAATACTGGGCCACGCGTTGTGCCGTGTTGCTCCGGACTTCGCAACCCGCGCCGTCCGGACACACCGTCAATCCTGCTGCTCGCCCCAGGACTCCCGCATCGCCAGGTAGACGAAGGACGCCGACCAGCCGAGCAGCACGAAACCGTTCAGCCCCTCGATGCCCGCGACCAGCCGCAGCGCCCCGCGCGGATAGATGTCGCCGACGCCGAGCGTCGTGTAGCCGGTCATCGAGAAATAGACATAGTCGAGCCCGCCGCCGGTGAAATGGCCGTCCAGACCCCCCATCGCGCCGTACCAGTGCAGCAGGTAGTAGACCAGCGCGTAGATCCCGATCGCCACGAGGTGGAAGACGGTGACGCCGCCGATGACGCCGAGCACGGCGACGTCGCGGCGGCCGCTCTGCTTGGCCCAGCGCCGCGTCGCCCTCAGCGCCTGGTGGTGAAAGACGATGGTCGCCACGAGCAAGGCGAGCGAAATCAGTGCTGCAAGCAGTATCGCCATTGTTCTCCGTGAATCGGGTTTTCCGCGCCCGGACCGGGCGGACGGTGCGTGTAACCGCCGGCGGCGCCGGAAAGTTCCACCTCAGGATGCGGCGAGTTCTTCGGCCAGCATGTCGAAGACGAAGCGCACCCGCCGGCTGGTGTTGAGCTCGCGATGGGTGGTCAGCCAGATCGGGAACACCATCGGCGGAACGATGTCGGGCAGCACGCGCTCGACCAGCGGTTCGGCGTCACCGATCGCTCGCCGGGTTCGCTACAAACCTGTCATCGACATGAGGGGCAAGGGAACGGGGCAATGAAAGCAGCGACCTATCATCAATACGGACCGGCCGAGGTCGTCGGGATCGAAGAGGTGGAGCGTCCGGAAATCGGCGACGACGAGGTGCTGGTCCGCACCTTCGCCACCACGGTGACGAGCGCCGACTGGCGCATCCGCGCCTCGGCCTTTCCTGGCGTGATGTTGCTGCCGGGGCGGCTGATGTTCGGGCTCCGCCGGCCGCGCAACAAGGTTCTGGGCGGCGAGTTCGCCGGCCGCGTGGTCGCGGTGGGCGCGAAGGTGACGCGCTTTCGCATGGGCGACCCGGTCTTCGGCTTCGCGCTGTCGCGCGCCCACGCCGAATACCTGGCGATGCCGGAAACCGGCACGATTGCGAAGAAGCCGGCAAACCTCACCTACGAGGAAGCGGCGGCAGCGCCCTTCGGCGCCATAACCGCACTCATCTTCCTGCGCGACTTCGCGAAGCTGAAGCCCGGCGAAAAGGTGCTGGTGCTGGGCGCGACGGGCGGCGTCGGCGTCTATGCGGTGCAGCTCGCCAGGCATTTCGGCGCCGAGGTCACCGCGGTCTGCTCAACCGACCATGTGGAACTCGCCGCCTCGCTCGGCGCCGACCGCGTCATCGACTACCGGAAGGAGGACTACGCCGCGACCGGCGAACGCTGGGACCTGATCCTTGATCCGGTCGGCGCGACCGACTACGCCACCGCGAAGCGCGCACTCAGCCCCAACGGGCGGTTCGTCCCGCTGGAGTTCGGTCCGCGCGAGGTTTTCCAGTCGCTGCTGGCTCGGCTCGTCGGCGGCCCGCGCCTTGTCTTCGGCATCTCCAGCGACAGCCGCCAGGACGTCGAATACGTCGCCGGCCTGCTGGCGACGGGCGAGATCAGGCCGGTCATCGACGGAACCTGGCCCTTCTCGGAGATCGTGGAGGCCTATCGCCGGGTCGAGACGCGCCACAAGACCGGCAGCGTGGTGCTCGTGCTGGAGGAAAACCACGCCCTGCGCGCAGCCGGCACGGACGCGTGACCTGGCGAAAGAGAAAGGGCGGAAGAAAAATGGCGATCCCGACAGGATTCGAACCTGTGACCCTCAGATTAGGAATCTGATGCTCTATCCTGCTGAGCTACGGGACCGCTGCGGCCACATTTAGCCTCTCGCGCCGGATTCGCCAAGACGTCCGGCGCGGCAGGCTGGCTTGTGAATCGCGCCTCTCGGCTCAGGCCGCCAGCGAATCCTCGGTCAGCTTCACCCAGTAGCTGATCCCGTGCGCGATGACGTCGTCGTTGAAGTCGTAGTGCGGGTTGTGCAGGCTCGCCGTATCCCCGTTGCCGATGAAGATGAACGAGCCCGGCCGCGCCTCCAGCATGTAGGAGAAATCCTCGCCGCCCATCACCGGCGGCGTGTCCGTGTCGACGTTGGCATCGCCGGCGATCGCCTTGGCGATCCCGCTCGCGAACTCCGTCTCGGCCGGGTGATTGTAGGTGACGGGATAGTTGCGGTCGTAGTCGCATTCGATGACCGAGCCGGTGGCCGTTGCCATGCCCTCGCAGATTTCCTTCATCCGCTTCTCGGCAAGGTCGGCAACCTCGGTCTTCAGCGCGCGCACCGTGCCGGCCAGCACCACCTGCTCGGGGATGATGTTGTAGGCGTCGCCCGCATGGATCTTGGTCACCGAAACCACCAGCGACTCGATCGGGTTGAGGCTGCGCGAGGCGATCGTCTGCAGCGCCAGCACCAGCTGCGCCGAAGTGACGACGGGATCGATCGTGGAGTGCGGCTGCGCTGCGTGGCCGCCCTTTCCCTTCACCGTGATGGTGAACTCGGCCGTGCCGGCCATCGTGGCGCCGGTGCGAATGGCGAAGTGCCCGACGTCGAGGCCGGGCATGTTGTGCATGCCGAACACCTTCTCGATGCCGAAGCGGTCCATCATGCCGTCCTTGACCATGGCGTCGCCGCCGGCCCCGCCTTCCTCGGCGGGCTGGAAGATCAGCGCCACGGAGCCCGCGAAATTCCGCGTCTCGGCGAGATATTTGGCGGCACCCAGCAGCATCGCCGTGTGGCCGTCATGGCCGCAGGCGTGCATCTTGCCGGGCGTCTTCGACGACCATTCCTTGCCGCTCACTTCCTCGAGCGGCAGCGCGTCCATGTCGGCGCGCAGGCCGATGGTCTTGCCGGGCCCCTTGTTGCCCTTGACGATCGCCACCACGCCCGTCTTGCCGATGCCGGTGACGACCTCGTCGCAGCCGAACTCCTTCAGCTTCTCGGCCACGAAGGCGGACGTCTGGTGCACGTCGTAGAGCAGCTCGGGGATCGTGTGGAGGTGGCGCCGCCATCCGGCGACTTCGTCCTGCATCTCGGCGGCGCGGTTCAGAATGGGCATGCGGAAGACCTTCCGTTTGGCACGACCCGGCAGGACGCGACCCAGCATTGTGACTGGCCGGCTTTTGCCATCTTGGCGTCACATAGGCTAAATAGCACCCTCGGGTGAGCGGTGTGGTTCCTGGCCTGGCGGGCTACCGCCCGGCCGCTCCGAAATCTTAGAGACGGCAAAGCCCCGACGGCAAGAGGCGAATTGGGTTTTTCGATGCGGCGACTATTCCTCGGGCTTGCGTTCGCCATCGGCGTCGTGCTGGCGCCACTGGCCATGGCTCATTCCGCGCTCGCCGGCCCGTCGCTCGTCGTCGACATGCGGACGGGCAAGGTCTTGTCCGCCGAGGAGCCGTTCCACCGCTGGTATCCGGCCTCGCTGACCAAGCTGATGACCGTCTACGTCGTCTTCCAGGCGGTGAAGGACGGCGAGATCACGCTGCGCTCGCCGGTGACGATTTCGAAGAACGCCGCCTCGGAGCCGCCGAGCAAGATGGGCTATCCGATCGGCTCGGTGCTGACCGTCGACAACGCCATCAAGATCCTGATGGTGAAGTCTGCCAACGACGTGGCGACCGCGGTCGCCGAAAGCGTCGCCGGCTCGGTCAACGCTTTCGTGGCGCGCATGAACGCCGAGGCGCAGCGGCTCGGCATGACCGGCACGCATTACGTCAACGCGCATGGCCTGCACGACCCCGATCACTACACCACGGCGCGCGATCTCGCCGTGCTGACGCTCCACCTGCGCAGCGAATTTCCCGAATATCTCGACTACTTCTCCGTCGAGGCGATCGGCGCCGGCAAGGTGGTGATCCCCAACCACAATAATCTGATCGGCCGCTTCGACGGCGCCGACGGCATGAAGACCGGCTATACCTGCGACGCCGGCTACAACCTCGTCGCCACCGCGACGCGCTCGGGACGGCGCCTGCTCGCCGTCGTCATCGGCGAGAAGTCGGTCGACGACCGTGACGTCAAGGCAGCCGAGCTGCTCGAGAAGGGCTTCAAGCAGGGCGGCTTCGACGCACCGAGGCTGGCAGCGCTGCAGCCGAGCGGCGACAATCTCGCCGAGGCCACCGACATGCGGCCCGAGATCTGCACGCCGGAGGCGCGCCAGGAGCGCGTCAAGGATCGCGAGGAGGAAGGCGACATCGTCGCGCGCTCGCCCTACCTGCACGACTTCGTGCGGCCGCGCCAGGTCGTCATGGTCAAGCTCGGCGGCGCCACCGGCCCGGCGCGGCCGGTCTATGCCGACGTGCCCGTGCCGACGCCGCGTCCCGACTACACGCCGCCGGCCACCGTCTCCGCCGAGGGCGACTGAGCCGTGGCCGCCATGCACGAGCCGATCGCGGTGTCGGTGCTGACCGGCTTTCTCGGCGCCGGCAAGACGACGCTGCTCAATCGCCTGCTGAAGGACCCGGCGCTCGATTCCACCGCCGTCATCGTCAACGAGTTCGGCGAGGTGGCGATCGACCACCTGCTGGTCGAGCAGGCGAGCGACGGCGTCATCGAACTGTCCGACGGCTGCCTGTGCTGCACGGTGCGCGGCGAACTGGTCGACACGCTGGCCGATCTGGTCGACCGCGTGCAGACCGGCCGCATCGCCCCGCTGAAACGCGTCGTCGTCGAGACCACCGGCCTCGCCGACCCGGTGCCCGTTCTGCAGGCGCTGATGGGCCATCCCGTGCTGATGCAGGCCTTCCGGCTCGACGGGGTGATCACCGTCGTCGACGCCGTCAACGGCGAGGCTACGCTCGACAGGCACGACGAGGCGGTGCGGCAGGTCGCCGTGGCCGACCGGCTGGTTCTGACCAAGACGGATATTGCCGGCCCGGAAGGGCTCGCCGGGCTGCGCCGGCGCCTCACCGCGCTCAATCCGGCGGCCAGGGTGCTCGACGTCGCCGACGCCGCGCCGGCCTCGCTGTTCGATTGCGGGCTGTGGAATCCCGCCACCAAGAGCGCCGACGTGGCGCGCTGGCTTGGCGAGCACGACGACCATGACCATGCGGGGCACGATCACGCCGACCACGATCACCACGGCCACGACCATTCAGGCCATGGCCACGCCCACCATCATGCCCACGACGACCGCATCCGCACGTTCTCGCTGACCCACGACCGGCCGGTGCCGTTCTCGGCGATCGAGATGTTCCTCGACCTGCTGCGCTCGACCCAGGGCGAGCACCTGCTGCGCATGAAGGGCGTCATCGAGCTCGCCGAGGACCCGGAGCGGCCGCTGGTCATCCACGGCGTGCAGAAGCTGCTGCATCCGCCGGCCAGGCTCCCGGCTTGGCCGGCGGGGCCGCGCGGCACGCGTCTGGTGCTGATCACCTCCGACATGCCGGAAGACTACGTGCGCCGGCTCTTCAATGCCGCCACCGGCAGCCCGGCCGTCGACCAGCCGGACCGCACCGCGCTTGAGGACAACCCGCTGGCGATCGCCGGATTCAAGGGCTAGGCGCAATAGGCGCAATTCCAGGAAAAATGGAAGCCGGGTTTCCGTCCGGAATGCCCCAAACAAGAACCTACAGCAACCCGCGCTTCTCCATCATCGCTTCCGGGCTCGGCATGCGGCCGCGAAACGCGGTGTAGAGTTCTTCCGGGTCGCGCGAACCGCCGGCCGAATAGATGTGCCGGCGCAGCTTCTCCGCCGTTTCCGGATCGAACGGATCGCCGGTTTCCTCGAACGCACGGAAGGCGTCGGCGTCGAGCACTTCCGACCACATGTAGGAATAGTAGCCGGCTGAATAGCCGTCGCCCGAGAACACGTGCAGGAAGTGCGGCGTGCGGTGGCGCATGGCGATCGCCGCCGGCATCTCCAGCTTGGCCAGCGTCTCGGCTTCGAAATTGGCGGGGTTCCCCGGCGCTTCCGATGCCGAGTGATAGGCCATGTCGACAAGTGCCGAGGCGGTGAACTCGATCGTCGCGAAGCCGGCGTCGGCGTTCCTCGCCGCCAGCATCGCGTCGAGCAGTTCCTGCG
This sequence comes from uncultured Alphaproteobacteria bacterium, assembly GCA_963816435.1. Classification (GTDB taxonomy): domain Bacteria; phylum Pseudomonadota; class Alphaproteobacteria; order Rhizobiales; family Rhizobiaceae; genus CAWFKS01. The sequence continues at coordinate 205,285 of CAWFKS010000020.1, forward strand.
GCATCGGCTCGCCCGTCTCGTAGTGAACGGCGTGCTTCTTCAGCACTTCCGGCACGGTCAGCCAGTGCTCGTAGAGCTGCGAGGGCAGCTCGACGAAATCGCGCGACACCGAGGTGCCCGAGACCGACGGCCAGGTGACGTCCGACAACAGCCCGTGCAGGGCGTGGCCGAACTCGTGGAAAAGCGTGCGCGCCTCGTCCATCGACAACAGCGCCGGCCTGCCCTTCGGCGGCTTGGCGAAGTTCATGACGTTGTAGATCACCGGCCGCGCGCCCGCGCCGAGCTTGTGGCCGGATTCCAGCGAGCTCATCCACGCCCCCGAACGCTTCGAGGGCCGGTTGAAATAGTCCGCCAGAAAGGTGCCGCGCGGCGAGCCGTCGGCATTGGTCACCTCGAACACCCGCACGTCCGGATGCCACGTCGCGATCCCCTCGCGCTCGGCGAAGTTCAGTCCGAACAGCCGGTTCGCCACGTCGAAGCAGGCGGCGATGATCTTTTCGAGCCGCAGGTAGGGCTTGAGCAGCGCCTCGTCGAAGGCGAAGCGCTCGGCCTTCAGCTTCTGGGCATAGTGGCGCCAGTCCCACGGCGCGATGCCGTCGTTGGCGCCCTCGGCCGCGGCCAGCCGCGCCAGTTCCGCCTCGTCGGCGGCTGCCCGCTCGCGCGCCTTGGCCCAGACCGGCTCCAGCAGCTCCATCACCGCGTCCGGCGTCTTCGCCATCGTGTCGTCGAGCTTGAGCGCGGCAAAGGTGTCGTAGCCGAGCAGCCGCGCCTTTTCAGCGCGCAGCCGCAGGATCGTCGCGACGATCTCGCCGTTGTCGTTCTCGTCACCGCCCTCGCCGCGGCCGGTGAAGGCGCGGAACACCGTCTCGCGCAGGTCGCGCCGGGTCGAGAACGTCAGGAACGGCTCGGCCAGCGAGCGTGACAGGGTGACGGCATGCTCGCCCGGGCGGCCGCGCGCCTCGGCGGCTTCCGCCATGGCGCTGAGCAGGAAGTCGGGCAGGCCTGCCAACTCATCGCCCGACAGAAACAGCGCCCATTCGCTCTCATCGGAAAGCACGTTCTGCCCGAAGCGGGCGCCGAGCCCCGCCAGTTCCTCGTTGATCGTCGAAAGCCGCGCCTTGTCGGCCGCGCCGAGCTTGGCGCCGGCGCGCACGAAGCGTTTCCAGGTGCGCTCCAGCACCCGCAGCGTCTCGGCGTCGAGGTCGAGCTCGGTCGCGCTTGCGGTAGAGGTCGTCGATGCGCGAAAACAGCCTTTCGTTCATGCTGATCGCGGAAAAGTGCCTCGCCATCTTCGGCGCCAGTTCGCGCTCCAGCGCACGGATGGCGTCGTTGGTGTGGGCGCCGGCGCGGAGCCAGAATATCGACGAGGCATGGTCGAGCGCCTGCCCCGACAGTTCCAGCGCGGCCAGCGTATTCTCGATCGTCGGCGCATCCGCGTCTTTGGCGATCGCCTCGATCTCTTCCGCATGGGCGGCCAGCGCCGCATCCATCACCGGCGCGAAATCGGCCTCGTCGATCTTCGTGAAGTCGGGCAGGCCGAGCGGGCCGGTCCAGGCGGTCAGCGGATGGGTGGCGAGATCCACCGTGGCGGAAGAAGAGCTCATGTCGAACCTTGTGCGAGAAGCGGGCGGCACGTGCCGCGGGAGGGTCGTCTGGTGATTTAGGAGCCGCGCCGCGCCCGCGCAACCGCCTTGACGTTCGGGAAACGGCAAACTAAGCAAGCCTGACAATAAGGCTACCTTACCAATGCCCCGCAACGTGAACCCCGACACGATCGGCTTCCTGGCCGGCGACATCTCGCGAATGATCCGCGCCGAGTTCGACCGCCTCATGGCGCGCTCGGGCATCGGCATTACCGGTGCGGAGGCGCGGGTGCTGGCGAATGCCGCGCGCGCCGGCGAGGTGCGCCAGAACGTGCTCGCCGAAATCCTCGGCGTCGAGGCGATGACGCTGACCGGCGTGCTCGACCGGCTGGAGAGCGGCCGGCCTCGTGTGCCGCAAGACCGATCCCGACCGACCGCCGCGCCAAGCTGGTCACGCTCACCGCCGAAGCCGATCCCGTGCTTGCGCGCATCGAGGAGGTCTCGCTCTGCCGTGCGCGCGGCAGCGAGCGCGGGGCTGGCGCCGGAGGACTGGGCGCGCCTGATCGGCATGCTCAAGCTGGTGCGGACCAATCTCGCCGAGCAACGTTCCCAGGCGGCGCGCGAGAGCGACGCCGCATGAACGTCCAGTCGCCTCCCGGCTCGCACGCCCCGGTGATGACGGAGCGCCGCGTCGGCATTCTCGGCGCGGTTCTGGTTGCCATCGGCCCGGTGTCGATGTCGCTCTACACGCCGGCAATGCCCCAGATCGTCGAGGCGTTCGGCACCACCGAATCCGCGGTCAAGCTGACCCTGTCGCTTTATTTCGGCGGCTTCGCCGTCGCCCAGCTCGTCTGCGGGCCGCTGTCGGACGGGCTCGGCCGCAAGCCGGTCGCCCTCGGATTCATGATGATCTACATGGTGGCCAGCGTGCTCGCCGTCTTCGCGCCCGACGGTCGAGCTGCTGATCGCCGCGCGCTTCCTGCAGGGCGTCGGCGCGGCGGTCGGCGTGGCGATCTCGCGCGCCATCGTGCGCGACCTGTTCACGCACGACCGCTCCGCCCGCATCATGAACCTGATCGGCCTGATCCTCGGCGTCGGGCCGGCCTTCTCGCCGACCATCGGCGGGCTCCTCATGGGCGCCTTCGGCTGGAAGTCGATCTTCGTGTTCATGGCGCTGGCGGCGATCGTCGTCACGGTCGTCCTGCGCATCTTCCTGGTCGAGACCGTCAAGCCCGACCCCACCCGCATCCGCCCGCTCGCCCTTGTCCGCAGCTATCGCGAGATCGCCGGCAGCGGCTATTTCGTCTTTTCCGGCCTCGTCATCGGCGGCGCCAGCGGCGCCATCTACACGCAGGCGACGGTGCTGCCCTTCGTGCTGATGACGCGCGTCGGTCTGACGCCGACCCAGTTCGGGCTCGGCATGCTGTTCCAGTCCGGCGGCTTCTTCATCGGCTCGATCGTCGTCCGGCGGATGATGCGCAACATTCCCGCCAACAGGCTCGTCCCGATCGGCCTGTGCTTCATCTTCCTCGGCAGTCTGGCGCTGGCGGTCGGGTTGCGGCTGTTCGACCCGACATTTCTCGGCGTGATGGTGCCGGTCTTCGTCTTCACCTTCGGCCTCGCCTTCGTCATGCCGGCCATGCAGACGGCCGGCGTCGCGCCTTTCCCGCATATCGCCGGCGCCGCCTCCTCGATGGCCGGCTTCATCCAGATGGGCAGCGGCCTCGTCGGCGGCCTGCTCTCCGCATGGCTCGGCGATCCCGTCGGCGCGATGTCGACGATCATCCCGTGCATGGGCCTGATCGCGGTTCTGAGCTGGCTGTTCTGGCGCACCCTGCCGGAGCCGGCGCTGGCGCGCATCGTGCTGACGCCGGAGGAGACGAAGGTCTGAGCGGTTGGTCCGCTCAGTCGATCTCGGGGCGTACGAAGTCGCCGGTATCCGGGTTCATCGCCCACAATTCCCCGGTCGAAATGTCGAACCAGGCGCCGTGCAGCGACAGCCTGCCCTTCTTCTCGAGGATTTCCACGCAGGGGAACGTCCTGAGATTGGCGATCGAATAGCGGATCGAGATGCGCTCCAGCGCCGTCTGGCGCTCCGCCCCCGTCATCAGGTCGTTGCCGGTCACAGTCTCGGCCGCCGGCGACACGAGGCTCATCCACTTGCCGATGAAATCGCCCGGCGACAGCGGTTCGGCGGACGGCGACAGCGCAGCCTGAATGCCGCCGCAACGACCGTGTCCGAGGATCAGGATATGCCGCACCTTGAGGCTCTGCACGGCGAATTCCAGCGCCGCCGAGGTGCCGTGATATTCGTCGTCGGGCGCATAGGGCGGCACGAGGTTGGCGACGTTGCGCACCACGAACAGTTCGCCCGGACCGGTGTCGAAGATCGTCTCCGGCGCCGCGCGTGAATCGCAGCAGGCGATCACCATTGTCTTCGGCGTCTGGCCCTCGCGCGCCAGCTTGCGGTAGCGCTCGCGCTCGTCGGCGAAGCGGCCGGTCATGAAATTGCGATAGCCGTCGAGAAGGCTGTCTGGAAGGTAGCTCATGAAAAGCGCAATAGCCCCATTTCGCCGGCTCGACAATGCCGGCGGGGGCGCTCGGCCTCAGTGCTTCAGCACGTCGGCCCACTCGGGGTGGCGGCGGAACTGCGAGGCCGCGAACGGGCAGAGCGGGATGATCGTCTTGTGCGCCGCGCGCGCATCCTCGACGGCGCGCGTCACCAGCCGCAGCCCCGCACCCTGCCCGCGAAATGCGTCCGGCACCTCGGTGTGGTCGATGATGATCTGCCTGCTGCCGAGCTTGGAAAACGTCATCTCGGCAACGGCCCCGTCCGCTCCCGCCAGCACGTAGCGGCCCTTCGTCTCGCCTTCTTCCAGCACGATCTCGCTCATTTGCCGCTCTCCGTCGCGTCGCCATAGGGTGCCAGGAACGCGCGTGCCGCCTCCAGCTCCGCCGGCCTGATCTCGTGGCCGCCTTCGTGCCAGTGCATCGAGACGTCGGCGCCGGCCTCGCGCAGCCACGCCTCCAGCCGCACGGTGATGTCGGCGGGGCAGATCGGGTCCTTGCGGCCCGCGGTGATGAGGATGCGTCGGCCGCGCCAGCGAGCCTGCGAATTTCGGCTCGAACGGTATCAGCGGATGCATCAGCACCACCGCGTCGAACAGATGCGGGGCCGCGAAGACGACCGAGGCGAGGATGTTGGCGCCGTTGGAATAGCCGAGGCCAAGCACCGCGCTCGGCCGCTCGGCCTCGACATGCGCCTCCACGAAGCCGCGCATCTTCTTGGTGCGCACCGCCAGGTCGGCCATGTCGTAGACGCCCTCGCCGGTGCGCCGGAAGAACCGCGCCGCGCCGTTTTCCGAAACGTCGCCGCGCGGCGCGACGACGCCGGCTCCGGGCAGCAGCTCGGGGCCCAGCGCCACGAGCTGGTTCTCGTCGCCGCCCGTCCCGTGGAACAGGAACAGCAAAGGTTTGTCGTCGCCACCCGGATAGGCGCGATGGATGTATGCGTCCCGCGACATTGCCCCGTCAGCCCTTGAGCGGCTCGAGATGCGTTTCGAGCCATGAACGAAGATGTGCGTGCTGTGACGGCAATTTCAAGGCTTCGCCCAGGTGGGCGCGATCCTCGTCGCGATCGAAGCCGGGTTCGTTCGTGGCCACCTCGAAAAGCACGCCGCCCGGCGTGCGGAAATAGATCGCCCAGAAATAGTCGCGGTCGATTACCGGCGTCACCTGGTAGCCGGTGTCGAGCAGCGCCTGGCGCACGGCGAGCTGCTGCGCCCGGTCATCGACCGCGAAGGCGACGTGGTGGACCGAGCCCGCGCCGAGCCGGGCAGGCTCGGCCGCCGGCATCGTCTCGACGTCGACGAACCGCGCCCCGTTGCCGGCGCCGCGCACGGCGAAGCGGCGCAGATTGCCGGAGCGCTCGGCTTCCTCATAGTTCATGAACTTCAGCAGCTCGGCGGTAGCGCCTTCGTCGCGCAGCCGCATCGACACCGAATGAAAACCGCGGATCGCCTCGTCCGCGCCGACGCCGCCCTGCGTCCACGGCGGCCGCCGGTCGTCGGCGACCTCGACGAGCGCCAGCCCGTCGCCGTCCGGTCCGTCGAAGACGAGCCGGTTTTCGCCGAAACTCTCCTCGCGCGCCAGCCCGGTGACGCCGCGGGCGGAAAGCCGCTCCTGCCAGAAGTCGAGCGTGCCCTCGGGAACGGAGAACGCCGTTCGCGCGGCCTCGCCCACCCCCGGCCTGCCCCGCGCGATGTTGGGGAAGGGGAAATAGGTCATCACCGTGCCGGGCGTGCCCACCTCGTCGGCATAATAGAGGTGGTAGACGTCGGGCGCGTCGAAATTGACCGTCTTCTTGACCCGCCGCAGCCCGAGCGTGTCGGTGAAGAAGGCGTTGTTCTTCACCGCATCGCCGGCCATGGCGGTGACATGGTGCAGTCCCTGGATCTGGTTCAGCATGATCTCGGCTCCCTGTCGGGTCGGAACGGACGTCGGAGCGCCCGCTTTCCGGCTCCATATCGGGAGGCGTCGGCGCCGCCGCCAGAAGGCGGCGCGCGCAATCACTGTTTCATGAATGTGAACAATCGGCGCCCGGCGTTCAAGCCGCGCGAGCGTCCGAGCCGTCAGTCTTCCGGCGGAAGGTCGCCCTCGCCGGACGCCGGTCGGCTGTTCTCGCGGTAGATCATGTAGGCGAGCACTGCGACGGCGGGCGCCAGCACTGCACCGAAGCCGCCGCCGCGCGACAGCAGCGAAGGCAGCACCGCCAGCGCCGTGGCGCCGGCGATCGATCGCGTCTCCGCGCGTCGCCGCTCGGCCGCCAGCCTGGCGCGCCGCCTGGCGGCGATGCCGTGGCCGAAAAAGGAAATCACCGCCACCACCAGAAAGAAAGCGGCGAATCCCAGCGCGGTGTCGAGGTTCCCGAACCGCCGCGCCGTGTAGATATAGGCGGCGCCGATCAGGAACCCGATGCCGCAGACGACGGTGATGCCTACCCACAGATACGAAATCGCGGCCTTGCGAACACGAGCCGCCTCGCGGCCCGCCTCGTCCGTGAGAATGGCCGCGATCAGGCCACCCAGACCTCCCATGACGTCAGCGCCGTGTCAGCACTGCGGCAAGGAAGCCGACGCCGGCTGCCAGCGCCAGCGCCTTCAGCGGCTTTTCGCGCACCGCCTCGATGAGCTGCCGCTCGGCATCCTCCGCATTCGTGCGGATGCCTTCCATGGCGACTTCGCCCTGGGCGCGGAGCTGTTCGGCGCTGCCCTTCGCGGCCTGGCGCGCGGTCTTGCCGGTCGAGGCGAGGTGCTTGGTCAGTTGCGAAATGTCTTCCCGGAGACGCGCGATCTCGGCTTCCAAGTCCTTGGCGGCGGTCTCGGGCTTGGCGTCCTTGTCGGACGACGCGGTGGCCATGATGCCTCTCCTTTTCCGTTTTCCTGCGGGCCGGTTGGCACGCGGGGGCTTTCGGAGGCCATGAAAATGCGTTTCGCCGGCCAAGTCCAGACCGGAATTGGCCGGCACTGGCGCCGCAAGGCCTCCCGCGCTGCGGTCGCCAGACAAAAAGAAAGCCGGCTGTGCGCCGGCTTTGAGATGGAATGCGGCGCGGGGGGCGTCACAGCATTCCGCGATTGCAGGCCGACTTGGGGGGCGATTGGAGGGGGATGCGGCCGGCAACCTGGCTCTCGAACGCTCCATCAGCGACAAGGTTCCGGAAGACGAACGCTTTTTTCAATTTTTTTTTCGTCTGCACCGAAGCCGCCGGAAACCGAGCACTGAAGGGGTTCAAAGCGACAGCCGAATGTAGCCGGTGGAACCGAATCCGCCCGCTGCCGTTGTTGGACAAGTCGCGCGCAATGAGAACGAGGAGGAGTTCCCGGGATGATTACGCAAATGGCACGCCTCGAAAATGCCGCGCGGCTGGCGATGGGCGTCGAGGAACCCTCCGACCCGCTGCCACCCGGCCCGAATTACGGCCCGTTCGGTTATTTCCGTCTTGGCATTCTGGTATTCGCCCTGCTGATTGTCGCGCTTCTCGTCTACACCTTTGTTTAACGGCGGCGGGCGGTCTCGAAGTCGTCCATGGCAACGGCGATCGGAACCTAATCGCCCTTCGCGCCGTTCGGGCGCCAAACGAGAGATCGTCCACGTGATGCATGCCGCCGTTCCCGCGCACCCCTTCTACCGACCGCACGGACGGGAAAGTTTTGCGCGCCGTGGCGCCACGGCAAAGCCTGAATTGCGCCGGACATCACATCATTGCAGACCATGGGCCGCCATCGCACCCTCCGGTGCGGCATCATCCTGCGCCGTTGCCCCCGCATCGGGGTTCTTTCCGCAGCGGCAGGAAGGGTATAGAAACATGGAGGGGACATCTTCACCAATGGAGGTCAGTAATGAAGAAGTTTGTTAGTGCCATTGCCGGGCTTGCTGCTGTCTTGATGGTTGCCGGTTGCACCACCACCGAGCAGACGACGACGGCCGGTGCGCTCATCGGCGGCGCCACGGGCGCGGCGTTGTCCGGCGGCGACGCCGGCGCGATCGCCATCGGCGCGCTGGTCGGCGGTGCAGGCGGCTACTATCTCGGCCGCTCGCAGGAGCGTCAGGGCTATTGCAAGTATCGCGACAAGCACGGCCGCATCTTCTACGACCACTGCCCGGGCTACTGGAACTAGGCGATCCGCTTCGGTCGCAAACAGACAGGGGAGCCTTGCGGCTCCCCTGTTTTCGTCTGGTCGTCTGGTGCGGCCTGCCGGAGGAGGATCGAACCCGACAAAGCGGATCACGCCATGGTGACGGCACCTGGTCCCGGAATTCCCTGCGGCGGGCATTTTCCCGCGATGATCATGCCGAGCAGGTCGTCCTCCGACACCTCGTCGACCTTGACCGTGCCGACCAGCTGGCCGTTCTTCATCACGTTGGCGCGGTCGCACAGCGTCTTCACCTGATGGATGTCGTGGTCGATCAGGAAGATGCCGATCCCTTCCGACTTCAGCTGCTGGACGAGTTCCGCCACCATCCGCGTCTCCTGGACGCCGAGCGCGGCGGTCGGCTCGTCCATGATCAGGATCCGGGCGTTGAAATAGACCGCACGCGCAATTGCGACCGACTGCCGCTGGCCGCCGGACAGTCCGGAGACCGGCGTGTGGAAGCGGCGGAAGTTCGGGTTGAGGCGGCCCATCACCTTGCGGGTTTCGGCCTCCATGCGCGCGTCGTCGAGCAGGCCGACGCTCGTCACCAGTTCGCGACCGAGGAACAGGTTCGAGGCGGCGTCCAGATTGTCGGCGAGCGCCAGATACTGGTAGATGGTCTCGATCTGGTAGTTCCGCGCATCGCGCGGATTGTTGATCGTCGCCTTCTCGCCATTGATGTAGATGTCGCCGCCGTCGCGCGGCAGCGCGCCCGACAGCATCTTCATCAGCACCGACTTGCCGGCGCCGTTGTGGCCGAGCACGCCCACCACCTCGCCGGGATAGAGGTCGAAGCTGACATGGTCGACGGCATGGATGCCGCCGAACGATTTCTGCATCTCGCGCAGTTCAACGAGCGGCACAGCCATGATCAGACTCCCGTGCGGCGGCGATAGATGATGTCGATGAGCACGGCGACGACAAGAACCGAGCCGACGACGATGTTCTGGAACGGAGCATCGACGCCGACCATGGCCATGCCGGACTGCAGGCTCTGCATGATCAAAGCGCCGAGGATGGCGCCGTAGATCGTGCCGACGCCTCCCGCGAGCGCGGTGCCGCCGATGACGGCCGCGGCGATCACCCGGAGCTCGTCCAGCGTGCCGATGTCGTTGGAATGAAAGGTCTGGCGTGCCGAGGCGACCACCGCCGACAGCGCGCACAGCAGGCCCATGACGGCGAACACCTTCACCGTAAGGAACCGCGTGTTGATGCCGGCGAGCTCCGAGGCCTCGGGATTGCCGCCGGTCGCGAAGATGTAGCGGCCGAACCGCGTGCGCCGCGCCACCAGCGTCATGACGATCGCCACGACGATCAGCACCAGCACCGAGATCGGCAGGCCGTAGCCGGCCACCAGCCCCTTCGGCATCACCTCGCCGCGTGCCTCGAAGATGCGCTGCAGCCGCGCCGTCGGGATTTCGTAGGCGTTGAGGACCGCGACGAACCCGAGGATGGCGGCCGCGATGATCGCGCCGATCACCACTTCTGCCCACACCGGCTTGACCGGGAAGTCGTGCTTCACCTTGGTGCGGCGCGACTGGAACTGCACGTAGAGCGCGCCGGCGATGGCCAGTGCGGCGAACACCCAGCTCCAGGTCTCGCCCAGCGTGCCGTTGATGCCGCCGAACAGCTGGAAATTCTTGTCGAGCGGGCCGATCGTCTGGCCGCTCGTCAGGTACCAGGCGACGTTGCGCCAGACCAGCAGGCCGCCCAGCGTCACGATGAAGGCGGGAATGGAAAGATAGCCGATCAGCCAGCCCTGGAAGCCGCCGATGACCAGCCCCGTGACGATGCCGACAAGGATCGCGATCGGCATGGTCGCGGGATTGTTGAGGCCGAAGCCCAGCCAGTCCGGCAGCACCAGCGTCTGCACCATCGCCATCATCGCCGAGCAGGTCGCCAGCAGCGATCCGACCGACAGGTCGATGTTGCGGGTGACGATGACGAACACCATGCCCGTCGCCATGATCGCCACGGAGGCGGTCTGGATCGTCAGGTTGAAGATGTTGCGCGGCGTCAGGAAACGCCCCTCGGTCAGCAGGCTGAAGATCACGCAGATCAGCACGAAGGCGCCGAGCATGCCGAGCAGGCGCATGTCGATTTCGAGGGCGGCGAAGAAGTTGCGCGGCCGCGTCGCGGGCGCACTCACTGCTTGCGATGTGTCGGTCATGACCGCGGTCCGGGTGAGAGATGTGCAAACGTCCCCACCCCTTGCGGGATGGGGACGTCGATTAGGTCGCGGGAAACAAGGTTTCCGGTCTTAGTTGCAGGGCGCGGGGCCGTTCGAAACGCCCTGGCACAGATCGTCCTTGCTGATCCAGCCGGCGTCCACCACGACACTGAGATTGTCCTTGGTGATCGGAACCGGCTTCAGGAACATCGCGGTCATCTTCGTGCCGGAGGGCGAGGTCCACTCCTGCGTGCCCTCGATGTCGGACATCTTGGTGCCGTCGGCCAGCTTGGCGGCGATCTCGCCGGCATTCTTGCCGAGTTCGCGGGCGTCCTTCCACACGCTGACGGTCTGCGTGCCCTTGGCGATGCGGTTCAGCGCGGCGTGGTCGCCGTCCTGGCCCGACACCGGCACCTGGCCGGCCATGCCCTGGGCAGCCAGCGCGGCGATGACGCCGCCGGCGGTGCCGTCGTTGGAGGCGACCACGGCATCGACCTTGTTGTCGTTGGCCGTCAGGATCTGCTCCATGTTGCGCTGCGCGTTGGCGGGCAGCCAGCCGTCGGTGTAGGCCTCGCCGACGATCTTGATGTCACCCTTGTCGATCGCGTCCTGCAGGACCTCCTGCTGGCCGCCGCGCAGGAAGTCGGCGTTCGGATCGGTGGGCGAGCCCTTGATCATCACGTAGTTGCCCTTGGGCTGCACGGCGTAGACGGCGCGGGCCTGCATGCGGCCCACCTCGACGTTGTCGAAGGTCAGGTAGAAGGCGCGCGAATCCTCGATGAGACGGTCGTATGCGATGACCGGAACGCCTTCGTCGGCGGCCGACTGCACGGCCGGGATGATCGCCTGGGTGTCCTGGGCGAGCACGATCAGCGCGTCGACGCCCTGCGCCATCAGGCTCTCGACGTCGGAAAGCTGCTTGGCGGCCGACGACTGCGCGTCGGTCGACACGTAGGTGTCGCCATTGGCCTCGATCGCAGCCTTCATCGCCGCCTCGTCCGTCTTCCAGCGCTCTTCCTGGAAGTTGGACCACGACACGCCGATGGTCTTGCCTTCGGCCATTGCCGCCGAGGACAGGCTGACAGACAGCGCGACACCCGCCAGCATGGCGGTTGCGAAATGCTTCATGATTTCCTCCCTGCGCCGCGACGGCGCCTATTCAAAACGGTAGTAGCGGGCTCGACCGTTTTTTCGAGCCTCGAAAAAAAGAATGACTCACACCCGCCCTTGTGTCAATCTCGTTTCTTGCGTCCATAGTGCCTGCACAGCCGGCCAAAATCAAAGCAATTTCGTCCGGCCGGCGGGACGCGGGGAGGAATTCGAGGCATGACGGTCGGCGTTCGCCACGACGACTTGCGCAAGCGCAACCGCGCCATGGTCGATTGCCGCGGTCCGCAGGGCCGGCAGGCCTTCGCGCACCGAGATCGCGCGCACCACCGGCCTCAGCCACTCCACGATTTCGGCGATAGCCTCCGACCTGATCGCCGAGGGCATCCTGGTCGAGACCAAGTCGGCGGAGGCGCCGACGCTGCGCCGCGGCCGCCCGCAGATCGCGCTCGGGCTCAACCCCGACGCCGCCTCCGTGGTCGCCGTCGTCCTCACCCTCAACCATTTCTCGGCCGCGCTGATCGACTATTCCGGGGCAGGTGGTGCGACGAGGAATCCTTCCGCCTGCCGACGCTGACCATGGCGCGCGCCGCGCTCGAGACGGTCCGTGGTCGAGGGCATCCGCCGCCTGCTCGAGCGGCAGGCCGGCGCGCGGAAGCGTCCGGCGCGCCTGACCCTGGCCGTGCAGGGCATCACCGATTCCGCCGCCACCACGCTGATGTGGTCGCCGATCACGCCCCACAACGACATTCCGTTCGGGCCGATCCTCGAGGAGGCCTTCGGCGTCCCCTGCACCGTGCAGAACGACTGCAACATGATCGCGCTGGCGCTGAAGCGGCGGCCCGCGCACGAGGCGCAGCCCAATTTCATCGCGGTGCTGCTGTCGAACGGCATCGGAATGGGCCTGATGCTGCGCGGCGAACTGTTCACCGGCACCCATTCCTCCGGCGGCGAGTTCGGCCACATGATCCACGTGCCCGACGGCGCGCTCTGCCGCTGCGGGCGACACGGCTGCATCGAGGCCTACGCCGGCAACTACGCGATCTGGCGCGCCGCCCGCGGCAACGCCGACGCCGACATGCCGGTGGCCGACATCGGCGACGCCGACATGCGCACGCTGGCAGACGCCGCGCGCTCCCACGACGGGCCGGAGCGGCGGGCCTTCCTCAAGGCCGGCGAGGCGATCGGCTTCGGGCTGGGCAGCATCTTCGCGCTGTTCGATCCCGCGCCGGTGATCGTCGTCGGCGCCGGCGCATCGGCCTTCGACATCCTGGAGGCGCCGATCCGCGACGCCATCGCCCGCACCGCGGGCGGCCAGCACAGCGGTGCGATCTCGTTCGAGACCGAGGCCGACGAGGCGCCGCTCATTCGCGAAGGCTGTGCGCTCAACGCGCTGACCTTCGTCGACGCCGAGATCGTCGCCGGCAGCGCACAGCGCCTGACCGCCGGCGACAGGGAGGAGGTAGCATGAGGACCACACGCAAGACCGCTGCCGCACTGCTCGCCGCAGCGGCCATCACCGCGCTCGGCGCGGCGGGCGGACATGCCAGTCCGTGGGACGAGAAAGTCATCACCAAGCATGTCGACCAGTCGGAGCTTGCCGGTCCGCTCGACGCCGCGGCGCTGAAGCGGCTGCGCGACGAGGGCGAGCGCCTGTTCACCGGGCGCTTCACCGAACTCGACGGCGCCGGACGGCCGCTGGCCACGCAGGCGATCATCCCGACCAAGCGCCGCCGCCCGGCCGAAAACACCTTCGTGCGCACCCACGGCATGGACGCCAACTCCTGCGCCTCCTGCCACAACGAGCCGGTGGCCGGCGGCTCCGGCTCCTTCGTCACCAACGTCTTCGTGTCGGAGGGCTTCGAAAGCGCCGACTTCGACAGTCTGGACCCGCAATTTTCCAACGAGCGCGGCACCAACCATCTGTTCGGCTCCGGCCTGATCGAGCTGCTGGCGCGCGAGATGACCGCCGACCTGCAGGCGATCCGCTCCAGGGCGCTGGCCGACGCCCGCGTGAAGGGCGAGCAGGTGAAGGCCGAACTGGTCTCCAAGGGCGTGCATTTCGGCACCGTCACCGCCATGCCCGACGGCATGCTCGACATCAACGGCATCGAGGGCGTCGACGCCGATCTCGTCGTGCGGCCGTTCAGCCAGAAGGGCGTGATGACGTCGCTGCGCCAGTTCTCCATCAACGCCCTCAACCAGCACACCGGCATGGAGGCGACGGAGCGCTTCGGCGCGCGCTGGACCGGCGTCCACGATTTCGACGGCGACGACCATCCCGACGAATTGAGCGAGGGCGACGTCTCCGCGCTCGTCGCCTGGCAGGCCGGGCTGAAGCCGCCGGGCCGCATGGTGCCCGACGATCCCGAGTGGCAGCAGGCCGCAGCGCACGGCGAGGACGTCTTCAACGCGCTCGGCTGCCAGTCCTGCCATATCGAGGCGCTGCCGCTGAAATCGCTCGACTTCGCCGACCCCGGCCCGGTCGACATGGCCGGCACGCTGCGCGCCGGCGAGGCGCCGCAGGCGATCTACGACCTGTCGCTGCTCGACTGGGCCAGGGACCTCAAGCGCAACGACAAGGGCGAGGTGATGGTGCCGCTGTTCGGCGACCTCAAGCGCCACGTCATCGCCGACCAGCAGGTCGCCGCCCTCGGCAACGAGCTGCTGGCCCAGCGCTTCGTCGAGCGCAACGTCTTCATGACGGCGGAACTGTGGGGCGTCGGCTCGACCGAGCCCTACGGCCATCGCAACGACCTGACGACGCTCGATTCGGTGATCCGCGCCCATGGCGGCGAGGGTCGTGCGTCGCGCGACGCCTACATCGCTTCCGGGGAAGACGACCGCGACGCGCTGATCGCCTTCCTCAAGACACTGGTGGTAGAGCCATGACCCGCTTCCGGAACCTGACCGCCGCGTTCGGCGCCGTGCTCGCAACACTCGCGTCGGCTTCCGCCAATGCCGCCGACGACGCGGCATCCGGTCCGATGGCCGATGTGCCCGTCATGCACGAGGAGGCGCTGGCCGCCGGCATCGACCATGCCTATCGCGGCCCGTGGGAATATTTCGTCGGCGGCGGCGCGGCCTCCTTCGACTGCAACGGCGACCGCATGCCCGACCTGTTCCTGGCCGGCGGGCGCGACGCCGCCGCCTTCTACGTCAACAAGAGCCGCACCGGCGGACCGCTGCGCTTCGAGAAGAAGCAGATCGACGTCGAGCCGCGCGACCTCGAAAAGGTGCTCGGCGCCTACGCGCTCGACATCGACAGCGACGGCCGGCTCGACCTCGTCCTGTTGCGGCTCGGCGAAAACGAAATCCTGAAGGGCGGTCCCGACTGCACCTTCACCAAGGCCAACCGGCAGTTCTCCTTCGATGGCGGCAAGAGCTGGACGACGGCCTTCTCGGCGGAGTGGGAGCCCGGCAACGACGCCCCGACCATGGCCTTCGGCAACTATGTCGACCGCGCCGCGCCCGGCTCGCCGTGGGGCACCTGTTCCGACAACGCGCTCTACCGTCCGCAGCCCGACCAGCCGGCCGGCAAGGAGCCGGACTATGACAATCCGCTGCCGCTTCGGCCGGGCTACTGCGCGCTGTCGATGCTGTTCACCGACTGGAACCGCTCGGGTGTGCCGTCGCTGCGCGTCGCCAACGACCGGCAATACTATCGCGGCGGCGAGGAGCAGCTCTGGCAGGTCGATCCCGGGCGCCCGCCGCGCCTCTACACCCGCTCCGACGGCTGGGAGCACCTGAAGATCTGGGGCATGGGCATCGCCGAGGGCGATCTCGACGGCGACGGCTACCCCGAATACGCCATCACCTCGATGGGCGATACCAAGCTGCAGAAGCTCGACGACGAGGCCGAGGAGGATCGCCCGATCTATTCCGACGTCGCCTTCGACAAGGGCGCCACCGCGCAGCGCCCCTACGAGGGCAGCGACCTGAAGCCGTCCACCGGCTGGCATTCCGAGTTCGCCGACTTCAACAATGACGGCGTGCTCGACCTGTACATCGCCAAGGGCAATGTCGAGCAGATGCCCGACTTCGCCGCCGTCGATCCCGACAACCTCCTGATCGGCAACTGGGACGGCACCTTCACCGAGGCGGGGCATCTGGCCGGCATCGACCTGCCGACCAAGGGCCGCGGCGCCGTGGTCGAGGATTTCAACGCCGACGGCATGCTCGACCTGCTGGTCGTCAACCGCGAGCAGAAGGCGAGCCTGTTCCGCAATCTCGGCGCCCGCTCGCCCGACGGTCCGCACCAGATGGGCAATTTCGTCTCGGTCGAACTGAAGCAGAAGGGCGTCAACGAGAACGCCGTCGGCGCGCTCGTCTCGGTCAAGTTCGGCAACAACACCGCCAACATGACCGTCCAGGTCGGCGGCGGCCACGCGTCGGGCCATGCCGGCTTCGTCCATATCGGCGTCGGCACCGCCGAACGCGCCCAGGTGCGCGTCAAGTGGCCCGACGGCGAGTGGAGCGCACCCTACCGCGTCTTCGCCAACAATTTCGTGCAGATCGAGCGCGGCGCGCCGGCGGCCCGCTACTGGTACCCGCCGGTCGACGATTCCTGGCAGGCGGCGTCGGGCAACTGAGCTTGCCTTGGCGGCTGCGGCCAGCTCGTGCCTGCCGCAACCGGCCTGACTCATTGCGGCCGAACCTCGGCGAAGCTGCTGGTGACCAGCCATCTCGTCAGGCTCTGCGCGGTCTTCTCGTGGCCGACCAGCACGATGTTCCCGTCGTCGATCTCCCGGCGGAAAGTCGTGTGTCCCATCCATGCCGACGTCAGCGCGCGCAGCGTGCTGTTGATGAACAAATCCACCTCCAGGCCCTGGTCGGTGTAGCAGAGGTCGGACTCGGCCCCCGGCTCGACGATCAGCCAGTAGTCGATGCGATCCCGCGGCGGATCGGTCAGCGTGAACTGGACCACGCATTTTTGCAGCGGGAGTTCCAGCCTGTTGATCTTGCGCCGGATGTTCCACATCAGCAGCCGGGCATCGAGGTGGCGGAGCGACACGTCGCTCCTGACGTTGCGATGAGCCCATTCGCCGAGCTGCCGGACGATCGGCTCCAGTTCGTCGGCGAGCGGCGTGGTGAAATACTCGGGACGGCCGTCGGCGCTGCTGTCGCGCTTGCGCACCAGACCCCTGCTTTCCATGTCCTTGAGGCGCTTGGAAAGCAGCGTCGGAGACATCCCGGGAACGCCGCGCTGTATCTGGTTGAACCGCGTCGAGCCGGACCACATCTCGCACAGGACCAGCATGGTCCAGCGCGGCTCGAGGATATCGGACGCCATGGCGACCGGGCAGAACAGGGGATAGGCTGTTTCGCTCATGACCACACCTCCACGCCGCCATGCCTTCCCGTGGAATGTCGCACCGCACGCCATGACACTCCAGTCCAGAAACTGTAGCGGGTTTGCTACAGTTTCAGGACTGGACCGGCACCGAGTGTTTCAGCAGTCTCGGCATCGCTACTACACGGAAGGAGAAGCGAGATGCCTCTGGTGGATATCGAAGTGATCGAGGGCGTCTTCGACGCGGCCCAGAAGTCGAAGATGATCGAAAAGGTGACCAACGCCATGGTCGAGGTCGAAGGCGAGGCCATGCGGGGCGTCACCTGGGTCCGCGTCAAGGAAGTGCGGAGCGGACAGTGGGGCATCGGCGGCAAAACGCCGAGCGCCGACGACATCAAGGCGATGGCGGCCGGCTCCTAGCATCCCGCCACGACCCGCGGGGTCCTGCGCCCCGCGGAGCTCCGGAACCTGGCGCCGGCAGCCAGCGCAGGCTGCCGGCGGCACCTCTATCGGTGTCGGATGCAAGCACGCCGGGAATGATCCGCGAACGAGGTCTGCTCAGGCTTCCCTAATCGCGTAGCCGGCGCCGCGGATGGTGCGGATCACGTCCGGCAGCCGGCCGGTGTTGACCGCCTTGCGCAGCCGCCCGACATGCACGTCGACCGTGCGCTCGTCGATGTAGATCGTCTCGCCCCAGACATTGTCGAGAAGCTGCGTGCGCGAAAACACGCGCCCGGGATGCTGCATCATGAACTCGAGAAGCCGGAACTCCGTCGGGCCGAGCCTGATCTCGTTCTTGCGGCGATAGACGCGGTGCGATTCCCGGTCGAGCACGATGTCGCCGACCTTCAGCACCGACGACAGCACCTCCGGCTTGGCGCGCCGGAGAAGCGCACGCACCCGGGCGATGAACTCCGGTGTCGAGAACGGCTTGACCAGATAGTCGTCGGCGCCCGTGGACAGGCCGCGCACGCGGTCGCTTTCCTCGCCGCGGGCCGTCAGCATGATGATCGGCAGCCGCTCCGTCTCGGGCCGCATCCTGAGGCGCCGGCAAAGCTCGATGCCCGACACGCCGGGGATCATCCAGTCGAGCACCAGAAGGTCGGGCACGTTTTCCTGCAGCCGCAGCTCGGCCTCGTCGCCGCGCTCCACGACCTCGACCTGGTAGCCCTCGGCCTCCAGATTGTAGCGGAGCAGCACGCACAGCGGCTCCTCGTCCTCGACGACAAGAATCTTGGGAGCGATCATCGGTTCGGTCCGGTATCTGCCTGCCGGCGCCCTCTCGCTCAGTTGGCGAGCGCCGACATCGTCGTCTCGTCGAGCTTCGGCCGATCGGCCGGAAGCAACTGCCCCGTCATCACGTAGTACGCGTCCTCGGCGATGTTGGTGACGTGGTCGCCGATCCGCTCCAAATTCTTGGCGCAGAACAGGAGATGCGTGCAGGCGGTGATGTTGCGCGGATCTTCCATCATGTAGGTCAGCAGTTCGCGGAACGTCGCGGTGTACTGGACGTCGATCTTCTCGTCCTCCTCGCGCAACGTCTCCAGCGCCTTGGCGTCGCGCGCCACGTAGCGGTCGACCACCGATTTCACCTGGTTGTAGGCAAGGTCGGCCATCGTCTCGATCGAGTGCGACAGGCCGCGCGGGGTCGGCCCCTCGCCGACCGCGCCGACGCGCTTGGCGATGTTCTTGGCGAGGTCGCCGATGCGCTCGAGGTCGGCCGCCATGCGGATCGCCCCGACCACCGCCCGCAGGTCCTGGGCGACCGGCTGGCGCTTGGCGATCAGCGTGATCGCGCTCTCGTCGAGCTCGCGCTGCTTGGCATCCATGACGACGTCTTCGGAGACGACGCGCTGCGACATGCCGGTGTCGGAGCTGAGCAGCGCGCGGGCGGAATCCTGCACCATCGCGCCGGCGAGCTCGCCCATGTCGCAGATCAGCTTGTCGATGTGCTGCAGCTCTTCGTCGAACGACTTCACTGTGTGTTCGGTCATGGTCGTGTCCCGTTGCGCCGCCAGGCCACCACTCAGCCGAAGCGGCCGGTGATGTAGTCCTGCGTCCGCTTTTCCTGCGGCGAGGTGAAGATGGTCTCGGTGTCGGCGAACTCGATCAGCTCGCCCAGATACATGAAGGCGGTCTGGCGCGAGACGCGCGCGGCCTGCTGCATGTTGTGGGTGACGATGGCGATCGTGTAGTCGGCGTGCAGCTCGTCGATCAGCTCCTCGATCTTGGCCGTCGAGATCGGGTCGAGGGCGGAGGCCGGCTCGTCGAGCAGGATCACCTCGGGCTTCACCGCGACGGTGCGCGCGATGCAAAGGCGCTGCTGCTGGCCGCCCGAAAGGCTGAGGCCGCTGGCGTTCAGCTTGTCCTTGACCTCGTCCCACAGCGCGGCGCGCCTGAGCGCCTCCTCGACGCGGTTGTCGAGATCGGCCTTCGACAGCTTGTCGTAGAGGCGCACGCCGAAGGCGATGTTCTCGTAGATCGTCATCGGGAACGGCGTCGGCTTCTGGAACACCATGCCGACCTTGGCCCTCAACATGTTGAGGTCCTGCTGGCGCGACAGGATGTTCTCGCCGTCGAGCAGCACCTCGCCCTCCGCACGCTGGCGCGGATAGAGCTCGTAGATGCGGTTGAACACGCGCAGCAGCGTGGACTTGCCGCAGCCCGACGGGCCGATGAAGGCCGTCACGCTGCGCTCCGGCAGGGACAGCGAGATGTCCTTGAGCGCGCGCGAATCGCCGTAGAAGAAGTTGAGGTTGTTCACCTCGATCTTCGGCTTGGCGGGAGTGTGCGGTTTGTTCGGGCTTATGGTGGTCAGTTGGTCGGGCATCGTCATCTGCGTCATCTCGATTCTCCGCGGGCGCCCAGGATGCGCGCCCCGATGCTCAGCGCCAGCACGGCCAGCGTGATGATCAGCGCGCCGGTCCAGGCGAGCTGCTGCCATTCGTCGTAGGGGCTGAGCGCGAACTGGAAGATCGTCACCGGAAGACTGGCGATCGGCGCGTTGAGGTTCAGGCTCCAGAACTGGTTGTTGAGCGCGGTGAACAGCAGCGGTGCGGTCTCGCCCGAAATGCGCGCGATCGCAAGCAGCACCCCGGTGACGATACCGGCGCTCGCCGCCTTGTAGGCGACCGAGCGGATCACCACCCAGCGCGGCGCGCCGACCGCGGTTCCCGCCTCGCGCAGCGCGTCGGGCACCAGAAGCAGCATGTCCTCGGTGGTGCGCACCACGACCGGCAGCACGATCAGCGCCAGCGCCATCACGCCGGCGATGCCGGAGAAATGGCCCATCGTCACCACCATCACCTCGTAGACGAACAGGCCGACGATGATCGACGGCGCCGACAGGAGGATGTCGTTGATGAAGCGCACCACCATGGTCAGCCGGGTGTGGCGGCCGTATTCGGCCATGTAGGTGCCGGCGAGAATGCCGACCGGTGCGCCGATCAGCACCGCCAGGAAGGTCATGATCAGGCTGCCGGCGATGGCGTTCAGGAGGCCGCCGGCCTCGCCGGGGGGCGGCGTCATCTGCGTGAACACGCTCGGCACCAGGCCGGAGAAGCCGCGCCAGAACAGCTCGGCCAGGATGACCAGCAGCCACAGCAGGCCGAAGGCGGCCGCCGCCACGCACAGCCCCATCATCACGGTGTTGCGGGCGCGCCTGCGCGCGTATCCGGCGGATGCGGTGGCCACGGCTCAGCTCCCGGTCCGGGCGCGCATGCGCGCCAGCATGATGCGGGCGGCGGCGAGCACGATGAAGGTGATGACGAACAGGATCAGGCCGAGCGCGATCAGCGACGAAGTGTAGAGGTCGCCGGTTGCCTCGGTGAACTCGTTGGCGATCGCCGCCGAGATCGTCGTGCCGGGCGCCAGGAGCGAGGCCTTGATGCGGTGCGCGTTGCCGATGACGAAGGTCACGGCCATCGTCTCGCCGAGCGCGCGGCCGAGCGCCAGCATGACGCCGCCGACCACCGCGACGCGCGTATAGGGCAGCGTAACCTTGGAGGTGACTTCCCACGTCGTCAGGCCGAGCCCGTAGGCGGATTCCTTGAGCACCGGCGGCACGGTGGCGAACACGTCGCGCGTGATCGAGGTGATGAAGGGGAGCACCATGATCGCCAGGATCAGCCCGGCCGTCAGGATGCCGATGCCGTAGGGCGGCCCGGCGAACAGGTTGTGGAGCACCGGAATGTGCTTGAACGTGCCGATCAGGAACGGCTGCAGGGTCTGCTGCAGGAACGGCGCGAACACGAACAGGCCCCAGATGCCGTAGATGATCGAGGGAATGCCGGCCAAAAGCTCGACGGCGATGCCGATCGGGCGGCGCAGCGGCCTGGGGCACAGCTCGGTCAGGAATATGGCGATGCCGATGCCGACGGGAACCGCGATCAGCATGGCGATGAAGGAAGTGAGCACGGTGCCGTAGATCGGCGCCAGCGCCCCGAAATGTTCCTTGACCGGGTTCCAGCTCTCGGTGGTCAGGAAGCCGAGGCCGAAAGTCTCGAAGGCGAGCCAGGATCCCTTGATCAGGGACACCGCGACGCCGGCCAGAACGATGAGAACCAGGATGGCGGCGGCGCGGGTGATGTTGCGAAAGACGGCGTCCGAGGTCGCGAACCGGTTCAGGCTTCCCCGCCGTGTCGACCCGTCATTGCCGTTCGCGACGATGCTGGCCATGTCCGTCCCCGCTGCGCAAAGAGGTCGTCCGGGCGACCGCGTGTGCGGCGGCCGCCCGGAAACATTGTGGCTTCTAGTTGGTCGCCGTGTAAACCGGCGAGCCGTCGACCTGAACCTTCTTCCACTCTTCCTTCACCTGTTCCACGACCGCGTCGGGCATGGGGATGTAGTCGAGCTCGGAAGCCATGTCGTCGCCCTTGGCGTAGGCCCAGTCGAAGAACTTCAGCGCCGATGCCGCATCCTCGCCGCTCTTCGGGTCGGTGTGGATGAGGATGAAGGTGGCGGCCGTCATCGGCCAGGTGCCGGCGCCCGGCTGGTTGGCCAGGATCACGCCGAAGCCCGGAACGCTCGACCAGTCCGCACCCTCGGCGGCCGCGGCGAAGGCGTCGGCTTCCGGAGCGACCTTCTTGCCGTCCTTGTTCATCATGTCGGTGAAGGTCATGTCGTTCTGCAGCGCGTAGGCATACTCGACATAGCCGATCGAGTTGGCGGTCTGGCCGACGGTGGCGGCGACGCCCTCGTTGCCCTTGGCGCCGATGCCGACCGGCCACTCGACGCTCTTGTCGACGCCGATCTGGTCCTGCCACTCCGGCGACACCGCGCCGAGATAGTAGGTGAAGTTGAAGGTCGTGCCCGAACCGTCGGAACGGTGGACGACGGCGATCGCCTCGTCGGGCAGCTTGACGTCGGGGTTCAGCGACTGGATGGCGTCGTCGTTCCACTGGGTGATCTCGCCCATGAAGATCTTGGCGAGCGTCGGACCGTCGAGAACCAGCTGGCCGGCTTCCATGCCCTCGATGTTGACGACCGGCACGATGCCGCCCATCACGGTCGGGAACTGGATGAGGTTGTTGGCCTTGAGCTCGTCGCCGCCGAGCGGCGCGTCGGTGGCGCCGAAGGTCACGGTGCGGGCCTCGATCTGCTTGATGCCGCCGCCCGAGCCGATCGACTGGTAGTTGAGGCCGGTGCCGGTCTCCTTCTTGTAGGCATCGGCCCACTTTGCGTAGATCGGGTAGGGGAAGGTGGCGCCCGCGCCCGAAATGTCGGCGGCGGCAGCCGGCGACGCGGCGAAGGCGAACGACACGGCGACGGCGGCTGCGGCCATCGTGGTCGAACGAATGATGCTGTTCATGGTGCCTGCTCCTGTTCGGAATTCGATGCAGTCGCGCCGAGGCGACGCGGCAGGCCTTAAAGAGCCTGTGTAACAGTTGGATGACAGTTTTGTGTCGCGCCGGTTACGGTTCACAGTCGGCTGGCGGAGGGGTTTGCGATGCCGAAAGGCGGCCGGGCTGATTCCCGCGCCGGAATCAGCGACTTGCCCGCTCCGGCGAATGATTTGCCGGCAAATCATGCGCCCTGACATTTCTTCGTCGCTGCCGGTGCCTTGTTCCGTCGACTGCCGCGCGCTACGCCTTCGCGAGGCGCCGCGCATTGCCGGCGCAGCGGGAGGGAAAAGATGCGATCGCCAGCGCATGCCGGGTCCGGCGGGACGGGACGCACAAGGCCGCCGCTTGTGACGACGCTCCCCGCGGAGCGCGCCGGATGATGCCGTTTCCCGGCGACGCCACCGCGACGGCCAACGGCACGCTGCTTCTGGCGGCGGCCGCGGCCGTTCTCTACGCCTTCATGGTCTTCCAGGCGCCGTCGTGGCGCCGCACCGCGGTCAAGACGATTTCTGTCGTGCTTCTGGCCGCGCTCGCCTGGCTCGAGCACGGGCCGCTCCTGCTGGTCGCGGCACTCGTCTTCGGCGCGGCGGGCGACGCATTCCTGTCGCGCGATGGCGAAAGGGCGTTCCTCGCCGGCCTCGCCAGCTTCCTGGTCGCGCACCTGCTCTACATCGCGCTGTTCGTGGTCGCCGGCGCCGGCGTCGCCCTGTTCGGCGCCGAGCCCTGGCGCATGGTGGCCGCGCTGGTCGTCATCCTGTTTGCCGGCGCAATGGCCGGCTTCCTGTGGCCGGCGCTGCCGTCGGAAATGCGCGCGCCAGTCGCCGCCTACGTCGTCGCGATCGCCGTCATGGGCATCGCAGCACTTTCGGTGCGCGGCATCGGCGTGGCGCTGGGCGCCGCGCTGTTCATCGCCTCCGACGCCATCCTCGCCACCGAGAAATTCCGCCTCGACCCCGCCTCGCCGCAGCGACGATGGATGTCGCCTGCCGTCTGGGTGCTCTACTGGACAGCCCAGGCGACGATCGCGCTGGCGTTCCTGGTCTGACGAACGCCGCCTTTTGGCAAGGCGTCGTGCGGCCCCTCATCCGCCTGCCGGCACCTTCTCCCCGCACACGGGAGAAGGAGGCTGGCCGCAATGTCGACGCCCCTCTCCCCGCGGGCGGGGAGAGGGTAAGGGTGAGGGGCATTCAGGGCGGTGGAGGAGCGACCTACGCCACGTCCTTGCGCTTGCGGATTTCGGCGAACACCTCGGCGTCGGTGGCGTCCTCCATGCCGAGATGCTTGCGGATCGACCGGTCGTGCCAGCGCAGGAACGGGTTGGTCGCCATCTCGCGCTCCAGCGTCGTCGGCAGCGTCGGCTTGTCGGCGGCGCGCAGCTTCTCGACCTCCGCCGCCCGCTCCTTCAGCGCCGAATTGTCGGGATCGACGGTCAGCGCGAAGCGCGCGTTGGCGAGCGTGTATTCGTGGCCGCAATAGATGCGCGTTTCCAGCGGCAGCCGCGTCAGCTTTTCCAGCGACTGCTGCATCACCGGCGGCTTGCACTCGAACAGCCGCCCGCAGCCGAGCGAGAACAGCGTGTCGCCGGCAAACGCGACCTTGTCCCTGCCGAAGAAGTAGGTGATGTGGCCGGCGGTGTGGCCGGGCGTGGCGATCACGCTCACCGGCTGGCCGCCGAAGGTCAGCGTGTCGCCCTCCGACACCGTCTCGTCGATGCCGGGGATCTTGTCGGCCTCCGCCGCCGGCCCGACGATGGTCAGCCCGAACTTCTCCTTCAGCGCCAGATTGGCCTCGACATGGTCGCCATGGTGATGCGTGATGAAGATGCGCGACGGCTTCCACCCGGTGCGCTCGACCGCCGCCAGGATCGGGCCTTCCTCCGGCGCGTCGATCAGCGCCGTCTCGCCGCTTTCGGAATCGTGGACGAGGACGCCGAAATTGTCGCTGCGGCAGGTGAATTGCTCGATCTCGAGGGCCATGTGCATCTCCTGTGAACGGGCAGAATGGTAGGGCGGCGCCGTGCGACTGTCACCCCGCGCGACGCGCGCCGAGTTGAACCGCGACCGGCAGCCCACTACGTTCAAGCGCGATGAACGACATCGTCGACCTGCGATCCTTCTACGCCACGCTGCTGGGACGGCTGGCCGAGCGTTCGATCGCCATGACGCTGTCGTCGCTGTGGACGCCGCTGCCCAACGAGCGGCTGGTCGGGCTCGGCTACACGCTGCCGTGGCTGGAGCGCTTCGGCGCCGATGCCGACCGCGTCTTCGCCTTCATGCCCGCGGCCCAGGGGGCGGTGAACTGGCCGCCGGGCGGCCCCTCCTCCACCGTGCTGGTGTTCGACGAGGAACTGCCGCTGGTCAATTCCTCGGTCGACCGCGTGCTGGTCGTGCACGCGCTGGAACATGCGGAAAATCCGCACGAGACGCTGAAGGAGGCCTGGCGCGTGTTGGCGCCGGGCGGCCGTCTGGTGCTGGTCGTGCCGAACCGACGCGGCGTGTGGGCTCGCTTCGAGCACACGCCTTTCGGCACCGGCCGTCCGTTCTCGCGCGGACAGCTCATCGAACTTCTGCGCGAGACGAACTTCACCCCCTCGACAATGGCCGAGGCGCTGCATTTTCCGCCGTCGCGGCGCCGCTTCGTGCTGAAGCTGCACAACATCCTGGAGCGCGCCGGCCGCCGCTTCTGGCCGATCTTTGCCGGCGCCATCGTCGTCGAGGCGCAGAAGCGCCTCTACCAGGGCGTTCCCGTCACCCAGCGCGCCTCGCGCCGGGTGTTCGTGCCGGCCCTCAATCCGCAGCCCGCGACAAGGTCGGGAAGCCGCCGGATTCCTGTGTCTCAGGCATGCGCCTTGGTCGACATTCCGAACAGCCGGTAGAGCGGGCAGAAGCCCACCAGCCCGGTGACCAGCGGAATGAGACCGAGCAGGCCCCACCAGGTCTGGGGTCCGACGACGATCAGGGCGAGCAGCACGAGGCCGAGGATCACGCGCACGACGCGATCGACCATACCGACATTGAGGTTCATGGATCCGAACTCCGGAAAGGGCGCGCCCCATTCGGGCGCAACCTCACCGTAGGGCCGTTCGGCCGCGAACTTCTTGGCCTGGATCAAACCGCGTGCTGCCCATGTTCGCGAAAAGGAGACATGGGGATAGCCGCCACCTCGCCGCGTTCCCTTCTCTCCGTTCAAGAAGAGAAGGTCCCGCAGGTTGCAAGCGACGGCTCTGGCGGAAGCCTTAGGCGGCTTCCTTCTTCGGCTGGATCAGCCCGCGCGCCACCAGGAGCTCTGCGATCTGCACCGTGTTGAGCGCGGCGCCCTTGCGCAGATTGTCGGAGACGACCCACAGATTGAGCCCGTTCTCGACCGTCGGGTCCTCGCGGATGCGGCTGATATAGGTGGCGTCCTCGCCGGCGGACTCGTACGGCGTCACGTAGCCGCCGTCCTCGCGCTTGTCGATCACCTGGCAGCCCGGCGCCTCGCGCAGGATGTCCTGCGCCTCCTCCGCACTGATCGGCCTTTCGAACTCGACGTTGACGGCTTCCGAATGGCCGATGAACACCGGCACGCGCACGCAGGTCGCCGTCAGCTTGATCTTGGGATCGAGCATCTTCTTGGTCTCGGCCACCATCTTCCACTCTTCCTTGGTGGTGCCGTCCTCCATGAAGACGTCGATATGCGGAATGCAGTTGAAGGCGATGCGCTTGGTGAACTTCTTGCTGGAGATCGGGTCGGCGACGAACACGGCGCGCGTCTGCTCGAACAGCTCGTCCATGCCTTCCTTGCCGGCGCCCGAGACCGACTGGTAGGTCGCCACCACGACGCGCTTGATGGTGGCGGCGTCGTGCAGCGGCTTCAGCGCCACGACGAGCTGCGCCGTCGAGCAGTTCGGGTTGGCGATGATGTTCCGCTTCGAGAAACCCTCGATGGCGTCCGGGTTGACCTCCGGCACGACCAGCGG
The DNA here is from genome assembly GCA_963816435.1 of uncultured Alphaproteobacteria bacterium. Lineage (GTDB taxonomy): Bacteria > Pseudomonadota > Alphaproteobacteria > Rhizobiales > Rhizobiaceae > CAWFKS01. The sequence continues at coordinate 231,931 of CAWFKS010000020.1, forward strand.
CACGTCGGCGTCGTAGCGCCAGGCCGAGGAGTTGTCGATGACGATGCAGCCCTGCCGGCCGATCTTCGGCGACCATTCCTTCGACACCGTGCCGCCCGCCGACATCAGGCACAGATCCGTGTCGGAGAAGTCGTAGCTGGCAAGGTCCTTCACCTTCAGCGTCCTGTCGCCGTAGGAGACTTCCGTGCCGACGGAGCGGCGCGAGGCGAGCGCCACGACCTCGTCGGCCGGAAAGCCGCGCTCCTCGAGGATGGACAGCATCTCGCGTCCGACATTGCCGGTGGCGCCGGCGACTGCGATCTTGAATCCCATGGTAGTTCTCTCCTTCCCTCTCCGCCTGACCGGGCCGGCGGCGCCGGGCTCCGGGTCCTCCCCGGCCGCGCCCGGGAGAGGAAGAGGCAGGCCAAGGGAAATCAGACCGTCGCGGTCGTCTTTTTGGCCGTGGTTTTGGTGGAGCGGAGGGACGCGCGTGCGCCGCCGGCGCGAAGCCCGGCAAGGCCGATCTGGCAGGACGCGAACGCAAGGGCGCGCATGAAAGGTGCTCCGCTGTTTCGCCGCGCCTTTTACGCGCTTCGCGGCCGGAGTCAATTCGCACGTCACCTTGCCGCAGGCCGGGAACCCCGGGTCGCCGGCGGCTGTTCGGTGGCATGGAACGCAAAGCCGACAAGAGGCGCACCTTCACCGGCCGCCAGGCGAGCCAGGGCGAGATCATCCTGAGGTCGCCGGCGCGGCGCGCCATCTTCATTGCCGGCCTCGTCGGTTTCGTCGTGCTGGCCGCCCTGGCGGCGTGGTGGGGCCTCGGCTGAGGCGCCACGCGAGAATTCCTCTCAGCGTCCTGCGAACTGCATTGACAGGCTGCCGGCCCCGGGCCGACTCTTCCGCAACGGAAGGGTGGAGGAAACCAGTCAGTGGCGAGGGGCGAGATCCTGTATTTCGACGATGGCAGGGGCACCGGCTTCATCAACGGCGACGACGGCAACAGATACGTCTTCGCCCGCATGGACCTTTCCGGGATGGCCTCGGCATCCAAGGGGCTGAAGGTCGACTTCCGGCCCGACGGCAACCGCGCCCGCGACATCTCCGCGCTGCACCATGACGGCCCCCGGCAGATGCCGGCGAAGACCCCGCCGCCGCCGCCACCGGGCCCATGGGGCGCATCGGCCCCGGCCCCGGCGCCGACACCTGCCACTGCCGCACCGGCAGGCGCCGTGGCAAGCGACGCGGTGGCCGCAGCCGAGCCCGCCTCCGGCGGCCCGGAGCTTTCGCTGTTCGCCTATTTCACCAGATGCGTCAGCGCCGACTATGCAGCCTTCCGCGGCCGCGCACGGCGCAAGGAATACTGGGGCTTTGCGCTGTTCGCCTTTCTTTGGGTCGCGCTCGCCGGGATCGTCGGCTACGTCGTCGGCACCGCGCTGGGCTTCGACGAGACGAGCGACCCGACCGTCAGCAGCGGGCTCGCCGGCCTCGCCTGGCTGGCTGTCCTGCTGCCCTGGCTGTCGCTGATGGTGCGCCGCCTGCACGATGTCGGCCTCACCGGCTGGCTGCTGCTGCTGGTGCTCTTCCCCACGCTCGGATCGCTGATCATGCTGGTCTTCGCGCTGATCCCCTCGCAGAAGCATCCCAACAAATGGGGTCCGGTGCCCGACGGCATCCGCCCGGCCGTGCCGGCCTGACGGCGGATCAATCCCCGGCGGCGAGCTTTGCCAGCGCTTCCCGGTCGAAGCGCAGGAACACCTTCTGGTCCTGCCGCTCCGCGCCGAGCGCCTGATAGAGGCCGAGCGCCCGGTCGTTCCATTTCTCGGTGGTGAGGTCGATGCGGCCGATCCCCTCGTCCCGGCAGAAGCGGGCGAGGAAGGCCATCAGCGTCCTGCCGACGCCGCGCCCGCGCATCTCGGGGGCGACGAACAGGTCCTTCAGGAACAGGAGCCGGGAAAGCTCGTCGCCCGGATGGGCGATCGCCACCGACGCCATGCCGGCAACGCTGCCGTCGGCATCGAAGGCAAGGGCGAAATGGCGGCTCTCCGGCCCCTCCGCCGCCAGCCAGCGCGTCGCCGCGGCAAGTGCCGCGCCCTCCGCCAGCGGTGGCTGCCGGTAGTGTTCCTGCATTTCGTCGAGAAGCAGCGCCAGGTCCGCGGCGTCGCTCTCGCGCGCCCAGCGGACGGCGAGGCTCATCCCGCCAGCACCCGGTATTTCGCGGTCACCGCATCGCCCATTTCGCTCGTGCCGACCTGTGTCATGCCGTCCGACATGATGTCGGCGGTGCGCAGCCCGTCGTCGAGCACGGCCGAGATCGCCTTTTCCAGCCGGTCGGCCTCCTCGATCATCTCGAAGGAATAGCGCAGGCACATCGCGAACGAGGCGATCATGGCGATCGGGTTGGCCAGGCCCTTGCCGGCGATGTCGGGCGCCGACCCGTGCACCGGCTCGTAGAGCGCCTTGCGCGACCCGGTCCTGGCATCCGGCGCGCCGAGCGAGGCCGACGGCAGCATGCCGAGCGAGCCGGTCAGCATCGCCGCCACGTCCGACAGCATGTCGCCGAACAGATTGTCGGTGACGATGACGTCGAACTGCTTGGGCCGGCGCACCAGCTGCATGCCGCCGGCGTCGGCCAGCATGTGGTCGAGCTTGACGTCGGAATAGTTCGCCTTGTGGGTGGCCGCCACCACTTCCTTCCACAGCACGCCCGACTTCATGACGTTGTGCTTTTCCATGGAGGTGACGTGGTTGCTGCGCGTGCGCGCCAGCTCGAAGGCGGCCGCCGCGATGCGCTCGATCTCGAACGTGTCGTAGACCTGCGTGTCGATCGCCCGCTTCTGGCCGTTGCCGAGGTCGATGATCTCCTTCGGCTCGCCGAAATAGACGCCGCCGGTCAGTTCGCGCAGGATCAGGATGTCGAGCCCCTCGACCAGCTCCGGCTTCAGCGACGAGGAGGCGGCGAGCGCCGGATAGCAGATTGCCGGCCTGAGGTTGGCGAACAGGCCCATGTCCTTCCTGAGCCGCAGGAGCCCGGCCTCGGGACGCGCCTCGTAGGGAACGCCGTCCCATTTCGGCCCGCCGACGGCGCCGAAAAGCACCGCGTCGGCAGCCATGGCGCGCGCCATGTCGTCCTCCGAGATCGAGGCCCCGTGCGCGTCGTAGGCGCAGCCGCCGACCAGGCCTTCCTCGGTCTCGAAGCCGGCGTCGAACTCCGCGTTCATGACGGCGATCAGTTTCCTGACCTCTGCCATCGCCTCCGGGCCGATGCCGTCGCCGGGAAGAAGCAGGAGTTTGCGGTTTGCCATCGTGGAACGCCCCTCGAAAATTCGGTCGGCGCCTTGCTAGCCGCCGCCAGCGGCCCGTGCAAGTGCCATATCGCGGCGGCTCGAGATCGATTGCCTCAGCCGGCGTCGCGCTTCAGCGCCGTCACCTCGATCTCGATCTTCATCTCCGGCTCGTTGAGCTCGCACACGATCATCGTGGCGGCTGGCCGGATGTCCGAGAAAGCTTCGCCGAGCACCGGAAAGACGCGCGCCACGAAGGCGCGGTCGGTCACGTAGTAGCGCGCCCGCACCACGTCCGCCATCGCGAAGCCCGCCTCGCCAAGTGCTTTCGCGATCGTCGCCAGCGCGTTGCGGCACTGATCCTCGACGGCATCGGGCATGGTCATGGTGGCATAGTCGTAGCCGGTCGTGCCGGCCACGAAGCACCAGTCGCCCTCAACGACCGCGCGCGAATAGCCGGCCGTCTTCTCGAACGGCGAGCCGGTGGAAATCAGGCGGCGCGTCATCGGTCCTCCCCCGTTGCGGGCATCGATCTGCGTTCCCGGGCAACATGCACGGCGCACATGCGGGTTCGCCGGCGGCCGCCGATAGGCTAGGGTGGCGCCCCGCGGGCCGGCGCACGCCCCGCCGCGCGACCGGATCATGAGTGCATGACCGCTCGCCCCCGCGCAAGATGGAGAGGCCCGGCCTGCGGCCGGAGCGAACAGCCATGAGAACCGCGTACGCCCTCGCCCTGCTCCTCGCCGCCGCGCCGTTCGCGCCTGCGGTAGCCGACGGGCTCGGCTCGCCGGCCGACTGCACGCCCGGCGAAACCTGCTTCGTCCAGCAGTTCCCCGACATGGATCCGGGGCCCGGCGCCGTCGATCCGTTCTGCGGCCACGCGGTCAACGACGGCCATGACGGCACCGACCTGCGCGTCATGTCGATGGCCGACGTGGCGCGCGGCGTGCCGGTGACCGCCGTCGGCGACGGCACCGTGCTGCGTACTCGCGACGGTGTGCATGACCGTCCGATGGCGAGCCCCGCCGACCGCGCCGCCGTTGCCGGCATGGAGTGCGGCAACGGTCTGGTCGAGGCGCTCGGCGACGGGCTGGAGGTTCAGTACTGCCACATGCGCAAGGACAGCGTCGCGGTGCGGTCCGGCGACCGCGTCGCCAAGGGCCAGACGCTGGGGATGATCGGCGCTTCCGGGATGGCGGAGTTCCCGCACGTCCACATCACGGTGCGCCGGAACGGCAAGCCTATCGACCCTTCGACCGGGCGCTTCCTGACCGAGGGCTGCGCCGAAAGCGACGCCGCGGCGCATCCGCTGTTCGACGAAACCGTGGCCGAGGCGTTCGGGCGCGGCCAGTCGCAGTTCATGGCCATCGGGCTATCGGGCGCGCCGCTCGACTACCCCTCGCTGGTCGTGAAGGGCCCGCCGCCGACCGCCGATCGCGCGTCGACCGCGCTGGTCGCCTGGGCCTGGATGATCAATCTCGACGAAGGCGACCGCATCAGGATCGCGATCGCCGCCCCCGACGGCCGCACCCTCGTCGACAACGAGGACGCACCGCTCGACCACGACAAGGCCGTCTATGCGAGCTTCGCCGGCCTGCGCTTCACGCCGCCGGCGGGCACCTACGGCGTTGCGGTCGGCGTCGTTCGCGACGGAAGACTGGTTCTGGAGCGCAAGGCGAACTTCACCGTGCGCTGAACCGGCTCACGCCCAGGGATGCAGCTCGGCGTTCTTCTTCTCGAACGTATCGATCGCCGGCGCCTGGCTCATGGTCAGGCCGATGTCGTCGAGCCCGTTCAGCAGGCAGTGCCGCTTGAACTCGTCGAGGTCGAACGTCACCACCCCGCCGTCGGGGCCGCGGATCTCCTTGGCTTCGAGATCGACGGTCAGCGTGGCGTTGGCGCCGCGCTCGGCGTCGTCCATCAGCTTTTCCAGGTCTTCCGGGCTGACGACGATCGGCAGGATGCCGTTCTTGAAGCAGTTGTTGTAGAAGATGTCGGCGAAGCTGGTCGAGATGACGCAGCGAATGCCGAAATCGAGCAGCGCCCACGGCGCGTGCTCGCGGCTCGAACCACAGCCGAAATTGTCGCCCGCCACCAGCACCTGCGCCTTGCGGTAGGCCGGCTTGTTGAGCACGAAATCCGGGTTCTCCGAACCGTCGTCGTTGTAGCGCATCTCCGCGAAAAGCCCGGTGCCGAGCCCCGTCCGCTTGATCGTCTTCAGGTAGTCCTTGGGAATGATCATGTCGGTGTCGACATTGACGATCGGCATGGGCGCGGCGACGCCGGTGAGCGTGGTGAACTTTTCCATCGGAATGCCCGTAGTCTGTAGGATCGGTGGCTACGCTTTACACAAAGCGCGCCGCCAAGGCAAAGCCCCGGGCGCCGGCAGCCGCTCAGATCACGTTGAGCTCGCGGAACGGTCTGTTGTCCGCCACCCGCGCATACGAAAAGGCCGAGCAGTCGACCGTGCGGTATTCGCCGTGCACGATCAGCTCCGCCAGCGCCTTGCCGACGGCCGGCGCCTGCTGCAGCCCGTGGCCGGAAAACCCGTTGGCGAACAGGAAGTTCGTCATCTGCGGGTGCGGCCCGATCACCGCATTCTGGTCGAGCGTGTTGTAGTCGTAGTGCCCTGCCCAGGCGCTGACCGGCTTGATCGCCTCGAAGGCCGGCACCCGCGCCGCCAATGCCGGCCACACGACCTCCTCGAACAGGCTCCAGTCGGGATCGAAATCCGCCGGATCGGCAGCGCTGCTCGCCCGCCTCGTCCTCCGCGCCGCCGGCGATGTAGACGCTGCCCTCGGGGCGCACGTAGATGCCGGAGGTATCGACCATCAGCGGCATGTCGGCGAATTTCTCGCGCGCCTCGAACACGAAGACGGTGCGCTTGCGCGGCTCCACCGGCAGGGCGAGCCCGGCCGTCGCCGCCACCTTTCCGGCGTTCGGCCCGGCCGCATTGATCACCGTGCCGGCCGCGAGCCGCTCGCCCGTCGAAAGTCTCACGCCCGTCGCCCTGCCGCCGGCGGTCTCTATGCCGGTCGCCTCGGCGGTGAAGAAATCGACCTGCCGGTCCTTCAGCGCCTTGCGGAACAGCGTCAGCAGCTGGTGCGCGTCGAACCAGCCCTCGCCGCTCCGCCCGAACGCCCCGGCCGAAAGCCCCTCCGTCGACAGCCACGCAAACCGCCTTTGAAGTGCGGCGGCGTTTTCCAGCACGATGTCGGCGCCCTCCGCCTCCTGCACGCGGTGGTTGGCGGCCAGCACCGGCATGCCCTCCTCGCCCGCCAGGATCAGGTAGCCGTTCTCGCGGAACGAGATGTCGGCCTCGGCTCCGAAGCGCTGCTTCAGCTCGCCGAACAGCCCGAGCGTGAAGCGCGAAAGGCGGATGTTTTCGGCGATCGAGAATTGCTGGCGGATCGAGGCGCAGGAGAGCGTCGTCGCGCAGCGCGAGAACCCCGGATCGCGCTCGACCAGCGCGATCGTGCCGACAAATCCTTCCTCGCGCAGGAAATAGGCGGCCGCGCTGCCGACGATCGCCCCGCCGATGATCACCACGTCGTATGACGCCATGAAAGCCTCGCACTGGAGCAATTCCAGGAAAAGTGGAAACCGGTTTTCCGTCCGGAATTGCGCGAAAACAAGAACTTGGAGCGGTTCATCGATTCCGTGAAATGATGAACCGCATCAGAATGCGGCGAGGCAATCAGCTTTTCGGCACGCCGGCAAGGGCCGCCCCGGCACTGCACCCACAGCCCTTGCACGCGCCTGCCGCGCGGGGCATGAAACCGCCATGCGACCTTCCCGTCCCCGCCGTTCCGTCCTCTACGTGCCCGCCGTCAACGACAAGGCGCTGGCCAAGCTTCCTTCGCTCGCCTGCGACGCCGTGATCTTCGACCTGGAGGACGCCGTTTCCCCGGACGCGAAGGAAGAGGCGCGCGAGCGGCTGCGCCGGCATTTCGCCGACAATCCGCAGGCGCGCTACGAGCGCATCGTGCGCATCAACGAGCTGTCGGGCGCGTGGGGCACGGAGGACTTTCTGGCCGCCCGCGCCTGCCGGCCCGACGCCATCCTGCTGCCCAAGGTCGACGGCCCGGACGTGATTCTCGATGCCGTCTACGCGCTGCAGGAGACCGACGCGCCCGAGACCGTGCGCCTGTGGGCGATGGTCGAGACGCCGCGCGCCATGCTCGAACTCGGCGCCCTTGCCGGGCTCGGCCGCGATCCCGGCAGCCGGCTCGACTGCTTCGTGGCCGGCACCAACGATCTGGTCAAGGACACCGGCATCGTGCCGGGCGAAAACCGCGGCAACCTCGCGCCGCTGCTCCTGCAGATGGTGGTCGCCGCCCGCGCCGGCGGCCTCGACGTGCTCGACGGGGTGAGCAACGATTTCCGCGATCTCGACGCCTTTGGCGCCGAATGCGCCGTGGCGCGCCGGCTCGGCTTCGACGGCAAGACGCTGATTCACCCGGCCCAGATCGGCCCGGCCAACGACGCCTTCGCGCCGGCCGAAGCCGAGGTGACGGCGGCGCGGGAAATCGTCGCGGCGTTCGAAAAGCCCGAAAACCGGCAAAAAGGCGTGATTTCCCTCGACGGACGCATGATCGAGCGCCTGCATCTGGCCCAGGCCGAAAAACTTCTGGCGAAGGCGGAGCGCTTGTCCGCCGCCGGCAACAGCGAGTGAGAGACGATGGAACCCGAAGAAAAATCCTCCGCGATGATCCTCTACCGCTTCCTGTCCGGCCCCGACGATTCCAGCTTCTGCCACAAGGTGACGGCGGCGCTGAACAAGGGCTGGCTGCTGCACGGCTCGCCGACCTACGCCTTCGACCCGGAGACCAAGGCGATGCGCTGCGGCCAGGCGGTGATGAAGGTGGTCGAGGGCAAGGATTACTCGCCCGACATGAAGCTCGGGGATTTTTGACCGCGCCAGCTTTTGGAATGGCGAAGCGGAGGGGCGGCGAATCCCTCCCCCTCGAGGGGAGGGTGGACCGGAGCGCAGCGACGGGACGGGTGGGGTAGCCTCGGCCGTGCTCGACGGAAGTCTGGAGCACAATCAGCGGGTCGCGCCCTTCTTTGTGCGACCCCACCCCGATCCGCTCACGCGGATCGACCCTCCCCTCAAGGGGGAGGGAGGCGCCGGCGCTGCGGCCAGCCCGCAAACGTGGACAGCCGCGCGCCCAGGCATCGCCCAACCCGTTGTTCCTACTGCCTACTCCCCATTCCCCACTCCCTCATTTGTCCCCACGCTCTCCGACCTCGCTTATCCTTCATCCATACCGCCGCGCGGGAAACGGGTGTGCACACCGAACATCCGGGCGGCGGGACGGTACCGGACCGGCCGCGCGCGGTGGCGCGGCTACGCAGAGCGTTAGGTCCGGGCCCTGCCGACGGCTTGCGGGGCTAGTACCTCCGCTCCCGGACGCGGGGCAGGATGCCGGACGGGCGGCCGCGAGGTCGCACGAATTAAAATAGATGAGCGTCCGAACGGCCGCCCGTCTTCCCACCGTCGCCGGGCGATCCGCGAAGCGCCCAGCGGGATCGCGCAGCGATCCTCGCGACAGGCGCGAGTTCTTTGACAATGGCCAGACGGCGTTCGGCGGGCGTGGCGATGAAGAAGATTGACCGGCCGCAGGCCGCAAGCCCGACCGGGCGTCCGAGCCGATGCGAGGCCCTCGCGGAGCGCCAGCGCCGTCAGGCGCGAAACGGCGCGTGAGCGAAAGGAAACAACCGGGCGTGGCGACGAAGATGTTTGCGGCAGGCGGCGATGCCGGCGAATCCCTCCCCCTCGAGGGGAGGGTGGACCGGAGCAAAGCGACGGGACGGGTGGGGTAGCCTCGGCCGTGCTCGACGTCGCTAGGAAAAATAGGTCGCACCCGTCCTAGACGACCCCACCCCGATCCGCTGCGCGGATCGACCCTCCCCTCGAGGGGGAGGGAGACCCCCCTACTCCGCGCGTTCCTCGATGTTCTGCATGTCGTCGTCGGAGAGGCCGAAATGGTGGCCGATCTCGTGGATCAGCACGTGGGTGATGATGTCGCCCAGCGTCTCCTCGTTCTCGGCCCAGTAGTCGAGAATGGCGCGGCGGTAGAGCGTGATGCGGTTCGGCCCCTCGCCGGTCTGCGGGTTCCAGCGTTCGGCGATGCCGTGCCCCTCGAACAGGCCGAGCAGGTCGAACGGCGTCTCCAGCGCCAGGTCGTCCATGATCTCCTCGGTCGGGAACTCGGCGATCTGGATGGAGATTTCCCCGGTGAGCGTGCGGAACTCCTCCGGCAGGTGGGCGTAGGCTTCCAGCGCCATCAGCTCGATCTCGTCGATCGACGGCGAGAGCTGGTCTTCCCAGGCGCGTGTTTGGTAGATGCGTGCCATCGATTATCCTCTGAACTCCGCCATATAGACGTTCATCGCCGGCCTTTCGAGCCCCTGACACGCTGGTGGTGAATCACCGTGCCGATCGCCGTGGCGGGACGCGCGCGGCGACCTTGTTCCCCTGCGACAGGAATAAATTCTTTTGTGAGTCCGCTTGACTCTCCCGGCGGGCTCTGGAATCGATAGGAACATAACAGGAACAAAAGCCCAGTTGGAGAACACGTCATGGCGCGGCCCGCCGTGGCGCGGGAGACCGTTTGCGCCCTGCGCCGGCAAATCGCCAGCATCGAGGGGCGGCTTGCCGACCGGCTGGCCGTGCCCGGAGAGGAATCCGCGCCCGGCGGCGTGGTGCTGCGCCGCCATGGCCTGGCGGCGGGCGGCTCGCTGCTTGCGACCGGCGTCGAAGGGCTGGACGCGGCGCTGGGCGGCGGCCTGCCGAAGGCCGCGCTGACCGAGATCGTGACCGCCGAGACGCGCAATGCGGGTGCCGCGGCGGGCTTTGTCCTGGCGCTGGCCGCGCTGGCGGCACGGCCGGGCGCGCCGCTCTTGTGGATCGGCACTGCCGAGATTTTTCGCGAGGCCGGCTTTCCCTACGCGCCGGGGCTTTTCGCCCGCTTCGGCTTCGCGCCGGAGAGCCTGCTCTTTGCCGAGGCGCCGAAGCTGATGGACTGCCTGTGGATCGGCGAGGAGGCGGCGGGGCTGGCCGCCCTTTCGGCGGTGGTGCTGGAACTGCGCGGCAATCCCGCAAAGCTCGACCTCACCGCGACGCGCCGGCTCCACCATCGCGTCGCCGCCGCCGGCCGGCCGTTCTTCCTGTTGCGCGACGGCGCGCTTGCCGAGCCCACGGCCGCGCCGGTCAGGCTTTGCGTCGGGCCTGCACCCGCCGGGGAACGGACGACGCTGGCCGGGCCGCTGGCCCGTTCCATCGGCCCGCCGGCCTTCCGCGTCGAGGTCGACAAGAGCCCGCTGTCGCGGCCCGCAAATTTCATCCTGGAGTGGAACGTCCATGAACGCCGTTTTTCCGAAAGGCGGCCAGCGCTTCCTGGCGCTGTGGTTCCCGCATCTGGCGACCGACCGGCTATGGCGCCGCCGCCTGGGTCGCTCGTGGCGTTCGGCCCGCCAGCGGGAGGAGGGCGCGCCGCTGGTGGTCAGCCGCCACGAGAACAACACCCAGCGCATCGCCGCCCTCGACGAGCGGGCTGAGGCGCTCGGGCTGAAGCCCGGCACCGGCATCGCCGACGCGCGCGCCATGCATCCGCATGTCGAGGTGGTGGAGGACGATCCGCAGGCCGACCGGCGCCTGCTCGATGGGCTGGCCGACTGGTGCGACCGCTACACGCCGCTGGTGGCGCTCGACGGCGCCGACGGGCTTTTCCTCGACATCACCGGCTGTGCCCATCTGTTCGGCGGCGAGAAGGCGATGCTGCAGGACGTGCTTTCGAAGCTTTTCCAGCAAGGGTTTTCGGTGCGCGCCGGGCTCGCTTCCACGGCGGGCGCGGCCTGGGCGGCGGCGCGCTTTTCCGGCGCGGCGATCGTGGAGCGGGGCGCCGAGGCCGAGCTTCTGGGCCCGCTGCCGCTGGCCGCTCTCAGGCTCGCGCCGGCGCAGGCCGCCGGCCTCGAAAGCGTCGGGCTGGACACCGCCGGCGCACTGATTTCGCTGCCGCGCGCCCCGCTCGCCCGCCGCTTCGGCAAGACGCTGCTCATCCGCCTCGACCAGGCCCTCGGCCGCGAGGAAGAGGCGTTGTCGCCGCGCCTGCCGGTGCCGGCCCTGTCGGTGGAGCGGCATCTTGCCGAACCGGTCCTCGACCTCGAATCGATCGAACAGCTCGTTGCCGGGCTCGCCGCCACGCTGCAGGCCGACATGGAGGAGAAAAGCATCGGCGCGCGCCGGCTCGAACTGGCGCTGTTCAGGGTCGACGGCCATGTCTGGCGGCTTGCCGTCGGCGCCGCGCGGCCGCTGCGCGCACCGGCCCGCATCAAGGCGCTGTTCCACGAGAAGCTGGCCGCCGCCGAAGCCGCCTTCGACGCCGGCTACGGGTTCGATCTCGTGCGGCTTTCGGTGCTCGTCGCCGCAGCACTCGACGCCCGCCAGACCGATCTCGGCGATCCGCCCGACGATGCCGGCGACAGCCTCGCCGTGTTCGCCGACCGCCTGCGCGCCCGCCTCGGCGAGACCGCGCTTTTGTCGCCGGCGCTCGTCGAAAGCCACCTTCCCGAACGCGCCGCGCGCACCGTTCCCTACGAGGAAGGACATGCGGCCGCGGCCGGCGCTCGACATCGCGCCGACCGGCTTCCGCGCCCGAGCGCCCGCTGAGGCTTTTCCGCGACCCCGAGCCGGTCGAGGTGACCGCCGAGATTCCCGAGGGACCGCCGGCCCGCTTCCGCTGGCGGCGCGGCCTCCACCGGGTCGCCCGCGCCGAGGGGCCGGAAAGGATCGCGCCGGAATGGTGGCGCGAGCCGGAAGACGCCGAAACGCGCGACTATTTCCGCGTCGAGGACGAGACCGGCCGCCGCTACTGGCTCTATCGCCAGGGCTTCTACGGCGCCGGCGAGGCGATGCCGCGCTGGTTCATGCACGGCCTGTTCGCATGAGCGCGCCCCCGCCCCCTGCCCCGGCTTTTGCGGAGTTCGGCGCCGCCTCGAATTTTTCCTTCCTGCGCGCCGCCTCCAGTCCGGAGGAGCTGGTGGTGACGGCCGAGCTCCTGGGCTACGCCGCGATCGGCATCGCCGACCGCAACACCGTGTCGGGCGTGGTGCGCGCCTGGCAGCAGGCGCGCGCCGGCGAGATCGCCTTCCATCCCGGCTGCCGCCTCGTCTTTTCCGACGCCTCGACCCAGATCCTCGCCTACCCGCGCGACCGCTCCGGCTGGGGCAATCTGTGCCGCATGCTGACGGCCGCCAACGAACGCGGCGTCAAGGGCGCGCCCGATCTCCTGCTCGACGATCTTTTCGAGCGCGGCGACGGCATCTCGCTGGCCCTGCTGCCGGATTTCACCGGCACGCAGGCGGACGGAACGCTCGAATTCGTTCGCCGGCTCGCCGACCGTTTCCCGGGGTGCGGTCTGGCTCGCCGTCGCCCCCGATTATGGTGGTGACGACCGTTTCCGCCTCGCCGCCGCTTCGGCTCTCGCGGAGGCTGCCGGCGTGCCGCTGATGGCCACCAACGACGCGCTTTACCACGCGGCCGTGCGCCGGCCGCTGCACGACACGCTGGCCGCGATCCGCCTCAACACCCCCGTCTCCAGGGTCGGCCATGAACTCGCCGCCAATGCCGAGCGGCACCTGAAGACCCCGCGGGAGATGGCGCGGCTCTTCCGCGACTGCCCGCAGGCGATGGCCGAGACCCGGCGGTTTGCCGAAAGCCTTTCCTTCTCGCTGGCCGAGCTCGAATACAACTATCCCGACGAGCCCACCGAATCCGGCCTGCCTCCGCAGGACGAGCTGGAGCGGCTGACCTGGCAGGGCGCCCGCGAACGCTTCGGAGACGTCATCGAGCCCCGCGTCGAAAAGATCATCCGACACGAGCTCACCACCGTGCGCGAGCTGAACTACGCCCGCTACTTCCTGACCGTCCACGACATCGTCAGATATGCCCGCAGCATCGGCATCCTTTGCCAGGGCCGCGGGTCGGCCGCCAATTCCCTCATCTGCTACTGCCTGCGCATCACCGATGTCGGACCCGACATCATCGACACGCTGTTCGAACGCTTCATTTCAAAGGAACGCGACGAGCCGCCCGACATCGACGTCGATTTCGAACATGAGCGGCGCGACGAGGTCATCGCCTATATCTACGAGAAATATTCCAGCCAGCGCACCGCGCTCGCGGCATCCGTGATCACCTATCGCGGCCGCTCCGCGCTGCGCGAGGTGGCCAAGGCGATGGGCCTGTCGCAGGACGTCATGGCGGCACTTTCCGGCTCGATCTGGGGCTGGTCGTCGTCGGCCGTTGGCGAACGCGAGACGCAGGCCGCCGGCCTTGCCGCGGTCGATCCTGCCACCCGGCTCCTCACCGAGCGCTGCAACGAGATTCTCGGCTTTCCCCGCCACCTCTCGCAGCATGTCGGCGGCTTCGTCATCACCCGCGACAGGCTCGACGAGATGGCCCCCATCGTCAGGACGGCGATGGAGGAGCGCCGCATGGTGGAATGGGACAAGGACGACCTCGACGCCGTCAAGATGCTCAAGGTCGACATTCTGGCGCTCGGCATGCTGTCGTGCCTGAGGCGCTGCTTCGACCTCCAGGAAGCGCACTATTTGGAGGATTTCGGCAAGCGGCTGGAACTGGCGACGATCCCGGCGGAGGAAGAGGCGGTCTACGACATGATCTGCCGTGCCGACACGGTCGGCGTCTTCCAGATCGAGAGCCGCGCCCAGATGTCGATGCTGCCGCGCCTGAAGCCGCGCTGCTTCTACGACCTCGTCATCGAGGTGGCGATCGTGCGCCCGGGCCCGATCCAGGGCGACATGGTCCACCCCTATCTGCGCCGGCGCGAAGGCAAGGAGAAGGTCGAGTTTCCGAGCGAGCAGATGAAGAGCATTCTGGGCCGCACGCTCGGCGTGCCGCTGTTCCAGGAGCAGGCGATGCGGATCGCCATCGAGGCCGGCGGCTTCTCGCCCGGCGAGGCCGACCAGCTGCGGCGCGCCATGGCGACCTTCAAGCGCACCGGCACGATCGGCAACTACCGGCGCCGCATGATCGAGGGCATGGTCGCCAAGGGCTACGCGCGCGACTTCGCCGAGCGTTGCTTCCGGCAGATCGAGGGGTTCGGCGAATACGGCTTTCCCGAAAGCCACGCCGCTTCCTTCGCGCTTCTCGTCTACGCCTCCTGCTGGTTCAAGGCGCATTATCCGGACGTCTTCTGCGCCGCCATCCTCAATTCCCAGCCGATGGGGTTCTACGCACCGGCCCAGCTGGTGCGCGACGCGCGCGAGCACGGAGTCGAGATGCGTCCCGTCGACATCAACCATTCGTGTCTGGGATTCCACGCTTGAAGAGGCCGCGTTCGACCCCTCCCGCATCGCCTCGCGCCATGCCGAAATGGCAGGCGTCATCCGCAGCCGCCATGCCGTGCGGCTGGGCTTCAGCCGGGTCAAGGGCGTGCCGAAGGCCGAGATGGAGCTTCTCGTGCAAAGGCGAGGCACGGGCTACGATTCGGTGCGCGACCTGTGGCTGCGGTCGGGATTGAAGGCGAGCGTGATCGCGCGGCTGGCCGAGGCCGACGCTTTCCGCTCGCTCGGCCTCGACCGCCGCGAGGCCCTGTGGGCGGTAAAGGCGCTGGACGACGCGGGCGCGGCCGAGCACCTGCCGCTGTTCGACCGCAGCGAACTGAGGCTGCGCGAAAACGAAGCGGAAGTGGCGCTGCCGGCGATGCCGCCGGGCCAGCACATCGTGCACGACTACCGTACACTGTCATTGTCGCTGAAGGGGCATCCGGTCGCCTTCCTGCGGGCCCGGCTCGACACCGAGAAAATCGTGCCGAACGCGCGGCTGAACGAGATTGCCGACGGCAGGCGCGTCTGTGTTGCCGGGCTGGTGCTGGTGCGCCAGCGGCCGGGCAAGGGCAACGTCATCTTCATGACGATCGAGGACGAGGACCACATCGCCAACATCATCGTGTGGCCGAAAATCTTCGAGCGGTTCCGCCCGGTCGTGCTCGGCGCCCGCCTGATCCGGGTCACCGGCAAGCTGCAGAAGGCCTCGGACGTCATCCACGTAGTGGCCGACAGGCTGGAGGACGTCACCCAATGGCTGGGTGTCCTGTCCGAGAGGGCGCCGCCGGCCTTGGTCTATCCCGACGCGAAACCGGACGGAGGCCCCGCGCCCGACAGCCGTGACAAGGGCCTCCCGCGCGAGGGTTTCATCCGGCTCCCCGCCCGCACGCCCACACCGTCGAGAGGCAGCGCGGATGAACTCGCTCGCCAGACCGCGAGCGCCATGCCGAAGGGCCGGAATTTCCATTGAGAACTCAGGACACGCGGCGAGAGGCATTGCCGGGTCGCGGAGTGCCCTTCTCGGCCGCGGCTTCACGTGTCCTGCGCTTCTCCCGCCGTTCCCGCATCCACCGATCGCGCCTCGGAGGGCAGCATGATCGGAATGCCGTCGCGCACGGGATAGGCAAGCCCTGCCGACACAGACACCAGTTCGCTCGTCTCGGCGTTCCACTTCAGGGGACCCTTGGTCAGCGGACAGACCAGCAGCTCGAGCAGCTTCGGGTCGATCTCGGCGGTGCGCGCGGCTGCCTTCATTGCAGGTTGGTTCCCTGGTCGCCGTCGCCGCGCGCCAGCGTCATCTCGGTGAGGGCGATTAGCGTCTCGGCCCGTGTCTTCAGGTCTGGCGCCTCCAGCAGCGCCTGCTTCTCGGCCGCGCCGTACGGCGCCATCATCGACAGCGCGTTGACCAGCGTGGCGTTTTCGGCGCGGCTGACGCTCTCCCAGTCCGCCTCCAGCTCGTTGGCCTTCAGATAGGCGCGGAAGGTCTTCAGCAGCGCCGCGCGGTCGACCTCGGCGGCACCCGCCTCGGCGTCGAGGTCGGAGGCGAACGGCACGACGCGGCAGCGCCGGTAGGGCGTTCGCACCTCCTTCTCCTCGCCGACGCGGAAGCGTGCGACGCCTTGCAGCGAGACGAGATAGCGGCCGTCGCCGGTTTCGGCGAACGAGGTGAGCCGCCCAAGGCACCCGACATCGCACAGAAGCGGCTCGCCGGTGGGAAGCCTGCCGCCGTCGAGCCGCGGCTGGATGATGCCGATCGATCCGGTCGCCGGCCAGCGCGTCGTCGACCAGCTTGAGATAGCGGGGCTCGAAGATGTTGAGAGGAAGCCGGCCGCCGGGCAGCAGGAGAGCCGCGGCGAGCGGGAACACCGGAACGGTGTCCGGCAGGTCCGCCGCACTCAGATACTGGACGTTTCCCGCCTGCAAGACCGCTCCTCCTCGCCGCGCATGGCAACTATCTAGGGCAGCCACGCCGCGCGCCCAACGCAGCGCCCTTCTTCGGCGTGTCATCGGCCCGGTCGGCCGGCCCGGGATAAGCGCGCCTCGCCTCAGGAAAAGAGCAGCGACGACAGCTTGCGGCGCGCCGAAAGCGTCACCTCGTCGGCCGGTCCCCACGCCTCGAAGAACTTGAGGAGCTGCGAACGCGCGGCATCGTCGTTCCAGCCACGTTCGGCCTTCATGATGGCGAGCAGGCTGTCGGCCGCCTCCATGCGCATGCCGCGCGCGTTCTGCACCAGCGCCAGGTCGAAACGGGCCTGATGGTCCTTGGGGTTGGCGGCCAGCCGCCGCTCCAGTTCAACCGGATCGCCCAGCGAGGCCGCTTCCTCGGCGAGCTTCATCTTTGCCCGCACGGCCGCCACCGCCGGCACGTCCTGCTTGTCGGCCGGCACCTGCGCCAGCATTTCGGTCGCCGCTTCCTTGTCGCCCTTGTCGAACATCAGGTCGGCCAACCCGCCGATCGCCTCGGCGTTGGCGGGGTCCTGCTGCAGCACCGCGGCGAAATAGCGCGCCGCAGTGTCGTCGTCGCCGCTGGCCCGCGCCGCCTGCGCCGCTTCGATCAACTCGGCGAGTTGCTCACCGGCACCGCCATCGCCGGCGAGCTTGTCGATGAACTCGCGGATCTGCCGCTCCGGCACCGCCCCCATGAAGCCGTCGACCGGCTGGCCGCCGACGAATGCGATGACGGCCGGGATCGACTGGATGCCGAGCTGTCCGGCGACCGACGGGTGCTCGTCGATGTTCATCTTGACCAGCTTGACCCGCCCGCCGGCCTCGGTGACCACCTTTTCCAGCGCCGGGCCGAGCTGGCGGCAGGGACCGCACCACGGGGCCCAGAAGTCGACCAGCACCGGCTGGCGCTGCGATTCCTGGATGACGTCGGCGGCGAAGTTCGCCGTCGTCGTGTCCTTGATCAGCTGTCCGGCCGGGGCGCCCGCGGGGGCATCCAGCGAAAAGCCGCCCGCCTGCCCGGCTGCCTGGCTCCCTTGGGGGCTGCCGGCCTGCGCCGGTCGCTCGGCTTCGCCGTATTGCAGGTTGGTGGTGTAGCCGCCGGCCTCGCCGTATGGATTTTCGCCGTTGCTCATCTCGTTCTTCCGTTCCTTCGCGCCGTGCCCGCCGCCTGATGGCGCAGTGGCCGGCACCTCCTGTCCTTGTGCCAGAATGTGGCGATCACGCCGCCAGATTCAATATTGCAGGCTCATGGCCGGTCGCCTTGACGAAGCGCAAGAGGTCGTCGCGCCCGATCGACGTGGTGGCCTCGTTGGTGAGCGGGTGCGCATTGATCGTCTCATGCGCCATCAGCCCCTCGTCGAGGAAGAAGCGGACGTTGCCCCCGGTATCGTTGATAAGCCCGAAAGCCGTAACCGCGCCCGGAGCCACGCCCAGAAGCTCCATCAGCCTTTCCGGCTTGCCGAAGGAGACGCGGCCGGCAGCCCCGATCGCATGGTGGATGCTCTTGAGGTCGACCTCGGCATCTTCCTCCACCGTCAGCAGGAAGAAATTGTCCTTCCGGTCCTTCAGGAACAGGTTCTTGGTGTGCCCGCCCGCGATCTCGCCGCGCAGCGCCTGCGACTGCTCGACGGTGAACAGCGGCGGGTGCCGCACGGTGGTCGTTTCGATGCCGAGTTTGTCGAGGAAGGAAAACAGGTCTTCTGGGCTGGCGGCCATCTGCTTGTCCGGGCTTGGAAAGTGCGTCCGGGGGTGTTGGCGCAATTCGCCGCCCGCCGCAAGCCGAAGCCCCGAATTCCCTGTTGCAATCGCCCGGCAGTTCGGCCATATAGGCCGCGTTTCGCGGCAGCATAGCCGCGCGAGCGGGTGTAGCTCAGGGGTAGAGCACAACCTTGCCAAGGTTGGGGTCGAGGGTTCGAATCCCTTCGCCCGCTCCAGTTTCCCAACCACTTCAAGACCGCGGAAAACCGGGCTT
>CAWFKS010000021.1:0-93514 GCA_963816435.1 uncultured Alphaproteobacteria bacterium
TGGTCGTGCTGCAGACGCGGCGGCGCGACCGTAGGCGCTTGGCCGGCCGCACCACGAGGAAGTCGTGTCGGAGATTACCGCGTCGTGGACGTCGTGGCGGATGCGTTACCGAAGGCGCGATCAATGCCGCGGACACCGAAGTGCAAGGTTCAGCGCGGGCAGACGCCGCTCATGGTCAGGTATTTGCCGTAGACCCAGCCCTGCGGATAGCTCGGTCCCCACAGCGGGTTGGTGCAGCGTCCGGACATGCAGGTCACCGCATACCAGCTTCCGCGCCGGTCATAGACCGAGACGCGATCGCCGCGATAAAGCTCGCCGACCTGCCGGTAGCCGGACCCGGGTCCGCTGCGCACCGCAAGGAAGCCGTTGCCGGCGGCGTGGTTGTACTGGCTGACGGACCGGACACCGACCACGGTGCCCTCGCAGTCGCCTGCCCGCGCATCGGCGACCGCCAGCGGTGCGGCAACAACGAACGCGGCCAAAGCCGCTGCAACCCTGGTGAGCATGTGAAAATGCCTCCTCTGTCCGACCGAGATCGCGCGGTCATTCCGCGCCGTTGATGCCGACCCTATCCTGGAGGCGCGGACAATCCTTGACACCGGTCAATCGCAATCCGCCGATGTCGTGCCGGCGAATCGCAACCCGCCGATGTCCTGCCGGCGAGCGGCAGGCTCAGGGACAAGGGTTGCCCAGGCGCTGGTGGATGGCGTCGACGGCCTCCTGAATCTCGGCAGTCCATGTGACATCGGCGCTGTCGAGCGCGGTTTCGAGCTGTGCCGTGCTCGTGGCGCCGACGATGTTCGCCGTGACGAACGGCCGGTTGGAAACGAAGGCATTGGCAAACAGCGCCGGCTCCATGCCGAACTCGCGCGCCAGGTCGTTGTAGGCCAGATGTGCGGCCGCCGCGCCCGGCGTCTCGTAGCGCTGCAGGCGGTCGAAGAGCTGCTTGCGCGAGCCCTGAGGCAAGGCGCCGTTGTCGTATTTGCCGGTGAGATAGCCCTGCGCCAGCGGCGAATAGGCGAGCAGGCTGACGTCCTCGCGATGGCACGCCTCGGCGAGGTTCACCTCGAAGGTGCGATTGACCAGATTGTAGGCATTCTGGATCGACGCGACGCGAGGGCCGCCCCCGTTTTCGCTTTCGGCGAGATAGCGCATCAGCCCCCATGTGCTCTCGTTGGAAAGCCCGAGATGGCGGATCTTGCCGGCCTTCACCAGTTCGTCGAAAACCGCGAGGGTTTCGGCGATCGGCGTTTCGTCGTCATCGCGGGGCGGCGGCCAGTCGCCGACGCGCGACGGATTGGCGCCCCACGGCGTTTGTCGGTCGGGCCAATGAATCTGGTAGAGGTCGAGATAGTCGGTCTGAAGCTTGTCCAGCGACTTTTCGATCGCATCGAAGATGTCGGCGCGGACCAGCCGCGAAGGACGGCCGCCGCGGAACCACTCGTTGGCGGTGCGTCCGACCACCTTGGAGGCGAGCACGACACGGTCGCGGGTTCCCCGCGCCTTGAGCCAGCTGCCGACATAGCGCTCGGTGCGCCCCTGCGTCTCGGCCTTCGGCGGGATCGGATAGAGTTCTGCCATGTCGATGAAGTTGACGCCCCGATCGATCGCGAGGTCGAGCTGGGCGTGGGCCTCTGCCTCCGTGTTCTGTTCGCCCCAGGTCATCGTGCCGAGACAGATTTTGGACACGTGGATGTCGGTGCGGCCGAGACGACGCTTTTCCATGTTGGCTCCGGTGCGGTGGATTGGCGCGGACGGCAGGCCCGCAGGAGAAAGCAACCATAAGGTGGGTCCGGGCGCAAATCCAAGCTCTGGTCCAATCCTTGTGGCTTGAAACAGCGTAACCGTCGTCTAAAAGCGGCTTCCCTTTCACGGATTCGGCAACATGACCGCGCTCGCGTCTCCGACACGGCCGTCGCCCAATCGCTGGGCGGTCGAGGCCCGGGCCATGCTCGCACTGGCCTGGCCGATGATTCTGACGAATCTCGGCCAGACGGCCATGCAGGCGACCGACGTGATGATGATGGGGCGGCTGGGGCCGGAGGCGCTGGCGGCCGGCACGCTGGGCGCCAGCCTCTATGTCGCGCCGATGATCTTCGGGCTCGGCCTGATGCTCGCCACCTCGCCGATGATGGCAAGCGAACTCGGCCGCAACCGCCATTCCGTGCGGGACGTGCGCCGAACCGTTCGCCAGGGCATGTGGCTCGCGCTGGTCGCGGCGGTGCCGATCTGGACGCTTCTGTGGAATGCCGACGCGCTGTTTGCGCTGATGGGCCAGGACCCGCAATTGCGTGAACTGGCTGCCTCCTACGTGCACGCAGCGCAATGGGCGGTCCTGCCCTTCTACTGGTACATCGTTCTGCGCTCCTTCACGGCCGCGCTGGAACGTCCGGGGTGGGCGATGGTGATCGTCTTTGCCGCCGTAGGCGTCAACGCGTTCGCCAATTGGTGCCTGATGTTCGGCAATCTGGGTTTTCCGCCCCTCGGCGTGGTCGGCGCGGGCGTGGCCACGACCGTCTCCAGCTTCGCCATGTTCGCGGGCATGTCGATGGTCGTGATCCTGCACGGCCGGTTCCGGCGCTATTCCATATTCGGGCGCTTCTGGAGGCCGGACTGGCCGCGCTTCGTCGAGCTGCTGCGGCTCGGCCTGCCGATCGCAGCCATCCTGCTTTTCGAAGTGTCGATCTTTGCCGCGGCGGCCTTCCTCATGGGCCTCATCGACGCGATATCTCTTGCCGCCCACGCCATAGCCATCCAGATCTGCTCGATCAGCTTCATGGTACCGATGGGTATCAGCCAGGCAGCAACGGTCCGCGTCGGACGCGCCTATGGTGCCCGCAATCCCGACGCGGTGACCGTTTCCGGCTGGACCGCTTTCGTGCTCGGCGTCGGCTTCATGGCGGTAATGGGTCTGCTGATGCTGCTGGTACCGCGCTTCTTCATCGGCGCGTTTCTCGACCTTCGCGACCCCGCCAACCAGACCGTCATCGCCACGGCCGCGAGCTTCCTTGCGATCGCGGCCCTGTTCCAGGTGGTCGACGGGGCGCAGTCGGTGGCCAGCGGCATGCTGCGGGGCTTGCATGACACCACGGTGCCAATGGTGATCGGTGGCTTCGGCTACTGGGGCGTCGGTCTGCCGGTCGGCATCGCGCTCGCCTTTGTCGCTCACCTGGAGGGCATCGGCATCTGGATCGGCCTGTCGTGCGGGCTGGCGGTGGTGGCGGTGGCGCTGGTCGCCCGCTGGACCCGGCGCGGGCGGATCAGGCCTGCGGCCGAGCCGCCGGCGCGACGGCGCTGACGCAGCGCTGCTTGGCCGCATCGATCAGCATGTTGGCGATCTGCATGCGCTGCATGGCGGTGTCGCGCAGCGCCGGCTCGACGCGATCGGGATGATTGTGGAGCGCAAAGACGCGCCTGAGCGCATCGAGCTCCTGGAGCGTATGCGCCTCGGCGATACGCAGTTCGCGGGCGATCGCCTCGGCATCGACCGGAGCGAGCATGCGCTCGGCCGCATGCGCCAACTCGTCCATCACGGTGTCCTCGAACACCGCATCGCGATATCCGGCGACGGCCTCGTCCTCGGAAAAGCGGGCGCGGCCGACTTCCAGCTCGTCGAGCACGGCAAGGCAGTCGACGGCGAGGTTCGGGCCGGCAGCCGAACTCTCCTCGCGCTCGGCGATGAGTTCGTCCAGCAGGGATGCAAAATCACGCTTCACAGTCACGTCTCCCGGGCTTTCGCCATTCGACCATCAGCGCTCCTTCGGGACCGAAGCTAATATCAGCATCTTAACAAAGACATGCGGCCCCACGTCGGATTTTAGCTGCCGCAGGGCTAGCCGATATCGCACCACCGCGTTGCCGATGTGTTTTGTGCAGTGCACAAATGCCGGAACAGGGCTATATCTCGGACGGGAGGACATTCCGCCGAGGAGCCGTGCATGGGTTTCCTGACTGAATTGTTCGCCCGACCTCACCTGCTGCGGACCGCCCATGTGTCTGCCCGCCTCGGCACCTGCGAATCACGTGAACCGTTCGCGCGTATTCCGGCGGTTGCCAGACCGGCCGACTTTCCGCGGCCCGCGCGAGAACCGGCGCGATCCGACCATCGTTGAGGTCGGTGAGGCCTCCTGCCGGCTCTCGTTCGGTGCTATGCTGTCAACGAAGGGATCGTGGGAGAAGCACGATGAAATTCGCAATTTTCTGCGCAGCCATGCTGTGCGCCGCTCCGGCGATGGCGCAAACGCCGGAGCCTGACTACCTCGACGACCGAAGCGACGCCACGTCGCTGATTCGCTCGCTCTACAACGCCATCAACCGGCACGAATACGCGCGGGCCTACAGCTATTTCTCCGATCCGCCCGCCGACAGCGTCGACGCCTATGCGGACGGCTATTCCGACACGCAGCATGTCGAGCTCGCGACCGGGGCTGTGGCCTCGGAGGGTGCTGCCGGCAGCGAGTATTTCCATGTCCCGGTGGCCATCGAGGCGCAGAAGGAGGGCGGCGCCTTCAAGGTCTACGCCGGATGCTACGTCGTCAGGATGATCAATCCCGGCATCCAGGCGGAAGACTACAAGCCGCTGCTCATCGAGAGCGGCAAGCTGGCGCCATCCGACAAGACGCTGCAGGACGCGGTGCCGGCCTCCTGCCCGGACGCGCCGCCCGTGGAAGGCTGGGACCCGGACCTGCAGAAGGCGCGTGCCGAGTTCAAGGCCGTCTATGGCGACACCTGCAATATGACGCCGCCCGAACCCGATCTGGCCAAGCCGGACGTATACGATATCGAGTACAGCTATTCCTACGATACGGACGCCGATCCCAAGCACCACGTGAAGCTCTACCGCTTCTGGTGCATGTACGGCGCCTACAACGAGATTCACGTCTATTTCCAAACCGACGAATTCGGTGAGGAAGTGCAACCGGTAGCCTTCGCCGAACCGTCGCTCGACGTCCGCTACGTGGACGACGATGCCGACAAGGCGGTGAAGGACATCACGATCATCGGCTTCCAGACGCTGCACCAGCTCGTCAATTCGAGCTACGATCCCGACACCAAGACCCTGACCACCTATGAGAAGTGGCGAGGCCTCGCCGACGCATTCTCCGTCGGCACCTGGATCTTCCGCGAGGGCCGTTTCGACCTCGTGAAATACGAGGTCGATGCCTCCTACGACGGCAAGCAGACGCCGGAGACCGTGCTGGATTACCTGAGCGGGCCGTGAAGCGGGTCGCCTGGCCTACTCGCCGAAGCCGCCACCCGGCGACTTCGGCTTCAGGCGGATCAGACGCGAATCCAGCACCGCCGCGGTGCGGTGCACGACGGCCTTCTGATAGTCGGGATCCTTGACCATCTCCACGAAGGCCGCGCCATTCGGATATTCCGCGATGAAGCAGTGGTCCCAATGCTCGTCCTCGGGACCGATCAGCATCAGGCGGAAATCGCCGGCCCAGGCGATGCGCCCGCCGACGCGGCGGAACACCGGACCGCTCTCGCGGCCGTAGGACGCGTATGCCTCGCGACCGCTGGCCTCGCGCCCGTCCGGATATTGCGCGCGGTCGCGCAGCCTCACCAGATTGAGCATGTGGATCGGGCCGTCGTCGTCGAGCTTGCGGAATTCGCCAAATTTTTCGCGGGTCGGGTCGATGTGGTTCGCCAAGTAAGCCTCCCTCAGGGTTTTGCCGACAGCATCCAGTTTAGCGTATCGCGCCAGTCCGTCATGCGGATCGGGGTGCCGTGGGTGCCGGTTTCGAAGCGCACGAAGCGCGTGGGATAGTCGGGCGCGCGCTTGAGGATCGCGCGAAAGAACGCCTCCTGCCGCTCCACCGGAAACACGGTGTCGTGGCTGCCCTGCCCGAAAAAGACAGGCACGCGACGCGCGAAGGCCGCGCTCGAAAAGAAGCTGTCGTTCCACATGGAGCCGAGCAGCAGCAGACCGCCGAGATGCGTCGCGACCTTCGCATTGTCGGCGAGGCGCCAGCACAGCGCGCCACCCATCGAGCCGCAGGCGACGAAGACCGGCGCGCCGGGCGAAGCTTCCGCGTAGAAGCCGATCAGCGCAGCGATCTCGTTCTCGCCATGGTCGCCGAAATCGGAGAAGTCGGGCGACAGGTAGAGCCCGCCGGCTTCGGCGACGAGATTCTTAATGCGGTTGAAATTACCGCCAAAGGTGAAGTCGTCCACGCCCTGCTTGCGGCTGCCGCCCTGCCCGTGCAGGTAGACGACGATCAGGCTGGCGCCCTGCCGCTTGCCGACCGCAACATGCGGCACATCACCGGCAGGCGTGCGGGCGACGAGATCGGCCTGCTGGCGGCGCACGCCAAGCGAGACATAGTTGTTCCGGACCCGCCTTTCGGGAATCGCATCGCGGCCGTTGATGTCGCGCATCTCCCGGTAATCGACGACCCGGTAGCGACCGCCATCGCCCGTCGACAGGGTCGCGGGATAGGCGAACAGATCGTCCTTGAAATGCGGCAACTCCACCGGGGCGGCCAACGCGGACACGGCGCCCAACGCCAATGCGATCAGGAGCGGCCGGCGAAGTTCAGACGGAGATTCATGCCGCAAGCGTAGGACATTCGGATCGAAGGAGAAACCGCTGTCGCGCGGTCACTCCGCCGGCTCTCCGCCGGCTAGTTTCAGGGCTTCCGGCGTGTCGACGTCGAGACTCGCGGCACGTCCGAGTTCGACGTCGACCGTTTCCAGGTCACTCGCTTCCACGATGTGGCGGGCGCCGGTGTCGCCCTGCAGCTTTTCGACCTCGGAAAACAGCGCGCGCGGCAGAAGCACGGGGTTGCCGCGCTTGCCGTCGTGCGTGGCGCGCACGATGACGTTGCCGCCGCGTGCCACGAAGGCGGCAACCATGCGGTCGAGATCGGCGCTGGCGACCGCCGGCATGTCGGCCAGCACGATCAGCGCGCCGTCGACGTCCGGCGGAACGCGGCGGATGCCCGTCTTCAGGGAGCCCGCGAGCCCGGACGCGAAATCGGCGTTTTCCGAGGTGGCGAGATCGAGGCCGGACAATGCCTTGCGAACCGCGTCCGCCTGATGACCGAGGACTGCGACCACCGGGCTTGCGGCGCTCTCCAGCGCGGCGCGCGCGGAGCGGCGCACCAGCATCTCTCCGTCGAAGCGGGCGAGAAGCTTGTTGGAGGCGCCCATGCGGCTCGACCGGCCGGCCGCCAGCAGCACGGCCGCGACCTTCGGCACGCGGCCCTTGCGCATCGGTTCGCGCGGCTGCGGCCGCGTCGCGATCTCCATGAGAAGCCCTCCCACACCCATGCCGGCGATCTGCTCGGAGGTCACGTCGAGCCCGGCAAGCAGCCGGTCGAGAACCCAGTCGAAGCCGTTTTCCTTGGGGCTGCGGGCGCATCCGGGCGCACCCAGCACCGGCTTGCCGCCGAGGTCTCCCAGCACCAGCAGGTTGCCCGGATCGACGGGCATGCCGGCCCGCCTGACCTCGCCGCCGGCGGCGCGAATGCCGGCCGGCACCACGTCGGCCGGGTCACACATCGCCGAGGCGCCGAAGACCAGGATCATGTCGCTTTCGCCTGCCAGTTCGCGGATTGCACCGGCCACGGCAGCCGCTTCGTGCGGCGGACGCAGTTCGGCCACGACGCGACTTCCCGACCGGTCGAGCCGCGCCTGTGTGATGCGCGCGGTCTTGTCGAGCACGGTCTTCTTGACGCTGGGCAGCACCGTCTGGACCAGCCCGACGCGGCGCGGCGCGAACGGATGCACGGCGAACGCCTCGCGCTGTGCGGCCAGGAATGCGGCCTTTTCGACGGGATCGGCGGAAACGGCGAAGGGGATGATCTTGACGGTCGCCACCATGCGGCCCGCTTCGACGGCGGAAAACTCGGCCAATGTTGCGACGGTGATCGCCGGGTCGAGCGCATTGATGGCATCGATCAACGCCTTGTCGACGGTGAAGACGCCTGAGGTCAGCGCGTGGAGGTTGACGCGGCCGGTGGCGGCAGGTCGTGCCTCGACATTGCTGAACGAAAGGGCGTGCGCCAACCGGTCGGCCGCGGCGTCTTCGTCGAGATCGCCGGGTTCCAGGGCAGCCGCGACCACCTCTTCGATACCCGCCTCACGCAGGAGGGCTATGTCCTCAGTGGTCAGCCTGTGCGCCTTGCGGAGGCGCTTTTCGCCCGCCTTGGTCGCATGGGCGAGGATCGCGCCCTCGGCGTCACTGACGGCGAGCGGGCCGAACCTCACGCCGCCTCGCTTCTCGTGCGCTCGGCGAGCCCGCGCGTGCGCAGCGCCTGAATGATGTCTGCCAGCACGGCGACGGCGATCTCGGCTGGGCTGGCGGCGCCGATGTCGAGGCCGATGGGCGCGTGGATGCGGCCGATCCGCGCCTCGCTCAGCCCGGCTTCCTTCAGGCGCTCGACGCGCTTGCCGTGCGTCTTGCGGCTGCCGAGCGCGCCGACATAGAAGCAGCCCGCTTCCAGCGCCGACTTCAACGGGAAATCGTCGATCTTCGGGTCGTGGGTAACGGCCGTCAGCGCGGTCCAGGGGTCGAGCGGCCGGGTTTTCAAAACATCTTCCGGCCATTCGGCGTGCAGCGCCACGTCCGGAAACCGGTCGGGCGTCGCGAAGGCAGTCCGCGGATCGATGATCTCGATGTCGAAACCGGCGATCTTCGCCATCGGCGCAAGCGCCTGGCTGATGTGAACCGCCCCGATCACCACCAGGCGCGGCGGCGGCAGATGAACGTTGAGGAAGTAGCTCTTCCCGTCGGCCTCGACCATCCCGGACTTGCCGGAGCGAAAGGCCTTGCCTACCGCCTCGCCGAGCTGCCCTGACATTGCGTCGCCGTCGCGAACCAGACGGTCGCTGCCATCGGCGAGATCGGTGACGAGCATCACCGCCCGGCGTGCCCGGCGCTCCTCGTTCAACGCCTTGAGTACCTGCGCGTCCATCAGGCGAGCCTTTCGACATAGACCTTGATGCGGCCGCCGCACGACAGCCCGACGCGCCAGGCCGTCTCGTCGGCCACGCCGAATTCCAGCATGCGCGGCTGGCCGGTTTCCAGCACGTCGGCGGCTTCGGCCACCACCGCCCCTTCGACGCAGCCGCCCGAGACGGAGCCTTCGAAATTGCCTTCGGCGTCGATGACGAGCTGGCTGCCGGTCGGTCGCGGCGCCGAGCCCCAGGTTTCCATGACGGTGGCGATCGCTACCTCGCGGCCGCCGTTCTTCCAGTCTTCCGCGACCTGCAAAGGATCGCGGACCTCTTCCAGGGTGTGTGCCTCAGCCATGTCGGATCTCCATGGGTTCAGACAGGAATATGGTCACGCCGCGTGCGCATTGCCAAGATCGAGCCAGGGCCGCGGATCGCCGCCTGAAGCGTTGCCCGCCGAAAGCGCCGCGCACAGGTCGGCCAGCGCGTCGAGATTGTGGACGGGACGAAACTCGTCGACGTGGGGGAGCATCACCCTCACGCCGCGCGCCTTGGCCTCGAACCCGTCGAAGCGCAGCAGCGGGTTCAGCCAGATCAGCCTGCGGCAGGATTTCTTCAGCCGTTCCATCTCGGCCTCGAGCCCCGCGACGTCCTCTCGCTCCAGCCCGTCGGTGATCAGTATCACCACCGCCCCCTGCCCCAGCACGCGGCGCGACCACTGGCGGTTGAACTGCTCGAGAGCCGCGCCGATGCGGGTTCCGCCCGACCAGTCGTGCACGGCGCGGGCGCAGTCGGCCAAGGCCTCGTCGGGATCGCGGTGGCGCATCTGGCGGGTCAGGTTGGTCAGCCTGGTGCCGAAGACGAACGTGTGAACGCGCCGGCGCTTCTCGGCGAGCGCGTGCAGGAAATGCAGGAAGATGCGCGTGTACTGGCTCATCGAGCCGGAAATGTCGGCCAGCACGACCAGCGGCGGGTGGATCTCGCGCGGCGAGCGGAAACGCGGCACGACGAGATCGCCGCCGGTGCGCAGCGCGCTCCGCATCATGGCGCGCGGATCGACCCTGCGGCCGCGCGGATCGGGCCTGAAGCGGCGGGTGCGGACGAGATCGACAGGCAGCCGGAGGTCGTCGATCGCCTTGCGCGCGTCGGCCAGTTCCGCCGCAGTCATCTGCGCGAAGTCCTTGTCGCGCAACACTTCCCTGCCCGAAAACGTCATGCGCGCGTCGATCTCGACTTCCGGCACTTCCTGCTTTCCGGTGCGCTCGCGGTCGGCCATCAGCGCCTGGGCGGCGCGGGATTCGGCGGCGCGCTGCTTCTGCTTTTCGCGCATGTCGGGCGCGACGGGCGACAACATCGCCAGCATCTTCTCGATCAGTTCGCGCGAGCGCCAGAACAGGCGGAAAGCCTCGTCGAAGACGGCGTGGTCCTCGTGGCGGGTGACCAGCACCGCGTGAAGCGTCCAGTAGAAGTCCTCGCGCGTGCCGATGCCGGCGGCGATCACCGCCTCGATGGCATCGAGAACCGCGGCCGGGCCGACACGCATGCCCGCCTTCCGCAAGGCGCGCGCGAAGTGCACGATGTTGTCGGCGAGCCTTCCGTCGGGCTTCGCTTCGGCTGTTTCGGCGAACGCCATGGTGCGCCTACCCGGCCGTCGCGAGCTCGGCCTTGACCTCGTCGAGGATGCGCCGGCCCTCGCCCTGCTCGATCCGGGCGATGTCATCCTGGTATTTGAGCAGCACGCCGATCGTGTCGGACACCGTCTCCGGATCGAGCGCGACCTTGTCGAGTTCGGTCAGCGCACCCGCCCAGTCGATTGTCTCGGCGACGCCTGGCAGCTTGAACAACTCGACCTCGCGCAGCTTCTGGATGAAGCGGACAATCTCCTCCGACAGGCGCTTGTTGGCCTGCGGCACGCGCCGGTGCACGATCTCGAGTTCGCGCGCGGCGTCGGGATAGTCGACCCAGTGGTAGAGGCAGCGGCGCTTCAGCGCGTCGTGGATTTCGCGCGTGCGATTGGTGGTGATAATGACCATCGGCGGCTCCTCGGCACGGATCGTGCCAAGTTCGGGAACCGTCACCTGGAAGTCGGAAAGGATCTCCAGCAGGAACGCCTCGAACGCCTCGTCGGTGCGGTCCAGCTCGTCGATCAGGAAGACGGGCGCCGCACCCTTGGTTCCCTCCAGTGCCTCGAGAACCGGTCTCCGGATAAGGTATTTTTCCGAAAAGACGTTCTTTTCCATGTCGCCGCGATCGACGCCGCCCGCCGCCTCCTCCATGCGGATCTCGATCATCTGGGCGGCGTAGTTCCACTCGTAGACGGCCGAGGAGACGTCGAGCCCCTCGTAGCACTGCAGGCGAATCAGCTTGCGCCCGAGCGCGGAGGCCAAGACCTTGGCGATCTCGGTCTTGCCGACACCCGCCTCACCCTCGAGAAACAGCGGTCGCTTCATGCGCAGCGACAGGAACAGGACCGTCGCCAGCGAGCGGTCGGCAACGTAATCGGCGCCGGCCAGCATCTCCAGCGTTTCGTCGATGGACTGCGGCACGGGCCGCGGGGTCGCTTCGGGCATCTCGCCTCCGGTCGTGTCGTCTGCCTGCGCGCGGGTTCAAACCTAGACGGTATGATAGCCGCGGTTGTGATAGATCAGCGGGCTGTCGCTGTCGCCCACCCGCAGGCCCTTCACCTTGCCGAAATGCACGCGGTGCGTGGCGAGATCCTTGGCGTCGATCAACTCGCAGTCGAAGACAGCAAGCGCGTCGACCAGCGTCGGGGCGCCGGTGGCGATGGTGTCCCAATTGCCGAGGGCGAAGCGTTCCTCCTGCGGCAGGCCGGTCAGCCCGGAAAAGGCATTCGCCAGCGGCTGATGGCCGGCATGCAGCGTGTTGAGCGAGAACACGCCGTTGGCCGAAAACAGCTCGTTCAATTCGTTCTCGCGATTGAGGCACACCAGCACGATCGGCGGGCTGTCGGATACCGAACAGGCGGCGATCACCGTCGCCCCGCGGCGCCCGGCGGGGCCTTCGGTCGCCACGACATGCACGGCGCCGGCGAATCGGCTCATCGCATCGCGATAGAAACCCGGTTCTACCTCACTCTTCTTCAGCACTTGCTCCATTCCCATTCCGGCGAGCGGCAAACTGCCGACCGCCTGCCTACGCCAACATATCTAGGCGCAACTGTCCGCTCCTGCCACACGCGAGGTGTGAACGGTGAATCCTACCGAACAAGTGCCTAATGCCAGGTTCACTTTTGCCCGCGCATCGTTAAATTCGCCGACATGCGCGCCGCACCCTCCCTTCTGCTGCTCATCGCGGCCTGCCTTTTCGACATGGCGGCGGCGCATTCGCAGGAAATCGGGCTGGTTGCCCCGCTGTCCGACCGCTTCGCGATGCTGGGCGGGCAGATGCGCGACGGAGCCGAGACTGCGGTCGCCGCGCTCGGCCTTCCGGATTACACGCTCGATATCGAAGACGATGCCTGCACCGCCGAGGGTGGCGCGGAGGCCGCCCGCGCCGTGGCCGAATCGGGAGCGCGCATCGTCGTCGGTTTCCTCTGTACCGAGGCGATCGAAGCGGCCATGCCGATCCTGGCCGACGCCGAGGTTCCGGTGATCACGCCCGGCGTGCGTACGGCAAGCCTCACCGACGACAAGCAGCACACCGGCTGGCCGGTGTTCCGGACGGCCCCTCGCGCCGACGACGAGCAGGCCGCCGTCGACAGGCTGCTCGTTCAACGCTGGCGCGACGAATATTTCGCCATCGTCGACGACGGCACGATTTACGGGCGGGAACTGGCCGAAAGTTTTCGCCTCGCCGCGGAGGAAGCCGGGCTCAAGCCGGTTTTCGTAGATACCTACCGGCCGCAGATGGAGAACCAGATCGGTCTGGTCGGCAGGCTTTCCCGGGCGGGTGCCACGCACGTCTTCATCGGTGGAGACCGTGACGACGTCGCGATCATCGCCCGCGACGCCGCCGCGCAGGGCGACGATCTGGTGATCGCGGGCGGAGAGGCGCTGAGGGCCGCCCCCGGCATGGTTCCGCTCAAGACGGGAACGCTGATGATCGGCCTGCCGGAGCCCGCGAAAATCGCCAGGCCGGAAGCGTTGCGCCAATTCTCGCAGCGCGACATCGTTCCGGAAGGCTACGCGCTGCCGACCTACAGCGCGGTTGAGATTGCCGAGCAGGCGCTCGCCAGCGCCGACGAAACGGGAAAATCGCTTTCGGAAACGCTCTCGGCGGGCACATTCGAGACAGCCACAGGAAAGGTGAGTTTCGACGCTAAGGGCGATCTTTCAGAAAACCCCTATCGCCTGTTCCGCTACGACGGAAAGGAATTCGTCGAGGTGGAAGACCAGAAATGACCATGAAGACCGGGACGAGGAACCTGATCACCGATGTTGCCGGGATCAGCGTGGGCAATGCCGAGGATGCGATCCTCAAATCCGGCGTGACGGCGATCCTGTGCGAGAAGGAAACCGTGGCGGCGGTGCAAGTGCTCGGCGGAGCGCCCGGCACACGCGAAACCGATCTGCTGGAGCCGCACAACACCGTCACCGGCATTCACGGCCTGGTGCTTTCGGGCGGGTCGGCGTTCGGTCTCGACGCCGGCTCGGGCGTGCAGGCATTGCTTCGCGAGAAGGGGATCGGCCTCGACGTGCGGGGCCAGACGGTCCCGCTGGTGCCGACGGCGATCCTCTTCGACCTCATCAATGGCGGCAACAAGGACTGGGGACGCTACAGTCCCTACCGAGAACTCGGCTACGAGGCTGCTTCGGCGGCGGCGACCGATTTTTCGCTCGGCAGTATCGGAGCAGGCGCCGGCGCGACGACGGCCGGGCTGAAGGGCGGGCTCGGATCCGCATCCGCCGTGCTGGAAAACGGCATCACGGTCGCGGCGATCGTCGCGGTAAACGCGGTCGGTTCGACGACATTCGGCACGACGCCGCATTTCTGGGCCGCGCCCTTCGAGATCAACGCAGAGTTCGGCGGGCTCGGCCTGCCCTCTCCGGTTCCAGGCAATGCGGGCGAGGTCCGGCTGAAGTTCCGCGACGCGCTGCCACTCGCCAACACGACCATCGGCGTGGTCGCCACCGATGCCGTGCTGACAAAATCGGAGGCGAAGCGGCTCGCGATCGCCGCCCATGACGGCATCTCGCGCGCCATGTGGCCGTCTCACACGCAGGCCGACGGCGATCTCGTGTTCGCGCTGGCGACCGGCGGCAGCGGGCTGGCGCCCAAGGGAGACGCCGCAATCGATCTCGGCGCCGCCGCGGCTGCCGTCATGTCACGGGCGATCGCGCGCGGCGTCTTTTCGGCCACGCCCGCGGAGGGCGACCTGTTTCCGACATGGTCGCAACACGCCGGCCGCAAATAGCGCTGCGAACGGGAGTGCTTGCGTCACCGCTGCCGGCGGTTCTTAATCCCTGATGCCGTCCGGCATTCGCCACCAAGGGAGAGAGATCATGACCGCATCGCGCCTCGTCACGAGCTTCTTGCAGCTCTGCCTGACCGTCTGTCTTCTTGGAGCCGGGGTCCTTGTCGCCCGAGCGGGCGATTTGGCCGAGGTCGACGTGCTCGGCTTCAGCGCGGACGGCGGCATCTTCGCCTTCGAGGAATACGGCGTGCAGGACGGTTCCGGGTTTCCCTACGCCAATCGCTACTACATCGACACCGCGCACGACAGCTTCGTTGCCGGGACACCGGTTCGGGTGACCTTGCAGGATGAGAACGCAACGCTCGCCGACGCCCGCGATGCCGCCCGACAGCAGAGCCAGCAGATCATCTCCGACAGCGAGCTTGCGGCGCATCCAGGTTTTCGCGCCGGCTGGAACGCCGTTACCGAGCTGTCGGCCGATCCACATCGGATCGCCGTCAATCCGCGACCCGTCATGCCGCCGATCGATGGATCGCTAGAATTCCGGCTGGAGGAAGTCGGCGTGGCCACACCCTCCGACTGCGAGAATCTCGGCGACGTCGTCGGCTTTCGGCTGCTGCGGATCGGCACAGCCGGCGGCTCGACGACCAGCGTCCTGCACGAGGACGATCACATTCCCGACAGCCGCGGCTGTCCGCTCGGCTACCGCATCGGCGGGGTGCAGACCTACCATCCGCAATCCGGAAGCCCTGTCTTCGCGCTGCTGATTGCCATTCGCAGCTTCGGCTTCGAAGGCCCCGACTATCGCTGGATCGCCGTCACCGGCGGACTGTGACTCGGCAGGCTGGTTGAAGTTGAGGAAGCGGCCGGCCTCTGGTAGGAGGTCGGTGTCTTCCACCCTGCCGTCAGGAACGAGATGATTCCGCGCTATTCGCGGCCGGAAATGGCCGCCATCTGGTCGCCCGAAACCCGCTTTCGCATCTGGTTCGAGATCGAGGCGCATGCCTGCGACGCGTTGGCCGAAATCGGCGTCATCCCGAAAGAAGCCGCCAGGACGATCCGCGAGAAGGGCGAGGCAGCCGAGTTCGACGTGGCGCGCATCGACGAGATCGAGCGCGAGACCAAGCACGACGTCATCGCCTTCCTGACCCATCTGGCCGAATTCGTCGGACCCGACGCTCGGTTCGTCCACCAGGGCATGACTTCGTCGGACGTGCTCGACACCTGCCTCGCCGTGCAGCTTTCGCGCGCAGCCGACATCCTGCTTGCCGATCTCGACGCGCTGCTGTCGGCGTTGAAGAAACGCGCCTTCGAGCACAAGGACACGATCACGATCGGCCGCAGCCACGGCATCCATGCCGAGCCGACCACGTTCGGGCTGAAGATGGCCGAGGCCTACGCCGAGTTTTCGCGCGGTCGCGACCGGCTGGTGGCAGCGCGCGAAGAGATCGCCACATGCGCGATTTCCGGCGCGGTCGGGACGTTCGCCAATATCGATCCGCGCGTCGAGGAGCACGTTGCAGAAAAGATGGGGCTGAAGCCGGAGCCGGTTTCCACGCAGGTGATCCCGCGCGACCGGCACGCCATGTTCTTCGCCACGCTCGCCGTGATCGCATCCTCGATCGAACGGCTGGCGACGGAAGTCAGGCACCTGCAGCGCACCGAAGTGCTGGAGGCGGAAGAATATTTCTCGCCGGGCCAGAAGGGCTCGTCGGCGATGCCGCACAAGCGCAATCCGGTGCTGTCGGAAAATCTCACCGGCCTGGCGCGCATGGTGCGCAGCTACGCCATGCCCGCCATGGAGAACGTGGCGCTTTGGCATGAGCGCGACATCTCGCATTCCTCGGTGGAACGCATGATTGCGCCGGACGCCACGGTGACGCTCGACTTCGCGCTGGCCCGGTTGACCGGCCTGATCGAGAAGCTGCTGGTCTATTCCGACGCGATGATGAAGAACCTCGACCGCTATCGCGGCCTCGTCCATTCGCAGCGCGTGCTGCTGGCGCTGACACAGGCCGGCGTGTCACGCGAGGACGCTTACCGACTGGTGCAGCGCAATGCTATGAAGGTGTGGACCGAAGGCAAGGATTTTCTCGAGGAACTGCTCGCCGACCCGGAAGTGACAGCCGCCCTTTCAGAAGACGAAATTCGCGAGAAATTCGACCTCGGCTACCACATCAAGCACGTCGACACGATCTTCCGGCGGGTTTTCGGCGAGAGCTGAGCGGGCAGACCGAGACTCAGTCTGGCACGGTCCTGACCAGCGTTCCCCACGGGTCGCGCGTCTCGTCTGCGTCCTGCACCAGTTTCGACCGCAACTCGACGAAGGACAGCCCCGCCCTGTCGGGGTCGCGCGGTCCGGCGCGGCGGCTCTGCCATGTGTTGGCGCCGACGTGGTGGTGATACCCACCGGTCGACATGAACACGGCGGCGTCGCCGTAGTGCAGCATCGTGTCGAAGCTCATCTGGTGGTTCCAGAAATCCTCGGCCGCGCTGACGTCGCCAACGCGCAGATGAACGTGACCGACGATGCTGCCGGCGGGAGCACCGGTCCATGCGGCGGTGTCGGACGAAAGCTCGCCGAGCAGGCTCTCGATATCGAGCCGCTCCGTCGACATGCGCACGGCGCCCCTGTCGAAACTCCACAGGTCGGGATGACGGTCGGCGTAGATCTCCACGCCGTTGCCTTCGGCATCGTTGAGGTAGATCGCCTCGCTCACGAGATGGTCGGAAGCGCCGGAGATGGCGATCCGCTCGTCGATCGCATGGCGCAACCATCGTGCCAGCTCGGTTCGCGACGGCAGCAGGAAGGCGGTGTGGAAAAGGCCCGCCGATGGTGGATCGTCCGGCTTCAGCGCAGGGGATCCTTCGATTTCCACAAGTTCCCTGCCACCGGCCGACAGGCCGATCGTGGCGCCGGTTCGCCTCGTCTCCTCGAGGCCGAGCACAGATTTGTACCATGCGGCCAAGCCATCCGCGTCGCGCGCCTTGAGGCCCACGCGGCCGATATGGACGGGAGCCTGTGCCGCGAAGGGCAAGCCGGTCGAAGAGGTTTTCGTTTCGGAGCTGTCGACGAGTGTGTTTTCCATGGACGAAAGATCGTGTCGATCGACTGTTCACACAAGGTGGCATTACAGACGACAAGTCGTTCACCGACAAGCAACGCGGTTGAACCGCAACTGCGGCACCGCTAAATGCCGGCTCATGAAAGTCAGGGAAGCGGAAATCCTCATCCTGCCGGGCTACACGGGGTCCGGGCCGGATCACTGGCAGAGCCGCTGGGAAAGCAGGCTGTCGACCGCGCGTCGCGTGCCGCAGAACTGGGTGAAGCCGGTGCGCGAGGAATGGATCGCCAATGTCGCGGAGGCGGTCAACGCCGCCGTGCGCCCGGTTGTGCTCGTCGGCCATTCGCTCGGCGTCGCGGCCGCCGTTCAGGCGATCCCCGAGTTCGACGGCAAGGTCGCCGGCGCCTTCTTCGTGGCGCCGCCGGAAGTGGACAATCCGGAAATCAGGCCGCGCCACCTGATGACCTTCGGGCCTTATCCGCGCGATCCCCTGCCCTTTCCCTCGATGGTGATCGCCAGCCGGAACGATCCGTTTTCCAGCTTCGAAGCCGCCGAGGACATCGCCGGCGCTTGGGGTTCGCTTCTGATCGACGCCGGCAAGGCGGGGCATCTGAATGCCGAATCGGGCCACGGCCCGTGGCCGGAGGGCTCGCTGACCTTCGCCACCTTCATGTCGAGGCTTTGAGGGCAGCTCAGCCGCCTGATTCGCGGGCCTTGTCGAGCAGCGCCCTGGCGCCCAGCGCCATGAGACGGGCTTCGCTGCCCATCGCGATCATGCGGAAGCCCATCTCGACAAAACGACCCGACAAGGCTGGGTCGACAGTGAAAATCGCTGCGTGCTTGCCGGCGGCCCGGGCCTTGGCGGCGATCGTGGCGATGGCGTCCATCATGTCGGGAAGCGACGGATCGACGACACGGCCGCCGGTCCAGGCGATCGAGAAATCGGACGGCCCGACAAGCAGGCCGTCGATGCCCGGCACCTCGAGGATGCCGTCGATCGCGTCGAGTGCGGCGCGCGTCTCGATCATCGCGAAAGCGAGCGATTCGGCGTTCGCGCCGGAAAGCCACTGAGCGGCATCGCTTGCCCGGCGACGCGGCATCGAGAAGTTCGGTCCCCAGGAGCGCTCGCCCAGCGGCGGATACTTCATCGCCGCGGCGAAGTGCCGTGCATCCTCAACCGAATTGATCATCGGGGCGATGACCGCCTCGGCACCGAAGTCGAGCGCGCGGCTTGCCATGTCGAAGCGGCCGACCGGAAGGCGAACCAGTCCCGGCTTGCCCGCCGCCATGATCGGCACGAGGCCGCGCAGAACGCTGTCCTCGTGATGACCGCCATGCTGCATGTCGAGCGTCACGGCATCGAAATCGGTCGCGGCCAGCGCTTCCAGCGAAAGCGCGTCGGGCAGGCCCGACCAGGCGATGTAAAGGGTTTCGCCGGAAGCCAGGCGCGTGGCGAGAGACATGATGGTTTCCTTGGCGACCGGCCTGCCGGCCGGCCAACACTGCGGGGCGCGGCAGCCGGGCGCCGAGATCAGCCCTTGCTGATCTCCTCGGCGGCCTTCAACAGCATTTCCTGCATGGTGCGGCGAATCTGGTGATCCGACTGCTCGACGCCGGCGGCGTCGAAATCCTTGCGCACCTTGCGGAACACGTCCTCGTCGCCGGCTTCCTCGAAGTCGGAATTGACGACTTCAAGCGCGTAGGCTTCCGCCTCGGCGCCGGTCTTGCCGAGCTTTTCGGCCGCCCAGCGGCCGAGCATCCTGTTGCGTCGCGCGGTGGCGCGGAACTTCAGTTCCTCGTCGTGAGCGAACTTGTTCTCGAAGGCGTCCTCGCGGTCCTTCATGCTGGTCATGGCAGTGTCTCCGCCTCCGGGGCTGATCCGTTGATTTAATATGGGGCCGCGCAGCACAAACCAAAAGCCGGCCACGCGGTCAATACGCATATGGGACAAGTCGCGCCCTGAGGCAGATCAAAGACGCTCCCGCCCCAAACCGGTTGATGGCGGTGCATTGGCGATTGAGGATTGTGGCCGATTGGGATAGAGACCGCGATTGACAGGCACTCGCCGGTGCACCCGCGCCACCAATTCCGCGAAAGGCCGGGCATCGCCCCTGAGCCAGGATAGATCATGAACCGTCGCCGCCGCATCTACGAGGGCAAGGCCAAGATTCTCTACGAAGGGCCAGAGCCCGGCACGCTCATCCAGTTCTTCAAGGACGACGCCACCGCCTTCAACAAGAAGAAGCACGAGATCGTCGACGGCAAGGGCGTGCTCAACAACCGCATTTCCGAGCACATTTTCTCCCATCTCAACCGGATGGGCATCCCGACCCACTTCATCCGCCGGCTCAACATGCGCGAGCAGCTGATCAAGGAAGTCGAGATCATCCCGCTGGAAGTCGTGGTGCGCAATATCGCGGCCGGATCGCTCGCCAAGCGCCTCGGCATCGAGGAAGGCACCGTGCTGCCGCGCTCCATCATCGAGTTCTACTACAAGGCCGACGCGCTCGACGACCCGATGGTCTCGGAAGAGCACATCACCGCCTTCGGGTGGGCGAGCCCGCAGGAGATCGACGACATCATGGCGCTGGCCATACGCGTCAACGACTTCCTGTCCGGCCTCTTCCTCGGCGTCGGCATCCAGCTCGTCGACTTCAAGATCGAGTGCGGGCGCCTGTTCGAGGGCGAGATGATGCGCATCGTCGTGGCCGACGAGATATCGCCCAACTCCTGCCGCCTGTGGGACATCGCTACCCAGGACAAGCTCGACAAGGACCGCTTCCGCCGCGACATGGGCGGGCTCGTGGAGGCCTACCAGGAGGTGGCCCGACGGCTCGGCATCATGAACGAGAACGAGCCGCCGCGCGGCAGTGGCCCCGTGCTCGTCTCGTCCAAGCCCGACGGCGGCAAGGGCAGCCTGCACTAGCGGAATTTCCAACTCGGAGCGAAATCGAGTGATCAGGGCGCGCGTCACCGTCACCTTGAAGACCGGGGTTCTTGACCCGCAGGGCAAGGCGATCGCGGCCGCGCTCGGCACGCTCGGCTTTGCGCGGCGTCGATTCGGTTCGCCAGGGCAAGGTCTTCGACGTCGAACTCGACGGCGAAGACAGGGCGAAGGCCGAGGCCGAACTCAAGGACATGTGCGAGAAGCTGCTCGCGAATACGGTGATCGAGGATTACAGCATCGCGCTGAGTTGAGGCGCCGAAGCTGACCGGCAGAGCCGGCCAGCGGCAACTCGTTACAGCGCGATCCACTTGGCGGGACTTCATGAAATCAGCCGTCGTGCTCCTTCCCGGCCTCAACCGCGACCGCGACATGATCGCGGCGCTGACGAAGATTTCCGGCCAACCGCCGCTGACGATCTGGCAGACCGAAACCGAAATCCCGGACGTCGACCTGATCGTGGTGCCCGGCGGGTTCTCCTACGGCGACTATCTCAGGTGTGGCGCGATCGCCGCGCGCATGCCGGCGATCCGCGCTGTTGCCGAGAAGGCGGCCAAGGGCGTGCTGGTGCTGGGCGTATGCAACGGCTTCCAGATCCTCGTGGAGGCCGGGTTGCTGCCAGGCGCGCTGATGCGCAACGCGTCACTGAAATTCGTCTGTCGCGAGGTTAAGCTGGAGATCGCCAACGCCAACACGCCGTTCACCCGCGACTACCGGCAGGGCGAGATCATCGACTGCCCGGTGGCGCATGCCGACGGCAACTACTTCGCCGACACAGAGACGCTGGCGCGCGTCGAGGGCGAAGGACAGGTGGTCTTCCGCTATGCCCAGGACACCAATCCCAACGGCTCCGTCAACGACATCGCCGGCATCATCAATGAAGCGGGCAACGTGCTCGGCATGATGCCGCATCCCGAGGACCTGATCGAGGCGGCGCACGGCGGAGACGACGGCCGTGCGATCTTCGAAAGCGTGCTCGGCAAGGCGGCATGAACGGCAGGCGCATCCTTCCCGCCGCGGCGGTCGTCGTTGGCGCGCTGGCGCTGGCCTCCTGCCAGTCCGCGAAGCCTGAGACCGGTGGCAAGAGCGCCGCGCTCAGGGCGATGGAGCACGTCGCGACCGCCGCGCATCGCTGCTGGGTCGCCAGCGGCGACGCGGCATTCGCCGACGTGAGCTTTGCCAACGAACTCGATTCCTACTCCGGTCGGCCTCGCTTCCTGCTGGTGCCGAAGAAGAACTACGGCGGAAAACCGCTATTGGTCGTGCAGGCCGAGGGCGCGGCCGGCAAGGTTTCGGCATTCGGGCCGATGATGGACGGGCCGAACGGCAAGCGAATCGCCGCCGACGTGACGCGCTGGGCCGGCGGCGGCGAAAGCTGCGAGGCCACGGCATGAGCATTCCCAACACCGTCCAGATCACGCCCGAACTGATCGCCGCGCACGGGCTGAAGCCCGACGAGTACCAGCGCATTCTCGACCTTATCGGGCGCGAGCCGAGCTTCACCGAACTCGGCATCTTCTCGGCGATGTGGAACGAGCACTGCTCCTACAAGTCGTCGAAGCGGTGGCTGCGCACGCTGCCCACCAAGGGGTCGCGTGTCATCCAGGGGCCCGGCGAGAATGCCGGCGTGGTCGACATCGGCGACGGGCAAGCCGTGGTCTTCAAGATGGAGAGCCACAACCACCCCTCCTACATCGAGCCCTACCAGGGGGCAGCGACGGGCATCGGCGGCATTCTGCGCGACGTCTTCACCATGGGCGCCAGGCCGATCGCTGCTATGAACGCGCTGCGCTTCGGCGCGCCCGACCATGCCAAGACGCGGCATCTGGTCTCGGGCGTGGTCGCCGGCATCGGCGGCTACGGCAACGCTTTCGGCGTGCCTACGGTCGGCGGCGAGGTCGAGTTCGATGCCAGCTACAACGGCAACTGCCTGGTCAATGCCTTCGCGGCCGGTCTCGCGGATGCCGACAAGATCTTCTACTCGAAGGCCGAGGGCGTCGGCTTGCCGGTCGTCTATCTCGGCGCCAAGACCGGCCGCGACGGTGTCGGCGGCGCCACGATGGCGTCGGCCGAGTTCGACGAGAAGATCGAGGAAAAGCGCCCGACCGTGCAGGTCGGCGACCCTTTCACCGAAAAGTGCCTGCTGGAAGCCTGTCTCGAGCTCATGGCCTCAGGCGCGGTCATCGCCATCCAGGACATGGGGGCTGCCGGGCTGACCTGCTCGGCCGTCGAGATGGGCGCCAAGGGCGATCTCGGCATCAAGCTCGACCTCGACCGCGTGCCGGTGCGCGAGGAGCGCATGTCGGCCTACGAGATGATGCTTTCGGAAAGCCAGGAGCGCATGCTCATGGTGCTGCGCCCCGAACTGCGCGAAGAGGCCGAGGCGATCTTCCGCAAATGGGGTCTTGATTTCGCGATCGTCGGCGAGACCACCGACGACCTGCGCTTCCGCGTCCATCACCAGGGCGAGGAAGTCGCCGACCTGCCGATCAAGGAACTGGGCGACGAGGCGCCGGAATACGACCGGCCGTGGCGGGTGCCGCGTCGATCTGCCGACGAGATCGAGCTGGTGGGCGACCACCCTCCCCTCGACCAGGCGCTGCTGCAACTCGTCGGGTCGCCGGAACTTTCCTCGCGGCGCTGGGTGTGGGAGCAGTACGACACGCTGATCCTCGGCAATTCGCTGCAGCGGCCCGGCGGGGATGCCGGGGTGGTGCGCATCGACGGCCACCCGACCAAGGCGCTGGCCTTCTCCTCGGACGTCACGCCGCGCTACTGCCAGGCGGACCCGTTCGAGGGTGGCAAGCAGGCGGTGGCGGAATGCTGGCGCAACATCACGGCGGTGGGTGCCGAACCGCTGGCCGCCACCGACAATCTGAATTTCGGCAATCCGGAAAAGCCCGAGATCATGGGCCAGCTCGTCATGGCCATCAAGGGAATCGGCGAAGCCTGCGAAGAGCTCGGCTTCCCGATCGTCTCGGGCAACGTCTCGCTCTACAACGAGACCAACGGCCAGGCGATCCTGCCGACGCCGACGATCGGCGGCGTCGGGCTGCTGCCCGACTGGTCGCAGATGGCGCGCATCGGCTTTGCAGGCGGAGAACCAGACGATCCTGCTCGCGGGCGCGCTTCCGAACTGGGGCTCGCACCTCGGCCAGTCGCTCTATGCCCGGAAATTCTTCGGACGCGACGACGGCGCCCCTCCCCCCGTCGACCTGGCGTTCGAAAAGACCGTCGGCGATTTCGTGCGGGGCCTCATTCGCGAAGTTACCGTGACCGCCTGCCACGACTGCTCGGACGGCGGGCTGGCGGTGGCGCTTGCAGAGATGGCGATGGCGTCCGGCATCGGTGCTGCGATCCGCCATGTCGGCGGCGGCACCGACCCGGTCTCGATGTTCTTCGGCGAGGACCAGGCGCGCTACGTGCTGACGGTGGCGGCGGGACCCGACAGCGACATCGTGACGGGGCTGATCGACCGCGCGGAAGAGCTCGGCATCCACATGCCCGTGATCGGCACGACCGGCGGTGCGCAGTTGAAGCTCGGCGATGCCGCACCGGTGGCGGTGGCGGACCTGAAGGCGGCGCACGAGGGCTGGTTTCCCGCCTTCATGGCCGGCGAGATCGCCGCCCAGAACTGATGCTTCGCCGGCGCGATTGACCTCATCTGCCCGCTTCGCCATATCCTGAGACGTCGCCCGCGCATGGCGAGTCGCCTG
Organism: uncultured Alphaproteobacteria bacterium; assembly: GCA_963816435.1. Lineage (GTDB taxonomy): Bacteria > Pseudomonadota > Alphaproteobacteria > Rhizobiales > Rhizobiaceae > CAWFKS01. The sequence goes on from CAWFKS010000021.1 coordinate 24,004, forward strand.
GCGACACGGAAGCGCAGCGAACGAGCCTGAACGGGAGAAGCTGACCAATGGCCATGGACGCGCACGAGATCGAGCGGCTGATCAAGGAGGCCATTCCGGACGCCCGCGTGACCATTCGTGACCTCGCCGGCGACGGCGACCACTACGCGGCCGAGGTGGTGGCCGAGAGCTTCCGCGGAAAGAGCCGGGTGCAGCAGCACCAGATGGTCTACGAGGCATTGAAGGGCAACATGGGCGGCGTGCTGCACGCCCTGGCGCTGCAGACGGGCGTGCCGAATTGAACGCGTCGCTGCGCACCATGCTGTTGATTGCAGGTGCAGCCGCACTCGGCCTCCCACCGCTTTCCGCGCGGGCGCAGGACATGTGCCACAAAGCCGGCAAATACTCGGTGCTTGAAATGGAGAGCGAGGACTCGGACGGCACGCAGTTCGCCGTGAAGGAGAGTGATACCTCGCAACCAGCGCCATGTCCCGAATCGGACGCGGATGCCGATTTCGTCGTCGGCGGTGACGAGGAAGCACTCTGGTACGCGGGCCTCACTCCGCGCTATCTCGTCATGACCCGCTCGACCGGTCCGGAGGGCGACGTCGTGATCTTCGACCTCGACCAGCGACGCGTCGCGCTCGAAGCGCATGCCGACGACGTCGCGGTGGATGACGAGGGCGCGACCTACTGGGAGCGGGTTGCCGACGGCACTCCCGAAAACTGCCCGCAGTTCGCCGACTACAAGGCCAACGATTTCGGCGCAAAGATTGTCGCCGAAACCCGGTTCGCCTTTTCCGACGCCACGTCCAGCCGGACAGGCGAGAAACGCTGCGACCCGGTTCAGTAGGCTGCGGTGCCACTGCGTTTTCCCCTTCGCAGTTGCGAACGAGGGGCATGCGTAATAAATAGTGCGAAAGAGCTTCGCCGGGCCTTAACCCCGGATTGAAAGGATCAGACCATGAGCGGCATCAACGAATTCATCGGCAGCGAGGTCGGCAGCAACGACGTCGTGCTTTTCATGAAGGGCACTCCCGGCTTCCCGCAGTGCGGGTTTTCGGGCCAGGTCGTGCAGATTCTCGACTACCTCGGCGTCGACTACAAGGGCGTCAACGTGCTCACGTCGGACGAACTGCGCCAGGGCATCAAGGAATACTCCAACTGGCCGACCATCCCCCAGCTCTACGTGAAGGGCGAGTTCGTCGGCGGCTGCGACATCATCCGCGAGATGTTCCAGGCAGGCGAACTCCAGTCCTACCTGAACGAGAAGGGCGTCGCCGCCAAGGGCGCCGCCTGACCGCATTCCCGCCGGCGCTCGCTGCGCCGGGTTCTCAGGTCTTGTTGCCTCGTGCAATGCGCCGGCCAATCCCGGCGCATTCGTTTTTTGGATGAGGGGTCATGGAGCAGACGCTGCGTCGGTCGCCCGACACGTGGACCATGCCGATAGGCCGGCGGGAATTCATCGCGCTGACGGCCGCGCTCATGGCGCTCAACGCCATCGCCATCGACATCATGCTGCCGGCCATGCAGCAGATCGGTGCCAACCTCGGCGTGGCGGACGAGAACGAGCGACAGTTCGTGATCTCCTCCTATATCGTCGGCTTCGGCGTCGCGCAGCTCTTCTTCGGCCCCATTTCGGACCGGTTCGGGCGGCGCGCTCCGCTGCTCATCGGGCTGGCCATCTATGTGATTGCCGCGACATCGGCAGCGTTCTCGGGCACGTTCACCGCGTTGCTGGCGCTTCGCTTCGCCCAGGGCATCGGCGCTGCCTCCACGCGGGTCATCGCAATCTCGATCGTGCGTGACGTTTTCGGAGGCAGGCGCATGGCCGAAGTCATGTCGCTGGTGATGATGGTGTTCATGATCATCCCGGTAATCGCACCGAGCGCGGGCCAGCTCATCATGCTGTTCGGGGAATGGCACATGATCTTCGTGCTCATGGGCCTCGCGGCACTTTCGATCGCCACCTGGGCGGCATTTCGCCTGCCGGAGACGCTGCCGCCGGAAAGGCGGCGCGGCTTCACGTTCAAGATCATCGCGGAAGGCTTTCGCATCGTGCTGACGACCCGCGCCGCGGTGCTTTACACGTTCGCCACGATGTTCATGTTTTCCGCGGTGTTCGGCTTCATCAACTCCGCACAGCAGGTGTTCATCGAGATCTATCATCTCGGCGCCTGGTTCCCGCTGGTCTTCGCCGTGATCGCCGGAATGATGTCGCTGTCGTCGTTCCTCAACTCGCGTCTGGTCGGCCGGTTCGGCATGCGCCGCCTGTCGCAGTTCGCGCTGCTCGGCTACATCGCCATGGCCGCCACCATGTTTCTCCTGTCGCTTGAGATGACGCTGCCGCTGCCGGTGTTCCTGGGACTTTTCGCCTGCGCGATGTTCCTGTTCGGCTGGACGATGCCCAACTTCAACGCGCTGGCAATGGAGCCGCTCGGCCACGTCGCCGGCACGGCCTCGTCCGTCCAGGGTTTCCTGCAGACGCTCGGCGGCGGCATCATCGGCGCCTCGATCGGGCAGGCGTTCAACGGCACGATCACGCCGCTGGCCGGCAGCTTCCTGCTGGTGGCGTCCGCCTCGCTCCTGATGGTTCTGCTCGCCGAGCGCGGTCGGCTCTTCCAGGCGCAGAACGAGCCCTGCTGAGCCGCTCAGCCGGCTCGAGGACTGTCCAGGCCGGCGAAATCGAAGAGCCGCGTGTCGAGCAGGTGCGAAGGCCGCGCATTGGCCAGCGCGCGGATCATCGTGTCCTTGCGACCGGGCATGCGCTTCTCGATGTCGTCGAGCATCTGCTTCATGAGGTTGCGCTGAAGCCCGTCCTGGCTGCCGCACAGGTCGCACGGAATGATCGGGAAGCGCATCGCCTCGGCGAAGCGCGCGAGGTCGGCTTCAGCGCAGAAGGCCAGCGGGCGCAGCACCTTCACGTCGCCCTCGTCGTTCATGAGCTTCGGCGGCATCGCCGCCAGCCTGCCGCCGTGGAACAGGTTCATGAAGAAGGTCTCGAGCACGTCCTCGCGATGGTGGCCGAGCACCAGCGACGAGCAGCCCTCCTCCCGCGCGACGCGGTAGAGGTGTCCGCGCCTCAGCCGCGAACATAGCGAGCAATAGGTGCGGCCCTCGGGGATCTTTTCGGTGACGACCGTATAGGTGTCGCGGTACTCGATCCGGTGCTCGACGCCGATCGAGGACAGGAAATCCGGCAGCACGTTCTTCGGGAAGTTCGGCTGGCCCTGGTCGAGATTGCAGGCCAGGAGATCAACCGGCAGCAGCCCGCGCCACTTGAGATCGAGCAGGATGGCCAGCAGTCCGTAGGAATCCTTGCCGCCCGACAGACGCCACCAGCCAGCGCTCGCCGGGCGTGACGAGCGCATAGTCCTCGATCGCCTGGCGCGCATGCCGCAGGAGCCGCTTGCGCAGCTTGTTGAACTCGACGGACGAGGGAACCGTCCGAAACAGCGGATGGCAGGCGTCGCCCTCTTCGACGGGTTCTTCGATGCGTGCGGAAACGTTCATGGGGTCCGTCTAGCCCGATGGTCGTCGCCGGGCAAGAAAACGCGGTCTTCCGGCCCCACCAAAACAAAAAGGCCGCCCGGAGGCGGCCTTTTCGAAACTGCGGTTGCGACCGGTCAGCGCGAGTAGAACTCGACGACCAGGTTCGGCTCCATCTGCACGGCGTAGGGCACGTCGGCCAGCGCCGGGATGCGGGCGTAGGTCGCGACCATCTTGGAGTGGTCGGCGTCGATGTAGTCGGGCACGTCACGCTCGGCCAGCTGCGTGGCCTCGATGACGATCGCCAGCTGCTTGGACTTCTCGCGCACCTCGATCACGTCGCCCGGCTTGCAGCGGTAGGACGGGATGTTGGTGCGGCGGCCGTTGACGTTGACATGGCCGTGATTGACGAACTGGCGCGCGGCGAAGATCGTCGGCACGAACTTGGCGCGATAGACGACCGCGTCGAGGCGCGATTCCAGAAGGCCGATCAGCGTTTCCGGCGTGTCGCCCCTGCGGCGGTTCGCCTCTTCGTAGACCTTGCGGAACTGCTTTTCCGAAATGTCGCCGTAGTGGCCCTTCAGCTTCTGCTTGGCGCGCAGCTGCAGACCGAAATCCGACAGCTTGCCCTTGCGGCGCTGGCCGTGTTCGCCCGGACCGTATTCACGCTTGTTGACCGGCGACTTGGGGCGGCCCCAGACGTTTTCGCCCATGCGGCGGTCGAGCTTGTATTTTGCAGATTCGCGCTTGCTCATCGCATTTCCTTTCAAAACGTTCTGCCCGGAACCTCATGCTCCGGGCGAAGGAAACGCGCCCTCCTCTGGCTCCGCTTTCAGGAGCCTGACAGGACCGGTCGCGCACGCTTTGCGGACCGACCCACGGGACACGTCAAAACGCCCGAAACGCGCAGCGCTCCGGGCTGAGGGGCTTCTAATGGCACATTTGATGCCTGTCAATGCCGCACAGGCGGTGCCGGGACATGGTCACCCTTGCAGTCCGGTGAAGGCTGCGGGGTGCGACAACATAGCTTGGCTCACCCCGGTTTCGCAGGATCGGCGATTACTTGACTTCTCCAGTCAGCTTTGCGATCTGGTGAAGAAGATTTCGGGTGCGGTCAGCGTGCCGTGCCGATGTGAGACGTGCCCAGGAACAGAGCGATGAACCATTTCGGATCGGCAGGACGCGGCGGCTTGATCGCGCTCGTGGTCGCGGCAGCCTGCATGACGGCTTCCGCCCCGGCGATGGCGCTGGAAAGCTACACGGTCACCATCAAGGATCACAAGTTCGATCCGGCGAAGCTGGAAGTGGCGGCGGGGGAGCGTTTCCAGATCGTCGTGATCAATGCCGATCCGACCCCCGAGGAATTCGAGAGCAACGATTTCCACGTCGAGAAGGTCGTCAATGGAAATTCGCAGATTCGCGTCTTCGCGGGTCCGCTGGAGCCCGGCGAATACAGCTTCTTCGGCGAGTTCCACAAGGACACCGCACAGGGCACCCTGACGGCCAAATAACATGCTTGCCACCTTCATCATCGTCTTTCGCGAAAGCCTCGAGGCGGCGCTCATCGTCTCGATCGTCATGGCGGCGAGCCGCGGCATCGCCGGGCGCGGAAGCTGGGTCGGCATCGGCATCGTCGCGGGCCTGGCCGGCGCCGCACTGCTGGCGCTGTTCGCCGACGGCTTGTCGAACCTGTTCGGCGGCACGGGCTCGGAACTCTTCAACGCGGCGGTGCTGATTGTGGCGGTCGCGATGCTCGGATGGCACCACGTGTGGATGAGCACGCACGGTGCGGAACTCGCCGCGCAGAGCCGTTCGGTGAGCGCCGACGTCCGCGAAGGCGCTCGCCCGCTTTCGGCGCTTGCCATCGTCACCGGCGTGGCGGTGCTGCGCGAAGGCTCCGAGACGGTGCTTTTCCTCTACGGCATCGCGATGAATGTCGACGGCGCCGGCTCCATGCTGCAGGGCGGCCTGCTCGGCGCACTGGCGGCGGTTCTGCTTGGCCTGCTGATCTACGGCGGACTGCTGTCGATCCCGCTGCGCTACATCTTCAAGGTCACCGGCGCGCTGCTGGTGCTGATCGCGGCGGGCCTCGCAGCGCAGGCGGCGAGCCTGCTGGTGCAGGCCGGATACCTGCCGCCGCTCGGCTACGACATCTGGGACACCTCGAACATTCTGTCCCAGGATGCGCCGCTCGGCTTCCTGCTGCACATTCTCGTCGGCTACATGGCCAGGCCGCAGGGCATCCAGGTGCTGGCCTACGCGGCGACGCTGCTGCTCATCCTCGGCACGACCGGGCTGGTGCGCCGCAGCCATGCGCGGGCCAAGCTCGCGGCACACTGATTCATCGCTCCCAAATTCCAGATCACGCCTTGAGGCCGAAGCCCTGAAGCAGCCGCCGGCCGGCGAATGTCGGCGCGCCGGAGGTGAAAACGCCGATGTCCGGTTCATGCGGGCCGAGTTCCGGCTGCGCGCGCTGCGAGACCGGCGCGAGCAGCGAAAGCGCGCGCCGGGCGATCGCCTCGGCCGGGTCCAGCCAGTCGACCGGCCACGGCGCGGTCTTGCGCATCCGGTTGGCCAGGAAAGGATAGTGCGTGCAGGCCAGCACCACGATGTCGGTGCGCCGGCCCTCCTGTTCGACGAAGCACGGCGCAATTTCGGCCCTCACCGCCTCCTCGTCGACGAAACCTTCCTGCATGTAGGTTTCCGCCAGAGCCGCCAGCCGCTCGCTGCCGACCAGGCGCACATGACATTTCGACGCCCACTGGCGGATCAGGTCGCGCGTATATTGCCGCTTCACGGTGCCCGGCGTGGCCAGCACCGACACGAGGCCTGACCACGTGCGCTCGGCCGCCGGCTTGATCGCAGGAACCGTGCCGACGAATGGCGTCTGCGGGAAACGTTCGCGGAGATCGCCGAGCACCAGCGTGGAGAGGGTGTTGCAGGCGATGATCGCCACCTCCGGCCGATGCTCATCGAGCAGGCCCGCGAACAGATCCAGGATGCGCGTGCGCAGCGCCTCCTCCTCCCACGCGCCGTACGGAAAGGCGGCATCGTCGGCAACGTAGACAAAGCGGCGGTCCGGCATCAAAACGCGCGCTTCGCGCAGCACGGTGAGGCCACCGATGCCGGAATCCAGGACGAGGATGGGCCTGTCGCTCATTGCCGCCGGTCTGCCCCATCGCCCCGCCCGGCGTCTTCCGAACCGCGGCGCGCCATGCCCTCGGGCGCGCCGGTGCCGCGCGGCTGGTTCGGCGAGAACTTGTCGAGCGAAGTGACGACGCCGCGCAGCACATCGATCTCGGCGTCGGAGAACCCCGGGCGGGTCAGCACGGCCTTCAGATTGTCGAGCATCTTCGGTTTCTTCTCCGGCGGCCGGAAATAACCCCGGGCATCCAGAGCAGCCTCGACATGTCCGAGCAGCCCCTGCAGCTTGCGCTTTTCGGCGGGCTCGAAGGCAGGTCCGGCGAACGCCGTGGCGGACGGCTCTTCAAGCCCCGACTTCATCCACTCGTAAGACATCAGCAGCACGGCCTGGGCGATGTTGAGCGAGGCGAAGCCGGGATTGACCGGAAACGTGACGATCTGGTCGGCGAGCGCCACCTCCTCGTTGTAAAGGCCGAAACGCTCGCGGCCGAACAGGATGCCCGTCTTCTGGCCGGCGACGAAGCGTCCCCGCAGTTCGCGCCCGGCATCGACGGGGCCCCTCACCGGCTTGAAATTGTCACGCGCACGGGCGGTCGTCGCCACGACATAGTGCAAATCGGCCACGGCGGCTGCGGTGTCGGGGAACACGGTCGCGGCGTCGATGACGTGGTCGGCACGGCTTGCCGCAGCGCGTGCCTTTTCGTTGGGCCAGCCGTCGCGCGGGTTGACGAGGCGCAGCTCGGCAAGGCCGAAATTGGCCATCGCCCGGGCCACCATGCCGATGTTCTCACCGAGTTGCGGCTCGACGAGCACGATCGCCGGACCTTCCGCGATCAGCCTGCGTTCGCCGTCTGGTCCGCTCATGTGTGGTCGTCGCCTGATTGCCGCCATCGGCCGTCCCTGCCATAATCCGCGGGCAAAGAAAAGCGCGGGAGGGACCGTGAGCGCAGAACTCGCCGAGCGCGTCCGCAAACAGCTCGCCGACATGCCCGGTGCCGCCGAAATCCGGATGTTCGGCGGTCTTTGCTTCACGCTCAAGGGAAACATGCTGGTCGGCATCATGAACGACGGCGGACTGCTCGTGCGCGTGGGACCATCCGGCATGACCGAGGCACTGAGCCGGCCGGGAGCCTCACCGATGGAGATGGGAGCGCGCGTCATGCGGGGCTTCGTCGTGGTCTCGCCGGACGCGCTCGACGATGCGGCGCTTTCCCAATGGATGGCGACCGCCCGCGCCTTTGTCGAACCGATGCCGCCGAAACAGAAGAAGCCCGCCAAGCGGCCCAAGGCCATCTGACGCCGTTCTCGACGTCAACTGAAACTTCGTTGCGTTTGCAGATCGACGGCCTGGGAAAACTCAACCTGCAGTATGTGCCGGCGCGAAAAAACCGCTGAAAATTTTTATTTTTCCTTATTAAAAGGCACGTAATACTTTCCACTTGGTTGTAATTACTATGGAGCCTTAAAGTAAAATACCTTGCTATGTATCTTAATATGATATACTCTACCTAAAATCCAAATATCAAATTCGTTCCAGATATTGATGGGGAGGGCGCGATGCTGCGCAAGCTGTTTTTCGGTTTCGTCTTCTGCTTCATTTTCTTCACTCGGACTCCTCGCTTTTATATCCCCGGCGAGCGCACAATCGGAACCTTTCGTCGGACAGTTGATGGCGACGGCCGCCACTTTCTGCCCCCGGGGGTGGGCACAGGCGGACGGCCAGCTTCTGGCAATTTCCCAGAACACGGCGCTGTTTTCGCTTTTGGGCACCACATATGGGGGCAATGGGCAGACCAATTTCGCCTTGCCGGATCTGCGTGGGCGCGCCCCCATACACGCGGGTCAAGGCCCCGGTCTGAGCAACTACCCGCAGGGGCAGGCGAGCCGGGCCCGAAAGCTTCACGTTGACCATCAGCCAGTTGCCCCCTCATACTCATTCGGTGCAGGCGACGAACGCAACTGCCGACAAGGGCGGGCCTGCGGATCGCTATCTCGGCGGCGGCGTCGGCAACGACGACATGTATCACGACGGTCCGCCAAACAAGCTGATGGCCAACGACATGATCACGCCCACAGGGGGCGGCGAGGCAGTGAACCATCGCGATCCTTATTTGACGGTTCTCTGGTGCGTCGCCACGCAGGGAGTGTTCCCGTCGCGCAACTGACCTCTCGCGTTTCTGCAAGCCGGTCCCTCGCCTCAGTTCGCGAGCACCGGTCCTGCGGTTCTGATCCTTCTCGCCGGCCGTTCGGCCGTCAGGCTGCCGCGAAATCGCGGATTGCTGCGGCCACGCCATCCGGATTTTCGTGCAGGATCCAGTGACCACGACCGGCAAAGCGCTGCACCGTGAGGTCGGGCACGAAATCGGCCAAGTCCGCCAGGCAGGACGGCCGCAAGCGCCTCGTCGGCCTCTCCCCACACACGAGGTGCGGCACCCTCACCGCCAAGGCGCTTTCGCCGGCATGTCGAGGATCGGTGAAGAGGCCGGCGCCGGCGCGTCCGGCTTCAGGCACCTCGATCGGAGAAGCGCGATACCAGTTGAGCATGCCCGACAGCACGCCGGGGCCAGACCACGCCGCGCGATACTGGGCGGCCAGTTGCGGCGTCATCCAGTCCGCTTCGGAAAACTCCGTCATCATGCGCAGCAGCCGGCGATATCCGTCTTCGGCCAGCCGCGTCTCGATGTCGGGAAGCCTCAACGTGTTGATGTACTGGCTGGCGCGGCGCTGCTCGGCATCCTCGAATATCGCGCGCTGAAAACAGGCCGGATGAACGCCGTTGGCGACGATCAGATGCGTCAGCCGCTCGGGCCGCGCAATCGCAAAAGCATAGGCAACCGAAGCGCCCCAATCATGCCCCGCAAGCACGAACGGCTTTCCGGGCGACAGACGGTCCGCAAGGGAGTCGATGTCGGCAACGAGGTTCCTGGCGCGGTAAGCGTCCACGTCCGCAGGTGCCGTCGATCCGCCGTAGCCGCGCTGGTCGGGCGCGACGACATGGAAACGGTCTGCCAGACGCTCCATCACCGGGCGCCACGCAATCCAGAATTCCGGAAAGCCATGCAGGCAAAGAAGCAGCGGATTGGCGGCGTCGCCGGCCTCGGCGAAACGCAGCCGCGCGCCGCCGGTATCGTGTGAGCCGAAGCGGAATTCCATAGCCCTACCCTTTCCTGAATGCGGCTCCACACAAGGCCTGCGGCCTGCTTTGCCTTCCCTGCCGACAATGGTATAGGGGCCGCACTTTCGATCAAGAATCTTCGGGCGCCACGCGTCCGGCTGCAGCAACGAGGCATCTCACATGGCGAAGATCAAGGTGGACAATCCCGTCGTGGAACTCGACGGGGACGAGATGACGCGCATCATCTGGCAGCTCATCAAGGACAAGCTGATCCACCCCTATCTCGACATCGACCTCGAATATTACGACCTGTCGATCCAGCATCGCGACGAAACCGACGACAAGGTGACGGTGGACGCCGCCAACGCCATCAAGAAGCACGGCGTCGGCGTGAAATGCGCCACGATCACTCCCGACGAGGCGCGGGTGGAGGAATTCGGGCTGAAGCGCATGTATCGCTCGCCCAACGGGACCATCCGCAACATTCTGGGCGGCGTCATCTTCCGCGAGCCGATCATCTGCAAGAACGTGCCGCGGCTGGTGCCCGGCTGGACGCAGCCGATCATCGTCGGCCGCCACGCCTTCGGCGACCAGTACCGCGCCACCGATTTCCGCTTCCCCGGCAAGGGCAAGCTGACGATCAAGTTCGTCGGCGAGGACGGTCAGACGATCGAGCACGAGGTGTTCGACGCGCCGGGCTCCGGCGTGGCGATGGCGATGTACAACCTCGACGATTCGATCCGCGATTTCGCCCGCGCCTCGATGAACTACGGCCTGCAGCGCGGCTACCCGGTCTATCTGTCGACCAAGAACACCATCCTCAAAGCCTATGACGGGCGCTTCAAGGACATCTTCCAGGAGGTCTACGAGAGCGAGTTCGCCGACAAGTTCAAGGCGGCGAAGATCACCTACGAGCACCGCCTGATCGACGACATGGTGGCGGCCAGCCTGAAATGGTCGGGCGGCTATGTCTGGGCCTGCAAGAACTACGACGGCGACGTGCAGTCCGACACGGTGGCGCAGGGCTTCGGCTCGCTCGGCCTGATGACCTCGGTGCTGATGACGCCGGACGGCCAGACCGTGGAGGCCGAGGCAGCGCACGGCACGGTGACGCGCCACTACCGCCAGCACGAGCGCGGCGAGGAGACCTCGACCAATTCGATCGCCTCGATCTTCGCCTGGACGCGCGGGCTCGCCCACCGCGCCAAGCTCGACGGCAACGACGACCTCAAGGAGTTCGCCGCCACGCTCGAGCGCGTGTGCATCCAGACCGTGGAATCCGGCTACATGACCAAGGATCTGGCGCTGCTGATCGGCGCCGACCAGCGCTGGCTTTCGACCACCGGCTTCCTCGACAAGGTGGACGAGAACCTCGCCAAAGCCATGGCTGCCTGACGAGAGAGGGGCGCGATGGGCGTTCACGCGTCCGGCGTCGCCGTTCGTCCCTGGCGTAGCGCTCCGATGTGGAGCATGAGCGATGAACCTGGCGCTGCTCAATCGCCGCAGGTTCCTGCAGGTCGCGTTTGGGCTCGCCCTGACCGTGACATTGCTCTTGGCGGCACGCTTCGTCGCCCGCTTCCTCTATTTCAGGCGGCACGCCGACGAGCCGGTCGCCGGCTGGATGCCGCTCGGCTACGTCGCGCGTTCCCACGGGGTGCCGGTGGAGGCGCTGCGCGACGAACTCGGCCTTGCGCCGGAATTCCACGACCGCCGACCGATCGAACAGATCGCGTCCGAAAGCGGAATGCCCCCCGAAGCCTACATTGCCGAGGTCGAAGCGGCGCTGGAACGCCTTGCGGGAACACCCGCGGGCGGTGCCGACCCGTGAGCGATCTCGCCCTCCAATACCTGGCGAGCATCGGCGGTCCGGTGCTGTTCGTCACGCTGGTGTTTGGCGCGATCGGCGTGCCGCTTCCCTCGACGTTGCTCTTGATCGCCACCGGAGCCCTTGGCGCCGAAGGCGGTGTCGATCTGGTCGCGATGTTCGCCTGGGCCACGCCCGGCGCCATCATCGGCGACCAAGTCGGCTATTTCGTCGGGCGCACACTGGGCGAGCCGGTGGAGCGGCTGGCGAAGCGCCGACCTGCCATCGCGCGGAGCCTCGAGGAGGCGAGGACCTACATTGCGCACTGGGGCGGCACCGGGGTCTTCCTGACGCGCTGGCTGCTCAGCCCGATCGGGCCAGCCGTCAACATCGCGGCGGGCATCGCCGCACTTTCCTGGCCGCGATTCACGATGTGGAGCATCGCCGGAGAGGCGCTGTGGGTAATGCTGTTCCTGGCGCTCGGCGCCACGGTCGGCCACGGCGTCGAGCAGCTTGCCGCTCTCGCCGGAAACCTGACCTGGCTGCTGATCGCGGCAATCGCCACCGCGATTCTCGGATGGCGGCTGTTCGGCACACGGCGGGCGGGCGCGGCATAGCAGCCGAAACGCCCCGCGCGCTCAGCCCTGCAGCAACGCCTCGACGGCGGCGATCGCCTCCTCGGCACGCGCGCCGTCGGGGCCGCCGGCCTGGGCCATGTCGGGCCTGCCGCCGCCGCCCTTGCCGCCGAGCTTTTCCGACGCGGCGCGCACCAGCTGCACGGCATCGAACCTGGCAGTCAGGTCGTCGGTGACGCCGACCACCGCGGCGGCCTTGCCGTCGTCGGCGCGCGCGATCATCATCGCCACGCCCGAGCCGAGGCGGCTCTTGGCCTCGTCGACCAGCCCCTTCAGATCCTTCGGGCTGACGCCCTCGGCGACCTGGGCCAGGAACTTGACGCCGTTGACGGTCCTGGCGTCCGGCCCGGCTGCATTGCCGCCGCCGAGCGCCAGCTTCTTGCGGGCATCGGCAAGCTCGCGCTCCAGCCTGCGGCGTTCCTCCAATATCGCATCCACCCGCGCCGGCACGTCGGCAGGCGCCACCTTGAGCGCGGCGGCGACATGTTTCAGCCGGCTCTCCTGCTCCTCGAGATAGTGCCGCGCGGCGTCGCCGGTCAGCGCCTCCAGCCGGCGCACGCCGGCCGCCACCGCGCCCTCGTGGACCAGCCGCACCAGGCCGATGTCGCCGGTCGCCGTCACATGCGTTCCGCCGCAAAGCTCGACCGAATAGCGCTTGCCCTGCTTGTCGCCGTGCAGAGCGGTGCCCATCGAAACGACCCGCACCTCGTCGCCGTATTTCTCGCCGAACAGCGCCATGGCGCCCTCGGCGATGGCGTCGTCGACGGCCATCAGCCTTGTGGTGACCGGCGCGTTCTGCAGAACGATCTCGTTGGCGTAGTCCTCGATCCGCTCCAGTTCGTCCGGCGCGATCGGCTTCGGATGCGAGAAGTCGAAGCGCAGCCGATCCGGCGCGACCAGCGAGCCCTTCTGGGCGACATGGGTGCCCAGCACCTCGCGCAGCGCCTCGTGAACCAGGTGGGTCGCGGAATGGTTGGCGCGAACCCTGGTGCGGCGCGCGTGGTCGACATCCATCTCGACCGGCTCGTCGGTCTTCGCCCTGCCCTTCATCACCTTGCCGATATGCACGAAGACGCCGTCGGCCTTCTTCTGCGTGTCCGAGACGGCAATGGTGAAGCCGTCGCCGGTGATCGTGCCGGTGTCGCCGACCTGGCCGCCCGACTCGCCGTAGAACGGCGTCTGGTTGACGACGACGGCGACCTCGTCGCCCTCGCCCGCGGCCTCGACGATCTCGCCGCCGACGACCAGCGCCTTGATCACGCCCTCGGCCTGTTCGGTCTCGTAGCCGAGGAACTCGGTCGGGCCCGGCTCGGTCGCGCACCGCGAACCAGACGGCTTCGGTCGCAGCCTCGCCGGAACCGGCCCAGGCGGCGCGCGCCTCCGCCTTCTGCCGTTCCATGGCGGCGTGGAAGCCCTCGGTGTCGACGCCGATGCCGCGCTGGCGCAATGCGTCCTGCGTGAGATCGAGCGGGAAACCATAGGTGTCGTAGAGCTTGAAGGCGGTCTCGCCGTCGAGCCGATCGCCCTCGGCAAGGTCGCCGGTGGCGTCCGACAGCAGGCCGAGGCCGCGCGCCAGCGTCTTGCGGAAGCGGGTCTCCTCGAGCTTCAGCGTCTCGGCGATCAGCGGCTCGCCGCGCACGAGCTCCGGATAGGCCTGGCCCATCTCGCGGACCAGCGCCGGCACCAGCCGCCACATCAGCGGCTCCTCGGCGCCGAGCAACTGGGCGTGGCGCATGGCGCGGCGCATGATGCGGCGCAGCACGTAGCCGCGGCCCTCGTTGGACGGCAGCACGCCGTCGGCGATCAGGAAGCTCGAGGCGCGCAGGTGGTCGGCAATGACGCGGTGGCTGGCGCGGGTCTTGCCCTCGGCGCGCACGCCGGTGGCCTCCTCCGAGGCGCGGATCAGCGCCTTGAACAGGTCGATGTCGTAATTGTCGTGGACGCCCTGCAGGACCGCGGCGATGCGCTCCAGCCCCATGCCGGTGTCGATCGACGGGCGCGGCAGGTCGCGGCGCTCCTCCTTCGTCACCTGGTCGTATTGCATGAAGACCAGGTTCCAGATCTCGATGAAGCGGTCGCCGTCCTCGTCCGGGCTGCCGGGCGGTCCGCCGGGGATTTCGGCACCGTGATCGTAGAAGATTTCCGAGCACGGACCGCACGGGCCGGTATCGCCCATGGCCCAGAAATTGTCGCTGGTCGGGATCCTGACGATGCGTTCGTCGGGCAGGCCGGCGATCTTCTTCCAGAGCGCCGCCGCCTCGTCGTCGGTGTGGAAGACCGTCACCATCAGGCGGTTCGGATCGAGACCGAATTCCCTGGTGATCAGCGTCCAGGCGAGCTCGATGGCGAGGTCCTTGAAGTAGTCGCCGAACGAGAAATTGCCGAGCATCTCGAAGAAGGTGTGGTGGCGCGCGGTGTAGCCGACATTGTCGAGGTCGTTGTGCTTGCCGCCGGCGCGCACGCATTTCTGCGACGTCGAGGCGCGCGAATAGGGCCGCTGCTCGACGCCGGTGAAGACGTTCTTGAACTGCACCATGCCGGCATTGGTGAACATCAGCGTGGGATCGTTGCGCGGCACGAGCGGACCGGAGCCGACCACCTCGTGGCCGTTCTTCCGGAAGAAATCGAGAAATGCCGAACGTATGTCGTTGACGCCGCTCATCTATCAACCTTTTGCGAGAAGGCCGCGGAATGTCCGCGGAAATTAGAACTGCGCCTTTTAGCGTCGGCGCGGTGGAGTGTCCAGAAATGCGCAAGGCGGATCTGTTGCTCACGTGCGCCGACGCCTTTTCCTCGCCCCTTCGGGAGCGCCCGCCACGTCTCCGTGTCCTCAGGCGCCGCCGCCTCCCTCCCCCTCGAGGGGAGGGTCGATCCGCGCAGCGGATCGGGGTGGGGTCGTCACAGACAGGCGCTGCCGCCTTTCCTCGCCCCCTTCAGGGGGAGAGGTGGCGAGGGCGAAGCCCGAGACGGAGAGGGGGAGTGCGCACCCTTCAATTCCCCTCTCTGGTCTTTTCCAAGCATTTGCTCGGGGACAAGCCCGCTCGCAAACACAGGCGTCCCCCGGGCGGGGCCCGCTGCCTCCGGCAGCTCCCGCCCGTTCGAAGCCTGCCGATGATTTACAGGATCATCGGCTTGCCGCTTTGCGGCAACCGGCTTCTCACCCCCCGCAAGGGGAGAGATAGGGCGCGGCATCGCCACCGCGTCCTTCTCCCCGCGTGCGGGGCGAGGGAGGGCGCGCGCCATCGGCCTTGGCACATACGTCTTCATCGCCACGCCCGGCTTCGCTACAGCCGTCTGGCCATTGTCAAAGAACTCGCGCCTGTCGCGAGGATCGCTGCGCGATCCCGCTGGGCGCTGTCGCCGGAGCGCCTCGCGGCGATCCGGCTGGGGAAGACGGGCGGCCGTTCGGACGCTCATCTAGGGTAGTAACGTTGCGACCTCGCGGCCGCCCGTCCGGCGATTTTTGCGGTCACCGCCCGTTCCGCTTCCAGCACCCGGCTTCAGGAGGTTTCCGCGACAAGCGACATTCGCGTCGCTTCCCGCCTCTTCCTCCAGCGGCGACGGCTCATCACCGCCGCCTCGCCGGGTGCCCTTAAGCGCTCGTCCAGCGCACAGGGGCCGGTAGTACCCCCAGGGGAACCCTTGGACAGTGCCGCCCCGGACGAAAAGTCCACGTTAGACTTCGCGGCGGAGGCGCCGGTCCCTCCCCACGCAATCACCGTCATGATCGGTGTTCCCGCGGAAGGGACTGAGGGCGATGGTAAGGGAGGTTGGAAGGGTGGGGATAAAAGAGGGAGTGGGGAATGGGGAGTAGTGAGTGGGAACAACGGGTTGGGCGAGCGGAGCTGCGCGGCTGTCCACGGTGGCGGGCTGGCAGCAGCGCCGGCGCCTCCCTCCCCCTCGAGGGGAGGGTCGATCCGCGTGAGCGGATCGGGGTGGGGTCGTCACAGACAGGCGCGGCGCAGCCTAGCGACTGCCGCTCCAGAATCCGGTCGTCGAGCACGGCCGAGGCTACCCCACCCGTCCCGTCGCTGCGTCCACTGGCCGGGTCCCCGCTGCTTCGCAGCGTCCCGGCGTTCGCCGGCCTTTGATCGTGCCACCGGCACGATCAATTCGCGTGCCGCGAACCAGCCGCTCACCCCCTCAAGGGGGAGGGATTCCCCGGCATCGCCGCGTCACTATCCTCGGTGATCGACCGAAGCGCCTAAGCCCTCGCCTCGCCCCTTTGGGGAGAGGCCAATTGCCACCGAAGCCGCGTCAGCGGCGAGGCCGGCAATCCGAGTGGACGCGTGAGGCGACGGCTTCCGGTCTACATTTCCGCGGCGTCGGCGGAGGAGTCGAAATCGTTGCCGTCGTCGTCCAGGAACTTCTCGGCGATGAGGCCGGCATTCTGCCGGAGCGTCGTCTCGATCTCCAGGGCGGCGTCGGGATTGTCGCGCAGGAACTGCTTGGCGTTCTCGCGGCCCTGCCCCAGCCGCTGCGAGTTGTAGGAGAACCAGGCGCCGGACTTTTCGACCACGCCGGCCTTCACGCCGAGGTCGATCAGTTCGCCCGTCTTGGACACGCCCTCGCCATAGACGATGTCGAACTCGACCTGCTTGAAGGGCGGCGCCATCTTGTTCTTGACGACCTTGACCCTCGTCTGGTTGCCGACCACCTCGTCGCGGTCCTTGACCGAGCCGATGCGGCGGATGTCGAGACGGACGGAGGAATAGAACTTCAGCGCGTTGCCGCCGGTGGTCGTCTCGGGCGAGCCGAACATGACGCCGATCTTCATGCGGATCTGGTTGATGAAGATGACCATGCAGTTGGACCGCGAGATCGAGGCCGTCAGCTTCCTCAGCGCCTGGCTCATCAGGCGCGCCTGAAGCCCCGGCAGCGAATCGCCCATCTCGCCCTCGATCTCGGCGCGGGGCGTGAGTGCCGCCACCGAATCGACCACCAGAACGTCGATGGCGCCGGAGCGCACCAGCGTGTCGCAGATCTCGAGCGCCTGCTCGCCGGTGTCCGGCTGTGAGATCAGAAGGTTTTCAAGATCGACGCCCAGCTTGCGGGCATAGACGGGATCGAGCGCGTGCTCGGCGTCGACGAAGGCGCAGATGCCGCCCTTCTTCTGAGCTTCCGCAACGGTGTGCAGCGCCAGCGTCGTCTTGCCCGAGCTCTCGGGTCCGAAAATCTCGATGACGCGCCCCTTGGGCAGACCGCCGATGCCGAGCGCGATGTCCAGGCCGAGCGAGCCCGTCGACACCGTCTCGATCTCGACCACCTGCTCGTTGGCGCCGAGCCGCATGATGGAGCCCTTGCCGAAAGCGCGCTCGATCTGCGACAGCGCCGCGTCCAAAGCCTTGGATTTGTCCACCGTATTGTCCTCTACAAGCCGCAGTGACTTCTGAGCCATGATACATCACCCCTTGGTCGTCAACGAAGGCCGGACATTTCCGCGAGCCTTTATTTTTTGTATCTGCTTTGTTCCGTTTTTGCAATAGCGGCAAGCCATTGAAAATACGCGAAAAGCCGATTTTGTTCGATCAATGTTCTCTCCCCTCTCTCCGTGGGAGAGGAAGCGGCAAGGAGGACAAGGCAGGGAACGGGCCGCCGGCCGAATCGGGTTCGGCTTGAGCAGGCCCGCTGCCGCGCGCTTGCCGCGACGCGCCGCTCGCTCGACGGCTGGCCGCCTGCCCCGCCGGGACCGCCCGCGGGGACCCGAGAATTGACTTTTACGTAAACGCCATGTCTAAGATCGTGACGGATCCATGACGGATTGCGGGAGCACCCACCGGGAATGCGGGAATATTACACGATCACCGAACTGACCCGGGAATTCGACGTCTCGACGCGCACGCTGCGCTTCTACGAGGACGAAGGCCTGATCCAGCCGGTGCGGCGTGGGCGCACGCGACTGTTCCGTCCGTCCGACCGGCATCTGATCCGCCAGATCCTGCGCGGCAAGCGGCTGGGTTTCTCGATCGCGGAGATCCACGAGATCATCCAGATGTACAGCGAGCCGCCCGGCGAGGTCGGCCAGTTGAAGCTGATGATCAAGCGCATCGAGGAAAAGCGCGAGGGACTGCGCCAGAAGCGCCGCGATCTCGAGGAGACGCTGGCCGAACTCGACCAGGCGGAGGAATCCTGCGTGGAGCGGCTGGCCGAGCTCGGCGTCAATACCTGAACGCTTCACCTGAACGCTTCGCCGCGGCGCGTGGCCTTGCCCGAAAACCGGTTCCCACTTTTCGGGGCCACGGGGTTTCTCAGGCGCGTTGCCTTGTCCGAAGACCGGTCCCCACTTTTCCTGGAATTGCGCTAGAGAGGTCATCGTTTTCCGGAATCGACAAACTGCGCTAAGCTTTTGTTTTTGCGCAATTCCGGACGGAAAACCGGTTCCCACTTTTCCTGGAATTGCGCTAGATCCAGCGCCGCACCTTCTTCCTGTAGTCGCGGTATTTCCTGCCGAAGCGCGCTTCCAGGTGCCGCTCCTCGCGCTCGATGGCGAGCTTTTGCGTGGCGAAGGCGGCGAACGGCGCCAGGATCAGGAACCACAGCGAACCGACGATGAAGCCGATCGCCAGCATCAGCATGGTGTTGGCGACGTAGATCGGATTGCGCGTCAGCGAGAACGGTCCCTGCGTGACGAGGTGATCGGCGCGGCGGGTCGGCCAGATCGTCGTCCTGATGCGGCGCATCGTCAGCATGGCGCCGACGTCGAGGGCGACGGCGCCCAGCACCAGCAGCCAGCCGATGGCGAACAACAGGTCCGACAGCGGCGGCACCAGCCACGGCAGCGGCCACATGATGTGCAGCGCCAGCGCGATGACGGCGGCAGCCAGATAGAGCACCGGCGGCCAGGGAAAGCGGTTGGGCCTTTCGGCATGGCTGGTCATGCGCCCTACTCCTCCGCCGGCGCGGCACTCTCGGTCTCGGCGGTGCACTCCCCGACGATCTCGCGCACCCGCGACTGGCCGGCTTCGGAGGAGGACGGCACCGGTCACCTCGCCGAGCAGCCCCTCCTCCTCCAGCCGCTCGAGCGTGCAGGCACAATAATACTTGCAGAAAGCGATGTCGCGCACCGGCTCGCAATTGGCGCGGCAGGCCGGGATGAAGGCCTCGTCGGGGGCAAGCGGCGTCGGCGGGAAAAGCTGCGCGGCCGCCCAGACGCAGGCGATCAGCAGCGGCTGGTGGACCAGGTAGAAGGTCAGGCTGTGGCGCCCGAAGAACTGCAGCGGCGCGCTCCAGCGACCCGGCCGGACCGGCCGCATGCGCTCGAACAGCCCGGCCGAGCGCGCCAGCGTGGCGGCCGCGATGCCGGCCAGCACCGCGCCCAGCCACGGGAACACCGGCACGTAATCGTTGGAATGCGGATCGGTCGACGACAGGCCGAGCCACCACCACACGGGATGGTCGAAGACGGGTCCGCGCAGGAAATGCGGCGCGGCGACGACGATGGCGGCGACGGCGAGCGTGGCGAACCACGGCAGGCGCAGGAAGGCGAGCCCGATCAGGCTCGCCAGCGCGATCTCGTGCAGGATGCCGAAGAAGATGAAGCCGTCGCGCACGGCGAAGAAGGTGACCAGTGTGATGGCGGCGGCGGCGGCCACGACCATCGCCATGCGTTTCCAGAAGCCACGCCAGCGGATGCGGTCGGAATGCGCCAGCACCAGGCTGACGCCGACCAGGAACAGGAAGGACGAGGCGATGGCGCGGGCAAACAGCTTCCAGCCGCCGAACTCGGTCATGCCGGGGGCGGCATAGCCGAAGAATTCGAGGTCCCAGGCGAAATGGTAGACCGCCATGGCGATCAGCGCCGCGCCGCGCGCCAGGTCGACGAGTTCGATGCGGGATTTTGGCCGTGGCGGCGGGCTGCACTATGTCTGTCTCCGTTCGCTGCCGGTCGCCTTCCGGCGCCGTGGCGGCGAGCGATAGCACGAAACAAGCCCGGCAGGCCAAGCACGGAGACACCGCCATGCACGACGTGATCGCGAACGGCGCAAGCATACCCGCACTCGGGCTCGGCACGTGGACGCTCGAGGGACGGCAGGCGAGCGAGCTGGTCGCGCACGCGCTGAGGAACGGCTACCGCCACGTCGACACCGCCGCCAGCTACGGCAACGAGGAGGCGGTCGGGGCCGGGCTGCGCGAGGCCGGCGTCGCCCGCGACGAGGTCTTCGTGACCACCAAGGTATGGTGGACGGATCTGGCGCCGGCCGATTTCCGCCGGTCCGCCGAACAAAGCCTGAAACGGCTCGGGCTCGACCACGTCGATCTGCTGCTGATCCACTGGCCGAACCCGAAAATACCGCTGGAAGAGACGATCGGCGCGCTCAACAAGGCCCGCGAGGACGGGCTGACCCGGCATATCGGCGTGTCGAACTTCACCACCGCGCTGCTGGCCGAAGCGATACCGATGTCGAAGGCGCCGCTGGTCGCCGACCAGGTGGAATACCATCCGCATCTCGACCAGTCGAAGGTGTGGCGCGCCTGCCGCACGGCCGGCATGGCGATGGTCTCCTACTGCCCGCTGTTTCGCGGCGGCGCATTGTTCGAGGAGGCGCCGGTCGCGCAGGCCGCGCGCACCCACGGCAAGACCCCGGCGCAAATCGTGCTGCGCTGGCACGTCCAGCAGGAGGGCGTGGTGGCGATCCCGCGCACCTCGCGGATCGAGCGGCTGGCCGAGAACGCGGCGGTGTTCGACTTCGCGCTGAGCGACGAGGAGATGGCGGCGATCTCGGCGCTGTCGCGGCAGCCCGAGCGGATCTGCGACTACGGGTTTTCGCCGCAATGGGACTAGGTTCGCGTCTCCTTTACCTTCGGTTAGCCTCGGACCTGTAGCATCCGCGACTGCCTGCCCGCGTGGACATTGCGCAGGGGCATGGCTGTCTTTGCGGAGGTAGAATGCGGGGGTCAGTTGCCCGGCCGGTTGCGGCGGACATATTGGAGGTGGTCGCCGCCCGCATGCGCAGGCAGGGGATCGCGGGTCTGCCACGCAATTACGAGATCGTCTACGAGGCGGTCTCGGCCAGCGACGACTGGCTGGAGCGCGAGCTGCAGGCGCTCGGCGCCTCGCCCTCCCAGGACGCGCTCGACGAACTCGGCCGTCGCCATCTCGGACGCAACGATCACACCGACATCGTCGACACCGCCTATCGCGGCCTGGCGGCGAAGGTCGAGGAGATCATGGCCCTGCTCGGACGGGAGCAGCGGGCGCTCGACAAGTACGGCGTGGTGCTGTCGCAGACTTCGGAAGGCCTGAGCAAACACCACGCGGTCAGCCGCGAGCTACTCAACCGCATCGCCGACATCCTGACCACGGCCACCTCGAGCAAGATCGAGCAGGGACGGCAGATCGCCAGCACGATCGCCGACAAGTCGTGCGAGCTCGAGGAGGTCAAGGCAAAGCTCGAAGACTACAAGCACCTGGCCGAGACCGACGCGCTGACGCAGATCGCCAACCGGCGCGCCTTCGACCGGCGGCTGGCTGAGATATTCGAGGACCCGAAGGCGGTGCTGTTCCACGGCCTGATCATGCTCGACGTCGACCTGTTCAAGACGATCAACGACGGGCACGGCCACTACGCCGGAGACCGCGTCCTGCAGGCCCTGGCCGGGGTCATGAAGAGCAATATCAGGGACGACATGTTCCTGGCGCGCACCGGCGGCGAGGAATTCGCGGTGATCGTGGACGGGCTGTCGCAGGAAAGCACGGTCAAGCTCGCCGAAGACCTGCGCAAGGTGATCGAGCAGACGGCGTTCCTGGAGCACAAGGACGATCCGGCGGGCCGCATCACGGTGTCGGTCGGCGTGTGCATGGCCGCCGAAGCGCAGTCGCCCGAAGACCTCTACGTCAAGGCCGACCAGGCGCTCTACGCCTCGAAGAAGAACGGACGTAACCGCGTGTCGACCTACCCGCTGCCGGCCGCGCCGCACCAGCGCAGGAACTGGTATCTCTACCGCACCGACTGAGCCGTTTTTTTTGCGCTCACGCCAAGGCCCCGTCCGCGAAGAACCACTGTCGCGCGCGCGGGTTTCCGTGCTAGTTGCTGCGCAGGGACGCCACGGAGTTCGATTCACAGATGTACAAGCAAATTTCCGCGCTGGCGGCAGCCGCGTTGATCGCGGCCGGCTGCACCACCGACCCCTACACGGGCCAGCAGAAGGTTTCCAACACGGCCGGCGGCGCCGTCATCGGCGCCGGGCTCGGCGCGCTGACCGGGCTGGCGGTGGGCGGTTCGGGCGCCTCGCAGCGCGAAGCCGCGCTGATCGGAGCGGGCGTGGGGGCATTGGCGGGCGGCGCCATCGGCGCCTACATGGACAACCAGGAGGCGGAGCTGCGGGCGCAGTTGCAGGGCACCGGCGTCTCGGTGACCCGCGAGGGCGACTACATCATCCTCAACATGCCCTCCAACATCACTTTCGCCACCGACCAGGACGCGGTGAGCTCCAGCTTCTATCCGACGCTGAACTCGGTCGCGCTGGTGCTCAAGAAGTTCAACCGGACGCTGGTCGACGTCAACGGCCACACCGATTCGACCGGCAATGACGACTACAACCTGGCGCTGTCTGAGCGGCGCGCGCTGTCGGTGGCGAACTATTTGAACGCGCAGGGCGTCGACGGCAGGCGCTTCTCGGTGAAGGGATACGGCGAGGCGCACCCCATCGCCTCCAACGATACGCCGCAAGGCCGCGCCTTGAACCGGCGCGTCGAAATCAGGCTTGCACCGATCGAGGGCTGAGCCCCGACAGAGATACTGGAGCGGTTCGTCCCTTCAATGAAATCGACGAACCGCGCCAAGTCTCTGATTTCGCGCAATTCCGGACGGAAAACCGGTTCCCACTTTTCCTGGAATTGTTGATCCTCGCGCAATTCCGGACGGAAAACCGGTTCCCACTTTTCCTGGAATTGTTGATCCTCGCGCAATTCCGGACGGAAAACCGGTTCCCACTTTTCCTGGAATTGCGCTAGGCGCCGCTCAGCTCGCGCGCGATCGCCGCGGCGAGCCGGGCGTTGTTCTCGACCAGCGCGATGTTGGTGGCCAGGCTCTTGCCGCCCGTCGTCTCCAGCATGTGCGACAGCAGGAACGGCGTGACCGCCTTGCCGGTGACGCCGGAGGCGGCGGCCGCCCCCTGCGCCCGGGCGATGTGGTCGGCGATCTCGCTCTCCGGGATTTCCTGGCCGGAGGGAACCGGATTGGCGACAAGCATGCCGCCGACTATGCCGAGATCGGCGCGCGTGCGGTGGAACGTGGCGATGGAAGCGGCGTCGTCGAGCCTCAGCGGCGCCGGGAACGGCGAGGTCCGCGACCAGAAGGCGGGCATCACGTTGGTGCCGTATCCGACTACCGGAACGCCTTTCGTTTCAAGCACTTCGAGCGTCTTTTCGATATCGAGAATCGCCTTGGCCCCGGCCGATACGACGATGACCGGCGTGCGGGCCAGTTCCTCGAGGTCGGCCGAGATGTCGAAGCTCTCCTCCGCGCCCTTGTGGACGCCGCCGATGCCGCCGGTGGCGAAGACGGAGATGCCGGCCAGATGCGCCGCGATCATCGTCGCGGCGACCGTGGTGCCGCCGGTGCGCCCCTGCGCGACGGCGAATGCGAGATCGGCGCGCGACAGCTTCATGGCGTCGCCGCGGCGCGCCAGCGCCTCGCGCTCCTGCGGGGTCAGGCCGATCTTCAGGCAGCCGTCGACGACGGCAATGGTGGCGGGAACCGCCCCCTCCTCGGCGATGATCTCCTCGACCCGCGCGGCCATGCGGTCGTTGTCGGGATAGGGCATGCCATGCGTGATGATGGTGCTTTCGAGCGCGACCACGGGCCGGCCATCGGCCAGCGCCTCGCTGACAGGTGGCGAGAACTTCATGTGGCTGCGGGCATTTTCGGACGTCATCCGGTTCTCCGGGCGGGTTCTTCGGCATTGCCGGGGCTTGCCGGCTGCGGGATGGTGGCGAGCGCGGCGGCGAAGCCTTCGGCGTCGAATTCCGGCACGGCGGCGGTATCGAGCACCGCAAGGCGCGCGGCCGCAACGCCATCGCGCAGCGCTTCGCCAAACGGGGCGCCGCGCATCAGCGCCGCGATCGCGGCGCCGGCCAGCGCATCCCCGGCACCGGTGACGTCGGCGACGGCCTCGACCGGCGGCGGGGTCAGGGAATAGTCGGTTTCGCCGTCGAAGGCCAGAACCGCGCCGGAGCCGGCGGTGACGACGGCGCGCCTCAGACCCCTGCCCCGAAGTGCCGCGATCACGCGCGCCGCATCCGCTTCGGCCGCCATTCCGGCGAGCGCGCGCGCCTCGCGCATGTTCATGAACAGCACCGACAGCCGGTCGAGCAGCGGCAAGAGGCGCACCGCCTTGGCCGGCGAAATCGCGATGGCGTAGACGGGCTTGTCGCCCGCCAATGCGGTCAGTCTCGCAAGCGCGGCATCGGACATGTTGGCGTCCGTCAGAAGCGCGTCGGCCCGCGCCACCGCATCACGGAACTTGCGGCGCGAAACCTGCTTGGCGAAGGCGAAATCGTAGAGCCCCATGTCGGCGAAGCCGGCGATCAGCTCGCCTTCGCGGTCGAGCACGGCCGTGTAGCTCGGCGTGGAGCGGTCGAGATAGATCGCAGACAGATCCTCGATGCCTGCCCGTGCGATCGCCGTGGCCACCGTTTCAGCGCCCGCGTCGGCGCCCCGCAGCGACAGGATGGCGCCGCCAACGCCACGCCGGACCGCGGTGCGCAGGGCGTTGAACGCGCCGCCGCCGACCTCCTCGTGCATGGTCACGGGATTGGAGGCGGCCGGCACGTAATCGCCCTGGACACGGCCGCGCCGGTCGATGTGGGCGCCCCCGGCGGCAACGAGCAGCGGCGGCGTCATGTCGTGCCCGTGCTGAACCACCAGGCGGCGAGCCCCAGAAAGGCGAAGAAGCCGACGACGTCGGTGACGGTGGTGACGAAGACCGACGAGGCGACCGCCGGGTCGGCGCCGACGCGGTCGAGGATCAGCGGGATGAGGATGCCGGCGAGCGCGGCGGCCAGCATGTTGATGACCATGGCGGCGGCGATGATGGCGCCGAGATTCGGATTGCCGAACCAGAGCGCTGCCAGCACGCCCATGATCAGGGCGAAAACGATGCCGTTGAGAATGCCGACGACGGTTTCGCGGCGGATGATGCGCCCGGCGTTGTAGATGTCGATGTCACGGGTGGCGAGCGCGCGCACCGTCACCGTCATCGTCTGGGTGGCTGCGTTTCCGCCCATGGAAGCGACGATCGGCATCAGCACGGCGAGCGCCACCATCTGCTGGATCGTGGCGTCGAACAGGCCGATCACCAGCGAGGCGATGATGGCGGTGACGAGGTTGACGCCCAGCCAGGGCACGCGCGAGCGCGAGGTGGCGGCGACGGTGTCGGACAGCTCCTCGTCGCCGACGCCGCCCATGCGCAGGATGTCTTCCTCGGCCTCCTGCTGGATGACGTCGACGACGTCGTCGATGGTCAGCACGCCGACGAGGCGTTCGTTGGCGTCGACGACGGCGGCGGACAGAAGGTCGTACTGCTCGAACTCGCGCGCCGCCTCTTCCTGGTCCATCGTGGCCGGAATGGCGTGGCGCGTCTCGTGCATGACGTCCTCGACCTTGGTGTTGCGCTGGCTGCGCAGCACGCGGTCGAGATCGACGGCGCCAAGCAGCCGGAAGGTCGGGTCGATGACGAAGATCTGGCTGAACTGGTCCGGCAGATCCTTGTCCTCGCGCATGTAGTCGATGGTCTGGCCGACGGTCCAGAACGGCGGCACCGCGACGAACTCGGTCTGCATGCGCCGGCCGGCCGTCTCTTCGGGATAGGCCAGCGAGCGGCGAAGCCGGATGCGCTCAGAGAAGGGAAGCTGGGCCAGAATCTCGTTCTGGTCCTCGTCCGGCAGATCCTCGAGAATGTAGACCGCATCGTCCGAATCGAGCGCCTGCACGGCCAGCGCGATGCGGTCGTTGGAGATGTTCTTGACGATGTCGTTGCGGATGCCGTCGTCGACTTCGGTGAGCGCGGCGTAGTCGAACGCATCGCCCATCAGCTGGACGAGCGCGCCGCGCTGCTCGGGCGCCAGCGCCTCGATCAGGTCGCCGATCTCGGACTGGTGGAGCTGGCCGACCTCGCGGATCAGCGTCGGCTTGTCCTGATCGGCGATCGCCGCGTCGATTTCGGCCAGGAAATCCTGCCGGACGGCGCCGTCCTCGTTGTAGATGTCGGGACGGTCTTCCTCGGTCTCGCTTTCGGGCGGCAGGTCGTGCGTGTCTTCCAACAGCGCCTCCCGTAGCGGCTTGAGGGGTTTCAGGTTCGCATGAGGGTGTAGCCCCGAAACCGATGGATTTCAAAGGCTATCGCGCGTCGTTGCACCTCTGTCGGAGAAGTTGCGGCGTTCGTGACCGCCAGCCGGGCGGAAGCCCGGAAGGCGGTGGCGAAGCTAGCCCGCCAATGAGAGGAACAGCCCGCGACATCTGGGCGCGGGCCGTTCCCTGGGTCATGCGCTCTCGTCGCCGGCTTTCCGGCCGCCGCGCAGGGCGACGTAGATCGCCGGGATCACCAGCACCGTCAGCAGCGTCGAGGACGCCAGACCGAACAGCAGCGAGATGGCCAGACCCTGGAAGATCGGGTCGGTCAGGATCACCGCCGCGCCGATCATCGCCGCGATCGCGGTCAGGAGGATCGGCTTGAAGCGGATCGCGCCGGCCTCGAGCAGCACGTCGACGAGATTTCGCGAAGGCGCGTGCGCGTTGCGGATGAAGTCGACCAGCAGGATCGAGTTGCGCACGATGATGCCGGCCAGCGCGATGAAGCCGATCATCGAGGTCGCCGAGAACGGCGCGCCGAACAGCCAGTGGCCGAGCATGATGCCGATCAGGGTGAGCGGGATCGGCGTCAGGATGACCAGCGGCAGCTTGAACGAGCCGAACTGCGCGACGACGAGGATGTAGATGCCGACGATCGCCACCATGAAGGCCGCGCCCATGTCGCGGAAGGTCACCCAGGTGACTTCCCACTCGCCGTCCCACAGAAGCGTCGGCGAGGCTTCGTCGGACGGCTGGCCGTGCAGCGACACCTCTGGTTTGGGCAGGTCGCCCCAGTCGGCCGCGGCAATGGCGTCGTCGACGGCCAGCATGCCGTAGACCGGTGCCTCGAACTCGCCGGCGAGCTCGCCCATCACCATCTCGATCGAGCGTCCGTTGTGGCGGAAGATCGGATACGAGGCCGGCTCGCGGATGACGTGGACGACGTCCCCGAGTTCCACCACGTCGCGTGCGCCCGGCAGGGCGTTGGCCGGAACCGGCGTCGCAAGAGCCCGCTCGTCGACCACGCCGTGCTCCTTCGACAGCGACATGCGGATCGGGATCGGATGGCGGCCGCCGCCGCGATGCGAATAGCCGACCGTGGCGCCGCCGTAGAGATAGGCCAGCGTGTCGTACACGTCGGACTGCTCGACCTTGTAGTATTCGAGGTTGTCCTGGTCGACCGCCAGGCGCAACCGCTCCGGCTGGTTGTGGAAGCTGTCGTCGACGTCGACGATGAACGGCACGCTCTCGAAGGTCTGGCGCACCTTGGTGGCGACGGCGCGGCGCGTCTCGGCGTCGGGACCGTAGATCTCGGCGAGCAGCGTGGCGACCACCGGCGGCCCCGGCGGCGGCTCGACGACCTTGATGACCGTTCCATCGGGCGCCGGCAGGCCTTCGAGACGCTTGCGCATCTCCAGCGCGACCGCGTGGCTTTCCCGGTCGCGCTCGCCCTTCGGCAACAGGTTGACGGTGACGTCGCCCTGCTCGGGGTTCGAGCGCAGGTAGTAGTGCCGCACGAGGCCGTTGAAGTTGAACGGCGAGGCGGTGCCGGCGAAGGTCTCGAAGGAGACGATCTCGGGCACGTCGGCCAGCCTGTCGACCACCTGCTGCAACAGCCGGTTGGTGTCCTCGACCGAGGCGCCCCGCGGCAGGTCGGCTACGACCTGCAACTCGGTCTTGTTGTCGAAGGGCAGCAGCTTGACCGTGACGTCCTTGGAGTAGATCAGCCACATGGACGCGAGCGTCGCCACGCCGACCAGGACGAGGAAGGTCCAGGCGCGCAGGCGCGACTTGAGGATCGGCCTTGCGACCACGACGTAGGCGCGGCCGAGCGCGCCGCCGTGGCCGCCGGCCCCGTGGGCATGGGCGGAAGCGTGGTGCTGCTTGCCGAACTTCATCATCAGCCACGGCGTCAGCATGACCGCGACGAAGAAGGAAAACAGCATCGCGGCCGAGGCGTTGGCCGGGATCGGGCTCATGTAGGGGCCCATCATGCCCGACACGAACAGCATCGGCAGCAGCGCCGCCACCACGGTCAGCGTCGCCACGATCGTCGGGTTGCCGACCTCGGCCACCGCCTCGATCGCGGCGGTCTTGCGCGAGCGGCCGTCCTCCATCGCCCAGTGACGGGCGATGTTCTCGATCACCACGATGGCGTCGTCGACGAGAATGCCGATCGAGAAGATCAGCGCGAACAGGCTGACGCGGTTGAGCGTGTAGCCCATGACGCGCGAGGCGAACAATGTCAGCAGGATCGTGGTCGGGATGACGACGGCGACGACCAGCGCCTCGCGCCAGCCGATCGACAGCGCCACCAGGATGACGATCGAGACGGTGGCCAGCGCCAGGTGGAACAGCAGTTCGTTGGCCTTCTCGTTCGCCGTCTCGCCGTAGTCGCGCGTGACGATCATCTGCACGTCCTTGGGGAAGATCTGCCCGCGGATCTGGTGAAGACGCTCGACGATGTTCTCGGCGATGACGACGGCGTTGGTGCCGGGACGCTTGGCGATCGCCAGCGATACCGACGGCGCGCGCACCAGCCCGCCATCGGTCTTGGCGATGTTGGTGACGCGGTTCTCCGACGGCGAGGTCGCGAGCACCACGTTGGCCACGTCGCGCACGTAGACCGGCCGGCCGTCGCGCGCGGTCAGGAGCAGGTTGCCGATGTCGGACAGCGCCTGCAGCGTCTGCCCGGCGACCAGCACGCGCTGCTTGCCGTCGTCGCGCACCGTACCGATCTGGAAGGACCGGTTGGCGCCGGCGATCTTGCCGGTGAGCTGCTGCAGCGTGATGCCGTAGAGCGAAAGCTTTTCCGGGTCGGGCTCGACCTGGATTTCCTCCGGCTGGCTGCCGACGATGTAGGTGAGCCCGATGTCGGGGAGCTTGGAGACCTCGACCTGCAGTTCGCGCGCCAGCCTGGTCAGGTCCGCCGACGTCCACTTGCCGGCCGCCTCCGGGGTCGGCGTCAGCGACACCACGACCATGGCGACGTCGTCGATGCCGCGGCCGACGATCAGCGGCTCTGGGATGCCGACCGGGATGCGGTCGAGATTGGCGCGCACCTTGTCGTGGACGCGCAGGATCGCGGCGTCGGAGCTGGTGCCGACCTCGAAGCGCGCGGTCACCAGCGCGCCGTCGTCCTGGGTCTGCGAATAGACGTGCTCGACGCCGTCGATGCTCTTGATGATGGTCTCGAGCGGCTCGGTGACCAGCTTGACCGCGTCCTCGGCCTTGAGCCCGTTGGCCGCGATGTGGATGTCGACCATCGGGACGGAGATCTGCGGCTCCTCCTCGCGCGGCAGGGTGATGAGGGCGACAATGCCGAGCCCGATCGCCGCCAGCAGGAACAGCGGGGTGAGCGGCGAGGTGATGAAGGCGCGGGTGAGCCCGCCGGCGATGCCGTATTTCATGGCACGATCACCGTGTCGCCGGCCTGCAGCCCGCTCAGCACCTCGACCAGCGGCGCGCCGCCGTCGGCGAAGGTCTCGCCGAGCACGACGGCGACCTCGAGCTCGCCCTCTCCGGTCGCCAGCGTGACGTAGTCGACGCCGTGGACGGTGCGCACCGCCTGCGGCGGCACACCGAGCATGGCGCGGCGGGCGACGGGAATGGAGACGAGCGTGCGCTCGTTGACGAAGTAGCTGCCGATGTCGGCAACCTCGACGTCGGCGATGACGCGGCCGTTCTCGATCTCCGGATAGACCTTGGCGATGCGGCCCTGGCGCTTGTCGGCGAAGTCACCGCCCCCGCCGATGCCGCGCTCGGAAATGGCGACGGTGGCGCCTTCCCTGATCTCGGCGGCGTGGCGCTCCGGCAGCGACAGGCGCAGGTAGTAGCGGCCGGACGCGATGCGGGCGACCGGCTCGCCCGCCATGATGACGGAGCCGGCGGTCACCGGGACGGTCAGCACGCGTCCGGTGGCCGGCGCCAGCGTCTCGCCCTCACGTGCGCTCTGCTCGATGACGGCCTTGTCGGCGCGCGCGGCGGTGAGCTGGTTGGTGACGACGTCGAACTGGAGCTGCGCGCTGTCGACGCGGCTCTGGGTGCCGGCGCCCTTGCTCAACAGGTCCTGGGCGCGCTGCAGGTCGGTCTCGGCGTTCTGGAGCTGCGATTCCAGCGCCGAAATCTTGGCAGCGGCCGCCTCGAGCTGCAGCGCGATCTTGTCGTCGACGACCTTGGCGATGACGTCGCCCTTGGTCACCTCGTCGCCCTCGCTGACGCCGACCTCGGCGATGGTGCCGGAGATGCGGGCGCGGGCCGGCACGATGGTGCGGCTCTCGACCTGGCCGTAGACGGATTTCATCTCCGTCACGGTGGTCGGCTCGACGGTGAACTGGCCGGCGAGCGATGGCGCCGAAGCCAGCGAGAGGAGCAAGGCGAGCGCGCCGCCGGCCCTGTGGAGGGTGGTGTCGTTCATGGGTCAGACCAATTCCAGAGTTCGAAAACCGCGCGGCGGGCGCAGGGCAGCGGCGGGTGGCGGGGCGGCTTCCTACTTGAAGGCCGGGCCGGCCTTGCAGCCGGCCTTGCGGAACAGCATCGCGGCCGGGCAGAACCCGGTGACCGAGGCCTGGATCATGTTGATCCCGGCGAAGGCCGTGAGCAGGAACCACCAGGCCGAGTGGTAGATGCCGAGCGCCAGCGAAACCAGCACCACAAATCCCGCGAACATCATGACTGCCTTGTCGATCGTCATCGCCGTCTCTCCTGTTGGCCGCCCGACGCCGGGCCGGCTCGATCCAAACCGTTTCGGGACAGCGCAGCTTCCCCGTCGCCGGAACTGCCGATTCCCAGCGTGTCGTCATCGCGGTAAGCTGATTTAGCCTGCGCCCCCGAATTTCGGACTTGCATCTAACATTCAGGAATTTTAATTTCAAGAACATGAATGTGAAAGAAATGATACCGGCCTCCGGAGAGGCGGCCGACCTGCTGCGCAGCATCTCGCACCCGCAGCGCCTGCTGGTCCTGTGCGCGCTTGGTGACAAGGAGCGGTCCGTCGCGGAGCTACGCGACGAGCTCGGCATCGAGCAGGTGCCGATGTCGCAGCAATTGATGCGTCTGAGGGCGGACGGGCTGGTGGAGGCGCGCCGCGAGGGCACGTCGGTCTACTACCGCATCACGCGGCCGCAGGTCCTGACGATCGTGGAGGCGTTGCACTCGGCGTTCTGCCCGCCGCGCCAGAGCGGCGGCGGGTAGTCGGGAAGAGCCTGAGTTTCAGCGAAAATCGAAAGCTGATGGTGCGGTCGAGAAGACTCGAACTTCCACGGGTTGCCCCACAGCGACCTCAACGCTGCGCGTCTACCAATTCCGCCACGACCGCACGTGGTAGGGCCGGCTCGCGAGCCAGCCCGGCGCATGTAGCAAATCGACTCGCGCGAAACAAGGGCGCTGGAGCGCTTCGCGCATCGATATCGGCAGCAATCGAATGCAGCGCCAAACGTCGGACAACCCGTCTTGCGAAAACGAATCGGAAGATCATTGCAAACCGCTGATACGACGTGGTTTTCGGTTGCTCGCGTGGATCGTGCGCGGCGGCGCGGCGATGCCGCAACTGGACGCGTCCGCCGAAAGGCGGCATAGAAAGACGAGCCATGCCCGTTTCCCCCATCACCCGCGGCGGCAGCGCCGCACGATTCCTGCCCTCGCCGGGGTCGCCTCCGGTCGAATGGCGGGTCTCACCGGGCCTCACCCAATACGATAACGCGCTGGCGCACATGGAGGCGCGAGCAGAGGCGATCCGCGCCGGCACGGCGGGCGAACAGGTGTGGCTGGTGGAGCATCCGCCGCTCTACACCGCCGGCACCAGCGCGCGGCCGGAAGACCTGGTGGACGCCAACCGTTTTCCGGTGTTCGAAGCCGGCCGCGGCGGCGAATACACCTATCACGGCCCCGGCCAGCGGGTCGCCTACGCCATGCTCGACCTGAAGCGGCGGCGCGAGGACGTGCGCGCGTTCGTGGCCGCGCTCGAGGACTGGATCATCTCGGCGCTGGACCGGGTCAACGTGAAGGGCGAGCGGCGCGACGACCGCGTCGGCGTCTGGGTGGTGAGGCCCGACCGGCCGCCCTCGCCCGACGGCGCGCCGGCCGAGGACAAGATCGCGGCGATCGGCATCAGGCTGCGGCGCTGGGTGAGCTTCCACGGCATCGCCATCAACGTCGAGCCCGACCTTTCGCACTTTTCCGGCATCGTGCCGTGCGGCATACGCGACCACGGCGTGACCAGCCTCGTCGATCTCGGCCTGCCGATCACGATGGAAGATTTCGACGTCGCGCTGAAGGCGGCATTCGTCGACATTTTCGGCCCCGTGGCGGAAAGCCCGGCCGAAGGTGGCGAGACTGTCGCCGCCGCTCTCAGGAGATCTGCCTGACATGAAGCCGCTCGCCGGCGCCCTCGCCCTTCTCGCGCTGGTCGCCGCATGGCCGGCCGCCGGACAGCAGGCCTCCGACGTGCTGGCGCCGGAACCGGCCACGGGCTTCGACGAACGCCAGCCCGTCCGTGCCAGCCACGAGATGGTGGTGACGGCCAATCCGCTCGCCACCAAGGCCGGGCTCGACGTGCTGAAGGCCGGCGGCACGGCAGCCGACGCGCTGGTGGCCGTGCAGGCGGTGCTCGGGCTGGTCGAGCCGCAATCGTCGGGCATCGGCGGCGGGGCGTTCCTGGTCTGGTACGACGGCGCCAGCGGCAAGTTGACGACGTTCGACGCGCGCGAGACCGCGCCCGCCGCGGCAACGCCTCGCCTCTTCCTCGATTCGGACGGCAATCCCCTGCCGTTTTCCACGGCGGTGATCGGCGGCCGCTCGGTCGGCGTGCCCGGGGTCGTGCGGCTGATGGAGCGCGTGCAGGGGGAATACGGCAGGAAGCTCTGGTCGGACCTGTTCAAGCCGGCGATCGCGCTGGCCCGCAACGGGTTCGAAGTCTCGCCGCGGCTGGCGGCGATGATCGACGGCGACCGCGAGCGGCTGGCCGGACAGCCGGGCACGCACGCCTATTTCTTCGACGATGCCGGAGAGCCGCTGAAGGCCGGCACGCTGCTGAAGAACCCGGACTACGCCGAGACGCTGATGCTGCTCGCCTATGGCGGGGCGGACGAATTCTATGTCGGGTCGACCGCGGAAAAGATCGTCGACGCAGTGCGCGGCCATCCGACGAACCCGGGCAAGCTGACGCTCGACGACCTGGCCGACTACCAGACGAAGGAGCGGCAGCCCGTCTGCGCGCCCTATCGGGGCTACGACGTCTGCGGGATGGGGCCGCCCTCCTCCGGCGCCCTGACGGTCGGGCAGATCCTCGGCATGGTGTCGCATTTCGACCTCGCGGGGCTCGGGCCCGACGATCCGCAGAGCTGGCGCATCATCGGCGATGCGACGCGCCTCGCCTTCGCCGACCGCGGCCGCTACATGGCCGACCGCGATTTCGTGGCGATGCCGGAAGGGCTGCTCGATCCCGCCTATCTCGCCGACCGCGCGAAGCTGCTGCACCGGGCCACCGCACTCGGCGCGCAGGACGCCGCGCCCGGCGAGCCGCCATGGGAAAAGGCGGAGCTGAGGCTGACCGGCATCTCCCCCGAAATCCCCTCGACCTCGCATGTCGTCATCGTCGACAGGGACGGCAACGTCGCCTCGATGACGAGTTCCGTGGAGGGGCCGTTCGGCTCGCACCTGATGGTCGGCGGCTTCCTGCTCAACAACCAGCTGACCGATTTCTCCTTCCTGCCGGACCAGGGCGGCATGGCCGTCGCCAACCGCGTGGAAGCCGGCAAGCGGCCGCGCTCGTCGATGTCGCCGACCATCGTGCTGAAGGACGGCAAGCCGGCCTTCGCCCTGGGTTCGCCCGGCGGCAGCTTCATCATCTCCTATGTCGCCAACGCGATCATCCGCATGATCGACTGGAAAATGGACATCCAGCAGGCGTTCGCGGCCCCGCATCTGATCGACAGGTTCGGCACCTACGACCTTGAAGAGGGAACCAGTGCCGAGGACATGGCAGACGATCTCGCCGCGCTCGGCTTCCGCACCGAGACGAAGGAGATGAACTCCGGCTACAGCGGCGTCGCGTTCACGGCGGACGGGATGATCGGCGGCGTCGATCCCCGGCGCGAGGGGCTGGCGGCGGGCGACTGAGCCCCGTCGCGACAATTCAGGCCAGGAAGCGCGCGGCGGCCCAAAGCACGCCGAGACCGTGAATGGCGAAGACCGCGACCAGCGCGGCGGCGACGGCAATGCGCTCGCGCCCGGAGATCGGCTTCAGCTCGTGGCGCGGCTTGACGCCGCTGCCGGCGGTCATGACGCTGAGGATGGCGAAAACCGCACCGGCAACCAGCAGCACCTCGACCGAAAAGCCCGCCTGCCAGCCGAGCCACAGGAACGCGGCGAGGATGGCGAAAGAGGCGAGCGAGAGCGTCCACGCCCCGTAGAAGACCTGGCGCAGCACCTGACCGCCATCGAACTTCCACACCGGAACGAGATTGGCGAGGTTGAACAGCGCGACGAGGCCCGCCAGCGTGGCGAGCAGCGTGGCAGCGCGCGCGTCGCCCGCCCTTTCGGCAGCGGAACTGGCCGAGATCGCGACCGGCACGAGGAAGGCCGAGAATCCGGCGCCCATCAGTGCGACGAAGGCGACCTCGAATCGGCTGTCGTATGGCCGGCCGCCGATCGCGATCCCGCCAAGCAGCGGGACGAAGATCATGCGCACCCGGCGGTGGCCCATGACGCGGAAGGCCGCGAGATGGCCGAGCTCGTGGAGACCGACGACAAGGGTGAGCAGCGCGGCGGCGGCGAAGCCGCCGACGGTGAGGCCGAAGAACGGCCACAGGATGAAGGCCGACAGCGTCGCCAGCCCGAACTGGGTGGCGGGATGCTCGAAAATGCCGCCCGCCCGATAATGGCCGGTCTCGACCCAGCGCTTCAGCTTGCCGATCTCGCGGCGCATCGCGAAGTAGCGGAAAACCAGGAAAGCGGCGCCGTTGTAGCGGTCGGTGCCGGTGAAGGTGACGCGGGTGCCGCCGCCCGGCGCGTCCGCCAGTTCGACACGCTCGCGAAAATGCACCCAGAACGCCGCGTCGAGCGAGGTGTCGTCGACGATGCGGCGCGAAAACGACGAAGCCGGCACCACGTCGTCGAAGCGGACGAGGCGCTCTATCGGCTTGCCGTCGCGCCCTTCCCAGGAGAGCGCCATACGCGCCAGGGCGGGATCGCCGTCGACCCGCTCGACGGCCACGAGCTGGCCGGACCAGCGGGCGTCGCTGCCGAACGGCCAGAGCGCTTCCCACAGCCGCTCACGCGACGCGGCGACGCGAGTCGACACCGAGACGGTGCGCAACCCGAGCGGCACGGCCATGAGAAGGAAGAGGATCGCCAGGTTGACCCCGACGAGAAAGGCGATCGTGAGCGGCGACAACACATACTCCGCAGCCGGTCCTTGCGGCACTTGGCGCAAAGCCTAGGCCAGCGGCAACAAGAATTCGTTAACGAACATGCTCACATTCGCCGCGAGCCGCCTTCCCTCCGCCGGCCGCCGCCCGTTCGCGGCGGTCCGCAGTCTTGATCTTCCTGATTCGCCCGAAAGATGCCCGCCATCGCAGGCACCGAAACGACGGCGCTAGAACGCGCCGATCCACATCGCCATGGTGACAATGAAAAGGCTGACACAGACCAGCGAAGCGACGTCCTGAACCATCTCGACCATGGGAAGCTCTCCGTTTTCTCTTTATGTATGCAATTTGTTCCCGTTTTGTATCAAAGTCAACAGCATAACGCGCAGCCAGGCATCCGAGCCGGGCGCTTCGGTTAACCGGAGGTAAACGGGAGTTCTAGGGAGAGGCGGAAAGCGGGCCGGTGAGGCCGCCGTCAGAGCGCCACGACGTGACCGCCGTCGAGCGTGACGCGACGGTCCATGCGCTCGGCCAGCTCATGGTTGTGGGTAGCGATCAGCGCCGACAGGCCGGACTGGCGCACGAGGGCTTCCAGTGCCTCGAACACGTAGGTGGCGGTGGTCGGGTCGAGATTGCCGGTCGGCTCGTCGGCGAGCAGGAGCTGCGGCGCGTTGGCGACGGCGCGGGCGATCGCCACGCGCTGCTGTTCGCCGCCGGACAATTCCGAGGGCCGGTGATCGCGGCGGGCGGCGATCTTCATGTAGTCGAGAAGCTGGGCGGCCCGGTCCTCGGCCTCGCGCCACGGCAGGCCGCGCACGAGCTGCGGGATCATGATGTTTTCGAGCGCCGTGAACTCGCCAAGCAGATGGTGGAACTGGTAGACGAAGCCGACCTCGTTGCGGCGGATCGCGGTGCGCTGCTCGTCGCTGAGCCGGCCGCAGGAGCGCCCCGACAGCACGATCTCGCCCGAATCCGGCCGCTCCAGCAGGCCTGCAAGGTGCAGCAGCGTCGACTTGCCGGCGCCGGACGGCGCCACCAGCGCCACCATCTCGCCGGCCGCCAACGTGAAGTCGGCGCCGTCGAGCACGGTGAGCCTGCGCTCGCCCTGCAGGTAGTGCCGCTCGACCTGGTGCAGCTCCAGAACGGGAGTGTCGCTCATTCGTATCTCAGCGCCTCGACCGGATCGAGCCTGGCGGCCCGCCATGCGGGAAACAGCGTCGCCAGGAAGGACAGGCCCAGCGCCATGGCGATCACCGACAGCGTCTCGTCGGTTTCCATGCGGGCCGGAAGCTGGCTGAGGAAATAGAGTTCCGGATTGAAGATGGTGGTGCCCGACAGCCACGAGAAGAACTCGCGGATCAATTCGATGTTGAGGCACACAACGACGCCGAGCAGCACGCCGGCGAGCGTCCCGATGACGCCGATCGCGGCACCCGTCATCATGAAGATGCGCATGACCGCGCCGCGCGTCGCCCCCATGGTGCGCAGGATGGCGATGTCGTGGCTCTTGTCCTTCACCAGCATGACCAGGCCGGAGATGATGTTGAGGGCTGCGACCAGCACGATCAGGGTGAGGATCATGAACATGACGTTGCGCTCCACCTGCAGGGCGGAGAAGAAGCTCTGGTTCCGCTGGCGCCAGTCGGTCATGTAGATCTGGCGTTGCGCGGCGTCCTGCACCGGCCCTTCCATGGCGGCGACGTTGTCGGGATTGTCGAGGAACACCTCGATGCTCTGCACGCGGCCTTCCTGGTTGAAGAAGAGCTGCGCCTCGCTGAGCGGCATGAAGACGATGGAGGCATCGTATTCCGACATGCCGATCTCGAAGATGGCGCTGACCGGATAGGTCTTGACCCGCGGCGTGGTGCCGAACGGCCCGACATCGCCCTCGGGCGAAACGAGCGTGATCGGGTCGCCGACCGCGAGGCCGAGATTCTGCGCCATGCGCGAGCCGATCGCCACCCCCTCGCCCGTGGCGAACCCGACCAGCGAGCCGGACAGGATGTGGTCGGCGACGAGCTTCATGTTGGTGAGGTCTTCGGCGCGCACGCCGCGAACCAGCGCGCCCGTGCCGGAGCCCGTGCTGCCGGACGCCAGGACCTGGCCCTCGATCAGCGGCAGCACGAACTTGACGCCCTTCACGCCGGCGATGCGCTTGGCGACCTCGTCGTAGTCGTCCAGCGGCCGGTCGACGGCCTGGACGATGATGTGGCCGTTGATGCCGAGGATGCGGTTCAAAAGTTCGGTGCGGAAGCCGTTCATCACCGCCATGACGATGATCAGCGTGGCGACGCCCAGCATGATGCCGATGAAGGAGATCGAGGCGATGACCGAGATCACCGCCTCGCGCCGGCGCGAGCGCAGGTAGCGCCACGCCATCATCCGTTCGAAACCGGAGAACGGGCCGGCGCCGTCGGTGCGCGGCGGCTGGCGCCCGGTCTCGGCGAGCGTGCCTGCTGGGGCTTCGCTCATGCCGCGGGTCCGGACCTGCCGACGACGGTCATGCGCGCGCCTCGATCATGGAAAGCAGTTCGTCGATCTTCTTGACGTCGCGATCGCCGGTGGCACGGCGCTTGACCTCGACGGTGCCCTCGCCGACGCCGCGCGGGCCGACGATCACCTGCCAGGGCACGCCGATCAGGTCGGCGGTGGCGAACTTGGCGCCGGCGCGGTTGTCGGTGTCGTCGTAAAGAACCTCGCGGCCGGCCTTCTCATAGGCGGCAAGCAGCTTCTCGCAGGTCGAATCGCAGGCTTCGTCGCCGGGCTTCATGTTGACGAGCACGACATCGAAGGGCGCCACGGCGTCCGGCCAGATGATGCCGTTGTCGTCGTGGCTCGCCTCGATGATGGCGGCGACCAGCCGGGTCGGGCCGATGCCGTAGGAGCCCATGGAGACGAAATGCTCCTTGCCGTCGGGACCGGTGACGCTGGCGTTCATCGGCTTGGAATACTTGGTGCCGAAGTGGAAAATGTGGCCGACCTCGATGCCGCGCGCGGCGACCCGGTCGGCGTCGGCGATTTCCTTCCAGGCGTCCTCGTCGTGCATCTCGTCGGTGGCCGCGTAGGGCGCGGTCCAGTCGGCGACGATGCCGGCGATCTGGCCGTCGTTGGTGAAGTCGACGTCGGAACCGGGAACGGTGAGGCCGAGATAGTCACGATGGCAGAAGACCTCGCTCTCGCCGGTGTCGGCGAGAATGATGAACTCGTGGCTGAGGTCGCCGCCGATCGGGCCGGTGTCGGCGCGCATCGGGATCGCCTGAAGGCCCATGCGCGCGAAGGTGCGCAGATAGGACACGAACATGCGGTTGTAGGCGGCTTTCGCGCCCTCGTAGTCGAGGTCGAAGGAATAGGCGTCCTTCATCAGGAACTCGCGCGAACGCATGACGCCGAAGCGCGGCCGCACCTCGTCGCGGAACTTCCACTGGATGTGGTAGAGGTTCAGCGGCAGGTCCTTGTAGGACCTGACATACGACCGGAAGATGTCGGTCACCATCTCCTCGTTGGTCGGCCCGTAGAGCATGTCGCGCTCGTGGCGGTCCTGGAGCCGCAGCATTTCCGGGCCGTAGGCGTCGTAGCGCCCGCTCTCGCGCCACAGCTCGGCCGACTGGATGGTCGGCATCAGGATCTCCAGCGCGCCGGCGCGATCCTGCTCCTCGCGGATGATGCGGTTGACCTTGTCGAGCACGCGCTTGCCCAGCGGCAGCCAGGAGAAGCTGCCGGCCGCCTGCTGCCGCAGCATGCCGGCACGCAGCATCAGCCGGTGCGAGACGATCTCGGCCTCGCGGGGATTCTCCTTGAGGATGGGCAGAAAGAAACGCGACAGACGCATTCGTGAATTTCCGTGTAGGGCGGCTGGGAATCGGTGCAGCAGCGCCGAACGTGCTGCACGCGCTTCATAGCCATTTCATGACACGTTGGAAACCCGGCGGCTCGGCGGCCGGCAAGGCCGAAAAACGATTGGTCGAACGCTAGGCAGGAACTGCCGCGTCTTTGTGCAATGCAGCACACGATGCATGTCCTTTTGGAAACATTTTTCGTGACATCCTCGTGAACGTTGGTCTAATGTGCCCTCATAAACGTGGGTGCGGGCCAATAAATCCGCACTCCTGCGCGGTCAAAGTCTTGGGAGGATGCGATCCTGGCGCGATAAGTCGCAGCCGCCGGAATACGGAAACGGATCGGACGCGTTCAACTGCAAGGCCTCGTGCCTTGCATTTTTTTTGTGCACCGAAATAATTGTGGCAGCGGCGGGCGGATGCCCAGGAGGCAGGACTCTGCCCAGTTGGGCGGACGGAACGTGTCCCGTCCGCGCCTTGCTCGATGCCCTGGTTTCAGTCGAATTTGGGCGGGATTCGCGGGATGTCGTCGAAGCTGAAATTCGTCTGGGTCCGCACGACGTAGAAGGCGACGAACAGGATTGCGGCCACGACCGTTGTTCGCACGACGATGCGCAGCACCGGCGAACGATGCGGGGCGCTGGCCTCGGTGCCGAGCGTGACCTCGCCTTCCTCGTCCTGCGTGCGCAGGCTGAACGGCAGCACCACGAACAGGATCAGCCACCACAGCACGAAATAGATCGCGACGATCGAAAACCAGCTCATTTGCTTCCGGAGCGCATCGCGGATCGGCCGAACCGCGAGGAAACTCCACCTCTCATTGCGTTGTCGATCATCTCCGCAGAGCCGCGTGCCGTCATGCAGGACCATGCTTCAGGCCTGCTCGAGCTCGACCAGAGTGCCCTGGAAGTCCTTGGGATGCAGGAACAGGACAGGCTTTCCGTGGGCACCTGGCTTCGGTTCGCCGTCGCCCAGGACGCGGGCGCCCGAAGCCTTCAGCCGATCACGGGCGGCAAGGATGTCGTCCACCTCGTAGCAGACATGGTGCATGCCGCCGGCGGCGTTCTTTTCCAGGAAGGCGGCGATGGGCGAGGCCTCGCCGAGCGGCTCCAGCAGCTCGACCTTGGTGTTGCCGAGATCGACGAAGACCACGGTGACCCCGTGCTCGGGCAGTTGCTGCGGCTGGCTGACATTGCCGCCGAGCGTGTCGCGGTAGAGCGCGGTCGCGGCGGCGAGGTCGGGCACGGCGATGGCGACGTGGTTCAGGCGTCCTAGCATTGGTCTCTCAAGTGAGCAGCGAGTGGCGAGCAGTGATCAGGATGCACCGGCGCACTGGCCCGCCGTCAGCCTGTTCCCTATTCCGCTCCCGCTATTGCGTGACGAACACCGTCACGATCGGCTTCTTGCCCCAGCTGTGGTCGGCGGCCGAGCGCACCGCGCGCCGCACCGCTTCCGAGACGAGATCCAGGTCTTTTCGCCGCGCGCGCGGGATCGAATCAACCGCGCCGATCGCCGCATCCAGCATGATGTCCTCCAGCGGCTCGCCGG
Source organism: uncultured Alphaproteobacteria bacterium (assembly GCA_963816435.1). Taxonomy (GTDB): domain Bacteria; phylum Pseudomonadota; class Alphaproteobacteria; order Rhizobiales; family Rhizobiaceae; genus CAWFKS01. The sequence continues at coordinate 65,213 of CAWFKS010000021.1, forward strand.
AGGCGTCGGAGAGCGCCACGCCGATCGCAACGAGATCAGGGTCGCCGGCGAGTTCGTAGCGCTCGTCGAGCACGACGTTGACGGCGACGTGGCCGGCGAACGAAAGCCGGCGGCGGTCGCGAATGCCCATCGCCTCGTCGGAGCCGATCAGGCGGCCATCCTTGTAGATGCGGCCGAACGGCACCTGGTCGATGATCTCGGGATCGCCCGGCGCCAGGCGCAGCATGTCGCCGTTGCGCACCTGGGCGACGTGCGGGATGCCGCAGGAGGCGGCGAGCGCACCCTGCGCGACCAGGTGCGCGGCCTCGCCGTGGACGGGCACCAGCGTTTGCGGACGCACCCACTCGTAGATGCGGCGCAACTCGCTGCGGCGCGGATGGCCCGAGACGTGGACCAGCGCGTCCTTGTCCTCGATGATCCTGATGCCCTGCTCGATCAGCAGGTTCTGCGTGTCGAGGATGGCCTTCTCGTTGCCGGGGATGACACGCGAGGAATAGACGACGGTGTCGCCGGGCGACAGCGAGATGGAGCGCATCTCGTCGCGCGCCAGCTTGGCGAGTGCGGCACGCGGCTCGCCCTGGCTGCCGGTGCACACGATGACCAGGCTCTCGCGCGGCGTGTGCTGGAATTCCTCTTCCGGCAGGATCTCGGGCAGGCCGTCGAGATAGCCGAGCTCGGAGGCGACGTCGATGACGCGCTTGATGGAGCGGCCGAGCACCAGCACATGGCGCCCGGCGTCGCGCGCTGCCTCGATGATGGAGCGGATGCGCCCGACATTGGAGGAAAAGGTGGTGACGGCGACGCGGCCGGGCGCGGCGGCGATGACATCGCGCAGGCCCTTGCCGACCTCCTGCTCGGACGGCGATTCGCCTTCGCGCATGGCGTTGGTGGAATCGCACATCATGGCGATCACGCCCTTGTCGCCGATGGCGCGGAAGCGGGCCTCGTCGGTGAGCGGGCCGATCTCGGGCGCCGGGTCGATCTTCCAGTCGCCGGTGTGGACGAAGGTGCCGAGCGGCGTGGTGATCGCCAGCGACACCGGCTCGGGGATCGAATGGGTGACCGGCACGGCCTCGATCCGGAACGGACCGATCGTGAAGGTCTCGCCCGGCCGGTAGATGGTGACCGGCACCTGCGGTGCGCCCTGCTCGGCCTGACGCTTCGCTTCGAGCAGCCCGGCGGCGAACGGGGTCATCCAGCAGTCCGCCTTCAGGCGCGGCCAGAGCGCCAGCAGCGCGCCGTAGTGGTCCTCGTGGGCATGCGTGATGACGATGCCGCGCAGGTTTTTGACTTCCTCCTCGATGAAGCGGATGTCGGGCAGGACGAGATCGACGCCCGGCAGGTTGGGGCCCGGGAAGGTGACGCCGACGTCGACGACGATCCACTCGCGCGCGTGCGGAGGACCATAGCCGTAGAGGGCGAAGTTCATGCCGATCTCGCCGACCCCGCCGAGCGGGCAGAAGACGAGTTCGGCCTTGCTGTCGGAAGCCATCATCAATGCGCTCCCGCCGAGGCCACGGCGCCGAAATGCACGTCGCCGGCGGCGATCGTCAGCGGCACGCCGTCGGAACGCCGCAGCACGAAGCGGCAATCCTCGTCGATGCCGTCGAACACGCCGCGCACCACCTCGCCGTCAACGCGCACCGCCACTTCACCGCCGAGGCCGGCGGCGCGGGCAAGCCACCGCTCGCGCACCTGGGCGAGCCCCCTGCCCTCGTTCCAGGCGCGGTGATGGGGGAGCCAGGCATCCGACAAGGCGGCAAACAGCGTGTCGGCATCGCAATCCGAACCGAGGGCGGCGAGCGACGTCGCCGGATAGGGCACGTCGCGCGGATGCGACACGACGTTGACGCCGATGCCGATCGCCACGGCATATCCGCCGCCGGGCAGCACGGTCGATTCCAGCAGGATGCCGGCGAGCTTGGCGCCGCTCGCCAAGACGTCGTTCGGCCATTTGAGCTCGAAGCGGGTGCGCGGGCCCGCATCCGCGCCGTCCGGGGCGATCGCGATTGCCGCAGAAGGTACGACGCGCTCCAGCGCGTCGCCAAGCGCCAGGCCGGCGACGAAGCCGAGCGTGGCGGCATGGGAAAGATCGGACAGTCCGGCAAGCAGCAGCGTGGCGGCGAGGTTGCCTAGCGGCGTCGCCCATTCGCGGCCGCGGCGGCCACGCCCGGCCTCCTGCTGGCGCGCGGCCAGCCACAGCAGGCCCGGGTCGCCTGCCCGCGCGCGGTCAAGCGCCAGCGCATTGGTCGAGCCGACCGTCTCGAACGCTTCGAGGCGGTAGCCCTGGCGGGCGGCCGCGGGAGCGAGCGAGAAAGCCATCTGCCGCAGCGCGCTCAGAAGAACGTACCGGCGGCGGCCTCGGCCATGCGGCCGATCGGCCCGCCGATCAGCACGTAGAACAGCACGAAGGCGCCCGACAGGCCGAGCACGAGCCGCAGTTCGCCGGCCATCGGCTGGAACCCGCCGACCGGCTCGTCGAACCACATGATCTTGATGATCCTCAGATAGTAGAAGGCGCCGACCACCGAGGCGAGCACACCGATGACGGCGAGCGCGTAGAGCCCGGAATTGATGGCGGCCAGGAACACGTACCACTTGGCGAAGAAGCCGGCGAGCGGCGGAATGCCGGCGAGCGAGAACATCAGGATGGTCAGCACCGTGGCCATCGCCGGATTGGTGCTCGACAGGCCCGCCAGGTCGCCGATCTCCTCGACGTTGCCCTCGCGGCGCCGCATCGCCAGGATGCAGGCAAAGGTGCCGAGCGTCATGACGAGGTAGATCAGCATGTAGATGGCGACGCCGCGCACGCCGGCCTGGCTGTTGGCGGCAAGCCCGACCAGCGCGTAGCCCATGTGGCCGATCGAGGAATAGGCCATCAGGCGCTTGATGTTGTGCTGGCCGATCGCGGCGAAGGCGCCGAGCGCCATCGAGGCGATGGCAATGAACACGACGATCTGCTGCCAGTCGTGGGCGACCGGCTCGAACGCGCCGACGGTGACGCGCACCAGCAGCGCCATCGCCGCCATCTTGGGCGCGGCCGCGAAGAAGGCGGTGACCGGCGTCGGCGAGCCCTCGTAGACGTCCGGCGTCCACATGTGGAACGGCACGGCCGAGATCTTGAAGGCGAGGCCGGCCAGCACGAAGACCAGGCCGAAGACGACGCCCAGCTGGCGCTCGCCGACGAGAGCGGCGGCGATCTGCTCGAAGCCGGTGTTGCCGGTGTAGCCGTAGATCAGCGAGATGCCGTAGAGCAGCATGCCCGACGACAGCGCGCCCAGCACGAAATATTTCAGCCCCGCCTCGGTGGAACGCAGGCTGTCGCGGTTGATGGAGGCCAGCACGTAGGCGGCCAGCGACTGCAGCTCGAGCGCCAGGTAGAGCGAGATCATGTCGTTGGCCGACACCATCAGCATCATGCCGAGCGTGGCCAGCATGATCAGCACCGGGTATTCGAACTTGTCGAACTTTTCGGCCCGCGCGAAGCCGACCGACATCACCAGCGTCACCACCGAGCCGATCAGCGTCAGTATCTTCATGAAGCGGGCGAACGGATCGCTGATGAAGGCGGTGCCGAAGGCCTCGCCGTTCTCCGGGAAAAGCAGCACCCAGGCGGCGACGCCGAGCAGCACCGCCACGGCCAGTCCCGACACGGTAATGTTGGCGCGCTCGCCCGAAAACACGCCGATCATCAGGAGCACCATCGCCGCGCCGGCGAGGATCAGCTCGGGAAGAGCGAGGGTGAGGCTTGAAGCGAGTTCTGACGTCATTTCGTTTCTCGGGCCTTCCTATCGCTCGAGCTGGGCCGTCTGGGAGGCATCGAGCGACAGCGTCACCTTGTTGAGCAGCGCGTCGACGGAGGCCGACGTGGCATTGAAGATCGGGGTCGGATAGACGCCGAAGAAGATCACCAGGATGACCAGCGGGTAGATCACCGCCTTCTCGCGCGTCGACATGTCGAGCAGGCTCTTCAGGCTCTCCTTGGTGAGCGCGCCGAAGATGACGCGGCGGTAGAGCCACAGCGCGTAGGCCGCCGACAGGATAACGCCGGTGGTGGCGAACAGGGCCACCCAGGTGTTGACCTGGAAGACGCCGAGCAGCGTCAGGAACTCGCCGATGAAGCCGCTGGTGCCCGGCAGGCCGACATTGGCCATGGTGAAGATCAGGAACACCACGGCGTATTTCGGCATGTTGTTGACCAGCCCGCCATAGGCGGCGATCTCGCGGGTGTGCATGCGGTCGTAGACGACGCCGACGCACAGGAACAGCGCGCCCGAGACGAGGCCGTGCGACAGCATCTGGAAGATCGAGCCCTGGATGCCGGCCTGGTTCATCGCGAAGATGCCCATGGTCACGTAGCCCATGTGGGCGACGGAGGAATAGGCGATCAGCTTCTTGATGTCCTCCTGCATCAGCGCCACCAGCGAGGTGTAGATGATGGCCACCACCGACAGGGTGAAGATGAAGGGCGCGAGTTCGGCCGAGGCGTTGGGGAACATCGGCAACGAGAAGCGCAGGAAACCGTAGCCGCCCATCTTCAAAAGGATGCCGGCAAGGATGACGGAGCCGGCGGTCGGCGCCTCGACGTGGGCGTCCGGCAGCCAGGTATGGACCGGCCACATCGGCATCTTCACGGCGAAGGAGGCGAAGAACGCGATCCACAGCCACAATTGCATCTGCGGCGGGAAATTGTGGGTGAGCAGCGTCGGGATGTCCGTGGTGCCGCTCTCGTAGAACATCGCCATCATGGCGAGCAGCATCAGCACCGAGCCGAGCAGCGTGTAGAGGAAGAACTTGAAGCTGGCGTAGACGCGCCGCTTGCCGCCCCACACGCCGATGATGATGAACATCGGGATGAGGCCCGCCTCGAAGTAGACGTAGAAGAGCACCAGGTCGAGCGCCGTGAAGACGCCGATCATCAGCGTCTCCAGGATCAGGAAGGCGATCATGTATTCCTTGACGCGCTTCTCGATCGAGACCCAGCTCGCCAGGATGCAAAGCGGCATCAGGAAGGTCGTCAGGATGACGAACAGCATGGAGATGCCGTCGACGCCGACATGGTAGGAGATGCCAGAATCCAGCCAATCGTGCTTCTCGACCATCTGGAAGCCGGGGTCGATGTCGGAGAACCCGCCCCAGATGAACAGCGACAGCACGAAGGTGAACACCGTCGTCAGCAGCGCGACGTTGCGGATGTTGCGGCGTGCGCCGGCGCCGTCGTCCCGGATCAGCAGGATCAGGAAGGCGCCGACCAGCGGCAGGAAGGTGACGGTCGAAAGGATCGGCCAGTCGGTCATCAGTAGCTGCTCCCCAGCATCATCCAGGTCACGAGCGCGGCGACGCCGATGAGCATGGCGAAGGCGTAGTGGTAGAGATATCCCGACTGCAGCCGCACGACGTTGCGGGTGATGTCGACGACGCGCGCCGAGACACCGTCGGGACCGAATCCGTCGATCAGCCAGCCGTCACCCTTCTTCCACAGGAAGCGGCCGACGCGCTTGGCCGGGCGCACGAACAGGAAGTCGTAGAGCTCGTCGAAATACCACTTGTTCAAGAGGAACGCGTAGAGGCCGCGGTGCTGCAGCGCCAGGCGCTTCGGCGTCTCGGGCGAGCGGATGTAGAAGTGCCAGGCCACCAGAAGGCCGATCAGCATGGCCAGGAACGGCATGATGCTCGCCCAGCCGGGTGTCTCGTGGATGGCGTGCAGGATGTGGTTGCCGGGCAGCGTGAACAGCGCGCTCTTCCAGAACTCCGGGTAGCCCTCGCCGATGAAGAAATACTTGAAGATCATGCCCGCGAACAGCGCGCCGGCGGCGAGCACGAACAGCGGCACCAGCATGACCGGCGGCGATTCGTGCACGTGGTGCATGACGTCGGCGGTGGCGCGCGGCTTGCCGTGGAAGGTCATGAAGATCAGGCGCCAGGAATAGAAGCTGGTGAAGACCGCCGCCACGACGAGCATGACGAAGGCGAAGCCGGCCAGCGCGTTCTCGGCATGGAAGGCGCCCTCGATGATGGCGTCCTTGGAGATGAAGCCGGCCGTGCCGATGATGGTGAAGGGAATGCCGACGCCGGTCAGCGCCAGCGTGCCGATGATCATCATCCAGTAGGTGGTCGGGATCAGCTTCCGCAAGCCGCCCATCTTGCGCATGTCCTGCTCGTCGGAGACGGCGTGGATGACCGAGCCGGAGCCGAGGAACAGCAGCGCCTTGAAGAAGGCGTGGGTGAACAGGTGGAAGATGGCCGCACCGTAGAAGCCGGTGCCGAGCGCCACGAACATGTAGCCGAGCTGCGAGCAGGTCGAATAGGCGATGACGCGCTTGATGTCGTTCTGCACCAGGCCGACGGTGGCGGCGAAGAAGGCGGTGAAGGCGCCGATGAAGGTGACGAACAGAAGCGCGGTATGCGACAGTTCGAACAGCGGCGACAGGCGCGCCAGCATGAACACGCCGGCCGTCACCATGGTGGCGGCGTGGATGAGCGCGGAGACCGGGGTCGGACCTTCCATGGCGTCCGGCAGCCAGGTGTGGAGCGGCACCTGCGCCGACTTGCCCATGGCGCCCATGAACAGGAGCAGGCACACGACGGTGAGCGCGCTCGCCTTGTCGAGCTGGTAGCCGAGGAAGTTCAGCACCACGTCGCCGCCGGCGGCGACCGCCTGTGCCCCCTCGCCCGCGGCACCCGCGGCGGCATGCGCGCCCTCGGCCGGCACGAAGGAGGCGGCGTTGGCGAAGATGGTGCCGAGATCGACCGAGCCGAACAGCACGAAGACGCCGAAGATGCCGAGCGCGAAGCCGAAATCGCCGACGCGGTTGACGACGAAGGCCTTGATGGCGGCGGCGTTGGCGGAGGGCTTCTTGTACCAGAAGCCGATCAGCAGGTAGGAGGCGAGACCGACGCCCTCCCAGCCGAAGAACATCTGCACAAGATTGTCGGCCGTCACCAGCATCAGCATGGCGAAGGTGAACAGCGACAGATAGGCGAAGAAGCGCGGCCGATGCGGGTCGTGGTGCATGTAGCCGATCGAATAGATGTGCACGAGCGACGACACGGTGGTGACGACGACCAGCATCACCACGGTCAGGGTATCGATCCTCAGCGCCCAGTCGGCCTGCAGCGAGCCGACCGCGATCCAGCGCAGCACCGGCACGGTGAAGACCTGCCCGTCGCCGAGGCCGACCATGAAGAAGGCGATCCACGACAGCACGGCCGAGACCACCAGCAGGCTGGAGGTGACGTATTCGGACGCGCGCGCGCCGATCGAGGTGCCGAAAAGCCCCGCGACCAGGAAGCCGACGAGCGGGAGGAAGACGATTGCCTGATACATCTGGTGCCGACCTTCGCTCAGCCTTTCATCGTGTTGACGTCTTCGGTGGCGATCGAACCGCGGTTGCGGAAGAACACCACCAGGATGGCGAGACCGATCGCCGTCTCGGCGGCCGCGACGGTGAGCACGAACAGCGCGAACACCTGTCCGACGAGGTCGCCGAGCGCGGCGGAGAAGGCGACGAAGTTGATGTTGACGGCGAGCAGGATCAGCTCGACCGACATCAGGATGATGATGACGTTCTTGCGGTTCAGGAAGATGCCGAACACGCCGAGCGTGAACAGGATCGCCGACAGGGTGAGATAGTGGCCGATACCGACAGTCATCAGATGCCCTTCCCCGTCTCGACCTTCCGGACCTCGATCGCGGTGGCCGGCGTGCGTGCGACCTGCGCGGAGATGGACTGGCGCTTGACGCCCACCTTGTGGCGCAGCGTCAGGACGATGGCGCCGATCATGGCGACCAGCAGCACCAGGCCCGCGATCTGGAAGAAATAGACGTAGTTCGTGTAGAGGATGTCGCCGAGCGCTGCCGTGTTGTGGCGCTCCATGATCGGCGGCGTCGGCTGCGCGATGTGGGTGGCCAGATCCGGCGACAGCACGAAGCCGCCGGCCACGACGATCAGCTCCGCCGCCAGGATGATGCCGACAAGCGCGCCGATCGGCGCGTATTGCAGGGCGCCGTGCTTGAGCTCGGCGAAATCGACGTCGAGCATCATGACGACGAACAGGAACAGCACCGCGACCGCGCCGATATAGACGACGAGCAGGATCATCGCCAGGAACTCGGCGCCGGTCAGCAGGAACAGCGCGGCGGCGTTGAAGAACACCAGGATCAGGTAGAGCACCGAATGCACGGGATTGCGCGCGGCGATGACCATGAAGGCCGCCGCGACCGCGATGAAGGCGAAGAGATAGAAGAACGCCGCCTCGAGTCCTGTCAGCATCTTGTCCCCGTTTCCTGCGAAGGGCGCTTTGGCCCCTCATGCGCAGCCCGGCGGCCGGGCCGCGTGTCTCTTAGACGACAGGCTTTTGCCCGTCCACTCTTGTTGCCTCAGCGATACGGCGCATCCAACGCGATGTTGCGCGCCAGCTCCCGCTCCCAGCGATCGCCGTTCGCGAGCAGCTTGTCCTTGTCGTAGTAGAGCTCCTCGCGGGTCTCCGTGGAGAACTCGAAATTCGGCCCCTCGACGATGGCGTCGACCGGGCAGGCCTCCTGGCAGAAGCCGCAATAGATGCACTTCACCATGTCGATGTCGTAGCGCACCGTGCGGCGCGTGCCGTCGTTGCGGCGCGGGCCGGCCTCGATGGTGATGGCCTGGGCGGGGCAGATCGCCTCGCACAGCTTGCAGGCGATGCAGCGCTCCTCGCCGTTGGGATAACGGCGCAGCGCGTGCTCGCCACGGAAGCGCGGGCTGAGCGGCCCCTTCTCGTGCGGGTAGTTCAGCGTGTATTTCGGCCGGAAGAACTGCCGCATGGACAGCACGACCGCGCCGAAGAACTCCTGCAGGAGCAGGCCCTTGGCGGCTTGTGTGAGAGCTGACATCGTCAATCTCCGCGAATGTTCGGGGCGGTGGGCGCGACCTTGAGGACGCCCGTCACGCCAGCCCCGTGAATTTCAGGAACGCCGCGGTCGCAACGACCATGAACAGCGACAGCGGCAGGAACACCTTCCAGCCAAGCCGCATGAGCTGGTCGTAGCGGTAGCGCGGCACGAATGCCTTCACCAGCGAGATCATGAAGAAGACGAAGCAGACCTTCAGCACGAACCAGATCACGCCCGGGATCCAGGTGAACGGCACGAAGTCGAAGGGCGGCAGCCATCCGCCGAGGAACAGCACCGTCATCAGCGAGCACATCAAAAGGATGGCGATGTACTCGCCCAGCATGAACAGCAGGTAGGGCGTCGAGGAATACTCGATCATGTGCCCGGCCACGAGCTCCAATTCGGCCTCCACGAGGTCGAAGGGCGGCCGGTTCGTCTCCGCCAGCGCGGAGATGAAGAACACGATGAACATCGGGAACAGCGGCAGCCAGTACCAGTCGAGGAAGGTGTTCGGCAGGCCGAGCATGGTGCCGAGACCGTCGTGCTGCGACAGCACGATGTCGGTGAGGTTCAGCGAGCCGACGGCCAGAAGCACGGTGACGATGACGAAGCCGATCGAGACCTCGTAGGACACCATCTGCGCGGCCGAGCGAAGCGCGCCCAGGAAGGGATATTTCGAGTTCGAGGCCCAGCCGCCCATGATGACGCCGTAGACCTCGAGCGAGGCGATGGCGAAGATGTAGAGGATGCCGACATTGATGTCGGCGACCGCCCAGCCCTGCGCCACCGGAATGACCGCCCAGGCGGCCAGCGCCAGGCCCGCCGAGACGAGCGGGGCGAGCAGGAACACGCCCTTGTTGGACCCCGACGGGATCACCGGTTCCTTGAAGACGAACTTCAGCAGGTCGGCGAAGGACTGCAACAGGCCGAACGGCCCGACAATGTTGGGGCCGCGGCGCAACTGCACGGCCGCCCAGATCTTGCGGTCGGCGTAGAGGATGAAGGCGGTGAAGACCAGCAGCACCACCAGCAGCACCACCGACTGCAAGAGCATGATCAGCGCCGGAAGGACGTATATGTCGAAGAAGGAATCCATCGGGCCGTCCTATTCCGCTGCCTGCCTGAAACCGCCCCTGGCGAGCGCGGAGCACTCCGCCATGACGGCCGAGGCGCGGGCGATCGGGTTGGTGAGATAGAAGTCCGCCACGGCCGAGACGAACGGCGCCTTGTTGAGGCGGCCGCCCAGCTTCGCGAGCTTCGTCAACGTCGGCCGGCGTTGCCCGGCGCGATCTCGTCGAGCGCGGCGAAGTGCGGATAGTCGGCGTAGAGCTTCGTCCTGAGCTGCGCCAGCGAATCGAAGGGCAGCTTGTGGCCGAGCACGTCCGACAGGGCGCGCAGGATCGCCCAGTCCTCGCGCGCGTCGCCCGGCGCGAAGCCGGCGCGGTTGGTCATCTGCACGCGGCCCTCGGTATTGACGTAGGTCGCCGACTTCTCCGCGTAGGTGGCGGCCGGCAGGATGACGTCGGCGCGGTGGGCGCCGGCATCGCCATGGGTGCCGACATAGACCGTGAAGGCCTCGCCGATCGCCTGCATGTCGAACTCGTCGGCGCCGAGCAGGAACAGCACGTCCATGGCGCCCATCATGCCGGCCATGTCCTTGCCGCCCTCGCCCGGCACGAAGCCGAGATCGAGCGCGCCGACGCGGGAAGCGGCGGTATGGAGCACGGCGAAGCCGTTCCAGTCGCCCGACATCGCGCCGACCGCATCGGCGATCTTCGCGGCCTGGCCCAGAATGGCTGCGCCATCGGGGCGCGACAGTGCGCCCTGCCCGACGATGATCAGCGGACGCTCGGCCTTCTTCAGGGCGTTGAGGAACTTGAGCTTGCCGTCGGCCAGGTCCTTGATCGTCTCCGGCCCGGCACCCAGCATCTCGTAGTCGTAGCGCAGGTCGCCGAACTCGCCGATCACGCCGATCGGCAGTTCGCCCATGCGCCAGCGCTTGCGGATGCGCGCGTTGAGCACGGGCGCCTCGAAGCGCGGATTGGCGCCGACGATCAGGATCGCGTCGGCATCCTCGATACCCTCGATGGTCGGGTTGAAGATATAGCTGGCGCGGCCCCGCTTCGGGTCGAGTGCCGCGCCGTCCTGGCGGCAATCCATGTTGGCGCTGCCCAGCGACTGCATCAGCAGCTTGAGCGCGTAGATCTCCTCGACGCTGGCGAGATCGCCGGCAATCGCGCCGATCCTGTCGCCGCCGGTCCTGGCGACGGCTTTCTTGATGGCGGCGAAGGCCTCCGGCCAGGTCGCCGGCGTCAGACGGCCGTTCTTGCGCACATAGGGCTGGTCGAGGCGCTGCGCGCGCAGCCCGTCCCAGATGAAGCGCGTCTTGTCGGAAATCCACTCCTCGTTCACCGCGTCGTTGACGCGCGGCAGGATGCGCATGACCTCGCGGCCGCGCGCGTCGACGCGGATCGCCGAGCCGACGGCGTCCATCACGTCGATCGATTCGGTCTTGGAGAGCTCCCACGGCCGCGCCTGGAAGGCGTAGGGCTTGGAGGTGAGCGCGCCGACCGGGCAGAGGTCGATGACGTTGCCCTGCAGCTCCGACGTCATCGCCTGCTCGAGATAGGTGGTGATCTCCATGTCCTCGCCGCGCCCCGTGGCGCCGAGCTCGGAGATTCCAGCGACTTCCGTCGTGAACCTCACGCAGCGCGTGCAGTGGATGCAGCGGTTCATGATGGTCTTGACCAGCGGGCCGATATACTTGTCCTCGACGGCGCGCTTGTTCTCGTGGAAGCGCGAGGAATCGACGCCGTAGGCCATCGCCTGGTCCTGCAGGTCGCATTCGCCGCCCTGGTCGCAGATCGGGCAGTCGAGCGGGTGGTTGATGAGCAGGAACTCCATCACCCCCTCGCGCGCCTTCTTCACCATCGGCGTGTTGGTGAAGATCTCCGGCGGCTCGCCGTCCTTGCCGGGGCGCAGGTCGCGCACGCCCATGGCGCAGGAGGCCGCCGGCTTGGGCGGTCCGCCCTTCACCTCGATCAGGCACATGCGGCAGTTGCCGGCGATCGACAGCCGCTCGTGGAAGCAGAAGCGCGGAATCTCCGCACCCGCCTCCTCCGCCGCCTGCAGCAGCGTGTAGTGATCGGGAACCTCGATCTCTTTGCCGTCGACCTTCAGTCTAGCCATTCGTCATTTCCCCGCGGCAGTCCCGCGCCTGTCTTCGTTCGGCGGCGTTGCTCGCCGCCGGCCCTTCTACTTCTTCGTGCCTTCGGCGGCCAACCGGGACGCCTGCGCGGCCCACTCGTCGCGCGCGATGCGGCCCGCGAACCCCAGCTGCTCGTCGAGCCAGGCGATCTCGGCCTCGGTCGAGTGCCGCGACCTGCCCGTACGTCCAGATGCCGAAGCCGTTCAAGACCTGCTCGAGCTTCGGCCCGACGCCGGAGATCGCCTTGAGATCGTCCGGCACGTCCGGCCTGTCGATGGCGGCCGGCCGCGCCGTTTTCGCGGGTGCCACCGCGACGTCGGCGGCTGCTTCGGCCATCTCGGGCTTGGCCGCCTTCGCCGCCTTGCCGGCATCTGCGGCGGTCGCGGCCGCTGTCCGGGCCGACCTGCGCGCTTCCGCAATGACGGTGCGAACCGCGGCTTCACTCTTCTTCGCTACCGGCGTCTCGCGCGCTGCGGCCGGCTTCGGCTTCGCGGGCGTCGGTGTCTCGGCGAGCGCCTCGGCCTGCAGGATGCGCTGCGAGGCCTCGGCCGCGCCCGCGAGCGTGCCCATCCACATGCCGAACGCCTGGCCGGCCATTCCCATGCCGATCGCCGAGGCAGCCGCCATCCCGGCCACCGGGTGCGCCATCAGGTTGACGAAGCCGGCGAGTTCGGGCGGCATCGGCGCGGTGTAGGTCTTCGCCATCTTCTGCCAGTGCTGCTGCAGCTCTTCCATCTCGGGCGCAAATGCGTCGGGCATCGGAAACATCGACATCGGTATTCTCCTTCGTCGCTCTCTCGCTTCGCCCTGCGTTCCGGTCGTTTCCTCGTCGCGCGCCGGCGGCGCGCATGCTTTTTGCAGTCCGCTCTATTCCGCCGCCGCCAGCACCGGCTGGGCCCGGTGCGCGTTGCGGGTGAACTCGTCGATGCGCCGCTCGATCTCCGGGCGGAAATGCCTGATCAGGCCCTGGATCGGCCACGCCGCGGCGTCGCCCAGCGCGCAGATCGTGTGGCCCTCCACCTGCTTGGTGACGTCGAGCAGCATGTCGATCTCGTGGCGCTGCGCCTGGCCCACGACCAGACGCTCCATGACGCGCCACATCCAGCCGGTGCCCTCGCGGCACGGCGTGCACTGGCCGCAGCTCTCGTGCTTGTAGAAATAGGACAGGCGCGCGATCGCCTTCACGATGTCGGTCGACTTGTCCATGACGATCACGGCCGCGGTGCCGAGGCCCGACTTCAGGTCGCGCAGCGCGTCGAAATCCATCGGCGCGTCGATGATCTGGTCGGCCGGCACCAGCGGCACCGAGGCGCCGCCGGGGATGACGGCCAGAAGATTGTCCCAGCCGCCGCGGATGCCGCCGCAATGCGTCTCGATCAGTTCACGGAACGGGATCGACATCGCCTCTTCCACCGTGCACGGGTTCTCGACGTGGCCGGAAATGCAGAACAGCTTGGTGCCGGTGTTGTTGGGCCGGCCGAACGCCGGCGAACCACGCCGCGCCGCGGCGCAGGATGGTCGGCGCGACGGCGATCGACTCGACGTTGTTGACCGTGGTCGGGCAGCCGTAGAGGCCGACATTTGCCGGGAACGGCGGCTTCAGGCGCGGCTGGCCCTTCTTGCCCTCGAGGCTTTCCAGAAGCGCCGTCTCCTCGCCGCAGATATAGGCGCCGGCGCCGTGGTGGACGATGATCTCGAAATCGTAGCCGTTCTTGTTGTTGCGGCCGATCAGGCCGGCCTCGTAGGCCTCGTCGACGGCGCGCTGCAGCGCCTCGCGCTCGCGGATGAACTCGCCGCGCACGTAGATGTAGGCGGCCTCCGCGCCCATCGCGAAGCCGGCGATCAGGCAGCCCTCGACCAGCGTGTGCGGGTCGTGGCGCATGATGTCGCGGTCCTTGCAGGTGCCGGGCTCGGACTCGTCGGCATTGACGACGAGGTAGCACGGGCCGGTCGGTCTGCTTGGGCATGAACGACCATTTCAGGCCGGTCGGGAAGCCGGCGCCGCCGCGGCCGCGCAGGCCCGAATCCTTCATCTCCTGGATGATCCAGTCGCGCCCCTTCTCGATCAGGCCCTTGGTGTCGTCCCAGTGGCCGCGCTTCATGGCGCCTTCGAGCGACATGTCGAAGCGGCCGTAGATATTGGTGAAGATGCGATCCTTGTCGGCTAGCATTCCGCTCCCCTATCTCGGCTTCTTGCCGAACACGCGGACATATTCCTCCTCGCCGCCCTTGGCCAGCGCGTCGGCCTGGCGCACCCAGTTCTCGCGCTCGATGCGGCCGCGGAAGTTGAGATGGCCGTCGACCCAGGCGCGCTCGGCTTCCGTCCACGCAGCGATCTGCGCGTAGGTGTAGATGCCGAGCCCGTGCAGCTTGGCCTCGATGCCCGGGCCGATGCCGGAGATCATCTTGAGATCGTCGGGCTGGTCCGGCTTGGCGACGGCCGCCGGCCGGCTGTCCGGCGGCGGTCGGCTCGACCACCTGTTCGTCCGACGTCGACGGCATCGGTGCGCGCGCGCGTGGCCCCCTTCGGCTTGCCGCCCGTCAGCTCCGGCGAGCGGTAGGGAGCGCCGGCTGGCTGGTGGGCTTCGGGTTCCGACTGCGCTGCTTGCCGCCCGGCGCGATCCCTTCGGGAACCCTGTTGGCGGCCGTCTCGGATTCCTTCGGCGGGCTGACGCTCTCCGCCTTCTCGGCGGCCGGGCTCGCCTTCTTCGGCGACGGCGACTTGATGGCGTCGTCGGTGGCGCGCGAGCCGGTCTCCGGCTTGGCGGCCTTCGACGGAGGGGCTTTGGCGCCTTCCGCGGCCTGCTTGCGGCTGCCGGACGGCCTCTCCTTGCCGGTGACGGCCTTCTCGTCCTTCAGGGTCGTGAAGCCGCTCTCAGGCGCGGAATACCAGCGATCGACCTGCGGACCGGGCTTGACGGTGTCGCCCTTGCCGGCGTCGAAGGCGTCGATGATCTCTTCCAGCCGCTCCGGGCGTCAGATCCTCGTAGGTGTCCTTGAAGATCATCACCATCGGCGCGTTGACGCAGGCGCCGAGGCACTCGACCTCCTCCCACGACAGCGTGCCGGCCTCGTTGGTGTGGAACTGCTCGGGATGGATCTTCGAGCGGCAGACGTCCATCAGCGCTTCCGAGCCGCGCAGCATGCACGGCGTGGTGCCGCAGACCTGCACATGGGCGCGGGTGCCGACCGGCGCGAGCTGGTACTGGGTGTAGAAGGTGGCGACCTCGAGCACGCGGATATAGGGCATGTCGAGCATGTCGGCGACGTGCTCGATCGCGGCCTGGGTGACCCAGCCCTCCTGCTCCTGCGCGCGCATGAGCAGCGGGATCACCGCCGAGTGCTGCCGGCCCTTGGGGTATTTCTTGATCGTCTGCCTGGCCCAGGCGGCGTTCGCCCGGGAGAAGGCGAAGCTGGCTGGCTGGACGGCTGGCTCTGCGAGACGGCGAACTGACATTATCTATCGACCTCTCCGAACACGATGTCGATCGAGCCCAGCACCGCCGAGACGTCGGCCAGCATGTGGCCGCGGCACAGGAAGTCCATCGCCTGCAGATGGGCGAAACCGGGCGCGCGGATCTTGGCGCGGTAGGGCTTGTTGGTGCCGTCGGCGACCAGATAGACGCCGAACTCGCCCTTCGGCGCCTCGACGCAGGCGTAGACCTCGCCCTCCGGCACGCGGTAGCCCTCGGTGTAGAGCTTGAAGTGGTGGATCAGCGCTTCCATCGAGCGCTTCATCTCGCCGCGCTTGCGGCGGCACGATCTTGCCGTCGGTGTTGGACACCGGCCCCTTGCCGTCGGCGCTCATCAGCTTGTCGACGCACTGGCGCATGATCTTGGCCGACTGGCGCATCTCCTCCATGCGGATCAGGTAGCGGTCGAAGCAGTCGCCGTTCTTGCCGACGGGAATGTCGAAATCCATCTCCGGGTAGCACTCGTAGGGCTGGCTCTTGCGCAGGTCCCAGGGCGCGCCGGAGCCGCGCACCATGACGCCGGAAAAGCCCCACGCCCAGGCATCGTCGAGATCGACGACGCCGATGTCGACGTTGCGCTGCTTGAAGATGCGGTTGCCGGTCAGCAGATTGTCGAGGTCGTCGAGCGTCTTGTAGGAACGGCTCGATCCACAGGCCGATGTCCTCGACCAGCTTCTCGGGCAGGTCCTCGTGGACGCCGCCCGGCCGGAAATAGGCGGCGTGCATGCGCGAGCCGGAGGCACGCTCGTAGAAGACCATCAGCTTCTCGCGCTCCTCGAAGCCCCACAGCGGCGGGGTGAGCGCGCCGACGTCCATCGCCTGCGTGGTGACGTTGAGCAGGTGCGACAGGATGCGGCCGATCTCGGAATAGAGCACGCGGATCAACTGGCCGCGCCGCGGCACCTCGATGCCGAGCAGCCTCTCGACCGCCAGGCACCAGGCATGCTCCTGGTTCATCGGCGCGACATAGTCGAGCCGGTCGAAATAGGGCAGCGCCTGGAGATAGGTCTTGGCCTCGATCAGCTTCTCGGTGCCGCGATGCAGCAGGCCGATATGCGGATCGACGCGCTCGACGACCTCGCCGTCGAGCTCGAGCACGAGACGCAGAACGCCGTGCGCGGCAGGGTGCTGCGGGCCGAAATTGATGTTGAAGTTACGTACACCGGGCATGCTGGGCTTCGCCGTAAATGGTGAATCGTGATCTGTCTCTACTCAACGCTCTGACCCGCGGCTCCGCGGCTCACTGCTTCGCCTTCTCATCGCCCGGCAGCACGTAGTCGGTGCCCTCCCAGGGCGAGAGAAAATCGAAATTGCGGAATTCCTGCTTGAGTTCGACCGGCTCGTAGACGACGCGCTGGACGTCGGCGTCGTAGCGGACCTCGACGAAGCCGGTGAGCGGGAAATCCTTGCGCAGCGGATGCCCCTCGAAGCCGTAGTCGGTGAGGATGCGCCTCAGATCGGGATGGCCGGTGAACAGCATGCCGTAGAGGTCGTAGATCTCGCGCTCGAACCAGTCGGCGCCCGGGAAAACGCCCGTCACCGACGGCACCGGCGTTTCCTCGTCGGTCTGCACGCGCACCCGAATGCGCTGGTTCTGGCGCGGCGAAAGCAGGTGATAGACGACGTCGAAGCGCTTCAGCCGCGCCGGATAGTCGACGCCGGAGATGTCGATGATCGACACGAACTGGCACTGCACGTCGTTCTTGCAGGAAGGTCAGCACGTCGACGATGTCGCCGGCGTCTGCGATCAGCGTCAGCTCGTCATAGGCGATGATCGCGTCCTCGACCTGGGCGTCGAGCTTTTCCTTGATGTAGGCCGCAAGGTCCTTGAGGGCTTCGTTCATGATCGCCCTTCTCCTACCGCTCGATCGTGCCGGTGCGGCGGATCTTCTTCTGAAGAAGCAGGATGCCGTAAAGCAGCGCCTCGGCGGTCGGCGGGCAGCCGGGCACGTAGATGTCGACCGGCACGATGCGGTCGCAGCCGCGCACCACCGAATAGGAATAGTGATAGTAGCCGCCGCCGTTGGCGCACGAGCCCATGGAGATGACGTAGCGCGGCTCGGGCATCTGGTCGTAGACCTTGCGCAGCGGCGGGGCCATCTTGTTGGTCAGCGTGCCGGCGACGATCATCACGTCGGACTGGCGCGGCGAGGCGCGCGGGGCGACGCCGAAGCGCTCGACGTCGTAGCGCGGCATCGAGGTCTGCATCATCTCGACGGCGCAGCAGGCCAGACCGAACGTCATCCACATGAGCGAGCCGGTGCGCGCCCAGGTGATCAGCGCCTCGGAAGAGGTGACCAGGAAACCCTTGTCGGAGAGCTCGTTGTTCAAATCGCCGTAGAACGGATCGTCCGCACCCACCGGCTTGCCGGTACGCGGATCGAGAATGCCCTTCGGCTGCGGCGAGACGAGCGTGTTGGAAGCGTCGTTCAATCCCATTCCAGCGCTCCCTTTCTCCACTCGTAGATGAAGCCGATCGTCAGCACGGCCAGGAAGACCATCATCGACCAGAACCCGAACCAGCCGATGGCGCCGAAGGACACCGCCCAGGGAAACAGGAAGGCGACCTCGAGGTCGAAGATGATGAAGAGGATGGCGACCAGGTAGAATCGCACGTCGAACTTCATGCGGGCGTCGTCGAAGGCGTTGAAGCCGCATTCGTAGGCCGACAGCTTCTCCGGATCGGGATTCTTGTAGGCGATGACGAAGGGCGCCACCAGCAGCGCGGCGCCGATGACAAAGGCAACCGCTATGAAGATGACGATCGGCAGATATGAAGCGAGCAGTTCGTTCATTTCGTCCTTCCGTGTGCCGCGGTCCTCATGCCGAATATAGGCCCGTAAGGCCAAGGCGGAAACCGTGCAAATCCGGAGCTTTTTCGGCCGGGCGGCCATGCTGCAACGCGGCGAGGGTTAGCGCAGCCGGCATGGCGAAGCAAGTCAAAGATTGGCCGCTTTTCCGCCACGGTCGCATCGGCTGGCGGCTACCGCGACGGCATGTCGCCCCGCAGCTCCGCGATCGACTGCAGGGCCGCGGCGGAGGTCGTCTCCCGAACCGAGCCTCGCCCCGAGGCGGCCGATCTCTTCCTGGACGTCGGCGATAGCGTCGGCCAGCGCGAAGCCTGCCGGAAAGCCGAGCTCCCGCATCGAGGCCGCCGATTCCCGCATCTCGGCGGCGCGACGCACACCGTGACGGGTGACGCGCTCGAGCTGGTAGAGCGGAAACTCCGGCCAGCCGAGCTTTTCGTAGGAGTTCGAAAGGGAGGAATAGACCCGGTCGAGACAGCCGGCGGCATGGGCCGCCAGCAGCGCCTGCACGGTGATCGCCTCCAGTCCCTTCACGAACAGGCTGCGGATCATCTTGACCGAGGTCGCCGCGCCGATCTCCGCGCCCGCGGTATCGAAGGCGAAGCCGAGGCGCGAAAGCGTCTCGCCCACCTCCCCTTCAACGCCTGCCGGCGACCAGGACCGGCGTGCGGTGGCCACGCGGATGGACGGGCGCCATCACGGCCATGTCGAGATAGGCCGCACCCGATGGCGCCAGCAGCGCCGCGGTCTCGCGCTTGCGCGCGGCCGACACCGAATTGATGTCTACATAGAGCTGGCCCGGCCGCAAAGCGGTCGCCACCGAGCGCGCGGCTTCGAGGCTGTCGGCGGCGGTGACGGCCGAGAATATCCAGTCCGCCCCGGCGACCGCATGCGGGGCGTCCGGGGCGAGTTCGACGCCGAGCTTTTCGGCCGCCTTCCTAAGCTCGGCGCCCTCGCCCTTGTCCTGCAGGATGTCGTAGGCGGCAAAGGAAAGGCCGGCGTCCTCGCGCAGGCTGGCGACGAACGCGCGGGCGGCCTCTCCGAAGCCGATAAAGGCGATGTGCATGAACGTGCTCCCTTTTTGCGATTCGGCGCCCCGGCACGGGCCGGCTGGCGCCCCTGTGCGCAGGGTCCCGACTGCCCGAGCATCGTCATGGTCAAGGGAAGAATGGCGCGAGTGACGGGGCTCGAACCCGCGACCTCCGGCGTGACAGGCCGGCACTCTAACCGACTGAGCTACACCCGCGCATCGGACGCGGCGAAGGCTGGCTCGCCCCGCGTCGTGGCGCTCAATTAGGGGCTTCTCCGGGGAGTGTCAAGCGCCGCGAACGCTGCTTGGCGGGTTGCCTCCTTCGCACTCCTGCGAGGCGACAATCGCGGCGAGCGAACGGTCTCCGCGCCACCGGCCGACGGCGCGGGCACGACACCGATTTTGGCTTGCGGGACGCGGCGGGAATGCCTAAACGGCTCGCTGGCGACAATGGCCGACAGCAGCTTGCGTCGGCCGCCGCCGTATCGGCCGGGTCGCGAAGGCGGCCACCGGGCGGGCGATTAGCTCAGTTGGTAGAGCGCTTCGTTTACACCGAAGATGTCGGGAGTTCGAGTCTCTCATCGCCCACCAGTCTTTTCAAAGACTGGAACGATCTGTCGCCGTCTCCCGCACCGACACCGCGAAAGCCATCGCGCTCGCAGCACGGGAGGGAGAAGCGGCTCCGCGCCTAGCGGCCCCGCTCTCCCGCATGCGAATCGAGAGGTTCGCTATTAAAAATCCCGGCCAACGGCGGTGAGAGCCCGGAAAGAGTTCCAGACGGTCGGGGCCTATGGCGCGACGATCGGCGTCGCCTTCAGATCGGACTCGCCGAGCTCGGCTCCCGCGAAGGTGCTGCCCTCCTCGAACCATGAGCGCGGTGCCGGCGCGCCCCACAGGGTCTGCCGCTGCGGGTCCTTCAGATCCCACCTGATCGGCTCGAGGTCGGGATCGACCGTCTGGTAGTCCGAACAGTAGATCTCGATGCGGTGACCGTCGGGGTCCCGCACGTAGAGGAAGAAGGCGTTCGAGATGCCGTGCCTGCCGGGCCCACGTTCGATGTTGGCGAGGTAGCCGGTCGTCGACATGAGGTCGAGCAGGTCGATGATGTTGAGCGGGGTCGGCACCCAGAAGGCGGTGTGGTGCAGGCGCGGGCCGCGCCCATTGGTGAAGGCAATGTCGTGGACGCCACCCTTGCGGTGCATCCACGCCGCCCACAGGCGCCCGGTCTCCTCGTCCTCGGTGTATTCGGTGACCCTGAAGCCGAGCTCGTTGTAGAAGGCGACGCTCTCGTCGACATTGACGGTGAAGCAGTTGAAGTGATCGATCCGCAACGGCTTCACGCCGCGATAGAGCGCGTATTGCTGGTGGATCGGCGGCAGGCGGTCCATGCGCGCATAGAATTCCAGCGGCACGCCGAACGGGTCGCGCGTGCGCAGCGTGCGCGACTGGAACGGCCGTTCCACCCACTCCACCGGAAGATCCTTGTCGCGAAAGAACTGCTCGGCCCTGTCGAGATCCGCCTCGTCGAACAGCTTGAAGCCCAGATGCTCGGCCGCCGGCTCGTCGCCCTTCCTGAGCACGATGCAGTGGTGGCCACGCTCCTCGAGGGCGCGCAGCATGATCACCTCGCCGTCCTCGTGGGTCACCTGCAGGCCGAGTGTGTCGACGTAGAAGGCACGGCTCCTGGCCAGGTCGCGCACGATCAGCTCGACATGGCTGAGCCGAACGATGTTGAACGTCGGATAGAGATTGGGTGCGGGCACCGGCATCGAGACTGTCCTCCTCCCCTTCGGATCAGCCGCCGAGCTTCGGAATGGCGTGTGGCGCGGTGGCGAACGCGATGTTCTTGGTTTCCATGTAGAAATCGAACGACCAGTCGCCGCCGTCGCGACCGATGCCCGAGCTTTTCATGCCGCCGAACGGGGTCGGCAGATGCCTCACATTCTCGGAATTCACCCAGATCATGCCGGCATCGAGCGCTTCGGTGAAGCGAAAGGCGCGAGTGACGTCGGAGGTCCAGAGATAGCCGGTGAGGCCGTAGTCGACGTCGTTGGCAAGCGCCAGCGCCTCCTCCTCGTCGGCGAAGGGCATCGCGGTGAGCACGGGCCCGAATATCTCTTCCCGCGCGATCCGCATCGTCTGCGACGCATCGGAAAACAGCGTCGGCTTGACGTAGCAGCCGCCCCCCGGACCCTCGGCCTTCTCGCCGCCGGCGGCGATGGTGACGCCCTCCTCGCGGGCGAGATCGAAATAGGACAGCACCTTCTTTTCGTGCTCGGGATGGATGAGCGGCCCGACCACGGTTTCCGGGTCGAGCGGATGGCCGACCCTGATGCGCGACGCCTTCTCGGCAACCCTGGCGACGAATTCCTCGTAGATTCCCGCTTCGACCAGCAGCCGCGAGGACGAGGTGCAACGCTCGCCGTTGAGCGAATAGATCATGAAGACGGCGGCATCGACGGCCCGATCCAGATCGGCGTCGGCGAACACGATCACGGGGTTCTTGCCGCCGAGTTCGAAATGCACGCGCTTCAGCGTGTCGGCCCCCTGCTTCATGATCTGCGAACCGGTGCGGCTCTCGCCGACAAAGCCTATCGCCTTGATGTCGGGATGCTCGGTGAGCGCCCTGCCGGCGCCGTCGCCAAACCCGTTGACGAGGTTCCAGACGCCCTTGGGCAGCCCGGCGCCTTCGGCGATCTCGACAAGCAGGCGGGCGGTCAGCGGCGAAAATTCGGCGGGCTTGTGGACGATCGTGCAGCCGGCCGCCAGTGCCGGCGCGATCTTCCACGTCGACAGCATGAACGGCGTGTTCCAGGGCGTGATCACGCCTACCGGCCCGATCGGCGTGCGCGTGGTGAAGTTGAACTGCCCCGGCGCCTGCAGCGACCGACCGTCACGGGCCTCGGGTGCGCGGTCCGCGTAGAAGCGGAAGTTTTCCGCTCCGCGCAGCGCCGCCTTGGACATGAAGCGCAGCGCCTGGCCGGTGTCCATGCATTCCACGAAGGCGATCTCTTCGGCCCGCGCCACGATAGCGTCGGCGATGCGATGGAGAAGCGCCTTGCGCTCCTTGCCGGGAACGGCCGCCCAGTCGCGGAAAGCGGCCCGGGCAGCCCTGGCGGCGCGATCCACGTCTTCGGCATCGCCGTGGGCCACGCTGGCGAGCGGCTTCAGATCGATGGGAGAGATGCTCTCGAACGTCTTGCCGGAGGCAGCAGGCACGGCCTCGCCCGCGATCTGGTTCATGACGCCCTGCTCGCGGAAGCGCGCGAGATAGTTTTCGGCCTTGGCGAGGTTTTCGTCGAGCTTCGACATCGAGCGTCCTCTTCAGGATTTGCGCAGGCGCGGATGGATCGCGTTCTTCTTCCAGCTGAGATCCGGGTCGATTTCCCGCATCTCGAAGGAAAGGGCGAAGTGGGGTGTCTCGAACAGCGGGCCGCAGAAGTCGGACACGGCGGAGAAGATGGCCTCGCCGATCCGCTTCCGGTCTTCCTGCGAGCGCCCTGCCCCCAGCCTCAGCGAGAGATCTAGAAAGGCATTTTCGGGAAGCTTGTCGGCCACGGCGTAGTAGTCGCAGCACAGCGCCCGCACGCGAACGGCGCCAATCTCGAAGAACCCGGTGGCTAGGGCTGCCTCAAGGGTTCTCTCGCAAAGCGCGCCGAGGTCGAGCCGATCCTCTAGGTTGGCGGAGTATTCGTAGGTGAAATGCGGCATCGCCTCCTCCCGCAACACCTTGCCGGGCGGCGTTGCATCTCGTTCGTTAACATGTTAACTACATTGCAGTGCCTGTCAAGCGGCCACATCACATTCCCGGAGGAGCGAACCCGTGCTTTCCATCGACGCCGATTTCCTGAAAGGTTCGATCCCGCCGCTCGTGACGCCGTTTCGCGACGGCGCGGTCGACTACGAAGCCTATGCGGGCCTCGTCGAATTCCAGGCGCAGGAGGGCTCGCACGGCGTTCTCGTCAACGGCACGACATCCGAGCCGTCCTCGCTGACGGTTGAGGAAAGAAACCGGCTGGTGGACGTCGCCGTCGAGGCGGCCGCAGGCAGGGTGACGGTCGTAGCCGCCACCGGGTCGCAGAGCTACGCCGAGACCGAGGTTCTGACACGGCATGCTGCCTCCAGGCCCGGGGTGGATGCGCTCCTCATCGTCACGCCGTACTATTCGCGCCCACCGCAGCGCGGCCTCGTCGAATACTATTCGCAGCTCAACGCGCTGCACGACAAGCCGTGGATGATCTACCACATTCCCGGTCGGGCCGCGGTCGACGTGAAGCTCGAGACGGCCAAGGCGATAGACGCGGCCTGCCCGACCTTCGTCGGGATGAAGCATGCCTCGCTCGACCTCGGCTACGTCTCCGACCTGCTGGCGGAGGTGAACGAGGACCTGCGCATCTTCGTCGGCCTGGAGGAATTGTCGTTTCCGATGATGGCGGTCGGCGCATGCGGACTGATGAACGCCGTGGGCAACCTCCGGCCGAAGCCGCTCGCCGAGATGTGCGAGGCGGTGTGGGCGGGCGACCTGTTCAGGGCGCGCGATCTGCACCGGGCGCTGTTCGAGATCAACAAGGCGGTGTTCTGGGACATCAATCCGATCCCGATGAAATACATGATGAAACGGCTGGGCATCATGCCGAAGAACGAGCATCGGCTTCCGCTGGTCCCGACGACGCCGGAACTCGAGGCGCGCCTCGATGCCGTGCTCGAACGGGCGGGCCTTCTGTGATGCGGCTGCTGAGCTATTTCGACAAGGGCGTCTCGACGCCCGGAGCGGCAAGGGACGGTGCGATCGTCGACCTCTCGGCCGCGCTGGGCGTGAAAAGCGTGCGCGAAATCCTCGAGCGCGACCTCGTCGCGCAGGCGGCCGAGATCGCCGCTTCGGCGGAGCCGGCTATCCCTCTCGAAAAGGCGGAACTGGACCTGCCGATCCCGGATGCCGGGCGCATCTTCTGCGTCGGCGTCAACTACATGGACCGCAACGCGGAATACAAGGACGGCTCCGAGCCCCCCAAATATCCCTCGCTGTTCATGCGCTCGCCGCTGTCGCTGGTGCCGCATGACGCGGCAATGATGATCCCGCACGAATCCGAGCAACTGGACTATGAGGGCGAGATCGTGCTGGTCGTCGGAAAACACGGCCGCCGCATCCCGCAGGAACAGGCGATGGACCATATCGCCGGCCTCACCATCATGAACGAAGGCTCGGTTCGCGACTGGATCCGTCACGGCAAGTTCAACGTCACCCAAGGCAAGAACTTCGATCGCTCCGGCGGGCTCGGCCCGTGGATCGAAACCGGTCTTTCCGGCATCGACGTCACGGCGCTCGCCATCGAAACCCGGGTCAACGGCGAGGTCCGCCAGAAGGACACCACCGCTTCGATGGCGTTCCCCTTCGCCCGGATCGTCGAATATGTCTCGACGTTCACGACCCTGCAGCCGGGCGACCTGATCGCCACCGGTACGCCATCTGGAGCCGGCGCCCGGTTCGATCCGCCCCGCTGGCTGAAGCCCGGCGACGTGGTGGAGGTCGAGGTGGCAGGCGTCGGGCTGCTCAGAAACCGCGTGGAACGCGAAGCGTGAACGAGCGCTCGCCCGACGATGCGGCGCCCGACGCGACAATGCCGCAGCGGGTGCGGCGCGCCTTGCCCATTGCCCTGCTCGAGGCGCGCGAGGCGGTCATGTCGCGCTTTCGTCCGATGCTTGCCACGCACGACATCACCGAGCAGCAATGGCGCGTGCTGCGCGTGCTCGCCGAAGCCGGCCCCCTCGAGGCGACCGAGCTCGCCCGTCGCGCGCTCCTGCTGGCGCCCAGCCTGACCCGCATGCTGAAGGCGCTCGAAGCACGCAATTTCGTCAGCCGCGTCCCGCACGAAAGTGACGGAAGGCGCAGCCTCATCGAGATTGCCGCGCCGGGCCTCGCCCTCATTCGCGAGGTGGCGCCCGAAAGCGCGTCGATCTACGCCGATATCGAGGCCCGCATCGGTCGCGAGCAGATGGAATCGATACTCGATGAGCTGGAATCGATGATCGAACGGCTTTCGGAATAGGTCCGTCGGGCCCGGTCGCCGGCACGATCGTCGGCGACGATTCTAGTCCTGCCCGGTGGGCAGCACCAGCAGCGTCGAGGTCGCGGACGCGACCACGCCCCGGTCACCGGTGATCTCCGCCGATGCGAACATCGCACGCCTGCCGGGCTTGTCGATGCGTCCGAGGACGCGGTAGCTCGCTGCCGTCGCCGGCCGCTGCATGGCGACGTTGAGGTTGAGGGTGGATACGGTCGAGCCCGAGGGCACCTGCGTGAAGCCCGCGAATGCCATGGCGAAATCCAGCATGGCCGCGAGCGCTCCGCCCTGGACGACACCGGCGCCCTGCCGGAACAGCTCCCCGGGTTCGCAGCGCATGGACAGCTCCCGGCGCTCCGCATCGTAGCTTTTCCTCCGGCGCCGACCTTTCCGACCCAATGATGGGTGGCGACCTGCCGCCGCAGGAACGCGGAAAGAGCTGCGCCGAGGTGCTCGACAGCCTCATGCACGCGCTGATCCGCGACATCCGGCGAGCCCCCTTCCCCGTCGTCGCCGCCGTCAACGGGGTCGCGGCGGGCGGCGGGGTCGGCCTCGCCCTGGCAGCCGACATGGTGGTCGCCGCGCGCTCGGCCAAGTTCGTCCTGACCTTTACCAGCAAGCTTGGCCTGGTGCCGGATCTCGGTACCTCCTGGCAGCTCGCGCATCATCTCGGCAGGGCAAGAGCGCTCGGCGTCGTGCTCACCGGCCAGCCGATCACCGCCGACCGGGCCCAGGAATGGGGATTGATCTGGTCGGTCGTTGAGGATGCCGCGCTCGAGGCGGAAGCCATGCAGCTTGCAGAGAGGCTGGCGAGCGGACCCGTTCAAGGCGAGGTCGCAGCGCGCCAGCTCATCGACCACGCCTTCAGCAACGATCTCGACGCCCAGCTCGACCTCGAGAGGGACACGCAGGCAAGCCTGGCGCGAGGCGCGGAGGTGCTGGAGGCAATGGATGCGTTCGCCCGGAAGCGCCCGCCGAGGTTCGATACGATCGCGCGGCCGAAGGGCCGAGCGGACTAGTTACCGCCCGGGGGCGCTTCGGTGTGCCGGCGTGATCCCGCGAGGGGCGCCCGCGCCGCATCACGACGCGGGTGCCCGGAAGCGCGGCTGCTCGCCCTATTTTACGCCGGCGTCGGAGCGGTAGCTGGTTCGTGCGTTCTCCACCAGCGGCGCGGGCTGCACGGTGGCGCGGATCTTGACCTGCACGTGGTCCTCGACCTGCAGCTTGGAAGACGGCTTGTCCTCGCCCCACACCAGCGTCACCTCGGTTCCCGGCTCGGCGAATTCCGGTTCGATGACACCGAGCGAAAGCATGGCGCGTTCGTTTGCCGAATAGCCGGTCCATGTCGACACGCCCACGGTGCGGCCGTTCGCCTCGATGCGATCGAAGTGGAACGTGTCGTAGAGCGCCATCGGCAGGTTGATGAACTTGGCGCCCGGCCCGGGGTGGAAAATCGAACCGTAGGCCGCGGCCGTATCGTCGCCGTTCCACACGAAGGTGACCTTGCGACGCGTATCCGAGCGCCCCTCGGCGATCCGTTTCTCCAGCGCCTCGCGTCCGACGAAGTCATGGTCGAAGCCGATGATGCGGCCGTAGTCCAGCTCGAACGGCGTGAAGTAGTAGTCCTCGATATTGTCCGAGTGGAAGCTGCCGCCGAGCGGCGAGATGGTCTCGTAGGCGTTGGATTTCAGCCAGCGGCGGTAATCCGCGAGGCGCTCGTCCGTGTAGATCGCCGGCAGCGGCCGCGGCAGCCAACCCGACTCCAGCGCGTTGGTGTGATAGGCGCGCCCGCCGACCTGCACCAGGCCGTGCTTGCGGCCGGATTCCAGAAGCGCCGAATGGACAGCGTCGTTGTCCTCCCACGGCCCCCAGATTTCGAAGCCGGGCTGGCCCGCCATGCCGTGACGCAGCGCCCGGACATCCTTGCCGGCGATCTTGAAGTGCGTCATGTGGAAGAACCGCAGCTTCGGCGCTTCGTGGCCGATCGCGTCTCCGATCACTTCCATCGCGCCGGGACCCTGGATCTGGTAGCGGTAGAGGACGGGATCACCCTTGCGCACCAGCGAGTTGTCGTCGCGCCATACCTTCACGTCATAGCCGCCGGTCTCGGCATGGAAGTGCAGCCAGTTGATCGACGGCGGAATGCCGACGGCGTGGTATTCGTCGTCGTCGAGGTGAAACAGGATGTTGTCGCCGATGATGTACCCGTCATGGTTGACCGCGACGAACTGCTTGGCCATGTCGACGGGAAAGTTGGCGACGCTGTTGACCGCGAGGTCGCTGATCAGCCGCAGCGCGTCCGGCCCCTTGATGTTCAGGTCGACCATGTGGTGCGACTGGTCGTAGAGCACCGCGGTGCGGCGCCAGGCCAGCTGCTCGTCGCGCCAGTTGGTGAACTCCTGCACCAGGCGCGGCACCACGGATGGCGGCGTCTGCGATTCCCAAAGCAGCTTGACCGGGCTGCCGGCTTCGGCGATCGCCTCTTCGAGATTGCTTGCCATTGTCTTGATCCTCCCAATCGGAAACGTGGCCCAGAAGGGCGGCCAAATGTCCGCCCGTGTGAGTCTCATGTAAAATTTGTTTTCGATGCGTAGTTCCCAAGCTATGCTTGGGTGTGACCTTCGTTCCGTTCACGCTCAGGCAGCTCGAATATTTCCACGCCATCGCGGCGGAGGGGACCCTGGCGGCCGCCGCGGAACGTTGCCACGTAAGCGCCACGGCGCTGGCGCTGGCGCTTGACGAACTGGAACACCACCTCGCCCAGCAGCTGTTCGTCCGCCGCAAGGGACGTGGAATGACGCTGACGGCGGCGGGGACGCGACTGCTCAACCATGCGCGCGGGGTTCTCGC
>CAWFKS010000022.1:0-62624 GCA_963816435.1 uncultured Alphaproteobacteria bacterium
GAGACGGTCAGTGCCACCTTGGCCATCGAGAACCAGAAAGCCATGCTCGAATCTCCACCCGCGAGCCCCATAAATGTGCTTGCGAAAATGAGCGACTATGCCGGAGACAGCGGAGTCGTAGTGAACGTCGACCCAATTGTCGTTGTTGTCGACAACCATGACTCGGTCGTTGCCGCTGCCTCCGAAGACATAAGCTTCTCCGGACACTATTATCGTGTCGTTTCCCTCGCCAGCATCGATGTAGTCAAATGCTCCCAATATGTTTTCACCAGAAAAAATGAAATCGTCTCCTTGGCCACCAAAAATGTTGTCGGAATTAGAGGTGCCTAACAGACTGTCGTTGCCAGAAGTCCCGTTTATGTTTGCCATTTGTCTATCCCGATTGAGTTGCATTGCCGAAGATGAGGATGTGACAGATGCAACGCGCGAGCGAGCGGCCATCCGCTCGAAGGCTCTTGCACCCTCAATGCCAAAGTCACGCAAGGAAAATTAGCAGAGGTCTTAGTCTTGTCAATTTGAAGTAGTAGACGGCTGGTCTGCGTAGTTATTAGAGGAGATTAATACGTAGGACGATCCTGGGAATGTTGCTGGACCCACGTCCAGTCCACTGCCGCTCCCAATCGCCGTCGGCCGGCTGAAATAGGGATTACTCCCCATCTGATCTGACAAGCCGCCGAACGTTTGCGACCTCTTCACCCGCTCCATACATATGGGACGCCTGTGCATGCGTCAGGTTCGGATGCCCCAGCGCTCCGGTTACTTGTTTCGCTGTCCGCTATGCGATGCGGCCTGCTCGCGCAGCGCCGGCAGCCAGTCTTTTGCCATCGGTTTCCATGCCCAAGCTGCCGCTAAACGATCCGCAACGTTGCCACGCACGCGCGATTACGGCAAACGCCTTGCTCAACAATAAGCGCGCGCCTAGTGCAAAGATTACAGAAATGCAAATAGGCGAAGGCGCCTATATTACAAAAACAACGTCGAAGAAATTACGACAAGAGATTTGATTATTACAGCTGAATCGCTTAGCATCTTCATCAACCTCAGCGTGGGGCGGAGGTATTGATGGAGGGATGCAATGAACAAACCGGGATGGCAATTCGAAATCGGCCAGCGCGTCGATCACCGCGAGGGCGGCTGGCCAGCCGTTGTGTCAGCCAGGCAGCGGGCGGGCGGCCAGGAAATCTATGGACTCGTCTTGCTTCGGCCAATGGACCCATTCCGCATAGGACCATCCTCGGCGAGGCGCTCGTCCCAGCATAGCGCGCGCCGATCGCACCACAGGTTGGGCGCAGCGCGGTCCGTCGTCAGTAGTGGCGGCGGGGTTTCTTCGTTAATAGCCAGCCGATAGTGTTGGGGAATGGAACAGAGCGAAGACGATCGCACCACATCGGTAGGCTTGTTCAATTTCGCAACCTCATGTCACGAGGGCGCGCGAGCGCTTGGCAAGGTCGATTTTCGAGCAACGCATCGCGATTCTCCGATAGCATTTCTCTACGTGCATTCGATCGAATTGTTTTTGAAGGCGTTCTTGAGCATGCACGGACACAGCGTTGCCGAATTGCGAAGTCGCGACTTCGGCCACAGCTATAGGCGGCTGCGCGAACGATCAATTGAGCTAGGTTTGCAGTTCTTGGATGAAGATCTAGACGTGTTTGCCCGCATGGAGCAGACCGACTTCCCGATGCGGACGCGGTACCTCAGGACCGGCTACTATATGATTCCAACCATCGAGGCTCTTGAGCGCACCGCCGCCAGTATTCGCGAGGCAGTTGGTGATGAACTAAGAAAGCATGGGATCAAAGTCCGCAATTAGAGAGCGATCGGCGCCCGACTAAGGAAGTCTGGGGGCAACAGCGCCGGCTGCATGCGGGGCAGCCGCGGCGCCAGGATCGCAAAACCGGTGGCGCGCCGGACATAGTGCAAGCGCACCGTCTGGAAGGCTGGGGGAGATTTGACAGATGATCTTCGCAAACATGCGCGATAGCCACGACAAGCGGGCAGATTCATCATAGACAACCTTGATGATACCGCGGGCGCCAATGCGCCGATCGTTACCAACCTCAATCTAGTTGGCATCAGGCGACGTCTCAACAATGTGGAAATCGGCGTTTGGCTACTTGTGGCGATCGTCGCCTTGAACACGTGGCGGCATTGGTGAGCCAGCCTCGCGCGGCTACAATGTGGCTATAAGCGCTGTAGCCAGTTTCCGGTAACTGGCTAAGTCTTTGATTTTAATGGTCGGAGCGGCGGGATTCGAACCCACGACCCCTTGACCCCCAGTCAAGTGCGCTACCGGGCTGCGCTACGCTCCGAACCGGCTGATCCCCTATAATGACGGTGACGCCGGCGCAAGTGCGAAAGACGAGGAATTCGCCGAAGCCGCACCCGCGCGCGCCGCAACCAGCATCTTCTCCGGCGCCGTGCGTGCCTTCGCCGCGCGGCCGATCGGCGGCCGCTAGCCGGTAGCGGAAGCTCTGAGCAGGAACAATTCCCGCATCAGCGGAATTGAGCCTGCACATCTCAAGCACCCACCGCCACCGGGGACACTTCATGCAAACGGAATTCACCGTCAACGGCGCCAGCCGCCGTGTCGACGCCGATGCCAGGACGACGCTGCTCGACGCGCTGCGCCTGCATCTCGGGCTCACCGGAACCAAGAAGGGCTGCGACCACGGGCAGTGCGGCGCCTGCACGGTGATCGTGAACGGACGCCGCATCAATTCGTGTCTCAGCCTCGCCTGCATGCACGAAGGCGACGAGATCACCACGATCGAGGGACTGGGCACGCCCGACAATCTGTCGGCGCTGCAAAAGGCGTTCGTCGAGCATGACGGGTTCCAGTGCGGCTACTGCACGCCCGGCCAGATATGTTCGGCCCATGCCATGCTGGAGGAGCTGAAGGCCGGCTGGCCGAGCCACGTCACGAAGGACGTCGCCACGGCGCCATCCGTCTCCATCGAGGAGATCTCCGAGCGGATGAGCGGCAATCTGTGCCGCTGCTCGGCCTACCCCAACATCATCGACGCGATCATGGACGTGGTCGAGGGAGGCGGACGATGAGGCCGTTCGAGTATTCGCGCGCCGGCTCCAGCGGCGAGGCCGCAGCGCTTGCCCGCGACGGCGCGACCTTCATCGCCGGCGGCACCAACCTGCTCGACCTGATGAAGCTTGAGGTGATGGCGCCGGACCGGCTGGTCGACATCAACCGACTCGACCTCGGCGGCATCGAGCCGACCGAGGACGGTGGACTGCGGATCGGCGCGCTGGTGCGCAACAGCGATCTCGCAGCCGACGCGACGGTGCGCAAGGACTACAAGGTGCTCGCCGAGGCGCTGCTCGCAGGCGCCAGCGGCCAGTTGCGCAACAAGGCGACCACCGGCGGCAACCTGCTGCAGCGCACCCGCTGCTACTATTTCTACGACACCGCCATGCCCTGCAACAAACGCGAGCCCGGAACAGGCTGCGCGGCGATCGGCGGCATCACGCGGCTGCACGCGATCTTCGGAACCAGCGAGCACTGCATCGCCACCCATCCGAGCGACATGGCGGTAGCGATGCGGGCGCTCGACGCGGCCGTGGAAGTGGAAGCGGCCGACGGCGGAACGCGCGCCATCCCGCTTTCGGAATTCTATCGCCTCCCCGGCGATACGCCGCACATGGAGACGGTGCTTCGGCCCGGCGACCTGATCACCTCGGTAGTGCTGCCACCGCCGACCGGGTCGCGGCAGACCTATCGCAAGGTGCGTGACCGGTCTTCCTACGCCTTCGCTTTGGTCTCGGTGGCCGGGGTCGTCGGAATGGAGAACGGTCGCATCGACAAGGTCTCGCTGGCGTTCGGCGGCGTCGCGCCGCAGCCGTGGCGGGACCGCGACGTCGAGGAGATGCTAGAGGGCGAGGCGCCCGACGCGGCGCTGTTCGACCGCGCGGCCGAGGCGCTGGTCTCGAAGGCCGAGCCGCACGGCGGCAATGCGTTCAAGATACCGCTTCTGAAGCGCACGCTGAAAGCCGTGCTGGCCGAGCTGACGGGAGAGGGACGATGACCTTCCAGATCAAGGTGGACGACGCCAACCCACGCCACAGGCTCGACGAGATGGCGCAGTCGCTGGTCGGCGCCGGGCTCGACCGCCCCGAGGGACCGCTCAAGGTATCCGGCACCGCCGACTACGCGATGGACGCGGTGCCCGAAAACGCCTGCTACGGCGTGCTGGTGCGCGGCACCATTGCCAAGGGTCGTGTCAGCGGGTTCGACGTGGAGGCGGTAAGCAAGCTTCCCGGCGTGAGGACGGTGATCACGGACGAGCGCCTGCTGCGCAACCCTGCCCAGGGCATGGCCACGAAGGCGCCGGTGCAGGGCAACGAGACGATCGCCTATCTCGGCCAGCCGATCGCACTGGTCGTGGCGGACACGCTGGTGCAGGCCGCATACGGCGCACAGCAGCTGCAGGTGCGCTACGAGGCCGACGGAGACGCCGCGGTCGATCCGAACGACGCGAACACGCCGGTGGAGACGCCGGAAAAGAAGCAGAAGTCGCAGGGCGACCTCGACGCGGCGATGCGCGATGCCGCCTTCTCGATCGACCGCACCTACACCACGCCGGCCCATTCCAGCGCGCCGATGGAGCCGCATGCCTCGGTCGCCGAATGGCACGGCGACATGCTGACGCTGCGCGGCAGCTACCAGATGCTGCGCTTCAACCGAGCCGAACTCGCCGACGCGCTCGGCATCGACCAGGCCAATGTGCGCATCCTGTCGCCGTTCGTCGGCGGCGGCTTCGGGGCCAAGCTCGGCATCGCCCCGGAATCGGTCGCCGCCGCGCTGGCCGCGCGTGAACTGGGCGTGCCGGTGGCCGTGCCGATGTCGCGCCAGCAGGTGTTCGAGACGACGATGCGGCGCTCCGAGACAACGCAGCGCGTGCGGCTTGCCGCGAACGCCGAAGGTCTGCTTACCGGCGTCGGACACGACGCGCTGGTCTCGAACCTTCCCGACGAATCCTTCTCCGAGCCGGTGACCCAGGCCACACCCTTCCTCTACCGCGGCGAGAACCGCGAGATCGGCCACCGCATCGCGCGCGTGAACCGCACCTGTGCGGGGTCGGTGCGCGCACCGGGCGAGGCCGTCGGCGTGACGATCCTGGAAGTCGCCATGGACGAGCTGGCGGAGGCGGCCGGCATCGACCCGGTCGAGCTGCGGCTGAGGAACATCCCCGAGGAGGACCCCACGCGCGGCGTGCCGTTTTCCTCCCACATGCTGGGCGAGGCCCTGCAGGAAGGCGCGAAGCGCTTCGGCTGGGACAAGCGCAACCCGAAGCCCGGCTCCACGCGCGACGGCGAATGGCTGATCGGCATGGGCATGGCGTCAGCGGCCCGCGTCAACATGCTGGTCGAGTCGAAGGCACGCGTGACGCTGAAGGCCGACGGCACCGCCCTGGTCGAGACCGACATGACCGACATCGGCACCGGCACCTATGCGATCCTCAGCCAGGTCGCCGGAGAGATGCTCGGCCTGCCGATGGAACGCGTCGAAACGCGGCTCGGCGACACGACGCTGCCGCCCGGCTCAGGCTCGGGCGGATCGTTCGGCGCCGCTTCAAACAGCACGGCCGTGCTGCTTGCCTGCGAGGAGATCAGGGCCGAGCTCTGCAACCGGCTGGGCTGCGATCCGGATTCGCTGACGCTGAAGGACGGCAACGCGGTGACCGGCAACAAGCTGGTGCCGCTTTCCGACATTCTCGACGGCGCCGATCTGGTCGGCGAAGGGCATGCGGTGCCGGGCGACGCGCAGAAGAAGGTGCGGCAGGCCACCTACGGCAGCTATTTTGCCGAGGTCGCCGTCAATGCGGTGACCGGCGAGACGCGGCTGAGACGGATGCTCGGCGTGTTCGCGGCAGGCCGCATCCTCAACCCGAAGACGGCGCGCTCGCAGTGTCTCGGCGGCATGACGTTCGGCATCGGCATGGCGCTGACGGAAGAACTCATGCACGACCCGCGCGACGGGCACATCGTCAACCGCGACTTCGCCGAATACCATCTGCCGGTGAACCTCGACGTGCCGCAGCTCGACGTCGTGCTGCTCGACGAGCGGGACGACTGGGCGAACCCGCTGCAGGCCAAGGGTATCGGTGAGCTTGGCATCTGCGGTGCGGCCGGCGCAATTCTCAACGCGATCCACAACGCCAGCGGGGTTCGCGTGCGCGACCTGCCCGCGACGCTCGACAAGGTGCTGGCCGGCATGGAGGCGGCCTGACGCGTTCGGCCGCTCGCGGCGAATTGCCACTTCCCCGCTCGGCCCGGTATCCTCGATACCCGGGCCAGGAGACGAGGATGGATGCCGCAGCCAAAGAGACTGACGAGGTGATCGACGTCCTGATCGTCGGGGCCGGCATTTCCGGCATCGGCGCCGGCTGCTATCTCGCCCGCGAACTGCCGCACAAGAGCTTCGCCATCCTCGAGGCGCGCGACGATCTCGGCGGGACCTGGGATCTGTTCCGCTATCCCGGCATCCGCTCGGATTCCGACCTTTTCACCTTCGGCTACGAGTTCAAGCCGTGGCGGAGCAAAGCCGCCATCGCCAGCGCGGACGAGATTCTCGCCTACCTGCGCGAGGCGGCCGAGGAGAACGGCCTCGCCGATCGCATCCGCTACCGCCGCAAGGTGGTGTCCGCGAACTGGGACAGCGCAACAGCGCTGTGGACGCTGGAGGTGGACAACGGCGACACGGGTGTGGCGGAGCGTCTCTACTGCCGCTGGCTGTTCGCCGCCACCGGCTACTACGACTACGACCACGGCCACACCGTCCGCTTCGAAGGCACGGAGAACTTCAGTGGCCCGATCATCCATCCGCAGCACTGGCCGCACGACTTCGACTGGGCCGGCAAGCGCATCGCCGTGATCGGCAGCGGCGCGACGGCGGTGACGCTGGTGCCGGCGATGGCGGAGAAGGCCGCGCACGTCACCATGATCCAGCGCACGCCGACCTACGTGATGCCGGTCCCGACGGGCGACCGGTTCGCCGACCTGGCGCGCCGCTGGCTGCCTGAACGCAGGGCGCATGCCGTGACGCGAGCAAAGAGCGTGCTCGTGCAGCGCTGGTTCTGGCTGTTCTGCCAGAAGTTCCCACGCGCGGCGCGGCGCCTCGTCCGGCGGGTCAACCGCAAGGCGCTGCCGCCCGGCTTTCCGGTCGACGAACATTTCAACCCGCCCTACGACCCGTGGGACCAGCGGCTGTGCGCAGACCCCGACGGCGGCATGTTCAAGGCGCTGGGCAACGGCAGCGCCTCGATCGTGACCGGCGCGATCGAACGTTTCACCGGGACGGGGGTGCGTATGGCCTCGGGCGAGGAAATCGCGGCCGACGCGATCGTCACGGCGACCGGACTAGACCTCAGGCTGTTCGGCGGCGCCAGGGTGAGCGTCGACGGCGCGCCCCTCGAACCCGCGAAACACCTCGTGTTCAAGGGAATGATGCTCGACGGCGTGCCGAACTTCTGCTTCGCCGTCGGCTACACGAACTCGTCGTGGACGCTGAAGGTCGGGCTGGTCTGCCGCTATTTCTGCCGGCTGCTCGCGCACATGGACGCCGAGCACCAGGCCGTGTGCGTGGCGGAACGGCCCGCAGGCCGGATGGCGACGCGGCCGCTACTCGATTTCGGCGCCGGCTACGTGCAGCGCTCGCTGCACAAGCTGCCGCGGCAGGGCGACCGCGCGCCGTGGGAGATGACGTTCAACTATGTCGAGGACGCGCGCATGCTGCGGCGCGGCCCGGCGATCGACCCGGCGTTGCGCTTTTCGCCAGCACCCGTCAGGAGTCCCCAGCCCGAAAACGCCTGACAGATCGACGGCGGGCGCGCGGCGCATCGGCGCGGTCCGCGCAAGCCACCTTGCACCCGGCGGCGGCTTCGGCCATAAGCGCGCGTCCGCAATTTCGCCGCGCCGCTTTCCCGGCCGCATGGTCCTTTCCGAAAAGCCTGCAACTTTTCGGGGCCATGCTCAAACGGCCCTCCACAAGCCAGGGGAACCAACATGTCCAGCTTCAAGCCTCTCGTCTTTTCCGGCGTCCAGCCGACCGGCCACCTGCATCTCGGCAACTATCTCGGCGCGCTGAAGAAGTTCGTCGCCCTGCAGGACAGCCACGATTGCATCTATTGCGTCGTCGACCTGCACTCGATCACCGCGCAACTCGTCCACGCCGACCTTGCCGACCAGACGCGGCAGATCACCGCCGCCTTCCTGGCCTCCGGCATCGACCCGACCAAGCACGTCGTGTTCAACCAGAGCCGGGTGCCGCAGCACGCCGAACTCGCCTGGATATTCAACTGCGTGGCGCGCATCGGCTGGATGAACCGCATGACGCAGTTCAAGGACAAGGCCGGCAAGGACCGCGAGAACGCGTCGCTCGGCCTGCTTGCCTATCCCAGCCTGATGGCGGCCGACATCCTGGTCTATCGCGCCACACACGTGCCGGTCGGCGAGGACCAGAAGCAGCACCTGGAGCTTGCCCGCGACATCGCCCAGAAGTTCAACAACGACTTCTCCGATCGCATCGCCGAACTCGGCGAGGGCGTCGAGATGGAGGTCGGCGAGGAGAAGGTGAACGGCTTCTTCCCGCTCACCGAACCGCTGATCGAAGGTCCGGCGACCCGTGTGATGAGCCTGCGCGACGGCAC
Organism: uncultured Alphaproteobacteria bacterium; assembly: GCA_963816435.1. Taxonomy (GTDB): domain Bacteria; phylum Pseudomonadota; class Alphaproteobacteria; order Rhizobiales; family Rhizobiaceae; genus CAWFKS01. Next base: position 8,664 of record CAWFKS010000022.1, read on the forward strand.
CAAGAAGATGTCGAAGTCCGACCCGTCCGACCTGTCGCGCATCAACCTCACCGACGACGCCGACACGATCGCCAAGAAGATCCGCAAGGCCAAGACCGATCCGGCACCGCTGCCTTCCGACCTGGACGGGCTTGAGAATCGTCCGGAGGCGGAGAACCTGGTCGGCATCTACGCAGCACTCGCGGAGATGCCGCGCGAGCAGGTGATCGCCGAATTCGGCGGGCGCCAGTTCTCCGACTTCAAGCCGGCCCTGGCCGACCTGGCCGTGGAGAAGCTCGGGCCGGTCGCCTCCGAAATGCGGCGCATTTCGGCCGACACGGCCTATGTCGACGGGGTGCTGCGCGAAGGCGGCGAGAAGGCCGGCGCAATGGCCGAGGCGACGATGAAGAAGGTCCGCGACATCGTCGGCTTCCTGCAGGCCTAGGCACCCGCGGACCGACTGCTTGCCCGCGCAGCCGGGGGGTGGCAAATTGCTGCTCCCGGCCGCGGGCGGCGGCGCAACCAGGTAGATTGAATGGTTTCCAAGCGATTGAGCCGCGAGAGCGGTCACCGGCGCAAGTTCCTTGCCGTCGTCGACGAGACGCCCGAATGCGAGCGCTCCGTCGCCTATGCGGCGCGCCGCGCGGCCGCCACCAACGGCGTCGTGGTGCTGCTCTACGTGATCGAGCCGGGCGATTTCCAGCATTGGCTGGGGGTCGAGCAGATCATGCGCGAGGAGGCGATGACTGCAGCGAATGCCGCGCTCAACGGCCACGCAGACCGGGTGCGCGAGAAGATCGGGGTGGAGCCTGAACTGGTGGTGCGCGAAGGCCAGCCGGCGGAGGAGATCCACAAGGCCATCGAGGAGGACCAGGATATCGCCATCCTGGTGCTTGCGGCAGGCAACGCCAAGGAGGGGCCGGGGCCGCTGGTGTCCTCGATCGCCGGCAAGGGCGCAGCCTTCCCGATCCCCGTGACGGTGGTGCCGGGAACGCTTTCGGACGAAGAAATAGAGAGCCTGGCCTGACGGACCCTGTGCCCTGCCGCCTTGAAGAGCGGGACCAAGGGACATACTTTCAGGCAAGACTATTTCTGGAATCATTCCAGACAAGGCAGCGGAGAAGTCCCGAATGTTCATCCAGACCGAAGCCACGCCGAATCCGGCGACGCTCAAGTTCCTGCCCGGCAAGGTCGTGATGGCCGCTGGCACGGCCGATTTCCGCGACGCCGACAGCGCGGCGGCGAGTTCGCCGCTGGCCGCGCGGCTGTTCGAGGTTCCAGGCGTCACCGGCGTCTTCTTCGGCTACGATTTCATCACCGTCACGAAGGACGGGCCGGACTGGCAGCACCTGAAGCCGGCGATCCTCGGCACGATCATGGAGCACTTCATGTCGGGCGCCCCGGTGATGGCCGACCAGGGCGCCGGCGCGGCGCAGGACGACGGCGGCGAGGAGTTCTACGCGGAAGCCGACGAGGAGATCGTCGTCACCATCAAGGAACTGCTCAACACCCGCGTCCGGCCGGCGGTGGCCCAGGACGGCGGCGACATCACCTTCCGCGGCTACGAGAACGGCGTCGTGTTCCTGCACATGCAGGGCGCCTGCGCCGGCTGCCCTTCGTCCACGGCGACGCTGAAGCACGGCATCCAGAACCTGCTTCGCCATTTCGTGCCGGAAGTGCAGCAGGTCGAACAGGTCGCCTGAGCGTCCTCGCCGTTTCAGTCTCCGCCAACGAAAAAGGCCGGGCTTAGAGCCCGGCCTTTTCTTTGCGAACGTCCGTTGCCTGGACGGTTCGGCGTCCCTCGCCTACTTCACGATGACCTTGGTGCCGACATCGACGCGGTCGTAGAGGTCGATGACGTCCTGGTTCATCATCCGGATGCAGCCCGACGACACGTTGTGGCCGATCGAGAACCATTCCGGCGAGCCGTGGATGCGATAGCCCGAATCGCCGTTCTTGGTGAACAGGTAGAGGGCGCGTGCGCCGAGCGGGTTGGTCAGGCCGGGCGGCATGCCGCCGCGCCACTTGGCGAGCTCGGGCTGGCGCTTGATCATCGCCGACGGCGGCGTCCAGGTCGGCCACTCCTTCTTCATCGCGATGTGGCGCGTGCCCTTCCACGTGAAGCCCTCCCGGCCGACGCCGATGCCGTAGCGCATCGCCTTGCCGTCCTTCTGGACCAGATAGAGGAACTTGTTCTCCGTATCGACGATGATCGTCCCCGGCTTCTCCGCGGTCTCGTAGCGCACCATCTGGCGGTGGTACTTGCCCGGCACCTTGTAGATGGGGATGGAGGGAAGCTGGTAGCCGGAATCCTTCACGGCCCCGTAGCTGTTGGAGTAGATCATGCCGGTCGTACAACCGGCAAGCGCCGTCGCCAGCGCAACCGCCGCGGCGGCAAAGACAATCCTCAATCGCATGTACCCGAGTGCCCCGATTACAGTTTCGCCCGATTCGAGCCGAAATTTCGCCGCCATTGTTAAAACGGGCGTTAACGGAATGCCAAGCGGATTCCCGCGCCGGGCGACTGCCGGCGGTGCCGGGCGCCTTGATCTATGGCAATTCGGCAACAATATTTCACGAAAGCGTGATCATCGGCGCTTGTGCGGGCAGTTCCGGCCCGCCATTTGCAGGCGAAGATCAGGAGACACCGCAATGAATGTCGGCGAAGCGGCACGGCGCTCGGGCCTGCCGGCCAAGACGATCCGCTATTACGAGGAAATCGGGCTGATGCGGCCGGCGCGCGCCGACAACGGCTACCGCGACTATGGCGCCGACGACATCCACCGGCTGGCCTTTCTCAAGCGGGCACGCAATCTCGGCTTTTCGATCGACGACTGCCGCCAGTTGATGGCGCTGTGGTCGGACCGCTCGCGCGCCAGCCACGACGTGCGTCAGATCGCGGTGGCGCATGTGGCCACGATCGAGGAGAAGATCGCCGAGCTGCAGTCGATGCGCACGACGCTCGACCGTCTGATCACCGCCTGCCACGGCGACGACCGGCCCGACTGCCCGATCCTGGAGGACATCGCCGGCGAGGCGTGAGGCAGCCGTTGGCTATTTCCTACTTGGATTTGTTCGAAACGAGCCGGGACCCTCTTCAATAAAAAGTTCCGTTGTTCGGCTGGGGTTCCCGACGCGATGTTTGGAAAGAAAATTTCTATGCGTTCGCTCTGCCCAACCCGGACATGCGCGCTTTACGTCGTTCGGGCTGAACGGCTCAGCCAAACGGCCGTCTGCTACGGCAGCAAAAATCTCTGACGCAAATTGCTTCATAGCTCCAGGTTATCCAGAAGTTGAGCTTCATTCAAAGCGACACCACCGCGGGTTCAAAACGTGAACACGTTCTGGCATGATCGTTTCATGCCGATCGTCTCGCCGATTCCCCTCAATCCCCTCGCCGACGGGCGCCAGTCGGAGCGCGCACTGGTCATCCGCCGCGGCGTGCAGCGGCTGCTGGTCGAAATGGGCGCGGCGGTGCTGCCCGAACTGTCGCTGGTCACCGGACGGCGCGCCGACCTCGTGGCCCTGTCGAAGAAGGGCGAGATCTGGATCATCGAGATCAAGTCGTCGGTCGAGGATTTCCGGGTCGATCGCAAATGGCCGGAATACAGGGCATTTTCCGACCGGTTCTTCTTCGCCACGCACCCGGAGGTGCCTGCGCACATCTTTCCCGAGGAGTGCGGCTTCATTCTGTCGGACGGCTACGGCGCCGAAATCATGCGCGAAGCCCCAGAGCACAGGCTGCCGGGCGCCACGCGCAAGGCGCTGATGCTGCGCATCGCGCGCGCCGGCGCTCACCGCATCACGGCAGCGGAAATCGCCGGGGTACGGGTGCCGTCGCTGGAGGACGAGTAGCCGCACAGAGAGGTGGAAAGTCCGTCCGTGTGCAACGACGTCCCCCGACCCGCTTTGCGGGTCGTCCCTCCCCTCGAGGGGGAGGGAGAGGGGGCGTCCTTCACCTGGGCGCGCGCTTGGCCAGGATCCGCTGCAGCGTCCTGCGATGCATGTTGAGGCGGCGAGCCGTCTCGGAGACGTTGCGGTCGCACATCTCGTAGACGCGCTGGATGTGTTCCCAGCGCACGCGGTCTGCCGACATCGGGTTTTCCGGCGGCTCGGCATGGTCGCGGCTGGTGCTGGTGAGCGCGGCGAAGACGTCGTCCGCATCGGCCGGCTTCGACAGATAGTCGACGGCGCCGAGCTTCACCGCCGTCACGGCGGTAGCGATGTTGCCGTAGCCGGTCAGGATGATGGCGCGGGAATCGGCGCGCTTCTCGCGGATGGCGGCCACGACGTCGAGCCCGTTGCCGTCGGCAAGCCGCATGTCGACCACGGCGAAGGCCGGCGCGCCGGCCCTGACCTTGGCGATGGCCTCCTCGACGGTTTCGGCGGTCTCGACCTCGAAGCCGCGGCTTTCCATGGCGCGCGCCAGACGGGTCAGAAAGGGCCGGTCGTCCTCGACGATCAGCAGGCTGCGGTCATGGCCGAGCGAGTCGGCAACCGCGGAGATATCGACATCGGCCATTTCGGCCTCTTTCAGCATGGTCTTTGCCCCTGTGTATTCGAAAATGGCGATCTGTCCACAATATCGGACCTGCGGGCGCGATTTTCTAGGTTTTGGACGCCAGAAACGCCTCGCGCGGCCACGAAATGGTCACCATGGCGCCCTTTCCGGCGCCGCCGGCATTGCGAAACTCGATTTTCGCGCCAGAGCGTTCGAGCAGCGTCTTGGCGATGAACAGGCCGAGCCCAAGGCCGCCGCCGGGCTGGCCGCCACGCCGCGTCATGTAGGGTTCGCCGATGCGGTCGAGGATTTCAGCGGGAAAGCCCGGCCCGTCGTCCGTCACAGACAGGCTGACCTTGTCGCCGTTCCAGGCGGAGCGGATGACGACGGAACTGCGGGCAAAATCGACGGCGTTCTCCACCACGTTGCCGAGCCCGTAGATGACGCCCGGATTGCGCCAGCCGACCGGCTCGGGCCCGTCGTGCGCGCCCTGCTCGAGTGCGATGTCGATGCCGAAGTCGCGGTGCGGCGCGATCACCTCCTCGACCAGCGAGGTCAGCGGCAGGCGCGCCAGGTGCTCCTCGCCTTCCGACGACAGGTTGGTGAGGCGCTTCAGGATCTCGCGGCAGCGGTCGATCTGGGTCCTCAGCAGTGCCACGTCCTCGCAGTAGCGCGGGTCCTTGCCGATGCCGCGCTCCATCTCGCGGGCGACGGTCGCGATGGTGGCCAACGGCGTGCCGAGTTCGTGCGCGGCGGCTGCCGCGAGGCCATCGAGGGCGGTGATGTGCTGCTCGCGCTGCAGGACGAGCTCGGTTTCGGCCAGAGCCTGGGCCAGAAGCCGCGCCTCCTCGGCGACGCGCCAGGCATAGATGCCGGTGAAGGCGATCGCCGAGACAAGCGCGATCCAGACGCCCGCGACGTAGACGAACGGCATCGACAGCGTCGCATCGGGATACCAGGGCAGCGGCAAATGGAAGAAGGCCAGCAGCGTCGCCGCGATCACCGTCAGTCCACCGAGCAGCGCGGTCAGCATCAGCGGCAGCGAGGTCGCCGAAATCACCACCGGCACCGTCATCAGCAGCGAGAACGGGTTGGTCAGCCCGCCCGTCATGTAGAGAAGGCCGGCGAGTTGCACGGCATCGAAGACGAGGATGCCGAAGGCGGCCTGCGGCGAAAGCCGATGGGTCGCCGGATAGCGGAAGGCCAGGAACAGGTTGAGCCAGGCCGAACAGGCGATCAGCGCCAGGCACAGGCTGACCGGCAGCGGAAACCGCATCCAGTGGGCGACGAGCAGCACCGTCACCGCCTGGCCCGCGACCGCCAGCCAGCGCACCCTGATCAGCGTGTTGAGGCGCAGGCGCTGGCTTTCGCCGACCACGCCCCTGTCGATGTCGAGGTTCATGGCGTCCGTTATCGCGCGGCTGGACCACAACCGCCAAGGCCTATCTGCCGGATCACTGCCCGCGCGGCTTGGCACGGCTGGTCGCCTGCGCGACGCGCGGGTCCTCCGGCCAGACATGTTTCGGGTAACGGCCGCGCATGTCGGCGCGCACGTCGGCCCATGAGCCGCGCCAGAAGCCGGGCAGGTCGCGCGTCGTCTGGATCGGCCGGTGCGCCGGCGAAAGAAGCTCCAGCGTCAGCGGCACCTTTCCGCCGGCAATCGCCGGATGCGTGTCGAGGCCGAACAGTTCCTGAACGCGGATCGACAGCACCGGCGCCTCGCCGTCGTAACCGATCGGCGCGCGGCTGCCGCTCGGCGCGTCGAAATGGGTGGGCGCCAGCTCCTCGAGCCGGCGCTGGAGATCGTAGGGCACGAGCGACATCAGGGCCTGGCGCAAGGCGGCCGCCGCCGAGCCCGGAAAGGTCCGAACCGCCAGCGAGGAACGGCAGCAGCCAGTCTTCCAGCCTGTCGAGCAGCGCTTCGTCGGAGACGTCCGGCCACGGATTGCCGAGACCGCGATGCAACCAGCCGAGCCGCGCACGCAACGCCGAGGCAGCCTTGTCCCACGGCAGCACCGAAAGCCCGTGCCGCCTGACGCCGTCAAGCAGCGCCTGCTCGGCCTCGGCGCCCACCGGCGCCGGCAGTTGCCGTTCGGCCAGGGCAATCGCCCCCAGCCGCTCCGTCTCGCGCGCCCTGACGGCGCCACGGCCGGGGTCGAATTCCATGGTCGTCGCGCGCGCAATGTGGCCGGCGAGCGCCGCACGCACCTCGTCCTCGTCGACCGGGGCGGCCGCGGCGATGCGGGCGTTCTGCGCCCTGCCCTGCAGGTCGGCGACCACGAGAAACTTCTCGCGCGCCAGCGGCTCGGCCTCGTCGAGCACCGCGCCGCGGCCGTTGGCGAGCACGTAGCGGCCGTGGCCACCGCGTTGCCGGGCGACGCGGTCCGGGATAGGCGCGCAGGAGCAATGCGCCGGCCGATCCGTCGCCGCCGGTGGCTGTCCGACCTCCACCGAAGGGCGAGGGAGACGTCGCCGCCGAGGCCAGCCGCTCGGCCAGTTGCCGCGCCTGTTTCGCGCGTGGTGAGCGGTCGGTCGAAAACCGTGATAGCCGGCGTTCCAGGTCGATTTCGTTGCCGCCAAGCCCGCGCTCGGTGAGAAGCACCGCGAGCATGGCGGCGCGGCCGGCGTCGCCAGCCTTGGCCGCCTCGGCGACCATGTGGGCCAGCCTTACTGGAAGCGCCAGCCGCCGCATCGCTTCGCCGGCCTCCGTCAGGCGGCCGTCGGCGTCGATCGCGTCGAGGTCGGTGAGCAGCGCCCGGGCCTCTGCCAGCGCGGGCGCAGGCGGCGGGTCGAGGAAGGCGAGTTGCGCGGGATCGGATACGCCGAAGGCGGCGCAGTCGAGCAGAAGCCCGGACAGGTCGGCCTCGAGGATCTCCGGCGGCGTGAATGCGGGGAGCGCGGCGGTCTGCTCGGCCCGCCAAAGGCGGATGGCGACGCCCGGCTCGGTGCGGCCGGCGCGGCCGGCACGCTGGTCGGCCGAGGCACGGCTGACGCGCACCGTCTCCAGCCGCGTCAATCCGGTCGACGGCTCGTATTTCGGCAAGCGCGACAGGCCGCTGTCGATGACGACCCTGACCCCGTCGATGGTGATCGACGTCTCGGCAATGGCCGTCGCGAGTACCACCTTGCGCCGCCCAGCCGGCGCCGGGCGGATCGCGGCGTCCTGTGCCTTGCCGTCGAGACCGCCGTGCAGTTCGACGATGTCGGCGTTTTCCGGCAGGCGGCCGGACAGGAGCTCCGCGGTGCGTTCGATCTCGCGGCGGCCGGGCAGGAAGGCGAGGATGCTGCCGGGCTCGTCGGCAAGCGCGGCCCGGACCGCCCCCGCCACCGCCTCCTCGACGCGCTGCCCTGCCGGACGCTCGGAATGGCGGATGTCGACGGGGAAGCTGCGGCCCTCGCTCTCGACCACCGGCGCATCGCCCAGAAGCCGCGCCACGCGCGCGCCGTCGAGCGTGGCCGACATCACGAGCAGCCTGAGGTCCGGCCGCAGCGCACCGGCGACATCGAGCGCCAGCGCCAGGCCGAAATCGCCGTCGAGCGAGCGTTCGTGGAACTCGTCAAAGAGGACCGCCGCGACGCCGGCCAGTTCGGGATCGTCGAGGATCATGCGCGCCAGCACGCCCTCGGTGACGACCAGCACGGCGGTTCGCCCGGAGACACGGCTTTCCATGCGCATGGCATAGCCGACCGTGCCGCCCGGTTCCTCGCCGAGGAGCGAGGCCATGCGGCGGGCGGCGGCGCGGGCGGCGAGCCGCCGCGGCTCCAGGAGCAGGATACGGCCGCCGTTGCGCCAGGGGGCGTCAAGCAGCGCCAGCGGCGTCAGCGTCGTCTTGCCGGCGCCGGGCGGCGCGACGAGGACCGCCCGGCCCTTGCCATCGAGCGCGGCGCGCAGTGCCGGCAGCACCTCGGCGACAGGCAGGTCGCGTGCCGCGGCGATCGCCCTGGCGGCGCTTCCGCCTTCGTCTTTGCCGGCGTTTGCAGTCATGGCGGCGATTGAACACGCGCCGGATGGGCGGTCAATTGCGGCAGCAACGGACGGATGGGACGAATTTGGGTCCACCTTGCGGGCGCTTTCGTCTATTTGTCATGAAAATCACCTAATCCGGCGCAGAAAAGGGCTGCACCATGCGCTACGCCGTCTACTTCACGCCTCCACGGGAAGATCCGCTTGCCCGCGCCGCCGCCGTGTGGCTCGGCCGCGATCCGTTCGGCGGAGAGCCGGCGGGCCGGCTGCAGGCGGCCGGGCTTTCGGAAGCGGAGCTTGCCTTCCACACCGCCGCGGCACGCCGCTACGGCTTCCACGCCACGCTGAAGGCACCGTTCCGCTTGCGGCCGGGCGCCACCGAGCGCGGGCTGATCTCGGCGGTGTCCGCGTTCGCGGCGCGCATGCGGCCGTTCGCGGTGCCGCGCATCGTGCCGAAGCGGCTCGACGGGTTCCTTGCGCTGGTGCCGTTCGAGGAATGCCGCGAGCTGAACCGCTTCGCCGGCGACGTCGTCACCGCGTTCGAACGCTTCCGCGCGCCGCTCGACGACGCCGAGATCGCGCGACGCAACCCCGACCGGCTGTCGCCGACCGAGTTGAAGAATTTGCATCTGTGGGGCTATCCCTACGTCTTCGAGACGTTCCGATTCCACATGACGCTGACCGGCCGCCTGAGTGACCAGGAGGCGCCGCGGCTGGAGCGTGCGGTGGCGGAGCATTTCGGACCGCTGCTCGACGAGCCGCTGGAAATCGGTTCGGTGGCGCTGTTCACGGAGCCGGAGCCGGGCGCGCCGTTTTCCATACGCTCCTTCCACATGCTCGGCCGGGCCGAGGCCAGGCAGACGGCCTGAATGACGCAAGAACAACGAACAAGATGACGACTGAAACCATTCTGAAAAACGCCCGCATCGTGCTTCCCGACGAGGTGGTGGAGGGCTCCCTTGCAATTCGCGACGGGCTGATCGCCGACATTTCCACCGGCGACACTGCGCATGGCGAGGACATGGGGGGCGACTTCGTCATTCCCGGGCTGGTCGAGCTCCACACTGACCACCTGGAAGGCCACTACGCACCGCGTCCGAAGGTGCGCTGGAACCCGCTTGCCGCCGTGCAGGCCCACGACGCGCAGGTAGCGACGGCAGGCATCACCACGGTCTTCGACGCACTGCGCATCGGCCTCGACGAGGACGGCGACATGAGCCCGGCCGACATGCGGATCCTCGCAGACGCGATCGAGGAAGGCGTGGAGACCGACCGGCTGCGCGCCGACCACTTCCTGCATCTGCGCTGCGAGGTTTCGGCGCCCGACTGCCTGGAAGGATTTTCGCTGTTCGACGACGACGGCCGCGTGCGGCTCGCCTCGCTGATGGACCATTCGCCGGGGCAGCGCCAGTTCACCCGCATCGAGGCCTACCAGACCTACTACATGGGCAAGCTGAAGATGTCGGAGGAACAGTTCCGGCGCTATTGCGAGAAGCGGATCGGCGAATCGCGCGAGAACTCGATGCCGAACCGAACCGCGTTGACGCAGATGTGCCGGGCGCGCGGCATCATCCTGGCCAGCCACGACGACGCCACCCTGGAACACGTCGAGGAGGCGGTCGAGCAGGGCGTGCGGGTGGCCGAGTTCCCGACGACCTCGGTCGCCGCACAGGCATCGAGCGAGGCGGGAATGTCGGTGCTGATGGGCGCGCCCAATGTCGTGCGCGGCGGCTCGCACTCGGGCAACGTCTCGGCGCGCGAACTCGCCGAATCCGGCACGCTCGATATCCTGTCGTCCGACTACATCCCGTTCAGCCTGATCCAGTCGGCCTTCTATCTCGGAGAGGTCGTGGACGGGATCAGCCTGCCGCAGGCGGTCGCGATGGTGTCGCGCAACCCTGCGCAGGCGGTGGGACTGTCGGACCGCGGTGCAATCGAAGCGGGCAGGCGCGCCGATCTGGTGCGCGTGCATCTTGCCGACCACGTGCCCGTCGTGCGCACCGTGTGGCGGCAGGGCCGCCGCGTCGCATGAGGTGCTCCGCGCTCATCGAGAAGGAACTGGCAGCATCCGATCTGCCGATCCGCGACGGCGTCTTCGTGGCGGTGGTGGGACCCAGCGGCGCCGGCAAGGACACGCTGATCGCCTACGCGCGGGCAGCGCTCGAAGCCGAGCCCGGCGCCGAGGTCGACTTCGTGCGGCGTGTCATCACGAGAGCGGCCGACGCCGGCAGCGAGGACCACGACACGCTCGCCCCGGAAGAGTTCGAGGCGGCGGAAAGCGACGGCGCCTTTGCCTTGGCATGGGACGCGCACGGGCTGAAATACGGGCTGCCGGCGCAGATCGACGATCAGATGGCGCAAGGGCGCGTCGTCGTCGCGAACGTTTCGCGCACCGCAGTGCCGCGGCTGAAGGAGCGCTACGCCAACGTCGCGGTGACGCTGATCACCGCCGCGCCGGAACGGCTCGCCGAGCGGCTGGCTGCGCGAGGGCGCGAAAGCCGCGAGCAGGTGCTCGCACGACTCGGCCGGGCGATCGCGCCGGAGGCGATCGCCGGCGCCACCGTCATCGACAACAGCGGCACGCCGGAAGAGGCCGGGGAACGACTGGTCGCCTTTCTGAGGCGGGCGCTCGCCTGGACGGATGTCGGCGACGCGATCTGAAAGCCGGAGGTGCTTCGAGGCAGCCAACGAAAAAGGCGCCGCAGGGGCGCCTTTTCAATGTAAGCCGACGCTTACAGAATCGCGCTGAGCCTATTCCGCGTCGTCGGCCGACCTGGAATTGAGCATGCCGTATGACTGCGGGCCGAGCTTCTCCAGCAGGTCGAGCTGCGTCTCCAGGAAGTCGATATGGCCTTCCTCGTCCTTCAGCAGGTCCTCGAAGAGGGACATGGTGACGTAGTCGCCGAGTTCCTGGCAGATCTCGCGCGACTTGGTGTAGGACTTCACCGCCTCGTATTCGCCGGCGAGATCGGATTCCAGCACTTCCTTGACGTTCTGGCCGGCGCGGATCGGCCCGACCGACTGCAGGTTGGGATGGCCCTCGAGGAAGATGATGCGGTCGATCAGCTTGTCGGCGTGGTGCATCTCCTCGATCAACTCGGCGCGCTCCTTGGCCGCGAGCTTGCCGTAGCCCCAATCCTCGAGCAGGCGGTAGTGCAGCCAGTACTGGTTGACCGCGCCAAGTTCGAGAAAGAGGGCTTCGTTAAGCCGCTCGATGATCCGTTTTTCGCCCTTCATTGCCTCGGCTCCCAAATTGGCCGCGCAACGCTCTGACGCGGTCCAGGAAAGTCACAATCTCGGGTTCCTCGCCAGCGCGACGGCTGTGATACTGCTCGGTGACCCGGATGATCGTTTCCACCACATTTGGAAAGCAGCCGCAACAGCGGCCGCGCTTGTGCAGGCGGTGATAGACCTTGGCCGGCACGATGAGCTGCCACGGGTCCTCATCGAGCAGCGACAGGATCGTCGCCTCGATTTCCTTTTCGGTGATGACGTTGCAGTGACAGACGAGCATAGACGTGTCCGGCGCGGCTAACGGCCCCTCGGCCGCGCGATCCGCATTCCACCCAAAAACCTGTTACGCAACCCTATATGGTGAGCCGTTCGCCGCGTTGAAGCCCTTGGCAGGAACGACTTGGCGCAATGGACCTCGTTGCATGACACCAATCCTGCCGTTTGGTGTCAACTTGACCGGGCTCACTGGCGAGCGGGACCGAAAGTCGCATGCGGCGATCATCAGTCCGGGGACAAAGGCGCGCTGAAGTCAGCCGAACAACGGGCTCGCTCAAGCGGACGCGGTGCCGAGCTGCCCCGCCTCCCAGCCGAGGATGGCGCGCTTGCGCGTCAGCCCCCAGTGATAGCCGGTCAGCGCGCCGGACTTGCCGATGGCGCGGTGGCACGGCACCACGAAGGACAGCGGGTTGGCACCGACGGCGGCGCCGACGGCGCGGCTCGCCTTGTCGTTGCCGATCTCGGTGGCGATCGAGGAATAGGTGCGGGCGGTGCCCATCGGAATGCGCAACAGCGCCTCCCAGACCCGGAGCTGGAAGTCGGTGCCGATCATTACCACGCGCAGCGGTTCCTCGGCGCGCCAGCGGGCGGGATCGAAGACGCGGGCGGCATAGGGCTGGGTGGCGGAAACGTCCTCGACATAGGTCGCGTTCGGCCAGCGTCCGCGCATGTCCTCCAGGGCGGCGCGTTCGCCGCCGGCGATCGCAGAAGGCGAGACCGGCCAGCCCCGGTCCGTCGCCATCACCAGCGCGATGCCGAACGGCGAGATGTGAAAACCGTAGCGGATGACGAGCCCGGCGCCGCGGGTCTTGAAGTCGCCGGGCGACATCGCCTCGTGGGTGACGAACAGGTCGTGAAGGCGACCCGGTCCCGACATGCCGACCTCGAAGGCGGCGTCGAGCAGCGGCATGCCCTCGGCGAGCAGCTTGCGGGCATGGTCGAGGGTGACCGCCTGCAGGAACGCCTTGGGGGAAAGCCCGGCCCAGCGGGTGAAGAGCTTCTGCAGCGAGGTCGGGGTTTCGCCGACGTCGGCGGCGAGTTCCTCCAGCGAGGGTTGGTCCCGAAAATCGAGGCTGATCTTCTCGATGACGCGACGGACGGTTTCGTAGTCGCCACCCTGCGGGGTAACGTCGCGTTCGAGGATGGCGGACTGTGCGTTCATGGCGAAATCTCCTTGAACGCACTTATCGCGCCGACGTCAGCCGTTCTCCACCCGATTCCTGTCGGACGGAGCGGCTGACGCGATTTTTCGTGAGTTCGGCCGCGTGGCCGGAAGTCAGCGGCGACCGCGGGCCGCAGCGACCTTTTTCTTCGGGCCGGGGATGAGGCCTTCACGCTGGGCCTGCTTGCGGGCCAGCTTGCGCGAACGGCGCACGGCCTCGGCGCGCTGGCGGGCGCGGCGCTCGGAGGGCTTCTCGTAGGAGCGGCGGGCCTTCATCTCGCGAAAGATACCCTCGCGCTGCATCTTCTTCTTGAGCGCACGGAGCGCCTGGTCGACGTTGTTGTCTCGGACAAGTACCTGCAATTGTCTTCCTTGACTGTTGCGCGCGAAAACGGCGACGAGGTCGCGCCCGCGCAGGGTGCGAGCCGCATGCGGCGACTCATGGGGAGGCGCGCACAATATCAGGTGCGGCCGCAAATGCACCCCCTCGGGGCGAATTTCCGGCGGCAGCCGGGCGCGCCGGCTCAGGGGGCTGACATAGGGCTTTTGCCGGAAAACTCAACCCGCGGCGCGGATGAAGTGGGCGGCCCGCTCGGCGATCATGATGGTCGGGGCGTTGGTGTTGCCGCCGATCAGCAGCGGCATCACGGAGGCGTCGACGACGCGCAGGCCCTCTACGCCGCGCACCTTCAGAGCCGGATCGACCACCGCCATGTCGTCGCGTCCCATGCGGCAGGTGCCGACCGGATGGTAGATCGTGTCGGCGCGGGCGCGGATATGGGACAGCAGTTCGGCATCGTCCGGCTCGCCCGAAATGTGCAGCTCCCGGTCGCGGAATTTCGCCAGCGCCGGCGCCGCCATGATGCGACGCACCAGCCGGACGCCACTCAACAGCAGATCGGCGTCGCGCGGGTCCGACAGATATGCCGGGTCGATGGCGGGTGGGGTGCGCGGGTTGGCGTCGGCGAGCGTCACCTGGCCGCGCGAATGCGGCCTCAGCACGCAGACATGGCAGCCGAAGCCGTAGCCCCAGCGCAGCCGGCGCGCGTGGTTCTCCACCATGCCGATGACGAAGTGGAGTTGCAGGTCGGGGCGGTCGAGGTCCGGCCGCGAGCGCACGAAGGCGCCGCCCTCGGCGGCCGGCGTCGAGATGAGCCCGCCGCCGTCACGTCGCCATTTCAGGTAGTGTTTCAGCAGGCTGGCCGTTGCGCCGAGCCCGAGGCCGAACAGATCGGTATCGCGCGAGCGCCAGTAGGCGGTGAAGTCGGGATGGTCCTGCAGGTTCTGCCCGACCCCGGGCAATTCGTGGACGATGTCGATGCCGTGGCGTTCGAGTTCGTCGGCAGGGCCGATGCCCGACAGCATCAGGAGTTGCGGGGAATTGAACGCGCCGCCCGAAACGATGACCTCGCGCCGTGCCTCGGCGAGGTGCTCGCGGCCGCCCTTTATGTACCGAACGCCGGTGGCGCGCTTGTCGGCGAAGACGATCTTCGTGGCAAGCGCGCGGGTGACGACCGAAAGGTTCGGCCGGTCCATGACCGGGTGCAGATAGGCGGCCGCCGCCGAACAGCGTTCACCCGGCCGGCCGCCGCGCCATGTCTGGGTGACCTGGTAGAGCCCGGCGCCCTCCTGCCCTGGCCCGTTGAAATCGTCGTTCAGCGGGATCTGCATCTCGGCGCAGGCTTCCACGAAGGCCCGGCTTGCCGGTCTCGGATCACACTGGTCGCGCACCTGCAACGGTCCGTCGCCGCCGTGGAAGTGATCGGCGCCGCGGCTGTTGCCCTCAGAACGGCGGAACCAGGGCAGCACGTCCTCCCAGGACCAGCCGTCGCAGCCGAGCTCGGCCCATTCGTCGTAGTCGCGCGGATGGCCGCGCGTGTAGAGCATGGCGTTGATGGCGCTGGAGCCGCCGAGCGCACGGCCGCGCGGCTGGAAACCGCGCCGGCCGTTCAGGTGCGGCTGCGGCACCGTCCGGTAGGCCCAGTTGTTGATCCTGCCGCGCCCCGAGACCATGGCGACGATGCCGGCGGGCATGCGCACCAACAGGTCGCGCCCCTCGCCGCCGGCCTCGATCAGGCAGACCGAGACGGCCGGGTCCTCCGACAGGCGCGCAGCCAGCACGCAGCCCGCCGAGCCGCCGCCAACGATCACGTAGTCGAACGCTGTCATGCTCCTCCCGCGCGACAGGAACACTCGCCGCGCGGGAGATGGAAGCGCGGCGCCGCCGGTTTGTCCAGCGGATTGCGCGTCAGGCGGGAGACCCGCCTCCACGAAAAGCCTGGCGGCGGCCGCCGCCGGTCGCGTCGCCGGCTGGTAGTGGAGCGGCAGCCCGCCGGTGCGACCCTGCTCCAGTCGCCGGATCGCGGTACGGTCGCTCACCTCGAATGAGGTGAAGCCGGTGCGGATCATATGCGGCAACAGGTCGATCAGCACCTCGCCGGTAGCGCGGATGTCGCCCTGGTAGCCGTGGCGGCGGCGCAGCAGCTCGGCCTTCGAGAAGGATCGGCCATCGTTGAAGGCCGGAAAGGCCAGCGCCACCAGCGGCAACCGGTCGAGTTCGGCCTCGATGCCGGCGAGCGGCTCGCCCGGCGCCAGGAGGACGCCGAGACGGCCGGCGAATTTCTCGCGCGTCGCGACGTCGAGCTCGCGCCAGGCGGCAAACGGCAGGATGAAGCATCCCTCGCCGTCGAGTTCGCCGGCATCGGCGACATGTCGCCACTCGTCGTCGCGGAACCCCTCAAGGGTCCACAGGCGCGGCTGCGGTTCGGTGCGGTCATCGGTCATCGCAGATTAATCCCTAGAGCTCGGATGAGGTGAGCGACTGCTCAAGCCCGGTGAGGTGGATGCCGCATTCGGTCTTGGCCTGGCCGGCCCAGCGGCCGCTGCGGGCGTCCTCGCCGGGCTTCGCCGGCTCGGTGCAGGGGAAGCAGCCGATCGACAGATAGCCGAAGGCGACCAGCGGGTTCTCGCGCAGCCGGTTGGCGCGCATGTATGCGGCCTGGTCTGAGGTCGTCCAGGCGGCGAGCGGATTGATGCGCACGCGACCGCCGACCGCCTCGAACACGGGCATCGCGCCGCGCGTCGCCGACTGGTGGCGCTTGCGGCCGGTCAGCCAGGCGCGAAACGGCGCGACGCCGCGCGCCATCGGCTCCACCTTGCGGATTTCGCAGCAGGCATCCGTGTCGGTCTGGTGCAGCCGCCCGTCCGGATCGAAAGAGGCAAGCGCGGCCTCGTCGGGCGTGATGATACGCAAATCGGTGAGGCCGAGATCCTCGGCCAGCCGGTCGCGATAGTCCAGCGTCTCGCCGAAATGCTTGCCGGTGTCGAGGAAGATCACCGGCAGCGAGGGATCGGCGCGCGAGACCAGATGCAGCAGGGCGGCCGAGTCCGCGCCAAAGGACGAGACGGCGGCCAGGTCGCGCCCGTAGCGTTCCAGTGACAGCGAAACGATTTCCTCGGCCTCGAGCCGGCCGTAGCGCGCCTCGAGTTCGGCTGCGGCCTCTAGCGCCTCGAGGCCCGAATCATGCAGCTCTTGCTTCACCGCCATAGAGCGCCTCCTTGAAGGGTGCGGCACCGAGCCGCCGATAGGCCGCGAGGAAGGTTTCCCCGGGCTCTGCGCGGACGGCGAGATAGGTGTCGACGATCGTCTCGACCGCGCCGGTGATCTCGTCGGGCGCGAACCCCTTGCCGACGATCTCGCCGATCGAGGTGGTCTCGTCACCGGACCCGCCGAGCGTGATCTGGTAGAGTTCGGCGCCCTTCTTCTCGACGCCGAGGATGCCGATGTGGCCGACATGATGATGGCCGCAGGCGTTGATGCAGCCGGAGATCTTGATCTTGAGGTCGCCGATCTCCTCCTGCCGCTTCTGGTCGGCGAAGCGCTCGGAAATCTCCTGCGCGACCGGAATCGAGCGGGCATTGGCAAGCGCGCAATAGTCGAGGCCGGGGCAGGCGATGATGTCGGTCACCAGGCCGGCATTGGCGGTGGCAAGTCGAATTTCGACCAGCGCGTCGAACAGCGCCGGCAGGTCGGCGCGCGCGACGTGGGGCAGGATCAGGTTCTGCTCGTGACTGACCCTGATCTCGTCGAAGGCCAGCTTTTCGGCAAGATCGGCGACGGCGTCCATCTGGTCGGCGCTGGCGTCGCCCGGCACCTCGCCGATCCCCTTCAGCGAGATCGTCACGCTCGAATAGTCGGGATGGCGATGCGGCGTCACGTTGCGACGCATCCAGGCGTCGAACGCCGCGTCGTCGCGGCGGCGCTTCGCGAGTTCCGCCACTCCGTCGGCCCGGTCGGGCAGTGCGGGCGGCGCGAAATAGGCGTCGATCGCCCTGATGTCGGCCTCCGGCAGGGTCAGTTCGCCGTCCTTCAGCGCGGCGAACTCGCGCTCGATCCAGGAGGTCAGCTCTTCCGTGCCGGTCTCGTGGACGAGGATCTTGATGCGCGCCTTGTATTTGTTGTCGCGCCGGCCGTGGAGATTGTAGACGCGCAGGACGGCCGTCACATAGGCGAGCAGGTCCGCCTCGGGGAGGAAATCCCTGATCTTCTTGGCGATCATCGGCGTGCGCCCCTGCCCGCCGCCGACGTAGACGGCAAAGCCGAGTTCACCGGCGGCGTTCTTCTTCAGATGCAGGCCGATGTCGTGGGTCTGGATGGCGGCGCGGTCGCGTTCGGCGCCGGTTACCGCGATCTTGAACTTGCGCGGCAGGAACGAGAACTCGGGATGCACCGAGGACCACTGCCTGAGAATCTCGGCATAGGGGCGCGGGTCGGCGACCTCGTCGGCGGCCGCGCCGGCCAGATGGTCGGCGGTGACGTTGCGGATGCAGTTGCCGGATGTCTGGATGGCGTGCATCTCGACCGAGGCGAGATCTTCGAGGATCGCCGGAATGTCGGAGAGTGCCGGCCAGTTGTACTGGATGTTCTGGCGCGTCGTGAAATGGCCGTAGCCCTTGTCGTAGGTGCGCGCGATGTGGGCGAGCATGCGCATCTGCCGACCCGACAGCGTGCCATAGGGCACCGCGACGCGCAGCATGTAGGCGTGAAGCTGCAGGTAGACGCCGTTCATCAGCCTCAGCGGCTTGAACTGGTCCTCGGTGATCTCGCCGGCCAGCCGCCGCTCGACCTGGTCGCGGAATTCGGCGACACGGGCGGCGACGAAGGCGTGGTCGAACTCGTCATAGCGATACATTGGACAACTCTCTGTGGGTTCAGCCCAGCCGGGCGACGCGGCCGGCGGCCTGCTTGCCGAGATCGGGGTGGATGGTGGGGCCGGCGGCGCGAATGCGCTCGCGCAGCCGCAGCGGGCGGACTTCGCCGTCGACGAGGTCGACGTCGATGAGGGCGATGTCGACCACCTCGTTGGCGTGCCTGGCGGCCTCGGCCGCCTGCTCGAGCTCGGCCTCGGCGGACTTGTCGTGGGCGATGCGACCTTCGGCGATCGTCTCGGCCCAGCTTCCGTCGGGAGCGAGCCACACGGCCTCGCCGTCGGTCAGCCGGTTCGCGGTGAGCATCTTCATGGCTTCGTTCCTCAGGCGGCGACGGCGCTGCGCTGCCGCGCGATCGGTTCGGACTTGTCGAAATTGGCGCCGGCGACGGCATCGCCGATGATCGTCATCACCGGGCCGGTCATCTCGGTGCGGGCGGCCAGCTGCGGCAGGTCGGAGAGCGTGCCGTGCAGCAGGGTCCGGTTCTTCAGGCTGGCGTTCTCGACCACCGCGACCGCGGTGTCCGGCGACAGGCCGGCCTCGGTCAGGCGGCCGGCCACGTCGGCGGCTGTCGAGCGACCCATGTAGACGGCCACGGTCGCGCCATCGATGGCGAGCCGCGCCCAGTCGGGGAGTGCCGCGCCCTTCAGGTCGTGGCCGGTCGTGAACACCAGGGAGGATGCGACACCGCGCAGCGTCAGCGGCAGTTCGAAATCGGCGGCAGCAGCGAATGCGGCAGTGACGCCCGGCACGACCTCGTGGTCGATACCGGCCTCGCGAAGCGCGGCCAGTTCCTCGCCGGCGCGGCCATAGACCAGCGGATCGCCGCATTTCAGGCGCACCACGCGCTTGCCCTCGCCGGCCAGTGACACCAGCAGATCATTGATCTCGTCCTGGCTCTTCGAATGGCAACCCTTGCGCTTGCCGGCCGCTATGCGCTCGGCGTCGCGCCTGCCCATGGCGACGACGGCCTCGGGCACCAGCGCATCATGGACGATGACGTCGGCTTCCATCAGCAGCCGGTGGGCGCGCAGGGTCAAGCAGATCCTCGGCCCCGGGCCCGGCGCCGACCAGCGCGACATGGCCGGCTTTCGCCTCGCGGCGCGCCAGCAACGCGTCGGCCGCCGCGCGCGCCTCGTCGATATGACCGATTTCCATGTGACGGGCCGGCTCGCCCTCGAAGAAGTCGCTCCAGAAGCGGCGGCGGGCGCTGCCGCGCGGCACCAGCTTTTCGACGACCCCGCGATAGGTCTCGGCCAGCCGGGCCAGCGCACCGAGCGAGGGCGCCAGCATGTTGTCGATGCGGCGACGGATCATCTGGGCGAGCACGGGGCCGGCGCCTTCGGTGCCGATCGCCACGCAGACCGGCGCGCGGTTGACCAGCGCCGGGGTGTAGAAGTCGCAGATTTCGGGACGGTCGACGGCGTTGGCAGGAATGCCGGCGGCTCTTGCATCTGCAACGATGGCCGCATCGCGCCCGGCATCGGCCGTGGCGGCGAAGACGAGCGCGGCGCCCGCCAGATGGCGCGCGTCGTAGGCGGACGCGACATGCTCGACCTCGCCGGAAGCCATCCAGGCGGCAAGCGCCAGCTCGGGCGCGTCGGCGACGATGCGAAGGTTGGCATTCGACTGCGAAATCAGCCTGGCCTTGGCCAGCGCCTCCTCGCCATTGCCGACGATGGTGACGGTTCGGCCTTCGACCCGCATGAAGACGGGGAAGGCGTTGAGGCGCGTTTCGCGCGTATGGGATGCGGCTGTCGTCATAGTGGCGGATTGTCCGCCTCCAGCCGCCGTCTTAGAAGAAAAGCACTCGCGCCGGGCCGCCCGCCGCGCAATCGCTTTTGCCCCGGCCGACGCGGCGGCGGAAAAAACGTTCGTCCTGCACTCCGGCACCCCCGGAACCCGGCTCGAAGCCGGGACGTTGGAGGTGACGGAGGGCAACAGAGACCATGGAGAAGGCAATGTCAGAGCCGCAACTCCTCACCGGAACATGGATCCTGGTGACGGACGGCGAAAAGGCGCTGTTCCTGAGGAACAAGGGCGACGCCGTCTACCCGGATTTCGAGGTCATCCGAAAGACGACCGACGACAATCCGAGTACTCACGAGCAGGGAACCGACCGCCCGGGCCGCTACAAGGACGGCGCCAACGTTCATCACAGCGGCTTCGCCGAAACCGACTGGCACCGGCTGGAGAAGGACCGCTTCGCCAAGCAGATTTCCGAGCGGCTCTACAAGTCAGCCCATCGCGGCGACTACGAGCGCATCGTGCTGGTGGCGCCGCCGCACGTGTTGGGCGAAATGCGCAAGGAGCTTCACAAGGAAGTCGAAAGCCGCGTCGTCGCCGAGATTCCGAAGGAACTCACCAACCACACGGTGGTCGAGATCGAAAAGATCGTGTCAGGCGGTCGCAGCGCCTTCGGCAACGAAGCGACGTCGCCGAGCTGAGGTCGTTGGTCGCTGCGCCGCTCCTGCCGGGCGGCGCAGGCGAATTCTGTACGAACGCTCCGGCTATTTGCCCAGTTCGATCGAGCGCGTCCGGGCGGCCTCGACCGCATCGGCGACCAGCCTGCCCAGCCGCTCATCCTCCATCAGCACCTGCAGTGCCGCCGCAGTGGTGCCGTTGGGGCTGGTGACGTTTTCCCGCAGCCGCCCCGGCGCCTCGTCGGCCTCCTTCGCCAGGCAGGCGGCGCCATAGACCGTCTGCATGGCCAGGAGTGCGGCCGTCTCGGCCGGCAAGGCCGGCCTTCTCGCCTGCCGCCGTCAGGCACTCGATGAAGTGGAAGACATAGGCCGGACCGGAGCCCGAAACGGCCGTCACCGCATCCATCAGCTTCTCGTCGTCGATTCTCGCGACCTCGCCGCTCGCCGACAGGATCTCCGAAACCAGTTCCTCGGCCTCGGGGGTGACGTTCGGGTTCGAAAACACCACCATCATGCCCTTGCCGACGGCGGCGGGCGTGTTCGGCATGCAGCGGAGGATCGCGGCGTCCTTGCCGAGAACTTCCTCGAATGTCGAAACGCCGGTTCCGGCGGCGACGGAGACGAAGGTGGAGCGCCCGGCAGAAGCGGCGGTAGTCAGCCGTCACCTCGCGGATCACCTGCGGCTTGACCGCCAGGATGACCAGCAGCGGCGCCGGTTCGTCCGCCAGTTCGGCGGCATCGGCATGCACCGTCACGCCTTCCTTGGCGGCGCGCGCGCGTAGCTCGTCGTTCGGCTCGACAACGGCGACGTCGCCCGGCTGCAGCTTCGCCGAAGCGATCCAGCCGGCCAGCATGGCGTGGCCCATGTTGCCGCATCCCACCAGCACGACCTTGATGCTCATTGCACGCTCCTTCGCTCTTCGGACGGGTCGACCAGTCGAGTATTGCGCCTCGACGCGTCGATCAAGGGCGGAAAACGCCCGACTTAACGTGATCTTAAGCCTGTTTCCGCTTGAATCGTTAACGATCGGAGCGGTTCGCGGCCGCCTCCCCCGTGCGGAGAACGAATGATGACCATGCAACCAGGCGGCGCGTCCAACGACGCCTCGGTCGACATGATCGGCCTTGCCGACACGCTGTGGCGCCGGCGCTGGCTGGTGCTGGGCGCAATGGTCGTGGTGGTGGCGGTGGCAGCGGTCGGCTTGTTCATGATCCATTCGCGCTACACTGCCACGTCGCGCATCCTGATCGACCCGCGCGAACAGCGCGTCGTGCAGAACGAACTCGTCCAGCAGGGGCTGGGCACCGACATGGCGCTGGTCGACAGTCAGGTCGAGGTGATCACCTCGGAAGCCGTGCTCAGCCGTGTGGTCGAGGACATGGACCTCGTCTCCGATCCGGAATTCGTGCCCGCCAGTTCCTCCGACCGCAAGCCCTCGGAAGTGGCGCTGGAAAATCTCGCCAAGGCCACCGAGGTCAAACGGCCCGAAAACACCTACGTTCTCGAGATCAGCGTCACCACAAAGGAGGCCGCCAAGTCGGCGCGCTTGGCCAACGCCGTGGCGCATGCCTACACCGCAGACCAGGCTGCTTCCACCGCCAACGCCGCCCGCGACGTCAGTTCCTCCATCCGCGACCGGCTGAACCAGCTTCAGCAACAGCTGCAGGACGCCGAAGAAAAGGTCGAGGCCTACAAGCGCGAGCACAACGTCTCCGAAAGCGACGGGCAGCTGCTGGTGGACCGGCGGGTGGCCGATCTTTCCGAGCGCCATTCGGCCGCCGTCGCCAACGCCGCCCAGGCCAAGGCGCGGCTCGACGTCATGGAGCAGGCGCTGAAGAGCCGCGGCGACGTCTCGTCCGTGGTCACCGATCCGAACGGCTCGATGGCAAGCCTGCGCGCCCAGCTGAGCGACGCACGACGCCGGCTGGCCGAGCTTGAGCAGGTGCTGGGGCCGCTTCATCCGCGTGTTTCGGCCGCACGCGGCCAGGTGGGCGAGGCACAGGCGGCGATCCGCGCGGAAAGCCGCCGCCTCGTGGCTGATGCCCGCGACGACTACCAGACCGCCTCCGACACCGCCGACGAACTCGCCGCCGAGCTGAAGCGGACGCAGTCGCAGTCCTTCGACACCAACCAGGACCTGATCCGGCTGCGCGAGCTGCAGCGCGAGGCGCAGTCGAGCCGCGTCGTCTACGAGACCTTCCTGGTGCGCGCCAAGGAAACCGCCGAGCAGGAGACGATCACCGCCCGCACCGCGCGCATCATTGCGCCGGCGAGCGTGCCGGATTCACCATCCTTCCCGCCGCGCCTGCCGCTTCTGGCAGCCGCGGTCGTGCTCGGTCTTGGCTTCGGCATCCTTCTGGCGCTGCTCGCCGATCTTTTCGCCCGGGCCAGGACACGGCGCGTCGCCGAACCCGAGGCGGCCGCGGGCGCTGCCGCGGCGGCCGATCTTCCGGCGGCGGGCACCGTCATGGTGACGACGCTGGGCGAGCCCGCGCAGTCCCGGCAGGCGGCGATCGAGATGGCGCGCGATGGCGTCTCCGAGACGCGCAGTATCATGTTCCTCGACCTTGCCGCCGACGCCGACCCGGAGGTGCCGGGATTGGCCGAAATGATCTCGGGCGAGATGTCGGCCACCGACGTGGTGCGCATCGGCAAGAAGTCGGGCCTGCACATGCTCAATGCCGGCCGGCGTGACGCCGTCGCCGCGATCACGCGTGATCGGCTGGAGCGCGTGCTGGACGCGATTTGCGAGGAGTATGACGACGTGGTCGCAAATCTCGGCGCTGTCACAGACGAGATGGGGATGTTCGCCGAGACGTTCGCGGCCCGCGCCTCGCACGCGGTGCTGGTGATCGCCGGAGACGAGCCGGACGAGCGCGAGAAGCGGGCGATGAGCGAACTCGCCGCGGGCGGCGACCGCACCGTCTCGATGGTGTCGCTCGACGGCGACGGGAGCCTCGATCAGGCTGCCTGACTGGCCGACCGGGAGCCCGGGCCATAGCCTCCGCCCGCGGGCGCCGGGCACGTCCTTACGATCGCGAAGCGGGTGAACACCACGTAGATCAGCGTCTGCAGGCCCCATGCGATGGCGCGCGCGATCACGATGCCCATGGCGCCATGTTGCTGGAGCAACCAGGTGCCGAGGATGAAGGTGGTCGCCCAGCCGGCGGTGATCGACAGCCCCGTCCACATGTAGCCCGAGGAGACCGGCACCTGGCCGAGCGGCAGGGCGCCGGCGATCATCGCGGACGCCAGCACCACGACCATGACGATGCCGCGGTCGCCGACGTCGAGGTTGAAAAGCACCAGGAACCAGTCGCCGAAGATCATCATGAAGCCGACGAAGCCGACGGCGATGGCCAGGTTGGTGCCGATGCCCATGGCGAGCGTGTTCAGCACCCGGCGGCGGCTTCCCTCGCCGAAACCGGTCGACAGCATCGGGATGATGACCTGCACGACGATCTGCGGCACGAACAGGAGCAGCGTCTCGAGCTGCATGGCGATGAAATAGGTGCCGACCTGCTTCAGGCCGTCGGGATTGTTGACGACAATCGCCTGACAGATCCAGTTGACCGGCTCGAACAGCACGCTGGCGAGCAGAGCCGGAATGGCGTAGCGCACAATCATCGGCCATTGCGACAGCGCGCCGCGATAGGCGAGCGCGATGCCGCGGTTGCGCATGGCACGCATCAGAACCGGATAGACGACGATGCAGGCGAAGAGCCAAACCGCGCCGAGCCCGATGAAGGCCCCGGTCAGCTCGCCGAAATAAAGCCCGCTCGGCACCGCCACGATCATCAGCGCGCCGAACAGCATGTTGAGCCGCGCGATCGTCCTGAATTCCTGGAGGCCGGTCAGGATCGCCGTCTGCACGTTGTTGAGCGCATTGAGCACTATGATGGGCGACACGACCTTCAGGTAGAAGGCGAGTTCGGGCTGCTTCAGCATGTTCTGCGCGAGCGGATCGGCGAACAGGAATACCATGATGCCGAGCAGCGCCCCGCAGCCGGCGGCGAGCAGCAGCGCCATGCCGGCCAGCCGGCCGGCGGTGGCGGGATCGGTGACCGCGTAGGCGGCGACGTTGCGCGTCGCCATCAGGCTGACGCCGGCCGCCGCCAGCAGGCTCGCCGATACCAGCGTCCCGTAGGTGACGCCGAACCGGCCGACGAACTCGATGCCGAACCAGTGCGAGATCAGGATGGTGGTGATCATCGGCGTCAGCCGCATCGCCACCGTGCCGAACATCGACCAGATGAGGCCGAAGCTGAAGACGCGCAGGTCCGCCGACTTCCTGAGCGGTGCCGGAACGAACCGTATGATGGCTGCGGTGATGAACTGCATGTCTGCTCCGTCGCCGGACGAGGCCCGGGTTGAAGCGGCGTGATAGCAGCATTGGGTGAGCGGGCGATTACCGGGCACGTGCGCGACACGGAGACGGTTAACGGTTCCTTGCGCGAGGGTGCACCAGGCGGCCCGCCGCTGCGGGTGGTTAACGCTAATTCAACGGGTCGTTCCTACATGTGAAGATGCCGTGGATGCCGCCATGAGCGCCCGGCATGCCCCGGTCCAGTGCGCCCTGCGCCGCAAGCCGCGACGGATCGACGAGACCCCGATGACCGCGACCCCCCAGTCTTCCCGCTGCCGCACGCAGCCCCCACCGCGAGCGGCCGGTTAGATGCGCCAGGAGGCAGCCCTCCTCAAGCTCGAAGGGCGGCTCGGTTCGCAGCCGTCGGCAGCCGTGCGGCCGACCGGGCGCGGCATCGTCGACATCATCGTGCTCGTAGCCACCCTGCTGCTGTTCACGCTTTCCGGCTATGCCCTGGAATTTCTCGGAATTCCCTACGAGTCCCTTGGCGGCTCGATCGTCACCAAGATCCACCCGTCGACATTCCTCCTGACGATTGCGCTGGTGATCGCCGTGATCGCCAACCGCAACCCGATCCCCTATCTCGCGAACCTTTTGGTGCGCCGCATCGGTTCGACGCTGCTGATCGTCGCCTGCCTGCTGCTTTGGTACTACATCCACAAGACCAAGCCCGACGACAGCGTGTCATTCCTCTTCGACGCGCTGATCGCGGCGGGACTGGTGTCGCTCGCGATGGCCGACGCCTCGGAGACGTGGCGCACCCGGCTTTCGCGCATGCTGCATGTGCTGGTCGCGGCCAATTGCCTGATCGCTCTGGTCGAGGCGAGCACAAGCTGGCGACTGTTTCCCTTCGTCATCGCCGGACAGGAGCAGGTGTGGGATTACCGGGCGACGGCGCTGTTCGGCCACCCCCTGATCGGTGCACTGGTGACTGGTGTCTACGCCGTCATCCTGATGACGGTGCGCCATGTGCGCGGTCTCGCACCGCGCCTGCGGGCGCCGATGATCCTGCTGGCCATCGCGACGATGCCGGCGCTCGGTTCGCGCACCTCGTTCATCGTGGTGCTGGCCGTGGCCGCCGGCGTGCTTGGCGCGCGGGTGCTGGGTTTCCTCATGGGCGGGCGGCTGTCGGAGCGCCGGCTGGTCGAGATCGGCCTGCTGGTTCCGCTGGGGGTGATCCTCCTCGCCGTCGTCGTCCAGCTCGGCTATTTCGATTCCTTCCTCGAGCGCTTTTCCAACGACAGTGGCAGCGCCGAAACGCGCTACACCATGTTCGAGCTGTTCGACGGCCTGCGTTTCCGCGACCTGATGACCGGCTACGACCCGGTCGAGCTGGCGACGCGGGTCCGCATGGAAGGGCTCACGAACGGCGTCGAGAGCTCCTGGGTCGGCCATCTCCTGCACTACGGGCTGGTGATGGCGCTGATGCTGTGGGTGGGGATCGCCGCCTGGTTCCTGGAACTGTGGGCCACCGGAGGGCGCGGCGCCATATTGCCGATCATCTTCATGCTGCTGGTCACGTCGACGTCGGTGGGCGTCTCGGCCAAGACGACGATGCTGACCATGCCGGCCATGCTGATCCTGGCGCTGATCGGGCCCGCCCCCGGGACGGTGCGGCCTGTTCCGGGGGCGGCTGTTTCAAGCAGGATCAGACGGCCGGAAGCGGCATGACGCCGTCGGGCGCGGCCGGATCGACCTGGAACTCTATTCTGCGCTTGAAGCTCTGACGCCGCTCCATACCGGATTTCCGCCACGCCAGCGCAAGAGCGGCCTTCGGCCAGAAGCCGGCGCCGTCGGAGGCGCGGGAGCGCGGCGTCCAGCCGAGCGAGCGCAACACCCCGTTGCCGTAGTTCATGGCGAAGTGGCGGCGGATCTCCGGCGTCCAGTGCTCGGTCGTCAGCGAGACGTTGACGCAATCGTGGTTCTTCACGCGATGCGGGCCGTTGAGGGGCCAGTGCAGCATGTCGCCCGGCTGAAGGTCGAAAACGGTTGCGTAGTCCTCGAACCACGGCTGGTAGGAGATGTCCTCCTCCTGCACGCCGCGCACGACCTTCTCGATCTCCTCGGTCTTCAGGAATGGCTCCGTGTTGGGATAGATCCAGATGCGCTTGGAGCCCCTGATCTGCCACAGGCCCTGACCCGGCACGTCGGTGTGGTAGAAGACCTGCGCGTTGGGCGAGGAGATCAGCAGGCCGAGCGTCTGCTTGAAGCTGGAGAAGCCCGGCATGGTGCGGTGCAATTCCTCGTACATCTCACCGAGCACGTCGCGGAAGCGCGGGTCGGCCTCGTGGATGTTCATCATGTTGATCCAGATGCGGCCGCGCTTCACCGCCTCCAGGACGTCCTTGCCCGAACGCTCTCCGCGGGAGCCGTAGCGCCACGTGCGAAGGTCGTGGCCGGTGGCCGCCATGGTGGTGATCGCCATGCGCTGCGGCGGCAGCGTCTCGATCAGTCCGGGCGATCGACTCGTCGCTGAACAGATCCTGCTCGTGAAGCGTGTGATTCAATTTGACGATGTGGTTGCCCCACAACGCCCGGTCCCTTTCTTCGATGCCACGAAATACTTGCTGCATCGCTTGTGCCTCCTGTCGGTCATTGTCGTCGTGATGTTGCCCGGGCTTGCGGGGCGCCATGGCGCTTGTCGCAGCGGCTGCCCCGTGTCCGGATCTTCAGGTTATTCTAGCTTTTGCTGCTCCCTTCAGGGCGAGATATTGGCGCCATAGTAAACTGCCGGTCGTGGCAAGCGCGTTGCCGCGCGGCGTTACTGCAATGAGGAGGTCGGCGATCGGCCGCCGGTCCGGCCACAATTCGCCGAGAACGCCGCCCTCGTGGGTGGTGCAGGAATCGAACCATCGCGCCTGCGGATCGGCGAACACGCTCAGCGATCCCTCGAACTCGACCTGCACGCCGGGCGCCAGATGCGAAAGATCCTGCCGATAGGCGCTCTTGTAGGCCCATAGCCCGTCGCCGGAGCGGAAGTTGACGGTCATCGCGGCGGGCTCGCCATCGAGCGTCAGGCTGTGCACGAGCACCTTGCCGGCAGCGGCACCATCCGCGGCGAGTTCACGGAAGAAGGCCGCCTCGGCCGGAGAACAGGCGATCGCCGTGCCGGTGCCGGCAGCACCCTTCCAGCCGGACGCCTCCAGCGCGAGGAAGTCCTCGCACCACTCGGCCGCGTCGTGGGGTCCGTCGAATACGCGGAAATCGACCTTTCCGGCCTCCGCCATGCGCCGACGCCGGCGCCGCAAATCCTTGAGCCGGCTCTTGCCGAGGTGGCGCTTCAGGAACTCCTGCGGGTCGCCACCATCCGGCACCAGCATCGGCCGGCGATAGGTCTTGGTTTCTTCGTAGGACAGGCCCGCCTCGTCGAGGAACGCCAGCAGCCGCTCGGCGAAGGCCGTGTCCAGCGGCAGGTTGGGCCAGCGCAGCAGACTCAAGCCTTTGCCGGCCATTTCGGAGAAGAGCGCCTCGATCGCCGGCTCGAAATCGCCGCGCACCAGCGGCGTGGTGTCGTAACAATGGTCGTGGGCCCACACGGTGGCGACGCGCGCCAGCCAGTTCGGGACCATCGTGTCGAGCGCCAGCGGCAGCAGGATGCCGGCCGAGCCGTCGCGCCCCGCGACGAGAAGCCGGCGGCCGTGAGCACCACCGAGATGACGCACGGCGCTCCCCAGCATCCATTCCTCGAAGAACGGATTGCGCTCACGCGATGCCGGCGAGCGAGCCGACTGGTGACGTTCGCAGATATGTTTGAGCCTGGCGCCTGGCAAACGCGACCCTTCCCCCGCTGCGCGTTGCTGATCCCGCCTCTTTGCGGGCGGTTGCCGTTGCGTGACGAGGTAGCATGCGCGCCATAACATATCGTGAATGCCCCCTCGCGGCCGGCGAAGCCGCTGCGTTAAGCCCGGTTTAGCAAACACGGCCTATTGGTTGCGGGTCTAAGGAACGGAGGCGGGGCAAGGATCCGAATGGGCGTAGTCGATATCCTGGTGCCGGCCGGCGATATCCGCCGCTGGCATGCCGTGCTGGCAGCGCGACTGGCCGAGGCCGGCCACGACACCGCCCTTTGCGGTGTCGAGGCGCCGATGCTTCCGCCGGTGCTCGATCACGTCCTGTCGCTGGAGCGCGGCCTGGTCGGCGGCAACGCCGACAGTCTCGCCGCGCGTGCCGAGAACGCATCATCCACGCCGCGCCGGGAGGATGCCGCCCTGAGCATCGATCTCACCGGCACCGGCAATGCCGCCCGCAGCCCGGCCCTGACGCCGCTATTTGCCGGGAGTTTCTCGTGCGCGGAGGCCGCACGCGTGCTGATGGCCGGCGGCCTGCCGGACGTCGAAGTGCTCCTCGACGGCACGAAGGTTGGCCATGCGGCCCCGATGATCGACAGCCGCGTGTCGGTGGCGCGCGGCCTCGACGACGTGCTGGCGCGTGCCATGACGCTGCTGGTGGACGCCGCCGAGCGATTCATGGCGGGCCACCTCGCGACCTCTCCCGCCCCCGCCGCGGAGGCTGCACGGCCGCTCGCCGCCGAGGGTCGCGGCATGGCTGGAACATATGTGCTTTCGGCGCTGCCTCGCCAGCTCTCCGCGATGTGTCGGCGCATGGTCGTGTACCCCTTTCACTGGCGCGTCGGTTATCGGTTCCGCGGCGAGACGAACGTAGCGGGCAGCGGCCTGATGGCAGGCGAACCGTGGCGCGTGCTGCCCGACGACGGGCAACGCTTCTATGCCGATCCGTTCCCGTTCGAATGGAAGGGAAGGCACTTCGTCTTCGTCGAAGAGCTGAACCATGCCACGTGCAAGGGCGTGATCTCCGTGGCGGAGGTCTTCCGCGATGGAGAGCCCAGCGTGCCGCGCGTCGTCCTGGAGGATGCGCATCACCTGTCCTATCCGCAGGTGTTCGCGCGCGACGGGGAGATCTGGATGCTGCCGGAGGGAGCGGCGGGCGGTGCACTCACGCTCTATCGTGCCGAGAAGTTCCCCGACCGCTGGGTGCGCCATCAGGTCCTGATTGCGGACTGCGAACTGTTCGACGCCACGCTGCTGGACCATGGCGGCCGGCTGTGGCTGTTCGCCACGGCACGCGACGGCTACGGCAGCGCGTCCGACACGCTGGTCGTCTATCACGCGCCGAGCCTGTTGGGTCCGTGGACGCCGCACCCGGCAAACCCGGTGCGCATCGACCGCGCGGCGGCGCGTCCCGGCGGCGGCTTCGTGCGGGTGCGCGACCGCCTCGTGCTTCCCGTCCAGGACGGCACCGCAGGCTATGGCGGCGGGCTCGGCCTCAGCGACGTGGTCGCGCTCGACGAGACCACGGTGAAGCTGACGATCCCGGTGCCGGTGCTGGCCTCGGCGGACTGGCCCTACCCGAAGATCCATACCCTCAACATGAACGAGGCGCTGGAAACCGTGGACGGCATCGCACCGTCGCGCAAACGCCTGTTCGGCCGGGCCGCGTGAGCAAAGCCCGGCCGCTGCGCGTACTGTGCGTGGTGCCGCGCGGTCTTTCGGGGCGCGGCGGCATCGAGACGCTCTTCTCACACGTGCGCGAGAGCCTGGAAAAGCACCCCGACGCCGGCATCCGCATGCGCTTCGTCACCTCGCGCGGCGACGCGGCCGGCAAGGGCTGGGTGCTGCGCTTTCCCTTCGCCTTCCTCACTTATGCCTTCGTGCTGGCAACCGGCCGCTTCGACGTGGTGCACCTCAACACCGCCACCGACGCCTCGACATGGCGAAAGACGATGATGGCGGGGCTGGCGCGGCTGTTCGGGGCGGCGGTGGTGGTGCATTTCCACGGCTCCGCTTTCCCGAAGCCCGGCGAGCGGCGCGCCTCGTGGGTGGCGATGCTCGGGCGCCTCTTCCAGCGTGCCGACGCGGTGATCGTGCTCGGCACTTACTGGCGCGACTTCATCGCGAGCTTCTACAGCATGCCGGAAGACAGGTTCGACGTGGTGGCGAACGGAGTTGCCGATTTCGCGCCAGATGCGCCCGCGCAGCGGAAACCGCAGACGCCGGTGACGCTTCTGTTTGCCGGCAATCTCACGCCCGCCAAGGGCGCCGGCGTGCTGCTGGAAGCACTGGCGCATGATGCCGGACGATCTGCCTGCATGGCAGGCCATTTTCGCCGGCACCGGCGACGTCGACGGGTTCCGCGCCCGCGCCGCCGAGGCGGGGCTTTCCGGACGCGTAACCTTCACCGGCTGGCTATCGCGCGAGAAAATCCTGCCGCTCTACCGGGATGCCGACATCGTCGTGCTGCCGTCGCGCAACGAGGTGCTTCCGGTCTGCCTGCTGGAAGGCGCCTGCGCGGGTGCGGCGCTGGTCGCGACGCCAGTCGGCTCGGTGCCCGACGTCATGACGGACGGCGAAAACGGCTTTCTTGTGCCAATCGACGATGCACGCTGCGCTCGCGACCAAGCTGGCGGAACTGGTCGCAGACCGGCAGCGCCGTGAGGCGTTCCGGTCGGCCTCGCGAAAGGCCTACGAAAAGAGCTTCAGCCTGGACGACATGATCGCCGGTTTCGAGCGCGTCTATCGCAAGGCCTTGGCGCGGCAGGGAAAATAGCTCAGGCGGATTTTGCCAGGCCCGCCGTCAGTTCCTCACGGTCCAGCACCGGCCGGAAGATACGGAAGAACTGCTCGAGATTGGCGAGCGCCCACAGCACTTTTTCGTGGTTCTGCCGCTCCTCCATGTGCTCGGCCATGAGCCGGTCGATCTCGTGCGGGCGGCAGACCGGCGCACGGTCGAGTCCCGGCTCTGCAGCAGGTCGCGCATGCGTTCGGCCAGGCCGGTGCGGAACCACTGCTCCACCGGCACCCGGAAGCCGACCTTCTTTCGCGTCACGATCTCGTTCGGCAGGATGTCGGCGGCGAGTGCGCGCAGCACGCGCTTTCCCTTCGGCGCGCCGGTGAGGAATCGGTCGGGGAAGCGCGCCACCAGCGCGGCCAGTTCCTTGTCCATGAAGGGCATGCGCCCCTCGATCGAACCGGCCATCATCATGCGGTCGCCGCGCTCCAGCAGATTGTCGGGCAGCCATGACGTCTGGTCGAAATGCAGCATCCGCTTCAGCGGACTGGCGATACCTGCCGCAAATGGCGTCTGGTCAAGGGCGCGCGCTGCCGGTGGGCCGTCGTAGAGGGCTGCACCCAGCCGCGCGTCGGCACCGAACCAGGCCGCCATGCGCGCCTCGTCGTCGCGAATACCGGCGGTCGCCGACAATATCTTGAGCCGGCGAAATGCGTAAGGCAGCGCGCGCGTACCCGGTTCAAGCACGTGCTCGTGAAGCGCGGCGGGAACCAGCGCCTGATAGCGCACGACCCACGGCTCGGCGCGATGCTTGGGATAGCCGCCGAGAAGCTCGTCGGCTCCCTCGCCCGTCAGAACCATCTTGACCGACTGCGATGCCATCTTCGACAGAAGCAGCACCGGCAGATCGGACGGTTCGGCCACCGGCGCGCCACGCCGCAGCACGGCTTCCTCCCAGGCATCGGCGAAGGCGCGCTCGCCGACGGCAAGCTCGTGATGGTCCGTGCCGAAGGCGTCGGCAACCTGCCGCGCGTAGGGAAGCTCGGAGGAGCCCGGCACGTCGAACCCGACGGAGAAGGTCGAGACCGGCCGGTCCATGTGCCGGCTCATCAGCGCGACGATGGTCGATGAATCAATCCCGCCCGAAAGGTAGGCGCCGAACGGCGCGTCGGAGCGCAGCCTCAGCCGCACGGATTCGTCGAGCTTGTCGGCAAACAGCCGCACCGCCTCGTCGAAATCGGAAATGTCCGGCTCGATGCGCGAGAACGGCGTCGTGAAGTGCCGCTCGGTGCGCACATTCGCGCCCTCGAACACCATGTAGCAGCCTGGCGGCAGCTTGTTTATGCCACGGAAGAACGTCGCCGGGCCGGGAACGTATCGGTAGGACAGGAACTCGCGCAGCGAATCGTAGTCGAGCCGGTCGTCGACGCCGGGAAAATTGCGGAGCGGCTCGATCTCGGAGGCGAAGGCATGAAAGCCCTCGCCGGCCGCGACGAAGAGCGGCTTCTTGCCGAAGGCGTCGCGCGCCGCCACCAGCCGGCCATCGCGATTGTCCCACAGGAGGAAGGCATACATGCCGTCGAAACGGGCGAAGCAGTCGGGACCCCATGTCCGCCAGGCCTCAAGCACCACCTCGGTGTCGCCGGCGGTGGTGAAGCGGCAGCCCGCGGCGCGCAACTCGTCGCGCAGTTCGATGTAGTTGTAGATCTCGCCGTTGTAGACGATCGTGAAGCGGCCGTCGTGGCTGTGCATCGGCTGCGGGCTGCCGTCGATGTCGACGATCGACAGGCGACGGTGGCCGAGCCCGACGCGCCAATCGCCGTCGGGGCTTTGCGCAAGGTAGGTGCCGCGCCCGTCCGGGCCGCGATGCGCCAGAAGATCGGTGCCGGTGTCGAGCGCACGGGCAAGATCGAGGCGGGCGCGTGCGTGGAAGCCGAAGACGCCGCACATGATGGGTGCTCCCCTAGCTCTCGCCGCCGCGCGGCGCGGTGCGGCCCTGCGGCGCGGACGGAAGCGCATGGCTCGCGGTCGCCTTCGCCCTGGCCTTTGAAGTGCCGGCGAACAATGCCTCGTAGGCGGCCAGCAGCTTCGGCGCCTCGTGCGTCCAGGCGAGTTCCCTGTGCACGCGCTCGCGGCCGAGCGCGCCCATCTCGGCGCGGCGTTCCGGGTCGTCGAGAAGCTCGGCGATGCGATCGCCGAAATCAGCCGGATCGGTGCAGTCGGCATAGAGCGACGACGCGCCTGCCGAAAAGCGGCCCTCGGTCAGGTCGTACTGCACGATCGGCTTGCCGAGCGCCATGTATTCCATGATCTTGTTCATGGTCGACTTGTCGTTCATCGCCGTCGGCCGGTCCGGATTGACGCAGACATCGGACGTCGACAGCGCCGAAAACAGCGTCTCGTCGGGGCAGCGGCCGGTGAAGGTGACGTAGTCCGACAGGCCGCGTTCACCGGCTTCGGCGACGATCGCGTCGAGCTCCGGCCCGCCACCGCAGACGACGAACTGGATGTCCTCGCGCTTCTTCTCGCGCACCAGGTGATCGACGGAATCGAGCAGCAGGTCGAGACCTTCCTGGCGGCCAATGACGCCGACATAGCCGACTACATATTTGCGGCCGTTGCGCCATTTGGCGTCGGGTGCGACCTCGCGCACCCGGTCGAGATTCGGTCCGGAGCGCACGATGTGGACCTTGTCTGGATCCATCCCGCCGCGCGTGATCGCGATCTCGCGGTAGCTCTCGTTGGTGGCGATCGAGCGGTTTGCGACCTTGAAGGACAGCCGCTCCAGCCACAGCATCAGCTTCCAGCCGAAATCGCGGCGGCCGAACTTGGCCTCGTAGAGTTCGGGATTGATGTCGTGGTGGTCGAAGATGAACTTCTTGCCGAACAGGCGATAGAAGCCGCCGATCAGGAAGATCGTGTCGGGCGGGTTACAGGCGTGCACGGCGTCGAAGCCGCGCTGCCAGGCGACCTTCAGCGACAGCGCGAATTCCCAGAACAGCGCCAGCCCGTATTCGAGCGCGTAGCCGAGCGGACCGGCGGCGTCGAGCGGCAGCGGATGACGGTAGATGTGGACGCCGTCGATCTCCTCGTAGGATGCGGTCGCATCCTTGCCTTTCGGGCAGATCACCGAGACCTCGTAGCCGGCATTGACCAGCGTCGTGGCCTCCGACCAGACCCGCCTGTCGAAGGGGACCGGCAGGTTCTCGACGATTATGAGGACGCGCCTACCAGTTGATGCCGTCATAGATCCCCGCCACCTGCTCTGGATTCGGAAGCCGCGCCATGTCGAGCAGCACCTGGTCGGGGCGCAGCCTCTCCACCACTTCCTCGTATTCGGCCGAAAGGCTTGTCGCCACGACGATGTCTGCATGCTCGACGACGTCGTCGACGGTCGGCACCATCAGCTGGGTGACGTGCGGAATGGCGTTCATCAGGTAGGCGCGGTTGGCGCCGACAAGCCGCGCCAGGGTGACGTTGCGGTCGAAGATGCGAATGTCGCAGCCCTTGCCGATCAGGCGCTCGATGAGCTCGAGATAGGGGCTTTCGCGCAGGTCGTCGGTGCCGGCCTTGAAGGAGAAGCCGAGGAAGCCGACCTTCTTCTTGCCATAGCCCAGCACCCAGTCGAGCGCCCGCTCGATCTGTTGCCTGTTCGACGGCATCAGGCTCTGCAGCAGCGGCGCCGTGACATCGTGCTCCTGGGCGTAGGCGTTGATGGCGCGCACGTCCTTGGGCAGGCAGGAGCCGCCGAAGGCGTAGCCCGGCAGCAGGTAGGCTTCCGAGATGTTGAGCTTGGTGTCGGCAAAGAACACCTTCATCAGCTCGTGGCTGTCGACGCCCGCGGCCTTGCAGATATTGCCGATCTCGTTGCCGAAGGCGACCTTGAGGGCGTGCCAGGTGTTGTCGGTGTATTTCACCAGCTCGGCCAGCCGCGGCTCGACGACGAGCAGCTTGCCCGGCAGGTCGCGATAGAGCTCGATCAGCCGCTCGCGGGTGATCTCGTCAGCCGCGCCGATCACCGTCTTGGCGGGATTGTTGAAGTCGGCGACGGCCGACCCCTCGCGCATGAACTCGGGATTGGAGGCGACGCCGAACGTGTCGCCGAGCTTCTTGGACGAGGCCTGCTCCAGCGACGGCACGACGATCTCGGCCAGCGTTCCGGGCAGCACGGTGGAGCGCACCACGACGGAATGGAAGCTGTTCTTGCCGGCCAGCACGCCGCCGATCTCGCGCGAAACCGCCTCGATGGCACGAAGGTCGAGCGATCCGTTCGGTTTGGAAGGCGTGCCGACGCACAGGAGCGAAAGGTCGCTGCCCAGCACCGCCTCCTCGGCGGAACGCGTGGCGCGCAGCCTGCCGGCGGAAACGTTCGACTGGACCAGCTCGCCGATATCCTTCTCGATGATCGGGCTGGAGCCGCCGTTGATGAGATCGACCTTGGCTTCGCTCAGGTCGCAGCCGATGACTTCATGGCCGCGCTCGGCCAGGGCCGCCGCGCAAACGGTGCCCACATATCCCAGTCCGAAAATCGAAAGCTTCATGATCCCCGCCCTGACCTTTGCCGCCGGCCGTACCGACAGCGTCCCAGGCGCTCCCAACGTGCAAAAGACAGCTGCCCTTCTACACGCGGTAGGTAAAGTTCAGCTTAGCGGGTTAAGTCGAATTGTGCTGTTCCAGCGCATTGCCGCGGCCGGAGCGCGGAAAACCACCGTCACGGCCGGTCTCAGCACGCCGAAAGCCGGCGAATGAAAGCCGCGGCCGCTCTCCTCGTCGCCGCGCACCAGCTCGACCGCCGCAGCCTTCGGCGCCTCGATGTCGATCTCGGGTCGACCGTCGCGGCTGACCCTGACCGTCCCGCCGTCGATCTCCGCATCGAGCTCCGGCGCCAGCAGGTAGGCGATCTCGACATGATCGGCGTGCAGGGTGCCGGTCAGCGTGTCGGCGATCGTGAAGCCATCTTCGGTTTCGGTGACGGAACGGTGATGGATCACGCCGAAGCGCTTCTCGTAGCCGTCATGCGCGGCCGCGACCGAGAACGGTGTTCCGTCCGGACGACGCTCCAACCGGGCGTTCGCCCGGTTCGGCATCCAGTTGAACGCGCCCGACGGCTCGCTCTGGCTGGCGCCGTCGATTGTCAGCGTGTTGTGGACCTCGGTGACGCGGAAGCGTCGGCGGTTGTCGCCCTCCGAGTGGTAGAGATAGGTGCCGGCGTCGACGAGAACGGGTTTGCCGTCGAGCGACAGCCATACCGACAAGCGCGTCTGCATGCCCGTGCGCGGCAAGCGCGCCGAACCCTAGCGGCCCGTGGTCGAAGACGAGATGCGCGCGCCTGCCGGCGACGCGACCGCGGCGGATCGTGTAGCCGCCTGCCTCGAAGATGACCGCGCCGTCGCGCGGCGTGGCGCCGCCGGCGGCCGCGTCGAACACCACGTCTCGCCAATGCGCATCCCGCGGTCCCGTCGCTATTTCCTCCATACCGGCCAGGCCGGCGACCGACGCAGCGATCGAGGCGATATAGCGCGGCTCGGGCGAGCCGAAGGCCATGAGCACGCGGCTCTCGTCGTCGTCGCCGATCGCCGGGGCATGGCCGGCATCGTCGAGGAAGTGCGGCAGCGCGGCCGCGGCCGCCGCAAGCCGCTCGCGCACCGCCCGGGGGGATCGTGTCGCGACCGAGCGCGGCGAAGCCCAGCGCCAGCATCTCCAGCGTGAAGGCGCTGTAGGCCGGCGACTGCTCCTTGCCGATGCCGTCCTCGAAGAACAGCGCCAGCGTCCGGTCCTCGAGATGCGCCCGGCCGGTTTCCAGCCAGTCCGTCGCCGCCTCGTGGCCGGGCAGCAGCCTTGCTGCCAACACCAGGCCCATTGCCTCGGCGACGAGGTGATTGTTCGCCGACGAATAAAGCGAGGGGAAGCGCGCCAGCCAGGTGCCGGCTGCCGCCGCCATCGCCGCCAGCCGCTCGCCGGTGGCGATGTCGATCCATGGCGCCAGTGCCGTCGCCACGACCGACAGGGAGGCGAGCCGCAGGCCGGATTCGATGCCGGAATACCAGCTGACACCGCGACCGGGCGGATTCGCCTCCATCCATGTGTCGAGCGAGCCGAGAAGCGCCTCGGCCAGCGCTGCATCACCGGTGCGGCGTGCGTGCAGCGCTGGTGCGGCCAGGAAATGAAGGCGGTTTGCCTCGGCGACGTATTTGACGTCGCCGCGTCCGCCCTCGAAGCGAAAATCGACATCGAACGTCGAAAGCTCCGCGCCGGGCCAGTCGCGTCCGCTTACCGGATCGAGTGTCCAGATTGCGCGGTCGACGCGGCCCGAACGATCCAGAATCGTGCCCGGCCAGTCTCGGTTGAGCAGCCGCAGTCGGCCGGAGGCGAAGGCATGGGCGGCTCGTTCGAGCTGGCGCGCGATGTCGCTCGTGGAAGATCGGGATCGAACAGCTTGTCGTAGATGGC
This sequence comes from uncultured Alphaproteobacteria bacterium, assembly GCA_963816435.1. Lineage (GTDB taxonomy): Bacteria > Pseudomonadota > Alphaproteobacteria > Rhizobiales > Rhizobiaceae > CAWFKS01. The sequence continues at coordinate 46,753 of CAWFKS010000022.1, forward strand.
GAGCGGCTCGGGTCGTGCGCCCGCCTCGCGGAAGCGATCCCAGGAGCCCGGCTCGCGCCGCGCGGCGCGGCGCCGGAGCTGTTCGCGAACGCGATGGCGGATTTCGCCCCGTTCCATGACGGCGAGCCGCCGCACATACCAGCCCAACCGCTTCGACATGGTCGACAGCTAGCAGAGCCGCAAACGCTTGCCAATTGCGCCTGGCGTCCGGAGACAGGTGGACGGCGCTAACCTTAACGCCGGAAAGCCAGGTGCTGCAGGTCGCGACCCCGGCCCGTCCGACCTATCTTCAAACTCAGGTTCTTTACCCGGGAGATTGTCCGTTGGCCCTGACACGGCGAGAGTTCCTGGCCGCCTCGGCGGCCGCGCCGCTCCTCCTTTCGGCGGGTTCCGGGCGCGCCTCGGTGAAGCCAAAGCCGGCGTTCCGGCGCGGCGGCGCCATCCACACGATGATGAACTGGGGCGCACTGGTGGAAGGAGCGCCCGGCACCTATGCCGCGCGTCCGTTCGATGCACCGCGCAACGAGTTTCCCATACTGCTGGTCGATTCCTTCGCGCAGGCAGGCTTCGACTATGTCCGCCTGACCCTCGATGTCGGACCGTTCATGCAACTCCAGGGATCCGACCGCGAGGCACTGCACAAAAGGCTCCTCGACAATATCGCGCTGTTCCACGCGCGCGGCCTCGGCGTCATCGTCGATTGCCACCCGGTCGAGCAGGTTCCGACCTATTCCGTGCAGTCGATCCTCGACGACCTGCAGGGACCGGTCTTTGCCGGCTACACGGAGATGGTCGGGCGGCTGGCCGCGCTGCTTTCGGGCGTGACCACCGGCCGTATCGCGCTGGAACTGATGAACGAGCCGGCGATGGACAACACCCGCCACTCCACCCAGGTGAAGGTTTGGGGTGCGGCGCAATTGGTGCTGCACGACGCCGCACGCCGCGCCGCGCCCGACCTGACACTGGTGCTGACCGGAGCGGACTATGGCGGCATTTCGGGGCTGACCGACCTCGACCCGGCACCGTATCGGGGCAGTGACGTGCTCTATTCCTACCACTACTACATGCCGCTTTCGTTCACCCACCAGGGCATCGACCCCGGCTCGCTAGACTACGATTTCGCGCCGTGGATCGTCGACCTTCCCTATCCGGCCGGCGCGCTGGCGCCCGACGAGATCGCGCGGCGCGTGGAGGCGCGGATCGCGTCCTATCCTGGACTGGATGCGGCGGGAAAGACGGCGGCGCGTCGCCAGGCCAACCGGGTGCTCGGCGAATTCTTCGCCGATCCCTGGGATGGCGAGCGCGTCGCCGCCGATTTCGCGCGGGTGACAGATTGGGCTGCCCGCAACGGCATCGCCCACGAGCGCATCGTGCTCGGCGAATGCGGGGTGACGCGGCGCGGGCCGGACTTCACCGGCGCCCCGCCGGAATCGCGCCGACGCTGGCTGGCCGACGTCGCTGGCCTCGCCTCGGCGGCCGGTTTCGGCTGGGCACTGTGGGAGATCAACGGCCGCGAGTTCGGCATCATGGATCCGGACAATCCGACGCGGGTCGATCCCGAAATCGTGGCAGCGGTCGGGCCTGACCGGCTGAGACCCGATCAGGAGGAGGCGCGAGCCTCGGCGGCCGGTGCGCCGGTAGCGGCTTCGTCGTTCCCGCAGCAGCGACAGATAGACATGCTCGACATTGTCGGCGAGCCGCGCGTAGTCGCGATTGGCCTTGACCCATGCGGGTCCCTTGGCCCCCATGGCCTCGGCCTTGCGGGGGTTGCCGAAGAGGCGCGCCACGCCCTCGGCCATCGCCTCGCCGGAAAACGCGGTGACGATCCCGGCCCCGCTGCCGTTTACCACCTCGCTCTGGTCGTAGTGGACGGTGGCCACGACCGGCCGCGCCATCGCCAGGTATTCGACCAGCTTGGTGGGCGTGGCCACTTGCTGGGCGGGGTCCATCTCGAACGGCGAGAGACATACATCGACGCGGCGGATATAGGCGAGCGCCTCGGCGAGCGGCAGGCGGCCGGTGAAGATGACGCGGTCGCGCACGCCGAGCTTCGTCGAGGAGCTTATCGACGTTTTCGCGCTCATATTCGGGCACCGTTCCGATGATGACGAGCACCGCGTCGTGACCTTGCGCGACAAGGCGCGCCAGCGCCTGGTAGGCAAGCTGCGCAGTGACGTTCAGCACGTCGGCGCACATGTAGGCCATGGATTTCCGGCCGGTCAGGCGCGGATCGTCGACCGGCTCTATGTTCGCGGGATTGTAGCGCTCGGTCGAAACGCCCATCGGCACCGCCGTCATCTTGGAGACCGGGATTCCGTGCTCGGCGACCCGTTCGCGCATGCGCTTCGACTGGACCACCACGTGATCGGCCATCGGCAGCACGAGGCGAAAGAACACGGCGGAGCCGAACAGCGCATAGGCGAGACGAACCGCGCGCGCCGGAAGGCTCATCGGAACGAGATTGCCGAGCGCGATGCGCTTGCGCGCCTCCAGCACCGGATAGCTCATCCAGAACACGAACGGCTTGCCGGAGAGCCGCGCCGCGAGTGCGAAGCCGAGGCCCCAGAACGGCTGGTCGCGCACCTGAACGAGGTCGTACTCGCCTCGCAGGACCCTCCAGGCGAGCCTGAAGCGCATCCAGTGCTCCGACAGGCGGAACTTCAGCCGGCCGAAGCGTCCGGCCGTGTCACGCCGAGGAACGAAAAAACGCTCGGCGCCGCGATCGTCGATGAACTCGTCGCCGTCGGCGACCGGCCGCAGGCACCAGTCGATCTTCAGTCCGCGCGAAACGAGGTGATTGGAGAACAGCTCGACGAGATCGACCCGGAAGGCCGGGTAGTCGTCGGGCGCGACGAACAGCATGCGGCAACCGCCGAGGCGCGACGATTTCGCTGGAGCAGGCTCGGCCGCCTCGGTCCTCTCGGCGAGCATCGCGTTCGTCCTCATCCTATTCCCCGCTACCCGCGAGCTCGCTCGCCAGGCGGGCGCGCATGGTCTTGAGCCGGCTCCATAATTCCCGATGCTGGCGCAGCCGGTTCTTGGCGGCCTCGGTGCCACGGAAAGCGGCGACGGTTGCGCGGCCGAGCGGTGTGAAGCCGACATAGGCGTCGTCCAGAGCGTGCGTCTCGTCGCACCAGGTTTCCTTGTACTGCTCGTAGCCGATGCCCAGATCGTAGTCGGCGAGGCCGCGCGCGCAGCACTCCTCGATATGGTGGAAGGTCAGGACCTGACCGGGGCTCTGGGCCATCAGCTCGTCGTGGACATAGGTCATGAAGTAGATGTTGATGCGTCCGTTGAAGATGCCGGACCCGATCACGGCGCGCGTGGTGCCTCCCACCGACAGCCGCGACATCTCCAGCAGCGGCTCCTGCTTTCCAGCGGAGCGGACGAGCAGGTCGTGGAAGAAGTCCATCACGCCAGGCTGCCCGAAACTGTTGGACTTGCCCTGCTCGGCAAGCCTCAGCGGCTTTTCGCGGGCGAAGAAGTCGAGAGCGGCTTCGGCCTGGTCGAAATCTCTCACGGTGCCGGCCGCGAGCGCGCCGACGGCCTTCATCTTGCGTTCCTTGTAGCGGATCTTGCGCTTGCGCGCGCCGCCGCCGCGCGTCGACAGAAGCTCGTCGAAATCGGCGTTCAGCGAAAACGAGTAGCCTTCACTCGCGCTCGGCATGTGCGGCAGCGCCGCGAGCGGCTGCCACATCCCGTCATGCTCGCGTGGCATGCGCTCGAGCACGGCGCAATCGACACCGCGCAGCGCGTCGGCGAAGAGCCGCATAAGGGAGTTGCGTTCCATTGCGGCGACGACCGCTGCCGCCTCGGGGCTCCAGAGGCCGAAATTGTAGCCGGCATGCGCTCCACCGATCCATTCGGCGCAGCGCGCCGGGCCATGGGAGCGGATGGCGATCGGCAGGATGAAACCGGGGCGCCCGTCGAGCCGCCCCAGGATTACCGCCGGCGTAGCGCCTTCGTGCGGCAGGACGTGCCGGGCATATGAAGCGGCCCAGTCGTAACGCTGGAAAACGGTACCGACGCCGCACGTCTCGAGCTGGCGCCACTCCGCCTCGATTGCCGCCAGGTCCTCGTGCCGCTCCACGCGCAGCCGGCCGGCCGCGGCCCAGGGCGCATACGAGGCGTCCGTCTCCACGATCAGCCGCGGCTGGATGTTCATGCAGGCAACCTTTCGAACCGGCGTTTGCCACACGATCCGGGACCGGCGGCTCTCGACGTTCCGTCCCCGCCCGGAACGTTCGGCGCGCCTCCGTGCAGTCGCTGACGCCGGAAGCCAGGCCGGGATACCCGATCTCGCTTAAGAAACCGTCTAGCAAGAGCGTTCAATTGGAACTGGCCGGCCGCAACGGGGCGGCGCGAACCCGTTCCGCAGGCTGTGCGCGGGCTCCGCATTAACTCTTTGTTACCCATGTCTGCTTAGGTTTCGGAAACGATCTCCCCAGCCTCACTCCTCCAGGGACACGCCTCCAGCCATGCAGCACGCCAGACCCAGCCAGACGCAAGGCAGTTCGCTCCTCACGCTGGCGCCGGCGGACATCACCCCGGACGAGGAAGCACCGTCGCGGAGTGACAAGGCCAAGGGACGCGAAGGCGGCGGAACCTGGTCGGCGCTGGGTGGCCTGCTGCGCCGGCGCGGCGCTGCGCATGACGAGCAGGCCGCCTCGAAGGACAATCGCCAGGGATCGGCCGGCAACGGCACTTCCTCGCTGTGGGAAGCCGACGAAGCAGACACCGGCGTGCGTCTGCGCCTCCACGAGACGACGGTTGCCGCATATCAATCCGGCTCCGGCAACCGGCACGAGCCGGCGCACGACGAAGAAGATCCGAGAGCAGGCGTGCGTGCCGAACTGCAGGCGGTGCGCCGGCGAATGGCCGCGATGCAGGCCGGAATGGCGGACGATGAGCAGGGCGATGCGGGCACCGCATTCGGCCGGTCTCCCCCTTACGCCCAGGCCGAGGCGAGCGCTGCGCTACGGGCCGAACTCGCCTCGATCCGCCAGCAGATCATGGAACTGCAGGAAGCGGAGGAGGACGAGGAGGCCGGATGGGAGTCGGCGCCAGCCGACGACGCCGTTCCGTCGGGCTTCGCCAATCCCGCCGGGCTTCGCGCCGAACTCGCCGCCGTGCGCGGTCAGATCGCCGAACTGCTGCGCGAGATGGCCGAAGACGACGCTGCCCTGGCCCACGAAGACGATGCCGGTGCCGCCATCGCGGCTGCTCTACGAGAGGAACTGCAGGCGCTGCGCTGCCAGATCGGCGAGATCCAGCAGGCGATCGCCTCGCAGCCGGCCGCAGAGGCCGCTCGCCCGGCCGGCGAGGACGGGCACGCCGTCTCGTCGCTGATGCGCGACGAGTTGAGTTTCCTGAGAGACCAGATTGCCGAAATGCAACGGACGGCGGCCGCCCGGGATGCCATTGCAGCGGCCGCCGAGCATTCCACCGTTCGTGGCGACCGCGACCGTGACACCGGCGAAGCAAGCGCCCTGCGCCAGGAGCTCGAAGCACTTCGCGAGCAGATCGCCGAGATGCGGCGCCAGCCGCGTCACGAAGAGGTCGACCGGTTGTCCGCGGCCGAAAGCAGGGGTGGCCACGCAAATGGCTCCGCACCGCAAGAAAGCGACGACGTGAACTGGCCGCAGGCGACGCCGCTGCCGCCACACGCCGCGGCGATCGCCCCCCAATACTACCAGCCCGCGCCCTTCATGGGCCTGCCGCAGCTCTCATGGCCGTTTGCGCCGCCGTTCCACGCCGCACAGCCGACGATGTGGACGATGCCGCAGCAGGCCTGGGCGCCCCAAGGCACACGCACGACGGCGCACCACTACGTCCCGCGCCCGGCAAGGCAGCCGGCCGAAACGGCGGAGGATGACGAGTTTCGCGTAGCACTTCGCGATTTCCGCGACGCCATGCTCGACCTCTACGACGATCACCGGGGCCGCCGCGGCTGAGGCTTTCGCCCTGCTGTGCGAATTGCGTCACCCCGCGACGCAAGGACGCGTGTTGCCACCGCCGCGCATGGTCAATAAGGCAAGCCAGCCGACCAACAGCGCGAGGGTGCAATGACCGAGATCATCGACGGGAAGAAGATCGCCGACGAGGTGGTGGAGGCGGTCAAGGCCGCAACGGCCGAGCTCGCTCCGACGGGCGTTCAGCCCGGTCTGGCGGTGGTGCTGGTAGGCGAGGACCCGGCCAGCCAGGTCTATGTCAGCTCCAAGTCGAAGCGCGCCAAGGAATGCGGCTTCCATTCCGTGCAGCACACACTGGCGGCCGACACCTCCGAAGAGGATCTTCTGGCGCTGGTCGCGGAACTCAATTCTGATCCCGTCATCCACGGTATCCTCGTCCAGCTTCCGCTGCCGGACCATATCGACGCCGGGCGCGTCATCCAGGCGATCGCGCCGGAGAAGGACGTCGACGGCTTCACCTTCGTCAATGTCGGCAAGCTGGTGACCGGCGAGACCGAAACCGCGTTCGTGCCGTGCACCCCGGCCGGCTCGATGCTGCTGATCGAGCGCATCCGCGGCAAGGATTTGTCGGGGCTTGAGGCGGTGGTCGTCGGCCGCTCCAACATCGTCGGCAAGCCGATGGCCAGCCTGCTTCTGGCCGCCAACGCCACGGTGACGACCGCCCACAGCCGCACCAAGAACCTGGCAGACGTATGCCGCCGCGCCGACATCCTGGTCGCCGCCGTCGGACGGCCCGAGATGATCAAGGGCGACTGGGTGAAGCCCGGCGCCACCGTCATCGACGTCGGCATCAACCGTATCCCCGCGCCCGAAAAGGGCGAGGGCAAGACGCGGCTGGTCGGCGACGTCGACTTCAATGCGGCCTCCGAGGTCGCCGGCGCGATCACGCCGGTGCCTGGCGGCGTCGGCAGGATGACGATCGCCATGCTGATGGCGGCGACCGTCACCTCCGCCTACCGCGCCGCCGGCAAGACACCGCCGACGTTCTGAGGCAGGGCAGGCGCGGCCACGACGGCCGGGCCCGCTGGTTCACGGACCGCCGGCGCGTTGCGCCACGGAAGCCGGCGCGCTTTCCGCGGCGCGCTCCTTCCTGTAGAAACCCGGGCCATGTCCGATCCCGCACAAGCCGGCCGCCATTTCGCCTTCCTGCTGGTCGACAAGTTCTCGATGTTCTCGCTGGCCGCTGCCATCGACACGGTGCGCGCGGCGAACCGGGCGCTCGGGCGCGACTACTACTCATGGACGACCGTGTCGGCGGATGGCGAGGCGGTGATCGCCTCCAACGGCCTTCCGATCAAGATCGACTACGCGATCTCGGATCTGCCTTCGGCCGACATATTGTTCGTCTGCGTCGGGCTGACCACCGAGTTCCCCGGCAAGTCGAAGGTGCTCGGCGCACTGCGATCGTGGGGACGGCGCGGCGGCGCGCTGGGGGCGCTGTCGGTCGGCTCATACCTGCTGGCCGAGGCCGGCCAGCTCGAGGGACACCGCTGCACCATCCACTGGGAAAACCGCGCCGGCTTCAAGGAGCGCTTCCCCGAGATCGAATGCACCGGCTCGGTCTTCGAGATCGACCGCAAGCGTTACACCTGCGCCGGCGGCACCACCTCCATCGACCTGATGCTCGAAATCCTGCGCACCGACTTCGGGCCGGCGCTCGCCAACGAGGTCGCCAACCAGTTCCAGCACGAGCGCATCCGCTCGGCGACCGACCGGCAGCGTGTCGGGCCGGAGCGCGACCTGACGGGCAAGTCGGAGAAGCTCAGGCGCATCGTCGAGCTGATGGCCGACAATCTCGACGAGCCGTTCTCGGCGGTGCAGCTCGCCCAGACCGCCGGTCTGTCGGTGCGCCAGGTCGAGCGGCTGTTCCTGCGCCATCTCAACATGACGCCCGGGCGCTACTACATGCGGCTGCGACTGGAACGGGCGCGCGAGTTGCTGCGCCAGACCAACATGTCGATTCTCGACGTGGCGATCGCCACCGGCTTTACCTCGCATTCCTATTTCGCCCAGAGCTACCGGCTGCAGTTCGGCCGGCCGCCGAGCGAGGAACGCCGCACCACCTACTGACCGGCGGCGGGTGCGGGTGGCCCAGCAAGGCCGCCCACGCTACTGAGGAGCTATGAGCAGGCTTCTTATCGCTCAAGGGGTTGGGCCTGGAGCGGTTCATCGGCTCACCGAACCGATGAACCATTCCAGTATCCTGTTTTCGCGCAGTTCCGGACGGAAGACCGGATTCTACTTTTCCTGGAATTGCTCTCGGTGTCGCACGAGCGCGCATTCGCCGCTTCCGATGAGCCAAGCGGTGAGGCCCGCGCGAGGCGTGAGTCGGGCACGCCTTTCAGTCTGAAGCTCCTACCGGCTGCGTCACAACACGCCGGAGCAACAAAAAAGCCCGGGAACCCGGGCTTCTTTCGGTGTTTCAGGATCGTATCGGACGGTCTGAAACGGGAGTTTGGTGCCCAGGAGAGGACTGACCGCACTGGGCACCGCCATCATTGATTCTAAAGTGGAATTTCCTTCCCACTCGCGCCAAACGTGTGAACCTCTGTGTGAACATTGGCAAGGGGATTCTCGCATTGTGCGAGGACGATTTCGGTCGCCGGAACCGAACCACGCACCGAAGCCACAACGCCGGGCGCGGCTGGCGCTCTGAGAGCACGCTGATCGCCGATGGCCCGCCTGCAAAGACTTCCGAATGTAATATAAGGCGCGTGGAGGGAGTTAGTTATCCGCCAGACCGCTTTGCCACGCGCTGAAACATACCCGTTTCAGCAATCTGGCGGGCAGCATACTTGTAGAGACTCTTTTGCGCCTCGCTGCCCGGATGAAAATCCAAATCCGCTAGTATGCGCATGAGCTCAATGCGACTTGGTCGGACCCGTTCGAAATATTCTAGCAACTCATCCCCCGTCATTGCCAACAGACTGTCTAGAGGACGGTCGACCCGAGCGGTCGAGGTGTGGACTATCTCGGAAACGATCTCTTTGCGACGCGTTTTCGAGGGCAAATGACAGCCAACTTCCTCTGCCAACATTAGCAGTTCGGTATTAGTCAAGTTGCCATGTTCGAGTGCTGCCATCGCCCCACGCTCGCCAATCCATTCAAGCAGCAAACGAAGATTTTCTTTCGTCATGGGCATTTTGCAATGAACTCCCGAGTGAGGGCTCGAAACTGCCCAGCCTGTTTTGCCGCGTTTGCGCCGGAGATGTCGAACACTGGCAAGCGCTCTTGGGCAGCACGCCGCAATCCATCACCTTCTGTGATGTAGCTGTTGAACACCGTGCCCGCTCGCTGCAACCTGCGAAGCTCTTCTTGTTCGGACTGCTTGGGAGAGCCACCGTATTCACGTGCCATAGTGCCGATGGCTCCTGCGAAGGCTGTAGGAGTGTATTCAAGGTCTGGCGCTATCGTGCTCATCATCAGTGCCACATCATCATTGACCGTAGTTATCTCAGAAATGATCGTTGGAACACCTATCGACGATTGCAAGTCTAGCTTCACAGGAGAAACACAGTAGTCGCAGGCGAAAATAATAGACCTTAGAACGTCTGATATTTCTGGGTGAGAATCTATAAGAATGTAGTCATAATCATCCTCAATACCACGTATCGCATTCTCTATCACGCGCAAATGCCCTAAAAGGGCAAGATTATTTTCTCGTATGTTGTTTGTAGATGGGAGTTTATCTGTCGTAACGCTCGCTAGCCTCTTGTCGGCGACAACCACATCGACGCCCTCAGTTTGCGCCGTCCGGACGGTTAGCGGCACAGAACTTCCACTTGCGCTATATAGCTGTTGAAACTTGTGAAATAGCGTTTGGTCTGGGAGCGTCCCATCACGAAAACCTTCGATCAATCTGGGAAAGAAGCGACCGGTGATCCCGCCACGCTGGTAGTCCGCGTCTATCACCAGAACCCGTTTGTGGTGGAACCGCGAAAGCGCTACCGCTATGTGGTAGCAGATCGTTGTCTTCCCAACGCCTCCCTTCTCGCTTATGAATCCTACAACTGGCAACCTCTGCCTCCCGACTCATCCTTTTGCCGATCATATAGCACAGACGCCGCGTCTCGGCTCGCTGTTGCAGTCGCCTTGTTCGGCATTGCGGCAATGCATATGGATGGGGCGTCATGCTGACAACGCGGGCGTGGGCGGCGACCCACAATCGGCACTGTAGATTTGCCAACCTGCTGCTGAATCGTGACGGATCAGCATTGCACCCTATGTCGCAGGCTGCAATGTAGCCTCAGGCCATCCTTTGTCTAGTGGAGTTTATCTGTCTCGCATTTTGAGAGATATGCAATTTTCGATTCTCCTGTTTCTTGGCCACATGGAATTGTTTCCAACTCACATTTGCTAGGTCGCACGGTCGTTACTATATCAGGGATGCGATGACGGAAAGAAAATCACCGGCGCGACCAGCCTATCGGTCCCGCCGGGTTTCTCCGCCAACGCAAGGCGACGGCGGGGCCGTGGCCGCCCCAATGAAGCCCGCTGATTTTCTTTCTAAATCGCAAACCCAGAAACCCAGCGGACCCCCTTGCAACGTGCTTGCGCGCGATCGATCGCGCACGCCTATCCGCGAGTTTTCGAAATGCCTGAGTTCCCTGTAGATACCGCCGACCTCGAAGTTCTGTTTGCTGAGGCCACCGAAGGGCGCTACGGCGTCCGTCTGGCCTTCCTTGACAAGGATCGCGCCCAGCGCGCCGCCGACCGTCTATCGCCTTCCTATGTCCTTCACGGCTCTCGCGAGAGCCTGCACCTGATCTACCTCGTTTCCGGGGCAGACGGCGAGATCGCAAAAGCATTGGTCGCCGATTTGCAGACAGAAGACGACGCCGAGGCGTTTGCCGAGTTCGATCTGATCGGGCCGGATGATACTGATTTCCGCCTGCACGATGACGATGCCACGCACCTTGCAAATGGCGGGACGTTTACGGTCTACGCGGTCGCGGAGATTGAGGCTGCGTTCTTCGAGGATGCCGCTGAGTCTAGCGCAGAGCCGGAAATTTACAACGACGCTGAAATCCGCAACGGTCCAATCAATCCTGAGTTCCTGAACAGAGGCGTCAGGATTGCCCGCGCGCCCGGCAGCGATCAGACGTTTTGGGCCGTTTCGCCGGAGACACGATTCGGCGACGTTCTGGCCCACTGGTTCACGAAGCACGCGACACATGAAGAAAAGAACAATTGGGCGACTGTGTTTGGCTCACTCGTGGAGGCCGACCCTGACACGCTCAAAAAGATCGAAGCACAGGCGGGCTGGAAGAAGCCTCGGAAAGCAGGCAATGGCGAAGTGTGGCCCATCAAGAAGCTGCCGCCCGGCTACCAGTGGGCCGTCCGCAACAACAATCTTGTCGGCGCTATTTATGCCGTGGGTATCGACGTTGACGACGGCACCCCATTCGAAGACGCATGCGCGATGGTCGAAAAGCTTGGCCTGTTCGGCTTGCTCTACACGACGCATAGCCACGGCAGCACGTCGCTGGAAATTGACTATGAAAAGCTGCGCAAGTGGTCGGCACGTGAAGGCAACGTTGTCGAAAAAGAAGAGCTTACGACTGAGCACGTGCGGGCATTTCTGGCGGCTGAGGGGAAATACAAGCTGCACGTGAATGCGAGCGCCCGCTTTGACCGCTGGGAGCAAACGGCCAAGGGGATCATGATCTATGTCGATATCGATCCGATCGACAAGTTCAGAGCAGTTTTCCTCTTGGACAAGCCATACATCCCGTCAAGCTTCAAGATGTCTTCGGCCGATGTCGCGACGCAGTGGAAGGAGATCGTCCTCGGCGTGGGGAAGCTGCTCGGTATGAAGCCGGACAAAAAGGCAACCGATCTCGCGCGGCTCTTCTATGAGCCGGTCCATCATCCCCTCCGTCCGGATTCCAAGATCGTCATCTATGCGGGCGACCATCTGCTGGACTGGGAGCAGGTTGAACGCGTCAAAGATGACCGGAACACGAGCAGCGCCGATCCCGACCGCTTTGTTGTCGAGAGCGTTGATCTTCGGGTGTGGGCCAAGCATTTCGCCGATGCCTTCTTGCCGACCAAACTCTTCGACGCCGAATGCGGTGAGCGCATCGTCAAGCGGCAGGGCGAAGGGAAATTCACCGTCCAGTGCCCGCACGACGGCGATCACTCGAATCCGGGTGATCCGCGAGACTACGGTTCGTTTGTCGCCGATGGCGATCATGACAGCTTCGCTTGGGGATGCTCGCACGACGGCTGCGAGGGCCGTGACCGGCTCGACCGGATCAAGCAGGCAATCGAGGAAGGATGGTTCGGTATCGAGGCGCTGACGGACCCTGACTATAGCTTCATGCCGGAAGACGATTTTGCCGACGCGCTGGCGGCATTCGAAAAGGAGAACGCCAAAGCGCTTACGCGGCGACGGCAAGGTAAGAAGCGGGCGAGCGGTTCGGGTGCCGACTTTGCCGTGATCCTCGGCGTTGACGGTTATCTTGAGTTTGCTGAGGAGGGCCGTTTTTATCTAGGCGGACATGAAGCCCGTCCGTGGATTTTCGACAAAGTATCCGAGCTACCGGCATGCGTGGCCTTCCGCATCGTCGCAGTTGCCGTGGATGCGTTTGGTGGCAGTGCAACAATCACCATTCAGTATGAAACCCGGCACAACGGCCCGCGCGAACTTACCTTCGAAAAAGCACTGATCTACCGCAAGGCTGAGTTGCTGGAGCGCCTTGCTGCCAACCTGTTCCCGATGGACGACGAAAACGGTGTCGTAGCGCTATTCAAGCTTCTCGACTTCCCCGTGGACACGCTGCTTGTCGAGCGCACGGGATGGCACGCTGGCGCATTCCTTCATCCAGGTGGTGAAGTCATTGCGGGTGCCGCTTCAATCAACGAAGACGACATGGACGCGCTGGAGGAGTTACGCGGACTGGTATCCAAGCTTCGCCTCCGTGGTGGTGCCGTTCGCGGTGACTGGAGCCGTGGCAGCCTCGACGGGTGGAAGGTTGGGGCGGCCACCTGCTTCAAGAATGGTGCGGCCGATCGCGAGCAGTTCGCACTTGGGGTCATGATGGGCGGTGCCGGCATAGTCGCCGACTTTCTCGACGTCCAAGACCTGCCGATATTCAACTTTAGCGGCCGGACCTCGCACGGGAAGTCAAGCTCTGCGAAGGCAGCGGCAACGGTGTGCGCCGCGCCAAACAAGAACGGCAATTTCCACACCCTGAACAAGACCGACAACAATATCGAAGGCGTGCTGTCGGCGCGATCGGGGATCACAATGATCTTTGACGAGGGTAAGACGACGAAACCGGATGTGCTCGAAGCGATCGTTTGGAAGATCGCCTCCAAGGTAGGAAAAGGACGCGCCAAGCAGGACGGCGATACCCGCCCGGAGAAGGAATTTAGCGGATTCGTCACGATGACGGTCGAAACTCCTTTGGCCCAGCTTCTCGCCAACGCTGGAAAGACGCAGCCTGGCGGATTTAACGTTCGCGTCTTGGACATCGACATCACCGGCGCGAAGCCGCTCGATGGGGAGGAGAACGTCGAATTGTTCGGAGGTCGCGTGCGGCATGAGCATGTGCCCGGCGCGCTCGACGTGATGGCCGAGAACTACGGCCACGCATGGCGACCAATCGTTCGTCGGTTGCAGGAGCTTGGAGTGTCACGCGTGCGCGGAGAGGTGGATAGGCTGGCGACGGAGATCACCGGCCACGGTGCCAATCCTGCTCAGTCGCGTGCCGCCAAGATTCTGGCATTGGTGTGGTATTCCGGACTCCTGATGCGGGAGCTTGCCCTTATCCCGGCCTGTGACCTCACACGGATCATTGCTTGGGCATGGGAGCGTCGCGCCGAGGGCACCGCGACTGATCCTTTCGTGTCGGGTATGCGGACGCTCCTGAACAATGCGCAGACGCGGCACGGGACCGATATCACGGACTTGGAAGCAGCCGATCATTGGCGTGGCGGCGAGCTTGCGGCGTATCGGTCAGGTAAGCCCGGCCATGACATCCTGTGCGTCTCGACCAAACCGGGCAAGCTCGCGAAGCTCTGCGAAGTCACCGGCATTACAGACGCGGCATTGCGCAATCTCATGAACAAGGCCGGTTTGCTGGAGCTTGAAGGAGAGAAGGAGCGGCCGTCGTGGAGCCGGTTGCCGGACAGACGTTCGTTTGCGCACTGGCGGGTGAACATGGATCGCCTAGCCGAGTTCGTTGAGGCGCACTTCAACGACTGACAGGTTGAGTTCAGACAAGTCCGCACCCCGGTCCGCACTGAGTCCGCACTTTTGCCAATTAACCGCCGGAACGCGCAAACCCTTGCGGTGCAAGGCGTCGGGGCGACTCTGTATTGGACGAGTCCGCACTGTCCGCACTGTCCGCACTTTTGCCAAAAGGGGGAAGGATTCCCCCGTGTCAGGCTTGACGATGCTGAGCACGGGAATTGCACCCGGTTAAAGGGGCGCGCGAGAGCTATATTTTTCGAAAGTGCGGACAGTGCGGACAGTGCGCACTTAATTTCTGTCGAAATTACGTAAGTGAGTGTAATACATAGGGAATTTCCGCTCGTCTGTTCTCCACCTGAATATCGCCAAAGTGCGGACTTAGTGCGGATTTAGTGCGCATTGGTTCGCCAGCCACCGCGCGCTGCACGGGGCCACTACCAGCGCCACCGTCTGCCCAATCGTCAGGACCGGAGCAGCCCACGGGCAACTGACCGAGGAAGGTGGCGCTGGAGGATCACGAGGGGTGTGGGGCAGCAGGCGCGGGTTAGGCGGCAGGCGGCGACCTGAGCATTGCGAAGGGCACTGCAACCATCCGAGCCCGAGACCGAGGACGGCAGCCGGTTGAGGGCAGACTTACGTTTGGGCCCACACTGGTTCCCGCCGGACCCGCACACCAACCAGCCGCCGCACTGTGATCCTCTCCCGTTCGGCCGCGACCGGCAGGATCACGTCAGCCGTCATACCGTCAGATCGTCCGCATCGTTCGCAGCGCATCCGCCGCGCGAGAACGTGCACGTCGACATCGCCGAGCAGGCGCTGTAGGTCGGCAGGATCGTAGTGCCTCCGACCCGGACAGTATCGGCATTCGGCCCAAACAAGTTGGCCGGCGAGGGCTGCATTGAAAGCGGTAGGATGGTCGATCGGCGTTTGGACGTTTGCTCGGCATGTCGATACGATAGGAACGAATGCCTAGGCGTGACAAGGTCCAAGATCGCGCATTCTTTTGAATTGGTTGACAAAAATTGTCGCCAAGATTGCCGCGCCGTCGCGAGCCTCCCAGCTTGCTCTACGCTCGTCGGCAAAAATTGTATTCATATGGTCGAATGTTCTTATATAACATCATTCTAATGAAGCTGTGGGGAGGCCCGGCAGCAGCGATAGATAAGACTTTATGCAAATTTGAATTGATTATCGACAAGTTCTTAACCTTGCGACTTAAGGTAAACACCAACCGATGCAGTCTTGGAACGGCGACTGTCCGGCATTGTTCTATACAACAGGCGATAGCTAATACTTCAATCGAATTTAACTGTTAACCTCAACCGAAGTGTTCCAAAAACCCTCCGGACTCCGGCCGAAAATCCCAATAGAATCAATGCCGGATTCCCGGCTCTGGACTGTTCCGAATCCAGTTGATTTTGGAACGAATTCTTGCTAAGTATATCCATGCGTTGCAGGGAGTGCAGAGTATGCGACGAGTGGCTATTTACACGCGCGTTTCTACTGATAGGCAGTCCACCGACAATCAAGAACGTGAACTTCGCCAGATCGCAGAGCGCTCCGGCTGGGAAGTTGTCGAAGTCTACTGCGATCATGCGGTGAGCGGAGCCAAGGGCAGGGACAAGCGTCCGAACTTCGATCGCATGATCAAAGATGCTACGCGCCGCCGGTTCGACGTGGTGATGGCGTGGTCGGTAGAT
>CAWFKS010000023.1:0-82258 GCA_963816435.1 uncultured Alphaproteobacteria bacterium
GCGCGGCCAAGGCCTCACGCGAGCGGCCGAAGGCGTATCTACGTGGGCGCGGCATCAAGCTGCCATCTTCCGCGCTGCGACCTGTCGACAGGGCAACTATGCGAGCCATCACGGGCACGAATTTTCCTGCCATGGTGGCACGGGTGACCGACAAGCACGGCCGGTGCATCGGAGCGCACGTCACCTATCTACGCCGCGACGCGAGAAGAATGCGGTCGGAAGGACGGTAAGATACGGCGCATGCTTCGGCGAAACACCCGGTCGTCTCATCGGTCTGCAAGAGAGCTCATCCGAGAAGCCATTCGTGATTGGAGAGGGGGTAGAGACTGTGCTTCGAGCGCGATGCAGCTCGCCGGTCGCCCGGCGCGGCCGCATGTCGCTCAGCGCCTGGAGAAGGCTCCCCTACCAGAAGCGGCGGAATACATCATTGCGGCCGACAATGACCCAGCAGGCCTCAGGGCCGCCGCCGCTCTCGCTGCTCGGCTAAGGCTTGAGGGTCGCCGCGTCCGCGTGCTGTCCCGCCGTCTGAAGGCGCCGACTGGAACGACGTCTCCGACGCAATGATGCTAAGACCTGTTGGCGGGCAGCGCTTGATGCCGACGATGATCAGCAATCAACCGGGTCAGCTTTCGCGCTCAAGGAAGCCAAGTTCATGGACCTCAGGTTCCCGAAACGGCAATTACTGTTGCGCCCCTGGTTGCCGCAAGGGAGCCTCGCCATGATACGCACCCAGGGGCGAGGGAAAGACGTGGTTCGCGCTTGCCGTGGCAAAGGCCATCGCAAGAGGGCAAGATCTGCTCGGTTGGCGCTGCCGGAGCCGGAAACGCGTTCTCTACGTGGAGGGCGAACTGCCGGGACGCTCGGTGCAATGGCGGTTGGGGAAATTCCGCCGCAGCCCGAACGGCATGTTCCACATTTTGTGCCGCGACACCTACCTGCTTCGCCGCGAAACAATGCCCGACCTCGGAGAAACCAAAAGGCGGCTGGAACTGAACCGCATCATTGATCAGTGTCAGCCGGACGTCATCATCATCGACACGATCTCGACTATGGTGCGTTCTGGCGTGGAAAACGACGCGGAGTCATGGGTGCCGATTCAGCAGTGGCTTCTCGATCAACGCTGCCAGCTCCGGACCGTCATCTTGATGCACCACGCGGGGAAGTCCGGGCAGCAGCGCGGTACCTCTCAAACGAGAAGACGTGATGGACACCATCATCAAGTTGAAGAAGCAGCCTGAAGAGTGCACCGACACCGAAAGCGTATTTGACCGGTGTTTGAAAAAAGCCGCGACTTCTACGGCAAAGACGCCGAGCCGATGCGCCTGCGGTTTTCCGTAGTGGACGGCCGGGCTTCTTGGAAGGCTGTGCCGATGCGCGACGTGCAGGCGGAAAAGGTGCGCGAAATGCAGAAGGCGGAAATGATGCAGAAGGACATCGCCCGCGAACTGGGCTTGTCTCAAAGCCGCATTTCTCAGATCACGAAGCGAATTCAGGAGAGCGCAACCGAAACCGCTGTTCCTTCCCCCGGCCGCAGGGCGGCGGGTTCGTGAGCATGAAAAGGTTTAGCCCTTTAGCTGCCCTAGGCCGCTACTGCGCTAAACATCACGGGCACGGCGCGCCAGCGCGCGCCATGCCGCAGCCTAGATGATAGTTTAGGTCATTTAGGACCTAACCCGGCTAAACCCTAAATTTGCTTCTTCACGCCGTCATTTCTTCACGGGGAAGCGCGCGGCCGCACGTGACGAAATGGCGACGCGCCAACCGCGCCGTTATGTCGAAAGACCGAGTTAGGCGGTGACGCACGCCGCCGCTTCTTCAAGTGGACAAAGGCGCAGCGGTTTGGAAATTTGCAAGCCCCGTTCTGTCCCCCGGAAATTCTGCTACCCGGTGCACAAAAGACTACAACATACTAAGGGAGGAGTTGTCGGCCAGTCTAACCGAGATCCTGTTCGGGTGCCGAAGCCACGTCCTAGCACCTATTTCCTCTGGCATTGTTGAGAAAACTCCGTGACCATCTGCACCAACTGTTAACCACTAGCTCGGTAAGGTTGCATTCACTATATGTCTTAACCTGACCTAAAATCCTCCAGCCTATGGTGGGTCTGGCTTCGTAGAAAAGCCACGCACATAGGTCACGAAAGGAACACACGATGACGAAATTGATCCACCGCTTCGCCTCCGATGAGTTCGGAGCCACCGCCATTGAGTATGGCCTGATCGCGGCTCTTATCGCGCTGGCGATTATGGTCGGGGCCGGACAGCTTGGTAATTCGCTGAGCAACAAGTTCCAGGACATCGCGGCCACGCTGGACAGCGCCGGTTAATCCGGCAACCCCATAACGAGATCGCGGCGTTCGCGCCGCCCAAGAAAGGGCACAGCCCTTACGTCCAAATGTTACAGCAACGGACATTTAGATCGCTCCCTTCGGGAGCGGTCTTTTTTTATCCGCTTTTTGTCTGAGAAACAAAAAACCAAATCACACAGGCGGACGACGAAGACGTTCGTCGTGAGGCCGAAGCTCGTCAAGCTGGATGGCGCAAGGCACGATGGTGACGAATGCCGGTGTCCGCCAGGACAACCCCTGGGCGCTTTGGCAGCATCCCCAACGGTTGTCGCATCCGCGTAGCGCCACGCACACCTGACGCCCATGCTCCGCGGCAACGCGCTCCCTTGATCCACGCTGGCGTCCGGATCAGAGTGCGTGGTCGGGATGGGAACGAAGGTCCAAGTGGCAAGGGGGAGCAATGCAACGGGATCTGGAAGGCGGCTGTCTGTGTGGAAAAGTCCGCTATCAAGCCAATCAGCCACCGCTCTGGATAACGGTTTGCTACTGCCGGTTTTGCCAACGCGCAACCGGCTCCGACCGCATGATTGAACCGATATTTGAACGTGCCGAAGTCGCGTTCACCAAGGGCTCGCTCGCCGTGTTCACCCTCCCTTCGGAAGGCAGCGGGCAAGACATCCATATTCATTTCTGCGCAGACTGCGGCACCAAGCTCGCGCTGACGTTCGCACGTTGGCCGGATAGGCTGGGAATTTATGTCGGCACGCTTGATGACCCGGCTGCCATTCGGGTGACCGGCGAAAACGCGAAGCAGATTTTCGTGTCGGAAGCCCGGCCCGACACAGTAATTTTCGCTGGGCTGCCCACCTATTTTCGGCATGCGACCGAAACCGATGGCCGCCCAATTGATCCCATCGTGCCGGATGAAGCCACTCGGGCGGATGCCTTTCGCGAAGGTTTTCCGGCACGCTAGGTTAGGCAGAAGCAATTCCTCCTCGTGAAGACCGCACCGAACGGGTTTGCATTGCCCCTGTACGCCACGACACGGCCCGACAGGCGTTGTTCGCGGGTTTGGGCGTGTTCCCCCGTGGCGGATAGGCGATGATGCCGCTCAGCGGCAGCGTGTCGCGGCTGCACGTCAGGCCGTCTGACGGCAAAGACGGGTTGGCGTGAGGAAGTTGGAAAATTCCAGGTGCGCGTTCGGCGCCAGGCGACCTCGGCTGAGGCAACCCGGCCTCGCCCGACACCGGACCGGCCCTCCCGTTACGACATGGCGTCACTGACGGCCGAGAAGTCGTTGGGGGTGGTCGGCGTCAGCTGGATGGCGAATCGCGCTCAGCGCCTGTCTCTCGCCTCACCAGCGCAATTGGAAAAGAGCATCGTCGCCGCCAGCGTTCGGCGTCGTCTGGCTCTCTCGGTGCACGTGCACAAGACGACGGTCCCCGCATGGCGGGAAGTCTGTTCCCCCTAGGCGACGAAGGTGCCTTTTTCCTGAGGAAGGTAGGAACAGGGGAAATTTCTTATCCTCGCCGGTGTTGGTCCGGGGGTTGTCCATCGGGGCCAGAATATTCTAAGAAAATCAAGGAAGTATGGCGGAGGGAGTGGGATTCGAACCCACGGTGACATCGCTGCCACGCCGGTTTTCAAGACCGGTGCCTTAAACCGCTCGGCCATCCCTCCGGCAATCATTGCCTGCGAACCGTATGGTACAGAACGGCAGCGTTTTCAAGAAACTCGCACGGCAGCGCCGAAGCGCCTCCCGCTGCACAGTCTAACGGGAACGGTCGCCAAAAGGCCGGCGCGCGCGTGGAAATCGCCAGCCGGCGCTACGCAGCACCAGAACTGCCGGCACCTGGCCGAAGGGCAGGGTGGCCTGGAGCCTGTCCCGTGGACCTCCCATCAGGGTTTCCGCGACCGTGCCGAAAAACGAAAACGCCGCGACGTCGGGCAGACGTCGCGGCGTGATGCTGGTTGCGCCGGCTACATGGCCGGCGGCGCTTCAGCGCTTGGCGATCGGCACGTAGTCGCGCGGCGCCGCACCGGTGTAGAGCTGGCGCGGGCGGCCGATCTTCTGGTGCGGATCCTCGATCATCTCCTTCCACTGCGCGATCCAGCCGACGGTGCGGGCGACCGCGAACAGCACGGTGAACATGGAGGTGGGGAAGCCCAGCGCCTTCAGCGTGATGCCGGAATAGAAGTCGATGTTGGGATAGAGCTTCTTCTCGATGAAATACTCGTCGGTCAGCGCGATCTTTTCCAGCTCCATCGCCACGTCGAGCAGCGGGTCGTCCTTGATGCCGAGCTCGCCCAGCACCTCATGCGTGGTCTTCTGCATGATCTTGGCGCGCGGGTCGTAGTTCTTGTAGACGCGGTGGCCGAAGCCCATCAGCCGGAACGGATCGTTCTTGTCCTTGGCGCGGTTGATGAACTCGGGGATGCGGTCCGGCGTGCCGATCTCGGCCAGCATCGAGAGCGCGGCCTCGTTGGCGCCGCCATGGGCAGGGCCCCACAGGCAGGCGATGCCGGCCGCGATGCAGGCGAACGGGTTGGCGCCCGAGGAACCGGCCAGCCGCACCGTCGAGGTCGAGGCGTTCTGCTCGTGGTCGGCGTGCAGGATGAAGATGCGCTCCATGGCGCGCGCCAGCACCGGGTTGATGTGGTAGTCCTCGCACGGCACCGCGAAGCACATGTTGAGGAAGTTGGCCGCATAGTTCAGCTCGTTGCGCGGGAAGATGAACGGCTGGCCGATATGATACTTGTAGGCCATCGCGGCGATCGTCGGCATCTTGGCGATCATGCGGATGGAGGCGACCATGCGCTGGTGCGGATCGGAAATGTCCGTGGAGTCGTGATAGAAGGCCGACATGGCGCCGACCACGCCGCACATCACCGCCATCGGGTGGGCGTCGCGCCGGAAGCCGGTGAAGAAGCGCGTCATCTGCTCGTGCACCATGGTGTGGCGCGTCACGCGATAGTCGAAGTCCTCCTTCTGGGACTTCGTCGGCAGGTCGCCGTACAGCAGCAGGTAGCAGACCTCGAGGAAGTCGCCGTGCTCGGCCAGCTGCTCGATCGGGTAGCCGCGATGCAGCAGCACGCCTTCGTCGCCGTCGATGAAGGTGATCTTGGATTCGCAGCTCGCCGTCGAGGTGAACCCCGGATCATAGGTGAAGGCGCCGGTGTCGCGGTAGAGTGCTGCGATGTCGATGACTTCAGGTCCGACCGTGCCCGGATGGACCTTCAGCTCGTGCGTCTTGCCCTCGAATTCCAGTTTCGCCGTCTTGTCCGTCATCGCAATCACCTCTCAATCCGTACAGTCCATCGTGTCGCGATCCGGAGCGGTCGCGGCTCGGCAAATCACTATCGCGAAAGCGCCTGAATGCGCGCATTTGCTAGCCCATTCGGCGCTGGATGCCAAGCTTTCAAGGGTGCCAATGTTGCATTGCAAAAAGGCACCTGCAATAACTTTCGGCGCTAGGTGACGGTCTGGTCGGCAATGCGCGACAGGCTCTCCTCGCGGCCGAGCACGGCCAGCACGTCGAACACGCCGGGGGACGTGCTGCGCCCGGTGAGGGCTGCCCGCAGCGGCTGCGCGACCTTGCCGAGCTTCAGCTCCTGCTCCTCCGCGAAGGCGCGCACGGCGGCCTCGGTTTCGGCGGCGTTCCATTCGTCGACCGCCTGCAGCCGGGGCAGGAGGCCGGCCAGCACCGCGCGGCCGTCGGCATCGAGGAGCTTTTCCGCCTTCTCGTCCAGCGGCAGCGGGCGCGCGGCGAACAGATAGGTCGCGCTGTCAGCAAGTTCGACGAGAGTCTTCGCGCGTTCCTTCAAGCCGGGCATCGCCGCCAGAAGCTTCTGCCTGCCGGTCGAATCGAGGTCGCCGGGGATGCCGGCGGCGCCTTCCAGATGCGGCAGGGTGGCGATCAGCAGGTCGGTAAGCGCCTCGTCGTCGGTGGCGCGCATGTGGATGCCGTTCAGCGCCTCCAGCTTCTGGAAATCGAAGCGCGCGGCGCCACGGTTGACGTCCTCGATCTCGAACCAGGAGATCATGTCCTCGGTCGACATCACCTCGTCGTCGCCGTGGCTCCAGCCGAGCCGGGCGAGATAGTTGCGCAATGCCGCCGGCAGGTAGCCCATGGCGCGGTAGGCCTCGACGCCCAGCGCGCCGTGGCGCTTCGACAGCTTGGCGCCGTCCGGGCCGTGGATCAGCGGAATGTGCGCCATCACCGGCACGTCCCAGCCGAGCGCGTCGTAGATCATCTGCTGGCGCGCGGCGTTCGTCAGGTGGTCGTCGCCGCGGATGATGTGGGTGACGCCCATGTCGTGGTCGTCGACGACCACAGCGTGCATGTAGGTCGGGTTTCCATCGGAGCGCAGGACGATGAAATCGTCGAGATCCTTGTTGGGAAAGCGCACCTCGCCCTGGACCCGGTCGTGCACCACGGTCTCGCCGGTCTGCGGCGCCTTGATGCGCACGACATAGGGCGCACCCGCCGGTGCCTCGGAGGGGTCGCGGTCGCGCCAGCGCCCGTCATAGCGCGGCGGCCGGCCCTCGGCGCGCGCTGTCTCGCGCATTTCGGCCAGTTCCTCGGCGGTGGCGTAGCAGCGGTAGGCCTTTCCGCGCGAAAGCAACTCTTCGGCCACTTCGCGATGGCGATCGGCGCGTTCGAACTGCGAGACGGGCTCGCCGTCCCAGTCGAGCCCGAGCCATTTGAGCCCGTCGAGGATCGCCGCGGTGGCCGCGTCCGTCGAACGCTCGCGGTCGGTGTCCTCGATGCGCAGCAGCATCTTTCCGCCGGTGTGCCTGGCGTAGAGCCAGTTGAACAACGCGGTGCGCGCACCGCCGATGTGCAGGAAACCGGTGGGAGAGGGCGCAAATCGGGTGACGACGGCGGAGTTCATGGCTGATCCGGAACGGGAGCGGGCGCGGCAGCGGGGCGGCGCGCAGGTGGTCATTCGTGGGCGTTCATGTAGCATAGGCGACTTCAGGCGCAAGCATTTCGCAATCGGAACGCCGCGATGGAGGGCGACACCGGGCTGGAGCGGGTGGACGAGCGCGGCCGGTTCGCGCCGGCGCGGCCGGGTCCTCGCGAGCAGGCGCCGGCTGCTCCGCCGCTTGCCGACGCATATCCGCCGCCGCCGCGGCGGCGTGGCCGCCGGTGGAGCAGCGTGCCCGGGCGCCTCGCGGCGGCCGCGAAGGACGCGCTGACCCTCGAGCAGGAGCGCGGGACGGTCTTTCTGTTCGTTCCGGTGTTCCTCGCGGCGGGCGCGGCGACCTATTTCCTGCTGCCGGCCGAACCCGCGACATGGGCACTTGCCAGCGACGCCGCCGCACTGGCAGCGGCCATGCGGCTGGCGCGATCGCGCCCCGTCCTGCGCCTTGCCTTCGCGGCGGCGCTGATCTTCGTTCTGGGGCTTGCCGCCGGGAAGCTCGAGACCTGGCGCGCCGGGACGCAGATGATGGCCGAACCGATCTCGACACGGCTGACGGGTCGCGTGGTTGCCGTCGAGCACCGGGCGGACGGCAGCGCCCGGCTGACGCTGGACGTGCTGAAGACCGAGCGGCCGCATCTGCGCTACGCACCGGAACGGCTGCGAGCCACCGCGCGCGACCTGCCGGAAGCACCGAGGGCCGGCGACACCATTGCCGGGATCGTGCGCCTGCTGCCGCCGACCGGCCCGCTGCGTCCGCAGAGCTACGATTTTTCCTTCCAGAACTATTTCGACGGTCTCGGCGCCAACGGCTTCTTCCTCGCAGGCCCGTGGCCGGCGGCGGTGAAGCATCCGGCCGGCGTGCTAGCGCGCGTTTCCGCATGGGTAGAGAACGCACGCGCCGGCCTTGCCGCGCGTGTCCGTGCCACCGTGCCCGGCGCGGAGGGAGAGATCGCGGCCGCGCTTCTGACCGGCAGCCGCTCGGGAATTCCCGACGAGGCGAGCGAGGCGCTCAGGAAGGCCGGGCTCGCCCACATCCTGGCGATCTCGGGCCTGCACATGGCGCTGGTGGCGCTGGTGGTGATCGGGGCGATCCGCGCCGGTTTCGCCTTCTTCCCCGACTTTTCGTCGCGCCATCCCGTGAAGAAATATGCCGCGGCCGCGGCACTCGCCGCGGTCGGCCTCTACCTGCTCGTCTCGGGCGCTGCGGTGGCCGCGCAACGGGCCTTCATCATGATCGCCATCATGCTGGCCGCGCTGCTGTTCGACCGGGCGGCGCTGACGATGCGCAATTTGGCGCTGTCGGCAATCGTGGTCGTCGCAGTCAGCCCGCACGAGGTCGTCGGTCCGAGCTTCCAGATGTCGTTCGCCGCGACCGCCGCGCTGATCGCCGCCTATGCCTGGTTCGCCGAACGTCGGCAGGCGCGCCCGCGAAATCCGGACTACAGCGAACCCGGAATGGTGCGGAAGCTTCTGGGCTCCGGCCTCTACTTCTTCGGCGGCCTCGCATTGACGTCGCTGATCGCCGGTCTCGCGACGGGCCTGTTCGCCGCCTGGCACTTCCAGCGCGCCGCCCCGCTCGGGCTCGTCGCCAATCTCGCGGCCATGCCGGTCGTCACCGTGGTGGTGATGCCGGCGGCGGTGGCTTCGGTCGTGGCGCTGCCGTTCGGGCTCGACGGGCTTTTCCTGCCGATCATGGGATGGGGCATCGGACTGGTTCTCGACGTCGCGCGGTTCCTCGCCGAGCGGGCGCCGTTCGACGATGTCGGGCTCATTCCGGCTGGCGCCGTGGTGATGTTCGCGCTGGCACTGGTGCTGGCGACGCTGCCGACGACGTGGCTGCGCGTCGGCGCAATCCCGTTCGCCCTGGCCGGAACGGTGCTGGTCGCCTCGCGGCAGTTCCCCGACGCGCTCGTCTCGGAGGACGGCAGACAGGTCGCCGTGGTGCTGGCGGACGGGACGCTGGCGGTGAATCGTTCGCGCCCCAATGCCTTCACGATCGAGGACTGGCAGCGGGCGCTGATGGCCGACCGGGTCGTCAAGCCGCATAAGGCGGAAGAGGGGAGCGGTCCCGCCCCACCGAAGGCGGGAGCTTCCGCATTCGCATGCGGTCCGGGATTGTGCACGGTCGCAGCCGCGGGTGGCGGGATGGTTGCCTATGCGGAAAATGCCGAGGCTGCGAGTTCCGCCTGCGCGACCGCCGCAATCATCGTCATCGACGACGCGACGGCCGAAAGCCCGTGCCCTGCCGGTACGGCGCTGGTTGTCACCAAGCGCCAGCTCGCCCTGCAGGGCAGCGCGGCGATCTATCTCGACCACACCGGCGCGCGCGGGCCGCCGCGCCTCGTCCAGGCCATTTCGCTGCCGCTCAGGCCGTGGCACGACCAGCGACGCTATTCGCGCGCCGCCCGCGGCCTGGCGCCATGGCGGCGCAGCGACGGCGACGAGTGACCGCCGTCCGGTTCAGTAGCGCCTGATCAGCCCGACCAGCCGGCCCTGCACCTTGACCCGGTCGGGGCCGAAGATGCGCGTCTCGTATTGCGGGTTCGCGGCCTCCAGCGCGATCGAGGCGCCCTTGCGGCGGAAGCGCTTCAGCGTCGCTTCCTCGTCGTCGACCAGCGCCACGACGATGTCTCCCGGATTGGCCGTCGGCGTGTTCCTGATGATCACCGTGTCGCCGTCGAAAATGCCGGCCTCGATCATCGAGTCGCCCTTGACCTCCAGCGCGTAGTGCTCGCCGCCCGACAGCATGTCCGGCGGCACGGCGATCGAGTGGGTCTGGTGCTGGATCGCGTCGATCGGCACGCCGGCGGCGATACGGCCCATGACCGGCACCGACATCGCCGCACCAGCGTCGTCGTCGTTTCCGGCCGACAGGGCGCGGAGAGGTTGCGCGGGCGCCCGCCCGCGGCTGCCCTCGATGACGCTGGGCGAGAACCCGGTGGACGGCTTCAATCCGGGGGCGATGGAATCGGGAAGCCGCAGCACTTCCAGCGCCCTTGCGCGGTTGGGCAGCCTGCGGATGAAGCCGCGCTCCTCGAGCGCGGTGATCAGCCGGTGAATGCCCGATTTCGACGCCAGGTCCAGCGCATCCTTCATCTCGTCGAAGGATGGCGGAATGCCTGTTTCCTTCAGCCGCTCGTGGATGAACAGAAGCAATTCGTGCTGTTTGCGCGTGAGCATGTCGCTCCCCCGGATCTGCGCTGTCTGGACGAAACCAGAATCACGCCAAAACAAAACCTGAACAAACACTATCTGTTCCAGTTGTGTTCTGCAACCGTTTAAATTTTCGTGAACTTGTTCAGATTCGGGAAACCATGGCGCCGGTCAGCGCAGCATGAGCACCCGGCAAGGCGCGCCGCGCGAGGCCGCCGGCGCGAAGGGTTCGCGCACGATCAGCGCGTTGGCGGCCGCAAGCGTCGTCAGCATCGAGGAGTCCTGCACCTCGAACGGAGTGGCCACCAGTCCGTCGCCCGTCGGCAGGGCACT
Organism: uncultured Alphaproteobacteria bacterium; assembly: GCA_963816435.1. Classification (GTDB taxonomy): domain Bacteria; phylum Pseudomonadota; class Alphaproteobacteria; order Rhizobiales; family Rhizobiaceae; genus CAWFKS01. The sequence continues at coordinate 10,701 of CAWFKS010000023.1, forward strand.
GGCGCGGACATAATCCTGGCGCTGGTCGTTCTCGCGCATGTCGGCGCCCAGTATCGCCGGGCGCAGGTCGGGCGCGTGGTCGCGGCCGGCCAGCCGCGCGATCAGCGGGCGCAGGAACAAATGCGCGCACACCAGGCTGGACACCGGATTGCCGGGCAGGCCCAGCACCCGCGTTGCCCCGAAACTGCCGACCATCAGCGGCTTTCCGGGCCGCATGGCGATCTTCCAGAAGTCGAGCTCCATGCCGGCGTCCGACAGCGTCTCGCGCACCAGGTCGTGCTCGCCGACGGAGGCGCCGCCGAGCGTCACGATGATGTCGGCGCCGGCCTCGCGCGCCTTCGCCACGGCAGATGCGATCGCCGGGCGCTCGTCAGGCACGATGCCGAGATCGAGTATGTCGGCGCCGTCGGCGCGCGCCAGCGCGGCGATGCCGAAGCCGTTCGAGGCGACGATCTGGTCCGGGCCGACCTCGCTGCCGGGCGCCACCAGTTCGCTGCCCGTCGCCAGCACCGCCACCAGCGGCTTTTTCACGACCGCCAGCCGCGGATGGTTGCCGGCGGCGGCCAGCGACAGGGCGGCGGGGTCGAGCTCGCGTCCGCCGGTGAGCAGCAGGTCGCCTTCGGCGAAGTCGAGCCCGGCGCGGCGGATATGCCTGCCCCTGGCGGTCGCCTCCAGCGCCTCGACGGTGGTCTCGTCGATGCGGTTGGCGTCTTCCTGCAAAAGCACGGTGTCCGCGCCCTCGGGCACCGGCGCACCGGTGAAGATGCGCACGGCCTCGCCGGGGCCGAGCGTACCCGCGAAGCGCCGGCCGGCCGGGGCGGCGCCCGTCACGGTGAGCCTGGCGGGAACGGTCGCGATGTCGGCGGCGCGAACGGCATAGCCGTCCATGGCGGAGGCGTCGAAGGGCGGCTGCGTGCGCAGCGCCACGACGTCTTCGGCCAGGATGCGCCCGCCGGCGTCCTTCAGCGCGACAGCCTCGCCGGGCAGCCGCTCGACACGATCGAGCAGCCGCTCCAGCGCCTCGGCGACCGGCAGCAGCGCCATCGGCTCAGCCTTCGCCGCGGCGGTAGTGGCCGGAGCGTCCGCCGCTCTTTTCGGAAAGCCTGATCTCGCCGATCTCCATGCCGCGGTCGATCGCCTTGGCCATGTCGTAGATCGTCAGGCAGGCGACGGACACGGCCGTCAGCGCCTCCATCTCGACGCCCGTCCTGCCGCTGACGCGAGCGAGCGCGGTGACGCGCAGGCCGGGCAGCGCCTCGTCGGGCTCGATCTCGACCGAGACCTTGTTCAGCATCAGCGGATGGCAGAGCGGGATGAGTTCGTGCGTCTTCTTCGCCGCCATGATGCCGGCGATGCGGGCGGTGCCCAGCACGTCGCCCTTCTTGGCGTCGCCGGCGCGGATGGTGGCCAGCGTCTCGGGCTTCATGCGAACGAGCCCGGTCGCCACCGCCGTGCGCTCGGTCTCCGGCTTGTCGCCGACATCGACCATGTTGGCCTCGCCGGAGCGGCCGAGATGGGTGAGGGAAGGGGCCTCGTCAGCCATCTCGCTCACGCGCTCGCGCGCAGGGTTTCGCGCCCGCCGCCTTCGATCAGCCGCCGCGTCGCGGCGGTCACGTCGTCCTGGCGCATCAGGCTCTCGCCGACGAGGAAGCAGCCGATGCCGTGGCGGGCAAGACGCGCGCAATCCTCATGCGTGAAGATGCCGCTTTCGCCGACCAGCAGCCTGTCCTCCGGCGCCATCGCGGCAAGCCGCTCGGAGGTTTCGAGCGTGGTCTCGAAGGTCCGCAGGTTGCGATTGTTGATGCCGAACAACGGCGAGGAGAGCCGCAGCGCACGCTCCATCTCGGCCTCGTCGTGAACCTCGACCAGCACGTCCATGCCGAGCGCCAGCGCCTCGTCCTCGAGGCTCCGTGCATCGTCATCGGCGAGGCACGCCATGATCAGCAGGATCGCGTCGGCGCCCCAGCTTCTCGCCTCGTGCACCTGGTAGGTGTCGAACATGAAGTCCTTGCGCAGCGCGGGCAGGGCGGTCGCCTCGCGTGCCGCGGTCAGGAACCCGGGTGCGCCCTGGAACGACGGCGTGTCGGTCAGCACCGAAAGGCAGGCAGCACCTCCGTCCTCGTACTGGCGCGCCAGCGAAGGCGGATCGAAGTCGGCGCGGATCAGGCCCTTCGAGGGGCTGGCCTTCTTGACCTCGGCGATCAGCCCGTAGCGGCCGTCGTCCCGCGTGCGGCGCAATGCGTCGAGAAAGCCGCGCGGCGCGGAAGCCTCCCGCGCCTTCGCCTTCACCTCGGCGAGCGGCAGGCGCGCCTTGGCGGCCGCGATCTCCTCGCGCTTGTAGGCCTCTATTCTTTTCAGGATGTCGGCCACCTGCGTCCTCTCCTCAACCGTTGGAGACGGCGATCAGCCGTTCGAGCGCGGTATGCGCGTTGCCCTGGTCGACTGCGTTCGCGGCCATTTCGACGCCTTCCTTCAGCGTCGACGCGCGCCCCGCCACGACCAGCGTGCCGCCGGCATTGAGCAGCGCGATCTCCCGATACGCGTTCTTCTCGCCCTTCAGCACGGCCAGAAGCGCGCGGGCGTTGTGGGCGGCGTCGCCGCCGGTCAGTTCAGGCGGCTCGACGCGCTTCAGGCCGACCTCTTCCGGCGTCACCTCGAAGGTGGTGACGGTAGCCGTTTTCGAGTGCCGCCACCCGCGTCGCGCCGGTCGTCGTCATCTCGTCCAGCCCGTTGCCGTGGACCACCCAGACGGCTTCCGAGCCGAGCCCCTTCAGCACGTGTGCCAGCGGTTCCACCCATTCGGGCGCGAACACGCCGACGAGCTGGCGCTTCACGCCGGCCGGGTTGGACAGCGGCCCGAGCAGGTTGAAGATCGTGCGGGTGCCGAGCTCGACGCGGCTGGGGCCGACGAAGCGCATGGCGGCGTGGTGGGCGGGCGCGAACATGAAGCCGAGCCCGGCCTCGCGGATGCAGGCGGCGATGCGCTGCGGGCCGATCTCTATGTTGATGCCGAGGGCGGCCAGCGTGTCGGCCGCGCCGGAGCGCGAGGAAAGCGCCCTGTTGCCATGCTTGGCGACGGGAACGCCGGCACCTGCGACGATGAAGGCTGCCGCCGTCGACACGTTGTAGGAGCCGGAGCCGTCGCCGCCGGTGCCGACGATGTCGATGGCGCCGGCGGGCGCTTCGACCGGCAGCATCTTGGCGCGCATCGTGGCGACGGCGCCGGAGATCTCGTCGACCGTCTCGCCGCGCACCCTCAGCGCCATCAGGAAGCCGCCGATCTGGCTCGGCGTGGCCTCGCCCGACATCATGATCGAGAAGGCGTCGCGCGCCTCCTCGAAGCTCAGGGCCCTGCCGCCGGCGACCGCGGCGATATGGCTCTTGAAATCGGCCATCGTCCTTCCCGGCGCTAGAATGCCATCGCGCGGTCGATGGCGTTGCGGTTGATGCGCACGTCGTACTTGCCCTGCAGGCGCGCCACGAGCTGGTCGAGCAGGTCGTTGCTCATTCCTTCGGAGAAGTTCTTGCGGCTGGCCTCGGGGATCGTGTCGGGGCCGGACGCCGCCGGCTCCACGGCCTGCGTGACCTTCATCAGGATCTTGCCGTCGCCTTCGGGCGTCGGGGCCACCGCCGTCTTGCCGGGGCTGACGGAAAAGGCCGCCTGCACGCCGGCCTTGCCCATGTCGGTGTCCTCCTTGCCGCGGGTCAGGCCGCGCTTGATATCGCTCTGAAGCTGCAATTCCCCGGCGACTTCCGACATGGACTTTCCGTCGTCCACCTGCTTGCGCAATTCGGCGACCTTGTCGTCGAGGCGCTTGTCGGCCTCCTGTGCCTTCCAGTCGGCGACGACCTTGTCGTGAACCTCGTCCAGCGTGCGGTCGCGCGCCGGGGTGACGCCCTGGACCTCGTAGAACAGGAACCCGGAGGGGCCGATGCTGAGCGACGGGTTCTCGACGTCGACGTCGGTGGAGAACACCTCGTTCAGCAGTTCGTCCTGGTCGGGCAGGTCCTTGACCTTCTCGCCGTCCGGCGTCGTGGCGTCCTGGCTGATGGCGTCGATCGTGTGCACGTCGAGATGCAGCTTGTCGGCGGCCTCCTTCATCGTGGCGCCGCCGGCACGCGCATCCTCGTAGGAATCGTGCACGTCGAAGATGACGCGGCTCGCCTCGTCGAGCGCCAGTTCGTGGCGGATGTCGGCCTTCACCTCGTCATAGGGCTTGACCGTCTCCGGCTGCACGTCGCTGACGCGCACCAGCACGGGGCCGAAATTGCCGTTGACGACATCGCTGACCTGGCCCTGGTCTAGCGAGAACGCGGCATCGGCGACTGCCTCGTCGGCGACCTGCTGCTTGGTGAAGGTGCCGAGCTGCACGTCGTCCATCGTCTTGCCCTGGTCCTTGACGATGTCCTCGAAGGTCTTGCTGCCGGAGCGGATGGCGTCGAGTGCCTTCTGCGCGGCGTCCTTGTCGGCGAACACGACCTGCTGGATCGTGCGCTTCTCGGGCTCGGTGTAGCGGGCCTTGTTCTTGTCGTAGTAGTCCTTGACCTGCTGGTCGAGGATGGCGCCTTCGTCGGCGATGTCCGACGGCTCCAGCTTGATATACGAGAACTTGCGGTATTCGGGCGCGGAATAGTCGGACTTGTGCGCGTCGAAATAGGTCTTCAGCTGGTCGTCCGTCGGTTCCGGGATCGGCTGCACCACCGACTTCGGGATGGCGACGTATTCGACGGTACGGTCCTCGCCCTGGTAGAGCGACAGCGCGTTCAGGAAGGTATCGGGCACGGTCAGTCCGTCGGAAACGGCGTCGACGATCTGCTGGCGCACCGCGACCTCTTCGCGATTCTTCAGATAGTCTTCCGGCTTCATCCCGACCTGGCGCAGCACGTATTCGAAGCGCTGGCGGTCGAAACTGCCGTCCGGCCCCTGGAAGGCGGGATCGTCCGCCGTCAGCTTGGCCACCCGGTCCTCCGACACGCCGAGCTTCATCTGGCGCGCCTCCTCGTCGAGCACGGCGCCGGCGACGAGCTGCGCCAGCACCTGCTGGTCGAGGCCGAGGGCCACCGCCTGCTCGCGCGTCAGCCGCGTGCCGAACTGCCGCGACATGGCGGCGATCTGGCGATCGTAGGCGAGGCGATACTCGGTCGCAGAGACCGTGGTGCCGCCGGCAACGATGACGTCGGTGCTGCCGCTGCCGGTGATGCGGCCGGCGATGCCCCACACGGCGAAGCTCAGAATGAGCAGGCCGAGCAGGATCTTGGCGACCCAGCTTCCGGCGGCATTTCTAAGAGAATCGAGCATTTGTGGTTCGTTGGTCCCGGAATTTGCCACTTTTGGGCTTTGCGGGAGGCAATAGCGTCCTTCACAGCCACTGTCGATTGCTTTGTGGCGGGTTTTTGGTAGTGAGAACCCTCGCCAGAAGCAGCGAAAGGACTTGCGGCAATGACGGTGACGATCCGCCCGCTGGTGGCCGGCAACTGGAAGATGAACGGCACGAGCGCCTCGCTCGCCGAGATCATGCTGATCGGCAAGGGCTTCACCGGCAGCACGCGTTTCGAAGCCGATGCCGCACTTTGCGTTCCCGCGACGCTTTTGGCGCGCACAGCCGACATATTGTCGACCACCGACGTCAGGGCCGGTGGCCAGGACTGCCATGCCGAGGCCAGCGGCGCCCACACCGGCGACATCTCGGCCGAGATGCTGAAGGACGCCGGCGCGTCGTTCGTCATCGTCGGCCATTCCGAGCGGCGCGCCGACCACGGCGAGACCAACGAGCAGGTCTGCGCCAAGACCGAGGCTGCGTGGCGCGGCGGGCTGGTCGCCATCCTCTGCATCGGCGAAACGCGCGAGCAGCGCGAGGCCGGAGACACGCTGGACGTGCTGTCGGGGCAGCTTCAGGGGTCGCTGCCCGGCGGCGCGAACCACGGCAACACGGTCATCGCCTACGAACCGGTCTGGGCGATCGGGACCGGCCTCACGCCAACACCGGAGGACGTGGCGGAGGCGCACGGCCACATCCGCGCCGAGCTCAACAAGCTGGTCGGCGAGGAGGCGAACCGCATGCGCATCCTCTACGGCGGATCGGTGAAGCCGTCGAACGCGGCCGAACTCATGGGCATCGACAACGTCAACGGCGCGCTCATCGGCGGCGCCAGCCTCAAGGCGTCGGACTTCCTCGCCATCGCCGAGGTCTACGCCCAGTCGTGACGGGCTTCGCCCCGGCCGCGTTTGACTGCGGCTTGCGGCACTCCCATATGGCGGAGGCCGCCGATTCCCGCCGGCGCGGGTCGGCGGGACTTGGAAAAGCCATCAAAGGCGTGTAAGGCCCGCCCCTGAATTCCTTTCCCGGCCCGCGAGCCGGGCTCCCAGAACCGAGACAGACTTCCCGGACCGCAACATGGAAACCATTGTCATCGTCATCCATCTGATGGTCGTCGTGGCGCTCGTCGGCGTTGTGCTTCTGCAGCGCTCCGAGGGCGGCGGCCTGGGGATCGGCGGCGGTTCCGGCTTCATGACGGCGCGCGGCGCCGCCAACGCGCTCACCCGCGCCACCGCCATTCTGGCGGCGGCGTTCTTCGCCACTTCTCTCGGCCTGTCGATCATGGCGCGCTACGGCTCGCAGCCGATCGACATCCTCGACCGCGTTCCCGTCCAGAGCGGCCAGTCGCAGCAGCAGGGCGGCCAGAACGGCGTGCTCGACCAGCTCGGCGGCGAGCCCGCCGACAAGGATCCGGCCACGCAGACCGGCCAGGCTCCGGCCGACCAGGCACCGGCGACGCAAACCGACCAGGCGCCTGCCGCTCCCGCGCAGCCGGCCGAACCCGCGCAGCCGGCCGTCCCCAACCAGTAATCGGCGCCCGCGTCGTTTCGACGCGCATGCGTTCGCGAGCGGTCCTCGCAGCGCACAAATGCGCTTGAGCGGCGACGCGGCGTCGGCTAAAAGCTTACTCCACGTCAGCCGCCCCGCCACCAGGGCCGGGCCGCGCGGCGGGGATCGTCATTTTCGGAGCATTGGAATGTTCACGCGGGGCATCGTTCTCGCAGGCCTGCTGGCAGGTCTGTTCTTCGGCGCACCGGCATTCGCCGGCAGCAAGGTGCAAAAGGTGGCCGCGCCGGCCGTTGAGACGAATTCGGGCGAACTGCGCAGCACGACGAAGCCGACCGGCTTTCTCGGCCTGTTCGGCATGAAGACCGACTATCTGCCGCAGACGCGGGCACTCGACGCCGAGCTCGAGAAGAAGCAGGCGCGCAAGACCTTCAAGGTCAGGCCGGAATTCGTGCCGCAGGTCGTCGAATATCGCAGCGGCTACGATCGCGGCACGATCGTCATCGACACGAAGGAACGGCGGCTCTACCTGGTCGAATCCGCGACCAAGGCGCGCCGCTACGCCATCGCGGTCGGCCGCGAGGGGCTGGAGTTCAAGGGAAAGGCCACGATCGGCGACAAGCAGGAGTGGCCGCGCTGGATTCCCACCAAGGACATGCAGAAGCGCGAGCCGGCCAAATACGGCCGCTACAAGGACGGCATGGACGGCAGCCCCGACAATCCGCTCGGCGCGCGGGCCATGTATCTCTACCAGGGCAAGCGCGACACCCATGTGCGCATCCACGGCACCAACCAGCCGCAGACGATCGGCACCAACTCGTCGAACGGCTGCTTCCGCATGATCAACGAGCACGTGATGGATCTCTACAGCCGCGTGCGCGTCGGCGCGCCGGTGGTCGTGCTTTAGGCGCGACCCCGCCAATCGCTTCTGAGAGAGCCGGCGCAAGCCGGCTTTTTCGTTGCAAGCGGTTTTTCTCGCGCTGGATAAATCGGCCCGGTCGGAGTTTTTTGCTGGCGGAATCGCCAGCGCGGCGTTAAGCCCTGACTCCCATGGCGCGATACGTATTCATTACCGGCGGCGTGGTTTCCTCCCTCGGAAAAGGCATTGCCGCGGCCGCCCTGGCGGCCCTTCTGCAGGCGCGCGGCTACCGCGTCAGGCTGAGGAAACTCGACCCCTATCTCAACGTCGATCCCGGCACGATGTCGCCGTACCAGCACGGCGAGGTGTTCGTCACCGACGACGGGGCGGAGACCGATCTCGATCTCGGCCACTACGAGCGCTTCACCGGGCGTTCGGCCAACCAGGCCGACAACATCACCACCGGGCGCATCTACAAGAACATCATCGAGCGCGAGCGACGCGGCGACTATCTCGGCGCCACCGTGCAGGTGATCCCGCACGTCACCGACGAGATCAAGCACTTCATCCTCGACGGCAACGACGACTACGATTTCGTGCTGTGCGAGATCGGCGGCACGGTCGGTGACATCGAGGCGATGCCGTTCCTGGAGGCGATCCGCCAGCTCGGCAACGAGCTGCCGCGCGGCGGGGCCGTCTACATCCACCTGACGCTGATGCCGTGGATTCCGGCGGCCGGCGAACTGAAGACCAAGCCGACGCAGCACTCGGTCAAGGAGCTGCGCTCCATCGGCATCGCGCCGGACATTCTCCTGGTGCGCGCCGACCGCAAGATCCCCAACGACGAGCGGCGCAAGCTTTCGCTGTTCTGCAACGTGCGCGAATCCGCCGTCATCCAGGCGCTCGACGTCGCCAACATCTACGACGTGCCGATCGCCTACCATCAGGAGGGGCTGGACGGCGAAGTGCTGGCCGCCTTCGGCATCGACCCGGCGCCGAAGCCGCGCATGGAGCGCTGGCAGGAGGTCTCGGACCGCATCCACAACCCGGAGGGCGAGGTCACCATCGCGGTGGTCGGCAAGTACACCGGGCTGAAGGACGCCTACAAGTCGCTCAACGAGGCGCTGACCCATGGCGGCATGGCCAACCGGGTGCGCGTCAAGCTCGAATGGATCGAGAGCGAGATCTTCGAGCAGGAAGACCCGGCGCCGTGGCTGGAAAAGGTGCACGGCATCCTCGTGCCCGGCGGCTTCGGCGAACGCGGCTCGGAAGGCAAGATCCTGGCGGCGCGGTTCGCGCGCGAACGCAAGGTGCCGTATTTCGGCATCTGCTTCGGCATGCAGATGGCCTGCATCGAGGCGGCGCGGTCGCTGGCCGGCATCGAGAAGGCTTCTTCGAGCGAATTCGGCCCGACCGGCGAGCCGGTGGTCGGCCTGCTGACCGAATGGCTGAAGGGCAACATGCTGGAAAAGCGGCAGGCGGCGGGCGATCTCGGCGGCACGATGCGTCTCGGCGCCTACGAGGCGCGGCTCGCCGAAGGGTCGCGGATCGCCGAAATCTACGGTGAGACGATCATCTCGGAGCGCCACCGCCACCGCTACGAGGTCAATATCGACTACAAGGAGCGGCTGGAATCCTGCGGGCTTTCGTTCGCCGGCATGTCGCCCGACGGCGTGCTGCCCGAGACGATCGAATACCCCGACCATCCCTGGTTCATCGGCGTCCAGTACCATCCGGAGCTGAAGAGCCGGCCGTTCGAGCCGCATCCGCTGTTCGCAAGCTTCATCGCGGCCGCCGTCGAGCAGAGCCGGCTGGTCTGACGCGCTTCTGCGCCGTCAGCTCGAGGCGCCGCGCCAGCCGACCGCCAGCAAGCCCGCGCCGATCAGCAGCGAGCCGCCGACGCGGTTGACGACGCGCTGCACGCCCGGCCGGCGGATCTGCTGGCGCGCCGCCGATGCGGCGAAGGCGTAGGCGGCGGCATTCAGCGTCGCAAGCGCCAGGAACGTCACCTCGAACAGCACCATCTGCGGCACGAGCGGCGCGCCCATGTCGAGGAATTGCGGCAGGAAGGCCACGAAGAACACGATGCTCTTCGGGTTGAGCGCGGTGACGACATAGGCGTGGGCGAAGATGCGCCACGGCCGCTGCAGCCGCGCGCCGGTCTCCGCCATCGCTTCGCCGGCCTCCACCGGAGCACGCCAGAGGCGGAAGCCGAGATAGACCAGATAGGCCGCGCCGATCCATTTCAGCACCATGAACACGCCGGCCGAGGCCGCGAGCAGGGCGCCCAGCCCCAGCATCGAGGCGGTCATGGCGGTGAAGTCGCCCAGTGCCACGCCGGCCACCGTCGCGCCGGCCGCCCGTCGGCCGTGGCCCAGCGCATACGAGATCACCAGGATGATCGTCGGTCCCGGGATGACGAGAATGATGAAGGAGGCCAGGGCGAAGGCTGCCCAGTGTTCCAGTGCCATGGTTCGGAATCCGCGTTTGCCGGTGCAGCAATCCACGAATCTCTTCCGCTTTCAAGACGGAGGTGCGCAGGCGAGCAAGCCCTCATTCGTCGGGACTGAACGTGGCGAGCGCGGTCGCCAGAAAGCCGATCGCGAAGGTGCTTCCGAGGAAATAGACCGTCAGGACGCCGGCCAGCCAGCGTTCCCCGCTGGCCGCGAACACCTCTGCGAAACCAACCGGGCCGCGTCCGAGCACCGCCATTGCGACGCCGGCGCCTAGCAGGCCGCCGACGAGAAGATTTGCAAGCATGAAGCGGATGAGGCGTGGCAACGGAGCCTCCGAGCTCGCGCGTTCGGGCTCCCAACCGGGCTCGCCAAGGGATGTTCCGCGGGGCCGCGCTCCTGCGAAGGGGCTTCCGCGCGGCCTTTCTGCAAGTCGTTCTTCTTCAACGAAAAATGGGCGAGGCGGGGAACAGGAGCGGGTGCGGTGAGTTGGCTTTCCTCGAAGGGACGCAACCGTACAGAACGCACGAGGACGACATGACCAGGAAGACCGCCCTAGCGATCACCACCGCCATGATGGCCTTTACCGCTGCGCCGGCGCTGGCACAGAATGCCGACGTCACGGCCGATCTCAACATGCGCGCCGGCCCCGGCACCGGTTATCCCGTGATCACCACGATCCCGGATGGTCGCGGCGTCGACGTCCACGGCTGCGTCAGCAGCAGGAACTGGTGCGACGTGTCGTGGCGCGGCAATCGCGGCTGGGTCTATTCGGATTATCTCGAATATCGCTACCATAACCGTCGCCGGCCGATCCCCGAATGGGGTGCCGAACTCGACCTGCCGGTCCTGACCTTCAGCTTCGGCAACTACGCCGAACGGCACTATCGCAACCAGCCATGGTACGGCGACCGCGGTCGCTGGGAACGCCACAATCGCGACCACGATCGTCGCGGCGACCGCCACGACAACGATCGTCACGACCGCTGGAACGATCGGGACGGTCGTCATCACGACGATCGAAATGCGCGCCACGACGATTCGCGCCGGAACGACCACGAGGACTGGCGCAACGATCCCCGCTGGAACGATCGCCACGACGACCGGCAGGGTCGCGGAGACCATCGCTGGGACGGCCGAAACGGCGATCGCAGGGCGGACCGCGGCGACGATCGCCGGGACCGTCGCGGGGACGATCACGACCGTTCGCGCAACGACCCCGGTCGCCGCGACCAGCGGCAGGAGGATCGCCGCGAGGGCCGCAACGACCGCGACGGCAGCTGCAGGCCGCGTTACGAGAACTGCACCATCGTCGCGCCCTGGGACAACGGCAGCACCAATTTCTAGCCGTGTTCCACGCGGCCCGGCAAAGGTTGGCCGGGCCTGCCTGACGATCTGGAGAAATGCGAAAGGCGCGCGCCCCCGGGCGCGCGCCTTTTTCGTTCGCCGTCCCAGCCGGCTGGTGCCGGCTCCCCGGAAGCGAGGTGCGGAGCCGGCCCTTGGGGAAGGGCCGGCTCCTGAACCCGGTCGTTGGGGACGGGGAGGGTGGGGGACTCGACCGGGTTTTTCGAAAACTACTTGCGCACGCTGCCGACCAGGATCTGGCGGGGATCGTCGATCGCCACCCAGACGCCGGAGTTGCGTTCGGACTGGCGCTTCAGGTACTGGTAGTCGGTGTCTTCCCAGGCCAGCACGCGCGGCTCGAGATTGTCGAGGATGAAGTCGCCGAGGCTGGTCTTGACCGTCAGCACCGCATGGCCGGCGCCGTCGGGCTGGCGCACCACGGTGATCAGCAGATTGCCGGCGGGAATGTGCGCCTTCTGCATCAGCATCAGCCGCTTTTCCAGCACGTAGTCCTCGCAGTCGCCGAGACCGTTGGTCGGATACGACCAGACCTCCTCGCGGCCCCACATCTCCATGTCGGTGCGCGGCGCCACCATCGTGTTGACGAGGTTGTTGACCTCGATGATCTGCGACCACAATTCCCGCGTCAGCTTCACCGGCGGCCTGCGCCGGCGTGCGCTCGGCACATTCCACCGGCAGGCGCTGGCACAGCTCGTAGTGGCCGACGGGCTGTGTGGTGCGGCCGCCGGTCTCCATGAAACGCGGCGATGCCTGGGTCTGCGCGGTCACGAACATTGCGGCCCCCGCCGCGATCGCGAAAGCCAGAGTCTTGCGTATTGTTGCCATTGACTTGTCTCCCCGTAATAGAGAGACAATGACATGGACGTATTTATTCGCCGCAAAATGCTGAAGTATAGTTTAGTACAAAAGCCAAACAATACTTATTGAAGTTTGATTCAAAACCAGTTCGAATTGCTGGCGAACTCGATTCAAGTTTTTTGGAATATGGTGCGATTCCGTTGGGCATGAGCGGCCGCCGCATGGCGCCGCTCGCCCGATTGGCGGCGGCACCAAATGCAGTTCGTCGTCCTGGGCCGGCTGAGCGCAGCGAAGGCGGCAGAGCCGGGGATCCGTGCCTTAGCGGTTCGGATGCGTGAGGCGGTGGAGCGAAGAGCGCCGCTCCCTCCCCTCGACGGGGAGGCGCGGAGGATTGCCGAGCAAGAGCGAGGCAGTCGGACGCGGGTGGGGTGGAGCGTCGGCACCGTCACCCGACCCGGCTCGAATTGCTCGCCGACCTCCCAGTCGAGAGGCTGCGCCGCGCCCGTCTGCTGCGACCGCCACCCGCGAGGCCGGGCAAAGCGCGGAGGTTTGATCCTCTCCCCGAGGGGGAGGGAGGCGCGCGGGCCGGATCAGGCCGCAAGCGTGGACAGCCGCGCGGCACGGCATCGGCCAACCCGTTGTTCCTACTGACTACTCCCCATTCCCCACTCCCTCATTTGTCCCCACCCTTCCAACCTCCCTTATCCTCGCCCCATCCCGCCGCGCGGGAACACCGGTGTGCACACCGATTCCGGGCGGCGGGACGGTCCGGATCGGCCGCGCGCGGTGGGGCGGCTTCGCAGAGCGTTAGGTCCGGGCCCTGCCGACGGCTTGCGGGGCTGAGTGCCTCCGCTCCCGGACGCGGGGCAGGATGCCGGACGGGCGGCCGCAAGGTCGCAACGAATTACTACCAAGATGAGCGTCCGAACGGCCGCCCGTCTTCCCCAGCCGGCTCGCATCGCGAGGCACTCCGGCGACAGCGCCCAGCGGGATCGCGCAGCGATCCTCGCGACAGGCGCGGGTTCTTTGACAATGGCCAGACGCTTCGGCGGGCGTGGCGATGAAGATGTATGCGCTAAGCCCGGGCGCAAGCCCGCAAACTCGACCGGCCGACCGAGCGCGGCGAGGCCCTCGCGGAGCGCCAGCGCCGTCAGGCGCGAAACGGCGCGTGAGCGAAAGAAACAACCGGGCGTGGCGAGAAGATGTTTGGGCAGGCGGCGATGCCGGCGAATCTCTCCCCCTCGAGGGGAGGGTGGACCGGAGCGCAGCGACGGGACGGGTGGGGTAGCCTCGGCCGTGCTCGACGCAGGGAATCTGCAGCGGCAATCAGCAGGCTGCGCCGCCGCCCGTCTTCGACGACCCCACCCCGATCCGCTGGCGCGGATCGACCCTCCCCTTGAAGGGGCGAGGGAGGCGCCAGCGCCCGAGGACGCGGAGATGTGGCGGGCGCTCCTGAAGGGGCGAGGAAAAGCGCGCTACGCCGCAAACGCGGCGCGCGCTACCAACGACCCAGGGGAGTCTCAGTGGGCGGTGGTCGTCGAACTCGCTTTCGAGCGTCTCGCGCGCCTGGACGACCGCGAACTCGACCGCGACGCCGTCCTCGAAGTGACGGACGACCTGGCCGCGCATGGCGCCGAGCGACACCAGCGTGCCGATCGCCGGCTTGACGTCGAGCTCGACGGCCGCACCCGACAGCGACAGGTCGATGATGCGGCACTGGTACTGGCGGCCATCGGCGAGCTTCATCACCGTCATCGGGTTGCGCGGCGACACGCGCTCGTGGCGGCGATCCTCCGGCAGGTCGAGCTCGTGCTTGTTGGCGAGCCAGGTGAGCTGCGCGGCGAGCTTGTCCTTCTTGCGGTCGGAAGCCAGGATCGTCATGGCGAAGCCTTCCGGCAGAAGCCGGGTGACGACGCCCTCGATGCGGCCGATATGATCGATATAGGCGATCACCTTTTCGCCGAGTTCGCCCGCGCGCTCGGCCTGCAGAGCCACGTTGCCCGGCGACATGTCGATGATCTGGCAGGGGTGTTCGGAACGGTCCTCCAGCATGAAGCGGCCATAGAGCTTGACCCGCACGCGCTGAAAGTTGCGCCGTTCGGCATGTGCCGGTGCCGCATCTACCGCCGCTGAATTCATTCCAGCCGATCCCGTCCAAACCTGTGATTGCAAATAGAACATGCGAGTTCTTCGGCACGATTCTAGTGGTAAACAGGTTAACGAGCGGTAAGTCCTGGGCTCCCGGCGGTTAATTTTTTAAGGCGCCGGCCTATTCTTCCTCGTCGCGTCCGCCCTCGAACACGACCAGGTGGCGAATGCGTCGGCCGCCGCCTCCAAGCCCGCGGCGGACGGGATATCCCGGCGCGATCGGCGTTTCCAGCGACGGCACCGCGACGCGAAGCCGCTCGGTCGGCGAGGCGGGTTCCGATGCGGGGTCGACGACGCTGGTGGAGGTGACGCGGTTTTCCTCGATCGGGTCGGCGCCCAGCCAGAACGGCTTTTCGAGCGAGATCAGCGACCCGAGCGCGCGCGGGTGATCGCGGCCGCCGTCCAGCGGCAGCATCAGCAGTTCGAACGGATTCAGCCGTCCCTCGCGGCTGACGCCGTCGAAGCAGACGGTGCCGACGATCTTGTTGGCGAGCGCGCCGCGGGTGAGGTCGGCGATTTCGGCGCGATCCTTCGGAGACCACAGCGACGTGAAGGCGAACCCCTTCAATTCGCGGCCATAGGTGGCGCAGAGCCGCGTGCCGGCCAGCCGGAATACGGGCTCGCCGCGGACGTCCTGCTCCAGGATGAACGTGTCGGCCAGCAGATGCTTGATGTCGGCCGGCTCGATATCGGTGCGCCTGGGCACCGGCCTTTCCCCCCTCAGCCTGTTCCAATACTGGAACAGCGACGTCGATCCTTCGTGTTTCATCCAAAATCCGTCCCGAATCGCAATGAGGTCTGTTTCATCGATGAACAGAAGATCGCTCCCCTGCGACCTTCATGCTCGTCGGAGCACGAGACGTGCCAATCACGACCGGGGTTGTTCACGGATGCGGCCGGTTAAGGTTAACGAAGGGTTGATATTGCGCCGGCGACCCCGGCGGTGTGGAGTAGGGACACAAGGGGCCGCGGGGGAGGCGGTGACGGGGCAGGTGCCGAAAGGCGCTCTCCGGGGGACTCGACCAGCCGTCCAGCGAAAGCTGGGCGGCTTCTTTTTTCCGCACTTGTCTGTTAGCAGCCGACGCGAAGCGGCCTTGCGCCGCGCAGCTGCGATAAAGCGAGCCGATGGCGGACGAAGACCCACAGCGAGAGCGCCGCGAGCCGGCGGAAGAAGCCTACGAGGAACTGCCGCCGGAACTGACGGCGCCGCCGCGCCGCGAACCGGTGTTCAACCTTCCGGGCGTGATCCTGTTCTTCATCGTGGCGTGTGCGGGCATCCACCTGGTGCGCGTCTATCTGCTGGACATGCAGCAGAACGTCGCCGTGATCCGGCATTTCGCGTTCATCCCGCTGCTCTATTCCGGCGACTACCGCATCGATTTCTGGGCCTTCGTGGCGCCGGTATCCTACTCGCTTCTGCATGGCGGCATCGCGCACCTGGTCATCAACATGGTCTGGCTGGCGGCCTTCGGCTCACCGCTCGCCGCGCGCATCGGTGCGCTGCGCTTCACGCTGTTCTGGGTGGTGACGGCGCTGGCGTCGGTGGCGCTCTATTACGTGCTGCACACGCAGGATCCGACGCCGCTGGTCGGCGCGTCGGGTTCGATCTCCGGCATGATGGGAGCCGCGGCGCGCTTCGCCTTCCGCATCGACCGGGCGCGCGGGCGGCCTGCCTTCGCCGGCGATCCGTTGCCGATCGCGCGGGTGTTCCGCTCGCGCACGGCGGTGACGTTCCTGGTGGTGTGGTTCGCGATCAACCTCGTAACCGGGCTCGCCGGGCTGGGATCGCCGGGCATGACCGCGCAGATCGCCTGGGAGGCGCATATCGGCGGCTTCCTCGCCGGTTTCCTGCTGCTGCCGTTCTTCGACCGGCCGCTTGCATCGCTTCCGCAGCATGAGGACCCGCTGCCCCGGGACGATGATGTCCCGATCTGACACGCCGGGCGCGCCGCTTGCCTCGACTTGAAAACGCCGCGGCTTGGGCGCACGATTATGGGCATGCCTGCGGCGGCAGGGAGGAAATACAGTCGCACATGGCGCCGCCGCCGGCGAAGGAGGACGCCATGAACGTGAAATCCATTCTCGACCAGAAAGGGCGCGAGGTCGTGACCATCGCGCCGGACCGGACACTGGCGGATGCCACCCATCTGCTCGCCGAACATCGCATCGGAGCGGTCGTCGTCACCGGTGCCGACGGCAGCATCGCCGGCATCCTGTCGGAACGTGACATCGTGCGCACGCTTGGCGAGGACGGCGCCTCGGCGCTCGACCAGGCGGTGTCGTCGGCGATGACGGCGAGCGTCAAGATCTGCCACGAGGAGCACGGCATCAACGAGGTCATGGAGATCATGACGCGCGGGCGGTTCCGTCACCTGCCGGTGGAAACCGACGGGCGGCTTGCCGGCATCGTGTCGATCGGCGACGTGGTCAAGCGGCGCATCGAGGACGTCGAGCGCGAAGCGGCCGAAATCCGCAACTATATCGCCACGGCCTGAGGAAGCGCCCCGAAGCGGGGCGCCGACCTCATCTGGCGAAGAATTCTCAGGCGGCTGCTGCCGGCGGGAGTTCGCGCGCCAGACGCTCAATGAGGTCGCGGTTGCGGCAGAACTGCGGGACGTGCGTCGTCCTCGGCGCCGGAATCGAGCCAGCCGGTGCAGGCGTCCTTGTCGGAGCAGGCCATGCAGCGAATGGCGGCGCGGCGCGTCACCTCGGCGGCGTGCGGCTTGTCCGCGAAGACGCTGCGCACGCCGAAACGGTTCATCATCCGGTCCATCAGGTCGGGTCCGCGGGCGGCCCCGGCAAAGAAGCCAAAGAGACTCATCGTTCTTCTCCCTCTCGATGCCGCGCATCATCGCGCCGCCGCGCGCCAGGGGAATTTGATCCTGATCAAACCGGCCGAAACGCTTGCCAGCGGCGGAGCGTTCGTCTAGCCAACCAGCAATCAAATTCCGCCAGTCCAGGGTATTTCCATGACCATCGTCGACACCCGCACGCCCGATCCGAAGCGGCTCATCCCCGGCGCCATCGGCGACTGGGAAATCATCATCGGCATGGAAGTCCACGCCCAGGTGATCTCGAACGCCAAGCTGTTTTCCGGCGCCTCGACGGAGTTCGGCGCCGCACCGAACAGCCATGTCAGCCTGGTCGACGCGGCGATGCCGGGAATGCTGCCGGTCATCAACGAGGAATGCGTGAAGCAGGCGATCCGCACCGGGCTCGGGCTGAAGGCGAAGATCAACAAGCGTTCGATCTTCGACCGCAAGAATTACTTCTTCCCGGACCTGCCGCAGGGCTACCAGATCTCGCAATACAAGGACCCCATTGTCGGCGAAGGCGTCGTCATCGTCTCGGTCGGGCCGGACAAGGAAGGCAGGTTCGAGGACGTGGAGGTCGGCATCGAACGCCTGCATCTCGAGCAGGATGCCGGCAAGTCGATTCACGACCAGCACCCGTCGATGTCCTATATCGACCTCAACCGCTCCGGCGTGGCGTTGATGGAGATCGTGTCGAAGCCCGACATGCGCTCGTCGGACGAGGCCAAGGCGTACCTGACCAAGCTCAGGACCATCCTGCGCTATCTCGGCACCTGCGACGGCAACATGGACGAAGGCTCGATGCGAGCCGACGTCAACGTGTCGGTGCGCCGGCCGGGCGAGGAGTTCGGCACGCGCTGCGAGATCAAGAACGTCAATTCGATCCGCTTCGTCGGCCAGGCGATCGAATACGAGGCACGGCGCCAGATCGCGCTGATCGAGGACGGCGGCACGGTCGACCAGGAGACGCGGCTGTTCGACCCGCAGAAGGGCGAGACGCGGGCCATGCGCGCCAAGGAGGATGCGCACGACTATCGCTATTTCCCCGACCCGGACCTGCTGCCGCTCGAATTCGACCAGGCCTATGTCGACGCGTTGGCCGAGGGCCTGCCGGAGCTGCCGGACGAGAAGAAGGAGCGGCTGATCGCCTCGCTCGGCCTGTCGGCCTACGACGCCTCGATCCTGGTGTCGGAGAAGGCGATCGCCGACTATTTCGAGAAGGTGGCGGCCGGCCGCGACGGCAAGTCGGCGGCCAACTGGGTGATCAACGATCTGCTCGGCGCGCTGAACAAGGCCGGCAAGGGCATCGACGAGTCCCCGGTGGCGCCCGATCAGCTCGGCGCGGTGATCGACCTGATCAAGGAAGGCACGATCTCCGGCAAGATCGCCAAGGACCTGTTCGAGATCGTCTGGAACGAGGGCGGCGACCCGCGCCGGATCGTCGACGATCGCGGCATGAAGCAGGTCACCGACACCGGCGCCATCGAGAAGGCGGTCGACGAGGTGATCGCGGCCAACCCGGACAAGGCCGAGCAGGCAAGGGCGAAGCCGACCATGGCCGGCTGGTTCGTCGGACAAGTGATGAAGGCAACCGGCGGAAAGGCCAATCCGAAGGCCGTCAACGAACTGGTCAAGGCCAAGCTCGGCCTGGAGGAGTAGGCGCTTCGTTTCCTGCCGGCAACGCCGGTCAGGCGCCGCGCATCAGGCAGGCGCCGGCCAACACCAGATAGGCGATCGTCATCACCCAGAACGCCGAGACGGGAATGAAGCTGATGATGCCGAACACCATCAGCAAGGCAATCAGCGCGATGACCAGCGCGACGACGAACACGGTCTGGGTCGGTGCAGTGAGGTCCATTCAGCTCCTCCCGGCGAGCGTCTCGGGACGCGCGCCTTATTAGCAATTGGTAGCATAGCCGAGCTGGGCTCACATTCCAACGAGCTGCCGGAGCGGGTGTGTCGGATCCATCAAGAGGCGCACGGCCAGCGCGAAGCACACCACCACCAGCATCGGGCGGATGATCCGGGCGCCGTTGCGCATGGCGAGGCTGGCGCCGAGCCGTGCCCCGGCGAACTGCGCCGCCCCCATCAGGATGCCGATCTTCCAGGCGACCGCGCCGACCAGCGAAAAGGCAAGGAATCCACCGATGTTGGAGGCGAAGTTCAACAGCTTCGTGTGGGCTGTCGCCTTGAGCATGCCGTAGCCGGCCAGCGTGACGAAGGCGAGCATGAAGAAGGAGCCGGTACCGGGTCCGAACATGCCGTCGTAGAAGCCGATCGCCGGCACCACCAGCAGGCCGAACAGGAAGGGACGCATGCGCTCTGCACGGTCGACATCGCCCATGTCGGGCTTCAGCAGGAAATAGAGCGCGATGGCGACCAGGAGGATGGGCAGCATGGCGCGAAGGATGTCGCCCGGCATCACCGTCGCCACCAGCGCGCCCACAACCGCGCCGGCCGCCGAAAGTGCCGCCGACGGCAATTGGCGTTTCAGGTCGACGTGCCCCTTCGCGGCGTAGGCGACCGTCGCGGAACCGGAGCCGAAAAGGCCCTGCAGCTTGTTGGTGCCGAGCGCCTCGACAGGGCCGAAGCCAGCCAGAAGCAGGGCTGGAACGGTGATCAGTCCGCCGCCGCCGGCAATGGAATCGACGAAGCCGGCCGCGAACGCCGCAAGTCCGAGAAGCAGGATGGTCGAGGTGGCGAGATCTGGCACGTTTTGCTCTGGGGAGGCGGGAGAGGTTCGATCCCGGTCAGGAACACATGCAACCATTATCGGCAAGAGGATTTCATTGTAGAATGAAGTCGAACTGTCGATGGAGGCTTGATGCCGCGCGGTTTGCTAGGAAGGCTGCAACAGGTGTTCGACGGAGACGGTGCCGCGGTGCGCCAGGTGGCCAACGATCCGGCGCTCACTGCCGAACTGTTGCTGCTCTTCCGCATGATCCTCGCCGACGGCGAGGTCAGCGACCGTGAACTGGCGACGTTCCGGCGCATCTGCCGCGACGCCTTCGGCATCGAGGGCGGCGGACTGACGCGCGTGCTCGAATATCTGCAGGATTTCGGCTACGAAATCACCGTGTCGCAGGCGATCATGGTGTTTCCGAGAATTCGACAAGGAGCGCCGCATCACTCTCGCCCGCCACATGGCCGAGATCGCCAAGGCGGATGAGGATCTGAGCGACCACGAGGTGCGCTTCCTGGCGCGCGTCCTCGACATGCTCGACCTGCATCCGACCGACATCGCTCCCTGAGCGGGCCTGCGAGCCTCAGTTTCCCTGCTCGTGCAGCCGTCGCGCTATCGCGCGGTGCAGGTCGGGCGCAGCGTCGACCAGCGCCTTGGCCGCATCCGATCTGCGGATTGTCCAGCACCTCTCCCGTCTCGCCCTCCTCGACGATCCTGCCGGCATGCATGACCATGACCTGGTCGGTTATGGCGCGCGCGACGGTCAGGTCGTGGGTGATGAACAGATAGGCCAGCCCGAGGCGGCGGTTGAGCTCGGCGAACAGGTCGAGGATCTGCGCGCGGATCGACACGTCGAGCGCGGAGACCGGCTCGTCGGCGATGATCATCTTCGGCTCGGTGATGATGGCGCGGGCGATCGAAAGCCGCTGGCGCTGGCCGCCGGAGAACTCGTGCGGATATTTGTTCATGTCGGAGCTCGAGAGCCCGACCTCGTGCAGGGCCTTGGCGACGCGGTCGCGTCGTTCGGCCGGGGAGGGCGCTTTTTCCAGCAGGTGCAGGGGTTCGGCGACGAGGCGTTCTACCTTGTGGCGCGGGTTGAAGGAGCCATACGGGTCCTGGAAGACCACCTGCATGTTGCGCCGCGCCTCGCGCAGCGCCAATTCGTGGCGGCCGGTCAGGTCCTCGCCCTGGAAGCGGATGTGGCCGGATGTCGGCCGGTCGAGGGCAAGGATCATGCGCGCCAGGGTGGACTTGCCGCAGCCCGAGCGGCCGACCAGCGCCATCGACTGGCGCTCGTGCAGCTTGAAAGAGACGTCGTCGACGGCGCGGAAATGCTGGGCCTTGCCGAACAGCGAGCCATGGCGCGTCACGTAATCCCGGCTGACCCCGTCGATGTGGAGCAGGGGGGCGGCGCCGGGCCTCGGCTCCGGCCGCGCGGCCCTGGCCGGCACATGCATCGAGGCTTCGGCGAGCTGACGCGTGTACGGATGAACCTGTTCCGACAGCGTCCTGGCCGTCTCGCCGTCTTCCATGACCTTGCCATGGCGCATGATGGTGACGCGGTCCGACATGTCGGCGACGACGGCGAGATCGTGCGAGATGAGCAGCAGCCCCATGCGGTTTTCGTCGACGAGGTCGCGCAGCAGCTCGAGGATCTGCGCCTGCAGCACCACGTCGAGCGCCGTGGTCGGTTCGTCGGCGACCAGGAGCTTCGGCTTGAGCGCACAGGCGATGGCGATGACGACGCGCTGGCGTTGGCCGCCGGAGAGTTCGTGCGGGTAGCGAGACAGCGGAAACTGCTTTTCAGGCAGGCCGACGCGGTCGAGCATTCTGCGGGCGCGGTCCTCGGCCTCCGCCCGGCCGGCGCCGGTGTGCAGGCGGATGCCCTCGGCCACCTGCTCGCCAATCGTCTTGACCGGGTTGAGCGCCGTCATCGGCTCCTGGAAGACCATGCCGATGTCGTCGCCCCTCAGGCGGCACATGGCGGCTTCCGGGGCTGCGAGGATGTCGATGCCGTCGAAGGTGACGCGGCCGGTGGCGCGCGCGGCGTGCGGCAGAAGCCGCATTATGGTGAGGGCCGTCATCGACTTGCCGGAACCGGATTCGCCGACCAGCCCCATCACCTCGCCGGCCTCGATCCTCAGGTCGACCTCGTCGAGGATCCTCGCGCTGCCGATCGACAGCGACAGCTTCTCGATCTCCAGCAGGCTCATCGCTCGCGCCTCAGTCGCGGATCGAGCACGTCGCGAAGTCCATCGCCGAGAAGGTTCAGGCCGAGAACCATCAGCACGATCGCCAGCCCCGGGGCCAGAGCGAGATGCGGCGCGATCCCGATCAGCGTCTGGGCGTCCGCGAGCATCTTGCCCCAGCTGGGCGTCGGCGGCTGCGCGCCGAGGCCGACATAGGCGAGCGCCGCTTCCGCGAGGACGCCGAGGGCGAACTGGATCGTCGCCTGCACGATCAAGGTGTTGGCGATGTTGGGAAGGATATGCTCGACCGAGATCAGCGCGCCGCCCTTGCCGGCGGCGCGGGCGGCAAGAATGAACTCGCGATTCCAGATCGTCAGCGCCCCCGCGCGAGCCACCCTGGCAAACACGGGAATGTTGAATATGCCGATGGCGATGATGGCGTTGACCGCGCCCGGGCCGAACACTGCCGTTATCAGGATGGCGATCAGCAGCGCCGGGAAGGCGAAGACGAGGTCGTTTGCGCGCATGATCGTCTCGTCGACCAGCGACCCCCGCTTGGCGGCCGCCACGAGACCCAGCGGCACGCCGACGCCGATGCCCACGCCTACTGCGATCAGCGCGACCGCAATCGAGGTGCGTGCGCCGACGAGGATCATCGAGAACACGTCCCGGCCATACTGGTCGGTTCCCAGCCAGTGCGTGGTGGACAGGCCCTGCAGCTTGTTGGGAATGTCCAGTGCGGCATAATTGTAGGGCGTCCACACGAACGACAGGAGCGCCGCGCAGACAAAGATTACCGTCAGCGCCGCGCCGGCCATGAATCCCGGCGACCGCAGCATCGCCTGCCGCAGGCTGCCGCGCGAGGAGGGAAGCGCGGGGACTTCCAACGCCATCAGCTTCTTCTCAACCGCGGATCGACGAGCACGTAGCTCACGTCGACAAGGAAATTGACCAGGATGACGGCGCAGACCAGCAGCATCACCACGGAGCGCACCACGACGAGGTCGCGCTGGGTGATCCCCTGGAAGATCAGCCGCCCCAGGCCTGGCAGGAAGAACACGTTCTCGATGATGATCGCACCCGCCAGCAGGAACGCGAACTGGAGCCCGACGATGGTCAGGACCGGGATGAGCGAATTTCGCACGGCATGGCGCCACAGCGCCTGACTACCGGTGAGACCCTTGGCCCGTGCGGTGCGCACATAGTCTTCGCCGAGCGTGTCGAGCAGGGAGGAGCGCATCACCCGCGCGAGGATCGAAGCCTGCGGCAGCGCCAGCGCAACGGCCGGCAAGGTCAGCGCCCGGATGCCGAGCCAGAACCCCTTGTCCCAGCCAGGAAAGCCGCCGGCCGAAAACCATCGCAGCGTCACCGCGAAGAGCAGCACCAGCAGCATGGCGAACCAGAAATTGGGAATTGCGACCCCGAGCTGGGTTATGCCCATGACCGCCACGTCGGTGCGCGTGTTGTGCCTGGCCGCGGACAGGATCCCGGCGGGAAAGGCGATGAGAACGGTCAAGGTGAGCGCATAGACGGCAAGCGGGGCGGAGACGCCGATCCGCTGCACGATCAGGTGCGCCACGGGGACCCGATAGGTGTAGCTGATCCCGAAATCGCCGTGGAGCATCCCCACGACCCAGTTCGCGTACTGGACGAGCACCGGCACATCGAGACCGAGCTGCTTGCGCAGCGCCAGCAGCGTGTCGGGCTGCGCGTTCATTCCGAGGATGAACTGTGCCGGATCGCCGGGCAGGATCTGCAGAATGAAGAAGATGACGAACGAGGCGACGATCAGGCTGACGATCAGCGACGCAAGACGCTTGGTGAGATAGGCCGTCATTGCGCCGCCGAGCTAGTCGCGGGGGAGCCCGAGAGCTCCCCCTTGGCATTCATCATGTCCGCAGTCACTGAGCCCAGGAGATCTCGGCGACATTGGCGATCGGCTGCGGCGCGTTGGCCCACAGTCCCTGGACGTCCTTGTTCGCGACGGTCAGGTTCGGCAGCTCGAAGAGGTAGGCCGCCACGTAGTCGTTGGCGAGCAGTTTCTGGATGTCCTGCTTGATCGAGATGCGCTTGTCGGCATCGGTCGTCTTGCTGAGCTGATCGACCAGCTCGTTGAGCTTGGTCGCGTCGTAGTTGACGTAATAGCCCGGCTTGCCGAATGCCGCGAAGTCATTTGCCTCGACATGGCTCACCATCGTCAGGTCGTAGTCGTAGGCACCCTGGAAGACGTTGGCCACCCAGTCCGCCCATTCGACATTGACCACGTTGACCGTGATCCCGACCGCGGCCAGTTCCTGCTGGATGATCGGCGCGGCGGCGCGCGCATAGGCGGCCGGCGGGACCTTGAAGGTCAACGTGAGATCCTTGACGCCGGCGTCGGCGAGAAGCTGCTTGGACTTGGCCGGATCGTAGTCGGACAGGGAGGTCAGGTCGATGTAGGCGGGATCGCCGGGCGGGAAGAAGCTGCCGATCGGGGTCCCGTAGCCATACATGGCGCCATCGATTATGGCCTTGCGGTCCAGAGCATGGGCGATCGCCTCACGAACCTTGACGTTGTCGAGCGGCGGATGCGCGTTGTTCATGGCCATGATCGTCTCGCCCTGCGTCGAGCCGACGATCACCTGGAAATCGGGATTGGACTTGAACTGGTCGAGCAGCTCCGGCGCGGGGAAGCCCGCGAACACGTCGACATCGCCGGCCAGCAGCGCGCTCGAGGCGGCCGTCGGGTCGGAGATGAACTTGAACGTGACGTTCTGGATCGGCGGTTCCTTGCCCCAGTAGTCATCGTTGCGGACGAGATCGATGTGGTCGCCCTGCACCCAGTCGCCGAACTTGTAGGGCCCGGTGCCAACCGGCTTGGTCGCGTTGGTTTCGGCACTCTCGGGCGCCATGATCACCGCGTCGCCCCAGCCCATGTCGTAGAGGAAGTCGCCCTGCGGCTGGCCGAGCGTGACCTTCACGGTCGTCGGGTCGACCACGTCGACGGCGGTAATGTTGGCGAACAGCTGCTTCTGAGCCATCGCGTAGTCCGCGGAGCGGTCGCGATCGAGCGTGAACTTCACGTCGTTCGCGTCGAAGTCCGTCCCGTCGTGGAACTTGACCCCGCTCTGCAGATGGAACGTGTAGGTCAGCCCGTCGTCCGAAATGTCCCAGGATTTGGCGAGGTTAGGCTGCACCGCGCCGTCCTTGTCGATCTGCGTCAGGCCCTCGTAGATGTTCAGGTCGGTTACGGTCCTGATCGCAGCCGCGGCGTTGCCGCCGGTCGGATCGAGATTCGGCGGCTCGAGCTGGATGCCGATGGTCAAATCGGTGCCAGCGGCAAGGGCCGCGCCACTCGTGGCCAGCGCCATCGTGGCGGCGGCCAGCACGGACTTCCACATTTTCATGATTGTTCTCCCGGTACTTTTATTGGTCTTCCCCACGCGATCAAAGCGCGAATCCACATGCGAGTAAATCAGCTTTGTTGTGCGCCCGCACCACGCAGCAGCACATCGAGGCCGATGGCCATGACCTTGGCCAATTCGACCATGTCCTGGATGCCCACCCACTCGTCCGGCCGGTGCGCGAGGTCGAGGATCCCCGGCCCGTAGGCGATGCAGTCGTCGAGATGGCCGATGCGCGAGATGTGCTTCTGGTCGTAGGTGCCGGGCGAGATCACGTATTCGGGCTCGCGGCCGAACACTTCGCGGATTCCCTCGGCGATGGCGACCGGCACAGGGGCGTCCCGCTCGGTCATCAGCGGCAGCACCTCCATCAGGTCGCGCATGGCGTAGTCGAACTTCGGGCGGTCGCGCTTCAGCCGCTCGAGGATCGCGGTCACCTCGTCCTTCACCTCGGCGATGTCCTCCTCGAGCAGGAAGCGACGGTCGATCACCAGCCGGCAGGAATCCGGGACGTTGGGCGAGGGCAGGCCGGGGAAGAAATCCTCGGTCTGGCCGCCGTGGATGGAGTTGATGTTCATGGTGGAGCGGCGCGCACCCTCGGGCACCACCGGCATTCGCGTCTGCTTGCGGTCGAGGGCGGGAAACAGTTCGTCCTCGAAGGCGTCGAGGACGGCGCCCATGTGGCGCACCGCGCAATCGCCGAGAAACGGCATCGAGCCGTGGGCGATCTCGCCCTTGGTCTCGATCTCGGCCCACCAGACGCCGCGATGGCCGAGGCAGATGCGGTCCTTGTTGAGCGGCTCGGGGATGATGACGTGGTCGACGCGCGGCCTGGAGAACATGCCCTGCCGGGCGAGGTAGGCAACGCCGCCGAAGCCGCCGGATTCCTCGTCGACCGTGCCGGATATCTCGATGGCGCCGGGAAAGTCGGGAAAGATCTCCATGAAGGCCTCGGCGGCGATGATGGAGGCCGCCAGGCCGCCCTTCATGTCGCAGGCGCCGCGCCCGTAGACCTTGCCGTCGCGTACGACGCCGGCGAACGGGTCGACGCTCCAGCCTTCGCCGGTATCGACGACGTCGATATGAGAGTTGAAATGGACCGTCGCGCCCGGGGAGCGGCCCTCCCGCCGGGCCACCACATTCGTGCGCGGATAGCGGTCGCTGTCGCCGGGCGTGCCTTCGCCGCGGATCAGCCGCGTCTGGAAACCGGACCGGCCGAGCCGCGCGGCGATGAACTCCGCGCAGGGCGTGTAGGCTTCGCCGGGAGGGTTGACGGTCGGAAAGCGTATGAGATCGCGCGTCAGCGCAACGAGATCGTCGGTTCGGGCTTCGACGGCCCTGAGCAGTCTGTCGTTCATCGCGAGGAAATTGAGCAGCACGGCGGCAGTTTGGCAAGGCATCGCGGCGCGGGCGAAATCGGTCGCGAATGCCCGTGTTTCACGCGAATGTGATCGACTGCGATGCAGCATCCGCGGCAACCGGTCACATCGTATTGCAACAATTCATGGACCGTTCAGTTCTTCTGCGCTTTAGTTCCGGGCGGCTCAGGCAACAGGGGCAGGAATGTCATGAAACGAATGATGTTGTTCGCCGCGGCGGCGGTGGTCATGCTGGCAGGGGTGCCGGCCGTGGCCTCCGCGGCTGCGATCGAAGCAACGGTCGATCTGTCGCAACAGCAGATGACGGTTACAAAATACGGGCGGGTCCTCTACCGGTGGCGGGTTTCGACCGCCAGGAGCGGCTACGTCACGCCGGTCGGCATCGTACCGGCCCATTCGCATGCATCGGATGTGGTATTCGCGAAAATACCACATGTCTCCGATGCCGTGGTCGATCTTCTTCCACGGCGGATACGCGGTGCACGGCACCAACGCCGTGAGCCATCTCGGCCGTCCGGCGTCGCACGGATGCGTGCGCCTCGACACGGCCAATGCCCACACGCTCTACCAACTGGTGGAGCAATTCGGGCCCGGCAACACCAAGATCCGTGTTGTGCACTGAGCGTATCTGAACTCGCGGCGCCCGGGCGGGCGCCGCAGCCGGCTCAGGGCTTCTTCTTTTCGGTGAGTTCCCAACGCCGGTGGAACCATGACCACTGGCCGGGTGTCTCGCGCACCCAGCGCTCCACGATATCGTTCAGGAGCTGGGCGAGACGCCGCACGTCTACCGTCCCCGAAGCATCACGCGGCAGTTCGAGCTCGTCCTCTATGACGATGCGGTAGCGGTTGTTCGGCAGCCGGATGCAGCGCGCCCCGTAGACGACCGGCTCGTACTGGCGCGTCAGCTTCGGCAACAAGCGGACTGCTCTCGCAAGCCCGTCCGAAGAACGTCGTGGGTATGCCGTTGCGAAACTTCTGGTCGACCAGAACGCCGACGTTTCCGCCTTCGCCGAGGATGCGCGCCAGCGCGAAGGAGACGCCGGGGCGCGACTGTTCCATCGGCCCCATCGCGACGTTGCGCATCCTGGTGAGTTCGTCGGCGACGTAGGGGTTGTTCGGGCGGCGAAAGAGAACGGTGGCGTTGACGTCGTAACTGGCGACCGCGGCGTTGAGGATCTCGAACGCACCCATGTGCGCCGAAAACAGCATGTGCGGCGTCTCTTCGTTCTTGATGCGAAGGAAGAACTCGACGCCTTCGACTTCCACACGGTTTTCGGGACCCGGGCCGATGCCGCCCGCAACGATGCGATCCAGGAAGACGTATTCGACCACCAGCCTGGACATGTTGCCCCACATGTCGAGAGCGATCTTCTTCAGTTCGCTCTCCGGCAGTTCCGGATAGGCCTTGCGCAGATTGTCGAGGGCGAGCCGGTGGCGGCCGGAAAGCGGCCCCAGCGTGCGGCCGATCCTATCCATGGCGTTGAGCGTGGGGTCGAGCGGCAGCAAGCGGAACACTCGCAGCGCCATCAGCAACAGCTTGGCCGTCACCCAGTATTCGACGGTCTTCAGCCGACGCCGCGCGGCGAGGAGAAACCTGCGTGACATTCGTGCTCCTCGAACTCAGCCTACCCGCAGCACGACCTTGCCGAACACGTCGCGGCGCTCCAGCCGCGCCAGCGCCTCTCCGATGTCGTTCCAGTCGAGTTCGGTATCGATTATCGGCGCCACGCCGGGCTTCGTCATCTTTTCCATGACGTCGGCGACGTTGGCGATGCGGCAGCCGAAGGAGCCGACGATCCTGATCTGCTGCTGGAAGAGGTGCATCAGGTTGGTCTGCGCCGAAACG
This sequence comes from uncultured Alphaproteobacteria bacterium, assembly GCA_963816435.1. Classification (GTDB taxonomy): domain Bacteria; phylum Pseudomonadota; class Alphaproteobacteria; order Rhizobiales; family Rhizobiaceae; genus CAWFKS01. The sequence continues at coordinate 39,441 of CAWFKS010000023.1, forward strand.
CCCGACGTCGATCCGCAGGTGACGAGGCGTCCGCCGCGCTTCAGGGAAAGCAGCGATCCCGCCCAGGTGTCAGCGCCGACATGCTCGAACACGACGTCGACGCCCTTCTTGCCGGTGAGCTTGCGCACCGCACCCTCGAAGCGTTCCTCGCGGTAGTTGATGACGTGATCGGCGCCGAGCGCGCGCGCCTTCTCGACCTTATCGGGCGTGCCGACCGTGGTGATGACGGTGCAGCCGATCCTCTTTGCGAGCTGGATGGCGGCGCTGCCGATGCCGGAGCCTCCGGCCTGGACGAGCACGGTTTCCCCGGGCTCCAGCCTGGCGTTGTCGAACAGCATGTGCTCGACCGTGCCGAAGGTCACCGGCGCCACCGCTGCGCCGACCTCGTCGATCCCGGGCGGGGCAGGCACCACCTGCCGGGCGGGCATGTTGACGTATTCGCAGGCAAATCCACCGATGTGGAAGCCGCGCACGCCGCGAGGGTTCTCGCAGAGATTGTCCCTGCCGGCACGGCAGGGGCCGCACAGACCGCAGGTGTCAGCGCCGTAGGCGGCCACAAGCTGGCCGGGAACCAGCCCGGCGACGCCCGGCCCGATGGCTTCGACGGTTGCGGAAGCCTCGGCGCCGATCACGATCGGCAGGGAGCGCTTCGCAAACGCCATGCCGCGCCAGCCCCAGACGTCGATATGGTTGAGCGCCACCGCCCGCACGCGCAGAGTCACCTCGCCGTACCCGGGGGCAGGCGGGGGGGAATGTCGACGGCTTCGAGGCGACGTTCCTCGAGCAGTTGCAGTGCGCGCATCGGATTTCGGTCTCTTCGGCTGGTGCCGACTAGCCCGGTTCGCGTGCCATGACAAGGCAGGCGTTCTGGCCGCCGAAGCCGAAGGAGTTTGACAGCACCGTGCCGACTTGGGCCGCGCGGCTGACATTCGGCACCACGTCGAGCGGGATCGCCGGGTCGGGGTGCTCGTAATTGATGGTGGGAGGGATCACTCCCTCCAGCATCGTCTTCAACGAGAACACCGCCTCGATCGCGCCCGCCGCCGAAAGCGTATGGCCGATCATCGACTTGTTCGACGAGATGGGAGTCGTCTCGAGCGCCTCGCCGAACACCGTCGACAGCGACAGGAATTCCATGCGGTCGTTCTCGGGCGTCGAGGTGCCGTGGGCGTTAATGTAGTCGACGTCGCCGGGCGCCATGCCGGCGTCGGCGAGCGCGGCGTTGACGGCGGCGATGGCCGGCGAGCCGTCGGGCTTCGAACGGGTCCTGTGGAAATCGTCCGCCCGTTCGCCGCAGCCGCGCACCACGCCGAGGATCGCCGCGCCGCGCGCCCGTGCCGCATCCAGCGATTCAAGCACCAGCGCTGCCGCCCCCTCTGCCAGCACGAACCCGTCGCGGTCCTTGGAAAAGGGTTTTGACGCCTTCTCGGGCTGATCGTTGTGGGTGGAGAGCGCCGCCAGCAGGGAGAAGCGCACCAGCGCCTCCGCGTTCGCCGAGCCGTCGGCGCCGATGGCCAGCGCACGATCGGCGTCGCCGCGGCGGATCGCCTCGACTCCGAACTGGATCGCCGTGGCGCCCGAGGCACAGGCCGTCGAAAGCGTTATCGGCAGCCCGCGAATGCCGAAACGGTCGGCGATCAGGTCGGCGATGGTTCCGAACTGGACGGATTCGAATGCAGTCAGCGCTTCGGCTGCTCGCGCGTGGCGGCGAGAAGCGCAGGATAGCCCGGTTCGTCGGCACCTGCCGAATGCAGGCGGAAGCGCTGGGTCCAGTCGAGCTCGGAGGGCGGAGCGGCGAGAAACAGAGGGCCACCGAAATCGCCGCGGTCGATGTCGGCCTGTTCGAGCGCTTCAGCGGCGGCGCGCTCCGCCATTTCGTGCGTCAGCGCAGACGGGCCTTCGTGGCTGGAGGGCAGGGTCTCGACCAGGCCCGCGATGGTCGTCTTGAGGTGTTCGGTGGGGAAGCGGCGGATGGAGCGGATGCCCGAGCGGCCGGCGGTCAGCGCGGACCAGTTGTCGGCCATTCCGACTCCGAGCGGGCTGACGACACCCATGCCGGTGACGACGACGACCGGACGGCCCATGTGATCGCGTCTGGTCATGGCGCCGCGCCCTCAGGCTCCTTGACCAGCGCCATGCCCTCGAAGCGGTGGAAGCCGATCGTCGTGGCAAGCACGGTTCGCGGCGTCGCCTCGAAAGGCGCCTCGTTGTCGCTGTCGCGGGCGACAGGGGCGGAACCCCTGGCGACCGCGAGAGCCGACAGCGCAACCGCCATCGGAAACTGCGCTTCCTTGAGGTGCCCCGTCATGCTGGAAAAGCCGCGAATGGCGAGGTTTTCCCGGGAGCGAAGCGCGTCCAACTCGGCCGCCGTTGCGGCATGGGCGCCGGATGCGCCGGAAATCACGAGTTGCGGCTCGTCCGAAAGCGGCAGGGCGCGCAACATGCCGGAGATCGCCGTCGGTGAGATTGCCGTCGCTGCGGCGGGCACGGCCGGAGACGATGTCGCCGAGCTGTGCGTAAGCCTTGCGGTTTCGCCGCGCCGCGTGCTCGCGCAATTCCAGCACCAGGAACACACCGCCCGACCCGGTGACGATCCCGCCGCCCGTAGCGCCGGAGCGCTGCCAGACCGGCCGCCAGGGTGCGCGGTGGAGATAGCCGCCGACATCGTAGATGAGCAGCATCTCCGGATGCTCGGCGTTGAAGGCGCCGCCGACCAGCATGTGGTCGGACTGACCGCTGCGGATGCGCGCCACGGCGTTCTCGATGGCGGAGATGCCTGCACCTTCCTCGCCCATCAGCGTGCGCGAAGAGCCGGTCACCTTATGGACGATGGAGATGTTGCCGGCGGCGAGGTTCGACAGCTGCGCCAGGAACAGCGTCGGACGCAGCTCGGTGGTGAGCTTTTCGTTGAGCACGATCTCGGGATCGCGGCTGCCGTCGGCGGCCATCAGGATCGACCTGTCGACCGCTTCGTCGCGCTCGCCGCCGCCGGCGGCGACAAGAAGGTCCATATCGGCGCAAAGCGCCGCATCGTCCTTGATGCCGGCGTCTTCCAGCGCCAGTCCGGCCGCGTAGGTGCCGATGCGCTGCCACGTCTCCATCTGCCGCTGGTCGCCACGCCGCGGAATCTGGGCATCCCAGGAGATTTCCGGAAGCGGGTGGACGACGTAGGGAGCGAAGTGCTCCGCATCCAGCGCAGGCTCGCCTTCAGCTGCGGTCAGGGCGCGCCAGTGCGCGTCAATGCCTTCGCCAAGCGAAGAGACGATGCCAATTCCGGTGATGAGAACGTCAGTCGGGCTCATGCCGACACTAGTTTGGCGCGCCTTCGCGGCGCACTCAAGCCGCCTTCGCGGCGACAAGACCGTCAATCTTGGCGCACAGGTTCTTCATGATGAAGTATTCGTCGGTGGAAGCGCGACCCTCGTTCACTTCCTGCGTCCACTTCTCCAGCGGGACCTTGATTCCGAAGCTCCTGTCGATCGCGAAAACAATGTCCAGGAAGTCGAGGCTGTCGATGCCGAGATCGTCGATCGTGTGGCTTTCCGGGGTGATCTCTTCACGCTCGATGCCGGCGGTCTCCGCAATGATGTCGGCGACCCTGTCGAATGTACTTGTCACAGCTATTCCCTGTTGACGTGCGCTTCTGGAATCCGGCGCTGTTTAGGCGAATTCGGCGCGCGAAAAAAGACGCAAACCGAAGAAAAGCATTCGCGACCTCCCCGCGCAAGCACCCGAGCGGGCAAGGCGGCGGAGCCGCGCCCACCAGTTGCGGCTCCACTCGCCAGCGCGTATGCGGGTTTGCATGTCGCCGCTGGTCGAAACCACCGCCTTCGTCTTCGGCCTTGTGGCGCTGGGTTACGTCGCGGGCTGGAGCGGGCTGCTGCGCGCCGAGGTGGGCGAGGCGCTCTCCGAATTCGCGGTGACGCTTGCCGTGCCCGCCTTGTTGTTCCGCACGATGGTGAATGCCGATTTCGCCGGCGCCGCGCCTTGGGCGCTGTGGGGTGCCTACTTTCCCGCGGCCGCCGTGGCGTGGGCCGTCGGGCAGGCCGTGACGGTCCGGATCTTCCGGCGGGACGCGCGTGCCGGCGTCGTCGGCGGCCTTGTCAGCGGGTTTTCCAACCTCGTGCTCGTCGGCCTGCCCTTCGTCCACGGCATCTACGGACAGCGCGGCGTCGAAGTGCTGTCGCTGCTCATCTCGGTTCATCTGCCAGTGCTGATGGCCGCATCGGTGATCCTGTTCGCGTGGTACGGCCGTGGGGAGCAGGAGACGAGCGCGTTCGACCTTGTGCGCGGCTTCTTCGTCACCCTGTTGTCTCATCCGCTGATCGTCGGCATCCTGCTCGGGCTCGTCTGGCGCATGGTCGGGCCGCCACTTCCGGCGCTTGGCGAGCGCTTCATCGACGCCATAGCCAACACCGCCGGACCGCTGGCGCTGTTCGCGGTGGGGCTTGGGCTCAGGCGCTTCGGCATCTCCGGCAACCTCGCGCCGGCGGTGACGATGTCGCTGCTGAAGCTGTTCCTGCTGCCGGCTTGCGTGCTGGTCACCGCGAAGCTGGTCGGACTGCCGCCGTTCAGCGCGATGATCGCGATCGCCGCCGCATCCATGCCGACGGGGGTGAACCCCTACCTGATCGCGGTGCGCTTCGGCACGGGACAGGCGCTCGCCTCCAACGGCATGACGATTTCCACGGCGCTGGCGGCGTTCTCGACCGCCATCTGGCTGGCCGTCGCCCACGCCGTCTACGGCTGAAGGAAAGGGGCGATGATTGATCCCGCAGGCCGGCGTGGGATAAGAGCCTGATACGCGTGGCGGTGGCCAAGTCGGCCGCGCGCCCGATATACGACGCGATCGAAGGTCCGCGCCCGGCGGCGCACATCGAAAGGCGGAAAGATGCTCCAGAAGACAAGTCACTTCCTGCGGGAGGCCAACCTTATCGACGGCAAGTGGGTGGAGGCCAATTCGGGAGCCGTGATCGACGTCACCAACCCGGCGAACGGCCAGCGCATCGGCGGCGTCCCCAAGGCGGGCGGCGCGGAGACGAAGCGCGCCATCGAGGCCGCGGAAAAGGCCTTCCACGGCTGGCGCAAGACCTCGGCGCTGGAGCGCTCCAAGCTGCTGCGCAAGATGCACGATGCCATCATGGACAATATCGATGCCCTGGCGGAGCTGCTGACGCTGGAGCAGGGCAAGTCTCTGGCCGAGGCAAAGGGCGAGGTTGGCGCGTCTGCCGGCTACATCCTGTGGTTCGCAGAGGAAGGCCGGCGCACCTACGGCGACGTGGTTCCAAGCCCGTGGGCCGACCGTCGCATCCTGGTGACCCGTGAACCGGTCGGCGTGATTGCTGCGATCACGCCGTGGAATTTCCCGTCCTCGATGCTGGCGCGCAAGATCGGCCCGGCGCTCGCGGCCGGCTGCACGACGGTGGTGAAGCCGGCTTCGCAGACGCCGTATTCCGGCCTCGCCTGGGGCGTGCTCGCCGAGGAGGTCGGCATCCCGGCCGGCGTCGTCAACATCGTCACCGGCGCGGCCAGCGAGATCGGCGACGAGATGTGCACCAACCCGCTGGTCAAGAAGATCACCTTCACGGGCTCCACCGAGGTCGGCAAGATTCTCATCGAGAAGTCGGCCTCGACGGTGAAGAAGGTGTCGATGGAACTCGGCGGCAACGCGCCGTTCCTGGTCTTCGACGACGCCGACATCGACCGTGCGGTGGCCGGCGCGGTGGCGGCGAAATACCGAAATTCCGGCCAGACCTGCGTCTGCACCAACCGCTTCTTCGTGCAGTCGGGCATCTACGACGCCTTCGTGGAAAAGTTCTCGCAGGCTTCGCGCGACCTCAAGGTCGGCTCCGGCCTCGACGAAGGCGTGCAGCAGGGCCCGCTGATCGACATGAAAGCTGTGGAAAAGGTCGAGGAGCTGATCGGCGACGCCAAGCAGAAGGGCGGCAAGATCGTCACCGGCGGCAATCGGCACGAGCTTGGCGGGACATTCTTCGAGCCGACGGTGATCGCCGACGTCTCTGCCTCCATGCGTTTCATGAAGGAGGAGATCTTCGGCCCCGTGGCGCCGGTCTTCCGCTTCGAGAAGGAAGAAGAGGCGGTCGCCATGGCCAACGACACCGAATACGGCCTGGCCTGCTATTTCTACACCGGCGATCTCGGCCGTGCTTTCCGGGTCATGGAAGGGCTCAAATACGGAATGGTCGGGGTCAACGAAGGCATCATCACCACGCCGGAAGCGCCGTTCGGTGGCGTCAAGGAATCCGGCCTCGGCCGCGAGGGCGGACATCAGGGCATCGACGACTATCTCGACACCAAATATGTCTGCATCGGCGGACTGGGGCTGTAGGCGCCAGTGGCGGGAGGCGAACTCTTCGGGACGGCTCCCGGCGGCGAAGAGGTTCGTCGCGTCGAGATCGCGGGCGGAGGGTTGCGCGCGGCGATCCTGACCTACGGCGCGACCTTGCAGGACCTGCACCTCGAGGGTCACCCCGCACCGCTGGTGCTGGGCTTTCCCGAACTCGCCGACTATCTGGAATACGCGACCTTCTTCGGCGCGGTCGTCGGCCGCTATGCCAACCGTATCGCCGGCGGCCGCTTCATGATCGACGGGCAGCGTTTTCAGGCCGACACCAATGACGGAGCCAACATGCTGCACGGCGGCAGCGACGGGTTCTGGCACCGCCTCTGGACGCTGCGCGAGCACGGCGAGGACTTCGTCACGCTCGCACTCCACGACATGGACGGGGCGATGGGCTTTCCAGGAGCCGTGGACGTGTCGCTAACCTACCGGCTCCGCCAGCCGGGCACACTGGCTCTGGAGATCGAGGCGAGTTGCGACGAGCCGACGCTCGTCAATCTCGCCCACCACTCCTATTTCAATCTCGACGACGGCGGAGCGGGCGACGTGCTCGGCCACCGTGTCATGCTGCCGGCCGGCGCCTACCTTCCGGTCGACGGCGAGAGCATCCCGACGGGGGTGGTGCAGCCGGTCGACGGCACCGACTTCGATTTCCGCCACGCCCGGGCGATCCGCCGCGGGGCGGACGGGGCGCAGGTGCCCTACGACCACAATTTCTGCGTGGCGGCCGAACGTGGGCCGATGCGCCAGCACGCCTGGGTGCAAGGCGGCAGTTCGGGCGTGGAGATGGAGGTCTGGTCGAGCGAGCCCGGCCTCCAGTTCTACATCGGCCACAAGATCGAGCCCGGACCGGCCGGAAATATCGGCGCGCCTTACAGCGCCTTCGCCGGCTTCGCCATGGAGCCGCAGGTCTGGCCGGATTCGCCGAACCGCTCCTATTTTCCGCAAGCCGTGCTTCGGCCGGGCGAGACCTATCGCCAGCAGACGGAATACCGCTTCCGGCTGGACTGAGCGGCAAGCCTATCCGAAGGCTTCCCTCAACCTGTCGAAAGGCGCCAGCGCGCCGCGCACCCTCACGGTGGCGGCGGCGACACGGTGGGCGCGCGCAGTCGCGGCTTCCGGCGCGTCTCCGAGCAGGCGGGCGGCGAGATAGCCGCCGTTGAAGGCATCGCCCGCGCCGGTCGAATCGAGCGCGTCGGCGACGAGCAGGGCGGCGACGTGCCGCGCCTCGCCGCCGGCGCTGGAAAACGCGTCCTCCGGCCCGTTCTTGACGACGACTTCCGCGACGCCTGCTGCATGCAGCCTGCCGGCCGCATCGCTTGCCGTCTCGTCGCCGAACAGGTCGCGCTCGTCGCTGAGCGTCGGCAAGGCGATGTCGGTCACGCGCAGCGCTTCGGCGACCGCCGCGCGAGCCGCTTCCGGCGAGGCCCACAGGCGAGGCCGGTAGTTCGGATCGAAGGCGATGCGCGCACCGGCCTCGCGCGCGGCTGCCAGCGCCTCCAGCAGGGTTTTTCGCGACGCGTCGTCGAGAATTGCCAGAGTGATTCCGGAAAAGTAGATAAGCGCCCGGTTTTCAAGGCTTTTCGTCAACGCGACTGGGTCGGAGGCGAGCTGGCGTGCAGCCGAATCGCCGCGCCAGTAGGTGAACGAGCGCTCCCAGCCCTCCAAGGTGATCGCGTAAAGGCCAGGACGGGCGCCGGCGATGGTCGGGCTGGCGGCGGTGCCGATGCCCGCGGCGCGCATGAAGGCGATCTGCTCGTGCGAGAAAGGATCGTCGCCGAAGGCGGTGACGAAATCTGCGGCGACCGCGTCGGGCAGCAGCGCACGCAGCGCCCAGAGCGTGTTGAACGTGTCGCCGGCATGGCCGAGCGTCCACAGCCCGTCGCCGGCCGCCGAAAGCTCCAGCATCGCTTCGCCGACGGCGGCGACGCCATTCTCATGCGCCACGATCTTTCTCCCGCTCAGGTGCGAAAGCCGCATAGCACGGGAGAAGCGGACCGGCAAACGCCGCGGCAAGGCGCCGCGCGCTCAACGGTCCTTGACCGTCTCCATGGCGACGAAGGTGGAGGTCTGCGCCACGTGGGGCAGTGCCGAGATACGCTCCGACAGCACCCGGCGATAGGCGCCGATGTCGCGGGTGCGGACCTTGAGCAGGTAGTCGAACGAACCGGCGATCATGTGACACTGCTCGACCTCCGGCACGGCGACCACGGCGCGGTTGAAACCGTCGAGCGCCGCAGCCCTCGTATCGGACAGCTTCACCTGCACGAAGGCAACATGGCCTTCGCCGATTCGCTCGCGGTCGACGAGCGCCGCATAGCCGCGGATGAAGCCGTCCTTTTCCAGGCGCCGCACACGGGCGGCGACCGGCGTCTTCGACAGGCCGACCAGCTTGCCGAGTTCGGCCATCGACAGGCGCGCCTCGCCCGATAACGCGGCAAGGATGTTGCGGTCGATGCGGTCCAGTTCACCTGTTTCACCAGCCATGACACTCCGCTCGATCCGTTTAAGGCCTGAAGCTTGGGTATTTCGGCCTGGATCATCCAGCATTTCGGTCGCCGCGGCAATTCGCGATATGATAGGCAGGATTCGCCCAATGCCGGCCGGTCATATTCGAGGGACCACGCGCCATGCCGACGAGTTCTTCCGCCAGTTCGCGCGAAGCGATCCGCGACCACTACCTGCCGGACGAGGGGGCGGTCCTCGACCGGCTGATCGCGACCGCCGACCTGAATCCGGAGCGACGTTCTGCGATTTCCGCGCGCGCCGTCGAACTGGTGAAGGCGGTGCGCAAATCGTCCGACCCGCGCCTGATGGAGGCGTTTCTTTCCGAATACGGCCTGTCGACGCAGGAGGGCGTGGCGCTCATGTGCCTCGCCGAGGCGCTGCTTCGCGTGCCCGACGCCGAGACGGTCGACGAGCTGATCCGCGACAAGATCGCGCCGCACGACTGGTCGGCGCATTCGGGCGATTCCAGTTCGATCTTCGTCAACGCCTCGACATGGGCGCTGATGCTGACGGGCCGGGTGCTCGACGAGGGCGAGGGCGGCATCGAGCGCACGCTGCGCGGCATGGTGCGCAGGCTGGGCGAACCCGTGATCCGCACCGCCGTCGGCGCGGCCATGCGCGAGATGGGCGAGCAGTTCGTGCTCGGCCGCACGATCGAGGAGGCCGTCAGGCGCGGTCGTCCGATGGCGGCGAAGGGCTATCTCTATTCCTACGACATGCTGGGCGAGGCGGCGCGCACCGAGGCCGATGCGCGGCGCTACTTCCGCTCGTACAAGGAAGCGATCCTGGCGCTCGACAGCGGCGCCACCAGCCCCGACATCGCCCGCAATCCGGGCATCTCGGTCAAGCTGTCGGCGCTCCATCCACGCTACGAGATGGGGCAGAAGGACAACATGCTGCCGGTCATGGTGGAGCGGCTGTCGGCGCTTTGCCATGCGGCGCATTCGGCCCGGATGGGGCTCAACATCGATGCCGAGGAGGCCGACCGGCTGGACCTTTCGCTCGACGTGATCGAGCAGGTGCTCGCGGCCGACGAATTCGCCGACTGGAACGGTTTCGGCGTGGTTGTGCAGGCCTATGGCCCGCGTGCGGCGCCGGTGATCGACTGGCTCTACGCGCTTGCCGGGAGGCTCGACCGGCGCATCATGGTGCGGCTGGTGAAGGGCGCCTACTGGGACACCGAGATCAAGCGGGCGCAGGTACTGGGTCTCGACGGCTATCCGGTGTTCACGCGCAAGGCGAACACGGATGTCTCCTACATCGCCTGCGCGAAAAAGCTGCTCGGCATGACCGACCGCCTTTACCCGCAGTTCGCCACCCACAATGCCCACACGGTCGCGGCGATCCTGGACATCGCGGGGACGGAGCGAAGGGCGTTCGAGTTCCAGCGCCTGCACGGGATGGGCGAGGCGCTGCACGAGACGGTGCGCAAGGCAGAGGGCACGCGCTGCCGCATCTACGCGCCGGTGGGGCGGCATGCGGACCTCCTCGCCTATCTGGTGCGGCGGCTGCTCGAAAACGGCGCCAACTCCTCCTTCGTTCACCAGATCGTCGACGACGACGTCAGCCCCGACGAGATCGCGCGAGATCCCTTCGCCACGGTGGAAGCACAGAGGGAGGCCGAGAACCCGGCCATCTTGCATCCGTCGAAGATATTCCTGCCGGCCCGCATGAACTCGAAGGGCTGGGACCTCACCGATCCGGTCACGCTTTCGCAGACTTTTTCGGCGCGCAAGCGGTTTGCGGCCCCTTATCGCTGGCAGGCGGGCGAGGAAGGCAGAGGCACGCCACGGGAAGTCGTCAATCCCGGCCGCACCGACGAAATCGTCGGCACGGTTCACGAGGCCGACGCCGACATTGTGTCGGCGGCGGTTGGACGGGCGGGCGAAGCGCAGCCGGCATGGGCGGCTCGTCCGGTCGCCGAGCGATCGGCCATCCTTCGGCGCGTCGCCGACCTCTACGAGGAACACGCCGTCGAGTTCTTCGCGCTGTGCTGTCGCGAGGCCGGCAAGACGCTGGCCGATGCGGTGGCGGAGGTGCGCGAGGCGGCGGATTTCCTGCGCTACTACGCCAACGAGGCGCCGCGTGCGGAAATCCACACCGAGGCGCGGGGCGTCATCGCCTGCATCTCGCCGTGGAATTTTCCGCTGGCCATCTACACCGGCCAGATCGCCGCGGCACTCGCCACCGGCAACGCGGTGATCGCAAAGCCCGCCGAGCAGACGCCGCTGATCGCAGCCCGCGCGGCCGCACTGATGCACGAAGCCGGGGTGCCCGACGACGTGCTGCAGCTTGTGCCGGGCGACGGCGAAGCTGTCGGTGCGCCGCTGACCGCCGATCCGCGCATCGCCGGCGTGTGCTTCACCGGCTCGACGCAGGTGGCGCGGACCATCGAGCGGCAGCTCGCCGAGACCGCGTCGCCCGACGCCATGCTGATCGCGGAAACCGGCGGGCTCAACGCGATGATCGTCGATTCCACCGCCCTGCCGGAGCAGGCGGTGCGCGACATCGTCGCCTCGGCCTTCCAGAGCGCGGGGCAGCGCTGTTCGGCGCTCAGAATCCTCTACGTGCAGAAGGACGTGGAGAAGAAGGTGGTCGACATGCTGATCGGCGCCATGCAGGCGTTGACGATCGGCGATCCCTGGCTGCTTTCGAGCGATGTCGGCCCGCTGATCGACGAGGACGCGCTGCGGGACATCGGCGACTACTGCGCGAAGATGGAAGCCGACGGCCGGCTGATGGCAAAGCTCGAGCCGCCCGATGGCGGGCGCTATCTGGCGCCGCACATCTTCCGCGTTTCAGGCATCGGCGAAATGGAGCGCGAGGTGTTCGGCCCGGTGCTGCACGTGGCGAGCTTCGCAGCCGAGGACATCGACCGTGTGATCGCCGACATCAACGCGAGGGGCTACGGGCTGACGTTCGGCCTGCACACGCGCATCGAGGCGCGCGTGCAGCACGTCGTCGACGAGATCCGCGCCGGCAACATCTACGTCAACCGCAACCAGATCGGCGCGATCGTCGGTTCGCAGCCGTTCGGCGGCGAGGGCCTGTCCGGGACCGGGCCGAAAGCGGGCGGCCCGCTCTATCTGCGCCGCTTCCGCAAGACCGAGGTGAGCGGCGAGAAGCCGGCCGAAGCGACCGCGATCACCGCTCGAGACGCTGCGCGAGGCGATGCCGGACGCCGGCAACTGGGCGGCCAATCCGGACCGCATCGCGGTGTTGCGGAAACATCTGCGGGGCAGGGGCGGCGAAGCGCTGTCTGCGGCGGCCGGTCTCGATTTCGGGCCGATCGACCTGCCCGGGCCGACCGGCGAATCGAACACGCTGGTGCTGGTGCCGCGCGGCCGGGTGCTGGCGCTCGGCCCGGATGCCGAGACGCTGCTCGCCCAGGTCGTGCAGGGGCTGGGTGCTGGCAATTCCGTGCTGGCCGTGGCGCCGGGCGCGGCCGAAACGCTGCGACCACTGATCGGCAAAGGCCTGCCGCTGGCGGCGTTCGACGGCACCGTGACGCCCGAAGCGCTCGGCGATCTCGACATCGACATGGCGGCGATCTCGGCGGACGAGGGGACACTGCGCGAGGTGCGCCGCGCGCTGGCGGCACGCGAAGGGCCGATCGTGCGGCTGATTGCCACCGTCATCAACCCATCGGCCTATGTGCACGAGCACTCGATCTGCGTCGACACGACGGCGGCCGGCGGCAACGCGACGCTGCTGGCGGCAACGTCATGAAGAAGGTCAGGCGCCTTCCACCGAGGTAAACCCCTCGAAGACCGGATGGCCGACATACTGCGCCTTGCCGGAGCCGGCGTTCTTGTGGGCGTCGCGGAAATTCTGCGATTTCGTCCAGGCGAGGAAGTCGGCCTCGCTGTCCCAGATCGTGTGCGAGGCGAACAGCGTGTAGTCCTCCGCCTCGTTGAGAGGGCCGCGCAGCAGGTGGAACTGGCGAAAGCCCGTCATCTGCGAGAGGCTCGAATCGCGGTTCTTCCAGATTTCCTCGAAGGCGTCTTCCGAACCCCGACGCACCTTGAAGCGATTCATCGCGACGAACATGCCAATCTCCTGCTGTCTATGGGCGTCGGCGACCGGCGCGCCGCGAGGCGTGCCTGGCCGTTTGCGATCGTGCCCGCGGTCCGACCGTGGCTTCCACATGAAAACGAAAATGTCGCTGGCTGGCCGTGCGCTCGCTGGCAATGCGACGGCCAGGCGTGTGCTGCCGACCGTCGCTGCGATGCGTATTAAAGCTGACCGTTCTTGTCAACAAATCTCGGTCGCGCCGGTGCCGGCCGGATCCGCACGTCAGTTGGCGAGCGTGGCTGCCGGCTGCGCCGCCGTCTTCGGCCGAGGCAGATCGTCGATCCCCAAAAGGTTCGCCATCGATGGCCTGCTGGCGACCAGCGCCTCGATCGTGTGCGCCTCGAGGACCTCGAAGAACGCACCGAGCGCCTTGCGCAGCGCCTCGTTGAGGGAGCAGGAATCGACCAGCGGGCAGTCGGTGTCGGCCTCGAAGCACTCCGCCATGGCAAAGTTCTCCTCGGTGACGCGCACCACGTCGAACAGCGTGATCTCGCCCGCCGGCCGCGCCAGCCGGACGCCGCCGTGTCGGCCGCGCACGGTCTCGACCAGGCGGTTTTCGACCAGCGGCTGCAGGATCTTGAACAGGAACAGTTCGGACACGTTATAGGCGGCGGCGATTTCCGGAATCCGGCTCAGCCTGTCGGGATTTGCCGCGCAATACATGAGGATCCGAATGGCGTAGTTGGTCTGGCGCGTGAGCCGCATCGTGGGGCCTCTTCACATTCCCGGAGTTACCGCTACCTTAGAACAATTCCAGACAACGATGCAATAAGTTGAACCGCGAATTCAGCTTTTTTCGCGCGGGCCGTGTCCGCGCAAAAGCCGAGTCCGCTCCGGTGCAATGCTGCATTGCGGAATCGGACCTTGCCAATCCTGCTGCGGCGCACAAAATAACGTATGTCGAGCGGCGACCGACTCGGGGAGGAGCCACAAAAAACGTGACAAGAAGAAGATGCGAACTGCCTCTGACACATCGCCCGGCCTCACCGGCACAATTCGCCAGCTCCGGCCTTCGGACCTGAACAGGTTCAAGGATCATTTGCTGCGGCTCGACACCGAAAGCCGCCGTGACCGGTTCAACGGCCCCACCAACGACAGTTTCGTCGCAGCCTATGCGGACCGCTGCTTCCACGACGGCACGACAGTCGTCGGCTACGTGGAAGGCGATTGCGTATTCGGTGCCGCCGAGTTGCACGAACGCTCCGAACGGCCGGAGCCGACCGCGGAAATCGCATTCAGCGTCGAGAAGGGGTTGCAGCATCGCGGCCTCGGCAGCCTGCTGTTCGAGCGGCTGATCGCGCACGCGCACGCGCTCGGCTATTCGCGCCTGCATGTCACAACCCATCCCAACAACGGCGCCATGAAGCGGCTGGCGCGCAAGTTCGAGGCGCATCTGAGCTTCGAGGACGGCGAGACGGTCGGCGTTATCGAGCTCGGCGACAGCGGCCTTGATCTTTTCGCGCTCGCCGCCCGCCACCTGCCGGAACTGGCGGCACGCTAGGGCGACGGTTGCCGTCCTTCCGGTTTGGGGTCGGACGTCCTAGATTCGTCGCAACGCGGCAATCAAGAGGACCGACATGCCAGACATCGAGGCGGGCACGCTCGCCGCGCGGGGCGCAGCGCCGTTGCCAGAGGCCGACGCCGCCAAGCTGACGGCGCTGAAACGGACCAAGGCGATCGCCGCGGGTGCGCTGGCGGTTTGCGTGGCCGTCTTTCTCACCGCGCGCGCCTTCGAGGCGCGCTGGCCGTGGCTCGGCTTCGTCGCCGCCTTCGCCGAGGCCGCGACGATCGGCGGGATCGCGGACTGGTACGCGGTGGTGGCGCTGTTCCGGCGGCCGCTCGGCCTGCCGATTCCGCACACCGCGATCATCCCCAGCAACCAGGAGCGTATCGCCGACAATCTCGGCCGCTTCATCGAGGCGAATTTCCTGGCGCCCGAGCCGGTGCGGCGCAAGCTCGAAGAGGTCGATTTCGCAGCTCTCGTCGCCGACTGGCTGGCCGACCGCCGGCGCGCCTCCGATCTGTCGGCGTTCGTCACCCGGCTGGTGCCGCAGATGCTTTCAGCTGTCGAAGGCTCCGGGCTGAAGGGTTTTTTCACGCAGCGGGCGCTGGACCGGCTCGAGAAGGTTCGGCTCGCGCCGCTGAGCGCCGACCTGCTCGCCGCCTTTACCGCTGGCCGGCGCCACCAGCAGCTGTTCGACGAACTGATGAAGGCGTTCGGCAGCCTGCTCAACGACGAAGAAGCGCTGGCGTTGCTGCGCGAGCGCATCCGCAGGGAGCTGCCGACGCTCGCCAACGTGTTCCGCGCGGATGCCTATCTGTTGAGGAAGATCATCAAGTCGGCCGCCAGGCTGATCGACGAGGCGGTGGCCGATCCCGACCACGCGCTGCGGCTGGAGTTCGACCGGTTCGTGGCGAATTTCATCGATCAGCTTCGCGATTCTCCCGAATATGCGGAGCGGGCCGAGAAGCTGAAGCGCGACTTCCTGGCGCGGCCGGAACTGCGCGATCTCGGCAACGAGATGTGGGCGAGCCTGGCGCACTTCATCGAACAGGACACGCAGGCGGAGCACTCGCGCATTCGCGAGCATCTGGCGGACGCGCTGGTGGAGATCGGGCGGCAGCTCGCCCGCGACCCGCAGATCCGCGCCGACATGAACCAGGGCTTCGTCGTGGCGCTGGCGTCCTTTGTGGAGAACCAGAAGAGCGGCGTCTCCGACTTCATCTCCGATCAGGTGAGGGGCTGGGATCTCGGCCAGCTTACCCGGCTGATCGAACTCAATATCGGCCGCGACCTGCAATATATCCGCTTCAACGGCATGCTGGTCGGCGGTCTGGCGGGGCTTGGGCTCTACATCGCGGAGCGGCTCATCTTCACCAATTGATGCCGGTGCGCGTCACGCCTAAACTCGCGGGCAAGACGGGGAGGAGACAATGGCGGACAAGGTATCCGGAGCGGGCGGACTCTCACCGGGAAGGCTGCGCCAGATGGAGGTCTACGTCACCGGGGCGGGCGGCAAACGGCCGCTGGTGCCGGTGTCAGCGGATGCCCTGGAGCGCCGCGCCGCCGAGGCGATGAGCGCCGAAGCCGGCGCCTACATCATCGGCGGGGCCGGTGCGGAAGCGACCATGCGCGCCAACCGTGCCGCCTTCGACCGCGTCGAGATCGCGCCGCGCGTGCTGCGCGACGTCTCCACACGCGACCTGTCGGTCGAGCTGTTCGGGCGCACGCACCGTGCGCCGCTGATGCTCGCGCCGATCGGCGTGCTGGAGATGGTCGATCGGCGGGCGGACCTCGCCGTGGCGCGCGCGGCGGCGAGCGAGGGCATCGGCTACGTGTTTTCCAACCAGGCGTCCGTGCCGATGGAAGACGCGGCGGCTGCGATGGGCGAGGCGCCGCGCTGGTTCCAGCTCTACTGGTCGAGCGACGACGAATTCGTCCGTTCTCTGGTGGCCCGTGCGGAAAAATGCGGCTGCGAGGCCATCGTGCTGACGCTCGACACGACGCTGCTCGGCTGGCGACCGCGCGACCTCAACCTTGGCTACCTGCCGTTCCTGCGCGGGCTCGGCCTGGCGCAGTATCTGAGCGACCCGGTGTTCCGCAGGTCGATCCCCGCGGCGCCGCCGGAGACCGGGTTCAAGCCGAAGGGCCTCGAGATCGTCTCGACTGCCATGAGCCTGAGCCGCAAGGGCCGGCAATTCGGCCTGTCGATGGGGCAGATGCGGGCCGCCGTGGCGCATTTCACCGCCACCTATTCGCGCCCCGACCTGACCTGGGACGACGTGTCGAGGCTGCGGGAGATGACGCGGCTGCCGATCCTGCTCAAGGGTCTGCGGCACCCCGAGGATGCCAAGCTGGCGCGCGAGCGTGGCGTCGACGGCCTGGTCCTGTCCAACCATGGCGGCCGGCAAGTCGACGGCGAGCGCGGCACGCTCGACCTCCTGCCGCAAGTGGTCGCGGCAGCCGGTGACATGCCGGTGCTGCTGGATTCGGGCGTGCGTGGCGGCGCCGATGTCTTCAAGGCGCTGGCGCTTGGCGCGCGGGCCGTGCTGCTCGGGCGGCCCTACGCCTACGGGCTGGCGATCGCCGGCGAAGCGGGGGTGGGCGAGGTCATCCGCAACGTGGTGGCCGACTTCGACCTGACGATGGCGCTGGCGGGCGTGGCGAAGACGTCGGAGATCGGGCGGGAGTGCCTGGCCAGGCAGGGTGCCGGGTAGGGCGGTTCGCAGTACCGGTCAGGCGCGCGCCGGATCGTGGAAGAAGAAGCCGCGCGCGCCGCCGCGGTCGAACTTCTTCCATTCGCGTTCAGGCTGGGCCAGCCGGTCGGCGATCGCGTAGAGCGCGGCCGGGTTGACGCCGAGGCCGCAATGGCTGCTGTCGATTTCGATGTTTTCCGCCGTCTCGCTTTCGCGTTCCATGCAGTTGCGCCAGTTGCAGATGCCGTCGGTCCGGCTGAAGATGGCGGTCGTGGGAACCGGCGGTGGCGTTTCCAGCGGGCCGCCGATATGTCCGTCGCGGTCGTCGACCCTGCGCCCGGACAGGCGCTCGTAGAGCTGCCAGGCGTTGGTGGCGCGCGGATCGCCGTTGAACGGACTGCCCAGCGTGATCACCTGGCGGACGTGATCCGGCAGCGCCTTGGCGAGCTGGCGCGCATAGATGCCGCCGAGGCTCCAGCCGACGAGGCTGACCTTGCGTCCGTGCTCCGCATGGAGCCGGCTTAGCCGCTCGACCATGGCTTCCTCGATGCCGGGCAGCGGCCCGACATTGCGGCCGAGCTCCCAGCCGACCGCGGCGTAGTTGCGCGACTTCAGGAACGAGCGCAGCGCCAGGGTGGCGCGGTCGGTGGTGATGAGGCCCGGCAGCACCAGCACCGGATGCCCGTCGCCGCGGGGCGTCGATGCCATCAGCAGCGGCAACGTGGCGAACATCATGGCGAATTCGGGCACGGCACGCAGTTCCAGCGCCAGCAGGAGGCGTGAGGGCGGCTGCGCGTCCTGCAGGCGTGAATACTCCGTGACGGTAATGCGAGACATCCTGGCTCCTTCGCCCTGGCGGTGCTTCTTCAACACGCGACAGGCGAATTGGTTCGTCCGAGCTGTTCGCGGCAGTTCGGCCACTTGCCGCACCCGACCGGGAACCAATCGAGTGGCCACGTATTGGCGACCGAGGGACGCAGCGAGCGCAACGAGCGCTTCCACGAAACGGAACGAGGATATGGCGAACTTTCTTTCAACACTGGTAATCGCAGTCGCCGCTGCCGCCGCCTACATGACCCTGACGTCCGCCCCAAAACCCGAGGTCGCGCACGTGGCGCAGGTCGGCACCGTGCGTATTGGAAATAGCGGCATGGCCAGGCCGATGGTCGCTGCCGCGCAGCCCCAGAGGGCGCGCTCCTCGTCCCCGGAACTTCCCCAGAAGATGGACATCAGCGGCATCGACCTGTTCCGTCCCGCCTCGTAGGATCGCCTGGGCGCAGGCACTCCGACGTTCCGCACATCGGGATAAGATCGCTCCACCCGAATCAGGAGGTGGCAGCGATGGCGGGACAGGCGGTGACGTTCGAGACGATCGGTGACCTCGTCGGACAGGAGATCGGCGTCAGCGACTGGCTGACGGTCGACCAGACGATGATCGACCGTTTCGCCGAATGCACGGGCGACCGGCAGTGGATTCACCTGGACCGGGAGCGGGCGGCAGCGCGAGAGCCCGTTCGGTGCGACCGTCGCGCACGGCTATCTGACGCTTTCTCTGCTTGCGCCTCTCGCCTACGAGATTGGCCTGCGGCCGAGCGGCACCGCGATGTCGATCAATTACGGGCTCGACCGCGTTCGCTTCCTGGCGCCCGTGAAGGCCGGAGCGCGGATCAGGTTGCGCTCGAAGCTCCTTTCGGCCGACGAGCGGGAGCCGGGTCGGCACCTGCTGAAGAGCGAGAGCACCGTCGAAATCGAGGGCGAGGAGCGTCCGGCGCTCGTCGCCGAGACGCTCGTGCTGCTGGTCGAGGAGAAGGCGGACTGAGCGGGCGGTGAGTTCACGGCCGCTCGACGCCGCGCGCCGGACACAGGGTGCCGGCGCGCGGGCGGGAGGCTTTCTAGCCGAGCACTTCCTTGACGGCCTCGGCGGTCTTGCCGACGATCTCGTCGGCCTCGGCGTGGCTGAGGCACAGCGGCGGGGCAAAGCCCAGGATGTCGCCCTGCGGCATTGCGCGGGCGATGATGCCGCGCTTCAGCAGTGCGGCCGCCATCTGCGGGCCGACCTTCTTCGACGGATCGAACGACTTGCGGCCTTCGCGGTCCTCGACGAACTCGACGGCGGCAAGCATGCCTTCGCCGCGCACGTCGCCGACATGGGCGTGCCCGCCGACCGCGTCCTTCATCGAATTGTTGAAGATAGGCGCCGGTCTCGCGGGCATTCTCGACCAGCCCGAGACTGTCGATCAGCTTGAGATTGGCGACGCCGGCCGCGGCACCGATCGGATGGGCCGAATAGGTCCAGCCGTGGCCGATGGCGCCGTATTCGTCGGTGCCCTTTTCCAGCACCTTCCAGACGCGGTCCGATACGATGGAACCCGACAGCGGCGCATAGGCGGAAGTCAGCCCCTTGGCGATGGTGATGATGTCGGCCTCGATGCCGTAGTGGTCGGAGCCGAACATGGTGCCGAGGCGGCCGAAGCCGGTGACGACCTCGTCGGCGATCAGCAGGATGTCGTGCTTCCTGAGCACTTCCTGGATCGCCTGCCAGTAACCTTCCGGCGGTGGCACGATGCCGCCCGTGCCGAGCACGGGTTCGCCGATGAAGGCCGCGATGGTGTCGGCGCCTTCGCGCTCGATCAGCTTTTCGAGCTCGTCGGCGCAGTAGGCGGTGAAGTCGGCCTCGCTCATCGCTGCGTCGGGACGACGGTAGTAATAGGGCGCCTCGGTGTGGACGACCCGGTCGAACGGCAGGTCGAACTTCTTGTGAAAGAGCTCCAGCCCGGTCAGCGATCCGGTCATCAGGCCCGAACCGTGATAGCCGCGCCAGCGCGAGATGATCTTCTTCTTCTCCGGCCGGCCGAGCACGTTGTTGTAGTACCAGACGAGCTTGATGTTGGTCTCGTTGGCGTCGGAGCCGCCGAGGCCGAAATAGACCTTCGACATGTTCTTCGGCGCACGCTCGAGGATCATCTTGGCGAGCGTGATCGAGGCTTCGGTGCCGTGGCCGACATAGGCGTGATAGTAGGCGAGTTCCTTCGCCTGCGCGGCGATCGCATCGGCGATCTCGGTGCGGCCGTAGCCGACATTGACGCAGTAGAGCCCGGCAAAGGCGTCGAGCAGCCGGTTGCCGTCGCGATCCTCGATGAACACGCCCGAGCCGCCGGTGACGATGCGGTTCGGCGATTCACCGCGTGCATGCTGCGCCAGATGGGTCGAGGGATGCAGGAAATAGTCCCGGTCCCATTTGTCCAGCAGATCGTTCTTCAGCACGGCTTTTCTCCTTTTTCTGTTCATTCATGCGGCCGAAGGGCGGTGCCCCTCGACGTGCGGACCTGCCGCCTCAGGCGTGGCGGCAGACATATTTGACATTGGTGTAGGCTTCCATCCCCAGCCGCGAGCCTTCGCGGCCGAGACCGGCCTGCTTGACGCCGCCGAAGGGCACGGGAGCGCCGGTGATCTTGGTGCGGTTTACCGCCACCATGCCGAATTCGAGCGCGTTGCTGAGGCGTGCAATCCGTGCCGGATCGCTGCTGTGAAGGTAGGCGACGAGCCCGGTCTCGGTGTCGTTGGCGGCGGCCAGCGCCTCGTACTCACGCTCGAACGGCGCGAAGGCGGCGACCGGACCGAACGTCTCCTCACGGAAGACGGCGGCCTCGTGCGGAACGTCGGCCAGAACCGTCGGCTCGAAGAAGAGCGGACCCGCCGCGTGCACCTTGCCGCCGGTGACGAGCCTGGCGCCGCGCGACAGCGCGTCGGCGACGTGCGCCTGCTGCTTGGCGACGGCGCGCTCGTTCATCAGCGGCCCGATGTCGGGATCGCCAAGGCCGGCTCCGACCTTCATCGCGCGCACCTTGTCGGCGAACTTCTCCACGAAGGCGTCGTAGATCGGCCGCTCGATCAGGAAGCGGTTGGCGGCGAGGCAATCCTGGCCCGACGTCGCGAACTTGGCGGCGATGGCCTGTTCGACCGCGTGGTCGAGGTCGCAATCGGCGAACGCGATGAACGGGGCGTGGCCGCCGAGCTCCATGACCAGCTTCTTGATGGTCGATGCTGACTGGGCGTAGAGCAGCCGGCCGATCTCGGTCGACCCGGTGAAGGAAAGCACCCGCACCTTCGGCGTCGCGCAGAGTTCCGCGACGATCTCGGCCGGGTTGCCGGTGACGACGTTGAACACGCCCGCCGGCATGCCGGCGCGCTCCGACAGCTCGGCCAGCGCGAGTGCGGAAAACGGCGTTTCGGCGGAGGGATGGGCGACCACCGTGCAGCCGGCGGCAAGTGCCGCGGCTGCCTTGCGCGTCAGCATGGCGGACGGGAAATTCCACGGCGTTATCAGCGCGGCGATGCCGGCCGGCTGGCGAATCACCTGCATGTCGGCGCCCGCCAGGTGAGAGGTGATGCTCTCGACGTTCGCCCGCTTGGCTTCCTCGGCATAGAACTCGATGAACGAGGCGGCGTAGTCGATCTCGCCGCGCGCTTCGGAGAGCGGCTTGCCCTGTTCCAGAACCATCAGCCGGGCGAGGTCCTCGCGCGCCTCGACCATCAGTTCGTACCAGCGGCGCAGGATTGCGGCGCGTTCCTGCGGCAGGCGGGTGGCCCAGCCGGGGAAGGCGGCATCGGCGGCCGCGACCGCGCGGCGGGTCTCCTCGACACCGAGCGCCGGCACGCAGCCGATTCGCGAGCCGTTGGCGGGATCGGTGACGTCGATGAAATCGCGCGCGTTGCCCGCCGTCCAGGCGCCGCCGACATAGGCGTATTCGCGGAACAGGCGCGGGTCGCGCAGGCCCGAAAGCGAGGTCTTTTCCAGCATGGCGAGCGACGACATGGGGCGAATCTCCGTGTCACGAGGGGATGCCCGTCATATGGGGCCGCAGGCGGCGAGTTTTCTTGGGTTCGCAAGCTCTGGCGCCGAAGGTTCTTCGGCGGAAGCACGCTGCGGCCGTCAATCCTTCTGCGGCGCGTCCTGTCCGAGCAGGAACTCCAGCGGCAGCTTCGGTGACAGCTTCACCGGTTTGGTCACGACGTAGGTGAAATAGCGCGCGAGCCCGAGACCGGATTCCAGCAGGTGATCGACAAGCCGCTGATAGGAGTCGATGTCGCGGGTGACGATCTGCAGGATATAGTCGAAGCCGCCGCCGACGGCCCAGCAGGCGACGATCTCGTCGAAGTTCTGAACCTGCCGCTCGAAAATCTGGAAGCTTTCGGCCCTGTGGCGCTCCAGCTCCACGGCCATGAAGACGACGATGTGGCTGGCGATCTTCTTCAGCGCGACGTCGGCATGGTAGCCGGTGATGATGCCGGCCTTCTCCAGTCGCTTCAGGCGCTCGAAGCAGGGCGCGGCCGTCAGGTTCACGCGCTCGGCCAGCGCCGCCTTGGAGATGCGGCCCTCCTCGCGCAGGATCGACAGGATCTTCAGGTCGCGGTCGTCGAGCTTCAGCATCCCGGCGTCATGTCAGAATTTTCGTCCCCGCTCCAGCCTTTCGCGCGGCGGCGAGAGCCCGGGTGGCAATCGCGGTGTCCTGCGCGCCGGTGCCGGTGAGGTCGCAGATGGTGACCTGGTCCGGGCGCGTTCGGCCTTCCTTCGCGCCGGTGACGATCTCGCCGAGCTCGGGCGGTGTCCCCTTGTTCCAAAGTCCTGCGGCGACGGCGCTGCGCAATTCGCCGAGCTTCTCGCACTGGCTGACGCGGTCGCAGACATAGAGATCGGCTGCCACGAGCGCTGCCGGCTCGATCTCGTTCTTGCCGGCCTGGTCGGACCCCATCGCGGTGACGTGGAGGCCGGGATGCAGCCACTCCGCCCTGAGCACCGGCTCTTCCGCCGGAGTCGTCGTGACGACGAGCTGGCTTTCGGCGACCAGCCGGGCCGGGTCGTCGACCGGTTCGGCTTCGACGCCAAGCAGAGGTTGCGATGTCGAGCGCGCACTTGGCGGCGTGATCCGGATTGCGCCCCCAAACGAGCACACGCTTCATCGGGCGCACCAGCGATGCCGCCTCGATCTGCAGGCGCGCCTGCACGCCGGTGCCTATGACGCCGGCGGTCTCGACCGTCTCGGGCGCAAGGTATCTCGCTGCGACCGCGCCCGCGGCTGCGGTGCGAACGTCGGTGAGGTAACCGTTGTCGAGCAGCAGCGCCTCGACCAGCCCTGTCTTTGCCGAAAACAGGATCATCAGCCCGTTGAGGCTGGGCAGGCCGATCTTCGGATTGTCGAAGAAGCCCGGGCTGACCTTGATGGCGAAACCATCGAACCCCGGGATGAAAGCCGTCTTTACGTCGACCTCGCCGTTCACCTCGGGCAGCGCCATCGACAGGATCGGTGGCATCACCACTCTTCCCGAGGCGAGCGCGGTGAAGGCGCTTTCGACGATTTCGACGGCGGTCAGGTCGAGGCCGACCGCCTTGCGCAGATCCGCCTCGGTCAGAACCGTCACCTCATGCGGCATAGGGCTTGCCTTTCAAGGTCATGTCGCCGAGCCGGACATCGCGGCCGCAGACAATGTCGGTGAACACGTCCATGTCCACGTTGCGGCCGGTCACGATGGTGGCGACTGGACCTTCCAGCCGGCCGAGCTTCCCCGACATGAGGGCCGCCACGCCGACCGCCGAGGCGCCTTCGGCAACGATACGGTCCTCGTAGTAGAGGACCTGCATGGCATGATAGATTTCCTCCTCGCTGACCAGCACGGTCTCGTCGAGATTGTCGCGGCAGAGCGGGAAGGAGAGCCGGTTGGCAAGCCCTACGCCGCCGCCGAGCGAATCCGCCAGGCTCGCCACCTCCTCGACCTCGACCGGATGGCCGGCGCGGATGGATTCGTGCATCGCCGCGCCGCGATCCATCGAGATGCCGACGACGCGGATCTTCGGATTGATGCGCTTGGCCGCGAACGCGATGCCGGCCGCAAGCCCACCGCCCGACAGCGGCACGAGGATCGTTGCCAGTTCCGGTCGGTCCTCCACCAGTTCGAGCCCGATCGTTCCCTGACCGGCGATGACCTTCGGGTCGTCGAAGGGCGATATCTCCACCAGACCTTCATCGGCAGCAAGGCGCGCGCTCTCGGCCTGTGCCTCGTCCTGGCTCGACCCGACAATGCGAACTTCGGCGCCGAGCGCCCTGATGCCGTCGATCTTGGTCTGTGGCACGAGCCTCGACATGCAGACGACGGCGCGCACGCCGCGGGCCCGCGCGGCATAGGCGACGCCGCGGCCGTGATTGCCGGTAGAGCAGCATGTGACGCCGGCGGTGCCGTCCGGCAGCGAGAAGACCGCGTTGACCGCGCCGCGCAGCTTGAAGGCGCCGGTCGCCTGCGTGGTTTCCAGCTTGAGCAGGAACTCCGTGCCGGCCTTGTCAGTCAGGAAAGGCGAGGGGACCAGCGGCGTGCGAGCCGCGACGCCAGCAATACGCCGGCGCGCGGCAAGAATGTCGGCAAGCGAGAAGTCGGCCATTTCGGGCAGCTCAGGAGCCCTCCAGCACCGCGCTCAGGAACTGCCGCGTCCGTTCTTCGGTGGGATCGCCGAAGATTTCGTCGGGTGTTCCCTGTTCGCGGATCTTCCCCTGGTCGAAGAAGCAGACGCGGTCGGAAATCTCGCGGGCGAAGCGCATCTCGTGCGTGACCAGCAGCATCGTGAGATCGTGTTCTTCGGCAAGAGCTGCCGGATGACGTTGAGCACCTCGCCGACAAGCTCGGGGTCGAGCGCGGAGGTAGGCTCGTCGAACAGCATCACCTTCGGCCGCATGGCGAGCGCCCGGGCGATGCCGACGCGCTGCTGCTGTCCGCCTGAGAGCTGGCCGGGGAACTTGTCGGCCTGCTCGGTCAGCCCGACCAGCTCCAGCAGCTCCCGCGCACGCTCGCGCGCGTCCTTCTTCGACAGGCCGAGCACCACCTGCGGCGCTTCCGTCAGGTTGCGCAGCACTGTCATGTGGGGAAACAGGTTGAACTGCTGGAAGACCATGCCGAGCTTGGTGCGCATCTTGCGCAGATGCGCTTCGCTCGCGGGCACCAGGTCGCCGTTCCTGCGTTCGTGCCACAGCGGCTCGCCGCCGACATAGACGGCGCCGCCGCTGATCGATTCCAGCGTCATGAGGATGCGCAGCACGGTCGACTTGCCCGATCCGGACGGGCCGATGATGGTGACCTTTTCGCCGGGCGCCACGTCGAAGTCGAGTTCGTCCAGCACCGTGAAGTTGCCGAACCTTTTCACGACCTTGTCGAAGACGATGATCGGCTCGCTCATCTGAGTGGGATTCCTCTTTTCGGAAGGCTGGTGTCGACGAAGCGGACCACGGCCGATGCGACGATGGTGAGGATGAGATAGAGCCCGCCGACCATCGATAGCGGGACGAGATAGTCGAAGGTCTGGTCGCCGATGATCTTGGCGACGTTGAGCATCTCCAGGACCGTCACGACGGAAAGGACCGGCACGTCCTTCATGATCGAGACCAGGTAATTGCCGAGCGCGGGAACAACGCGCGGCACGGCCTGGGGCAGGACGACATGGGTGAATGTGCGATGCGGCGGAAGGTCCAGCGCCTTCGCCGCCTCGCGCTGGCCGCGGTCTACGGCCTCGATGCCGGCGCGATAGACTTCGGACGTGTAGGCGCTGTACTGGATTCCCAGCGCCAGCGCGCCCGTCAGGAACGCAGGCAGGACGATCCCGTATTCCGGCAGCACGTAATAGAGGAAGAAGAGCTGCACCAGCAGCGGCGTGTCGCGGATGAACTCGGTGACGAAGGTCGCCGGCCAGGAGATGAGCCGCGAGCGCGCGCCCTTCAGCACCGCCAGCACGAGGCCGATCACCATGGCGACGAAGAAGCCGAGGATGGAGGCCTCGATCGTCACCAGCAGGCCGATCAGCAGCATCGGCAGGATGGAGATGGCGAAGGCGAGTTCGCCGTTGCCGGTGTCCCAGTGATAGCCGAACAGCATCGCGCTAGCTCCGCCCGCCGCGCCAGCGGCCGACCGAGTTCTCGAGCAGCCGCATGAGGCCCGAAAGGACCAGCGCCATGCCGAAATACATGAACAGGATCATCGTGTAGACGGTCGTGCTGTCCTGGTAGAAGTTCCGCAGCTGCTCGGCCCGGAAGGCGAGGTCCCCCAGGCTGATGAGGGAGGCCAGCGCGGTGTCCTTCAGGTTCTGGACGGCGAGGTTCGAGAAGCTGGGCATCATCTCGGGGATCGCCTGGGGCAGCGCGATCCGCCACAGGGCCTGGCGCGGCGTGAAGTTCAGCGCCCTGGCAGCCTCATACTGGCTGGGGGTGACGGCCTGTATGGCGCCGCGCACCACTTCCGCGCCGTAGGCGCCGATGTTGAGGCCGAGCGCCAGCACGCCGGCGGCGACCGGTGGCAGGCGCAGGTTGATCCCGATCGCGTCGCCGGCGATCGGCAGCGCGAAATAGAGCCAGAAAAGCTGCACCAGCAGCGATGTGCCGCGGAAGATCTCGACATAGGCGATGGAGACGCCTCTCACCGCGATGTTGGGCGAGAGTTTTCCGATGCCGCCCAGAAAGGCGAGGATACCGCCGAGAATGGTCGAATAGACCGTCAGCTGGACGGTAACCCAGGCGCCCTTCAAGAGCGGGTCGAGATATTGGGTCCATTCCATGCGGGCATCCCCCGTGTCAGCCGGGCGGTGCGCCTTGCGCCCGCCCGGCCGCAATGTCCGCCGGGTGCGTTACTCGGCCGAGCAGAGCTTGTCGGTCGACGCGTCCTTGGCCTTCTCGATGTCAGTCTGCGAGAAGCCGTAGCCCGACAGGATCTTGCTCCACTCGTCGGTCTTCTGGAATTCCTTCAGCTGCTTGTTGAAGGCGTCGCGGAAGTCGCCGGAATCCTTGTTGAAATTGAAGCCGCCATAGCTGCGGACTTCCTTGCCGTCGACGACCGGATCGTTGAACTCCTGAACGGCAACCACCTTGTCGCTCTTGTTCGCGAGTTCCGCGGCGGTGAGGCCCGTTGCGGCATAGGCGTCGGCGCGGCCGGTGGAGACGGTGGAGATGGCGTCGGCGTTGGCGGCGATCGTGACGATGTTGCCTTCGGGAACGCCGAGGCTCTGCATCATCTGAAGCTGGTCGGCGCCAGCCATCACGGCGACCTTGGCGTCGCCCTTGGTGAAGTCGTCATAGCCGTGGAGGTTCTTCGGGTTGCCCTCGGCGACCAGAAGTCCCTCGCCGTAGGAGGTGTTCGGGTCGGAATAGACGACTTTCTGGCAACGCTCCGGCCGGATGGCCATTTCGGCCGCCGTCATGTCGAAACGGTTGGCCTGCAGGCCCGGGATGAGCGAGGAGAAGTTGGTGACGACCCACTGGATGTTCTCGGGGTCGATGCCGAGCTTCTTGACCACGGCCGCGGCTACGTCTGGGCCGGCACCCTTGGCGGCGCCGCTCGGGTCCATGTAGCCGTAGGGTATCTCGTTGGCGACCGCGATGCGGATGTAGCCGCGATCCTTGATGTCCTGCAGGGTGACCGCGCCGGCGGTGGTGCTGGCCATGGCGGCAAGGCCCACTGCCGCCACGAGGGCTTTCACGCTTCTGCTCTTCGTGCTGCTCATGTCACTCTCCATCTTGGTTGCGGTTCGTGTCTGGGAGATACGCACGGCGTTCGCGGGCTTTTTGACACAATGCTGCCGACGCTCCAGCCATTCGATGGCGGCATCGATCAGGATCGTCTGGTCCGCCCGACCGCATCCGGTGCACTGGCACGATGCGGAGGCCGCGCGCGATAGTTGCTCCTCATGCTTGACAGTTTGCGGCGTGCGTGGACGCCTGTTGTGCACAACATCACGGGTTTTGGCCCACTGTCAACTTCCGTGTCGCAGGGGCGGCAGCGCGCGTCGCTTCCCTGACTGTGCGCAGTGGGGTAGATGTACACAAGTTGCGTTGCGGCGCTCTCGCCGCAGCTCCGTTTCAAGAGGACACCATGCCCGCATCGCAGATGCCGTTCACCGAAGCCGAATATGCGCGCCGGCTCGCCAAGGTCCGCAAGGCCATGGACGAGCAGGAGATCGACGTGCTCTTCGTCGAGGACCCCTCCAACATGGCATGGCTCACCGGCTATGACGGCTGGTCGTTCTACGTCCACCAGGGCGTCGTCGTCTTCATGGACGAGGATCCCGTGTGGTGGGGCCGCAGCCAGGACGGCAACGGCGCAGTGCGCACCGTGTGGATGGCCGACGAGCGGGTCGTGCGTTACCCCGACCACTACGTGCAGTCGACAGCACGGCATCCGATGGAGACGCTGGCCTCGCTGCTGCGCGCGCACGGCTACGGCAACAAGCGTGTCGGCCTCGAACTCGAGAACTACTACTTCTCGGCAAAGGCCTTCCTGGTGTTGCAGCGCGAGCTGCCCAACGCGACGCTTGTCGACGCCACCGGGCTGGTGAACTGGCAGCGTGCCGTCAAGTCGGACGAGGAGATCACGTTCATGCGGCGGGCCGCGCGGATTTCCGAAAAGATCGTCGACGGCATCGTCCAGCGCATCGAGCCGGGCATGAAGAAGACCGACATGGTCGCCGAAATCTACGGCGATGCGGTGCGCGGCGTCGACGACGACTGGGGCGAGTATCCGGCGATCGTGCCGCTGCTGCCGTCGGGTACTGACGCTGCCGCGCCGCACCTTACCTGGGACGGCCGGCGCTTCGACGAGGGCATGGCGACCTTCTTCGAGATCGCCGGCTGCTATCGGCGCTATCACGCGCCGCTCTGCCGCACCGTCTATCTCGGCGAACCGCCGGAGTTCATGCTCAACGCCGAGAAAGCCCTGGTCGACGGACTGGAGGCCGGGCTCGACAAGGCGCGGGCAGGCAATCGCGCCGGCGAGGTCGCGGATGCCCTGCACAACGTCCTGACGAAGGCCGGCATCGAACGTGGTGACCGCTGCGGTTACGCGATCGGCATCTCCTATCCGCCGGATTGGGGCGAGCGGACGATCTCCTTCCGCCATGAGGACGAGACGATCCTGGAACCCGGCATGACCTTCCATTTCATGCCCGGTCTGTGGATGACCGACTGGGGAATGGAAATCACCGAGACCATCCTGATCCGCGAGGAGGGGCCGGCGGAATCCCTGTGCAACCGGCCGCGTGAGCTGATCGTCAAGCGGTGAGCGAGACCGTGAGCGACCTCGAGAGCACAAAACAGATACTGGCCGAGCTGATCGGCTTTCCGACGGTGTCGTCGGACAGCAATCTGGAGCTGATCGCCTATGCCGCAAACACGCTGAGCGGCCTGGGCGCGCAGATCGCTATCTCGCGTGACGAGACCGGGACGAAGGCCAATCTCTTCGCCACGCTGGGTGCGGCAGGGCACGGACCGGGCGATGGCGGCATCGTGCTTTCCGGTCACACCGACGTCGTGCCGGTGGACGCCTCCGAATGGGCGAGCGATCCGTTCGTGATGGAGGAACGCGAGGGCAGGCTCTACGGCCGCGGCACTTGTGACATGAAGGGCTTCATCGCCTGCTGCCTGGCGATGGCGCCGCACTTCGCGGCGAGCGAGTTGAAACGCCCGGTGCATTTCGCCTTCACCTACGACGAGGAGGTCGGCTGCTTCGGTGCGCGGGCGCTGGTCGAGGAACTCGAAAAGGCGGGGGTGAAGCCTGGTGTCGTGGTGATCGGCGAGCCGACGGAGATGCGGGTCATCGAGGGCCACAAGGGCTGCTACGAGTATTCGACCGAGTTCCACGGACTGGAGGGCCACGGCTCGCGGCCGGAGCTCGGCGTCAACGCGGTCGAATACGCGGCGCGCTACATCGTCCGGCTCATGCACATCGCCGACCAGTTGAAGGGAAGAGCGCCCGCCGGCAGCCGCTTCGAGCCACCATGGACGACACTGCAGATCGGGCAGGTAGAGGGCGGGGCGGCGCGCAACGTGATTGCCGGACACTGTACCGTCGACTGGGAGTTCCGGCCCGTGCAGCCGGGCGACGTCGACTTCGTGAAATCCGGCATCGGGGCCTATGTCGACGAGGTGCTGCTTCCGGCGATGCGAAGCGTCACGCCGGACGCAGCCATCGTCACTACGGTGATAGGGGAGGTCGCAGGGCTGGAGGTCGTGCCGGAATCGGAGGCGCGGCGCATCGTGTGCGAACTCACCGGCGCCGACGCCGCGGACGTCGTCTCGTTCGGCACCGAGGCCGGGCTCTACCAGCAATACGGCGTGTCGGCGGTGGTCTGCGGCCCCGGCTCGATCGCGCAGGCGCACAAGCCGGACGAGTTCGTGTCGCTCGACCAGTTGCAGGCCTGTCTCGACATGCTGGAGAAATTGCGGCGGAGCATCGCTGCATGACCGGGATGACCGATGCGGCCCGGCCAGAGCCAACGATGCCCGGTGCCCGTGGGCGGTTCGATCGCATCTATGCGATCCTGAGGACGCGCATTTGCCTGCTCGACTACGCGCCGGGGATGCGGCTGCGCGAGGACGACCTGGCGGACGAGTTCGAGACCAGCCGCACGCCCGTGCGCCGGGTGCTGGCGCGGCTCGAGGACGAGGGGCTGCTGCGCTCCGTGCACGGCGTCGGCACGATCGTCACCGACATCGACATCGGTGGGCTGGAGCAGGTCTACCAGCTGCGGGTCGAGCTTGCCGAACTGATCGGAAAACTGTCACCTGTGCAGCCGGACGCGGCGGGAATCGCAGCCTTCCGGGCTGCACGCGAACGCTGTGCTCAGCTCGTCGCGGCACCCGATGCGCGCGAGTTCGCTCGCATAAACATGGATTTCTTCCATCTGCTGATGACGCTGACCGCCAACGAACCGTTACGCGCGATCAGCGAACGGCTCTACTACCAGACGGCGCGAATCTGGTTGAAGACGGCATCCGGCCTGGGCGGATACCAGCAGGTGCTGACGGACGAGACAGCGATCTTCCACCGCGAGGTGGCCGACATCGTCGCAGCCGTCGAGATCGGCAATCTGGAAACGGTCGGCCACATCCGCCGCTCGCACATCGCCATGAGCTTCGCACGGCTGAAGGCACAGGCAGGCGCGGCGGCTGGAAATCAGTCGCCGTAAGGCACCCACACGTTCTTGATCTCGACGGCACGACGCAGGAACGGCTCGACCGAACCTTCCTCGCCTTGCCAGTCGACGCCGCGGCCGTTGCTCGTCCACACGCGCTTCAGATTGCCGGCGGATTCGAACTCGGCGGTCCGGCATGTTTGCGCATCGGCGACGCACCACAGGCCGTCGACGTCGTCGTGCTGGGCGAGCACCTTCGACAGTTCGGCGGCGCGGCCGGTCACGATGTTGAGCGCGCCGGCCGGCACGTCCGATGTCTCGACGACCTGATAGAGGTCCGTGGCGATCAGCGCGTGCTTCTGCGAGGGCACCGCGACGACCGTGTTGCCCATCGCGAGCGCGGGGCCCACCATCGAGACGAGGCCGAGCAGCGGCGCCTCTTCGGCGGTGACGATGCCCAGCACGCCGACCGGTTCCTTCAGTGCGAGCGTCACGGCGCGCATCGGCGGATTGTGCGCCTCGCCGTCGAACTTGTCGGCGAGTCCAGCGGCGGCGAACAGTCGTTCGACCGAAAGATCGACTTCGGCGCGCGCGGTTTTCGAACCGGCACCCGTCAGCTTCGAAAGGCGCTCGGTGAATTCGTCGGCACGCACGGCGAGGTTCTCGGCAAGGAAATAGAGCACCTGCGCCCGGTTATAGGCCGTAGCCGATCCCCATGCCTTGCAGCCGCGCGCCGCGGCCACGGCATCGCGGATATCCTTGCGGTTGCCGAGCCCGGCCTCGCCGACCAGCCGCCCCTTCGGATCGGTGACGGCGAACGAATAGTTGCCGTCCGGGCGCTTCTGCTTGCCGCCAATGAAGAGCTTCGGCGTGCGGTCGATGAAGCCTGTTTCGCCGTCGGTGGCGGCGGGTGAGGGGGCTGCCGCCGGCTTCAGTTCCGCGCCCTTCTTCAGCCTCGGCTTGAGGTATTCGAACATGCCCTCGCGGCCGCCCTCGCGGCCGAAGCCGCTCTCGCGATAGCCGCCGAAGCCGCACGCGGCGTCGAACATGTTGGTGCCGTTGACCCACACGACGCCGGCCTTGAGACGCGGCGCGACGTCCAGCGCCAGGTTGACGTTCTCGCTCCACACCGACGCCGCAAGCCCGTAGCGCGTGTTGTTGGCGAGTTCGACAGCCTCGTCGGTGTTGCGGAAGGTCATGGTGGCCAGAACGGGGCCGAAGACCTCCTCCTGGGCGAGGATGTTGGCGGGCGACACCGCCATCGCCAGCGTCGGCCGGTAGTAGTAGCCGGCGCTCGGCAGGGGGCAGTCGGGCTGCCAGCAATCGGCGCCCTGCCTGGCGCCCTCGGCGACGAGCGAGCCGACGCGATCAAGCTGCGAGGGCGCGATCAGCGGTCCGATGTCGGTGTTCTTGTCGAGCGGATCGCCGATCCTGAGGTGGTTCATGCGCGCCTTCACCTTGGCGAGGAAGGCGTCGGCGATGCTCTCCTGCACCAGCAGCCGGGAGCCGGCGCAGCAGACCTGGCCCTGATTGAACCAGATGCCGTCGACCAGCCCCTCGACCGCGGAATCGAGGTCGGCGTCGTCGAACACGATGAAGGCCGACTTGCCGCCGAGCTCCAATGACAGCTTCTTGCCCGTGCCGGCGGTGGCGCGGCGGATGATCTTGCCGACCTCGGAGGAGCCGGTGAAGGCGATCTTGTCGACATCGGCATGGTTGACGATTGCGGAGCCCGCCTCGGGGCCGCCCTGGACGATATTGACGACGCCTCTGGGGACGCCCGGCTCGCTCACAGATCTCCGCGAACAGGATCGCCGAAAGCGGCGTGAATTCGGCCGGCTTCAGCACCACCGTGCAGCCGGCGGCGAGTGCCGGGGCGATCTTCCATGCGAGCATCAGCAGCGGGAAATTCCACGGGATGATCTGGCCGGCGACGCCGGCCGGCTCGAAGCCCGGAAACTCCTTGTCGAGCGCCTGTGCCCAGCCGGCGTGGTGGATGAAGTGGCGCACGGCCAGCGGCACGTCGACGTCGCGGCTCTCGCGGATCGGCTTGCCGTTGTCGATCGATTCCAGCACCGCCAGAAGCCGCGCGTTGCGCTGCATGCCGCGGCCGATCGCGTAGAGCACTCGGGCGCGGTCATAGCCGGAGGACGCCTGCCATTTCGGTAGCGCCTTGCGCGCAGCCGCCACCGCGGCGTCGATGTCGGCTTCACCGGCATCGGCCACCTTCGCCAGAGGCTTGCCCGTCGCCGGCTCACTGACGTCGAAGGTCTTGCCGCTTGCCGCGGCGCGCCATTCGCCGCCG
Organism: uncultured Alphaproteobacteria bacterium; assembly: GCA_963816435.1. Lineage (GTDB taxonomy): Bacteria > Pseudomonadota > Alphaproteobacteria > Rhizobiales > Rhizobiaceae > CAWFKS01. The sequence goes on from CAWFKS010000023.1 coordinate 72,822, forward strand.
ATGAACAGCGCCTTGGAAAAATCATGGCCGGCGAGCCATTCGTCGGCTTCGGCGCGCGATTCCGGCGCCGGGCCGTAGTCCATGGCTTCGTAACGTTCGAGGATGTTCATTGCGATTTCTCGTTGGGCATCAAGCCATGGCGTGGCGGTAAGTGGCCGAGTAGCGGCCGGTCACGTGGTGTTCGAGCTGGCGCTCGATGTCGGTGAGCAGGCTGGAGGCGCCGAAGCGGAACAGGTCCGGCTCGAGCCAGCGGCGGCCGAGTTCCTCGCGCATCAGCACCAGCCAGTCGAGCGCGGACTTGGCCGTCGAGATGCCGCCGGCCGGCTTGAAGCCGATAAGGTGGCCGGTGCGTTCGCGATAAGCGCGGATGGCGCGCACCATCGCGAGGCCGACGGGCAGCGTGGCGTTGACGCTCTCCTTGCCGGTCGAGGTCTTGATGAAGTCGGCGCCGGCCATCATCGCCACCATCGAGGCGAGCGTGACGTTGCGCAGCGTCGACAGATCGCCGGTGCCGAGGATGACCTTGAGGTGCGCTTCGCCGCAGGTCGCGCGGAACCGCGCGATCTCGTCGTAGAGTTCCTGCCAGCGCGCTCCGTAGACAAGCCCGCGCGGGATGACGACGTCGATCTCGTCGGCGCCGTCGGCGACCGACGCCTCGATCTCGGCTATGCGCGTGGAAAGCGGCGCAAGGCCGTGCGGGAACGAGGTCGAAACCGCGGCGACGTGGATGCCGGTGCCCTTCAGTTCGGCGACCGCGGTTTTGACGAAGGGGTGGTAGACGCATACCGCGGCGGGGCGGATCTTCGCCTCCGTCACGCCGAGCGCGTCGGCGATATCGGGCCGAAGCGGGTTCTTCGCTTTGCCGCAGAGGCGCCGTACCCGCTCGTCCGTGTCGTTTGAGTTGAGCGTTGTCAGGTCCATCAGCGCGATCGCTCGCAACAGCCACGCGGCCTGGTCGTCCTTCTTGATCGAGCGGCGCTTGCCGAGCGTTCCCACCCGCCGTTCGAGCGCGCTGCGATTGACGTGACGCATCGCCTCCAGCCAGCCAAGATCGAGCGGCATGCCGGGATTGCGCTCCAGTCCTTCGGCCGAAACTCCCGACGGCGGATGCGCAGGCGCGTAGGCGGAGCCGGGCAGGGGGTGCACGCTTGCGCCCGCGGCAGTGGGGTGGGGCTTGCTGGACATCTCAAAAACCTTGGACTGAACCTTCCGGAGAACGCAACAGGCGCTTCGGCTCCGGCCGGAAGCAAGGCTCCGGGCGCGCATTTTCGCCCAGAAGCGGCACCCGCACAAGGCCGGAGCACGCTTGCACACCGCCTTGGCCTATTTCGCCGGCACCTCTTCGCCTTTCGCCTTGCCCTGCTCCTTGCCTTCCTCGGAGCGCTTGCGCGCAGGGCCTTGGCGCTGGGCCAGATTGAGCGCGGTATCGACGAGCGTCAGGTGCGACAAGGCCTGCGGGAAATTTCCCATCTGGCGCTTGTTGCGCGGGTCATATTCCTCTGCCAGCAGGCCGACATCGTTGCGCAGCGAAAGCAGCCGCTCGAACATCGCGCTTGCCTCGTCGTGGCGGCCAAGCAGTGCCAGGCAGTCGGCGAGCCAGAAGCTGCATGCCAGGAACGTCCCTTCGCCGGCCGGCAGCCCGTCGTCGGTGTGTTCGGTGCGGTAACGCTTGACCAGGCCGTCTTCCATCAGCTCGTCGCGAATGGCGTCGACGGTGCGCACCACGCGCGGGTCGTCTGGAGGAAGAAAGCCGACCAGCGGGATCATCAAATTGGCTGCGTCGAGCTCGTCGGCGCCATAGGACTGCACGAACACGCCGCGTTTGTCGTTGTAGCCCTTTTCGCAGACCTGGGCGTGGATGCGGTCGCGCAGTTTGGCCCAGCGCTGGTGCGGGCCGTCGAGGCCGAACTGCTCGATCGCCTTGACGGCACGGTCGAAGGCGACCCAGGCCATGACCTTGGAGTGGACGAAATGGCGCTGCCCGCCGCGCACTTCCCAGATGCCCTCGTCCGGCTGATCCCAGACCTTCTCGAGATGCTCGAGCAGCGCTTTCTGGAAGCTCCAGTCGGCGTCGCGCAGTTCGAAATCGGCAAGGCGCGCGTGGTGGAGCACGTCCATCACCTCGCCGAAGATGTCGAGCTGGCGCTGGCGGAATGCGGCGTTGCCGATCCTCACCGGCTTGGCGCCATTGAAGCCCGGAAGGTTGTGGGCGACGCGCTCCTCGAGCCAATGCTCGCCGGCCACGCCATAGACCGGCTGCACCTGGTCCGGCATGCCGGCCACGGAGCGCAGCAGCCAGTCCGTCCAGGCTTCCGCCTCCTCACGATAGCCGGCTGCCATCATGGTCAGCAGCATGAAGGTGGCGTCGCGCAGCCAGCAGAAGCGATAGTCCCAGTTGCGCTCGCCGCCGACGCGCTCGGGCAGTGAGGTGGTGGGCGCGGCGACGATGCCGCCGGTCGGGCGGTAGGTCAGCGCCTTCAGCGTCACCAGCGAGCGCATCACGGCGTCCTTCCACGGGCCGTCATAGCTGCAGCCGGCGCACCAGTCGGACCAGTATTTCTCGGTATCCCTGAGCGCCTTTCCGGATCCACGAATTCGTCGGGCGGCTCGTGAGAAGGCCCGTAGGTGAGGACGAAGGAGACGCGTTCTCCCTTCTTCACCGTGAATTCCGAGATGGTGCAGTGGTCTTCGAGCCGACAGGGCGCGCCGGCCTGCAAGACCGCTGCATGCGGGCCGGCGAGCGCCTTGAGGTCGTGCTCGTCGGTCTCCATGATCCAGGGGGCCCTGGCACCGTAGCCGAAGCGCAGGTCCAGCTCCATTCGCACCGGCACATCGCCACGCTCACCGACGACAGTCCGCACGATGTCGGAGGCCGTGCCGCGTATGGGCATGAAGTCGATGAGCGTGATCGCCCCGTCGGCGGTCTCGAAGCGGGTTTCGAGCACCAGGCTGTGGCCGCGATAGGAGCGGCTGCGGCCGGTGATTTCGCAGTCCGGCGAAATCAGCCAGCGACCGTTCTCCGGCGTGCCGAGCAGCGCGGCGAAACAGGCCTCGGAGTCGAAGCGCGGCCAGCATAGCCAGTCGATCGAGCCGTCGCGGCCGATCAAGGCGGCAGTCTCGCAATCGCCTATCAGCGCATAGTCCTCTATGCGCCTGTCAGCATTCGCCGGCGCCATGTGCCCTCCGTCGACGGGCTTGTTCAGCGAAGCCGGCGCTGGCGGCGTGGGGGAAGACGGCGTTGCTTGCCGCCAGTCGCCCTGGCGAGCCCGTAGCCGGCGAGGGCGGAAAGCCCGATGCCTGCGGCAAGCGCGCCGACACGTGCGAGCACCGCGGGAACGGCGACGACGGTGTCGGCCGATTCGCCGGTGAAACGGCCGCGCGTGCGGTGGTAGCGCGTGACCGGGGAGAACAGATTGTCCGGCCGGTCCGCCGCGACGGGCGTCGAGGTTTCCTGGGCGCCATAAGCATTCCTTGCGAGATAGCGGTCGAGGAAGCCGGGCGCAAGCATGTTGCCGAGGATGACCTGGATGGTGCTCTTGCCGACCCACACCTCGCGCTGCGGGATGACGGCGGCGGCGAAGATGGCGTTGGCGATCACCTCCGGCTCGACGGTCGGCGGAACCGGGCGCGGTTCGTGCGGCATGCGCGTGCGCGCCCAGTCGAACTGCGGCGTGTTGACGGCCGGCAGATGCACCATGGTCAGCTTGATGTCGCTCTTGTCGTGAATGAGCTCGCAGCGCAGCGAATCGGTGAAGCCGCGAATGGCGTGCTTGGCGCCGCAATAGGCCGCCTGCAGCGGTATGCCGCGATAGGCCAGCGCCGAACCCACCTGGATGATCGTGCCGCGATTGCGCGGGCGCATGTGGGCGAGCGCGGCCATCGTTCCGTGGACATAGCCGAGATAGGTCACCTCGGTGACGCGGCGGAATTCTTCCGGCGTGATTTCGGCGACCGGCCCGAAGACGGTAGCCATCGCATCGTTGATCCACACGTCGATGCGGCCCATCTGGGCCTCGACGTCGCTTGCCGCCGAAAGCACGGCCTGCGCATCGGCGACATCGAGCGGGAAGCAGCGCGCGCTGCCGCCAAGTGCTGCAACCTCGGCCGCGGTCTCTTCGAGCGGTTCGCGGTCGCGCGCGATCAGTGCGAGGCGCGCGCCGGCGCGCGCGAAACGCAACGCTGTCGCCCGACCGACTCCGGCCGACGCTCCGGTTATCACCACGAGCATGGCAGGTTTCTCCCTTCGCTGTGCTTCACCCATCCAGTTTGTTGCAAACGCGGCCTTCATCGGCGGGTTCCGCCATTTGCCGCGCGCAGCTTGACGCAGGGGCCGGCGGGAACATCGCGTCGGCGGCAGGGTTGCGGGAGCAGGGCCAATGGTCGTCAGGGAGAAGAAGCATGAAACGGAGTGCCATCGCCGACAGGATGGCGCCAGGCAGTCGCGGCAACGGCGCTGGTTCTGTCCGTGCCTGGGCCAGGCAGCGCCCGTGCCAGTGCTCAGAGGATCAGGGCAGCGACATCGATGCGTTGCGGCAGCAGGCCCTCGATCTCGTCAACAAGGTGCGCAGCGAGCACGGACTGTCGAAGCTGAAGCTCACCGACCCGTTGAACCAGGCTGCGCAGGGCCACGCCGACGACATGCTGGAGAACGACTACTACGCCCACGTCTCGCCCGACGGGGTCACGTCCGCGCGACCGCTACCTGAAGCATGGCGGCTCGCGCTGGAAGCTGACGGAGGAAAACATCGCGGTTTGCCACGGTTGCCCGGGCGAACTGTCGCGGGAACGCGTGCGGTCGTTTCAGGAGGGCTGGATGAACAGCAAGCCTCATCGCGAGAACATCCTGCGCGAGGGGCTTTCGGGTTTCGGCTTCGGCATGTCTGCCGGCGACGGCGTCGTCTATGGCGTCCAGACCTTCGCCGGGGCGGGCCAACCGCTCGATGCCAAAGGTGGCGAGCCGGAGACAGGCGCTTGCCCCCATGAAGCAGGCGCACGTGGCGCTGCAGCAGATCAATTCGGCGCGCGAAGATCGCGGACTGGAGGCGCTTTCGGGCAGCAATCCGCTCGACACCGTGGCCAGAAAGCTGATCGAGACGGGCAAGGGCGATCAGTTGATTTCACCGGATGCCGACCTGTTCGAGCTGCTGCCTCGGGACCGTCGCAACGACTGGCGGCAACTCAAGGTGCTGGCCGCGGCATGCGGCGGATGCGGAACGCAGCCGACCGCAGACGACGTGCGCCATTTCACGGGCCAGTGGCTGCAAAACGACCAATATACGTCTTCCATCATGAGCCGTGCCGCAACTCACCTGGGGTTCGCGATGAAGGCCAACGGCGAGGGCGGCAAGACGGCCGTGGCCGTGATCGGTCAGCGGCGCTGAGCCAAGCTTTCGGGCTCAGCGTGCCTGCACGCAGGCGTCGACGAGGAATGCCGCGGCACCGGTCCACACGATCGCCGCAAGCGCCAGAAACGCCGCGAACCTCGCTATGGTGTCGTAGCTTTCACGTCCGAGGGTGGCCGGCGGCAAGGCCCAGGACGTCGGCCATGGAATCCTGCATGAGCAGGAAGACGACGACCACCAAGGCCGCTACCAGGCTGACGGCGATGACGATCCAGTCGGCGAGCGCCGCACCGCCGCCTGTCGCGCAGGTCAGCGTATGTCCGCCATAGACCAGCGTGAGCTGCACCGCCCATGTCAGCGGGCCGAACAGCATGTAGGCAAGCGTGCCGACGATCGATGCCCGCGTACCGGTGCGGAAGAAGTGGTTCCAGGCGTTCATGACCGTTCGCCTCCCTCACGCCATCACGCGCGGAAAGCCGTGGATCAGAACGAGCCCGACGAGGACCTGGGCCACGGCGAAGTAGTAGAGGATCGCGGCGTTGTCGAAGCTGACACGGCGCTCGCGATCGAGTTTGCGCGCCAGGCCACGGGCGATGACGAAGCCGCCGAGCACGAGCAGCGCCAGGGCAAGCTGACCGTTGAGGCCGCTCTGCAGGTAGGCCATGGCGGCATAGGAGCTGTCCGTCGGCCGCAGCCCGCTTGCCCAGTGGCCGGCGATCTCCGCGCCGCAGGCGGCGCACAACAGCAGCACGGCCAATGCGACGAGTGCGGGCGCGGCCTTCGCGCGGGTTCCAGGTACCGGCAACCGACGACCCGCCGCGCGCATCACGACCGCGCCGAGGATCGCAAGGACAGCGCTGGCGGCCGGCCACGCCCAGGCGGGCGGGACCGTTCCGCCGTTGCCCGGCCAGACGTCAGGCGAGACCACCCACAGATAGAGGTAGGAGAAGACGTAGGAGATGTAGAGCGAGGTCGCCACCAGCACCAGGACGATCATCGCCCACCACGAATGCGACGACGGGCCGGACATGTAGGTCGGCACCTTCATCCCGGTTCCGATCTCGACTTCGCCCTTCGCGGGTCCGGGATCGAGGCTCCAGGTCCAGGTGAGGCAGGCGCCGACCGCGATGACGGCACAGATCGCCGCGGGAATGACGAGCTTCACGGTTAGAAGCAGGAAGAACGCCGCGGTGAAGACGGCGGCCACGAGATGGCTCCAGCTCGGCCCCGGCATCTGGATGACGTATTGCGGCCGCGCCTCGACCGGCGAGGTGACAAGTGTCTCGCGACCGCCGGTCGGCGCGTTGGGCAGGAAATGGCGGCCTTCCTCGACCTCGCGGGCGAGGTTCGGCTGGTCCCAGATCGGTTCGCGACTGGTCACCAGCGGGATCGAGCGCGTGGAGTAGACGCCGCCCGGCAGCCATTCCAGCGTGCCGGCATTCCACGGATTGGACGGCCCGCCGCCGCCGGCCGTGGGGCGGAAATTCAGTACCAGGTCGACGACGAAGACCAGCACGCCGGCCGCCAGGATGAAGGCGCCGACGGTCGAGATCATGTTCAGCGTGTCCCAGCCGAGATCGGGCGCGTAGGTCCACACGCGCCGCGGCATGCCGCGCAGGCCGGTGATGTGCATGGGGAAGAAGGCGACGTTGAAGCCGACGAACATCAGGCCGAAGCACCAGCGGCCAAGACGCTCCGACAGCATCTTTCGGCTGACCATCGGCGCCCAGTAGTAGAAGGTCGCAAACAGCGGAAACACCATGCCGCCGATCAGCACGTAGTGGAAATGGGCGACGACGAAGTAGGTGTCGTGGACCTGGAAGTCGAGCGGCACCATGGCGACCATGATCCCGGTCAGGCCGCCGATCGTGAAGATGAAGACGAAGCCGAGCACGAACAGGCCGGGGACGTGCAGGCGAAAGCGGCCGCGGCTCGCCGCCATCGTGGCGATCCACGAAAACACCTGGATGCCGGAGGGGATGGCGACGGCCATGCTGGCGGCCGAGAAGAAGCCGAGGCTGAGCGCCGGGATGCCGGTGGTGAACATGTGATGCACCCACAGGCCGAAGGAGAAGAAGCCCGTGCCGATCAGCGCCACGACGATCAGCCGGTAGCCGACCAGCGGGCGCTGCGCCATCGTCGGCACGATCATCGAGACCAGGCCGGCTGCCGGCAGGAAGATGATGTAGACCTCCGGGTGGCCGAAGAACCAGAACAGGTGCTGCCACAGCAGCGGGTCGCCGCCGAGTGCGGCATCGAAGAACGGCCAGCCGAACGAGCGTTCGATCTCCAGCAGCATGGTGCCGAGGATGACCGCCGGAAAGGCGAATATGATCATCGCCGCGAAGATCAGCATCGCCCAGGCGAAGACCGGCATCCGCGACAGCGACATGCCGGGCGGACGAGTGCGCAGTGTGCCCACGACGATCTCGATGGCGCCGGCGATGGCCGAAATCTCGATGAAGCCGATGCCGAGCAGCCAGAAATCGGCGTTGTCGCCCGGCGAATACTCCTTCAGCGTCAGCGGCGTGTACATGAACCAGCCGCCCTTCGGCGCCAGCCCGTAGAAGATCGTCGAGAAGAAGACGAGGCCGCCGACGATGTAGGCCCAGATGGCGAAGGCCGACAGGCGCGGGAAGGGCAGGTCGCGGGCCGCCAGCATCTGCGGCAGAAGCAGCACGCCGAGCGCCTCGACCGCCGGCACGGCGAACAGGAACATCATCGTCGTGCCGTGGACGGTGAAGATCTGGTTGTAGAGGTCCTGCGACAGGAAATCGTTGCCCGGCACGGCGAGCTGTGTGCGGATAAGAAGTCCGAGCACGCCTGCCAGCAGGAAGAACAGGAAGGCCGCGCCGATGTAGAGAAGGCCGATCACCGTGTTGTTGACGGCCGTGACCAGCCCGAGTCCTCTCGGCGTCGCCCAGACGCGCTTAAGTTCATCCACCTCGCTCTGCGGCCGGTTGCCCTCGTTGGGCAGCAGCTTTTCGGCGCTATCGGTCATCAGCCCGCTCGCCTCGCGGGAGATGTGGCACGCGTGCCAACGGAAGAGGCCAGTTCTTCGAACACGATGTTACTCCAGGCTCTTCAGGTAGGTCGCCAGTGCGGTCAGCTGTTCGCCCGAATAGACGTCGTATTCGGGCATCAGATTCTCGGGCTTGATGTGCTGGTTGTCGACTATCCAGGCTGCGAAGGCGCCGACTGTGTCAGGCAGCGCAGCTGCCGCGATCGAATGGCGCGAGCCGACATGGGTGAGGTCGGGGCCTACCTTGCCGTTGGCTTCGGTGCCGCGGATCGTGTGACAGGCGCCGCAGCCGCTGTCCATGAACAGCGACTTGCCCAGGCGCTGCTTGTCGGTGGTCGGCTCGCGCGCCGGCTCGGCTTCGTGGGCCAGCCATTTCCTGTATTCGTCAGCCGGCTGCGCGACGACGTAGAAACCCATCAGCGCGTGCGCGCCGCCACAATATTCCGCGCACTGGCCGCGGCTGATGCCGGCCTTGTCGGCCTGCAATGTCAGCACGTTGGTGCGTCCGGGGATCATGTCCAGCTTGCCGGCAAGGCGCGGCGCCCAGAAGGAATGGATGACGTTGTCGGAGGTGAGCCGCGTCTCGACGGGCTCGCCCACAGGCAAATGCAGCTCGTTTGCGCTCTCGATCGTCTTGCCGTTGGCCGTCTCGTAGGTGACGCGCCACCACCAGCGCTCGCCGGCCACGGTTACGCCCGGCCCGGTGGCCGAGGCCGAGCGGGCGGCGCCCGCCTGCATCACAACCAGCCCGTATCCGAACAGGAAGGTGAGCACGATCACCGGCAGCACCAGTCCGCCGCCCCAGATGATCCAGGCGCGGCCGAGCCAGGCGCGCCAGCCGGCCGGCCCGAACAGCGCGACGGCCACCAGCACCGTCACCAGTGCCATCACCGCGGCCGAGATGCCGGTGACCGTCCAGAACATCGGCACGATCTCGGCGGCTTCTCGGCCCATAGGCGCCAGCGCCGACTGCACGCCGCTGCAGCCGCCGAGCGGAAGGCTCAGACCGGCAAGAGCGAAGGCTGCGAGGACGGCAGAGAAGCGTCTCATCGGGCGTCTCCGCCATGCTTGCT